>NZ_CP196351.1:0-1333750 GCF_051668705.1 Parasphingorhabdus sp. DH2-15 | reverse complement strand
AATGTCGCGCTGTCAGCAGTGATAATGCTATTATCAACATTGCCAGATGCCGATAGCCTAGACGAAGCTGCGCTGCGTTCCAAAACTGGCAAAATCTTTGCCCAAAGCGGACCAATGGGCGTTGCTTCAAGACCTTCACCATAGCTTGCAAGTACATTGCGCCAACTTCGCTTTGTTGCGACATTGTCTGCGCTCAGTCGGTAAGCAAGCGACAAAGATGAAAGATCGCCTAGGGAAGCAAATGGCAGTTCATCCGTCATGGCAACATCCAGCTTAGCGCTGCCGGCATCTGCCCATGGCGATGATAATGCAGTAATATTCACTTCAGCCTCACCATCAAATGACGCTGCATCAATATCACCTTTAGTAGCAATTCTAATACGGTTGCCTTGAATGCTCTGTTTATTATCAAGGCGGTAAAATGCCTTGTTCAGTTCACCCACCAAGGAAAGTTCTGCAGCATCAAGATCACGAGCGATTACAATATCTGTTTGCAGGCCACTATCAGCCGAACCCGAGGCTAATGCCGGGCAATCCAGACCATTGAAGCGCAAAGGGCCAGTTATTCTGGGTTGCAGTGAATCGATGGAAATCGACAAATAGGCACTGGGCCTGGCGAGCTTACAGCTATCAAAATCCAGATTTTTTGCGATAAGAGCAACATCACCTTCAAAACCATCCAGCAAATGGCCCTCACCTCTGGCAGAAAGCCCAACGGCACCATAAGGCGTTCCTATTTTTGCTCGTGCATTATCAATAGCAACTGTCAAATCAGGCAGCGCGAGCGGTGCATCAGAATCTGTGTAGATAAATTGGTCAAGCACACCGAAATGCAAACGGTCATCGCGCCATTCGCCAAATAGGCGCACACCTTTGACCCTTATTTCATCAACCAATATGCCGGATAATTGGGGAACGGTAATGACAATCAGATCGTCAATAACCAGATCCGGTTGTTGCGGGTCACCTATGCGTATATTGCGTAAATGCTGGCGTTTAACGCCAAGGTCGACAATCTCATAACTTGCATCAACCCCCAGATCATCAAGATATTCCTGCACATATCGGTCTGCAATCACCAAACGCTGTGTCCAAGCTATCAATATGACAACAGCCAGAACCACAAGAGAAACCAAGACAATAGCAAACCATTTGCGCTTCCAAAATGGTCGCGCATCATTCTCATCTGCTGTTTCAGTGTTACTTGGCGGGGGCATAATGTCTTTTGGGGCAAATGCGGATGATAAGCAATTGGCTATGAACCTAAGCCAAATAGATATTGAAGCTCTAAACTGCTATGCTAATTTTTACAGCAAATATGTAGGGAGGGTAAGATTGGACCATGAGCGATAATCAACACGATAATAGCTCTGCACCCATCGCTCCCAATGAGACAGCGCAAATGGACCAGCTGTTTCATCCATCAGGGGAAATGACATCGCGCACAGAGAAACACGTGGCTACAGGCAATGATAAGGATAAAGCCGGGCACCGAGCACGATTGAGAAAGCGCTTTTTGCGCAAAGATACCGAAGCCTTACTTGACCATGAGATTATTGAATATCTCTTGGCATTAGCGATCCCCAGACGGGACACAAAACCGCTGGCTAAGGCATTGCTGGCCCATTTTGGCAGTTTGGCAGGGATTTTAACCGCCGATGCCCAAGCATTATTGCGTTTTGATGGTCTGGGTGAAACCAGCGTTGCCGCATTGAAGATATCTCAAGTCGCCGCATTACGGCTGTTGCGCGAACCCGTCATGCAAAAACCGATTATCGGATCATGGCAATCATTGCTGGATTACCTGCATGGTGACATGGCACATTTGACCATAGAGCGTGTCCGCATCCTGTTTTTGAACAGTCGCAACATTTTGATCAGTGATGAGAATTTTGGCGATGGATCCGTAAATGAGACTGCCATTTACACACGTCAGGTTATTCACAGAGCGTTGGAGCTTGGCGCAGTATCGCTCATCTTAGTGCACAACCATCCAAGCGGCGACCCTAGCCCCAGCAAACAGGACATTGCCATTACACGCGACATTGCCGAGGCTGGGCGCCGCCTCAATATTACAGTGCATGACCATATTATTATCGGCCGTACAGGCCATCTGAGTTTCAAGGCAAAAGGGCTGATCTAGGCCCTGTCCCTTTCTGCCTACTTCTGCTCGTCATTGGTAATGAGCCTGATTCCCATTCTGAGCGTGAAATAATTCCATATCCAGTTTATCAATACGGTAGCGCGGTTACGCACACCGACCAAAAAACCGACATGGACAATGCCCCAGAACCACCAGGCCAATGTGCCTGAAAACTTCACCTTGCCAAAATCAGCAACGGCCGCCTTACGGCCTATCGTCGCCAAATTGCCTTGGTGCTTATAACGATAGGCTGGCGGTAAGCCTTGACCGGAAAGCTGCTGCCTAAGTGCAGACGCAACATAAAGACCGGCCTGCTTCGCAGCGGGCGCTAAACCTGGAACAGCATTACCGTCCCAAGCATTAGTGGAAGCAGTATCCCCAATCACATAAATGTTGGGATTATCTTGCAATCGGCAATATTCGTCAGTGGGCACGCGCCCTGCCCGGTCCGTTTCCACATTCAACCATTTGCCCGCAGGTGATGCCGCAACACCCGCCGCCCAAAGAACGGTTTCTGTCTCAATACGGTCTTCACCAACCTGCACATATCCATCCTGAATATCTGTGACTCGCCCACCCAAGAGCAGCTCTACACCCAGATCACGCAGCGATTGTGCCGCATTTTCCGAGAGGCTTTCAGGAAATGGCAGCAAAACCCGCGGGCCTGATTGCACCAAAATTACGCGCGCATTGGCAGGGTCAAAATTGCGATATTCATCGGCCAAACCGAAGCGAGCGAGTTCAGCAATGGCTCCCGCCAGTTCAACACCTGTCGGACCACCGCCAACAATCACAAAGGTCAGCAAGCGTTTGACTTGTTCGGGGTCGTTTGAGGCCTCTGCCTCCTCAAAGGCGCGCAACACTTGGCCTCGCACATTAATCGCGTCTTCAACACGTTTTAATCCGGGTGCAAATGGTGCCCATTCATCTTTGCCAAAATAGCTATGCGTTGCGCCAGTTGCCACAACCAGATGGTCATAGCTGGTAGAGCCGCCATTATAGGTAACTGTTTGCGTACCTCTATCAATAGCGCTCACCTCACCCAGCAAAATCCTAACATTACGATCATTCCTGAACAGGCTGCGAATAGGTATCGCAACATCTGAGGGCGAGAGGCCAGCAGTTGCGACTTGATATAATAATGGTTGGAAAAGATGAAAATTGTTACGATCGATCAGCGTTATCCTAACCGGCATGTCTTTTAACTTCATAGCGCATGAAAGGCCGCCAAAGCCGCCGCCAATTATCACAATATGTGGCCAGCTATCCGGCACAGCATTATGTTTCCTGTCGAACAACAAATTGCGTTCAAGCCAATGGCCAATCACCCGATCAACAGAAATTTGACCGCTGCCGTGGAAGAGAAAAACCAGAACCATCAAAATACTGGCGAATGTCAGTGACGGATTGAACCCCATAAAGTCCGTTCCCGTCAGCAATAATGCCAAGGTAACTGCAAAAACACTCCCTGCAATACCCAAGAATGCAAACGCAGCGAAGCCGATCAATATGGCTGGCAAAATGGGCGCAAAAGACCCTGATGGGTAAAGCATAGCATTGGCAAAGCCTGGTAATATCTCGGCAGAAATCAGCATTGTAATTGCCAACCAAAGACGAAAGACAAATAACAACCAAGGTGATAAATAAACGGTCATCATTTGGCCGAAAGCATAGAGCGGTGCCGCAAGAGGAAGCGCGCTATCTGCAACGCCTTTGCCAATGACCCTGTCTATTGAAAACGCGCCTGCGCCATACACAAAAAACCATGAAAGCAGTGCAATGGCGAAGAGATTATAGTCAGTGGGGATATAATAATATTGGCTGACGGCCAACAATATGGCGATCGCTAAAGATGCCCCGCGTGTCATTAGCCCCAGCAACAACAAAATCCCGCCTATCAATTCTATGGCCAGGCCAGTTTGCGCCGTCATTACTGGTGACATAAATGGTACGGGATATTCAAAGGTCGCAAGCGCAATCGCAGTTTGCCAATCGCTTAATTTAACAAAAGCGGACGCCAGTAAAGCCTGTGCCAAGACGAACCGTGCAAGAAAGTCCCAAAATGGTCTGCTAAGGGAAATGGCTGCTTTAAAGCCTTTGATCCAGACACGTCCTGCGACCCGAAGAGCGGGGTTCTTAGACAGAAAATCGGCTTTGATAACGTCTTCCACAAATTATCCTCTCTCATCTTAATCGGGAATTTAAGATGTAGATTCATTCTAGTCATGGCATAGCTAGGCTACGAATCCTGACATCCTCCCCATAAATGTTTATAGAACAGGATCAGGCAATTGCGATCACGGTTTCTTCCTGCTAGCCGCCGCAGCACGTCAGGAATTTTGCCAATTTAAGGAATCGCCAATATGGTCCCTCGTTATGCCCACCCCGATATGACCGCAATTTGGGAACCGGAAAACAGGTTTCGCATCTGGTTTCTGATAGAGGCTCATGCCACTCAGGCTTTGGCAGATAAGGGTGTGGTTCCGCAAAGCGCTGCAAAAGCATTATGGGACTGGTGGGCCACCGAACCGCAAATTGATGTACCAGCAATTGACGCGATCGAAGCTGTTACCAAACATGATGTCATTGCATTTCTAACCTGGGTGGCAGAGCAGGTTGGCGATCAGGCGCGATTTATGCACCAAGGTATGACCAGCTCTGATGTGCTGGACACATGCTTGGCTGTGCAACTGACACAAGCCAGCGATTTGCTGCTTGCTGATATGGATAATTTGCTCGGTGCGATTAAGCGCAGAGCAGAAGAGCATCGTTACACCCCCACCATCGGCCGCAGCCATGGTATCCACGCTGAACCCACGACATTTGGTTTGAAATTGGCCCAAGCCTATGCAGAGTTTGCGCGCAATCGTGACCGTCTGATTGCAGCGCGGGCAGAAATTGCAACCTGCTCAATTAGCGGTGCTGTTGGTACTTTTGCCAATATCGACCCGCAAATTGAGGAATATGTTGCTGACCAGCTTGGCCTTTCAGTCGAACCTGTATCCACACAGGTTATTCCCCGTGATCGCCACGCCCAATATTTTGCAGTCCTAGGAGTTATCGCCTCTTCTATTGAAAGACTGGCAACAGAAGTTCGCCACTTACAGCGCACTGAGGTGCTAGAGGCAGAAGAATATTTTTCACCAGGCCAAAAAGGCTCCAGCGCGATGCCGCATAAGCGCAACCCGATATTGACGGAGAATCTCACAGGCCTTGCCCGTGTGGTCCGCGGGGCGGCAGTTCCTGCTATGGAAAATGTCGCTCTGTGGCACGAACGTGATATCTCCCATAGCTCGGTTGAACGCTTCATTGGCCCTGATGCGACAATCACGCTCGATTTTGCATTGCGGCGTCTGACAGGCGTTGTCGATAAATTGCTGATCTATCCAGAACGTATGCAGAAGAATCTGGATCGTATGGGAGGCCTTGTTCATTCGCAGCGTGTTTTGCTTGCTCTGACACAAGCTGGTGTCAGCCGTGAAGATGCCTATCGTCTTGTACAGCGCAACGCGATGAAGGTATGGGAAAGTGATGGCGCATTATCATTGCTCGACCTTTTGCTGGCCGATGAAGAAGTCACCAATGCCCTTTCCGAACAGGAAATTCGCGACCGTTTCAATCTGGATTATCATTTTAAACATGTCGATACGATCTTTGAGCGGGTGTTCAGCGCATAATCATAGTCTGGCCAAGACTGGATGAGACAGCTATGTTGCTGTCACTATTGGGGTAGGAGAAGCATATGCAGTTCATCAAAACCTTATTCTGGGTGCTTCTTGCCGTTTTGCTGGTGGCCTTTTCCTATAATAATTGGGTCAATGTCACGGTTCTAATCTGGGATCAGACATTGCTCGACACCAAATTGCCGATATTGGTCATTGGTTCGTTTCTGCTTGGATTTCTGCCCATGTGGCTGGTCTATCGTACGGGCCGCTGGCGCATGAAAAGACGCATTGATTCGCTCGAAAGCCGTACCAAATTGGTTGTGCCCAACAGTTCTGATAAAAAGCCCGAAACCAAGCCAACACCGCCTGCTGCTCAAGAGGATAATACTCCGCTTACAGCCGACTAACCTTTAAGGGACATTTTCATGAGCAATCCGGTTTACCTCGCCCTTGATATCCCCGATCTTGATAAATCGCTTTCTCTGGTAAAAAAGGTGCGCGATCATATTGGCGGAGTAAAGCTGGGCTTAGAGTTCTTCTGTGCGCATGGCCATCATGGTGTGCATGAAATATCCCATCTTGGCCTGCCAATATTTCTTGATCTTAAACTGCACGACATCCCCAATACAGTTGCCGCCGCGATGCAAGCCATCCACGTACTAGAACCGGCAATTGTTACTGTTCATGCCGCTGGTGGGCGGGCCATGATGGAGGATGCAAAAGCGGCCGCAGGGGCAAATACAAAGGTGGTCGCCGTTACTTTGCTCACGAGCCTAGACCAGCGCGATATAACGCAAATTGGCTATAATGGCGAACCACGGGACCAAGTGTTACGCCTTGCGGAACTAGCCGAAAAATCCGGTCTGGATGGTATCGTCTGTTCTGGTCAAGAGGTTGGTGCAGTACATAGCCAATGGAAAAAAGGGTATTTTGTTGTGCCTGGCCTGCGCCCTGCAGGCTCCGCAATGGGTGATCAAAAACGCGCCGTTACGCCGCGCGAAGCACGTGATAAAGGTGCATCCATATTGGTCATTGGCCGCCCCATAGCACGCGCTGAAGATCCTGTAGCCGCTGCGCGCGCCATTGAGGGAACGCTTTAAAAGTGACAGGCAGCGCCATCAAAATTTGCGGTCTTTCGACAGACAGGACTTTGCAAGCCGCCGTCGATGCCGGTGCAGATTATGTCGGTTTGGTCCATTTCCCCAAAAGCCCGCGCCACCTCTCTCTACCACGCGCATTACGCTTGGCTCAATCACTGCCAGATAGTGTTCATGCGGTGATCCTGCTCGTTAATCCTGATCTTGAAATACTACGGCAGATTCGTGACGATTTCGGCCAAATCATTGTGCAATTACATGGCCATGAAACGGCAGAAGATATCGCAACATGGCACGAAGAAACCCATTTGGAATTTTGGAAGGCCTTGCCAGCCATAACACCGCGCTCACTGAATAAGGCAGCGCCTTTTGCGCCCCGCGTCTCACGTATTTTGTTCGACACACCGCCACCCGCCAATTCCGCATTGCCCGGTGGAAATGGGGCCATTGGCAATTGGCCGATATTTGCAGACTTTGCCCCGGATTATGCTTGGGGTCTGGCAGGTGGTCTAACTCCGGGCAATGTTGTTGATGCCATCAATGCTACAAATGCACCTTTGGTCGATGTCTCTTCTGGCGTAGAGGACGAACCAGGCGTGAAAAATGTAGACAAGATCGCTGCCTTTTGCCAAGCGGTAAAAACAATGAACAAGGTGTCTCCCTAGCTCCAAAAACCCTGTCAAAGCGCACCTTAGACAATAGAGCGTACCGGCATTTTCTTGGTATAAATGGATTTTTTCAAATATGAATGATCGCCCCAATAGTTTCCGTAATCAGCCGGATAATCACGGCCATTTTGGTGAATTTGGCGGGCGCTATGTCGCCGAAACATTGATGCCTTTAATCCTTGACCTAGAGCGTGAATATCGCGCTGCGCAGGGCGACCCTGAATTTGCTCGCGAATTTGACGATTTGCTCGCCAATTATGTTGGTCGCCCTTCCCCGCTTTATTATGCGGAAGGTCTAACCGAGGATGTCCGTAAGGATTGTGCTGAGGGCAAAGGCGCACAAATCTGGTTCAAGCGCGATGAATTGAATCATACTGGCGCACACAAAATCAACAATTGCATTGGCCAGATTCTGCTCGCCAAACGTATGGGCAAAAAGCGCATTATTGCTGAGACTGGTGCAGGTCAGCATGGTGTCGCAACGGCAACAGTTTGCGCACGCTTCGGGCTGCCATGCGTCATTTATATGGGCGCCACAGATATTGAACGGCAAAAACCCAATATCTTCCGCATGAAATTGCTCGGCGCAGAAGTCATCCCCGTAACCAGTGGCTCCGCGACATTGAAAGACGCGATGAATGAAGCGCTGCGTGACTGGGTCGCCAATGTACATAACACATTTTATATTATTGGCACGGCGGCTGGCCCGCACCCTTATCCTGAACTGGTTCGCGATTTTCAAAGCGTGATAGGCAAAGAGGCGCGTGCGCAAATGCTCGACCGCATCAACCGTCTGCCTGACCTGCTGATCGCCTGTATTGGCGGCGGTTCCAATGCGCTGGGTTTGTTCCACCCCTTCTTGGATGATGCGGAGGTCAAAATGCTGGGTGTAGAGGCCGGAGGCCAGGGCTTGGATAAGCTACATGCAGCATCGCTAACCGGCGGTTCACCAGGTGTTTTGCATGGTAACAAAACTTATTTGCTGCAAGACGAAGATGGCCAGATTGATGAGGCGCATTCTATCAGTGCCGGTTTGGACTATCCCGGCATCGGACCAGAGCATAGCTGGTTAAAAGATATAGGCCGTGTGGAATATGATAGTTGCACCGATGAGGAAGCCTTAGAAGCCTTTAAACAGCTTTGCCGCTGCGAAGGCATCATCCCTGCATTGGAACCCAGCCACGCCATCGCCAAGGTTGTAGAACGCGCCAGATCTATGGACCGTGACCAGATCATCCTGGCAAATCTGTGCGGCCGAGGTGACAAAGACATTTTCACCGTTGCAGAGGCATTGGGAGTGACGATGTGACTATAGCCACCATGTCTAATGGTCTATCCCTTACTAATATGAGGACAGCATGACCCGTCTTACAAATGCCTTTCCTTCTGATCGCGCAGCCCTAGTTTGCTTTATCACTGCGGGTGACCCTCATCCCGATGCGACCCCTGCACTGCTGGACGCGCTGGTGGAAGGCGGCGCTGATGTCATTGAGCTTGGCATGCCTTTTACTGATCCTATGGCCGATGGCCCTGCCATCCAAAAGGCCAATTTGCGCAGCCTTGGTGCCGGAACGAAAACCGCCGACATATTCCGTATCGCCGCAGACTTTCGCGCACGTCATCCAAATGTGCCTCTGATTCTTATGGGATATGCCAACCCGATGCTGCATCGCGGGCCCGATTGGTTTGCCGGTCAATGCGAACAGGCGGGTGTTGATGGTATAATCTGCGTGGACGTTCCACCGGAAGAGGATGCCGCTCTTGGCCCTGCCCTGCGCAACAAAGGGATTGCACCAATACGCTTAGCAACCCCTACCACGGATCAGGCGCGTCTGCCCACAGTGCTCAACGGTTCCAGCGGTTTTGTCTATTATGTCTCTGTCGCTGGCATTACCGGCAAACAGCAGGCAGCAACCGCCTCTATTGAAGAGGCTGTCAACAAGCTGAAAGCTGCGACCGCATTACCGATTGCTGTCGGTTTTGGTGTACGCACGCCGGAGCAAGCAAGCGCTATAGCCAAAGTCGCCGATGGTGTTGTCGTCGGTTCTACAATCATTGAAATTATCGCTAAGCATGGCGCCATTGCAGCGGACCATGTTAAGGATTATGTATCGTCGCTTGCAACTGCGATCAAAAACGCGCGTAACTAACAAGGTGAGATTATGAGCTGGTTCAGCCGGGTAAGAAATTCGTTGCCCTTCGCAGCGAAACGCGAAACTGCCGATACGCTTTGGCTAAAATGCAAATCGTGCGAAGAAATGATATTCTTGCAGGAATATCAGGACAATCAAAGCGTGTGCCCTCGCTGTGAGCATCATGGCCGTATTGGTGCGCGGACCCGTTTTGAGGCGCTTTTTGATCAGGATAGCTGGGAGATATTGGATAGTCCCGCTGCCAAAGAAGATCCGCTGAAATTCCGCGACAGCAAACGTTATACCGACCGCATAAAGGCGGCACGCAGCGCTAATGAGTTCCCCGATGCTCTTACCAATGCTCGGGGCACGATAGACAATCAAAATGCCGTTATCGGCGTGCAGGATTTCGCATTTATGGGCGGCTCTATGGGCATGGCCGTAGGCAATGCCTTTGTTGCGGGCACAGAGGCCGCAATCGCGACCAAATCGGCCTATATCTTATTCACAGCTGCTGGCGGAGCGCGCATGCAGGAAGGTATTTTGTCTTTGATGCAAATGCCCAGAGCGACAGTCGCTATTCAACGAATGAAAGCGGCTGGCCTGCCCTATATTGTGGTACTAACCGACCCGACAACTGGCGGCGTGACGGCCAGCTATGCCATGCTGGGTGATGTGCAAATTGCTGAACCAGGCGCTCTTATCGGCTTTGCCGGGCAGCGTGTGATCGAGCAAACGATCCGCGAAAAACTGCCTGAAGGTTTTCAGCGTGCGGAATATCTGCTCGAACACGGCATGATCGATATGGTGGTGCATCGCCATAAAATGCGCGAGCAACTATCGCATATTATTGACTATACATTGGCACCAAAAGCGGTCGCCTGATCAGGCCCGTTAATATCATTGCTGGACAGATAGGCCCCAAAACCCATGGCTGATGGTGCGCGATCTTCTCACCCCGATGTCCAGTACCAGCTTGACCGCTTGACCATGCGCTCGCCAGGCCGCGATGTCTTGGGCCTTGAGCGTATAGAGGTTTTGCTGCAACGGCTCGGCAATCCTCACCATAATCTGCCACCTGTTTTTCATGTTGCCGGTACCAATGGCAAAGGCTCAACCTGTGCCTTTTTGCGCGCCGCAATAGAAGCATCAGGCCTGAAAGCCCATGTCTATACCAGTCCGCATCTGGTGCGCTTTAATGAGCGTATCCGGGTAGCCGGGGCTTTAATAGATGATGATATGCTCGCCGCCATATTGGCTGAGGTGAATGATGTTGCTGATGATCTGGCAGCCAGCTTTTTTGAAGTCACTACGGCTGCGGCATTTCTGGCTTTTTCTCGTGTGTCTGCAGATGCCTGCATCATCGAAGTCGGTCTGGGCGGAAGGCTTGATGCGACCAATGTGATACCAGCCCCTGCCATTTGCGGTATTGCGCATTTGGGGCTGGATCATGAAGCCTTTTTGCTCTCCGATGAACCCGATAATCCGGATATACCATCCGCTCCTCTGCCGCGTATTGCCTATGAAAAATCAGGCATAGCCAAATCTGGCGTACCACTGGTTACGCAAAAATATACGGCGGACATGCAATTGGAGATAGCCAAACAAGCCATGCGCAATGGTGCGATGATGGTTGATCGCGGAGAAGGCTGGGATGCCGGGATCTATGAAAACAAACTGCATTATCGTGATAGCAAAGGTCGGTTGACGCTTCCCATGCCCGGCCTTGCAGGTGATTTTCAAGCAGATAATGCTGCTCTGGCGATTGCCATGCTGCGCCATCAAGATGCCATTAGGATCACCGATGCAGCCTTATCTGCCGCTATGGGCTGGGTCAAATGGCCCGCGCGACTGCAAAAGCTTGGCAATGGCCCCGTAACCATTACAATTCCCGACGCCGATTTTTGGCTGGATGGCGGGCATAATCCCTTGGCTGGCGAGGTTTTGGCCGCGCATTTCTCAACTCTGCCCGATGCTTCACTCCATCTGATAATCGCCATGCTATCCAATAAAGATCCAGCAGCAATTATTCGCCCCCTGCTCCCCAAATTGGCGAGCGTTACTGCCCTGCCCGTTCCTGGTCATGACAGCCATACAGGTGAGCGCTTTAGCTCTTATCTCGCAAAAACATCGATCCCGTTTACCCGCGCAGAAACTATAGCAGACGCTGTGGAAGCACTCTCAAAACATGGCCCTAACACCATCCTGATCGCAGGTTCGCTTTATCTCGCAGGCGAAGTTCTGGCCGCAAATGAGCAAGAACCCGAGTAATTTTTTTAAGCGCTAACCGCTAAGCGAAGATGTCCGCTTCTTGCTCACCATCTTTACTGCCGACATCACCAAGCGATCTATCGACCAATCCAGAACGGATCATCAGCCAGAAAATGATGCACCCTGGCAGAGCTGCCAAAGTCGTCAGCAGATAGAAATTCACAAAGCCAAAGCTTTCAATCAACTGCCCTGCGGTAGTGCCGGTCAAGAAGCGCCCGATGATACTGGCCGCAGCAGAAAGCAATGCAAATTGTGTCGCCGTAAACTGCAAATTACAAAGCGCAGAAATATAGGCGACAACGGCGACACCACCAATGCCGCTGGCAAAATTCTCAAAACCGATAGCCCCTGCCATCGCCCAATTATTATGCCCAATTGCAGCAAGTCCAGCAAAGGACAAATTGCTAACCATCATCAATATTAGACTTAGCATCACGGCCTTTTTCATGCCAAAACGCGCGTAGATAATACCGCCGATAAATATGCCAACCAACAAAGCAATAAAGCCCAAGCCGACATCATAAAATGCAACTTCATCATTGGTGAAGCCCAGATCCTCAAATAACAAACGGAAGGTCAGATTGGCGAGCGTATCTCCAATTTTGTGGACCAGCACAAAAATCAGCACGACAACTGCGCCTGATCTTTTGAAAAACTCTATAAGCGGGCTAACATAAGCAATGGCTGCCTGCAGGGGATTTGTAAGTTTTTGCGGTTCTTTGCGCCGTGACGGCTCTCCCATCCATAGCCCGGTAAATACCGCGAACAAAGAAAAGCAGGCACAGGCATAATAGGCTGTTGCCCAATCCGAACGCGCCGCCACTACCAAGGCTAAAGACCCAGCACCGGCGGCGCCCATGCGCCATCCATATTGCGACATTCCAGAGCCTACACCCAATTCTTCCGGTTTCAGCAGCTCAATGCGATAGGCATCGATAACAATATCAAAGGTTGCGCCGGCAATACCGACACAAATCGCCGCAATAGCAACCGATGCAATATCCGCTTTAGGGTCTAGGGTGCCCAACACAATTATCGAAAAAGCAACCAATATGGCGACAAAAATCAGCCAAGAAACACGCTGCCCCAGACGCCCGATTATCGGTAGTTTTACAACATCGACAATCGGTGCCCATATCCATTTGAAATTGTAAGCAAGAAACGTCAGTGCAAACAGCGTAACAGTCGACTTTTCAATGCCAGATTGGGCAAGCCGCGTAGTGAGTGTTGCTGCAATCATGGCAAAAGGAAAGCCAGAAGAGACGCCTAGCAAAAGTGCAGCAATAGCTGACTTTTGAAAATAGGGCTGCAACCCTATAGGAAGTCTTTTTCGCCAATCTGGATTACGCATTGCCGTCATATATTACCCGCCCTTTGCAAAGGCGTGTCATGGCATTGCATTGTCAAAGACGCAATAAGGGATTGGTTAATATGGAGTGCCCAAACAAATGTTTAGAGCCGTGATAAGCTGAGCAATAAACTGTCACAAATAGCTTGCTGCAACAATATCCCCTGCGCCTGCTTGCTGGACGATCACTGCATAGCGGTCAGCATCTGCAATCTGCATGTCAGCGGCCGTCACGGTATATTGCGCTTTACCGCCATTCCAAGTGCCGATGACGTTTTCATGGCGCAGAACATTTGTATAGGTCAATTTTCGTCCCCGATTTTCACCGCGGCCAACCTGCACTGTTTCAGAGCTATCCAATGCAACAAGTGTGACGGACGCACGTTCATCACTGGAGCCATCCAAAGTCAAAGTGAAACCACCCTGATCATTTTTGACAACGTTCAAATCAGCCGCACTGCTTTTCTTCAGTTCCGACATGATAATATCGCGCACTTGATATTCGCGCGAACCGATGGCAGCGCGGTGCCCGTTAATCACCATTTGCGGCGTATATACACCCGCATTAGCAAAATCTTTACGCGCATATTCGCGTTGCAGTTCGGTATTCTCTTCCCGCGCCAGAGTATCTTTCCAGCCTAGACGGTCCCAATAGGTGACCGGGCGGCTGATCAAAATTACTTTTTCATTCTTAGCCAAATGCGCCGCTACGGCATCCGCCGGCGGACATGATGAGCAGCCCTGACTAGTGAAAAGCTCCGCTACAACAGCACGATCCATATTGTCGAATGATGTATTCTTTTGAGCAGCATCGCTATCCATTGCTTGAAAAGCCATGAAGCCAACACCCAGAGTGCCAACCGCTAACAATGAAAAACCCATTAAACGCATATTTTATCTCGACATCAAAATTACTTTATTACTTATAGTACGATTTGCTTGGTCAAAGAGTTACAAGACCATTGCGAATAATCGTGATAGACAGAAACTGTTGCATTATCACAACAATGATTTTTGAGCAGTTTCCGGCTGTCGTTTTGTTATCAGCTTGCTATAGGCTGCCCATGCCCAAAAAAACCTCCCCTGCTTTCGATCCGCTAGGCGATAACCAATCCGATAACATGTCCGGTGCCCAAGAAACTGAGGCACCTGCAAAAGGTGATCGCATTGCCAAATTGCTGGCACGCTCCGGGGTCGCTTCCCGCCGTGAGGTTGAGCGGATGATCGCCGATGGACGCATTGCCAAAGATGGCGAGACGATAACCACACCAGCGACATTATTGCACAGCCTGCATGGCATCACCGTTGATGGCAAAATGGTAAAACAGCCAGAACCAACCAAGCTATGGCGTTTTCACAAGCCAGTCGGCGCACTCACCGCGGAACGCGACTTTAGCGGGCGAACGACCATTTATGATGTGTTCAAAAATACTGGTGCCGATTTGCCGCGTGTCATGCCCATCGGCCGATTGGATCTCAATACCGAAGGTTTATTACTGCTAACCAATGATGGCGCATTCAAACGGCAGATGGAATTGCCAGCATCCGGTATTCCCCGCACATATCGCGCACGCACTTTTGGCGATGTCAGCCAAAGCCAGTTGGAAGATCTCATCTCTGGAACAGTGATTGAGGGTGTTCGCTATGGGCGGATTGATGCCAATTTAGAACGCCGAACAGGCAAAAACCAATGGGTGGAACTGACATTGAAAGAGGGCAAGAACCGCGAAGTGCGCCGTGTTCTTGAACATCTCGGCCTTCAGGTTTCCCGATTGATACGCACATCATATGGCCCATTTTACCTTGATGATCTTGCCAAGGGTGAAGTGGCCACTGTCCGGAAAATTGATCTGGTCAATTTCCGCAAACGCTTTGAAAAGGCTGAAAAGAAATAGCCATGCGCATCATTTCAGGAGAATATCGCGGCCGCCGTATCAGCGCACCAAAGGGTACTGACATCACACGCCCCACCGCAGACCGCACGCGTGAAACCTTATTTTCCATGCTTACCAGTCGATTGGGTAGCTTTGAAGATCTGGAAATTCTCGATCTATTTGCTGGTACAGGGGCATTGGGGTTAGAAGCTCTCTCACGCGGCGCGAAGCATTGCTATTTTGTAGAGCAGGACCGCGCGGCTGTTAAACAGCTAGAAGCCAATATTGCGCATCTGGGCGCCGAAGGAAAAGCGACTGTCCGCATGGCATCTGTCATGTCGATAGGTACTGCTGTCAAAACTGCTGATCTGGTTCTTATGGACCCGCCTTATGGCAGCAATGCCGGCGCGGTTGCTCTTGATAAACTAAACCGGCTGGGGTGGTTTGCGCCATCGACTTGGATCGCTATGGAGACTGGGCGCGATGAGAATGTCGAGAATATTGATTTCGAAAAAGATGCTGAGCGCAAAGTCGGCAAAGCCATGTTGCATATATTGCGGCCAAAAATAGCTGGTGCAACTGTCGGTTAGGGCTTGCCCGATGGGGCAATGTTCCATAAATGTTCAACCATGCATGATCCTAATTCCGACATGGAGGTTTTTGACCAACTGGACACTCCAGATGATAATGTGCCGCCTTATATGGCGATGCTCAACGCGCCTCAACGTGATGCCGTTCTCACAATAGATGGCCCAGTTTTGATGCTTGCAGGTGCCGGCACAGGCAAAACAGCGGCGCTAACGGCCCGGCTCGCACATATATTATACACCCGTAAGGCCTGGCCCTCTGAAATTTTGGCCGTTACCTTCACCAATAAGGCCGCTCGCGAAATGCGCGAACGTGTGGGACGGCATGTCGGTGAGGCCGTTGAAGGTATGCCATGGCTTGGCACCTTTCATTCTATCGGTGCCAAGATTTTGCGCCGCCATGCCGAGCTTATGGGCCTACAGAGCAACTTCACTATCATCGATACAGACGATCAGCTGCGTCTGCTCAAACAACTTATTCAGGCAAGTGAAATTGATGATAAACGTTTTCCTGCGCGGCAATTGGCTGGCTTTATCGATGGTTGGAAGAACCGTGCGCTTAACCCATCGGAACTGAGCGCAGCGGATAATGAACTCTATGCGCAAGGCCGTGGGCAGGAAATATATCAGCTTTATCAGGACCGTCTAAAAGCGCTGAATGCCTGTGACTTTGGTGATCTGCTCCTGCATGCACTGACTTTGCTCAAAACCCACCCCGATGTTCTGCAGCAATATCAAGAACGTTTTCGTTACATTCTGGTCGATGAGTATCAGGACACAAATGCCGCGCAATATCTCTGGCTTCGCTTGCTGGCACAGAAGCGCAAAAATATCTGCTGTGTGGGTGATGATGACCAGAGTATTTACAGCTGGCGCGGCGCAGAAGTCGCCAATATCTTGCGGTTTGAGAAAGACTTTCCACAAGCAAAGGTCATACGGTTAGAGCAGAATTATCGTTCAACACCGCAAATCTTAGCCGCGGCTTCGGGCCTCATTGCCAGCAATAGCGACCGGTTAGGAAAGACCCTCTGGACCGAAATTGATGAGGGCGAAAAAGTCAAAATACTTGGTGTATGGGACGGTCCAGAGGAAGCCCGCCGTGTAGGCGACGAACTGGAAAGTCTCCAGCGCTCTGGTGAGCCGTTAAATGATTGCGCGATTTTGGTGCGTGCGCAATTCCAAACACGTGAGTTTGAAGATAGGTTTATCGCCATTGGCATGCCCTATCGCATTGTTGGCGGCTTCCGCTTCTATGAACGTGCCGAGATACGTGATGCTCTAGCCTATCTGCGTGTCGTCAACCAACCTGCTGATGATCTGGCCTTTGAACGGATTGTCAACACTCCGAAACGTGGCCTTGGCGACAAATCGGTTGAGAAAGTGCACCGTCTTGCAAGGGCAAGCGGTTCATCACTTTCACAAGCAGCATTTGATATTTTGGACAGTGATGAGCTTCCTGCACGGGCGCGTAGTGCTTTGGGCAACCTGATGAAATATGTTGCGCATTGGCGAGAACAGGCACGCCAACTTTGTCCGGCTGATCTTGTGCGGCTGATTTTGGATGATTGCGGCTATACGGCAATGCTGCAAGCAGAGCGGAGCGTTGAAGCGTCCGGTCGCTTGGAAAACCTTTCCGAACTGTCACGCGCCATGGAAGAATATGAAAACCTGGGTGACTTTCTGGAACATGTCAGTCTGGTTATGGACAATGATGCCAGCCCTGATGATGACAAAGTGACCATCATGACCATCCATGCTGCCAAAGGTTTGGAATTTCACAATACATTTCTGGTTGGTTGGGAAGAAGGGGTTTTCCCCTCGCAACGCGCTCTTGATGAAGGTGGCACCCGCTCATTGGAAGAGGAACGCCGATTGGGCTATGTCGCTATCACACGGGCGCGCAAACGCTGCACCATTTTGCATGCTGCAAACCGGCGTATTTATGGCCAATGGACCAGTGCTATCCCATCACGCTTTATTGGTGAATTACCCCCTGAAACTATTGAGGAAGAGTCTAGCCTGAGCGGCGGAGCGAGTCTTTGGCAAGCCAATTTCTCCGAACGCGAAGACCCATTTGCACATTTGGCAAATGATCCTGAACGTGCGGCGCATCGCGGCCCGGGGTGGAAAAGAGCAGCCCAAAGCGGCAGTTTTGATACACGTCCAAGACGCCTTGGTGAGAGCCGCCAAAGCGCAGTTAGTCTGGGCAATAAAGGCCGAGATGATATCGTTATAGGCGCCCGTATATTTCACCAGAAATTTGGTTATGGCCTCGTCGCTGAAAAAGAAGGCAATAAATTGGAAATCGATTTTGAAACATCAGGACGCAAACGCGTGTTGGACAGTTTTGTAAGCCTGGGTTGAGAAACCGTTATTTCACCTACTCTCTAGTCAGGTTTATTATCCTCATTCTCATCAAGTATGGCTTGCATTTTGATAGACATTTTGCGTTCCCAATCGGGACGCTGCTGCTTGATCAGATCGACCAAATCCTCATTTTCCCAAGCAGGGATATCAAGTTTATACGCATCAGCGGCGTGCACCATCAATTCGCCATCTACATTTTTGAAGATGTCCTTTAGTCGGTCAGCTTTATCACGGCTAATGCCCAAAGCCTCGAAAGCCGAACGCCCCATGCGCAAAGAACTGTCATAGGTTTCGCGGATAATATCACGGCAGCCGCGCGCCCATAATTCATAAACATGGTCGCGATCAACGGCCCGTGCGACCACATGCACATTAGGGAAATTGCGCACGACATATTCCACCATGGCGTTAATCTGGTCGCGCCCATCAATGGCGACAATCAACAGTTTTGCATTATCAATACCTGCCGACATCAGCAGATCAGGTCGCGTGGCATCTCCAAAATATGTATGATCCATGCCAAAGGTACGCAGGATATCTAATTGGCGGGAGCTATAATCGATAACAGTTGCACGATGCCCCAAAGCACCAAGCATACGATCAACTATGCCGCCAACGCGCCCTCGACCAGCGATAATGATCTGCGCATCTTCTTCAATAACATCATCGTCAATTGTTTGCCCGCGCGAATAATATGGCGCTATCACCTTATCATAAAAAATGAACATGAGCGGCGTTAGCAACATGGACAGTGTGACGACCAAAAGCAGTTGGTCAGCTATACCTTGGGGCAAGACATTATTGGCCGTGCTGAAGGACAGTAAGACAAAGCCAAATTCACCGGCCTGAGCAAGTCCCAAAGCGAACAGCCAGCGCGCACAGCCTTTCAACCCGGAAATGCCCCCCAATATGTAAAGCAAAAATGACTTTACCATGATCAGGCCAAGCGTCAGCGCTATTATGGTTGTGAAGTCAGAGGCCAATAATGAGAAATTTATACCTGCCCCGACGGTTATGAAGAACAGTCCCAGCAGCATTCCACGAAATGGGGCGATATCAGCTTCTAGTTCATGCCGATATTCACTATTAGCCAATACAACACCGGCCAGAAACGCCCCTAAAGCAGGTGATAAACCAACCAAAGTCATCAGCAGAGCAATACCAATAACCACTACTAGCGCCGTGGCGGTGAACAGTTCACGCAACCTTGCAGTTGAAACAAAATGGAAAAGTGGTCCAGAGAGATAATTGCCGCCGAAAATAATCGCTGCAATTGCGCCAATAGTGATCAGACCAGTCTGCCAGCCCTCCATATTTTCAACCATGCTTATAGAGCCAGTATCACTTTCTACGGCTGCTCCGGCCAAAAATGCCAAATCAGGATGAATAAAATTGGTCAATTCTGGTGCCGCTAATAAGGGCAGAAAAGCCAGAATAGGGATAACAGCGATGTCCTGAAATAACAGAACAGAGAAACTGCATTCACCGCCATCGCTCTTCATCAAACCTTTTTCGTTGAGCGTTTGAAGAACAATTGCTGTGGACGACAATGTCAAAATAAAACCAATTGCTAATGCATATCGCCATTGCAGCCCCAGCAACAAGGCAATGCCCGTAATAATTATGATAGTCAGTAAAACTTGCGCACCGCCAAGCCCGAGCAGTTTTGCCCGCATCTTCCAGAGCAATTGCGGGTTCAACTCCAACCCCACCAGAAACAGCATCATTACCACGCCAAATTCAGCGAAATGCTGGATCGAAACGACATCGACCGATAGCCAGGCCAATAAGGGACCGATAGCTATTCCTGCAATCAAATAGCCCAATACCGAACCGAGGCCAAAGCGCGATGCAATGGGAACCGCAACAATCGACGCAGTGAGCAGAATGAAAGCAAGAAGCAGAAAATCAGACATAGAATAGGATGGTCCTTGGCTTTGATAGTCCGTGATAGCATGCGCAAGAGTTTACAAAAAACCGATGCTGCCATCCAAATGTCAGGAAACGGGCTCATTGAACAGTAAGTTTTGCAATCTATACCGTACCGGCGTGAAACACTGCTCTTATGCGGCTTGGCAAAAATGTTGGGAAGTGATATTTAAAATAATGAAATAAATGCACTTAGTGCTTACCAAAACTGTTCCAAGGCAAAGACTTAGATATTATGGCAACAAAAAACACTCCAACCACTTCGCAAATGATCCGCCGCGGGGCATGGGGTGCTATCATTTGTGCAGCCATCATAGTGCCCGCCTTTGCCATATTGGCGCCTAGCGGAGCCACTGATCAGGACACCGCAGCGTCCGCGCAATCTGGGCCTGAACTGCAATATGATCTGGCTGACATTGACGAAGCTATTGCGGCATCAGCCGTTGATGTTGACGCTGTCGAGCTTGCTTCTGCAGATAACAGAATAGCCGATGCCAGCCCTAATGGCGACGTTGCGCGACCTGAAAGTGCGGCCACAGCCTCAATTGACGGTTATGAGATTAAGCGCATTTTTGAAATTGAGGGCGAATTTCAACATGGCGATTGGGTCTGGGACGAAGAAGGCGCACCGAAAGACGGGAAACTGCTTGTGTCCGTTAATCTCGATGCCCAGACATTATCTGTCTATCGTGGCGGTTATGAAATCGGCACTTCGGTCATTCTCTATGGCGCGGATGAAAAGCCAACACCGACTGGCAAATTTACCATCACGCAAAAGAATAAAGACCATATCTCCAACCTCTATTTTGTGCCGATGCCCTATATGATGCGCCTTACAAATGACGGTATCGCCATTCATGGCAGTAGTGTCGAATATGGATATGCAACCCATGGTTGTGTTGGTGTGCCCGATGAATTTGCAGCCAAACTCTTCGCAATCGCGCAATTGGGCACAGAAGTTATTATCAAGGCAAGCTAAGCTAACTCGATAATATTCCTGCCCCTCAGGCCAACATTTCTATTTCTCAAAAGACAGATTTTGGCGTGTCTTCCTTCATCATAGCTGCACGTACCACCGGAATGGGCGGGCCACCATATGACAGAAACTCGTCATGAAAAGCCTTCCACTTGGAACGATCTCCGCCAGTCCAATCTTCACGCAGCTTCTGGATCATCAGCTTACCCATTGTGTAGTTGAGATAGGCGGGGTCATAAGTGCCGCGCGCAGCCTGTTGCTCGGCGCTGCCTTCTGACTGAAAACCATCCGTGATAAACATCTGGCGCGACTGCTCGACCGTCATGCCTTCCGTATGCAACCCAATAGCCGACAGATAGCGCACATTGCGCAGCAGCGCATTGGTCAATTGCCCGATATGGTTGCCCGGATCGCCTTCACCAAGGCCAGCATCCCACATCATTTCTTCGGTATAGTGCGCCCATCCTTCAGCAAAGGCATAGCCGACAAAAAGCCTTCCAAACAAAGACTTTGCCTTTTGCGCATGCAGAAAGTTCAGGAAATGCCCCGGCCAAACTTCATGGACAGAAATATAGAGCAGGTCAGCTTTGCCAGGAATATAAGCCTGTTGCTTGGCAGCATCCCATGACGGGTCTGGCGGCGAAATATAATATACCGATGGCAGACCTTTTTCATAAGCCCCTGGAATATTGATATAGGCCAAATTGCTGCGCCGATAGGGCGGCGCTTCTTCCACCTTGGCTTCTTCATCGCTGGGAATAGTGACAATATCATTATCGGCAACAAAGGTTTTAAGGTCCGCCAATTGATTGCGCGCGCCCTGCACCGCACCGCCTTCCGGCTTATCCTGATTGGCTTTGGTTATACAGCCAGTAATATCCGTTTCCGGTGCATAGGCTGCACAGGCTTCACGCAAAGCTTTCTGATTACGACGCATATCCGCAACACCAATGGCTTTCAGTTCGGTGAGTGAAATGTCAACGCCTTCAGTGGCCTTCAACATGGCAGCGAATTTCTCTGCACCCAAAGCATAATTCTGAGTTGCATTAGGCTTTTCGCTGCGTAACCAATTGGCCAAGCCTTCCATAGCGGCTGCGGCTTTCTCAACCGCTGCATCATGCTGCGCCAACAGGTCTTTGTCTGTAATGCCGCCAAATTCCTTAATCGCATCGCCGCGATAATAATCAGCATAGCCTTGAAAAGACCCTATGCCCAAATTGACAAATGTCTCTGGCATAGGCGTGCGCAAATTGGCGCGGATTTGTTCGGCCGCTGCCGGAATATTGCCCAGATATGTAATATAGGCTTTGAACCGCGTTTCCTCATCCGCATAGGGAACAGTAACATAGGTCGCCGGGCTTAATGCGCCGCGATACACAGCAGGGTTGGTGTACAACGCTTCAGATGTTTCTGACCAGAACAACTCACCATCAATGGTCGAAACAAGATAATCACGCTCAAATGCGTCTGCTTTGGACATATCGGCCGCATCAAAGGCAAGTGCTGCGGCTTTCTTCTCTTTCAAATAAGCAATGCGGGCAGCAATGCCTTTTTCGCTCCAATCCGGCAATTGGCCGTCATATTCATGCTTGCCAGAGCCAACTGCGAAGACAGGGTTGAGCGGCAAATATCCATCAATATAGTCTTGCGCGAACCTGCCCCATTCGCTCAAATCTTCTGCTGCAATATCGGTATCTGAATCTACTTTCTTACAGCCAGAGACGGTCAGGCTAACACTGGCAACAGCCGCCAATAAAAGAGATTTTTTGATCATGAGAATGCCCATTATGATTATTGATAGGGCATTGTGACCTGCCCATCGCAGCAAGGCAAGGGGCAAGTCTTTTCCTGTAGCGATTGCACGGTTGTGATTGCGGCAATTGCGGTTTGCCTCACATAATCCTAACAGAGCGCATGAGTGACACACATGATTCTGCCCCTAATTCTACCCCGTCATCAGTACATCCATTTGCAATAGCCAATTACCGCTATTTCTGGACGGCACGGCTGTTCGCAATGTTCTCACTTAATGCGATGATGCTTATCGTGGGGTGGCAGGCATATAATCTCGCGCGTGATTCCGGCTCCAGCATTGAACAGGCCGCCTTTGTCCTTGGCATTATCGGGCTTGTACAATTTCTTCCGCTTTTTGTTCTCACCCCGATTGTGGGCTGGGTGGCTGACCGCGCTGATAGGCGGTGGATAGCCCGTATCGTTTTAAGCGGCCAGGCATTGGTCGCGCTCATTCTGGCGTTGATGACCTATTTTGATGCTATTTCAATCATCTCTATTTATGCAGTCTCCGCATTATTGGGCATAGCACGCGCATTTCTGGGTCCGGCTATGACCTCCCTTGCGCCCAATCTGGTACCAGCAGACTCATTGCCGCGCGCCATAGCTTTGTCGACAATCGCGTGGCAGGTCGGTGTTATTGCTGGCCCTGCTATGGCTGGCCCGCTCTATGCAATATCACCCTCTTTCCCCTATTTTATATGTGTCGCTCTGTTTGGCGTCGCAACATTGGCAATGTTTCTTATCTCGCCAGTCCCGCGCAGCATGATGAACCGGACGCATGGCCCACTCAAGCAATTGGTCGACGGCCTTGCTTATGTTGGCACCAACAAACTCGTCCTAGGAGCCATCACGCTTGATTTGATGGTGATGTTTCTTGCCGGCGCACAAGCAATGATCCCTGTTTTTGCGCGTGATATATTGGGTTCCGATGAGTTGGCTCTTTCCTTACTGGCCCCTGCCCCAGCCATTGGCGCAGTGCTCACTGGTGCATTGCTATCCATCTATCCACTGAAGAAAAATGTTGGTCTCGTTATGCTGGCATCCATGATGATCTTTGGCATCGGGACTATCGGCTTTGGCCTCAGCACTTGGCTGCCGCTATCGATCATATGTTTGGCAGCATGCGGAGCAGCAGATATGTTTGGCGTTTTCGTGCGATCTTCATTGATCCAATTGCATACGCCTGATGAAAAGCGCGGCCGGGTTAATGCGGTCAGCCAAATGACCATCAGCGCCTCTAACGAACTAGGTGACGCATTCACGGGCAGCCTCGCATTCATTATCGGGCCTGTCGCAGCGATAGTCGGCGGCGGGGCCGGAGCAATAGCGGTCACAGCCTTTTGGTCGCGGCTTTTCCCGCAATTGGCCGCGGCTAAGACTTTTGATCAGCCTGATCATCTCTTGAAAGCTGAGCCCAAGCATAGCAATATAGAGAATGACAAGACCGCACCCGATGCGAAATAATGATTTTAGGAAAAGGACATTGCCATGATTGCCGATAACATCCTCCAAACTATTGGAAATACACCGCATATCAAAATGCAGCGGCTTTTTGGCGATGCGCATGTCTGGATTAAGTCAGAGCGATCAAATCCCGGCGGTTCCATCAAGGACCGCATCGCACTGGCGATGATCGAAGCGGCAGAACAATCCGGCGCTCTGCAACCCGGTGGCACCATCATCGAACCGACATCAGGCAATACTGGTGTTGGCTTGGCCATGGTTGCGGCGGTTAAGGGCTATAAGCTCGTGCTGGTCATGCCAGAATCCATGTCAATAGAACGGCGGCGCCTTATGCTGGCTTATGGTGCAAGTTTTGACCTGACGCCGAAAGAAAAAGGTATGAAAGGCGCAATTGAACGCGCTCAAGAATTGATCGATCAAACACCCGGCGCATGGATGCCGCAACAATTTGAAAATCCGGCCAATGTGGATGTTCATGTCCGCACTACTGCGCAGGAAATTCTGGCTGATTTTCAGGATAATCCATTGGATGCGATCATAACCGGTGTTGGTACAGGCGGCCACATTACTGGTGTCGCGGAGGTATTGAAGCAGCATTGGAAAGACCTGAAAGTCTATGCAGTTGAACCCACACTCTCTCCCGTGATCAGCGGCGGTCAGCCCGGGCCACATCCAATTCAAGGTATCGGCGCAGGGTTCATCCCCGGCAATTTGCACACGCAAAGCATCGATGGCGCCATTCAGGTAGACCCTGCTGATGCCAAAGCCATGGCGCGGCGTGCCGCAAGTGAAGAAGGCATGTTGGTCGGCATTTCATCAGGCGCGACTTTGGCAGCAATTGCCCAAAAGTTGAGCGACTTACCATCTGGTGCGAAGGTTCTTGGATTTAATTATGACACAGGCGAACGCTATTTGTCTGTGCCGGACTTCTTGCCAGAGTAAAACCAAACAGGCGCAGCCAAGTTGGAAACTTCTTGGCTGCATAAACTGCGTGAGTACGACGGCGCATTGATATTGCTACTATTGTTACAAGCTGTGGTCGTTGCCCTGCTTGTATAGCCATGCACAATTGACTAACCTTGCTGCAATTCATGGGGAGATATTGCAGATGAACAAGTTTATATTAGTGATGAGCGTCGCAGCATTTTTGGGCTTCACTCCATATATTGTTCACGCGCAAGAAACAGATGGAGCAGACGAGAAAGCCGAAGAAAAAGAACCAATTCTGACAGGATGGTATGCAGATGGCGATGGACTTTCTGTACATCATTCCGGCGTCACTTTGCCAACGGATTTTGGTATTGTTCAATATGATTCCAGCCAAGAGGCCAAGAGCGGCACCGATGGTATGGACAATATTCTGCAATATACTCACGAGAATGAGGGCATTTATACCAGCATCTATATCTACCGGCCAAGCCTTGCCGACGCAGAGATGAATGCAGTTCTTACCGGGGTAGCAATTGATTCGCGTTTCGGTTTGCAAAATAGAGGGAAAGCTCTGAAACTTGCCTCTTTCGGCGGGAATGAGAAAGGAGCAATCACGCTTTTCCATCCCTTCACAGATAGCAAATTAGCAACAGCAGCAGCTTTTGCAAAAGTGGGTGATTGGATTGTCAAATATCGCGTGACTGGCCCACAGTCAGAAAGCGCAGAGGTTGAAAAGATATTGGGCACAATTGTTGCCGGCACCAAGGTTGCTAATAGTGAAGCAGTCGCAACATTATCATTAGATCAGCCTGTCCAGTGCGCAATCAGGCTGGAAGGTAAAGCAAAACTTACCAGAGACGGACGCCCAGACAGAACTTTATCTGGCTTGGGTGACTTAGGTGTTTTGGGGAACCTTCTTGCAGGGGCCTTGCAAATAGATGAGAATACACATGACAAATCACCAATAGCCACTCCCTATTCCCAATGGTGTATCGCTGACAGTTACACGATTGATGGACTGACCTATTATGTTTATCGCAGCGAAGATAAAGAAGGCAGCCGCATAATCGCACCCTTTGGCGACACCGGAAAAGCCTTTATATCGTCTGTCGATGCGGCCAATCCTAAACAGCGCAGCTTTGCCATGTATGAGATCGGTAGAATAACCTTTTTTGGACCCTATAAAGGGGATTTCAGTGCCAAACAATATCAGCAGATACTAACTGGAAAAAGCAAATTGCTGCAAAAAAGTAAGAGCAGTACGGTTAAATTTGAGGCCGATGGCAGCGATGCAATCCTAATCACCCTTTAGATGATGGGTTAGATTTTCAGCAGCTCTTCAACTCAGATATAAAGACATAACCAACAAAAAAGGCGCGAGGGGTATATACCTTCGCGCCTTTTTGTTTCGATCACTTATGATTAAGCGGCTTGGAACATTTCTGGGTCAAGCGCCATGATGGCATCACCACCCGCCTCAATCTTGCGGCGCAATGCACCAGCATCGGGCATGATACGTTCAGCAAAATAGCGCGCTGTCGCCAGTTTTGTTTCATAAAATTTCGCATTGCCAGTACCGTCAGCCAAGCCTTGACGCGCGGCCCTGCTCATGCGCAGCCACATCAGACCAAGTGAAACAATGCCCATGATATGCATATAGCTATGCGCACCCGCACCAACATGGTTGGGGTTTTGCATCCCGTTTTGCATGAACCACATGGTCGCTGCTTTCAATTCACCATTGGCTTTTTCAAGACGAGTGGCAAAATCGGCCAGCGCATCATCTGATTTCGCTTCTGCGCATTCTTCATCAACGATTTTGAACAGTGCTTGCACAGCACGTCCACCATTTTGCGCCAGCTTACGGCCAACCAAATCCATGGCTTGCACGCCGTTTGTGCCTTCATAGATCATCGCAATGCGTGCATCGCGCACATATTGTTCCATGCCCCATTCAGCAATATAGCCGTGGCCGCCATAAACCTGCTGCATATTAGTGGCAATCTCATAGCCCTTATCGGTACCATAGCCTTTGATCACAGGTGTCAAAAGGCTGATCAAATCATCCGCCATTTCACGGTCTTCATCGGTCTGCGCCTTGTGAGTCAGATCAACCTGCAACGCGCCCCACAAAATCAGCGCTCGCAAACCTTCATTAATGGACTTTGCTTCCATCAGCATGCGGCGCACATCGGGGTGGACAAATAAGGTATCGGCTTTTTCATCAGCGTCTTTCGCGCCATCCAATGCGCGCCCCTGACGGCGGTCAGCGGCATATTGCACTGCATTTTGATAGGCCACTTCGCCAACGCCCAACCCTTGCAGACCAACGCCCAGACGCGCTGCGTTCATCATGATGAACATTGCAGCAAGGCCTTTATTTTCCTCACCCACCATATAGCCGGTCGCTCCATCATAATTCATGACGCAGGTTGAATTGCCGTGAATGCCCATTTTATGCTCAATAGAACCACAGGACACAGCATTACGCTCACCCAGAGAACCGTCTTCATTGACCATGAATTTGGGCACGATGAACAAGGAAATACCCTTCACGCTATCCGGCGCATCAGGTGTTTTTGCAAGCACCAAGTGAATGATGTTTTCGGTCAAATCATGCTCACCAGAGGAGATGAAGATTTTCGTGCCACTAATCTTATGGCTGCCATCCAATTGAGGCTCTGCCTTGGTGCGGATAAGGCCCAAATCCGTGCCGCAATGTGGCTCGGTCAGGTTCATCGTGCCGCCCCATTTGCCGGAGATCATATTGGGCGCATATTTCTCTTTCTGCTCTTGGCTGCCTTTCGCCAAAATCGCAGCAACGGCGCCGCCCGTCAGGCCGGGATACATGCCAAATGCCATGTTGGACGATGTAATAAATTCTTCAAAAGCAAAGCCCACGACATGCGGCAATTCCTGCCCGCCAAATTCTTCCGGAGCTGTCAACGTACCCCAGCCACCTTTACAAAATTGGTCATAGGCGTCTTTAAAACCGTCCGGTGTCGTGACGCTGCCATCTTCATGGCGGGTACAGCCTTGCTGATCACCGCTTTGGTTGATGGGGAATAAGACCTGCTCAACAAATTTTCCGCCCTCGGTCAAAACCGCTTCAACCATATCGGAACTGGCATTTTCGAACCCGGGGAGATTAGAAAATTTCTCAAGGCCCAAAACCTCATTGAGAATGAATTGTGAATCGCGCACTGGCGCTGAATATTGTGGCATATGAACTTCCTTCTGCTGTCAGGTCGGTTGTTACCGAAATAGGATTGTCTTTAATTGATCGAACCGCAAATGTTATTTTACGTTTTTGTCTCTAGCTCTACTTGTTTCACCATATCCACAAATGAGCGTAGCTCGTTAATTGAGCTTTCAATGTCTTTTTTTTGCTTATCCAAAAGCGCGATGCGATCTTCGCATTTGGCGATGGTGACTCTGCGCTGCTCTGCCCGATCATCACCCAGATCATACAGGTCAATCATCTCGCGAATTTCGGCAAGACTAAAGCCGACATTTTTCGCCCGCATTATCCAAGCAAGCCGGGCACGATCACGTTTCCCATAAACTCTGGTCATACCATTGCGTTGCGGGAAGATCAGGCCTTCATCTTCATAAAAGCGAAGCGCGCGCGCCGTAACGCCGAACTCATCAGAAAGATCGGAGATTGAATAATGCTCCCGATTATAGACATCAGGTGTTTCGAGCGTTGCATGATCCGAATTTGGCATAGACTTGTTATGCATTACCTTAACGTAAACGTCAAGTTGATTTTGCAGCGACTATTCTGACGAGCACATTCGGTTTGCCTCGGCATCTTTTGCACGAGCAGCAGATTTTGATCCACTCTCAACCAAAGGAATAGAGACGCCTGCCATCGATGCTCTTTGTGAACAAAGCCGCGCACAGTTGTTGGAAATACTGCCCGGGAAAACAATCTGTTCACCATCAAATATTGCTGTAATTTCGCAGGCCTCTTCATCATCATCTTGCGCTGCTATGGTGATCACGACACTTTCCCCATCCAGCACTGCCTGCCCCTGCCCAGCGCACATTTGATCGCTGCCATAATAGACCATAAGGCCGACCTTATAATTATCCTCGCCACGGACCGCGCAAAACCGATCATTATCTAGCTCGCTTCCCGCTTCATAAAGGCCGGCCAGATCAAGATTGGCCGGGTCTGCAATAATCCCTGAATCAATTGCCGCGCGCTCCAATTCACTATTCGAAGCATCATCACTTGCTGGCGCGAGCGATACGCCATCACAGCCGGTCAGTGAAATGCAGGCAAATACCTTCAATATAATATAGCCCGTTCTTGTCATAAACTTTGCAAGCCAGAGGCGGTCACTTGCCGATAGAAACAGGAATTTGCACCAGTATGGCATGTTGGCCCAGCTGGCTTTGCAATCACCCACAAAGCATCTTGATCACAATCAATCCGCATATCCTGTACATTGAGAAAATTCCCAGATGTCTCACCCTTAAGCCATAGTTTCTGGCGCGAGCGGGAAAAAAAATGCGCCTTTCCTGTATCTAGTGTCATTCTTATCGCTTCATCATTCATATAAGCGAGCATCAGAACATCGCCAGATTCAGCATCCGTGACAACAGCAGCCAATAAGCCATTACTGTCAAATTTAGGGTCAAAATTCAGGCCGGTTTCACGCAATTTATCCATAAGTTTTTTTAAGCTGTTATGGCGCAACTGGCAATCCAATAGCGATGTTTGCACAAAGTTTTGCTGCAAATGATAAAATGCCGCAAAGGATACGAGACAATTCATTTCCTTCTTCTTATAAGGCGGTGAAACGACATAGGGATTCGCCGCAATGCTGACCACACATCCGTTCGACGATGATAAGTTGAGAGAGGAATGCGGCGTTTTTGGCGTTGCAAACGGTGAAGATGCCGCCGCCCTGGTCGCTCTTGGCCTCCACGCCTTGCAACATCGCGGGCAAGAAGCCGCAGGCATTACCAGCTTTGATGATGGCGACTTTCACAGTCATAGAGCCATGGGGCATGTCGCTGGGAATTTTGACAGTGGCGAGATTATGGACCGTTTGAAAGGCGTTTATGCTTTGGGCCATGTCCGCTATTCTACATCAGGCGAAACAGCCCTTCGCAATGTGCAGCCATTATATGCTGAGCTTTCAACAGGCGGCTTTTCTATCGCGCATAATGGCAATATCTCAAATGCAGAAAAACTGCGCAGAGACTTGGTTCGCGATGGGTCAATCTTTCAATCTACATCAGACACAGAGACCATTATCCATTTGGTCGCGACTTCACAATATCGCACATTATTAGATAGATTTATTGATGCGCTGAAAAAAGTTGAAGGCGCATATTCGCTGATTTGCATGACCAAACAGGGAATGATTGCATGTCGTGATCCTTTGGGCATCCGCCCGCTCATCATCGGCAAATTGGGTGATGCTTATATATTTGCCTCTGAGACAGTCGCATTGGATGTGGTTGGTGCAGAATATTTGCGCAGTGTGGAGCCTGGAGAACTGGTTGTCGTAAGCGGCGGTGAACTGCGTTCGCATCATCCCTTTGTAAAGCAACAACCCCGTCCCTGCATCTTTGAGCATGTTTATTTCTCTCGCCCCGATTCCATCGTGGATGGGTCTTCTGTCTATTCTGTACGCAAAGCCATTGGAGCAGAACTCGCCGCAGAAAATGCCGTCGATGCAGATTTGGTTATTCCCGTCCCTGACAGCGGCACGCCAGCAGCTATAGGATATGCGCAAGCGGCCAATCTGCCTTTCGAACTTGGTATTATTCGCTCTCATTATGTTGGCCGAACATTCATTCAACCCGGTGACGGTGTTCGCCACTTAGGCGTGAAGCTGAAACATAATGCCAATCGTCACCTCGTCGATGGCAAGCGCATTGTGCTTATCGATGACTCGATTGTTCGTGGCACAACCAGCTCCAAAATTGTTGAGATGATGCGCGATGCTGGCGCGGCCGAAGTGCATATGCGCATCGCCAGTCCGCCCACCATGCACAGTTGTTTTTATGGTGTTGATACACCTGCACGAGAAAAATTGCTGGCGGCACAGCGCTCCATTGAGCAAATGCGCGAATATATTCAGGCGGATAGCCTGTCTTTTCTTTCCATTGAAGGGCTTTATCGGGCTCTTGGCGTGGCAAGCCGCGATGAAGAACAGCCACAATATTGCGATGCCTGTTTTACTGGCTGCTACCCTACACGTCTGACTGATCTGGAAGAGCGGGATGATCCAGATCAGTTTGCCCTGCTTGCAGAGCGTATAGAAAAGGCGAATGTAGAATGAGCGATGACGCATTGCCATTGGCGGACAAGGTTGCACTGGTAACCGGGGCAAGCAAAGGTATTGGTGCTGCTATTGCCAAGTCCCTTGCTGCACAGGGTGCACATATTTTGCTGGTTGCGCGCAATGCCGACGAATTGGAAAAAGTCGAGGATGCTATTTTTGATGCTGGCGGATCAGCAACTATTGCACCTTTAGATATAGCCGATGGCGATTCCGTTGCGCGATTGGCCGCAGCATTTGGTGAACGATGGCCAGCACTTGATATGCTCGTCCTGAATGCCGCTATTTTGGGCAATTTGGGTCCGATTGCGAATATGGCGGGTAAAGACTTTAGTGAGATTTTGACGATCAACATCCTGGCGCAACATGCCCTTATTGCCGCCTTCGACCCGATGCTGCGCAAAAGTGATGCTGGAAAAGTCTTTGCTATGACGAGCTCAGTCGGCACAAAACCGCGCGCATTTTGGGGCGGCTATGGCGCATCCAAAGCTGCACTGGAAACATTGGTAGCGAGCTATGGCGAAGAAATGCGCAATATCAGCAAGATAACCACAGCCATTATCGATCCGGGCAAAACGCGCACAGATATGCGCGCTGAGGCTTACCCGGGAGGAGACCCGATGACACTGAAAACACCGGATGTCGTTGCGGATAAGATAACCGAACTGGCCATTAGCGGCTTTGCAACAAATAGCCGCTTTCAAATTGGCTAATGCCAATATTTACGGGCCAGAGTTACCCGGCCCATTAATTAACCCGCTGAATCACTATTATCAGCATTAGGTTGACGCACACCTTCTGCATCAACTGCTGCCTGCACCGCTTTATAGAAATTATCGCGCGCTGTTTTGAGGCGATCATTGGTCGCTTCAGGCCAATTACCATTTGACGCTACAACCAGTTCGCGAGCAGGGTCGATAAATATACCTTGCCCAAAAATACCCTGCGCAGCGAAACTGCCATCATCATAAGTCCACCATTGATAGCCATAGCCCTTGCCCGGCAATCCAATATCGGCCTGCTTCACGCCAGCCTTTTCAAACCAGCCTTCAGGCACAATTTGTTTACCCCCAGCTTTGCCGCCATCAACTACAAATTGACCCAAAAGCGCATAATCGCGCAATGCAGCTGAGATACAGCAGCCGCCAATCTCATAACCACCGTCATTTAGCAGCCATTCAGCATCCATTTGCATGCCATAAGGAACCCAGATTTTTTCTGACAGATAGTCGGCCAAGGTTTTATCTGTCGCCTTGGCCACCAATACGCCGATTAAATTGGTTTCACCTGTATTATATTGCCAGCGTGTGCCCGGCTCTGCCTCACGCTCCAAAGTCGCCATATAGGTCAGGATTGGGTTATCACCATCTTTGGACTTTACCAGATTGAACTTGGCAACGTCTGATTCCGGGTCGGCATAATCCTCATTCCATTTCACACCTGATGTCATAGTGAGCAATTGTTCAACGGTAACGCCGTCATATCCGCTGCCTTTTAGCTCAGGGATATATTGTGTCAGCGGATCATTAAGCGACTTAATATAGCCATCTTGCAAAGCAGCGCCAACAAGGCTGGAAACAAAGGATTTGGCTACAGAAAAGCTGGTCCACCTGCCATCGGCAGCATAGTCCAATTCATATTTTTCCAACCGTATCTTGCCCTTGTGCAAAACAATCACGCCCGCCGCGCGTTGATCCAACATATATTTGGTTAGATTCCAGCTGCGATCACCCTCACCCTGCCATTCGCCCAGTTCGATAGCTTCGCCTTGCGCTAAGTCATAGGTTTGTTCGCCGGCAGAGATGGTCCGTGTTTCCGCCAGAATTTCCATCTGACGAAAAGCGTTATCGCGTTGGTCTTGAGTCCAGAACAGCACGTTATTATCCGTTGGCAAACCAGCAGCATCCGCAGCTGTCTTTTTCACAAAGTCGCAACCAGTAACACCCAGCATCAATGCCGATGCTGCTATCGCCGTCAAAATTCGCATCTCTCATCCCCATATATTTATATCTATTTTGCATGTTAGGCACATTCCCCTGATTTCACCAGCGTGACTTGGCCTACATAAATGCCTCCGCCTCTGAAGCCACCTTCGCAATACATCAGATAAAAGCGCCAAAGCCGCGCAAAATGTGTGTCAAAGCCGTCAGGTAGTCGCCCATTTTCAGCCGCATCGTCAAATCTTTTCCTCCACATCAACAACGTTTGCGCATAGTCCTGACCAAAATGTACTGGCTCGCACCACTCAAGACCACGCTGCTCCGCCAAGGCACGAAACTGGCTCTCAGAAAGCAGCATGCCGCCCGGGAAAATATAGGTCTGGATAAAATCAACATTGCTGGCATATTTCTCAAAGATATCATCAGCAATAGCAATATATTGGATTGCGGCCCTGCCACTGGGTTTCAGTAAGTTGGCAATTCTGTCCAAATAGACGCCCCAATATTCCTGTCCTACAGCTTCAACCATTTCCACGCTCATAATCGCGTCAAACTGGCCTTCAATATCGCGATAGTCGATCAGCTGATAATCCAGCTTGTTGGACAAGCCGCTAAAATTTGCTTGTATCTGAGCGTATTCAAGCTGTTGTGACGATAAGGTAATGCCCGTGACATGTACTCCCCTCGCCTTAGCAACATGGCGCGACATGCCCCCCCAGCCAAAGCCGATTTCCAGCACTTTATCATCCCGCTTAACGTTCAACCGATCCGCAATGGCCTGCATCTTGGTTTGTTGCGCACTTTCCAAAGTGTCGCTGGCCAAAGTGTCGCTGGCATTATCAAACATCGCTGAAGAATAGGTCATGCTCTTATCGAGCCAAGCAGCGTAAAAATCATTGCCCAAATCATAGTGGAAAGCGATATTCTCACGGGCTTTTTGGCCGGTATTGCGGCGGAAGAAATGTCCTATACGATTAAGCATCCGCGCCGTTCCAGAGGCTCTTGCCATGCTGCCCATTGCTTTGCGATTGGCGACAAAAAGCGTAAATAATTGCACAGGATCAGGGCTGGCCCACTCGCCTAGCTCCCATGCTTTATAAAGACCAACCGAGCCAGATCGCGCAACCCGCAACAAAGCGCGCCACTGGTTCAAATAGACAATAGCGACCGGTCCGTCGCTTCTGCCGCCCAAGATGCAAATCTCGCCATTAGGCAAATGCCCCTCAATACGACCGGACTCCAGCCCAGCATCTATCTGATCAAGATAGCGCGTAAAGACACGCTGCATTAATTTCTTCGGGTACGATCCGGCCAGATTGGATAATATGCCCTGCCCCGTTGCAAAGCCCTTATCGGCTTGCAAAAATTGCTGGCCACGATGTCCCTGTCCGGCATTCATTATTTGCTTATGGCTCGACTATTAAAGCGTTGCAATCGTCAAACGCACATGCCCACAGAATTAGCTTCTGAGCCTAGCTCTTTTTGATAGTATCGTGTGCATCAAGGGCACGTTGCCGCGCCACTTTGTGCGGGATCATCTTGCGCGGATAGCCTTTGGGCCTGCGGCCAAACTCATCTGGATCATGGACATATGGGTCATACAGATCAGCAAGTTCTGGCACCCATTTGCGGATATAATTTCCTGCATCAAATTTCTCTGATTGGGTTAGCGGGGCCATGATCCGCACAAACATATTGGCATCCATGCCTGTTCCTGCGACCCACTGCCAATTGCTGGCATTGCTGGCATAGTCCGCATCTACTAAGGTATCCCAAAACCATTGCTCTCCATGGCGCCAGTCGATCAGTAAATGCTTGGTCAGAAAGCTGGCCGTTATCATCCGCACACGGTTATGCATCCATCCCGTTGTCCAAAGCTCACGCATACCGGCATCGACAATAGGATAGCCTGTGCGGCCTTTGGTCCATGCAGTAAATTCAGCGGATACTCTTTCGTCATCCATCTCACGCCATGGCAGATTATCAAATTGCGAACGCCCATTGTCACGGCCATATTGCGGGAATTGGAAGACCAGATTTTGCGCATAATCGCGCCAGACGATTTCCTTCAAATAGGTTTCAACGTCACCGCCGCCATTTTGCGAACATTCCATAATCTTGTGCCAGATTGTGGCCGGACTGATCTCACCAAAATGCAAATGCGGGGAAAGAAAGGATGTATCAGCAACACTGGGCAGGTTGCGTTTTTCATCATAAGCGTCTGCCTTAGGCGCAAAATTCGATAAGCTGTTGGCAGCGCCCTGCTCACCTGGCGTCCACATCTCCGCAAAGCCCTTCGCCCAATTTGGTTTGCTGGGCAATAACGCCCACTCATCCAAATCATCGCTGACCGGCCAATCGTCCGGCGCTACAAATGATTGCGGGGTGGATAAGGGTTGAGGTGGCGGCATATGCTGATTCAGTGCGCGCCAAAAAGGGGTATATACTTTATAGGGGTTCCCGCTGCCCGTTGTGACACTGCCCGGAGGCACGAGATAATTGCCATGGTGTAGTTCCAGAGCAATATCATCGGACATGGCTTTGCGCAGCGCCTTTTGTGCATTCAGCCACCATGGTTCATAATGATGAAGTGCATGGACCGCAGAAGCACCAGCCTTATGCGCAATATCAGCAATGATATTGGCACTATTTCCGCGCCGCAAAATCAGCTTTGATCCACGCGCCTCCAAGGCTTTGCCGAGAGATTGCAAACTATGATGCAGCCACCATCGCGAAGCGCCGCCCATTTTGCGATGTTTTGGGGTTTCATCATCCAGAACATAAACAGCGATAATGGGCGCACCGCTATCAACTGCCGCCCGCACCGCCGCCTGATCGGCAAGACGCAAGTCGCGGCGAAACCATATAATGACTGGTTGCATAAACCCTCTATCGGTAAATTATTCTGTGCGCTCTCAATGTTGAGACACGGCTCCACTCTCTATTCGTCAATAACGGTCGTAACCGTAAAACGATCCCCCAAAAGCGGATTTGTAAGCCGCGCATCACGCACGATAACCACAGTCTTGCCATTCTGTTCTTCGATTTTTGCAAAAGGCATTCGCGACCAAAACAGATAGGCATCCAAGTCTGGGTTCGTTTCCCGCGCATAGGCCACAGCGGGATTATCCATATTGCTGGCAAACCGCTTTCCTGAAAGGCCAGCGCCATACGCCAAACTATATTGCCCCATCCCGTAGCTATCATCCTGACGCCACAACATTTCGCGCTCCCAGAATTTCACTGGCACGGGATTGGCTACCACTTGTTCTGGCAAATTACCCTGGTCTGCCAGAGTTACCGCAACAGATGTTTTCAGCACAGCTCTCTTCGTGAACCAGCTGTTAAACTGAATATAGGCCAAGGCCATAGCTACAACGATCAGTGCAGGAGTGCGCCAGCGCCCACTCCCCTTTTTTTCAAGTTTTCGCGAATACCAGATACCGATGGGCAATATCAGCCATAGCCAAACATCAATAATATATAAGGTGTCACCATAATACCATTGGCTGGAAAACGGCTCCAAAAGGCGCACACCATAGCTGTTCATGAGATCGAGTGCCGGATGACTCCATGTACCGATAAAAGCGAGCGCCAAAAGCCAGACAGGCCTGATCGGCGCTCGGCCCGTAGGCCGCTTACCGCGCTTAGTTTGCCAGCGGTCAAACCCTATCATCGCGAAAGTTAACGCTATCGGCAGCACTATCATCGCAACCGGTCCATGAGTGATGCCGCGACGTATCGCCAAATGCTGATGCCCACCCAATAATGTTGCAACTGCGTCAATATCCGGCAGATTGGCAGCGATGATAAGTGTGGCGGTGGCAAGCCCCGTTTTGCGTTTCAGACCAGCCTGAGAAAGCGCCCAGCCTGCAAGGCTATGAGTGAAATTATCCATAAAGTGCAGCTAGTCACTTTCATATCCTAAAGCAAGATTCCCAATCTTCAGAAGCGCGTGGTCGCAACTTTAGGCTAATGTTGAAATAGTCAATTGCTTGGTCGCTTAGGCAGAATTTGCCGCGGTTTATGGTCGCCTCGATTGGCATCCAATAATAGCCGTCATCCGTCCGCTCTAATAGCACAACAGCGTATTTTGCCGGTCCATAACGCACTGCGTGCCCGCCTATGCCTTTCACACGCACTTTTTTGCGCAACGATGGGCTCTCTTTCGTAGCAGCCAAAACGCGTAATATCTTACCTTGGCGGTAGATAATCGAAGCGCCTAGGCAGATGCTATTTTCATCCATATCGCTAGGGCAATAATATTCAGATGGATGCGGTCGTGCCTTTGGCAGCTCAATTTCCACAAGGTAAAGGTCGCCCCAATCCTTGTCAGCAGGACGCTCAATTGTTCCTATTATCCGCGATGGTTCATAAGCGCTTGCGCTAAGGGCACCCGTCACATAGACCACATTTGCAGCAATAAACATTATAAATTTGCGCAACATCATGCACAAATTTTGCATAATGCTCCCGACTATTCAACTGTCCAGCTTTGGCCTTTGCCCACCAGAGCCTGCAAATCCCCGGTCTTTCCAGCCACGACTTTCTCTTGCTGCGCTCCCATGTCCGCCTCAAATGTTGGCGCAGGGTCATCATAGATCACACCAAGGGGCATTGGGAAATCGCCAAATTGCAGCTCGACCAGCATATGCGCCACAGCGCGATTGGTGACATCATGCACCATAACGCCAGCAGCCTGCCAGTCGCCATCCGCAATATCGACCACTTTCAGCGCCATGGCTTCGGCATCCAGCGCAATACCTTTTGCGCCTTTTTCGAACAGCATTGGTTCACCATTTTCTAACCAAAGCTGGGTCGATGCGGCTGTTTTCTTAGCGGCAAATTCATCGAAAACATCTTTATTATACACGATACAGTTTTGAAAAATCTCAATAAAAGCTGCGCCTTTATGAGCGTGCGCTGCCTTCAGTACATCCGGCAAACGCTTATCGACATCAATGCCGCGCGCAACAAAACGTGCTCCAGAACCCAAAGCAAATGCACATGGTGTCGCTGGACGATCAACAGAACCATAAGGTGTTGACGGACTGTTTGTGCCTTCACGCGATGTGGGTGAATATTGGCCTTTGGTTAGGCCATAAATCTCATTATTGAACAGCATGATCTGGCAATCCAGATTGCGCCGCAAAATATGCATGCTGTGATTGCCGCCGATAGATAGGCCATCACCATCACCAGTAACAATCCACACATCCAGCTCGGGGTTAGCCAGTTTAACACCAGTCGCCACTGCCGGTGCACGGCCATGGATGGTGTGGAAACCATATGTTTCCATATAATATGGGAAACGGCTAGAGCAGCCAATGCCCGAAATGAAAACAGTGTTGGATGGGTCAGCGCCCAATTGCGGCATGGTGCGCTGTACAGCTTTCAATATCGCATAATCCCCGCAACCCGGGCACCAGCGCACTTCTTGATCGGTTTCCCAATCTTTTAACGTGGTTTCGATTTTGGTGATTTCATTCATGCGATATTCTCCGCAATCGCTGCTTCCAGCTCTGCAATTTTAAACGGTTGGCCCGATACTTTGTTGACCGGCCGCGCATCGACCAAAAATTGGTCGCGCAAGATGGTTTTGAGCTGGCCTGTATTCATTTCAGGCACGATGACACGGTCATAAGAGCGCAAAAGGTCACCCAAATTATTGGGCATCGGCCAGATATGGCGAATATGGATATGGGAAACATCCAGACCAGCATCGCGTGAGCGACGAACGGCCTGACTGATCGGGCCATAGGTTGAACCCCAACCGACGACAGCCAATTTGCCTGATGCCTCTCCCATATCAACGGCCTGATCAGGAATGCTGCCCGCGACGCCCAAAACCTTATCACGGCGAATATCGGTCATCGCTTGGTGGTTTTCAGGGGCATATTCGATATGGCCAGTATCAACCGCTTTTTCGATACCACCAATACGGTGCATCAATTCAGGCGTTCCCGGCTTCACCCATGGACGTGACAGTTTTTCATCACGGCCATAAGGCAAAAAGCCGCCTTCCTGCGCCTTGGTCATATGCTCAATCGGAAATGGCGTATAGCTGCTCATATCCGGCACTTTCCAAGGCTCGGCAGCATTGGCGATATAACCGTCCGTCAACAACATAACCGGCGTCATATAATGGGTCGCTATCCGCACAGCTTCGATAGCACAGTCAAAAGCATCTCCCGGCGAGCAGGCCGCAATAACCGGCATCGGGGCGTCGCCATTGCGGCCATATACCGCCTGATACAAATCAGACTGTTCCGTCTTGGTCGGCAGACCAGTTGAAGGGCCGCCACGTTGTGAATTGACGATAACCAGAGGCAATTCGGTCATTATCGCAAGCCCCATTGCTTCGCCTTTCAAGGCAATGCCGGGGCCAGATGATGATGTAACCCCTAGCGATCCAGCATAGCTTGCGCCCAAAGCAGCGCAAATTGCAGCAATCTCATCTTCAGCTTGGAAGGTGGTCACTCCATATTCTTTATAGCGGGCCAGATGATGCAGAATCGCAGAGGCCGGCGTGATAGGGTATCCACCAAAGAACATCGGCAAACTGGCCAATTGCGCGCCGGCAACAAGACCGAGTGAAATCGATTCTGCGCCGGTTACGGTGCGATAAACGCCGGGCTCTGATGGTGCAGCAGGAATAGAAACCTTCTGCATCGGGCCAGACAGTTCCGCTGTCTCACCATAAGCATGACCAGCATTTAATGCTGCGATATTGGCGTCGGCAATATCCGGCTTTTTGGCAAATTTGGCTTTCAGCCAATCGACAATGGGCTGGCGATCACGATCAAACATCCAGAGCGATAGCCCCAGTGTCCACATGTTTTTACAGCGCAGCGCTTCTTTGTTTGACAGGCCAAATGGCTTTACAGCTTCCAGCGTAAGCGCCGAAATATCAAACGCCATCAACTGCCATTTGCCAAGAGATCCATCCTCCAGCGGATTGCTGTCATATTTGGCTTTGGCCAGATTACGGTCACCAAATTCACCGCTGTCAGCAATGATTAGGCCGCCAGGACGTAATGCAGCCACATTGACCTTCAAAGCGGCAGGGTTCATCGCAACCAGCACATCAGGTTCATCGCCCGCAGTATTGATTTTACGGCTGCCAAAATTGATCTGAAAAGCCGACACACCGAAAAGCGTTCCTTGCGGCGCGCGTATTTCTGCGGGAAAGTCGGGAAAAGTGGCAAGATCATTGCCGGAAAGCGCTGTAGAAAGCGTGAATTGCCCGCCGGTTAGCTGCATCCCGTCGCCACTATCTCCTGCGAAGCGGACTGTAACGGCGTCGGGCTGGCTGTCTGATGTCATATCGTTCATATTTTTTGCGGCGCTGGCCATTGGCAGCTAACCCTTCTCTATAAAATCCTCAAAATCTGATTGCCTGACTTAAAGACTGACGACAAGTGTGCAATGAAGAAATTATATATAAGCAATCATTCAGGCTATGCCCATTGCTTCAAGCAGGAATGAGAGATCACAGGAGAGATTATGAGCGACAGCGAAACCAAGCAGCATTTTGTACGGCCTGATGTACAGGCATGCCTCAACATGCTGGAAGCTATGGTGAGCACACCGATGCACGAACTACCGGTTGCAGAGGCGCGGCAAACCTATCTGGCTATGCGCCATGTCGCTGATGCAGACCCTACAGAGCTTGCCATCATTCGTGATCTGCACTGTGCAGGCCCGGCGGGTGATATTCCCTTGCGCTATTATGACAAAAGAGCCGAGCGCGGCTCAGGTCCAGCGATCATTTTTGTTCATGGCGGCGGCTTTGTGATCGGCGATCTTGATACCCATCATCCATTTTGTACATTCTTGGCAGACCAGCTTGATCTGCCAGTGATTGCTGTAGATTATCGGCTTGCACCAGAGCACCCCTTTCCCGCCGCTGCGCAGGATGCAGTTGCTGTGGCGCACTGGCTGGCAGAATCACCAAAAGAACTGGGTTTGAATATCACCGGCCTGATACCTGTAGGTGACAGTGCTGGCGGTAACCTTGCCATTGTTATCAGCCAATCGCTCGCCACTAACCCTGCAACAGTGCCTGTGATCGCGCAAATGCCAATCTATCCTGTCGTCAGCGCCCGCAAAGATTGGCAAAGCATGGATGATTTTGCCGATGGCTTTGTGCTCACCCGCGATGGCATGGACTGGTTCGATAATGCCTATCAGCCTGACAATGCCAACCCTCTTTATAATGTAATTGATGGCTTCGACCATGCATTAACGCCGCCAACCGTTCTGATCACTGCCGGGCTGGACCCATTACGCGATCAAGGGAGGGCTTATGGTGCAAAACTGTTGGAGGCAGGCGTAACAACAAGTTTTTACGAAGCGCGCGGCACCGTTCATGGCTTGATTGGTCTGCGTAAGGTGATACCCAGCGGAGAGCAGGATTGTAAAAGCATGACAGAATGTTTGCATAACCTGCTTTCCAACATATCAGGGCAGACGCTATCATGACCAAAGCCAGCAACCTGCCCTATCGGCCCTGTGCCGGTATCATGCTTGTCAACAGCGATAATCAGGTCTTTGTTGGGCAAAGGTTAGACAATCCCGACAGCGACGCATGGCAAATGCCGCAAGGTGGTATTGATGCTGGCGAAACAGCGCGCGATGCGGCGTTGCGGGAATTGACCGAAGAAACCGGGATAGCGGCCAATAAGGTCGATATTATCGCCGAATCTGCCCAAGAGCTTTTTTATGATTTGCCTGAAGAACTGATTGGTAAAATTTGGAAGGGTAAATGGCGCGGGCAGAGACAGAAATGGTTTTTGCTGCGCTTTAATGGGCACAATACAGATATCAATATTGCAACAGACCATCAGGAATTTTCGCGGTGGAAATGGGCCGATGCACAACAATTACCAGATATGATCGTTCCGTTCAAAAAAGAGCTTTATAAAGCTGTGTTACAAGAGTTTATTCCCCATCTGCAAAGTGTTTGATCTATAGAATATAGCATGATGAAAAAAACCTCTGCCCGCTCGACTGCATTCATTCTGGCCCTTATCGCCAGCCAACCTGCTTTTGCCCAACTGCCTGACCCTGTCCGCGCCTTGATTGACGAAGCAATTGCGCAAAAAGATGATGACGCCGTTGAAACCGTTATCAATCTGGCGAAGAAAACCAACCCAGATGAAGCAAGCGCGCTCGACGCTCAACTTGCTGCATATAAACAATCTCGAGCAGTTGAGATTGCTCAAGCTGAAGAGGCTGCAAAAGCCGAAAAATACGCTAATAATGGCCTGTTTGAAAACTGGTCTGGTCAAGGCGAGCTAGGCGGCTTTCGCTCCAGTGGTAACACCAACAATGTTGGCGTAACAGCTGGCCTCAATCTAGAGAAAAAGAGTGAGAATTGGCGCCATAAGCTGACAGCCCTTGCCGACTTTCAACGCACCAATGGCGAAACGACCAAAGAACAGTTTCTGTTCGCTTATGAGCCCAACTATACTATTAGCGATCGTCTCTTCGCATATGGCTTAGGGCAATATGAGCGGGATCGCTTTCAGGGCTTTTCCTCACGTATTAGCGCATCCGCTGGCCTTGGGTACCGCGTCATTGATGAAGAGAATATCTCACTTAGCGTCAATGCTGGCCCTGCATGGCGGCAAACCAGTTTTATCGGCGGCGGCTCTGATAGCAGCATAGCCGGATTGGGCGCATTAGATTTTGATTGGCAGATTGCCGAGCGCATTAAGCTGACACAGGATGGACAGATCTATATTCAATCAGGAAACTCAACTGTCCGCTCTATCACTGGTTTAGAAGCAGCGCTGAGCGATGCCCTGTCTGCGCGCATCTCTTACACTGTCGAATATGAATCCAGCCCGCCGGTTGGCGCTGTTTCGACAGACACATTGACGCGTTTCACCATTATCTACGGCTTCTGACGCGCATCAACTCTCAGGGGGTTTTGGTCTGCTCGCTGGCCGTTGGCTTGAGCGTAACAGCTTCGGCAGACACGACCGCTTGCTGCTCATTATCAGCCAGGCTTGCTGCAAGTAACTTGCGATCAAGACAATCCGTGTCACACAGATTTTCAAGTCTGGTCAGGTTAATTTTGGCTTTTTCAATCGCACCGCGTTGGATATAGGCACGCCCTTGACCAGAAAGAGCCGCTGTATTGGTAGGTTCTAACTCCAAAACACGGCGATAAAAGCTAATCGCTTGTCCGGGCAGACCTTCTGCGCGTGCTGCCTCGGCAAGACCGAGAAAAGCACCGCGGTTCCCCGGATCAATTGCCAGAGCGGCTTCAAAATAATCACGCGCCTTCGATTTATCGCCTGTTTGCAGGGCAGACTGCCCCTCATTGGTCAGCAAAACCGATCGTGGATCAGGCTCATAAACAGGTTGCTGACTGTAAATTGTACTTGAGGTCAAAGTAAGAATTGCCGCCAGGGCAAGAGCAGGCGATGAAAAACGCATAATAAACTCCGAAGCAGTCATCTTAACTATGTTAGCATGGTTTTTTCAGACGAGTGAAGAAAAATCCATCGCTTTGGTCGTGATGAGGGGTCAAGACTATGCCGTGCGCACTTTCCCTATGGTGAACGGCATTGCCAACTACTGGCCTGCCGCACCCTATATCAGGAATATCAACTGTCCAGCCAGCGTGTGTGGATAAAAACTGCTCAATTTGCAAAGGGCCTTCTTCCGGCAATAGCGAGCATACAGCATAAGCCAATGTACCACCGGGCCGCACCAGCTCACTGGCATAGGTAAGAATATGGTTTTGCAAAGCCTTTAACCGCTCAAGCCGAGCCGGATTTAACCGCCACCGCGTTTCAGGATTACGTCGCCATGTTCCCGTTCCGCTACATGGAGCATCGACCAAAACCAGATCCGCCTTACCGGCCCAGTCAGATAAGGCAGACAGTTCTTTATTGGGATTAAGCAAACGGCTTTCAACATTGTGAATATTTAGTCGATGCGCTCTGTGCGGTAATTCTGACAGGCGTGAGCGCGATGTATCGCAGGCTAAAATCTGCGCATCGTCTTGCGCCAAAGCAGCCAATCCCAACGCTTTCCCACCTGCGCCTGCACACAAGTCAATCATCTTTTTGTGACGCAACGGCTGACAGGCAGCTACGATATGCTGGCTGCCCATATCCTGAATATCAAACCTGCCTTCGCGCCAAAAAGGATGCGCCGCCAATTGGGTTCCGGCCGGCAAACGCGCAGCTGTAGGTAATAAACTATCAAACTGCGCTTCTGGAAATTCCTTGCTCAGCTCTTCTGCAGTCAGGTCGTACAATCTGACATCAAGGGGAGCACGTTCAAACAAAGCAGCCTGTTCCCGTTCGTCGAGCCATTCGGGCAGATGTTGAATCAGCCAGTCTGGAATAGCTCCAGACTGGGCCATGGGTGCTGCGTCTAACTGTTCGGATTCAGTAATCGGCGCAGGCCCATATTGCGAACCGTCAAAGAGGGCTTCTATTTCAGTGTTTTGCTGCGCATAGGCGATCAAGGCTGCACGCCCGGATTGCGGCAAATCGCCAATTTTGCGAATTACAACATAGCAATATTCTCGCACCGCTCTCCGGTCTTTTGATCCCATATAGCGCCGCGCCCGGAAATAATCTTTTGCGATGCTATCTGCTGATGCGCCGCCATCGCGTGCTGCTATGATGATCGCATCAAGCAGTTCAATCGCTGCTTGCACACGGGCCGGTTCCCTCATTCCGAAGCATCGCTTTTAATAAAGTCATCCATATGCACACACATATGGCTAACACGTTCTGCCCCCGTTGGTGGCTGTTTCAGCTCAGCTATTTTTTCCAGCGCGTTCGCCTCACACTCTTCCAAGCTGATAAAATGCTCAATTGTCCATTTAGGCAAATCTTGCGCAGATGCCGGATCGGTCCAAAAAAAGAGGAGTAGTAGAAATTTGGCCTCAATCATCGCGATGGATAATTGGGCGCTTCGCGCGTTATAGCAACATCATGTACATGACTTTCGGTAAGTCCTGCATTGGTTATCCGCACAAATTGGGCATCGCTGCGCAACGCTTCAATTGTGGGTGAACCGGTATAACCCATTGCGGCTTTGATACCGCCAACAAGCTGATGAATGACATCCTTTGCAGGCCCTTTGAATGGCACCTGCCCTTCAATGCCTTCCGGAACCAATTTCAACTGGTCCTTAATGTCTTGCTGGAAATATCGGTCTGCAGAGCCTTTGGCCATTGCCCCAACCGAACCCATGCCGCGATAGCTTTTGTAAGAACGGCCTTGGTAGAGGAATGTCTCTCCAGGTGCTTCTTCAGTTCCTGCCAGCAAGGAGCCTACCATCACGCTCGATGCCCCGGCAGCAATGGCTTTTGCAGCGTCACCAGAGGTTCGTAAACCGCCATCTGCGATAATCGGAATTCCTGCAGATTTGGCCGCGTCAGAGGATTGCATGATAGCGGTTAATTGCGGCACGCCAACGCCAGCCACTACCCTTGTGGTACATATAGAACCAGGGCCAATACCCACTTTCACAGCATCTGCGCCGGCATCTATCAGCGCTTTGGTCGCTTCAGCGGTAGCAACATTACCAGCGATTATCTGATGATCAGGAAATTCTTTTTTCAAAGCGGTGACACTGTCGATGACCATTTTGCTATGCCCATGTGCGGTGTCAATGACCACAACGTCACATTCTGCTTCAAACAATGCACGCGTACGTTCCGCGCCTGCGTCACCAACAGTAGAGGCTGCTGCTACACGCAACCGGCCTGCACTGTCTTTAGTGGCATCTGGAAAGGTAACAGCCTTTTCGATATCTTTGACGGTGATGAGCCCGACACAATGATAAGCATCATCGACAACCAGCAATTTTTCGATACGGCGCTGGTGCAACAATCGCCGCGCTTCTTCCTGACTTACCCCTGTTGAAACTGTTGCCAGGTTTTCATGCGTCATCAATTCACGTACAGGCTGTGCAGGGTTTTCTGCAAAGCGAACATCCCTATGAGTCAAAATACCAACAAGCCTACCGCCATCCTCCACAACGGGAATGCCCGAGATGCGATTGCTGCCCATAATGTCCTGCGCCTGCGCCAAGGTTGCATCGGGTGATATGGTGATAGGGTTTACCACCATGCCAGACTCAAAGCGTTTGACCTGTCGGACAGCAGCAACCTGCTGCGGAATGGAAAGGTTGCGGTGCAGGACACCAATGCCGCCCATTTGCGCCATAACAATAGCCATATCGGCCTCAGTCACAGTATCCATAGCGGATGACAGAACGGGAATATTCAGCGCAATATCCCGCGTTAATTGTGTCTTGGTGATAGCTGTGCTCGGCAAGGTTTGCGAGGCTCCTGGCTGCAGCAAAACATCATCAAATGTCAGACCAAGAGGAATATCCATGCCACTATCCTTGTTATCAGGTCACCCATTGGCTGTACGACCTGTTGATGCGAAAAACTGTGACGCGAGGCTAACAGCCTCGAGTCGTGGCAGTTCATTTAGCCATTAGACTTTGTAATGACCAGACTATCCCGGGAATATTCGCGATAACAAGTCAATATGTTTCTATAACGCCAAATGGAGCGCTTCACTTCCCGGGATATGTGGCCTCATTCGCAAAATATTCTGCCAAAGCAATATGCAGATCTGTGTCTTCCGCAGCGCCGCCCAAGACGAAGCCTTCTTTAAGCTCGTCACCAGGTCCATGATAATCACCGCTCAAATAGCTTTGCAGCAATTCCAGGTCTGCAAACGATCCACCAACCATGAAGGCAGGGACACCTTTTGCAGCAAGGGCCCAGCCATCCTGACGTTGGATAAAGGCATTGGAATCCAATGACGTCTCTACCTTGCGCCCAATCGATTCAGAAACCGAATCGATAGTCGCATCTAGATCCGTCTCACCGCGGCCAATAATCGCAACGGGTGCGCCGCGCTCTGCTATCGCAATAGTATCAATGTTAAGCGCAATAACTATGTCTTTTAGAGGAAAAGGCGGATTGTCCGCGAAATGATAAGCCCCCAGCAAACCGCGTTCTTCTGCGGTAGTCCCCATGAAATAGATATCACGGTCAAACGGCCCCATAGCGCCCAGTTCTTCAGCCACTTCTGTTAAAACTGCCATTCCCGACGCATTATCAAGTGCCCCGTTACAAATACGATCTTCCGCTTCAACCGGGCGGCATGTACCGAAATGGTCCCAATGTCCGAGAAAAAGCACAGCGCCTGAACCCGGCTTTTTGCCAGGAAATTTGCCGATAACATTATAGCTATTAAACTTACGTATTTGCATGACTGCTGTAAGATCAGCTGCAACGCCCATAACGAATGCAGTATAACCTTCTTCGTTCGATTTTTCGGTTTCTTTGGCCAATGTGCTCCCTGAGCCCTTAAAAAGTGCTGCAACAAAATCAGCATTGACCAGACCGGAGATCATCGGCGCATCGCCACCCGTATCTCGGCCATAAGATCCCCGGCTAACCTGATTGCGGATAGCACCCCATGGGAATTGCGAAGGCGCAATTGTAAGAACTGCAGAAGCGCCAGCCTCCGCAAGGGCTTCAACCCGCTCTTGCCGTGAAGGAAAATCTTCTGCGCCTTCGGGTGAACCAAAAAGCATCAACGCAATTTTGCCCTCGACATCAGCAGCTTCATTCTCAACCGCATCAACGCCATATCCAACAAAGATAACTTCTCCTGAGACAGCAGAATTGGTTTCTTGCCCGCTGAGCAAAATACCTGTTGGATCAACCTTTATTTTCCGCCCTGAACGTGTGAAACGCGCTGTAGCAGCAGATGTTGTTCTTTGCATTAAAGGTACAGGCTGAAACCATGGGTTTTTCGGGTCATTGGTACCAGATACCATTCCGGAAGCAGACCATTGCTGTGCCAAATAGTTCAGCGTTTTGGTCTCACCTATTGTTCCAGGATTGCGCCCCGCAAAATCGTCGCTTGCCAATATGGCAATATGCTCACGAACATCTTCCTCTGTAGTGGGTTTCCCATCCTGCGCATGGGCAATTGATGTACAAAGACCTATAGCGGCCAATAAAGCAAAGCGAGAATGAAAAGAGAGCGAGCGGGAATTGTGGAGATTTATCATGAATTCTCTGCTGACAAGTTTTGGCAGGATTGGCAAGTACCCAATTGCCAACAAGGGCACAAAAAAGCCCGCCATAAGAGACGGGCTTTTGCGACTTTGGGTTGGTAATATTATTTTTTACCGAAGAATTTTCCAGCCATTCCCATAACATCATTAAGTGGATTGCCATCGCCATCTTGATCGAGGAAACCGGAAATTTTGCCCATAATGCCTTCATCACTGCCCAACATTTCTGAAATCTGGCCCAAGCCACCTTCACCGCCAAGTTGATCCATTATTCCGCTCAATGCGCCGCTATCCAGTCCGGTTTTTTCTGAAGCAGCGGCCATTGTATCGCCATCTTCGCCATGGGATTGCCCCAGTGCAGCAACGCCTTTTTCTACCATGGACGGATCCATGCCCAATTTTTCAGCGATTTCACCAATGCTGTCTGCACCAACCGGCAAATTCTTCAAAACGCCATCTAACATACTCATAAGCTCACTCCTTTATATATGGATATACATATTCCCTTTGGGCAACAATAGACAGTATTTTCCTCAGTAATTTGTAAAATCGAATATTGCTGCTTTTGCTATATACAATCTCTCACACTGGACAATCACGGCAGCTTCCGCCATGCCCAAACTCTATTGGCATTGCTCGATCGACCATTTACCTATCAGCAAAGCCATTGAATAAACGGACCGGATATATGGCAACTATTGCTTTGGTCGATGATGACCGCAACATTTTAACATCGGTATCAATCGCTCTACAGGCTGAAGGTTTTACGACCCGCATCTATAACAGCGGCGAAGCCGCCCTCCCCGCTTTGCTTGAAAACCCTGCAGATCTGGCCGTATTTGATATCAAAATGCCGCATATGGATGGGCTGGAACTGCTGCGCAGAGTGCGGGAAAAACTGTCTATGCCGGTTATTTTCCTCACATCTAAAGATGACGAGCTTGATGAAGCTTTGGGTCTGGCTATGGGCGCAGATGATTATATCGCCAAACCTTTTTCTCAGCGACTCTTAATTGCCCGTATCAAAGCAATATTGCGCCGCACAGAACTGATTGCGCAAACAATAGTTTCAGAAGATGAAGCCCCTCCAGCTGAACCAGTCGTCCGTGGTCATTTAACCCTCGATCCTGCGCGTCATGCCGTTCATTGGAAGGACAAAAAGGTTGTGCTGACCGTAACCGAGTTTCTTATTCTGGAAACTTTGGCCCAGCGCCCGGGTGTTGTCAAAAGCCGCAACCAGCTGATGGATACGGCCTATCAGGATGATGTCTATGTCGATGACCGCACTATAGACAGCCACATAAAACGACTGCGCCGCAAATTCCGTGAAGTTGATGACGAGTTCTCGGCCATCGATACGCTTTATGGCGCTGGCTACCGTTTTAACGATGAAGACTAAATCGCCCGCTTCTTTATTTTGGAGCCGCAGGCTATCGCTAACCGCGCGGATATTGGCTGTTAATATCTTTGCTGTTGCTGCTTTGGCTGGCGGTATATTTTATCTCGATAATTATCGCAGCAACCTTGTCCAAAGTCGGCAAATCGAAGATGCAAACCGGATCGCCTTACTGGCAATGACAGCTGGCAAAATTGATATGGCCGAGCGCGAGAATGTGCTTCTGGAATTTGCCAAACAAAAAGAGTCGCGTATCCGTGTCTATCGGCGCTCTGGAGAGAAGCTTACCGACAGTTTCTCGCTGCAAGAGCCGCAATATGCATTGCGTGATCCTGCCACAGAGAAATGGCAACGACATGTCGCACGATTTTTGGATCGTGTTATTGATCGGATTGTCGGTGCGCCAGAGCTAACCTCTTACATTGAGCCTGATAGAGATACTCTAACACAATGGCCTGAAATGGTAAAAGCGATTGAAACAGGTGAAGCAATATCGCGCGTCAGATTCGCCCCTGACAGGACATTGATGATTAGCGCCACAGCCCCTGTACGCGGAACAGATATGGTTCTGCTATCAACGCGAAACGCGCGAACAATTACGGCAACTGTCCGCGATCAAAGACTTGCGCTGGGTATTATTTTCATATCTGTTTTGATCGTCTCAATATTGTTATCGCTATTTCTGGCAAGGACAATTGTCCGCCCATTGCAAGGTCTGGCAAGTGCAGCAAATCAGGTGCGCCTAGGGCGAGCGCGTGACGTTGAGGTACCCAGATTACCGACACGCGGTGATGAGATTGGTCAACTAGCGCGCGCGCTGTCAGATATGACAAACGCTCTGCGCCAAAAGATCGATGCAACTGAGGCTTTTGCTGCAGATGTCAGCCACGAGATCAAGAACCCCTTGGCATCGCTACGCTCTGCACTGGAAAGTATGGAGCGTGTTGAAGACCCTGATTTGCAAAAGCAATTGCTTGATATCGCTTCTTCCGATGTTTTAAGAATAGATCGGCTTATTTCCGGCATATCCGATGCTTCCCGCGTCGATGCGCAATTAACACGCGCTCACTTTCTGCCCATTGATATGGGAGAAATGGTTGCCGATTTATTGGCCAATCGTGAAGAAAGGCAAATGAATGAGGGGCGATCAATTGCCTATGCCAGACCCCGCAAAAATGTGGCGATGGTGTTTGGAGAGAGCAACAGGCTAGCGCAGGTTATTGAGAATCTGCTGGATAATGCTGTATCATTTAGCCCGGAATCAGGCCTTATTGAGATTTTCGTGACCCGCGATGGGCAAGATGTCGTGATGCAGATATTGGATCATGGTCCGGGAATTCCAGAACGTGAGCGCGAACAAATCTTCCACCGCTTTTATAGTGGCAGGCAAAAAGAGTCGGAATTTGGCAAGCATAGCGGGCTTGGGTTGGCTATTGCGCGCTCTATCATTGAGGCACATCAGGGCAGCATAGTCGCTGGCAGTCGTGGTGATGGGCTGTCCGGCGCATGCTTTAACATTCGTATCCCGGCAATACCGACCAATATTATATTGGTAGATTGAATATGACCAACAAAGCTCTGCATGACTCTTTTGCTTACGCGGCAAGCACTGTGGCAATTGATAATCGTGCGATCTTGCTTTGCGGACCTTCTGGAATAGGCAAAAGCGCCGTCTCATTGTTATTAATGGACCGCGGCGCGGCTTTGGTCAGTGATGATCAAACACAATTATATTCACAAAAAACCATGCTTTTTGCCATGCCGCATCCCAATATTGCGAACAAGATTGAAATACGCAATTTGGGCATTGTTCAAGTCAATGCGGTGACAGAACCGGTTCCTGTTGCGTTAAAAGTCAACCTCGACAGAGAAGCACCGCGATATCGCGAAAATGCTAAGCAGGTGAATATCGCTGATATAGCCATCCCCGAAATCGACATTCGTCCCGATTTGAACCTAGCCCCCTTGAAGATAGAATATGCGTTGAAACTCTACGGACTCAGCGCCACATAAATGCTATGAACTTCGATATCACAAAACCACAGACCAGCGGCAGTCAGACTGCCTCCACAAAGGTGAATTCTGACATCGTGCTCGTCACCGGCATGTCAGGCGCGGGCAAGTCAACCATGCTCAAAACGCTGGAAGATATGGGCTGGGAGATCATCGACAATTTCCCTATCAGATTGTTGAAGGGGCTTTTGGCAACCCCCAGTGCAGCTGGCCGTGCATCGATCGATGGCCGCCTCGCCATAGGGTTCGATACCAGGACAAGGGGCTTCGATCCCGCTTCAGTCATTGAAACTATTAAAGATCTGAGCAGTAGAGATAATCTTTCTATCCAAACTGTCTTTCTAGAATGCAGCGATCTGGAGTTAGAGCGCCGTTATAATGAGACGCGCCGCCCCCACCCTTTGGCAAAGGACAGACCAGCTATTGATGGCATTGCAGAGGAACGCGATTTGCTCGCCCCATTACGGCGCTGGTCTGACAAGCTGATAACAACTTCGGGCCTTAGTGTCCCTGATTTTGCTCAGCATATCAGGAACAGCTTTGGTGAGCAGCACGCCAGCCAACCCATTATCAGCATATCCAGCTTTGGTTTTGCGCGGGGCATGCCGCCTGTGGCCGATCTGGTGTTTGATATGCGCTTCCTGCGCAATCCGCATTGGGAGGAAAGTTTGCGACCGCTAACCGGACAAGATACACCTGTTGGCGATTATGTGAGCGCAGATATCGCCTTTGCTGAAGCCTTTGACCGCATATTGTCTATGCTCCTCTTTCTCTTGCCGCGCTATGCGGAGCAAGGCAAAGCCTATGTCCATATAGCCTTTGGTTGCACCGGCGGCAGGCACCGTTCAGTCTTTACCGCAGAAAGAATTGCACAGGGGTTGCGCGACGGAGGATTTTCGCCCAGTGTCACCCATCGAAATCTTGCATCGCGTCCTATAGACGCGGTCGAGAATGACCAAAGCTAGACCGTTTCAGGAAGTTTGGACATGCAGAAACAATCCCTGCATCATCAGTTTATTGTTATGGAGCCAGCCTAAGATGATCGGTATCGTGTTGGTAACCCATGGGCTTTTGGCCAATGAATTTGTCTCTGCTATGGAGCATGTCGTTGGCAAACAAAAACAGATCGCGACCATCTGTATTGCACCCAATGATGATATGGAAAAAAGGCGCGAAGATATTGCCAAGGCGATTAGCGATAACAATACAGGTGAAGGCGTTATCATATTGACCGATTTATTCGGTGGCACACCTTCCAACCTTGCCATATCTCTGATGGAAACCGGCCATATTGAGGTTATTGCCGGGGTAAACCTGCCTATGCTCATCCGCTTGGAAGGCGCGCGCAAAGCAATGGACGTAACCAGCGCAGTTGCCGCAGCGCGTGAGGCCGGACAGAAATATATATCTGTCGCATCGGAATTACTAAATATTCAAGGCAAGACCGCCAATGGCCAGTGAGAAGGTCATAGTCTGCAACCGTAAGGGTCTACATGCCAGAGCCAGTTCAAAATTTGTCAACGCCGTTGCCCATTTGACCGATGGTCAGGAAGTAACCGTTGCCAAAAAAGACAATGTGGTCGCGGGTGATAGCATCATGGGGTTACTAATGCTGGGCGCGGCAAAGGGTGATGAAATAACCATCTCTGTTGAAGGCGAAAATGCCGATGCCGCGCTGGCTAAGCTGGTCGGCCTCGTTGTAGATGGCTTTGGCGAAGATTGATCGCGAGCAATTGACACTTTTGCCATGACTTTTCGAACAATCACCGGTTTCTCCAACCCGACTGTCAAATATTTGCGGTCATTACGTGAAAAGAAGCACCGCAAACGCGAAGGTGTTTTCTTGGCGGAAGGGCTGCGCTTGCTCACAGAGGCTTTGGAAGCAGGCTCTTTGCCGCGCATATTGGTGATGGCCGAAGCGCGGGATCAACACCCCTTGGTTCAGGCACTGACCGATGCCGTTAGCGCTGCGCACGGCGACATCATCCTGACCAGCCCGGATATATTGGCAAAGATTTCTGGAAAAGATAATCCGCAATCTGTCCTTGGTGTCTTTGCCGATCGTGATGTGACACTGGAAGCACTTGATCGCGGCGCAAGTTCGATCTGGTTGGTTGGTCAAGCCATTCGTGACCCTGGAAACCTGGGCACAATTTTGCGAACCGGGGACGCAGTTGGTGCAGGTGGGCTGATATTGCTAGACCAATGCGTTGATCCTTTTTCGGTAGAAGCCGTGCGCGCCAGCATGGGCGCCGTGTTCACGCAATCCATTGTACAGGCCGGTTGGGGCGAATTTCTGCCGTGGCTGCGCAGTGGTGACGGGCAATTGGTCGCGACATCTCTGCAAACCGATATTGATTACCAGTCTGTACAATATGAAGCGCCGACATTTCTGCTGATCGGCAATGAAGCACAAGGCCTGCCCGAAGAATATGAGGCACAATGTGACGTGCGCGTTAAAATTCCCATGCTGGGCAAAGCCGATAGCCTAAACGCCGCGATAGCAACCGCCGTAATGGCCTATGAAGTGCTCAACCAGCAGCGGCGCTAATCCGTCTCTCCGGGTTTTTCATCACCATAGCGCGGTAGTGCGTCTAGCGTGGGAACCTCTTCCAATTCGCGTTTACCGGTTTCAACATTAAGCTCAGCAAAACGGCGGCCAGTAGCCAATACATTGCGTTCAAAGCTACCGACAAATTTGTTGTAATTGCCAACCGCTGAATTGAGACCAGTGCCCATGCGTTTCAAATGCTCGGCAGACACCGCCAGTCGATCATACATTTCTTTGCCCAATTGCCCGATCTGTTTTGCCTCGCGCGCCAAACCTTCCTGCCGCCAGACGCTGGACACGGTGCGAGCAATCGCCACTAAGTTGGTAGGTGTCGCTAGCAAGACTTTCTTTTCAAATGCAAAATCCCATAGGCTGGCATCATATTCCAGAGCAGCCGCAAGAAAATGTTCGCCCGGTACAAACATGATGACATAATCGGGTGCGTTGTCAAACTGGTCCCAATAGGCTTTACGCGATAGGCCATCAATATGTGCTTTCATCGACTGGCAATGTGCCGCCAGCGCCACCGCACGTCCGTCGTCATCATCAGCGGCGAATGCGTCCTGATAGGCATTCAGCGAAACCTTCGCGTCGATAACCAAAGACTGGCCACCCGGAATACGGACTACGGCATCAGGGCGCAAACGCCCTTCCTCTGTTGTGATGCTTTGCTCCATCACAAAGTCGGTATGTTCGGCCAGACCGCATGTTTCCAACACATTGCGCAATTGCTGTTCACCCCAGCGGCCGCGTGCCTTTGGCGCATTGCGCAGTGAATTGACGAGCCGTGCAGTTTCCTGCCGAACATTATCCTGCCCCACACGCATCTGATCCATAAGGCCCTTTAGATCGCCATAGGCTTCATTGCGCTGTTTCTCGACCCGCTCAATTTGCTGTTCATATGCCGTCAGCTTCGCGCCAACAGGATGGAGCAAGGCCTTAATCCGTTCCTCGCTTTTTTCCTCTGACTGGGAAAATCGCTCATTAGCCCGTTCAAGAAATTTCTCCCGCGCTTCTTCCAGCAACTTGTTACCAACATTACCAAATTGCCGCACCAGCTCTTCACGTTGTTGAGACAATTGCGTAATCTGCTTTTCATGATTGGCAGCATCGGCCTTTAGCCGAGCATTATCCTGCCCCAGTTGCTCACGCTCTTGACGCAGCGCCTCAACCTGCTCGCTCAAAGCATCAGCACGATCCGCATTTTGCTTGAGCGCTTCCATGCCTCGCAATTCGGTTAAAAGACGCTCATTCAGCGCTTTAACCTCAGCGTCCGCTTCTTGTTGTTCAGCCCGTAAGGCCGCAATGGGACGCGTGCCGACAAACCAACCAATGGCAAGACCTATCAACAAAGTGATGATAGCAATAATAATCGGAAGCAGGCCTTCAGCCACAAATATCCCCTGTCAATACTAGAAAGAACACAACAGGAACGTACAGTGATGGAGGCGTTTTGACAAGAGCAACCAGGCGATTATCCGCCGTGAAATGCTAGGCCGCGGCTTTGCGCGCCTTATCCAGCTTTTTCAGAACCATATTGCGTTTTAGCCGTGAAAGGTGATCGATAAACAATATCCCCTCCAAATGGTCCATCTCATGCTGTAAACAGGTGGCCATAAGCCCTTCAAAATCCATCTGATGACTATTGCCGTCCAGATCCTGCCAGCGAGCGCGGCATGTGGCCGGACGCTCGACATCGGCAAATTGATCGGGCACGGACAAACACCCTTCCTGATAGACGCCCATATCCTCTGAAGGATCGAGAATCTCTGGATTGATGAAGACTTTCGGGTCGCGTACAGGCTCGCCGCCTTCTTCAAGAGGTTCCTGCAGATCAATAACCAGCACACGTAGAGGAACACCCACCTGAATGGCAGCCAAGCCTATGCCCGGCGCATCATACATGGTGTCAAACATATCCTCGACCAGCGTCTTGAGATCATCATCAAATGTCTCCACAGGTTTGGAAACCTGTTTGAGCCGTGGGTCAGGAACTTCTACTATCGGTCGTATAGCCATGAGGGTGAAATAATCCTTTGTCGCTTTTTCTGCAAGACATGCATGGAAAGAAAATCGCTCTTAACCCAGAGGTCGCCTTGCTCGCAAGGCTTGTGCAAGCGTCCCCTCGTCAAGGTAATCAAGCTCACCACCGACTGGCAGTCCATGCGCCAATTGGGTAATGCGTAAGGGCTTATCCGCCAGCTTTTCGGCAATATAGTGCGAAGTGGTTTGCCCTTCCAATGTGGCGTTCAGTGCAAGCACAACCTCATTCACACCACCTTCTTCTATACGAGCAAGCAAGCGATCAATGCTGAGATCTTCAGGTCCGACACCATCCAGCGCCGACAATCGCCCGCCCAGCACATGGTAACGGCCCGCAAAGAGTCGCGAGCGATCCAGCGCCCACAAATCAGCAACCTCCTCAACCACACATAAAGCCGTGTCGTCGCGCCGATCATCACTGCATACACCGCAAGGATTGATCGTATCAATATTGCTACAAATATCGCAAACCGTTAGACGATCACGCACTGTTTCCATAGCGCGAATGAGCGGCGAAAGCGCAGTTTCACGCTGCTTTATGAGATGTAGCACTGCTCTACGAGCAGAGCGCGGCCCCAGCCCCGGCAACTTAGCCAGTTGGTCCGCTAATAATTCTATCTCTTGCGATGCCATGCCAGCTTCATTACGGGCAAAGCTATAGAGGTGGCAAGGCCTTGTGCAGCAAAAGTCAAGCCGGTCATTATCTTACGCAAAGATTGCCAGATCATGGCATATCACTGGCAGTTGGAGAGAAGAGATGCGGATCGTTATCATGGGTACACCGGATTTTGCGGTCCCAACTTTGCAGACTTTATATGATCGAGGTCACGACATTGCTGCTGTATATTGCCAGCCTCCGCGTGCCGCCGGGCGCGGTAAGAAGCTGCGCCCCTCTCCCATGCAGGCCTGTGCTGAGAAACTGGGTCTGACCGTCCTGCACCCTGAAAGCCTGAAAACCGCAGAGGCGCAGAGTCAATTTGCTGCATTACAGCCCGATATTGCCGTGGTTGCCGCTTATGGACTGATCCTGCCGCAAGTTGTTCTGGATATTCCCCGCCATGGCTGCCTTAATGTTCACGGGTCTTTATTGCCCCGATGGCGCGGTGCTGCGCCAGTACAACGGGCAATATTGGCTGGGGATGAACAGACAGGCGTTACCATAATGCAGATGGAGGCTGGACTGGATACTGGCCCCATGCTGACCAAAGCCGTGACGCAGATTGCCGATAAAAATGCAGGAGAGCTGACGGACGAGATCGCGAAGATGGGCGCACAGCTTATGGCTGAAACCCTTGATGATCTGGAGAATATATCGCCAGAGCCGCAACCCGAAACAGGCGTGACCTATGCAAAGAAGATAGAAAAGGCAGAAGGCCACATTAATTTTGAACAAAGCGCCATTGATGTTGAGCGACAAATACGTGCTTTCACTCCATGGCCCGGCGCATTTTTTGAGGTAGATGGCGTGCGTTACCGTGTACATAGCGCTCAAATCTTGGAACAAAATGGCATGGCTGCTACTGTTCTGGATGAGAAACTTGCCATCGCCACAGATGACGGCGCCATTCGCCCTATCATTATTCAAAAAGCTGGAAAACCCGCCATGCCATTGGCAGATTTCCTACGCGGTACCAGCATTGCCAAAGGCACGGTAGTGACATGACGCGATATGCGCTGACATTAGAATTTGATGGCCGCCCTTATATGGGACTGCAACGTCAAAAGCATGGGCCATCGGTGCAGGAAGCCGTGGAAACCGCAGCAAAGGCAGTATCCGGCGAGGATGTAACAATGGTCGCCGCAGGGCGCACAGATGCCGGCGTCCATGCCTTAGCGATGCGCGCGCATATCGACATCTCCAAATCGCTCACCCCTTTCAGGTTGGGCGAAGCACTCAATGCCCATTTGCGGCCACAGCCCATTGCAGTGACCGATTGCCAAATTGTTGATGATGACTGGCACGCCCGGTTTGACTGTCTGGCACGCCATTATCGCTACACGATCATTAATCGCAGAGCCCCGCTAAGCTGGCAAAAGGGTCTTGCATGGCAAGTGGCCAAAGAGCTGGATGCGCAGGCGATGCATGATGCTGCACAATTACTGGTCGGGCTGCATGACTTTACGACATTTCGCTCTGCCCATTGCCAATCCCAAAGTCCGGTGAAAACTTTGGACAGGCTGGATATTGTTCGCGATGGCGATGATATTCATTGTGAAGTTTCGGCGCGATCATTTCTGCATCATCAAGTCCGGTCTATGGTCGGATGCTTGATGATGGTTGGCCGCGGTGACTGGAGCGAGAGTGATTTAAAAGATGCGCTGGATGCAGCCGATAGGCATGCGCTTGGACTCAACGCCCCGCCGGACGGACTGTATTTTGTAAAAGCTGATTATCCTGACGAAGGTTAATGGCGGTTTTTAGAGGCTGAACAAATTTTTCATCGCTTTGTCGAGCATGATCATCTGCCATAAAGACCGACCGGAATCGCGATAGCCAGCAATATGCTCCTCAGCCATTTTTGATAAAGCAGCTTCATCAAACCAGCCTGTTCGTGCCAGCCCATCAGGAGCCGCGATACTGCGTGCAGTGTCTGCCAAGGGTCCGCGAAGCCACTGGCTGATCGGCGTGACAAAGCCCATTTTGGGTCGGTAGAGTATCTCTTCGGGCAAATACCGCTCCATGGTCTTTTTCATCAGCCATTTGCCCTGCCCGCCTTGCACCCGATATTTTTCCGGCAAACGCGCGGCAAATTCTATCAGACGATAATCCAGTAACGGCTCACGCGCTTCTAGGCTAACCGCCATGCTGGTCCGGTCCACCTTGGTCAATATGTCACCCGGCAGCCATAAGGTGAGATCAGCATATTGCGCACGGTCCAAACCGCTTCTGGCAGGGGCATCAGCCATCATCGCCACAGCTTCAGCCTCGGCATTATAGCCTTGTAGCGCTTTGGTAAGCGCTGGGCGATACAATGCGCTGCGCTGCGCCTGCGCGGTTACTGCCAGAGCATCAGCATAGGCCCGGTTACCATCAGCCGCCAAAGCCAGCAAAGTGGTTTTGGCGCGCAATGGCCGCGGTGCCCAATCGGCCTTGGGATAGATTGCCCCCAATGTGCCAAATACAGTCTTGCGCAGTCCCGCGGGGAGCATGGATCGCACCCGTTCCTCACCATGGTGAAAGACATGACGGCGATATCCAGCCAGTGCCTCGTCAGCACCATCGCCAGAGAGCGCCACAGTCACATTTTTCCGCGCCAATGCACACACTTGCAATGTCGGCAAGGCAGATCCGTCGGCAAATGGTTCATCAAATATTCCCGCAAGCTCATCAACCAGGCCAAAATCATCAGATGTTACCGTTTGCGCGTGGTGATTGGTTGCAAATAAAGTGGCGATCCGTTCCGCATAATTGCTCTCATCAAGCTGCTTGCTGTCAAAGCCTATTGAGCACGTCTCAACTGCAGATTTGCTGCGCTCTGCCATTAGAGCCACTACAGTAGAGCTATCAACCCCGCCTGACAAAAACGCGCCCAGAGGAACATCGGAGATCATCCGCAAGCCAACAGCATCCTGCATAAGGGCAAGCAGTTCATCTTGTAACTCGGCTTGCGAAGCATTGCTGCGTTCGCGAAAGTCGGCTTGCCAATAGCGTTTTGGCGAGACTTCACTTTGCCCTGCCATGAAACGCACAATATGTCCTGCCGCGAGCTTCTTCACGCCGCGCACCAAGCACAAATGATCAGGCACATAACCCCAAGCCAGAAACGCCTCTACCGCACGTTCATCTGGCGCAGGCCGCAGGGCCGGATGCACCATAAGGGCTTTCAGTTCTGATGCGAAGATAATCCCACCATCTGGCAGGCTGGTATAAAAAAGCGGCTTTACGCCCAACCTGTCACGCACCAGCGTTAAGCTATGGTCTTCACGGTCATAAATGGCAAAGGCGAACATGCCATTGAGTCGCGCTATTGCCCCCTCACCCCAGCGCCGCCATGCGAGCAGAATGACCTCTGTATCACTCGCTGTCTGGAAGACATCACCTTCGGCTTCCAGCTCTTTGCGAATGGCCTGAAAATTATAGACCTCACCATTATAGCTTATGACATAGCGCCCCTCAGGCGATTGCATGGGCTGTGCGCCCCCGGCAAGATCGATAATGGACAGCCGTCTGTGCCCCAGACCAATGCCGCGGTCTGTCCACACACCTTCACCATCCGGCCCGCGATGCGCCAAGGCATCCGCCATCAGCTTAACACGCGCAGGATCAACCGGCTTGGGTGTGTCTGGATAAAATATCCCGGTAATTCCGCACATTAGATAATATTCTTTTGCAGAGTGAGAGACATATTCATTGGCCGGATGCAATCTTGCGGGCAAGCTGCTCAAGCCCATCATTATCATCCACAAAGGCCTGCATTGCGGCTGCAGCTGGCATGCCTTCACTATCTTCAGACGAGACAATCAGAACGCCTGCTGGCTGATGCCGCCCTATTAGCCGATCTTGCAGCATTGCAATTTTAATACGCGTGGCACTTGCCGAAACTGTATCACCATAGATATAAATGCTCGCGGCTTCTCTATGCACTGGCCCTGGTGCGGTCAGCCTTATTGAGGGCACATCGCCAATAGCGGTTCCATTTGCCGCCCATGCCCATTCACTCTCTGGATCAAAGGCACCTTGGCCATAGCCGATCAGTTCCTTGCCATCCGACTGACGATCATAAAGCGCGAAATATAGGGTTACTTTTGCGCCCTGCTTATTCACATAGCTTTGCATTATTTCATGCGCAGCGCCTTTTTGAATAGGTTGCCATGGCGCATTAAAACGGTCTTCACTTGCTTGCCATGCGCTTACATTTGGCGTCTTAATCTGCTCTGGCAGAACAGCGCTGGCATTAGTGGTAAGCGCGAACCACAGCATGGGCAGCGCAATAATTGCGGCCGTTATTGCCAATGGTTTATAAGAACGGGCCGTCATACTCTGTTTGCCGATGAAGCGGCTGATATCAGAGTGCCCTAAATCATCCAGGCCACGATCAAAAAAAGGCCAGGCCGTGCCCATCACTGCAATCAGAACAAATGCAAAGAAGAACCAGCCGTAAAAAACATGGTCAAAACCGGTCGCGAAATCGAGACTGTAATGATGGGCAATATAGATTGTGCCCCACGCCCGCACACCATTGGCCAATATGGGGAATGCGAAGCATGCGATAAGAAAGGCTATGCGCCGTAACCAAGACTGAAAACAGACATGCGCGACCAGCACGCCATAAGCAATCATTGCAATAAGGAATTTTACCCCTGAACACGCCTCGGCAACTTCAAAATATCCTGTAGGGGTCGATATAAATACGCCCTCGCGAAATGCGGGAATATTGGCCCAGCCTAGTAATATCATTGAGATATCAGCAGTAACCGTTTGCAGCCATGGGACAATTTCCTCACCCACAGGAACCAAGAAAAATGCATAGAGAAGCGGGAAAATAAGAATACGGCTCGCGGCAATTCCGCAAAATGCCATGGCGCTGCCCTGCAACATCACAACAAAAGCGATATGGCGAAACAGAGCAATGCCCGATGCCTCCCCAATTACCCATGCTAATGCACCGCCCAAAAGCCATAATGCGCCAAAAAAGCTGAAACGGGGAAATATGTTTTTCAGTTGCGGCAAATATTGCCACACCAACCAGCCGATAATCGACGGTATCAGCAATATATGATTATAGGTCGAGACATTCCACCAAATGGTCACCATGTCGCTAAGGTCTGACCAGAAGAGCAGACACAAGGCCAACCATGATAAAGCCAAATGCGATAAAGGCTGCTGCCAATATGGCGGCACAATATCAATACCAAAGCGCGAAGATTTGGTCGCTTGTGATTGCCCAACAGCTTTATCGGAGGTCTGAGCCAGTGTCACAGCATCTCTTCTCGGTTCCCGCCATTACCCAATATAAGCTCTGGCAAGTCGCTCAACATAGCATTCCAACTCATAGTATCTTGAACATGGCGCCGCGCCGCAATGCCTATAGCACGCAGTTTCTTTCCGCGTTTGAACATGGAATTGATATATTCAACCATCTCATCGTCATTTTGCGATACGCAAAAATGAACACCATCCTCCGCATCAATTCCGGTGGCTGCCTCACGCGATGCGAAAACAGTCTTTTCCATCGCCATCGCTTCAAGCACTTTATTCTGCACGCCCCGTGCTACTGACAAAGGCGCAACAACCATCTTTGCCCCCGACAGCCATGGGCGAACATCATCAACTTCGCCGGTAACAATAACTGTCTCACCATTATGTAAAGACTGCACAGCCTCTGTTGGTTGCCGACCGACTATGACAAACCTAGCATCTGGGTTTTCCTCTAGAATTTGTGGCATCATATCCAGAGCAAAGCGCGTTACAGCCTCTATATTTGGTGGATAGTCCATTTGACCAGTAAACAATATGTCAGCATCAGAGACTTGTCCGGCAAGTGTGGTCAGGCTGATACTGCGAGGGTCATAGAAAGATGTATCAATACCATTAGACAAGGTGCACACATTAGCTTGGCAATTTGGTGCCAAAGTCCGGAATACCTCCACTTCATTATCGCTCACAAATGTCGAAACATCGGCTTTTTCAGCCATGGCAATTTCAAATTTGCGCAATAACCGCGCTTCTCTGGCATAGATATACGCCATTGCTATGCCCGCACTTTCGGCATAGCTGGCGAACTTTTCGGAATCCATATCGACAAAATCTATAACAATTCTGCCCTTGTAATCATCGGGAATATATTGCGCCATTTGGCCAGAAAAAACAAATATGGTCTTGATCTGAAATTCAGTGACAACAGAGCGTACATATTTGGCGATGTCCTGATCATAAAATGATGTCAGAGAAATAGGCTTTCCGGTCATAAGGCCTTGTAAACCAGCCAAGTTCATAGATTTGTGCCGCCGGACAAGGCAATAACTCTGCGAAAGTGATGCCAGATCACCTTCATGTGCCATCTCTGAAGCGCTGTCCGCAAAGCAGGCAATATGGACAGGTGAGATCCGCGCAATAGCCCTTATAAGGTGATGAGAACGTATCTTATCACCGCGATCAGGTGGAAAGGGAATGCGATGCGCGAGAAAAAGGACCGACATTATCCCAACCCACGTGCAATAACTGGCCCCAATATATTGGCTATCGGCAGCGGCAATTTCTGCCAAAGTTTAATCCGCGCCTGATATTTGGGGCTGAGTGGATTGATATCCCGTGGCGGTGTGCCATCTGCAGCTCTCACTGCATAAGCGAGAGGTCTTCCCTCAAAACCCCAATTCTTTTTAAAATGCGCTGCGCCGGTATCAACTTTGGACCGACCAAAATCAAAGGCATGGCAGCCACGCTCTCGTGCGTGGTTCATCAATGCATAATACATAATGTCATTGGCTCGCAATTGCCGCGCATCAAATGTGCCCCCGCCCCAATAGGGCATAACATGGCCATTATGATAAAGGCTCAATACTGAGGCAACGGGCTTTTCATTATCAAGAACGGTCAATATGTCCGCCGCATCGCCAAAAGTTTTCAAAACTTCGCGAAATAGCGGCTTTGGAAAGACCGGCGTTCCCAAATTGCGGACACTTTCTGAATAGACCTGATAGTGCCATTTTAGATCTTGAACATCGCTGCCGATGCGTATCGTCAGGTTATTCTTCAATCCTTTACGGACCTCTGCGCGTTGTTTGCGCGGAATGACTTTCAACTGCGTTTCGTCATCCTCAGCAAGCAGCGTGACAAATCCCAAATGACTATCGGTTTTGTGATGCCATCCTGCACCCTTAGGCAGCATACCGCCGCGCAGTTCTGCAGTAGGGCAATTAAGGGTGTTGGCCAGATTCCAAAACGCTTCGGCCAGATCATTCACGATCACATCATCATTGGCCATTATGCCGCCGCCGACTGCAAAACCTGTCGAAACCAAGGCCTTTCCAAAAAGCATTGAGCTAATCATATGGCATGGCAACACTCCGCAAACATCACTGCCGCGACGCGCTAACAACAGCCACGACTTATGGCCTGTGGCATTGGTGATTGCGTCTATCCAAGCAAGACTATGGAAGGCAGTAGCGTTGTCGAGACCAATATAGGATTGGTAGCAAGCGCGTGCAGCCTGATCATGGCTATCCGCTATCTGTACAGAGGCAGGCTCATCCACCCTCAAAACCTCTAATGCGGATTGGTCCAACGGCATATTCATGCCGCAGCCTTAGCCGTCACTTCTTGCTGATCCACATCCATAGCGGCAACAAGCTCGTCCATACGGTCCCATGAAAACTCGTGCGTCAGCTTACGCAACTTATCTGCCATGGCGCTTAATCGCGCATAATGGCGCAAACGTGACTTTAGTGGTGCATTATCAACGCGCGGTTGGTCAGGGTCAATTTCCCAAGGGTGAAAATAGAATATTGCTGGCTGTCCATCACGCTGGTTCACACGTTGAATAGCCCAACGCGATACTGGATAAGGGAACAAACGGAAAAAGCCGCCGCCGCCAGCTGCAAAGTTGCGATTATTCATCCGTACAGTTGTAACCGGCACCTCAATCAAAGGCGCATCAGCCAGCGGACGATAAGCAAAGCGCGGAGCATCAGGCCAGCCATAATGATCATGCTGCAATGGCGCGACGCTGGATGAGTAAACATAGCCTTTTTCTGCGAGAATCCTATGCGCAAAAGGTGTGCGTTGATCGATAGAAAAACTTGGAGCACGATATCCCGTGACCGCCTGTCCGCCAGCATCCTCAAGTGTCTTTTTCGCTCTGTCGATATCAGCAGCAAATTCTTCAGCACTCATCGTGAAAACGCGCGCATGTGCCCAGCCATGGCTTGCTACTTCATGACCAGCATCGACAATACGGCGTATCAATGCCGGGTAACGCTTTGCCACCCAGCCCAAAGTGAAAAATGTAGCGGATACACCAGCCTCGGCAAATAGCGCGATAACGGCATCTGTATTTGTCTCGACACGATGTTGCAGGGCGTCCCAGTCAGCAGGGTCAATTGTGTTTTCAAAAGCACCGACTTGGAACCAGTCCTCAATATCGACGGAAAGCCCGTTGGTCAGCGGTGTTGCTTTTGTCATCAAGCCGATCCTATCACTGCTTTTACTCTATTACCACGCCTCATTATGGAGGTCAGGCAGCGCGGCGTACCCTTACATCTTCAGCTTCAACCCAGCCAATAAGCTTGGTTACGATCCGACGCATTGCGCGTTCCTGTTCTGCCATACGCGCCTCTAAAGCGCCAACTCTATCTGCAGTCGCCATCAAGTCCTGCATATTGACCTGTTTGGCTTCCAGCTTCTGCTCAAGACCGGCAATCCGCTCCAACACCAATGCCATTGCCTCTGCCCGCGCGGCTTCGCGCTCCTCCAACTCGGCCTGAAAAGCCTCATGTTGCGCGCTGTCCACGAATTGCATAGCGGAACTAAACTCATCCATGCCCGGCTCAGGTGCTAGGTCGTTGATGTCGTCTTCCTGCATCGGCCCTTGATCAATATCTTCGTCAGATTGTTCATCATCAGCTTGGTTCATCACTGCAGTCTGCACTTTGGGCATAGGAACATCGGAAACAATATCGGCATGGACAGCGCGGACCAATAGCCCGGAGACCATATCCGCTTCTTCCATTGCGCCCATAAGCAAAACACGGCTCATAAAGGCGTTGAGCAGCCGTGGTATACCCTGACTATATTCATAGATTTCTGCAATGGCTCCGTTAGAAAACCCAGGCGTACCATCCCAGCCAGCTTTGCGCAGTCTATGCTCAATATAAGGCTGTACTTCGTCTTCGCTCATCCCTTCAAGATGGTGCGTTGCGATAACACGCTGGCGCAATTGCTCTAATGCATCATCCCCATGCAGCATATCGCGAAATTCAGGCTGGCCGAGCAGGAAAATCTGGAGCAATGCCTGATTACCCAGTTGCAAGTTGGAAAGCATACGCAGCTCTTCCAAAGCATTGCGGTCAAGCATCTGTGCTTCATCAACAATCAGCAATGAACGGCGTCCATGCCGCGCCTGATCATGAAAATGGCTTTCCAATGCAGTGAGCAGCGTGGCTTTGTCCATACCGGCAGGCGAAAGGCCAAATTGAATGGCAATCATCTGTAGTAAATCGCTCGCACCCAGTTGGCTGCTGACAATCTGCGCAACATTAAGACGGGTTGTATCAATGGTGCGCATCAAATGGGCGACCAAGGTGCTTTTTCCTGAGCCAATCTCGCCGGTGATGACAATAAAGCCCTCACCTTGCGCCAGCCCATAGCCAAGATAAGACAAGGCTTTACGGTGCGTCCGGCTATCAAAATAATAGTCAGGGTCAGGCGTTAACTGGAACGGCCGAGCGTTCAAACCATAATAGTCTTCGTACATTGTCTTTTCCCTATCGCAAAACGCGGTCTGGTTTATTCATTTTTATATCTGCTACTTAGGCGCAGTATTTTAGAAAGAATATCGTAATCCAAGCAGTGCAGATGCCGTAACCTGGTCGTCGAAACCTTCTTGATCAAAGCTATCAATGCCCAATGCAGCGCTTGCTGTCAGACCACGTGTGATCGAACGCAAATAGGCAGCATTGGCACCCAATGTCAGCACATCACCAGCATCTTGGAAGCCACTATCCAAATAATTGGCATAAATAGCAGTATTGAACGAGGAAGCCTGATCAATTTGCGTACTGGCAAAGAATGTGCCGAAAATATTCTGATCCAAATTGCCCGCAATATCTGACAGAGCGCCCAATTCAGAATTCAGGAAGCGGCGGCGATTATAGCCAGCAGCAAAACCGGTTTGCCATCCCCCCAATTGTGTAGACAAAGATGCCGTCACACCGCGAGAACGGAAGATTGAGGATGACGCCGTTTGCAACGCATTATTGAAAGACACATTATTGGCATTGCCCAATACATTATTGTTCAAATCGCCCGTAAGTGGGTTACGGAAGCTATCAAACTGTGTTGGTAGCAGCGCCAGATTGTCATTCAACAGCCCGCCAAAGCCAGAGACAGTATCAAAGGCCGAAATAGTAAACACAGTCCGTGAATTTGGCTGATAGTTTAGATTTCCGATATAAGTGGTGCTGCCAAAACGGCGACCGACACGTGCTTCTAGCGATGTTCGGCGGCTTGGGCGCCACAACACACCAGCATCCCAGATCAACCCATCAGTATCAAAGGACAAAAGACGCGGCGAAGCGCTGTCTGTGACCAGACGGCCATCTGCACCAACAACTGGGTTGCCAGCGGCATCTCGGACGGCGTCTCGTTCGCTTACAGACACATCCTCATAGCCAATACCGCCGACCAGAGACACAGACTGAGTAATAGGTAGCGTCACATCAGCACGGCCAAAAAAATCTTCAAACCGTTGATCAAGCTGTTCAGTATCTTCCCGTCTGTAACTTGCGCTTAGTGCCCAACCAAATGGTAGGCCTGAAACATTTGGCTGTTGGCCAACACCAAAATTCGCGACATGGCTAATGCTATCATCGAAAACGTCCAATGCGGGCTGACCACCGGCAATCAATACATCATTGTCACTTTCGACAAGTGTATAACCTGCGCGATAAGCACCATTGACAGACAGTGAACCGACATTTGTTGCTAAGGTTGGCCCCGCAAATACGGTATAGACCTGTGTTACATTGTCGACATTGCCGACCAAGTTAGCAGGTTGTATTCCGCGCGCATCAATACGTGAACGTGTAGCCAACGCCCCTGCATCAAAGTTTAAAGCGCCGGGTATGACGTTGACACTGCCACGCGCGATGCCACTGACAATATCCTGATCGCCAATATCATCACCATAATCAATTCTGCGCTCATAGCGTAGGCTGATCTGGCCTTCGGCGCGTGATGTACGTGCGCTGGCATCAACACCCACAGCAACTACGCTATAGGTCAAAACCTCGTCACCAGGCGTTAGCTGCGCCAATAATACCTGCCCCAATTCAATATAGGGCGTAATATTGGTCCGGCGTCCTGAACGATCACCATCGTCATTTCTTGTAGGCTCGGAAAATGCGCCGTCATCGACGGGCAATTGCTGTGCATGTAAGGCGGTCGTAGAACCTGCCATCAGGACTATGCCTAATGCGATATTTCCAGTTAGCCTGTTAAGGGAATAGGCCATTATTCTTCTCCATAGCCGTAATAGGAACCGAAACTGCGTCCGGTTGCCGAGAATTTCACTCCATTGAGCATTAATTGAATCTTGTCACAGCGCGCGACTAGGCTCAGCGCATCGCGCAATGCTGTCTCGCTGGTTTTGTCTGCACGCACGATCATCAATGCCTGACCAACATGGGATGCCAGTTCAGAAGCTGGTGAGGCAGCAAGTGCTGGCGGGGAATCAAAAATCATAATCCGCCGTGGATCTTCGTCTGCCAATTGATCAAGCACTTCTCCGGTACGCGCAGAGGCTAGAAACTCTGTATCCAAATTGGTTCTGTTACCTGCCGGCAAAATCGAAAAACCTGGAATATCCGTCGGTACGATAAGATCAGCCATATCATATTGATCATTGCTGAGCGCATCCATCAATCCTGCTTGACGACGCAAACCAAAGATAGAGCTTGCCCCTGGTTTTGCGATGTCAGCATCGATAAGCAACACATTATAATCTTGTTCTGCTGCTATTGAGAGAGCAAGGTTAATAGCGCAAAAAGTCTTACCTTCACCCGATTGTGCGGAGCAAATTAATATCCTGTTTGCCAAACTGTCAAAGTCGCCTTTACGGCTGGATGACACATGTGAAAGCAATTGCCGCTTTACAATGCGAAATTCCTCCGAAAGACCTGTGACGGGTCCATCAGGAACAATGAAGTTTGCATCTCTCAGGGCATCGCGGTCGATTTCCTGAACCGGCTGACTCGTTGGTCGCCTATGCTTAGCTTTTGTGGTCTGTTGAGTTTCAGTCGGCTCTGCGCTTCGATTGGCGTTTTCAACCGCTTGTTGATCAGCTTCTATCGCTACATCGGCAATATTCTGCAACATGCTCAAATTCGGTGTCACTACAGCCTCTTGCGGCTCAACCACCTTCTGCGATTCAATAGGAAGCGCTTCTTTATCAATAGTTTGAGAAAGATTGCTGATATTGGATAGGTCGTAGCGATCAGCTGCTTTTTCCAGCAGTGATCGGCCGTCCTTACCGGTACCACCCAAGGGTCTATATTCTGTCATCTTCTTACCCTTCACACCACTGAACCACGTTCGACGACCTCGAGCGCTTGCAAGATTCCGAACAACACCAATAATCCAACAGCACTTCCATAAAACCACCGCATGCGACGTTTACGCAGCTCTCGCTGGGCATTAGTAAGTGTGTGGGAAATTGAGCCGAGAACAGGCAAACCCGCCGCCTTTGCAAGGCGTTCTGCCGTTGCATAGCTAGCTTTGATTTGGGCCAATGCGAAAGCCGCTGCAATGCCACCGCCAACACCAGCTGCCAGAACCATTGCCAGCAAAAGCGGGCGATTAGGATCAACTGGTGACGTCGGCGCACTTGGCGGATCTGTAACGCTAAAGCGCAATGCATCAGTTTCTGTTTGCACCTGCCCCCGCAAGCGCAGCGCCTCGCGCTGTTCCAACAGTTCGTCATATTGGTTTTTCAAAACTTCATAGTCGCGGTTCAGTTGAGACTGTTCAGCAGCCAAGCCGGGTTCCGTTGCTTGTTTATCCCGAAGGCTGGCAATATCAGCTTCCAGCACAGCTTTTTGTTGCAACAATGCAGCAACATTTGCCTGACGATCGGCTTGTAAACTTTGCAAAGATGAATAAGCCGGATTGGGTTGTGTTATTGTGGTGCTGCCCGAAGGCTCGTTCGCCGCACGGGTTCGCAAATCTGCGACCTCTCTTTGTGCAGAAACAATATCAGGGTGCTGATCGGTTAAGCCGCGTGCACGCAGAACAGACAGTCGCTGCTGGGCCTGAGCCAGTTGCCCACGTGCACCGCCGCCACTACCGTTAAAGCTTGGCGTACTAATGGTGGGTGATGTCGAGCCCAATTGTGAATTTAATGCATTGAGCGATGCTTGGGCGGATGACAATTCTGCATTTATCCTACGCAGATCATCATTGGTTTTTGATAGCCGCTGACCAATTGAGCCAGATCCAGGCAACAGGCCCAGATTTTGTGTCTCAAAAGCAACGCGCCTTGCTTCGGCTTCTTCAAGCTCAATCTGGCGAGAGGACAGCTGATCATCAAGGAATTTCAGTGTTTTACGGGTTTCACCTCTGCCGCCGGCAAGATTTTCTTCAACAAAGATATCGATGAGCTTTTGTACAATATCACGCGCAATTTTGGCATTTTCGCCATCGGTCATGTTGGAGTCAGATGATCTGGCCGATATTTCGAAAAAGCCTTCATCCTGTGCGACAACATTGATGTTACCGCGCAACGCATTGACCTTGCCCTGCATCTCTCGCGGAGTGGCAACATTTTGCCCCAAATCGGTCGAACGCACGACTTTTTCAAGGTTTACAGCCGATGTCAGAGATTGTTGAACCTGCTCAATCTCGCGCTGCCGCTCTTGCGCATCCAATTGGTTCTGATTGGGCAAGATGGTATTCATCTGCACCAATATACGCGCACTGGATTCATAGGAATTAGGAATCATTGCAACGGCAAGCCAACCCACCAAGCAAATCACCCAGGCAATAGCCAGTGCAATCCAGCGTCGTTGCCAAACGCTGTGCACTGCAATCCTGAATTCATCGTATAAACCGTTCATCAATCACCCTTTAATGCGCTCCAAATATGCCGGAGCCAGCAATATCTCTCGTCAATCAGCCAGAGCAGCCACTTAAAAACTACTCTGCGGAATAATGATCACGTCACCGGGTAACAAACGCACATTTGCGCTCGTATCCCCGCGCTTGATCAAATCACTTAAACGCAGCCTATATTCCACCGGACGTCCCGTCTGACGATCAACTCTTTGCAATCGTGCTCGGTTCCCTGCTGCGAACTCAGATAATCCGCCCACTGCAATAATAGCATCAAGAAGTGTCAGATCAGCGCGGAAAGGAAGCGAAGCAGGTCGCTCAATAGCGCCAACAATTCTAACAGATTGGGAGCTAACGCCGCCTTCTTGAAAGTCTGTCACGGACACTGACACGATTGGATCTTTAATAAATTGCGATAATTGTACACGAATATCCTGCGCAACCATTGTCGGGGTTTTGCCTGCGACCACCAGATCGGTGATCAATGGCGTGCTGATCCGGCCATCAGGTCGTACGGTAACTTCCGAACTCAATTCCGGATTGCGCCAGACGAAAATAGACAGGCCAGTATAAGGCCCGATAATATATTCATCGCTTACCGGCGCAGTCGTCGAAATTTGTGGTGGTGGCGGTAAGGAACCGACGCCAGCGCAAGCAGAGGTCAACGCCGCCGCACTAAGCGGCAGGGTAAGACGGAATAGAAAACTGTTACTTCGCATAAAATTCGTCCCGTATTTGCATGTGTGATGGAGAATCCATTTAGAGATGGTCCATGCACATATTATGCAACCGAGAATGTCTATAATATGAAAAGGGTGAACAGAGCGTTAGGATTGGCCCGTTAAACGTCAGTAACCATTGGCTGTCCCAATTTGAACCGCACACTTATTACGGTATTAACAATCAGTTATCCATGCCCGTTAAGTGCCTGACTCTATGCCAAAACTTAGGCTTTTCTAGGGCGAATATAGTTAATGAAATGCCTCTAAAAGGGCAATTAAGCGCCAGAAGAGCGATTACTGATCGTTTTTATCGTTAAGTAAAATCTCTATCGCAGGCCCATGCCCAAGGAAATTTACCGGGCTTGCATTGGCACCATAAGCGCCTGCACAGAAGATTATGACCAAATCTCCGACTTCAGCCCGACTCAGTAAGACGCGGTCTCCCAGACGATCAAGCGGGGTGCAAAGACAGCCAACAATATTGACGATTTCTTCGGCGCCATCACGCTGGCTTGCCATTGCAACCGGGTAATTACGGCGCACGACAGTCCCGAAATTACCGCTGGCTGCCAACTGATGATGCAACCCACCATCACATGCGAGGAATATCTCACCATGGCTAATTTTTTTATCAATGACCCGCGTGACATATATTCCAGCTTCGCCAGCCAGATAGCGGCCCAGCTCAATGGCAAATTTGCAGTCCTTCAAAATGACAGGAAGATTGGAAAATTGCCGTTTCAGCTCCTCTCCTATGATATTGAGGTCGACTGGTTTATCTTTGGCAAAATAAGGGATGCCAAAACCGCCACCAAGATTGATATGCTCTGGCGCAACGCCAATGGCATTGGTCAATTGCGCCGCCAAAGCTATCGTATTGGCCTGCGTTTCCGCCAATGCGTCGCTATCCAGCGATTGTGAACCAGCATAAATATGAAAACCACGCCAATGCGCACCAGCGGCTATGATATGGCGAACAAGGACAGGCACACGCTCCTGATCGACCCCAAATGCCTTTGCGCCGCCGCCCATGCGCATACCAGAACCGCGCAAATCAAAATCAGGGTTTACCCTGACTGCAAGACGCGGCTTTGTGCCAAGGGAGTGACCAATTGCGAGACAACGCTCTGCCTCTCCCTCTGACTCCAGATTGATTGTAACCCCTTTTTTGATCGCCAGTTTTAGCTCAGCATCTGTCTTTGCCGGGCCTGCAAAACTCATATGCTGTGGCTGCGCACCATTATCCAACGCCGTTTCAAGTTCGCCGCCAGAGGCCAAATCAATACCGTCACAAAGGCCAATCATATGCCGCAAAAAGGGCGCAAAAGGGTTAGCCTTCATGGCATAATGGATAGCCAGTCGCTCCGGCATGGCGGCGCGCAAATCGTTGACTCTCTGGTCCAAAAGTGCGGCATCGTATAAAAAGGCAGGGGTTTGGCCTATCTCGCCAATCCAATCTTCAACTGCCCTGCCTGCTATATGGATTTTTCCATCGATCAACGGAAAGCCCTTTGGCACAGGTCCAAAAGCTTTGGGTTTGATCTGCTTCTCTGCAGGCACATTCGCGTTGCCACTCATTGACTATATTCCTTTGCCAGCAAGCTGCGATCAATCTTGCCATTGGCATTGCGCGGTAAAGATGGAAGCAAGATTATCTCTTGAGGCACCATATAGCCAGCAATGACCGTTTTCATATATTTGGTAAGATTATCTTTCCATTGCTGCGCATCATTGTCTTCAAGTGAGCCATCTGCTGCGCGTGTTATCAATAGAATTGACTCCCCAAGCCGCGCATCAGGCCGCCCCATGGCTACCGCTTCGCTGACCATATTGGACGACAGAGCCGCCTCTTCCACTTCGCTGGGGCTAATTCTGTTGCCTGACGACTTTATCATCGCATCATTGCGCCCGACAAAATATAACAGACCCGCCGCATCGCGTCTGACAATATCACCCGAATATACAGCTATACCGCCATAGACAGAGCCTTGAGGAGCAGGTTTAAAACGCTTCTTGGTACGTTCTTGATCCTGCCAATAGCCGAGAGACACTAACGGCCCTGCATGCACCAATTCTCCTTCACCCTCACCTTCAATCAATTGCCCTTTTTCGTCGACCAGCATGATCTCGGCAAAGGGAATAGCTTTGCCCATAGAAGTTGGATGGTCATTGACCATATGAGGCGGCAAATAGGTTGAGCGGAAGGCCTCGGTCAGACCATACATGGGGAAAATATCGCTATCGGGAGATTTTTCCTGCAACGCTTTGATTAAACCAGTCGTCAATGCCCCGCCACTATTAGTGAGACGGCGCAAAGATTGTGTCGCACCTTCTGGCCAATCCTGCTCTACAAGCTGCACCCATAGAGGCGGCACAGCAGCCAATGTCGTAATCCGATATTTGGTCAACGCTTTCAAAACATCGCGCGGCGTTAAATAGTCTATTGGGTAGCACGCGCCGCCGGCGTACCAGGTTGAGAGCAGCTGATTCTGACCATAATCAAAACTCAACGGCAATACGCAAAGCGTCCTATCGTCAGCTTGCATCTGCAAATATTGCGCGACGCTTACCGCACCCAACCACATATTTGCATGGCTCAGCATAACGCCTTTTGGCAGACCTGTTGAACCGCTGGTGTATAATATTGCTGCCAATTCATCAGGATCATGATCGGAACCGGAACGCCACTGCGCCTCAGCTTCCGGCAATGTTGCCAGTGCTGTGTCTTCCACCAACTGCAATGCTTCCACGCCTATATTATCCAGCAAGCTCAGCCGCGCTTTATTAGCGATGAGCAGCTTTGTGCCGCTGTCAGAAAGAATGTGCTTCACCTGTAGAGCTTTTAGCTGTGGGTTGACCGGAACATGCACCAACCCCGCTCGTGCCGCGGCCAGTGGCATCAAACAGGCTATATCTGTCTTGTTCAGCCATGTCGCAACCCGGTCACCTTTGACCAAACCATGCGACATCAACCATTGTGCGAGAGCCGCGATACGGAGATTTAACATATCATAGCTAAGAACAGCGCCTCGCAGGACAAGCGCTTCGCTATACTCCCTTCCGCAAAAGGCCAGATGATCTATGGTTTTCGATACAGGTGTTTCCATAGCCACCAATTCTTGCGGGCCAGATGGCTTTGGCGCAGATGGTTTGGATTGTGCATCTTCCATGACAATTATTAACGGCCTTTCTCGCGCATCAGCAACCGGCTATGCACATATCATGCATAATATTGGTCCTTATTGATATGCACGTTTTTGGTGAAAGTTTCGATAATTTTGAATCGGTTGCACAGTTCGCCGGTGCAAAATTGTCGCGCCAGCGCCAGACCAACCTGTTCTTTCGGTATAGCTGGCTGGAAAGCCTTCACCGTCACTGCCTGAATGATCGTGCTATCAAGGTCTATTATGTAGAAGCCATCGACAGCAAAGCGCATGTCTGGCTCTTTCTGGTAAATGAAAAACTGCCCGGCCGACACAGCGCATTGTCCAATTTTTACAGCTTTGTATCTGGCCCGGCTTTTGGCGGTGACTATGATGAAATCACAAAATTGGCATTGTTGCGCGAACTTGCGACGATAGCAGCCAGTAACGGACATAAGATTGCACTGCATGATGTTCCTGATGAAAATGGTGAAGCAACACTGATGCGCAGGGCCTTTCGCCTCACTGGTTGGCAAGTGCGGCATGAACAATGCGATGTGAATCATATCCTGCATGTCAATGGCCGCAGCTTTGATGATTATTGGCGTACGCGCCCGGGGCAAATGCGCTCTACGGTAAGGCGCAAGGCCCGCAGCCATGGCATTACCACCCGAATCGACACCCAGATCACAAAAGAAAATTGGCGCGATTATCGCGATGTCTATCGGCGCAGTTGGAAACCAGATGAAGCCAGTTTCGACTTTCTGCACGAGCTGGCAGTGAATGAAGGGGCAGCAAATGCCCTGCGATTGGGGCTGGCCTATAAAGACGGGCGCGCCATTGCTGCTCAGCTATGGACTGTCGATCACGGCATCGCGCTGATACACAAATTGGCCTATGACGAAGATGAAAAGAAAAGCTCGGCCGGGACAATATTAAGCGCAGCCCTGTTTCAGCATATTATTGACAATGATAAGGCCCGGTTAATCGACTTCGGAACAGGCGATGACGGTTATAAGGCCGATTGGATGGAAACAGCACGCCCTCGGTATAGGCAGGTTTATTATTGGCCGCACTCACCATTTGCATGGCCTGATCTTGCATGGCACGGAACCAAGCGCTTTATTTCTGGCCTTGTCGAAAAAAGCCTGAACGACTAGAGATCCACTATTCTATCAAGATAATCCAGCCGGTGAACCGCTTTAGCAACCCCGGCGATACATATGGACGGTTTGTATATGGCAGGGATGGCACAAAGTAGCGCGGATAGCTCCGCAAAGAGCGACACCATATTGCGTTCTATACTGCGTGATGTTCTGGGCCTATCGCAATCACAGGTGGATGATTTTGACGCAGATACGGAATTATTTGGCGCATTACCCGAACTTGATTCCATGGCCGTAGCAGGGTTGCTGACAGAGATAGAAGACAGGTTTGATATCATTATAGATGATGAAGATGTCGATGGCGAAACCTTTGAAAATTATGGCAGCCTGTTAGCATTCACATTGCAGAAACTTCCCCAATAGCCGCAATGGCAATAGTGATTCAGCACCCTGAAACATCACAATATTCTCTAAATGAGCATGTTGAGCGATGCCTTATTGCTGGAGATGAGACTGCAAAGGGGTCGCAGGGACCAGCTCTATTGATCGTTCCGCCTTTATTTGAGGAGGCCAATAAGCTGCGGCGACTGCTGGTTCAATTCATGTCCACCTTGGCGCATAAGCATGGTATTGCCAGCGTGCTGCCCGATCTGCCCGGCACTTTGGAAAGCGAGCGGTCATTGTCTGGCATAAGCCTATTAGATTGGCACGCATCTTTGGTACAGGTTACCGAACAACATGGCCACTTTACCCATATCATGTCACTGCGTAGCGGTTGTGATATTGCCTGTCAGATCAATGGTCTGCCGCAATGGCATCTGGCACCCTTAAATGCATGGCGACATTTACGAACCTTGGCTCGAACACAGCTAGCAAGCGAGCGAGAGGCTGGCGGCTCTAGCCGGTCTCTTGACGATATGCTGAATGATATAGTGCAAAATGGCGGTAAATTGGCTGGATATACAATATCTGCCCTATTCGCCAAAGAGCTGAAAGACCTTCCTGAAAGTTCCGCGCAGAATATATATCAGGTACGTCTTTCTGGAGATGAAAAGGCTGCTGACAATTATATAACCGGCACGCCATTATGGTTGCGCAGTGAGCCCAGTGAAGATCATGACATGGCGCTAGCAATGGCGACAGATGTAGCCCAGTGGATGACAGCATGAAGCGCAGCCATCTCAGTTTCTCTATAGGCAATGATGTTGTCTGCTGCACTATCGACGCTGCGGATATAGAGAGCAGAACAGGTCTGATTATTATCAGTGGAGGCAATGAAATACGCTCCGGTCCACATGCAGGACAAGCTCAGCTTGCCAAAGATATCGCCATGAAAGGCTATGCAGTCATGCGGTTTGACAGACGCGGTACGGGCGACTCTTCCGGCGTTAATGGTGGGTTTCGCTCCGCCAAAAATGATATCATCGCTGCAATAGACTTTTTCCGCAATGAACATCCCCAATTGACCAAATTTGTGGCCTTGGGAAATTGCGATGCAGCCTCAGCATTGCTGCTTTTCCATGAACATTTGCAGATTGATCGCTTTATACTCACCAACCCATGGACGATCGATAATGATTACCATATCACAGAAGTTGATGAACAAAGCCTACCATCAGCACAAGCGATACGTCAGCGTTATTGGCAGAGGCTGAAAGACCCACAGTCTCTTTTACGATTGCTGACTGGGAAAATTGATCTAGGGAAACTGGTACGCGGCATCAAACATGCGCGAAAAACACATGACGAACTATCCACACTGGCTTTGGAATTGCGAGAAAAACTATCGGCGATCAATATTCCCACACATATTATATTAGCCAAACAGGACCGCGCGGCCAAAGCCTTTGCGGAGGTTTGGCAAAGCGCTGCTTTTACGCAAGCAAGAGAAAACACGAACGTAACTCTTAATATTATCAATAGCGCATCGCACAGTTTCGCTGACGAAAGTGCCGCCAAAATGCTCCGTGACAAAATCGTCAACTCGCTCAAGGAATAACAGCATTAGCTATTACCCCATAGAAACGATGCTTGCTTTTGCCACAAATGCAGCCATTTACCGATAATGACCGCGAATATTGAAGCCCATATCCTCTCCTTGGCAACAGGCGTGCCAGAGAACCATATCAGTCAGGATGAGGTCATCGAACGGCTGGGCCAAAATATGGGCGGCGAAATGCCGCGTCATTTGCGATCAATCTATAACAATAGCGGCATTGATAACCGCTATCTGGCACAGCCAGCTGATGAATATATGGCCCCTGCCGAATGGCCCAAACGCAATGCCAGCTATCTTATAGAAGCCGACAAGTTAATTATTCAGCTTAGTGCAAAGGCTATGACAAAAGCCGGCCTAGAGGCCGCGCAAATCGATACTATAGTCTGCGTTTCCTCGACCGGCGTTGCGACCCCTTCACTTCCCACTCAAATGCTGAGAAAAGCCGGATTTGCCGATACGACACAGGTTATTCCCCTGTTCGGCTATGGCTGTGCTGGCGGTGTTTTGGGTATGCAGGTTGCGCGAGATATTGCGATTGCGAGGCCAGATGCGAATATATTGCTGCTCTGTGTAGAACTGTGTTCACTGGCCTTCCGCATGGGCGACAATAGCAAAAAAGGCATTGTTTCAACGGCTTTGTTTGCAGATGGCGCCAGTGCCATGGTCATATCTACGCATGGCGATGGGCCGCGTATTGGCAATATCATACAGAAAACATGGCCAGACACGCGTGATATGATGGGCTGGGATATTGACGAGGCCGGTTTGGGGTTAATTTTGGCGCGTGATATACCCAGTTTCGTTACGCGCGAATTTGTACCTGTTCTGGACGCATTTCTGTCTGCCAATCATCTTAACAAAGCGGACCTGCAAGAGCCGGCTTGCCATCCGGGCGGGGCAAAAGTGATTGACGCGCTGGAAGCCTATTTCGACCATTTGCCAGATGGCCTGCCCCTCACCCGTTCAATTTTGCGTGGATATGGCAATATGTCATCCCCAACAGTACATTTTGTTCTGGAGAAGGCATTGGAAAATAACGAAACCGACAAACCTATAGTGATAACAGCGCTTGGCCCCGGCTTTACCGGTGCTGTTGGGCTTGTCCATCCATGATGGAAATATTCCCTTCCGCCTTTATCTGGACCTATAATGCTCTGCCTTGGGCTTGGATCATTTTGGGCTTCTTAACTCTACAGCGGCTTGGTGAATTGGTGTATGCCAAACGTAATACCAAAGCCTTGATGGCGCGCGGTGCCGAAGAATTTGGTGCTTCCCATTATCCCTATATGGTTATGATACATGGTGCGTTTCTCATAAGCCTGTTCGCCTTTACAGCTTTTTATGCGCCAATTATCTGGCCATTGGCTGTTATCTTTCTATTCTTGCAAGCAGCGCGCCTCTGGGTGTTGGCTACGCTTGGACCCTATTGGACGACGCGCATTATATCCTCACCAGATTTCCCTCGGGTCATAGGCGGCCCGTTTAAACTTGTCTCTCACCCCAATTATTGTGTGGTGACTGCCGAGATTGCTGTAATCCCTTTGATATTCGGGCATGTCTGGATTGCAGTCATCTTCTCGCTATTAAATGCAGCTATATTGTCCGTACGGTTGAGAATTGAAAATAAAGCGCTGCGCAAGCGAACGACAAAAGTGGCATGAAAACTGTGCTTTGGTGTACATTATACCCCAAATTTAAGACCAAGTAACGATTATTTCCTATGAATGCCGTTCGCAATTTACAGTGCTTACTCTAATACATCAGTCAGAATTGAAAACTGGGGAGGCAAAAATGTTGCAGAGAATATGGGCTTGGATTCGCAAACACCCCATCATTTCCGTTGTCATTGCCTTAATCGCTATTTTGATTGGCTATTCGACACTCGTTCCCTCAAAACCTGATTATGAATATATTACAGCTAAAGTCACACGCGGGGACGTGGTCAAGACAGTCTCCGCCAGTGGCAAATTACGTGCCCTTAATACCATCAATGTCGGCTCAGAAATCTCCGGGCAAGTCACGGCTGTCTATGTCGATTTCAATTCGTCGGTAACGGCCGGGCAACTACTTGCTGAAATTGATGACACCAGGCCCCGCGCACAAGTCACGCAAGCCAGAGCGCAGGTTGACCTTGCACGCGCCACTTTGGCCCAAGCTGATGCGGCTATCCGCCGCGCTATAACCGATGTACAAGTGCAAACCCGCGAATTTGCACGACGCAAAGAACTGGAAGAAAAAGGCTTTGTTTCGGGCGCTGGCCTAGATCAAGCACAGAATAATCTCGTCACCGCCAAAGCATCGCTCAGTACCGCTCGGGCGCAGGCACAAAGTGCACGGGCACAAATCGCACAAAGCTCGGCGCAATTGGCATCTGCGGAACTTGACCTAAAACGCACTAAGATCATTGCACCGTCAAGCGGCGTGGTTATCAATAAATTGGTAGAACCCGGAACAACCGTCGCTGCAAATTTTCAGACCCCTAACCTATTTGAAATTGCCTCTGATACAAGCCGTATGCAAGTCGAAGCATCGGTCGATGAAGCTGATATTGGACAGGTCAAGCAAGGCCAAACAGTACGTTTTACTGTGGACAGCTATCCAGACGAGATTTTCAAAGCCATTGTTCAGCAAATCCGTAAATCGGCAACCGAAGAGCAAAATGCAGTCAGCTATTTGGTGATATTGGATGTTGATAATGCAGAGGGCAAACTGCTTACGGGCATGACGGCCAATGTTGAGATTGAGACTGCCCGCAGAACCGATATATTGCGCATCCCCAGCAGCGCCACACGCTTTCAACCGCGCGAAGAAGATCGCCCTCAAGACGCAGATGGCGAGGAGGCAACAGCCCAAAGAAAGAGCAAAACAGCGAAAATATGGATGGAAAGCGATGATCCATTTAAGCCGGTAGAGCGTGAAATCACCTTAGGTCTGGTCGGCGAGGATTTTGCCGAAGTAAAAGACGGTTTGAGCGTTAATGACACCATATTATTGCGTGTTCGCAATCTCATCACTCGCGGTGACACAGAACAATGACGCGGTCGGGGAAAAACCCATGACTCAAAAGTTGGTAGAGACGCGCAATCTGGTCAAAACCTATGTTCTGGGAAGCGAGACAATAAACGCCGTGAACGGTGTATCTCTATCAATAGAACGCGGTGAATATGTTGCCATTATGGGCACTAGCGGTTCGGGTAAATCAACTTTTATGAATATGATCGGTTGCCTAGATACACCCAGCAGCGGAGAAGTTTTGATCGATGCCATTCCGACATCGGACAGAGATAGCGATGCCTTGGCCAAGTTACGTAATGAAAAAATTGGCTTCGTGTTTCAGCAATTCAATCTCTTGGCACGAACCTCCGCATTAGATAATGTTGCCGTTCCTCTTATTTATGCAGGTCAGTCCTCCGCTACGCGACAAGAGAAGTCGGCTGAGAAATTGGCTGCCATGGGCTTGGGTGATCGCCTTGACCACACACCGGCTAAGCTCTCCGGCGGGCAACAACAAAGAGTAGCTATTGCCCGGGCGCTGGTAACGGAACCGCTTATTCTGCTTGCTGATGAACCGACAGGTGCGTTGGACAGCAAAACATCTGATGACATTATGGCCATCTTCCAAGAGCTAAATGCACAAGGCATAACTATCATTGTTGTAACGCATGAAAGTGAAGTTGCCGATCATGCCAAACGCCGCATAGAGTTTCGCGATGGCAAGGTGATAGAAGACCGGATGGTCACGAACCGCCTAATAGCAAAAACCCGGAAAGATACGCTATGACGCCGGGAAAAATGATACAATCCCTTGGCGGCTGGCTGGTTAATGTTTCCATTGCGATGACCGCATTGCGGACCAATTTGATGCGTTCCATCTTAACTATGCTAGGCGTTATGATCGGGGTCTTTGCCGTTACACTGGCCGTCGCTGTTGGAGCCGGTGCACAATCATCTGTCATCCAATCGGTCAATGCTTTGGGTTCAAATATGGCTATCATCGTGCCCGAACCCGATGTTGGAGGTGGAAGGCGTACCTTTGACCGAGGACGCCTTACCATGCGTGATGCAAGGGCGATCAAAAAACAAATACCGGGCGTATTATATCTGGCTCCCCAATTGCGGTCCACCATACAGATTGTGGCGGCCGGCAATAACACAACCACTAATGCTGTGGGTTCAACAGCCGATTTCGCTCCGGTTACGAACAGCGCAGTGCAAACTGGACGGTTCATCGATGAAGCTGATGAACGTTCCGCCGCGCGCGTTGTTGTTATTGGCAGCACTGTTGCTGAAGCTCTTTTCGGTAACTTTGATCCAGTAGGGCAAACGGTAAGGATAAACCGCATCCCTTTCACAATAATTGGACTGCTTGAGTCCAAGGGATCTAACTTCGGCAGCGACAATGATGACACCGCAATTATGCCGATCTCTACTATGCGTCAGCGCTTCAATGGTGACACATTATCGGGGCCAGATGATCTTAACCTGCTCTTTGTCGGTTTTGAAGATGCCTCCAGTCTGGTTGAAAGCAAAATCTCTATCACCCAGCTATTGAGCGAACGCTATAATGTTGAGGAGAAAGGCACCAACCCCTTCACGGTTCGCACGACAGAGGAATTTCTGGAGCAAACCGGTGAAATAACTGCAATCTTTCAGATTGTGTTGGTCGCCATCGCTTCAATATCGCTCTTGGTGGGCGGTATAGGCATTATGAATATCATGCTTGTCAGTGTTACCGAGCGCACGCGCGAAATAGGTCTCAGAATGGCATTAGGGGCCAAACGCAGCGATATCCGCAACCAATTTTTGGTCGAAGCTGCAGTGCTCTGCATCATAGGCGGTGCTGTGGGATTGTTGCTTGCTTGGGCAGTTGGTTATGCGATGACCACATATGCAGGGTTTCTGGTGCCGATTGGGCTTAGTGTTGCGCTAGGCGCGATTATCTTTTCAGCATGTATTGGGCTTGTTTTTGGCGGGTACCCCGCGGTACGTGCATCGCGCCTTTCGCCTATTGAGGCATTGCGCAGCGAATAATCTGCAACCCCAGTTTATCGCGCGTTGATAGCGAGCTTATCGGCCTGAAGAGCCTTATGCTCATCTGCGATACGCTTATAAACCTCTTCTTTGCTAAGAGGTTCCCCGAAGAGGAAGCCTTGCGCCAAATCTGCTTGCATAGCCCGCAAAAGCGCTACTTGCCTTTCATTCTCCACCCCTTCCACAACGCAATCAACACCAAGGTTTTTCGAAAGGTTGATAAGCAGGCTTACAATACTGCGTTTCTTAGCGCTTAAATCCAGATCCTTGGTCAAACTGCGGTCCACTTTAATCCGGTCAAAAGTGAACTCATGCAAATGCAGCAATGAAGAATAGCCTGTTCCAAAATCATCAAGCGCGATGCGCACGCCAGTCTCAATCAAAAGTTGCAAGGCATCTCGTACTAGGCTGGTGTCTGTCACCATTGCCGTTTCGGTTACTTCCATAACAATGCGCTCTGGAGGGAAGCCAGAGTCCAAGACGATTGCTTTGAGTTCAGCAGTTAAATCCAATGTCGCAAGATCGTGACTGGAAAGATTGAAGGACAGATTCAGATGATCTGGCCATGTTTTTGCTGTTTCCAGAGCATTCACCAAAAAATGGCGCGTTAGCGGAGTGATGCGCGCCATACGTTCTGCCAAAGCAATAAATTCCCCGGGACTTACTTCCCCAATGGTCGGGCTGTTCCAACGAGCAAGCGCCTCAAATCCTAGCGTTTTTCCAGTTTGTATTTCAACAATAGGTTGGTAATTGATGTCAAACTCATCCGGTTTTGCATTGGCCAGTGCCGATTCCAGTGCCTTGCGTCTAAGAAACTCCGCACTATGCGCATCATCAAAGATATTCAGTACTTCGTTGTTATTTTTCTTATTAGAATAAAGAGCGAAATCTGCGCGGTCATACAGGTCTGCCACAGTTATTTCTGAAGCATCACAAACGGCAATGCCCACCGAGGCATAAGGGCTAATAACAGTTTCGCCAAAACGCTCTTCCTGCGCCAGTGCTTCACAAATATTTTGCCCGGTAGTGCGAAGATCATTAAGCGATGTTACATCAGTCATGACAAATGCAAATTCATCACCACCCAAACGCCCTAGTAATGCTTGAGAACCCAAGCATTGCCGCAAACGCTTGGCTGCAAGGACCAAGACTGCATCACCGACGGCATGGCCATAAATATCATTTACAGCTTTAAACCGATCCAAATCAACCAAACCGATCGCGATTTTTGTATTATGCTTCGCAGCAGATAAGTGAAGGGAACATAATTCTTCATCAAATCCACGCCGATTATTCAATCCCGTCAGCGGGTCAGTGATTGACAAGATCCGCTCTTTTTTACGGCGCCGCGAGAGCACAGACAGAAATATTCCTAGCGCCAAACATACACAGACAGCCATCCCTGTGAGCAATGTTTGACGCATGAGAAGGTCATCCTTCAACTTGGCATTTTGCTTCAAATTTTGCGTCTCGCTATTAATAAGCGCTTGATACTCCCTTGACATTTCTCGTCGCTCATCGAGTGACTTAATCTGTTGTTTATCGAAAAAGTTGACCAGCTCTTTAATTGCCTTTGATGTGTTGCCTTTATTTATGTCCAAAATAGCTTGTGCGAGAACAATTTTGTCTTGCGCCTCAGCAGATTCCTGAAACCTTGGGTCGCTTTGCAATTCCAATATCGCGGTGCGCGCCTCATCAAAACGTTGAGCTCTGGCCAGAGTGTTGACTACAGAAACTTTCCACAGCATCCAATTTTGCGAATTGGCATCAAAATACATTTCCGCCTTTTCAAAACATGCCAAAGCAGTATCAAAATTTCCCAATTTGCTGTGAAGATTGCCACACCCCATTGTAACGAAAAGCCTATGCATCGGGAAAACTCCGTCATGCAATCGTGACATAAGAATACTATTTAACTTACTGGCTTTTTTATAATAGCTGGCATCTTCTAGCATATTTGCCATGTTGGAGATGGACGATGCGCTATCAACAGGGAAACCTCTCGGCATAGAAATATCATAGCGCTTTTTGTAGTTTAATATTGCACCTTGAAAGTCACCGGCCTCCATAAGGACATAGGCCGATACGCCGTATATCTCACGTTGCATATATTGGGACAGAGCAGTCTTTGATGTTAACAATTGGGCCGCTTGCAAATCACGCAGTGCAAGCGGAGCAGAACCATAATTTATTTCTGCTAAAGCTGCCGTTACATGCCCCCAGATAATAGTCTCTGGGTTCAAATCTTTGCCTTGAATAAATGTCCGTATATTCTTCGCCACTGCTGTATAATCATTGCTTTGGCCTATGACACTAAAAGTATCGAGTATTTCTTGCCGCGCCTTCTGATCATGCGAACCTTGCGATTTTAATAGTGGATCATATTGCGCTTTTAGGCTGTAATAGCGCGGAAACAAAAATGCTTGAAGGTAAGAAAAGGCAAGTTCTTGAGAGCGATAAATTCGCACCTCTGGCGCTAAAGATTCCAACTCTTGCTCATATTTATCCCAATCAGCTTCGCCGACAATGAAAACGCTATCTTGAATATCGTTCGCAAGAGCCAAAGCCTCATCGGTCCATTCATCTTTTGCAGATGCAGAAGAGCCAAAAGTGAACAGAGCACACACTGTCAAAAATAGCGATATCGCTTTTGATACTGACATATCGCCCCTGTTCCAAAACTCCTGCCATTGGCCAATTTTTCAAACCTATCAATTGATCCTCTAAGCAGTATCGTTACGCTTAGCGCATAAAAGAAAATATAAGGTAAAAGCTGCAAGCAGTGTCTTAAAAACGCTGATAACTGCACGGGACTCAGAATTACCGTAGGACAGCCACGCTCTTGGCCTAAGCGCAGCACTTGATCTTTCGGCGTCAGTTTCTCATCAAAGCAATTTTTGTGGGTTGTAAAATGTATCTCCGTGTGAAGTTTTTCCAATTATATCAATTTGCCAAACATGTTTCTGGTCAAAAGAAAAATGCAGGTTACGAATTTGGTGAAATATGTCCTATTCTCGAAGTTGGGTTCGCTGAAATTCTAGAAAGCCCGCGCCCAGCGCTTTATTGCCTATTGGGACCGACTGTGCGTGCTGGAGAAAATGTGGTAGCTATTGGCACACCAACTGAGGATTTCTGAATGGCATTGGTTGCGTGTTTGTCTTTCTATTGAGCAAGACCACTTCTCTTAAGATTCACAAAGTCCGGATTGGCCGTCCCTTCGTTCTCCACAATAGGATCATTTTCGTCATGGCTCTCTTGGTCTGTAACGATAGCTCCGCCACCCATTGCATGTTCAGCAATGATAGTGAGTGTCTGAACAGCACCTACTGGCCGCGAGATGAGAAAGCCTTGCGCTTCGTGACAAGACATTTTTGACAAAGTATCAAGCTGCCCAGTAGTCTCAACACCTTCGGCAATAACATTGAGTCCCAGATTACGCCCCAGATCAATAATCGCATGCGTAATCCTCTGATCCCCAACATTATCCTCTAACTCACGGACAAATGCGCGATCAATTTTGAGGCGGTCAAGAGGGAAACGTTGAAGATAGCTGAGTGACGAATAGCCAGTGCCAAAGTCATCGACTGCAATACGCACACCTATTTCCCGAAGCGACCGAAGAATCTTAATGGCCTGATCACTCTCTCTAACCAATGTTCCTTCAGTAATCTCAATTTCCAGGCGGCGTGCATCTAATCCCGATTGCTCGATAGCGCTTTTCACCGTGCTGAAAATATCTTCATTATAAAACTGATACGGAGACACATTAACGGATATCATCAAATCTTGCCCGTTAATCTGGGGCCATGTTACTGCAGTTTTGCACGCTTCCCTAAGCATAAGCTGCCCCAATTCATCTATGACCCCGGTCTCTTCAGCAATTCTAACAAATTCGCTTGGTGCCATATCCCCAAATTCGGGATGCGCCCAACGCGCAAGGGCCTCAAAACCTGTTAGTTTTTGCGTATGTAGATCAATTTGCGGTTGATACACAGCGTAGACACCACCATCTTTCAGCGCAGTGCGAATGTCATCTTCCAACCGTTTTCGGCGGTGCAATTTGGCCTTCATTTTGCTCGAAAAGCGCATCCAGGTGCCTTTGGATTTGCCCTTTGCTTCATAAAGCGCAATGTCAGAGAGCTGAACCAATTCAGCAATCTCTTTTGCATCATCAGGAAACACTGCGCTCCCCAAAGACGAGCTGATATTAATTTCAAGACCTTCAATACGATACGGCCGGCGCACTTCAGAAATAAGCCAATTGGCAACATCTGCCAACAATGCCGTTCCATTTTCTGGCAAAATCGCCGCAATCACAAACTCATCACCGCCAAATCTGGAGACAATGGCATCGGGCCCAGAAATCGATTGCAGCCTTTCAGCAACAGCACGTAGAAGCTCATCGCCCACATGATGTCCGAAATTGTCATTCACTGGCTTAAAGCCATCAAGATCAAGCGCAATGACCGCGAGTTTTTGGTGATGCTCGTCGACATGTTTTTGCAGCTCGGCAACTTGGGTCTCAAACAGTTTACGATTGGCAAGGCCGGTAAGATGGTCGTGAAAGGCTAGATACTGAATTTCGTCCTGTGCCTGGACCTTATCGGTGATTTCTAACGAACGACCACGATAACCGGTAAACTCTCCGCGCGCATCAAACTGCGCAATACCTGCAATAGAAAAGATTCGGCGCTGGCCCGATTTGTCTGTGCACGCAAAAATTTCATCGGCAAAATCAGAAAGCAGATCAATATGCCGCTTTAACGATTCTACCGGTCGATCAAAAGGCTCCAGCAGATCGAGGTAATTGGTTCCCAGTAACTCATCTGCCGTGCCGCCAAATCCCGCTAAAAAACGATCAGAAACATAGGTGAATTTGAAATCAGTGTCAGCTTCCCAAAGCCAGTCAGTATCAACTTTTTCATAATCTGTGAAACGCCGCTTGCCTTCTTCCAATTCTTCGCGCGCTTCTACAGTCTTGTCGACCATGAGCTCAACCAATGGTGATTGCTGCTCTGCAATAATGCGTTTTAGGGGCTCCAGATCAATATTCTCATTATGCTCGACCAGATTGAGACCAATCTCCTCTTCCTCTGGGCTGACGCGAATAGCCCCGAAGAGAGAAAACACTTTTAAAGCTGTAAAAGCCGCTCCACAGCCCCAGAGCAATGCAAGACCTACCCCGGTCGCTTGCGTGATCAAAAGATCGAGGCGGCTCATGGTTAAGAACTCAGCGGAAACAAATAAGGGTATCATCAATGTACCGGTTGCACCGCCAATCAAATGTGTCGCGATAGCATCAACTGGGTCATCAATTTTGAAACTGTGCAAAAGACATTTTGCACCAATTGTCGCAACCATGCCCGATGCAAATCCGATGACCATTGCACCCTGAAAGTCGACATATGCGCAGCCCGCTGTGATACCAACCAAACCACCCAATATACCCGTGCTGGTCGTTTTGGGGTGTGTGCTCTTACTGCCGCGAAGCATATCATAAACAAGGCCCGCCAGACCGCCAAAGCACATTGCAACAACCGTGTTCACGACAATCTGTGTAAAAGCTGATGTAGAGGGTGACGCTGTGCCAGCGTTAAAGCCAACCCAAGCAATACCGAGCAGAACCACGCCAAATAATGACAACACACTAGAGTGCCCAGGCATGGACACCACTTTGCCATTCTCATCGAACCTACCAATTCTGGGCCCAACAGCTAGACATGCGCCCAATGCGGCAGCTCCGCCAATGACATGAACAACCGATCCACCAGCAAAGTCTAGGAAGCCGAAATCAGCCAGGAATGCTGGATTATTATCGATCAGGGCCTTGCCCCAAACCAAATGTCCAAAAGCTGGGTAAACTATGGCAGCAATAATAGCGGTTAAGAAAATATAGGCATGAAAACGCATTCTCTCAGCGATTGCACCAGAAACGATGGTTGCCGCAGCAGCGCAAAAACCAAATTGATAAATCAGCATTGGCTGATATTTGGTATCAGAGAAAGAAAAGCCGCCAAAACCGAACCAGCCAGTAGAGCCAGCGCCAAACATAATTTTGGCACCCAATGTCATGAAAATACAACCAGAAACTATAAGGTCTGTAGCATTTTTTTGCGCAACATTGATGGTGTTTTTAGAGCGAACGGAGCCGGCCTCAAGCAACAGAAAGCCGCCCTGCATAAACATCACTAATGATGTGGCGATGACCATCCAAAGCACATCTATTCCCGATGCTTCAGTAACTCTCGCAACAAAGATAGCATCGTCAGCAGAGGCCGCCGATAATAGACCCAACATTTATCTTCCTCTTACCAGAAACAAAGTCATAAAAGTTTAAGGTTAATAAATAATGAGAGTTTTAATCACTTGTTACAAAATATTTGATTAGATTGAAATTATCTTGCAGTTGAATTATTAGAGTTAAACACTCTGACTGCTGATTGACGGTTAGGTAAAATCAAGTGTATTGCTTTTCATCGGGTTGACTAAAAGCCTGTTTGCCATTCTTATTTCGACCTCTCTACATACTTTTATAAAGCCTTTAGCCGGGATAGCTTCGCTTAACAAAAAGCCTTGAACTTGATCACAATCATTCTGCCTTAGCCAGGCCAATTGTTCATGAGTTTCCACCCCTTCTGCAACAATGGTCGATCCAATTTGTTTTGCGAGTGCAAAAATCAACCGCAGCAAGGGATCTGAATGTGGCAATTGTTCTACAAAGCTGCGATCCGCCTTTATGCAACCGACGGGGAAGCGTGAAATATAGGCAAGATTAGAATAACCCGTGCCAAAATCATCAATGGCCAACTTAAAGCCTAACTCCCTGATCCTTTGAATGCGCCGGGATACGTCAGCACTATCACCAACAAGGGAGGTTTCCGTAATTTCAAGCTCAAGCAAAGACAGTGGAAATTCTGCATTTTCTTCAATGCGTTCAGCAATAGTTATAAAGTCCTCATGCTGAAATTGTTTGGGGGAGACATTGATTGAAACACTAAGATTTACACCTTGCTTATGCCATATACTCAGTTGTTCACTGACTTTGTCAAACACGATCGAGCCGATTTGATTCATAACACCCATCTCTTCACAGATAGGTATGAATTTACTCGGCGGTATGTCCCCAAGCTCAGTGTGCGGCCAGCGCAGTAAAGCCTCTGCAGCGATTATAGTATTTGATGCGAGGTCGAGTCTGGGCTGATAGAATATCTCAAACTCACGGTTCGCTATGGCATTTTTGATTTCAACTTCAAATCTGTTGCGCTCTTTTGCAGCGGCACCAATGGTTTCATCGTAAATGACATAATCATCAGTCTCACTACGTTTGGCGCAATACATGGCCAAGTCCGCTTGCAGAAGCGCCTCCGGCCATGGAACTTGATCAGCACTGTTCTTGGTGCACGCACCAATGCTCACACCAATATTCAATGTTGCTGCCTCCAGCTCGAAGGGCTTTTTAAGGTCACATTGAATAGCATCCAGTTTGTTGATCAGCTCAGTTTCATCCACCAAGCCATTCAGCACGATGATAAACTCATCGCCGCCTAAGCGCGCCAATACGTCCCCATCCCCGACATGCCGACGCAAACGCTCCGCAATCAGGCACAAAGTGGCATCGCCAGCGCTATGGCCGTAGGTGTCGTTAATATGTTTAAACATATCCACGTCAAAATAGATAATCGTATAGTCTTCTTTGCGGCGACCGGCCCCAACTTCATCCCAATTTCCCTGAACTATGGACCGATTATAGCACCCAGTTAATTGATCACGAGCCGCCAAATAACGGGCTTTGTCTGTCGACTCCTTCAATTCCGATACATCATAAGCGGTTACAAGATAGGCTATCTCTCCGCTTACCGGATCGAGACACTGTTTGGTTCTAAGGTCGAACCATTGCTGGCCAGAAGATGTATAAATTTCGGTGACAAATCTGCTTTCTCCATCAACGGAAATTTCCTTTAACAGCCTAGGAAAATCGCTTGGTTCAACAAATAATTGGCCTGATGTAGCGTTGGCACTGGGCAGAACGCTGCGCGCAGCGGGGTTATGATAGAGAATGCTGCCATCATTACCGAAAAGCGCAATTTTAACATCAGTATGCAATATTGCATTGGCTGTTCGAGCAGTTTCTGGAGCTTTTGCCTCATCGCGAATGACTTCGCACATCATGGCCATTCGGCCGTCCGGCATAACAAAGCCAGAATACACAACATCTACTGTTACAGGCCGACCTTTAGGATGGAGCGTCCAAGTTTCAGTAAAAACCGCATCGCGTGCAATAAAGTCGCTCTGAAACTGCTTTAGCCGTTCAGCTACTGTCAGAGACATTCCGGAAGAAAGGTCACGCGCACAAAGAGACTCTTCGTTCTCTGCATCCCATAATTCGCATGCGGATTGGTTAGCGAAAGCAATAGATTTGCAATCAGTATCATAAACCCAAATTGGCCGACGCAGCCTTCTTGCTAGCAAGAAAAGGTCATCTTTTATAGGTACTATCGGAGTGTTAGCTAAATCCATGCAACCGATATCGCTAAGACCTATTAATAATTGGTGGCAAAGATATTTTGGAGATGTAAAATTTTGGTTGTTGGTAGATAACCTATCTTACAGTTTTTATGAGTAATATTTAATAATGCTCTGGATCATTTATAACGTAGAGTTATAATAAATCGACATCACAGCTACCCATAGGCCTGTTGGGACAATGCGTCATTTATCGCATAGAAATATAAGCGATAACGGACAATACGGGTTTTGGCTGAAAATGCTGGTAGCGGAGGAGGGATTTGAACCCCCGACAAATGGATTATGATTCCACTGCTCTAACCAACTGAGCTACTCCGCCACAATCGATAGGGCGCTTAAAAGCGCTTTTCCTGTTTCGATAGGTTGCGGCCTATAATTGCGCCATTGCCGATGGTCAACACAAAGCCTTCATCAAATAAACTTTTTTCCATACAATTGCCTTGTCAGAGCATGAAAGAACGCTGTATTACACAGCTCAACAAGGGTGAATGCCGGATGGACAGTTACGACATCATTATTGCCGGTGCAGGACATGGCGGCGCGCAAACCGCGATTGCTCTGCGCCAAATGGGCTTTGAAGGGTCCATAGCAATGATCGGTGATGAGCCATATAATCCCTATGAACGCCCGCCTTTATCCAAAGAATATCTTTCCGGAGAAAAGACTTTTGAGCGTATGGCGATGCGGCCAGATATATTTTGGGAAGAGCGAGAGATTAATATTCTCTGCGGCACGCGCGTCAGCCGTGTTGATTCCATGGGGAATATCATCACACTGTCGAACGATAGACAGCTTGCTTACAAAAAACTGGTTTGGGCGACAGGCGGAGCACCGCGCATGCTCGATTGTCCGGGTAGTCATGCACGAAATGTCTTCACTTTGCGTCAGAAACGCGATGCAGATGCGATTCGCAAAGCGCTACCTAGTGCAGAGAATATTAATATCATTGGTGGCGGCTATATTGGATTAGAAGTCGCGGCAGCTGCTGCAAAAATTGGCAAGTCAGTTAATCTGATAGAACTACAAGATCGTTTACTAAACAGGGTCTCAGGGCGACATATTGCTGATTATTTTCAGAAACTGCATGAAGCCCATGGCGTTACCTTTCGGTTGAACACCAAGGCGGAGAAGTTCGTTACTGATACTGAAGGTAATGCAACATCCATCATATTAGAAGATGGCACTGGACTGCCAACAGACATGGTAGTCTTCGGCATAGGCATCATCCCTGAAACCGGTCCATTGCTTGCTGAGGGCGCAATGGGCGGCAATGGTGTGGATGTAGATTCAATGTGCCGGACCAATCTGCCGGACATTTATGCAATTGGTGATTGTGCAACCCATGCTAACCCATATGCCAATGGCGCGCATGTTCGCTTAGAGTCAGTACAGAACGCGCATGATCAAGCCAAAACTGTAGCCGGCCATATTTGTGGTCAGGATATTCCTTATAAAGTCGTTCCATGGTTTTGGTCGAACCAATATGATGTAAAATTGCAAACCATTGGTTTTTCATTAGGCTTTGATGAAGAAATTTGCCGTGGCGACCCCGAAAGCAATAGCTTCTCCGTCATATATCTCTTGGATGGAAAGGTCATCGCTGTGGACTGTATCAACCGCACCAAAGACTATGTTCAAGGCAAAAAACTGATTGAAAACGCAGATATATTGGACGCAGAGCAACTGGCAAACCCCGACATACCGTTTAAAGAGGTTGGACTGGCCTAAACTGGCGGTCTCATGGCTTAGTCAAAAGGGCCATGCTTCCCGCGGAAACTCTGTGCATAGGGTGCATCCCACCTGCCCTCATCATAACGATAGCTTTGCAGACCGGTTATCTGCCATGGGCGTACCTCAAATTGCGCAGATAATGCGGCGAAACAGGCTTTGGCCGTGTCGGTCTTCACCTTGTTCTGGATAGTGATATGCAGCCGTGGATGTTCCTGATCCTGTTGGGTTAGCAGGCCATGGAAACGCTCTGCAATAAAAGCTCTTATCGCGCGCAGTTCCTCACTCTCAATCAACAGGGCAACCCCGCCGCTCATTTTCATGATATCCGCGAGCTTGGCTATTGGTGCACGAAATTCGCGACAGGCATCTCGCATGGCTGCAACAACTTTGTCTTCACAATGCCCGGGAAGATGCCTGAAGAGCGTAATATGTGCATCAACCTGATTACGTTCGGGCGGATAATATGCGCGCCGTAGACGGTTGGCATAGGCAAATTCCTGATCGCCCATTCTGGCTGTCAATATGATCGGCCGCCTGTCCATATTTACGTCATCACATTGCTGCGTTCGATGCTATCATCAGGAAAATATACTGAAAACTATTCAATTTCGCCGCGCTGACGGCGCAGAGCAAACCAGCGTTCAACATTGTTCTCATGCTCAGCATTGGTATCAGCAAAAACATGGCCACCCGTACCATCAGCAACCATGAACAGCGCATTCGTCTTTTCAGGGTTTAACACAGCCTCTATCGACGCGCGACCAGGATTGGTTATCGGTCCTTTAGGTAATCCCACAGTCGTATACGTGTTATAATCATTGATGGCATTAAGCTCAGAGCGCAAAATTCGGCGACCCAAAGGTTTGCCCTTGCTCACCGGATAGATGACCGTTGGATCGGCCTGCAATAACATGCCGCGCTTCAAGCGGTTCGAATATAGTCCAGCAACCTTGCGCCGCTCTGATGCTATACCTGTCTCTTTCTCAACAATGGAGGCCAGGATAACGGCTTCTTGCGGACTTGAAACAGCAATGTCCTTTTTGCGACTTTTCCATGCTGTATCAATGGCGTTGCGCATTGCGTCTTGCATACGTTTAACTACCGCTACGCGCGTTTCTCCACGTTCAAAAGCATAGCTTTCAGGCAATATTGAACCCTCAGCAGGAACAGCGATATCGCCCGTCAATAACGGCTCTGCCATTAATCGCTCATGCACCAATATGCTGGGCATGCCTTCGGGAATGGTGATCAGTCGCGTGATAAATGCATTGCCTTGAAGAATAGACAATATTTCGGAATTGCTTGCACCTGCAGGCAGCGAAAACTCCCCCGCTTTGATAGGTTCATTGCTGCCCAGAATTTTGGCGCGGTTGAGGAAACTTGCTGACGAGGAAATGGCGCCAAGCTCTTCCAAACTTGCGGCGGCACTCGACAGACTGCTGCCTTCCGGCAATAGAAACTCAGTCTCTTTGGTCAATGGCCCTTTGGCACTCCAACCATAGACAAAATTGCCACCAATCAACACACAACCCATAACGGCCAAAACCACAATAAGTGTTCCAAGCCGGCGTATCATGATGATTAAACAGCCTTCATAATTAGGCTTGCATTTGTTCCACCAAAGCCAAAACTGTTATTAAGGACAGCCTTAACTTCCCGCTTCTTGGCCTTATGCGGCACCAGATCAACGCCCTCCGTCCCCTCATCAGGGTTATCAAGGTTGAGTGTCGGCGGAACAATTTGGTCGCGCATTGCCAGCAAACAGAAAATCGCTTCCACTGCTCCAGCTCCGCCCAGCAAGTGACCAATGGCAGATTTTGTGCTGCTCATTGAGGCACCACCCAGATCATCGCCCAACACCCGTTTGACCGCCGCCAGTTCGATGGTGTCAGCCATGGTCGATGTGCCATGGGCGTTGACATAATCAATATCACCAGAGCCAAGGCCAGCCTTTTTCAAAGCCATTTCCATAGCCAGCTGCGCACCCAAGCCATCAGGGTGCGGCGCGGTCACATGATACGCATCGCCAGACATGCCATAGCCGACAATCTCGCCATAAATTTTTGCACCGCGTGCTACTGCTCGTTCATATTCTTCCAAAACAACAATGCCCGAGCCTTCACCCAGAACAAACCCTTCACGGTCTTTATCATAGGGGCGGCTGGCCTGTTCAGGCCTATCATTATAGCTGGTGTTAAGTGCGCGCGCCTGTGCAAAACCGGCAATACCCAATGGGTTCACAGTGCTTTCCGCACCGCCTGCAACCATGATGTCCGCATCGTCCAACGCAATCATGCGGGCCGCATCGCCAATTGCATGCGCACCACTGGAACAGGCCGTTACAACTGCGTGGTTGGGGCCCATAAATCCGTATTTAATCTGAACCTGACCGGTAATCAGATTGATTAAACGGCCATGAACAAAATGCGGAGAAACCCTTCCAGGGCCGCGTTCGTGCAGGACAATGGATTCTTTTTCAATACCCGGCAATCCGCCGATACCCGAACCGATAGAACAGCCAGTCCGGCGTTTTTCGGCTTCTGACATATCTGTCAGTCCGGCATCTTCCAATGCCTGCCCTGATGCATCAATACCGTAAACGATGAACGGATCAACCTGCCGCTGGACTTTGCTATCCACCCGCTTATTTGCATCAAATCCCATAGGGTCATCTGCCGGCTTGACCTCGCACGCAATCTTGCATTTCTGGTCGGAAGCATCAAAACGAGTAATCGGTCCGGCGCCGGACTTTCCAGCAATCAAATTTGTCCATGTGGTTTCGACATCTCCACCCAGAGGTGTAACCAGACCCAGACCTGTCACGACGACACGGCGCATTGATATTCTCCTTTTAAATCCGGCGGCAAACTTATGTCAGCGCCATACCGGACTATAGTCAATCATTATGCTTAAATAGGACAGGCCCCCCGCCCGATGCAAGATCGATGCGGAGGGCCTGGATATATTTTATCAATCATCATGGGTGGCAATATATTTTGCCAGACCGAAAGAGCGATCAACCAGCTTGATTGTCAATATACTCAATAGCGTCATTGACGGTTGCGATTTTCTCTGCCGCATCGTCGGGGATTTCTACGCCGAATTCTTCTTCAAACGCCATGACCAGTTCAACGATGTCGAGGCTGTCTGCGCCCAGATCATCAATAAAGCTAGCGTCTTCGGTGACTTTGTCGGCTTCTACACCAAGGTGCTCGACAACAATTTTTTTCACGCGATCAGCAGATTTACTCATCGGAATTCCTTCTGGTTTTGTTGATTTGTAACTGCCACTATCGCGATGCGACGTATCTGGCAAGTCTTGCCATGGATTATCCACGCCTCAAACATAGCAAGCAATTGAAAAATATCACTATCTCGTAATAAATTTTCTATTGTTACAACATAGCCATACCGCCATTTACATGCAAAGTCTCACCAGTAACATAGGCGGCTTCATTGCTGGCAAGATACACTGTTGCAGCTGCAATATCGTCGCCCTCACCCAGTTTTCCAGCCGGAATCCGTGACAATAATGTATCTTTTTGGGCATCTGGCAGAGCATCCGTCATTGCAGAGCGAATAAAGCCAGGTGCGATGCAATTCACTGTCACACCGCGCGAACCCAGTTCCTGCGCAAGAGCTTTTGACATGCCGATTAAACCAGCTTTGGAAGCAGCATAATTGGTCTGCCCGGGATTACCGGTAGAACCGACCACTGAGCCAATAGAGATGATCCGTCCGGACCGTGCCTTCATCATAGGCTTTGCCGCGGCACGCATAAGCCGGAATGACGCTTCAAGATTGATGCGAATAACATCGCCCCATTCATCATCTTTCATCCGCATAGCCAGATTGTCACGGGTAACTCCTGCATTATTGACCAAGATGGAAAGATTACCCAAAGCGGCAACAGCTGCTGGCACCAAAGCATCAACAGCCGCGCTATCAGACAGATTGCATGGCAATATAATATGATCGCCGCCAAGTTCAGCGGCAAAGGCTTCAAGCTTTTCAACATTCGAACCAGACAGCGCCAAACGTGCGCCTTGCTTAGCAAGACCATGACAGATTGCACCGCCAATGCCACCGCTAGCGCCTGTCACCAATGCGGTCTTTCCGCTTAAATCAAACATGTCTTTCTCCTTAAAATCTTACAGCACGCACCTTTGCCAGCACTTAGCCGCACCAGCCGAGTATATCATCCGTCGATATAAGGCTGTGCGGTGTTATATCCGGCGTAATGCGTTTGATCATGGGGCCAAGAACCTTGCCGCCTAGCTCTACCGTCTCTGTCACTCCGGCTTGTGCCATTGCCAATACTGATTCCCGCCAACGCACACGGCCAGTAACCTGTTGCACCAGCAATTCCCGAATAGAATCTGCATCGTTGGTTTGTGCAGCCGTTACATTGGCGAATAATGGCATAGCTGGTATCATGATATTTGTTTGCGCCAGTGCCTCAGCCATTTTTTCCGCCGCTGGTTGCATCAATGAACAATGAAAGGGCGCGGAAACCGGCAAAGGCATCGCCTTTTTGGCTCCTGCCTCTTTGGCCAAGGGCAAAGCCCGCTCAACAGCGGCTTTGCTGCCAGAAATCACTACTTGCCCGGGTGCATTATCATTAGCAGCCTCGCACACATCATCTTGTGCAGCAGCTTTTGCGACCTGCTCAGCAACATCAAAATCAAGACCCAAAAGCGCGGCCATCGCGCCTTCTCCAACAGGCACAGCATCTTGCATGGCCGCACCGCGAAGCCGCAACAATTTGGCAGTTGCCGCCAGATCCAAACTTCCGGCAGCACATAAAGCGCTATATTCCCCAAGACTATGCCCTGCGACAAAAGATGTATAATCGGAAAGGCTCCCGCCCTTCTCTGTTAACAATACTCGCAATGTCGCGATGGAGACCGCCATAATCGCAGGCTGCGCATTCTCAGTCAGCAATAAAGTCTCTGCCGGGCCTTCGAACATGATGTTCGAGAGCTTTTGACCCAGAGCATCATCAACCTCATCAAATACAGCTTTTGCTACATCATGGTTTTGCGACAGGGCTTGCCCCATCCCAACCTTCTGGCTTCCTTGTCCTGGAAAAACAAATGCACGCATCTCTTCGTCATCCTTTGTTTTGGCAATAAACCCAGCCGGTAGCGGCCTATATTCAGGAATGCAATCTCTGCTCATCCATATGGGCTATGACGAGTTTGGAAAAAGAACCACCATCATAAGTGGACTTGCCAAGTTTAATCGATCGCTTAAAAGACTGATATGGAATTAGATATTTTCTCAAAAAAACTATCAAAAGCATGCTGCAATGCCTTAGGGCTACGTGACAATCTGAGCGAACTAAAGCGGCTTTCTGGCGGCGCGAATATGGAAAGCTGGTCTTTTCATTTTTCGGGCAAAAATTATGTTTTGCGGCGCATGCCGGATGGATTGGCCGAGAACGATAATTATAACTCTTCAATTGCACGTGCTCTGCCCCTTGAAACACAAGCAAAGGTTATTGAAGCTGCCATTGCAGCAGGCGTGACGGCTCCCTCTATAGCCTTCCCTTTGTCAGTCGAAGATGATTTGGGTGCAGGCTTTGTGATGGATCACATTGCCGGAGAAACATTACCACAGCGCATATTGAACAAAGCCGAGTTTATTAGAGCGCGTGAAGCCCTGGTCCCACAATGTGCGCATGAGCTTGCCGCGATACATAATATACAAGCTGACCCAGAATGGCAGCTCGACCATACAACGCCGCTACAAGCACTGGAGCAGTTAAAAGACCGCAGCATAGCAGCCAATTGCCGATCAGATATCTGCACATTTGCTTTTGCATGGCTGGAAGAAAACGCTCCAGCTCCTTCCTCTGCACGCTTACTGCATGGAGATTTTCGGATGGGCAATATCATTGTCGATCATAAAGGTCTGACAGCAGTGTTGGATTGGGAGCTCGCGCATCTCGGTGATATTGTTCAGGATTTGGCGTATTTCTGCACCCCAAGCTGGCGCTTTGGTCATTATACATGTGAAGCAGGCGGCATTGATACCATGCAGAATTGGATTGCTGCATATGAGCAAGCTGCAAATACCAATATTGATCTAAAGCGCTTTGAATGGTGGCTGATTTATAACTGCCTTTGGTGGGGCGTTGTGTGTGCCAGCATGGCCCAAATGTGGCGTGACAGTAGTGAACGCAGCCTAGAACGGGCGATCATTGGGCGACGGATTTCTGAAGTTGAAATCGATCTTGTCTTGCTTCTCGAAAAGGCTATTCGCCCCCCCGCCCCGGGCTTTGATATGGATAAGCTAACTGCACCGCAAATCGAATTAGCAACTCCTGATCATGGAAATTTTGAACCAGGAACGCAGGATGACGAGACCATTATGGCCATTAGCGAATGGTTGTCTGCGCAACAGCAAATGGATAACCACAAAAAATTCGAACAAAAAGTTGCACTCAATGGGCTGTCCATGGCCATGCGATCAGCACGGCTACGCCGCCATCATGTTGACAAACAAAATCAGAGAATGGCCGAACTCGGCTTTACAAAGCTAGATTTTGGCGAATCCATACAGAAAAAAGCTCTATGGCAAGATGCTAATTTTTGGGATCACTTGCGCCTCACCGCCATAGAAAACTGTCTTATAGACCAGCCGGATTATGCCGGCCTTCACGCCGCCAAAACAGAATGGAAGCCAGCATGACCAATTTTTGCATACCACAGGAAATTACCGACTATCTGGCCGAACTGGATGCTTTTATAGAGGCCGAGATTAAACCGCTGGAACAGGCAGATGACAATATCCGCTTCTTTGACCACCGGCGCGAACATGCCCGTACCGATTGGGACAATCAGGGGCTGCCTCGCGAAGAATGGGAGGAGCTGTTATCCGAAATGCGGCGTCGTGCGGATGCTGCTGGTCATTATCGCTTTGCTTTGCCGACAGAATATGGCGGCAAAAATGGCTCGAATCTGGCAATGGCCTGTATTCGCGAGCATCTGGCTGCCAAAGGGCTTGGTCTGCACAATGATCTGCAAAATGAGAGCTCCATTGTCGGTAACCTGGTACAGCCTCTTATGGTAAGAGACTTTGGCACTGACGCGCAGCGCGAAGAATTTATCCCCAAAATGCTGACCGGTGAAATGCTATGGACCTTTGGCTTGACCGAAGAAGATCATGGTTCTGATGCGACATGGATGAAAACGCGCGCGGTGCCGGAGACTCGCAACGGCGTGTCCGGATGGACTATTAATGGCAACAAGATGTGGACCACGGGCAGCCATGTGGCGACCCATTGCATGGTCTTTGCGCGTCATAGCGGCAAAGATGGTTCTGCTAAAGGTATTGGGTGCTTCTTGGTGCCTTATGATAGCGAAGGCGTTGAGATTGGTGAATATCTGTGGACCTTTAATATGCCGACCGATCATCCGAAGGTGACTTTTACTAATGTCTGGATACCACAAGACGCCGTGCTAGGCGATGTTGATCTGGGCTTGGCAGCGGCACAGCATTTTGTGCATGAAAACCGCATAAGACAGGCCGCTTCATCATTGGGCGCTGCGCAATATTGCATCGACCAGTCGGTACAATATGCCAAAGACCGCACGCCTTTTGGCAAGCCATTGGCGGTCAATCAGGCAATTCAGTTTCCCTTAGTCGAATTGCATACAGAGGCAGCCATGCTGCGCGCGCTGATTTATGAAACCGCAGCAGCAATGGACAGCATGCCCAAGCCGGAAGTGGCAAAACGCCTGTCTGACCGAATAGCCATGTGCAATTACCGCGCCAACCGTTTGGTCTGTGACGCCGCAGATCGCGCGATGCAGGTTCATGGCGGCATTGGCTATTCACGCCACAAGCCGTTTGAGCATATTTACCGTCACCACCGCCGTTATCGCATAACCGAAGGCGCGGAAGAAATACAGATGCGCAAAGTTGCTGGGCATATGTTCGGCTTTCTGAGCGGCAAATGATTGCACGCTACTCAGCGGTACGCTAACCCTGCATTTGGGATATGGGTGAGCAAAAACGGGAATAAACAATGGAACAATCGTCACGCAGCAATATCAGGGTCGTCGCAATCGCCCTGATGATTACCATTATTACACAATTTCTATACGTGGCTTTACTCGCCGAAGTCGGGATTGTCGAAGGCTGGCCTCTGCGCTCTACAATCTGGACGGTTGAAACCATTGCCTTTACCGTTCTTACAGTCGCCGCGCTGGCCGCATTGGCCAATGATGTACATCATCGTGTGATATGGGCAGCCTTGGCGATGTCGGGTCTGTTCAACGCTATTCAAGCAGGCTTCGGCCTCTCCATGTTCTTGCCTGCAACAGAAATGGCGGGCCGGGAAAGCCCGCTTATGGCAACCATATTGGCCGGGGCATTTCTGTTTTTCTTCCTTGCCAAAGCGCTGATCGGAATGGCCGGTGTCGGTCTAGGCCTGTCATTGTTCCGCAATGGCGGGGCCGCTGCAAAAACCGTTGGCGGCTTGGCTATTCTTACCGGCGCAATTGGCGCTGCGGCCAACATCATCGCTATGCCCTTGGGTATGGAGTTGGTGTTTCAAGCAGGTGCTGCCGGTACTGTGGCAACATTATTTGCCGCTATTGCGGCATGGATGGTTTCCGGAAAGAACTGATATAAACCCGCTTTACACCGTCATTCTGGATATTTTCTGGCTGGATATTTTCTGCTCGGATAACCTCTGGCTCGAAATTCTCTAGGATGACGGTGATGCGGCCATATCATTCACGACAACGATAACTGCCCGAACGGTACGATTTTATTATCCACATCATGACCAATATCAGCGCGGCCCAAATAGGGTATATTGTGCCGTGCGCACCAGAAGCTAATAATCTCTTCAGCTGTCATCGCAAAATCAATATCATTGGGCGGCACAGCGCTAACCCGCCCTAGTCTGACACCGGCAATATGCTGGTCATCAGCTTTAACACCGGCAAAATTGTTCATCATGTGAAACATCATCCGGTCAATCGCATAAAGATGCTCGCCCACCTCTTCGATCAGGACGATATGGCCAGTCAGATCGGGGCAATGCTCCCATCCCGACATCATTCCCAAAGTCATCAGGTTCAGTGCAACTTGCGGTGTAACTGTTGAAAGGTCTGGCTCTAATACTGAGCGGTCTGCGCGGCTCAACCATCCAAGTGCGCGGGCAATAGCTGCTTCGCCTCCGCTGCGGCTAATGTCAGAAACCATTGGTCCATGGCACACCTGCCCGATACCGGCTCCGTACAGCGCGCCCAGCATATTGCCGCCATCGCTATACCCCATATAGCTTTTCGCTGAAGCCGCAGGGCCAAGCCCGTGTATCACTGCATCAGTCATGCGGGCAGCCCCATAGCCGCCACGTGCGAACCAGACAGCATCCAAAGCAGGATCATTGGCCATAGCGACAAAAGCCGCTGCCCGCTCAGCATCTGATCCGGCAAAATGGCCGTGCGCCGCAAAGCATTGTTCATGGAAATGCAGTGTGACATCGGCAAAATTCTGCGCCGCAAAAGCCCGCACTTGTTCCGCTAAGTCACGCGTAATCGCACGCGATGGCGCACATATACCGATATTTTTTGCCAATTTTGCAGTCATTCAGGCGCATCCCCATTGCAAAAACCCAGCCATGGCAATAGCGCTTTTGTCCATGAACACAAAAAGCTATTTCTTTTGCGGCATTGGTGGGTCGGGCATGTTGCCATTGGCCAATATCGTTGCCGCACATGGTGCCGCAGTCGCCGGTTCCGACCGCGCGCTTGATCAAGGCCGCTCCAGCGACAAATTTGACTGGCTGCGCGCTCAGGGCGTCGCGCTCTATCCGCAAGATGGCAGCGGCCTGACCGATGGGCAGCAAATACTCATCGCCTCTGCCGCGATTGAGGATAGCGTGCCCGATGTCGCCAAAGCCAACGCATTGGGCTGTACCCGCATGACCCGCGCCCAATTGCTCAGCACGTTGTTTAATCAGGCCGCAGCGCCCATTGGCATTGCTGGCACCAGCGGCAAATCAACCGTAACCGGCATGACCGGCTGGATATTGGCCGATAATGGCAAAGACCCCAGCATCATGAATGGTGCGGTGATGAAAAACTTCACTGGCGATGACACACCTTTTGCCAGCGCGCGCACCGGCAACGGCGCACATTTTGTCAGCGAAGTTGACGAGAGCGATGGCTCTATCGCGCTATACCAACCCGATATTGCGGTTATCACCAATATCAGCTTGGACCATAAAACACTGGAAGAATTGCGCCAATTATTTGGGGATTTTGCCGATAAGGCCCGCGCCTTGATATGGAATCATGATGACGCAGAAAGCCGCGCGTTATTTGCCGAGCGCGGTAAAAACGTGGCAAGCAGCTTTGGTTTTAATGATGGCGCGGATTTTCAGGCTGTCAATGTGGTGGAACAGCCATTGGGCGCAACATTCACTCTGCGCGCGCTTGGGGGGGAATATCAGGTCAATTTGCAAGTGCCCGGCCGCCACAATATCGCCAATGCGCTTAGCGCGATCGCCGCTGCGCATCATGCCGGTGTGCCCATTGCCGATGCGGTGGACGCCATGGCGCGCTTTTCAGGGCTTGCCCGCCGCTTTGATATTGTCGGCACCGCAAATGGCATTAGCGTGATTGATGATTTCGGCCATAATCCAGAGAAGATTGCCGCCACATTGCGCACATTGAAAGCCTTTCCCGGGCGTGTTCTTGCCTTCTTTCAACCGCATGGTTTTGGCCCCTTGCGCGTTATGGGCAAAGAGCTGGCGCAAATGTTTGTGGACGAACTGGACGGCGATGATGCCGTGCTATTATGTGACCCTGTCTATTTCGGTGGCACAGTGGACCGCAGCATTGGCAGCGCCGATATAGTAAGCGCCATCAACACAGCCGCAGCAGACAAAGCGGGGGCGCAGACAAGCGACACAAAACCCCTCACCGCCACTCATATCCCCGACCGCGCCGCCTGCGCAGATTGGCTGACCCAACACGCAAAGCCCGGCGACCGGATAGTCATAATGGGCGCAAGAGACGATACTTTGAGTAAGTTTGCGCGGGATTTAATATTACCTATGATGGCATAATATATGACACAATCTAAAGACAGCTTAAGTCATCGCCATCCGCGTATAGTCCATATATTAGGCGGTCTCAGGGCTGTAGATTTTGGAAGAGAAAACGTCACAGTAGCTATCTCTCCAGAGATCGCGCTATTAAAATTTCCTACACCGGAATTTTCTCAACTTTATCGATATTTGAATAATTTGAATCTAGTTCCAATTGGAGTAGAATTTCCTAATTCTCTAACAGCGGAACGCAAGGCACCCGCTGACTGGCAAAGTTTATTCACTAACACAGGGCACCTGCTGATGACCGAGAGAAGGGCATGGTCAGAGATACGTCATTACGCAGCAGCCGAGGCCAATGAAGAAACCTTTCGTGTTGCCTCAAAGTGCGCCACTTACCTTGATTTGATAAACATCAGGCTATTCCAATTAAGCAATGCTTACAATAGGACGTTGAACGGGCGTTACTTAAACGGTTGGCAAGCTAACCATCTATGTAGCGATGGCTTTATGGGTGAGATAGATGCAGCAGTGCACGCTTTTGCCGCAGACTCAGGTTCATTTCGTGACCTTATCGCAGAAATTGTCTGGCGATACATTCTGAAAGAAAATGCTACAGTCACAACACTCGGTACGTTTATAAAGAAATCTAAAAATCACGATAATGGCTTGGCACAGGAGATATTAACTGCTGCAGACGACGGTGGGTGGCTCAAATCACTTAGCAACTTACGAGATTCAATTGTTCATATTGCACCTTTCGGTATGAGCGACCCTTTTCATGAGTACCAAGTTAGAGAGCTTATCTTAAATGAAGCTACTAAAATCCCAAGGATCCACTATCCATTGCTTAAGAAGTCTGGAACAGTGTATACAAAAGAAGAGGCTTTTCCTCCTAACAATGATGAAGATTCGTTTCACAAAATGGTGTCTGATTATAACTCATTCGTTAATGAAAGCATTGATGGGCTAACATATGCATGGCAGCAGATTGAAAGACTTGGATCACTCTTAAGTCGAGTCAGAATAGCTACTGATCTCAAGCACAAGCCGATCACAATCACTGATGACGATGTTGTTGGCGATATAAAAGTGCATACCTCATGAAGCGGCGTCGGCGCATTTTTAACAAAAGTTATCCCCTTGCAAAACCCGTCCAATCCGTCTAAGCGGCGCTCTCTCGTGTAAAACGGGAAGGAAAGAAAGCCGGAGGGGTGGTGCGCATGGTGCGGCCATCAGCGATCGGTAAGTTAAGGAAACTGCCCATGCCATTTTATGAGCATGTCTTTCTGGCGCGTCAGGATTTGAGCCAAGCTCAAGTTGATGCTCTCGCCCAGCAAGCCACAGAAATCATCGAGAAAAATGACGGCAAAGTCACCAAAACGGAGACTTGGGGTCTGCGCACCCTCGCCTATAAGATTGAGAAAAACCGCAAAGCGCATTATGTGATGCTGAACATTGACGGCCCAACCAGCGTTGTTGCCGAGTTGGAGCGTCAGACCGCTATCAATGAAGATGTTGTGCGTTACATGACCATTCGCGTTGAAGAGCCTGAAGAAGGCCCATCCGTGATGATGCGCAAAAGTGAACGCAGCGAGCGCCGTCCGCGCCGCGACCGCGATTAACCCGAATTAGGAGATAGGACCATGGCACGACCATTTTTCCGCCGCCGCAAATCCTGCCCGTTCTCGGGTAAAGATGCACCGGTTATTGATTATAAAGACGTACGCTTGCTGCAGGGCTTTATGTCCGAGCGTGGCAAGATTGTACCAAGCCGCATCACCGCCGTTTCTGCAAAGAAACAGCGTGAACTGACCAAAGCCATTAAGCGCGCACGCCATATCGGCCTGTTGCCCTATATCGTGAAATAAGGAGCAAAAGACATGGATATTATTTTGCTCGAACGGATCGAGAAACTGGGCACTATTGGCGATGTTGTGACCGTTAAAGACGGTTATGCCCGCAATTTCTTACTGCCCAACAAAAAGGCTTTGCGCGCCAATGCAGCGAACAAGCAGGTTTTTGAAGCCAATCGTGAACGTTTGGAATCAGAAAATGCCGAAAAACGTGAAGCAGCGAAATCACACAGCACGTCAATTGACGGTAAGCAGATCGTTCTGATCCGCGCAGCGTCTAACAGCGGCCAGCTTTATGGTTCTGTTGCCGTGCGTGACATTGTTGAAGAGCTTAACAAAGATGATGCTGGTGTCGATAAGTCGATGGTCATCCTTGAGCGGCCGATTAAAACTCTGGGTCTGTTTGATGTGCGCATCGCGCTGCACCCTGAAGTTTCGGTCACTGTTCAAGTCAATGTGGCACGTTCTGAAGATGAAGCTGCACTGCAGAAAGACGGCGTGGACGTCATGGCGCAAATGTTTGACAATGAAGCCGATGCCGGTTTTGTTGAAGACTTTGACCCGAATGCAGAGCCGGGCGAACTGCCCAGCGACAAAGACGCTGACAGCGATGGCGATGAAACCTCAGAGGGTGAAACCGCTGAAGCTGCTGCTGGAACGGAGGAAGAGGAATAATCCTCTTTCTGCTTACAAAACTATTATAGAAAAGGGTCGCCATGTTGCGGCCCTTTTTTTGTGCCGCATCCATGCTTCGCAAAGCGCTTCTAAAAACCGGCAAACATAGAGCCGTGATAACGCTTGCATGATGACGCCTGCGCAAATTCAGGCTAAGTGCGGTGTTATGAATATAGAATCAATAATCGAACAATTATGCTCGCGCTATGATGGCGCAGTCACCAGATTACAAAATGCGCTGCTGGCCTATGTGAAAAACGGCACATTGCCTGATGCCGTTGCGCGGCAACAGGGTGCGTTTAGCTATCCCCTGCTGACCATCGAATATATGGGCGTGGAGCATTCCACTATACCCAGCCTGTCTTTCGGGCGGTTGGAGCAGCCCGGCACCTTTAGCAGCACGATTACGCGCCCGCGCTTATTCGCGGATTATCTGCGTGAACAGCTAACCATTTTGCACAAGCAATATGATATAAATGTTACCGTCAGCGCCAGCGAACAGGAAATCCCCTTCCCCTATGTTTTGGACGGCATAGAGGGTCAGGATCTGGGCGAGATAACGCCGGTTGAACTGGCGCGCTATTTCCCGACGACCGAATTGGCCGATATTGGCGATGAGATTGCCGATGGCAATATGCAATATGGGGTTGGCGCGGAGCAGCCGCTTTCCCTGTTTGATGGGCTGCGGACCGATTTTTCTCTGGCGCGGCTAAAACATTATACCGGCACGCCGCCAGAGCATGTTCAAAACTTCATATTGTTCACCAACTATCACCGCTATGTTGATGAATTTGTTAGCTGGGCCTGTGACCAAGTGGGCAAAGGGACATATACGGCATTGTCTGGCGCAGGTGGGCTTTATACCGAGGAAGAAGGCGCCGACCCCAGCCAATTGGTGGCGGACAGCGCATGGCGCAGGCATCAAATGCCCGCCTATCACCTGATCGCGCCAGATGGCAAAGGCATCACTCTTGTCAATATCGGTGTTGGCCCGTCCAATGCAAAAACCATTACCGATCATTTGGCGGTGCTGCGGCCCGATATCTTTTTGATGATCGGCCATTGCGGTGGCTTACGCCCGACCCAGCGTATTGGTGATTATGTGCTGGCCCATGCCTATTTGCGTGACGATCATATTATGAATGATATGCTGCCGCCGGAAATCCCCATCCCCCCGATCGCGGAGGTGCAGCAGGCTCTGGCCGAAGCCGCAGAACATATCTCTGGCTCTAGCGGTGCCGATTTGAAGCGCCGTATGCGCACCGGCACAGTTGTCACCACAGATGACCGCAATTGGGAGCTGCGCTATAATGCCAGCGCCTTGCGTTTCTCCCAATCCCGCGCGGTTGGTATAGATATGGAATCGGCGACAATCGCCGCACAGGGTTATCGCTTCCGCGTCCCCTATGGCACATTGCTGTGTGTGTCCGATAAACCACTGCATGGCGAATTAAAATTGCCCGGCCAGGCCAATGAATTTTATAATCAAGCCATTGCCGCCCATATGCAAATTGGCATTAAGACCTGTGAATTGCTGCGCGAGGAAGATGCAAGCCTGCACAGCCGCAAATTGCGCGCCTTTAACGAACCGCCTTTTCGCTAATGGCTGACAAGAATAGCATTATGCGGCCAGAAACAGCGGCCATTCATGTGCCCGATGCGCGGCATGATGGCGCTATGGCGCCGCCCATCCATCTGGCGACCACATTCGAACATGGTCCGGCCTATGAACCCCTTAGCGGCCATCAATATAGCCGTGAGAGCAACCCCAATACTGTCGAGTTGGAAGCAAGACTAACGGCCTTGGAACAGGGCGATTGGGCCTTTGCTTATGGTTCCGGCATGGCGGCGGGCGCTGCATTGTTGGATAGCCTTGCATTGGGCGCAGTGGTTGTGTTCCACAATAGCCTGTATCACGGGTTCCGGTTTTTGGCGCAGGATTTGGAAAGCAAGGGCCGCATAAAAGCGCTCTTTGCCGATTTGAATGATCCGCAAGCATTATCAGCGGCATTGGCGCAAAAACCTGCTTTGTTATGGATGGAAAGCCCCACCAATCCGCTGCTTGAAATATTGGATATCGCATCTCTGTCCGAAGCTGCTCATAATGCCGGGGCGCGTCTGGTCGTCGATGGCACTTTTGCATCACCAGCATTGCAGCAGCCCTTGGCTTTGGGCGCGGATTATGTTGTGCAAGCGCTGACCAAATATATTGGCGGCCATAGCGATGTTATGGCGGGCGCTTTAATCGGCAAAGCCCCTGATGAAGCCGAGTCATTTCATCGCGGCCGCACATTATCCGGCGGCATTATTTCGCCATTTACAGCATGGATGGCCTCGCGCGGCCTACAAACCCTGCATTGCCGGATGGAAAAGCATTGCGCCAACGCCGCAAAAATAGCCGCTGCTTTGAACGATCACGCGAAAGTTGATATTGTTCATTATCCCGGCCTTGCCAGCCATAAAGGTCATGACATTGCGAAAAAGCAGATGTCAGATTTTGGCGGCATGGTGTCTATCGAACTTACCGGAGGGCGGGAAGCTGCGCTAAAGATGGCCAGCAAGGTGAAAATATTTACCAATGCTACCAGCCTTGGCGGTGTCGAAAGTCTCATAGAACACCGCGCATCTGTAGAGGGAGTTGATGCAACCTCTCCTCAAGGGTTATTAAGATTATCAGTCGGCTTGGAACATTTTGACGACTTAATCATTGACCTCTTGAATGCGCTCAATTGCTAACAAGTCAATCACAGCACCGCGTAGAGAAACAAACCTTTATTCTTAATGTGTAATAATGTCTGCGAATATTTGCATACATGTTGATTTTAATGCAATGCGACGTTACATAGGTAAAAACATATGGATCGTCTATGCCAAGCAGAATAGCAGTCGCCAAAGAATTGGCCGAAATTTTTAAAGTGATTGCGCATCCGGACCGCATTCGGCTGATCGAAGAATTACGCAATAATGAAATGGATGTTGGCGGCTTGGCCAAATTGCTCGACATCCCACAAACCCGCATGTCCCAGCACCTTGCCATGTTGCGCGCCTATCGCTTGGTTGAAGAACGGCGCGACGGTCGGCGTCATTGCTATTCATTGGCTCATCCAGAACTCGCCACTTGGATCACCAGTGGCATTGATGTCCTAGAAGCGCGCCCAACCTCTCTTAATGCAGAGGATATTCACGAGGTCCGCGAACTATGGTCCTGATGATTACTCACTTTACTCCTCCCCTAACCCCCTCAATAAAGGAACCCACCTAATGCCTAAATTTGCTGCCGGCGTTGTCCGCTTTCAAAATGAAGTTTTCCCGCAGAAAAAAGAATTGTTTGAAACCCTGAGCAAAGGCCAATCGCCTGAAGCCTTGTTCATTACCTGCTCTGACTCGCGGATCGAGACCGCAATGATTACGCAGACCGAACCCGGTGAACTTTTCATCTGCCGCAATGCAGGTAATATTGTTCCACCTCACACCAATCATACTGGTGGCATGACGGCTTCCATCGAATTTGCCACTGCAGCTTTGCAAGTGCCGCACATAGTAGTGTGTGGCCATACCGAATGTGGCGCTATGAAAGGCGCAATGGGGCTTACTGAAGACCCAGCAAGCCTTGACAGCCTTCCACATGTTAAGGAATGGCTCAGCTATTCACGCGCTGCTGTTCAAGTGGTGGACATCAAACACCCTGAAGCCAGTGCAGAAGATCGCATGACTGCTCTCTTGCGCGAAAATGTTATTTTGCAATTACAGCATCTTAAAACCCACCCTGCCGTTGCAGCGCGCTTGGCAAAAGGCGACCTACAATTGCATGGCTGGGTTTATGACATCAAAACTGGTGACGTTCATGCTTATGACGAAGCAACGGGTGAATTTTCCACGGTTGATGCACTTTATGCCGAGCAAGTCGCGAAATATGCTGGCGACTGCCACGCACATTGATGGCAATGCCATTCATCTCCCCAATTTTATAAGCGGTAGGCAATAATATTATGACTGCACAAGCTATTGACAATTCTAACAATCCGGGAGGGTTCCTTGGATCAAAAGATCTGACCAAAGACCTTCTGGCCTCAGTCGTCGTCTTTCTGGTTGCACTCCCTCTTTGTCTTGGCATTGCCATTGCATCAGGCGCGCCGCCAGCTCTTGGCCTTATTACCGGTATTATCGGCGGTCTGGTCGTCGGCTTTCTTGCTGGTTCACCATTGCAAGTTAGCGGCCCGGCTGCGGGCCTCGCCGTACTTGTGTTTCAAGCGGTGCAAGAGCATGGATTGATTATGCTGGGCGTCATCGGTCTTATGGCCGGAGCGTTACAGCTCATCGCAGGTATCGCCCGTCTAGGGCAATGGTTCCGCGCTATATCCCCCTCGGTTATTCACGGTATGTTGGCGGGTATTGGCGTGCTCATCCTCGCTTCACAATTCCATGTTATGCTGGACGCAAAGCCAATCGGCACAGGGTTTGAAAATATCATTGGTATTCCGGGCGCAGTTTACGATGCGTTTTTCCCGATGACGATGGACAATCACCATATTGCCGCTGGTGTTGGCGTGATAACAATTGCATCCATCATTCTTTGGAATGCCTTTAAGCCCGAAGCGTTAAAATCTATCCCTGCACCGCTGGTCGCCGTAATTGTCGGAACAGCTATGGCTTGGGGTTTCCAATTGGATATTAACCGCGTGGACGTTCCGGATAGCCTTGGCGCTTCGCTTAATATTCCAACGATGGAAGCATTTGGCCGCGCACTTGACCCTGACATTATTATTCTGGCGGTTGTGTTTGCTTTTGTTGCCAGCGCAGAAACATTGCTCTGCGCGACAGCAGTTGACCAGATGCACACAGGCGTTCGCACCAAATATGACAAGGAATTGCGGGCGCAAGGCATTGGCAATCTGCTTTGCGGCGCTGTTGGTGCATTGCCGATGACAGGTGTTATCGTCCGCTCATCAGCCAATGTGCAAGCCGGTGCAACATCGCGCCTTTCAGCCATCATGCATGGCGTCTGGTTATTGGCTACGGTCGCCGCCTTACCGTGGTTGCTTGCCAATATACCCACCGCTGCTCTGGCTGCTATCTTGGTCTATACAGGCTATAAGCTGGTCAATGTTGCCCAAATCCGCAAAATTGCCAGCTTCGGCCGTGCAGAGTTGCTGATCTACTTTGCAACCCTCGCCTGCATTGTTGGCTTTGACTTGTTGACCGGTGTTCTGGTTGGCTTTGCTCTGGCAACAGCCAAGCTGGTCTGGACCTTTACCCATGTGCAGGTTGACACTTTTGAGGAAGGCAACCGTGTGGATATGGTTCTGCATGGGTCAGCAACCTTCTTCTCCATTCCCAAATTGGCAGGTGAGTTGGAGACAGTCAAAACTGGTCAGGAAGTGCATATTCACTTCGAATATCTCGACCATATCGACCATGCCTGTCTCGACATGCTTGGCAATTGGGAGAAGCAGCATGAAGCCACTGGCGGCAAGCTGGTGATGGAATGGAAAGAGCTGCAAAAACGGTATCGCCGCCCCGGCGATGGGGAAACGTCCCCGCTGGAACTGGTCAGGCAGAAACGTGCCGATGATGCCAATTATCCAGCAGATACCAAGGGTATTTTGCCCGCGGAATGATATGGAAACAGCCTCCGGCGCTATATAAGCTGGAGGCTGTCTTCCCATAATGCATCAGCTACTGCATCGTCACAGGCTAGAGATGACGGACATATATCTTCCAGGCCCGTATCTCGCACAGCCCAATATGTGCCTTTAATATGCCCATATGCGTCTTCAGTAACCAGTTTTGCCAGATAATCCCCTGAACGCTCTTTGTTTGACGTTCTGTCCCGCGCCATAAATAGCGGGATGATTTTCCCTAATATCGCTACCAAAAACCTCGGATGCTCACGCATAAGGCCTGTACCGGGTACAAAGCCTGGATCATAAGCCATTGCCGCAAGATCGGGGCGACGCCGCGTCAGCGCTTTAACCATCAGGATATTGCACAATTTTGAGCTGGAATAGGCCCGCATATTGCGTGATCTTACACCCTTGGGCAGCGTTTTATCTTTCTCCGGATAGGCAAGCATATGCGCATTAGCATGGTCAGGCGGTGTAACCGGTGTTTTTTCAGCCGGATCATGCGTACCGCTGGAGGTCACAATCACGCGGGCATTTTTTGCCAGCCTGCCCTCCAGCAAAGTCAACATAAGAAAATGCGCCAGATGATTGACCGCAAAAGTCAGTTCATAGCCTTGCGCACTTTTTTGGGGTTTGGACAGCTGCACACCAGCATTCAACACCAATGCATCAATCGGTTCGTCATCGGGCAGCGCAGAACAAAAATCGCGCACGCTGTTCAGATCGGCAAGGTCAAGCGGCACGACAGTGACATTGCTCTTGCCAGGCAGAGCGGTGGCAATGTTGCGCGCTCCGACATAGAGCTGATGCGAACCTTGCTTGGCCAGAGAAAGTGCAGCGATCTCGCCAAAGCCGCCAGTTGCGCCTGACATGACTATCCGCATTACACTTATCTCCAGCTTTGCTTACGCGCTTACCAACCGCATTGCTTGCCCTTATTCTGCTCTTTCAACCAGCTTTGCAGTGGCGCAAAATATTCCACCATAGCGGTGCCATTCATTTCACGCGTCCCGGTAAAGGCCTCTAAAGCGTCTGGCCATGGTTTTGATGCACCCAGCTCAAGCATTGCATTTAGCTTCGCGCCAACCTCTTTATTGCCATAGAAGGAACAGCGGTGCAGCGGCCCTTCCCAACCGGCAGCGTCACACGCGGCCTTGTAAAACTGGAATTGCAAAATCCGCGCTAGGAAATAGCGCGTATAGGGTGTGTTGCCGGGGATGTGATATTTGGCGCCCGGGTCAAACGCATCCGCGGGCCGGTCAACCGGTGGGGTTATGCCCTGATATTGCAAGCGCAAAGCCGTCCATGCCTGATTATAGCCCTCTGGTTTGATGGTGCCATCAAACACACCCCAGCGCCAGCGATCAACCAACAGACCGAAGGGCAGAAATGCAACCTTGTCCATAGCCTGACGCAGCAACAGGCCAGTATCCTTGTCAGCACTGGGCACTTGATCAGCCTCTAACAATCCAATCTGCACCAGATATTCAGGCGTGATGGACAGCGCGAGCATGTCGCCAATAGCTTCATGAAAACCATCATTTGCGCCATCAAGATGCAGAAAATCCTGTGCCTGATAGGCCCGCTGATAATAATTATGGCCAAGCTCATGGTGCACCGTAGTGAAATCATCACCATTCACTTTGATGCACATTTTAATGCGAATATCGTCTTTATTATCAAGGTCCCACGCACTGGCATGGCAAACAACTTCGCGGTCAGCCGGCTTCACAAATTGCGAGCGCTGATAGAATGTCTCCGGCAAAGGTTCAAAACCCAATGATGAGAAAAAGCCCTCACCCGCTTTTACCATTTTGATGGCATCATAATCTTTGGCTTTGAGCAATTCGGTGACATCATAGCCAATGTCACCGGCGCCTTCAGGAGCGACTATATCATAGATATTGCCCCATTCCTGCGCCCACATATTGCCGAGCAAATCGGCACGGATTGGGCCGCTATCGGGCTGCACCTCATCGCCATATTCTTCATTCAGTTCAGAGCGGGCATAGCAATGCAGCTCGTCATAAAGCGGCTTTACCTGCTGCCATAACGTTTCCGTCAATTTGGCAAAGTCATCGGCCGGCATATCATATTGCGAACGCCACATTGCACCCACATTGGCAAAACCCAATTCTGATGCACCCTGATTGGCAATATCAACCATGCGCACATAATCGCTTTTCATAGGTGCGCCGACCTGATTATGCCAACTGGTCCACATCTCCGCCAATTTGGCAGGGTCACGCACCGTGCCCATCGCCGCCTCAATATCAGAGCCGTTAATCGGTTTTCCGTCCAACGTGCCCTTGCCTTTGCCATATTGGCTGTTCAAGCGCGTGGCGATGGTGTTCAGCTCGGTTGCGGCCCCTTCGCGCGTTGGTGCGGGCAAAACAATACCGCCGCGCAATTTGTCCAGCTTACGTTTTTCCGTCAGCGAAAGACCAGGAACATTGGCATATTTTGCTGCTTCCAATGCAAAGCGCACCGACATTTCGGTGCCCTTTGCACCAATCGCAGCGGCCATGGCGTCTGTATCTTCAGTGATATAGGTGGCGTTGACCCAGTAAACACGGCCAGCATCAATAGAGAAATCAAACAGCTCTTTTTCCGCAGCCGCCAAAAAGGCCTGTGCATCCGCCAGTGAAACTTCGCTTTCACTACTATCAGCGCCAGTGCTTTGCTCATCATTATACGCCATGCTGGGCGCGGCCAGTAAAGCGGAACTCAACGCTATAGCCGATATGGCCAAGAGTGACTTTTTCATGATATATCCCTTTGAATTATCCAAACCCTGAAATCACTGCTTAACAACAGCGAACATTATCACCAGATTGCGCCTGCAATCCCTCATGGTCAAGTCTGTATCGCCAACTCTATGCTTCTGTTTTGCGGGCAATGATTTTTGATGCGATAAACCCTATCACAATGGCTGCCACTGCGATCAGAAAACTCTGTATTTTAATTGGCCGTGCAAAGGCTGCAATATTGGCCAGACTGTCACTGCCCATACCATCAACCATCTGTATCAACTGGCTGATGGTTTCGGCATAATCACTAACGGCAAAAACAATATGTGCGACAATCGCCAATAACCCTACCCGTCTGATATTGGCATGCATATTCTGCCGCAGCAATAATCCGCCTAGCACACCGCCAATCGAAAAGGCTGTGATAAACAACAAATCGACGACCAATGACCATGTAGCGCGGTCATAAACGCCTATATTTTGCCAATAGCTATGAATGGTGTTGACCATATCTGCTGTCCCAGCCCGGCGATGGGCTTCCATGCCAAATTGACCCAAGCCATCCCCGGCAACAGGCTGTAATATTCCTACCAAAATGAATAGCGCCCAGCCCAGAAACCAGCAGATTAGAAAGCCGCGCATAGTTGCTGATGTTTTTGGCATGATCGGTTCAGTGCCCACTGCCAAAAAATTGCACCAGCGCATCACCCAATGCGCCTTCTGTTACGCTGGACATATGGGTACCGGGGATTTCAGCATAATGCGCCTGCATAAGGTTTTGTGCTAATAAAGGTGCTGAACCATTATCCTGATCGTCCTTACCGCACAATATCATGGTCGGCACATCAATCTCGGTCAAAGCCTCAACATCCATATCGCCAAAACTGTTCAGCAATAAGCGGGCCGCGATCGGGTCTATGCCCTGCGTCTTCATAAAGGCCACGGCAAAGAAATGCGGGTCACCGCGCTTAACATTGTCGCGCTTATCAATCGCATCGATAAAGAATTGGCGGCGATTGCCCCAGCCCTGAATACCTTCCCACCCCATGCCAGACAGCACAAGACGACGCGGACGAAGCCCCATAGTCAGCAATTTGGCAGCAGTGCGCGCGCCCAATGAAAAGCCGGCCAGATCAAAATCATCCAGCGCCAATATATCCACCAGATGCAAAATATCCTGCGCCAATATATCAACGGGGTAAGCCGCCGGATCTTGCGGCGCGTCACTCTCACCATGGGCGCGAAATTCAGGCATAATGACGCGGTACCCAGCTTCCGCCAGCTTGCCCGCATGACCATATTTCATCCAATTGGTCACCGCATTTGAAAACAGGCCATGCAGCAATATTATTGGCGTTCCATCAACCGGCCCTGTTTCATGCACCGCAAGCTGAACACCATCAGCCATGGTGATGCGCGCCGTTATACTATCGCTCATTTGTCCTGCGTTTCGGTCTTTTTTAGGCCCGCTTGCTCCATGCGCCATAACGCATGTTCAATGCGGTCCTGACCAAAAAATGGCTCGTCATTAAACACCAGGGTTGGAACGCCCCAATGGCCGGACTTTTCCAAAGCATCCTGATTAGCGGCAATATCGGCATCGAGCGCTTCTGCATCAGATGCGGCTTCGCTTTCCAGTTCGGCAAAATCAAGACCGCAGGCCCGCGCAGCATTGGTGAGATGTTCGCCCTGATGCCAATTTGCCGTGCCGCCCCAGATAAGACGCGAGGCTTTGTCAACAAAGTCCAAGCCCTTACTGCGTCTAGCCGCTGCCTGACCAAGCCGTGTCAGCCGGAATATATAAGGCTGCTCATCAGCGATTTTGCGTGTGGCCAAATCTTGCATAACCGGATCGGGATTAGGCGGTGCCAGCGGAATATCCATATATTCGGCGAGACGGAAAATATCCCGCAGCATATAGGCCAGCCAATTGGGATTGTTTTTTTCAAAGAAATCCGGTTCGCGAATAGCGAGCGGATATACAGGTCGCAAATTGATCACGACATCATAATCACGCGCAATCTGCGCATAACGCGCCGTTGCGAGATAACTATAAGGTGAGCGAAAGGACCAGAAAAGATCAGCAGATAAAGTCATAGACTCTTACTGCTCTAATCCTATCCTTTTTGCAAATGATTGCGGCCTAACAGCTCTGCAATTTGTACGGCGTTGAGCGCCGCGCCTTTGCGTAGATTGTCACTGACGCACCACAGGTTCAGGCCATTTTCTACTGTCGGGTCTTCGCGCACGCGGCTGATATAGGTCGCGCCATCGCCGACACATTCAATCGGTGTGATATAGCCGCCATCTTCACGCTTATCGTACAGCATGATGCCGGGCGCTTCGCGCAAAATCTCTTGCGCGGCCTCTGCGGAAAGTTCTTTTTCAAATTCTATGTTGATAGCTTCACTATGACCAACAAAAACCGGTACGCGCACACAGGTCGCGCTCATCTTGATTTTGGGGTCCATGATTTTCTTGGTCTCGACCACCATTTTCCACTCTTCCTTGGTAGAGCCATCATCCAGAAAAACATCAATATGCGGAATGACATTGAACGCGATTTGCTTGGTCAGCTGGCGCGGTTCAACGGGATCACCAACAAAGATCGCGCGGGACTGTTCAAACAGCTCGTCCATTGCGCCCTTGCCAGCGCCAGAGACAGATTGATAAGTGGACACCACAACCCGCTTGATCGTCGCCGCATCATGCAACGGTTTTAGCGCAACAACCATTTGCGCGGTTGAGCAATTGGGGTTGGCGATGATGTTGCGCTTGGTATAGCCAGAAATCGCCTCTGGGTTCACCTCTGGCACGATCAACGGCACATCGGGGTCCATGCGGTAGAGCGAGCTGTTATCAATCACTACACAGCCAGCAGCAGCTGCCTTGGGCGCATATTCTTTCGAAACAGAGGAGCCAGCGGAAAACAGGGCCATATCCCAGCCAGAAAAATCGAAATGCTCGATATTTTTGACCTTAAGCATCTTGCCCGTATCGCCGAATTCACATTCACTGCCGACAGAGCGAGAGGATGCCACCGCCGCAATCTCATCAATCGGGAATTCGCGCTCCGCCAATACCGCGAGCATTTCGCGGCCCACATTGCCTGTCGCACCGACCACTGCAACTTTATAACCCATCATCATTCCTCATAAAAAAGGGCCGGTATCCTTTATGGAGACCGACCCTGATATTTATATAATATCGTTTAGGCTCAGCCTTTTTTCTCTGCGCTCTTGCTCACAATTTTACGCTCAGCGATACGCGCACGCTTACCTGTACGGCCACGCAGATAGTAAAGTTTGGCACGACGCACGACACCGCGGCGTACCACGGTAATGCTGTCAATATTGGGGGAGTAAAGCGGGAACACACGCTCCACACCTTCGCCAAAGCTCATCTTGCGAACAGTAAAGTTCGAGCCAAGACCGCGGCTGGTGCGGGCGATGCAAACGCCTTCAAAATTCTGGACACGGGTACGTTCTCCCTCGACCACGCGGACGCCGACACGCAATGTGTCACCGGCCCGAAAATCGGGGATGTCTTTTTTGCCTTCAAATTCCTCAATAGCTTCCGCTTCGAGTGTCTGGATGAGGTTCATCTCATTCTTCCTTTGTTTCGCGCTGCGCACCAGAGGGCGACTGATCCGCAGCGCCCCGTTGGCGCTCCCAAAGATCCGGCCGCCTTAGCCGTGTAATTGCCTCTGCCTGTGCTTTACGCCAAGCGGCAATTTTCGCATGATCCCCCGATCGCAACACTTCAGGGATCGTGCGCCCTTCCCATTCAACAGGTCGGGTAAAATGCGGATATTCCAAAAGCCCATTTTCAAAGCTCTCTTCATCTCCGCTAGAAGACGCGCCCATTACCCCGTCAAGCAAGCGAATGCAAGCATCTAATAGTATGAAAGCGCCCATTTCTCCGCCAGAGAGAATATAATCACCAATAGATATCTCCTCTATATCCCGTGCGACGAATATCCGTTCGTCAAAACCCTCGAACCGGCCGCATAACAGAGTGACACCCTGCCCGGCAGAAATCTCTCTCACCCGCGCCTGTGTGAGCGGCTTTCCGCGCGGTGTAAGGGCAATAATGGGGACATTATACCCTTCCGCCAACGCTGAGCCTGTTTTTGATGCCTTTTTTTTGGATGCTGCAACTTTGTCGGCCATGCGCAGATTAGCAAAGTCCACCGCCTTGCCTAGAATATCAGCGCGCAAAACCATGCCTGCGCCGCCGCCTGCTGGTGTATCGTCAACACTGCGGTGCCGGTCTGTGGCAAAATCGCGCATATTGATGGCATCGCACGACCATTTCCCTGCCTCCAGCGCCTTTCCGGCCAGCGACGCGCTCAGCGGGCCGGGAAACATCTCAGGATATAGCGTCAAAATCTGCGCATGGAAGGTCATTGTGAAAACTCAGAAGCGATCACAATCTTATTCTCAAGCACCTCTGCGAATTTCAGAGGCACCATGAATTTCTTATCATCAGGCTTTTTAATTTCAATAATGTCGCCTGCACCGAAATTCTCAACCGCAACAACATGCCCGATATTTTCACCATTTTCGGTTTCAACAGGCAGATCAATCAGGTCGATATGATAATATTCGCCCTCACCCAATGGCGGCAATGATGAACGCGGAACATTCAGCTCCGTGCCGCGTGCGGCTTCTGCGCCATTGCGGTCAGTGATTTGCGCGAAGCGGGCAATGGCGCCAGCCTTGTTCGGCTTCACGCTCTTAAGATTGAGCGCGCCATCATTATAGATTTTGTGGCGCTTAAGCGATGCCACGTCATCCGTGAACAGCTTTAAACGCACTTCGCCCGTTACACCGTGCGCGCCAATAATGACGGCCAGCGTAACGGGCTTATCCAGATTTTGCGGCTCCAGACTTTGCGGCAAGGCTTATTCGGCCTTTTCTTCGCCTTCAGCTTCTGCAGCAGGTGCTTCCTCGGCAGAGGTTTCCTCCGCTGGCGCTTCTTCTGCAGGGGCTTCAGCTGCTGCGGCTGCAGCGGCTTTGGCTTCTTCTTCAGCAGCTTTTTTCGCTTCTTCAGCTTCGGCTAATTTGGCGGCTTTTTCTTCAGCACGCTCTTTGGCGTTTTCACCTGGCTCACCTTTTTTCGGGTTATTGCGCGCAGCACGCTCACGCACGCCAGCGGCATCCAGAAAACGTGCAACACGGTCTGAAGGCTGTGCACCAACAGAAAGCCAATGCTTGACGCGCTCTTCATTCATCTGAACACGCTCGGCACTGTCTTTTGCCAGCAATGGGTTATAAGATCCTACTTGCTCCAGATACTTACCGTCACGCGGTGCGCGCTGATCAGCAACAACGATACGATAATAAGGGCGTTTCTTAGAACCCCCGCGCGACAAACGCATTGCAATAGCCATAATAAACCTTTCTAAAATAATATATTAGCTAAATATCTTCAAATTACTTCTTAAACAAATTCCCCGGCGCGCCGCCCGGAAGTCCAGGCAATCCCGGCCCGCCAGCTCCGCCGCCGCCCAGCAAATTGCCCATCGCACCCGGATCAGGCATACCGCCGCCTCCGCCGCCAAACATCGCCGCCAGACCTTTCAACCCGCCCATTTTGCGGATTTTCTTCATGGCACCAGACATTTCCTTGTGCATTTTGATGATCTTATTGACCTCTTGCACAGTGGTTCCCGAACCTTTGGCAATCCGCACTTTGCGCTTGGCGTTCAGCAATGCCGGCTTGGCACGCTCCGCCTTGGTCATGGAGCCGATAATGGCGTCCATATGAACAAGCACCTTGTCGTCCATGCCGCTGGCCTCCATCGCGGCCTTGGCCTTTTTCATGCCCGGCATCATACCCGCCAAAGCACCCAGACCGCCCATCTTGGTCATTTGCTGCAACTGGCTGCGCAGATCGTCCATGTCAAACTGACCTTTGGACATTTTCTCAGCCAGCTTCTCGGCCTCGTCTTTCTCAACAGATGCCGCTGCACGCTCAACCAAGCCAACAACATCACCCATGCCCAAAATGCGGCCAGCGATGCGATCAGGATGGAAAAGCTCCAGCGCATCCATTTTTTCGCCAATGCCGACAAATTTGATCGGCTTGCCAGTGACCGCACGCATCGACAATGCAGCACCGCCGCGTGCATCGCCATCCATACGGGTCAATATTGTACCGGTTAATGGCACCTGCTCAGAGAAATTCTGCGCGACATTGACCGCATCCTGACCCGTTAAAGAGTCAACAACCAGCAATGTCTCTTGCGGCGTCGCCTCTTTGCTGACCGCGCGCATTTCGTCCATCAATTGCTGGTCAACATGCAATCGGCCCGCTGTATCGAGCAACAGCACATCAAAGGCTTGCAATTTTGCGGCCTGTAAAGCGCGCTTGGCAATCTCAACCGGTTGTTGGCCAGCAACAATGGGCAAGGTTGCCACAGAAACCTGCTCGCCCAAAACGGCCAATTGTTCCTGCGCTGCCGGCCGGTTAACGTCAAGCGAGGCCATCATGACCTTTTTGCGCTCTTTTTCTGTCAACCATTTGGCCAATTTGGCAGTGCTGGTGGTTTTACCCGAACCTTGCAGACCAACCATCATGATGACAGCAGGCGGCGATGTTGCCAGATCAATTTCGCTAACATCACTGCCCAGCATCTCAACCAAGGCATCATTAACAATTTTGATGACCTGTTGGCCCGGTGTGACAGATTTCAGGACCGATTGCCCAACCGCTTTATCGGTAACTTTATCAATAAAGGCGCGCACGACCGGCAGGGCAACATCAGCCTCCAGCAAAGCGATACGCACTTCGCGCATAGCGGCGCGTACGTCACTCTCATTAAGCGCGCCGCGCCCTTTTAAGCGGTCAAATACATCGCCAAGGCGACCGGATAGTGTATCGAACATATCGTCTTCCTTTTTCTTTCCGCCTTAATATGGGCCCGCCTAATATGGACATATTCGCCAAGCGATGCAAAAACACTATAAACGCAAAAATAGCCGGTGGGCGAAACCTCGCTGACCGGCTGTACCTGCGCTATTTAACAGCCGCTTATACCGCTGACTATATTTTGGCAAGACATTTCATCACAACATCGCTGTGATAAGGGTCAATCCTTAGCGGCCAATGGGCTGCAAAGGCATAATAAAGAAATTATTTACTCTATTTGTCTAATTGGAAATCTGGTGGTCGCATTGAGGCATCCTGTTCTCAGAGATAATAGCCTTCCGCCAAAGGGGACTTATGGCCGAACAGACAAGTTTGGATACGAGCGATATTCGCACTTATGGAAGCCGTTTGAACCGGTTTCTTGATAGTATCGACGTTGTAGGCGGCGGTATTATATTGTCTGCTATTCTCATGTTCGTTGGCACTGGCTCTCTGGTTGTACCGGAAGTCGCTAATTTGATTAACGGAAAAGGTACTGGTCCCAACAGCATTCTTGCTACTGCGATGCTCCTGAATATCGCATTGATTATATTTGGCTGGAAGCGTTATGATGAAATGCGCAAAGAAGTCGAAATGCGTCGCCGAGCAGAGGTTGAGGCACGAAAACTCGCCGTGACCGACCCACTTACCAATTGTCTTAATCGCCGCTCGATTAACGAACGTACTGCTGATTTGATTGCTGCAGCAGAGAAGCGCGAAATGGCCGTGGCATTCCTTATGCTTGATCTGGACCATTTTAAGACCATCAACGACATTCATGGGCATCAAGCCGGTGACATGGTTTTAAAAACAGTCGCAGACAGATTGCACAAAATTGTACCGCGTGATGCACTCATTTCGCGCTTAGGTGGTGATGAATTTGCTATCGCATTTACCTTCACTTTGCAGGATCGTTCAGTGGTGGAACGTATCGCCGAACAAATGATTGAAAAGATTTCTCTGCCTATTGATGGGCCGACCTGTGAATTAGCGATCAGCACATCTATCGGTATCGCCTTCGCGCATCACAGCGAAGAAAGTGCAGAAGCATTGTTACGCCGGGCCGATATGGCAATGTACCACAGCAAAAAGGGCGGACGGAATCGTTTCAGCTGGTTCGAAAGCTCTATGCATACAGCAATTCAAACACAAAACATGCTTGAATCGGGTATGCGCGCTGGCATTCCAACTGGTGAATTTGTGCCCTATTTTGAGCAACAAATTGATCTCGCAACTGGCAAATTGGCAGGCTTTGAGGTTTTGGCGCGTTGGCGTTCACAATCTCTTGGCAATGTGCTTCCTGATGTTTTCATCCCCATAGCGGAAGAATGCAATCTTATAGCAGAGCTATCCGAAAGCATTATGCGTCAGGCGTTTTTGGACGCCAAAAACTGGGACAACAGCCTGACATTGTCTGTCAATATTTCACCTTTTCAATTGCGCGACCCATGGCTTGCACAAAAAATTATAAAAATCCTGACAGAGACTGGCTTTCCAGCTGAACGCCTTGAGGTTGAGATTACCGAAAATGCTCTTTTCGAAAATATCGGCCTCGCAAAAGCTATCATGACGAGCCTTAGAAATCAGGGCGTTAAGGTCGCTCTTGATGATTTTGGTACGGGTTATAGCTCTTTGTCACATTTGCGAATTCTGCCTTTCGACCGCATCAAGATCGATCAAAGCTTTATTTCAACCTATTCAGAGAGCCCCGATAATGCGGCAATTGTGGATGCTATTATTCATTTATCACGTAGCCTCAATCTCCCCGTGACTGCAGAGGGCGCAGAGGATGAACAGATTGTTAACTTTTTGGCGGAACTTGGCTGCGAAAAGGTTCAAGGCTATCATTACGGCCAGCCATTAAGCATTGAACAAACTCGATGGATGCTAGCGCGCTCCAACCTTTATACAATGGCCAATGAGCCTAGTGATGGAGATGAGAGTGAATTGCAGCAATATCAAAAAGAAACAAAACAACAGGCCGGTTAATCATTCCGGCCAATCCCCTTACCACTCACTTGAAGATATTGCAGATATAGACAGCTTAACCAATGGCGACTAAAGCGCGGCCATGGCTTCTTATGTCTTTCATAAAATGCACGGTCTGGGGAATGATTTTATCATCTTTGACGCGCGCCAAAATGCATTGCATCTCAATGCCGACCAAGTGCGGCAATTGGCAGACCGCAAGCATGGTATTGGTTGCGACCAACTGATCATTATTTCAGCATCTGATAAGGCCGATATTCACATGGCCATATATAATCAGGATGGCGGCGAGGTTGAGGCGTGCGGCAATGCAACGCGCTGTGTTGTTGCGCTGATAAGGGAAGAGAAACTTTCTATCGCCACAGCGGCTGGCATTTTGCATGGCGAATTGCATGACCAATCTGTAAGCGTTGCCATGGGTCAGCCCAAATTTGCATGGCAGGATATACCGCTGAGTGACTCTATGGACACCATGGACATGCCAGTGAGTTGGGAAGATTTGGAACGGCCCGTAGCTGTCAATATGGGCAACCCCCATGCCGTTTTCTTTGTCGCTGATCAGGCCAATATTGATCTGGAAAATTTGGGTCCAATCATTGAGAATGACCCTCTATTTCCCCAACGCGTAAATGTGAATGTCGCATCTTTGAAAGGCGATATGATTGATCTGCGTGTATGGGAGCGCGGGGCGGGCCTGACTCAGGCATGTGGAACCGGTGCTTGCGCAACTGCTGTGGCCGCCATCGCCAAGAAATTATGCGCTAGCCCTGTAACAGTTAATCTACCAGGCGGCGCCCTGACAATTGCATGGCAGCCTGGTGAATCCGTTATAATGACAGGCCCGTTCACCCACGTCTTTACTGGTGAGGTAATGCTGTGAGCGAGACGCAGGACAGACCAAAAGCGCAATCACCAGAAATCATTACCATGGGTTGCCGCCTCAATATCGCGGAAAGTGAAGCTATTCGCGCAGGCTTATCACAATCTGACATTCACGAACCGCTGGTTATCATCAATAGTTGTGCCGTTACCAATGAAGCGGTTCGCCAGACGCGCCAATCCATTCGCCGCGCGCGCAAAGCTAATCCGCAAGCCCATATCGTCGTAACCGGCTGCGCTGCGCAGATCGACCCGGACAGCTTTGCCAATATGGCAGAAGTGGACCGCGTGGTTGGCAATATAGAAAAATACAACCCTGCCAGCTTTGCCTTTGGCTTAGACAATTCTACCAATGCGCATGTGCAGGACATTATGCAGGTGCGCGATACTGCCCCGCATATGGCCAGCGCCTTTACCGAACATGCGCGCGCCTTTGTTGAAGTGCAAAATGGCTGTGACCATCGGTGCACCTTTTGCATCATTCCCTATGGACGGGGAAATAGCCGTTCTGTGCCTGCTGGCAAGCTGGTAGATCATATTCAGCAGCTGGTCGACCGCGGCTATAAAGAGGTTGTGCTGACCGGCGTTGATGTCACCAGCTATGGTCATGATCTGCCTGGCAAGCCCAATTTGGGTATGTTGGTTGAACGGATAATGAAGCTGGTACCCGATCTACCGCGGCTGCGCCTCTCTTCGCTTGATGGCATAGAAGTGGACGACCGTCTGTTTGATCTGCTGACAGGTGAAAAACGGATCATGCCGCATGTCCATATCTCGCTGCAATCAGGCGATGATATGATCTTGAAACGCATGAAAAGGCGCCATAATCGCGGTCAGGCAATCGACTTAGTTGCGCGGCTAAAAGCCAAGCGCTCTGACATTGCTATTGGTGCAGATTTGATTGCGGGCTTCCCCACAGAAGATGAAGCAATGCACCGCAATAACCTCAGCATTCTTGCCGCATGTGAGATTGTGCACGCGCATATCTTCCCCTTTTCTCCGCGCGATGGCACGCCGGCGGCACGTATGCCGCAATTGAACCGATCGATTATCAAAGAGCGCGCCCGTGAAATGCGCGAGGCTGCAGCGGCGATACACCAAGAATGGCAGGCATCTTTGCTGGGCAGTAAAGCGCAAATATTGGTCGAAAAGTCGGGCAATCAGGGCCATATTGAAAATTTTGCTAAGATACAGCTTAGCGAACAAGCAAAGGCCGGTGATTTGCTGCCGATTGCCATTAGCCATATTGACAATGGCAAGCTGTTTGCGCAGCCAATTAGCGCACAACAATGATAGGGTGATTATGAGCGAAAAAGGCTGGCGCGAAAAACTGCTCGATGGGCTAAAGCGCACATCCGGACAATTAACGGGCAATTTAAGCGGACTGGTCGGCGGTGGCCGATTGGACGCCGATATGCTCGACAATATTGAAGACGCCCTGATCCTATCTGATCTTGGTCCTGAAACTGCGGCCTTAGTGCGTGAAAAACTTGCCGAAGAGCGCTTTGAACGCGACACAAGTGAAGCCGATGTCCGCATGGTCGTAGAGCGTGAAATTGCAGCCATATTGGGTGATGTTGCCGAACCATTGGAAATCGATGCTTTTCCCCGGCCGCAAGTCATATTGGTCATCGGTGTTAATGGTTCAGGCAAAACGACAACCATCGCCAAATTGGCACATCTCTATCAAGAGCAGGATTATGCTGTCATGTTGGCAGCCGGTGATACCTTTCGTGCAGCAGCTATAGGCCAGCTTAAAATCTGGGGTGAACGTTTAGGCATTCCGGTCATCGCAGGCGCAGAAGGCAGCGACCCGGCCAGTATCGTATTTGATGCTGTTAAACAGGCTACAGAAATTGGCACAGATGTGTTGATTGTTGATACGGCTGGCCGCTTGCAAAATAAGCGTGAACTGATGGACGAATTGGCCAAAATCCGCAAAGTTCTGGGCCGGATAAATCCTGCTGCTCCACATGATGTGGTATTGGTATTGGATGCGACCAATGGCCAAAATGCGCTGTCACAGATTGAGGTATTCAAAGAAATTGCCGGCGTCACTGGCCTCGTCATGACCAAGTTGGACGGAACGGCACGCGGCGGCGTTTTGGTTGCAGCGGCGAACAAGTATAAACTTCCCATTCATGCAATTGGTGTAGGCGAGCAAATGGATGATCTGCGATCATTCGACCCCGCCTTCTTGGCCAAGATACTTGCAGGAACTTATCAATGAGCAGCGATACCGGCACACATAAACAGGCCGACCTAACGGAAAAAACGGAAAAGAAAACGCCGCCTGCATGGCTCTCTTTTGCTACAGACTTTGGCCCTTTATTGGTGTTTTTCATTGTTTATCAGTGGAATGCGCCTGATGGTGAAGGTCAAACAGTCCAAACAATTCTGGCCATCACCTATAGCACGGGTGCTTTCATGGTCGCAGCGGTTGCTGCCCTTGCATTATCATTTTGGAAGGCGGGCCGCGTATCACCCATGTTGATGTTGTCAGTGATATTGATTGTGGGTTTTGGCGCCCTCACCCTGTATTTTCAGGATGAAAGGTTCATCCAGATCAAACCGACAATTATTTATGGATTCTTTGCCGCCATTTTGTTCGGTGGGTTATTGCGCGGCAAAGCCGTATTGAAATATCTGCTTCATGCAGCATTTGAAGGGTTGAGCGACGAAGGCTGGTTAAAGCTGTCTCGCAATTGGGCAATTTTTTTCGTCGTACTGGCCGTTTTGAATGAGGTGATGCGCGCCACCCTGTCTTTTGACACATGGTTGACGCTGAAAGTCTGGGGCATATCCGTCTTGTCTTTTCTGTTCACCTTCACGCAAATTCCCATGCTGCTTAAACATGGGTTTGCCGTTGAGATTGAAGACGCAGATAATACAGACAACGCCGATGCAGAGGCTAAGGCTTCAGACAAATAGGTGCTGGCCCAATAAAAAAGGCGGATCAATCGACCCGCCCTTTTCAGCTAGTTTGTGATTCTGTTATCAGCCTTGATCAGCGCGGCCTATGCCTGCTCCATCAAGATTTTGTGCAACAAATTCCCAGTTAATGGCTTTGTCCATCACCGTATCCAGATAGTTTGGACGCGCATTCTGATAATCCAGATAATAAGCATGTTCCCAAACATCGAGGGTTAGCAAAGGTTTCATACCTTCATAGGCAACCGGTGTATCAGCATCATGCAAGGACGTGATTTCCAGCTTGTCACCGTTCAGCACCAACCAGCCCCATCCAGAACCAAAATGGCCAGCAGCTTCCGCTTTAAATGCGTCTTTAAATCCATCAACCGAACCGAAATCTTTTTCAATACGATCAGCCAGTGAAGCAGGCATCGCAACATTTTCAGGGCTTAAACAATGCCAGAAAAATGTGTGGTTCCAGATTTGTGCGCTATTGTTAAACAGCCCCTGATTGCCAGATTCTTTAGCAGCAATAATGACTTCGGACAGTTTTTTGCCATCGTGGTCAGTGCCTGCAATGGCATCATTGGTTTTGCCGACATAGGCATTATGGTGCTTGCCGTGGTGATAGTCGAATGTATTGGCCGACATCACATCGCCAAAAGCGGCTTTGTCAAAAGGAAGATCGGGAAGAACGAATGCCATGTTGCAACTCCTTGCGCTTAAACAATATCAACCTCTAATATAGAGGCCATTGGCGATGCGCCAACCCTTTGGCGCAATAATGTTTTTGTGACTGGTTATTGATCGATGCGCCACGGTGGATAACGGCGGTCCTCTCCGCCGTGATATATGCAAATTCTGTGGCCAGAAGGGTCTCTCGTCCACGCTTCGCGCCATTTCCATGATTGGTCCTGTGCTGGGCTTTCAAATAGCCATCCCTTTTGAACCAAGGCTTCAACAGCCGCATCCATATCGGGAAATTCAAAATAGAGCGCGGCACCAGACTGTACATTATCAGATTTGTGCAACGACAATGTTGAGCCATTTGGCGCTTCTAAACGGGCATATCGCGGCGGGCTATCGACAATCAATTTTAACCCAAGCGCACGATAAAATGCCACAGACGCGTCATAATCGGTGCAATCAATGGTCACTTGATTGAATGAAGGCCCCTTCATCAACACATCATTGCGAACACTAAAATGCCCCATTGGCCCGTTTTGCGCTACCAAGTCAGGCGCATCATGCAGCGCGATACGTACATATCGCCGTGCATGGTCAATAGCGGATTGAACGCTTTCTCCACTCCCCAAGCCTATCGCAATAGCAGAAGATAAAGTGCAACCCGTGCCATGCATATGCGGAGTATCGATGCGATCATCTTGCCATATAATCTCTGGACCATCAGCCGGGATCAATCGGTCGATCAGCATAGTGCCCTCGGCATGACCCCCTTTTATCAATAAGTTACGGGCTTTTTTACAGACTATATCCTGGCCACCCAAGGCGGACAGTTCCGGCAAATTGGGTGTGGTGACAAGCGCCAAGCTGATCAATCGATCAAAAGCGCTTATGGTTGCCTCATCAGCCAATATGGCGCCGCTTGTTGCAACCATCACTGGATCAAAAACAGCGGGGATATCTGGATGGTCTTGCAATATATCTGCCACACGGTGCGCGATTTCTGCGCTACCCAACATGCCAATTTTGATGGCATCTGCGCCAAAATCTTGCAGCACCGCAGTTATTTGCGCTGCAACCATATCGGGTGACATGACTTCTACCGCGCTGACACCTTGCGAATTTTGCGCTGTGACCGCAGTGATAGCGGTCATGGCATGAGCGCCCATCATGGTTATGGTCTTGATGTCAGCCTGTATTCCGGCCCCGCCGCCGCTATCCGATCCAGCTATGCTTAAAATACGCGTCGTCATGCGTGATATTTGCGTACAGTTGAAGCTGGGAATTTCGCGACCAATTCTGCGCTGCGCACCGGCCTAGGCATCAAGGCACCCCCGCAATTTGGGCATATGGATTTCAGGTGATTGTCGTTGCAATCCTCGCAAAAGCTACATTCAAACGAGCATATAAATGCCCCGGACGCATCAGCAGGTAAATCCCGCCCACAGCGTTCACAATCCGGGCGCATTTCCAGCATCAGGTTGCAGCTTTTTCAATCGCTATGCAGATATGGTCGACCATCTGTTCGACCAGTTTAGCATCATCACCTTCAGCCATAACACGGATAACCGGTTCAGTGCCGGATGGGCGGATAACCAGCCTACCAGTTGTTGCAAGTTTGTCTTCAGCATGAACAATTGCCGCTTGCACATCCGCATTTTCAAGCGGCTTACCACCAGCAAACCGAACATTTTTCAGCAATTGCGGCACAGGTTCGAAACGGTGCAGCAATTCGCTGGCTACCTGCCCTGATTGCACCAATTCTGCCAATACTTGCAGTGCCGCCGCAGTGCCATCACCGGTTGTGCCATGATCGAGCAAGATCATATGACCCGATTGCTCACCACCGATATTGTATCCGCCCTTGCGCATTTCTTCGAGCACATAGCGGTCCCCTACCTTCGCACGTTTAAGGCGCAGGCCCTGCTCCAGCAAATGCCGCTCCAGCCCCAAATTGGACATGACAGTGGCAACTACGGTGCTGCCCTTCAACCTGCCATCACGCGCCCAACCACTGGCTATGAGCGCCATAATCTGGTCACCATCGACCTGACGACCCTTTTCATCGACAACGATCAAACGGTCTGCATCACCATCAAGCGCAATGCCTATATCTGCGCCTTCATCGACGACGCGCTTTTGTAAGGCGGCGATATCTGTCGAGCCGACCTTATCATTGATATTTTTGCCATTTGGCTCAACGCCAATTGCGATGACTTTAGCGCCCAATTCCCAAAAGGCAGATGGCGCCACCTGATAGGCCGCACCATTAGCGCAATCGACAACAATATTCAGCCCATCAAGCCGTACATGATCTGGTAGCGACTTTTTAACCGCGTGAATATAACGGCCCCGCGCATCATCAATCCGCCGTGCACGGCCAATATCTTCTGCATCGGCTAGCTCCGGCTCTTCGCCCATTAGTCGTTCAATATTGGCTTCATCTTCATCAGACAATTTATAGCCATCCGGCCCGAACAATTTGATACCATTATCCTGATAAGGGTTATGGCTAGCGGAGATCATAACCCCCAGATCGGCCCGCATCTCACGCGCCAGCAAAGCAACGGCAGGTGTTGGCATCGGCCCAACCAGAATGACATCCATGCCGACACTGGTGAAACCAGCCACCAGAGCATTTTCCATCATATAGCCGGAAAGACGGGTATCTTTGCCGATAATAACGCGGTGTTTATGTGTGCCGCGCAGAAAGTGTTTTCCTGCTGCCTGACCGATCTTCATCGCGGTCATAGCGGTCATCACACCTTGGTTTGTGCGGCCTCTAATACCGTCTGTGCCAAAAAAATTCCTACTCACACATGCACTCCAATGCAGAATATGGTGGTTAAAGCAGCCCAAAGCGCCGCCTTTGCAATTGTTCATTGCGACATAACCGCCTTATCCCTAACGATAAAGGGTGAATGATAATTAACTTTCGGATAGACATGACTGCCACTCCTCTCGACATACTGACAAATGGTATTGATGCCCTTAATGCTGCGGTGTTTAGCCGTATCCCGTTTTTTGGCAGTGAGATACCTTGGATCGTCCTGTGGCTGGCTATTCCGATGCTGGTTTTCACTATCTATTTTGGTTTTATCAATCTGCGGGCTGTGCCGTTATCGGTTAAAATTCTGCGTGGAAGATTTGATCAACCGGATGCGCCCGGCGCAATCTCGCAATTTTCCGCACTGACTACCGCATTGTCGGGCACGGTTGGCCTTGGTAATATTGCTGGCGTGGCCATCGCCATTGCCACGGGTGGTCCTGGCGCAGCATTTTGGATGTTCATCATAGGTTTTTTCGCCATGACACTGAAATGTGTCGAAGTCACTATGGGCGTCAAATTTCGTGAAATAGATGCGGATGGTTCTGTGCGCGGCGGGCCTATGTACAGTTTGAAGAACGGCTTTGCCTTGCGCGGCCTGCCCAAATTGGGCTTTGCATTGGGCGCATTTTACGCAGTGATGGCGTTTATTGGCGCAATCCCGCTGGTGCAGGTCAATCAAAGCCTTGCCACCTTATCAGAGGTCACTGGCATCGCCTCGGCCGCAGCAGATGGCGGACCTAACAGTTTTGCGATTGGCTATGGACTGGTGATGGCGTTCTTTGTCGGGCTGGTGGTGGTTGGCGGCGTCACTTGGCTGGGCCGTGTCACATCCTTGCTGGTGCCGCTTATGGCCGGTGTTTATCTGTTCGGCGTATTGGTCATCATCATCACCAATATCGCCCAATTGCCAGAGGCTTTGGGCCTTATCATCAGTGACGCCTTTTCCGGCAATGCTGTCGCAGGTGGCCTGATAGGTACTTTCATTATTGGTATGCAGCGCGCTGTCTATTCATCAGAGGCAGGGGTTGGCTCTGCGGTCATTGCGCATAGTCAGGCCAAAACCCATGAACCCGCATCCGAAGGCTTGGTCGCGCTGTTGGAGCCATTTGTTGATACTGTAATAGTGTGTTCATTAGGTGCAATTGCGATTGTTCTGGCGGGTACATGGACAGGCGACGATCAAGATATTCGTATCACTGCCGCAGCTTTTGCGCAGATTTCCGACTGGTTCCCATGGTTATTAACGATCGCGGTGATGTTGTTTGCGCATAGCACGCTGTGCGCATGGGGCTTTTATGCTCTGCAAGCATCACAATATCTTTTCGGCAAAAGCCCCGCACGTGACCTCAGCTTCAAACTGCTGTATATATTCATATTACCCATTGGCGCATTGCTGAAGATAGAGGCAGTGGTTGCTTTGGTGGACAGTGCTTTCTTCCTAATGGCCCTGCCCAATGTGCTGATCCTCTATCTATTTGCGCCAGAGCTAAAACGTGACATTGATAGCTATATAATGCGGGCCAAAGCGCAGCAAATCGAAACCGGGAGAGAAGGTAATGCATAGCAGAACATTGGGGCCAGAGCTGGAAGTATCCGCACTGGGGCTTGGCTGTATGCCCATGGCAGGCATTGGCAATGGCATGTATGGTCAGGCCAGCATCTCGGAATCACTAGCAACGATTGACCGCGCCATCGAACTGGGCGTTACCTTTTTCGACAGCGCAGAGGTTTATGGGCCGTATCGTAATGAAGAACTGCTCGGCCGTGCTATCTCAGGCAAACGCCAAGGTCTGGTAATCGCGACCAAATTCGGTTTCAAATTTGACGCAGAAGGTTTCAGGGGCTTGGACTCAACCCCCGCCAATGTTCGCCGTGCTTGCGAAGGTTCGTTGCAAAGGCTGGGCATTGATGAAATTGACCTATTTTATCAACACCGGGTTGACCCTGATGTGCCGATTGAAGACACGGTGGGCGAGATGGGCCGATTGGTCGAAGAAGGCAAAGTGCGCTTTCTGGGCCTTTCAGAGGCTGGCGTAGAGACCATAAAGCGTGCAGCGGCAACGCACCCCATTGCTGCATTACAATCAGAATATTCATTATGGGAACGCGAGGTGGAAACCGAGATACTGCCGCTTTGCCAAGAACTTGATATCGGTTTCGTTCCCTATAGCCCCTTGGGACGTGGCTTTTTGACCGGTCAGATAAAGTCGTTGGAAGATCTGCCTGAAGATGATTATCGCCGCCGCGATCCCCGCTATGGCGAAGAAAACTTCGCGCAAAACATGCAATTGGTCGATGTGGTCAAGCAAGTTGCTGCGCGTCATGATCGTTCGGCGGCGCAGGTTGCTTTGGCATGGTTGATGGCGCAAAGTGAAATGATTGTTCCCATTCCGGGCAGCAAGCGCCGCGCGACACTGGAGGACAGCATGGCCAGTGCCGATCTGGTGCTAACCAGCGAAGACCTGACCGAGCTTGATGCAGCCGCGCCGGTGGGCGGTACAGCTGGCCCGCGCTATGGTGAGGCTATGATGAAGATGGTTCGTCGCTAAAGCCTTATATCCAAGCCAGTTTAGGGCGCGCCGACACCCCATAAATTGGTCCATGGCGGCACCATGGCATAGCCCAGCCCGTGATGCGCCCAACTGGCAATCATCCAAAAGACAATACCCACCAGCAATATGCCTGATCCAGGCGTCACCAACCCTTTGCCAAAGGGCACGAAACTGGTCTTGCTTTGCCAATGTTGCCAACTGCCATCCATCTCGCGTTCCTTGCGCTTATCCTGACCCAATGAACCCAATATCGCGAGTATGACAATGCTGCCCATGAGCCAGATATTGGCCATTGTCGGTTTAACCAAAATATGGGCGCTGCCCCAAATGGCAAAAGACCACATCATGGGATGACGCGTAATTTTGAATACGCCATGCGGCTCTTTCAGAGCAAGATCACGCGCATTCGGCATAGGCAAGGCAGGGTTTTTAAGCTGCGAACCAATGAAAAGTACGCTAGCGAAAAACATCAAAAAGGCACACACCACAGATGCCCAATAAGGTGCATCCCATAAAGGAGCTTCTGCGGGAACACCGCGATAGCCATAAACCGCCAGACCCAATGTCGCCAAAGAAATGAGCGAATAGGCAATCTGATAGCCGATATTGCCTAAGATAGCGATCAACTGACTGCGCAGCATGTGCGACATGACCAGATGCGTGATTACAAAAGCTGATGCCCCTGCAACTAACATAGTGGCTTCATCCATAATATCCTCCCCATCTATATTTTATGGGGAGGAGGTTAGGATTATTCATAGGCTTTTGGCAAGCTGCCTTCTTGCGGCGTGCGATAACGATCACGCAGGCGTTGTTGGCGATTGTCGAGTGACTGGCGGACGCCATCAATAAACACCGCGCTTGGTGCGCTGGAAAGCTCTAACGGGTCTGCATCCCAAATTACCACATCACCTACACGGCCTGGCTTTAGCGAACCGGCAAGAGCGCCCAAGCCCATAGCCTCTGCAGGGCCGGAGGTGATGGCCGCAAAAGCCTCATCCCAACTCAAGCCTGCTGCACCGGGTATTTTGTTCAGCGCTACCAAATTGCCTGCATATTGCGGTGCATAGCGCAATTGGTGGGCGTCACGGTCATTGACCATGCCAATCGAAACATTAACGCCTGCATTCTTCATACGGCCAATATTGGATTGCGTGGCTGCCAATTTCTCAAAAGATTCAGGCAGATCATTCAGCGCAGAGGCAATCACTGGAACGTTTGCCGCAGCAATTTGCGGCGCAACACGCCAGCCCTCACTTGCTCCAGCCAAGACCAATTTGAGCGCGGGAAAATCAGCCCGTAATTTCAATATCTCCAAAATATCCGAAGCGCGTTCGACATGCACCAGCAAACGCGTGCGCCCTGCCAGTACATCTGCCAATGCCTTGGCATCAACCGCAGTCAACATATCGGATTCAAAGCTATTCGGTGCGCGGGTATAGCGCTTTGCTTCAGCAAACATGGTGCGCAGCAATAGATGCGCAGCGGCACGGCTGCCACCAGCGCGCGCGGCACCGCCCTCACCCATTTCGACATATTGGAAAACATTGCTGCGCGTTACCGCGTCATAATCCGCGCCCAGATCAATCATCGCGCCTTTGCCAGCGAAAATAGTATCGCTGGCCGATGGCACGACAAGCGCACGGGTCAAACCGGCGGCGCGATTAACCGCTATCGGCACAGCTTCCGGGTTAATGGCGGGCACCACGTCAATAGCTGCGGAAAAACTGGATTCCCCGCCACTGGCATCATTGGTCTGACGCACAGCGTTAATCTCAATCAATCCTAACCGGCTGAAACCTGCAAATAATCCCGGCGTAACCCATTTGCCTGTGGCATCCACCCGTGTCGCATCAGCAGGCACCGGCACATTGGCGCCAGCGGCAACGATCTTGCCATCACGAATGACAACAGTACCGCCATCAATCGGCGCACTGCCATCGCCAATAACCACTTTACCGCCTGTAATAGCAACAGTTTGTGCTGCAACAGGTGCGGCTATGCTGGCGGCCAGCGCCAGTGCGAGTGAGGTTATAATCCGCTTCATTTCGTGTCTCCCTCACCGGGTTGGCCTAGTTCAAAATCGCTTACTGGTCGTCTATTGGGGTCAAGCGCGTCGTAAAGCATCGCGCCATCAATCCACACTTTCTCTGGCCGCGAATAGACCGATAACGGATTGCCATTCCAAAGCACGATATCCGCCATCTTTTTCGGCTTTAGACTGCCTGTGCGTTCCCCTATGCCCATGGCTTTGGCGGGGTTGAAGGTTATCCAGCTAATTGCAGTTGCATCGCTAATCTCTAACCCCATGCGGCGGCCATCGGCTAATGCTTTTGCGGCTTCTTGATTCAGTCGTTGTATCTGGTCCTGATCGTCACTGTGCACAATGGCACAAGCGCCGGCCTGATGCACGAGCGGCACATTTTCAGGAATGCCATCATAGGCTTCCAGCTTAAAGCCCCACCAATCTGCCCACATGGCAGAACAGATATTATTGGCCTTGAGCAAATCGCCAATCTTGTAGCTTTCCACAGCATGATGGAAGGTTGAAACAGTATAACCAAATTCTTTGGCCATATCGATCACCTGCGCCATTTCATCCGCGCGGTAGCAGTGATTATGGATTTTAATCTCGCCTTCCAGCGCCAATTTCAGCGTGTCCATACCAATGTCACGCGCGGGCGGTGTCCCGCCTTTTTGCTGATAATCATCCCATTTGCGTTTATACTCAACAGCGCGCGCCCATGTCTGGCGATTCAGTGCCAAATTGCCCATGCGGCTGCCTGGCTTTTGACGGCGACTGCCATAAACTCGCTTTGGGTTCTCTCCGCACGCCATTTTCAGCCCGTAAGGCGCATCAGGAAACTTCATTCCTTGTACGGTACGTGCTGGAATGTTTTTCAGTGTGACCGACCGTCCACCGAATAGATTGGCTGATCCCGGCAAAATTTGCAGACTGGTAATACCGCCATTCGCCATAGCGCGGCTAAAACCCGGATCCTGCGGCCAGACACCATGCTCCGCCCAAACATCGGCGGTAACTGGCCCCGTCACTTCATTGCCATCAGCAACAGCGTCGACACTGGGTGAAGGATAATTGCCCAAATGGGAATGGATGTCGATAATGCCGGGCGTCACATATTTGCCGCCGCCATCAATAATCACTGCGCCTTTTGGAATAGCGGTATCTGCACCGCCAATGCCGACAACCAAACCATCGGCAAAGGTTACAACGCCATTATCAATCCGCCCACCTTCGCCATCAAAAATGGTGACATTTGTAATCGCAGTAGGCCGGCCGCCATAGCGTCGATACGTGGAAGGAAATGGATTTTTGTTGAAGCTGACACGTTCGGCTTTATCGCCTTTGCCGTCCTTATCGCTATCTTTGTCACGAGAGGATGATCCTGGTCCCTCAGCCAAAGCAGGTGATAGCCCGCCCAATATAAGCCCGGCACCTACAAGCCCTGAGATAAAGATATTTGGGTTGCCCTTGGGTTTGCGCATATCGCTTGCCTTTCCATTCTGATTCTAAAGGAAAGTGTTGCACAAGATATGTAAAGCGACAAGCTAGGCGATCATAAAAAACCGTATATTTTTATTTACACATATGCAGGGCACAAAAAAGGGCGCCGCGCAGGACGCCCTTTTCTTAAAATTATATAGGTTAATTATTCAGCAGGACGTGTCGCTGGGCGAACGCCAGCAGCGTCTGGTGACCCGACTTCGGAACCGCCAAATATATCCTCAAGCTCTTCTGCATCATCTTTCAAAGTATCCAAATGCATAAGTTTTTTGATAAGCGGTGAAATCACCAACACGGCGATGCCAATGCCCACTGCATACATACCAACGGTGGAATACACATCAATGACAACCTGCTTGCCGGCTTCTTCGCCCACACCTTCTGCACCAGTCGCTGCAGCGATCAGACCAGCAGCAAAATTGCCGGTTGCAGATGCAAAGAACCATGTGCCCATAATCAACGATGCCATATGTGCAGGAGCAAGCCGGTTCATCGCCGATAGCCCAACTGGAGACAGGCAAAGCTCACCCGTTGTATGCAGCAAATAGATCAGGAAGATGAAAATAACCGGTGTAGCATTTTCAAGACCAACTGCATTAGCGCCCCAGACCAAGACTAGAAAACCCAAACCAACCTGAATGACGCCAAGGCCAAATTTAAATGGCGCTGACGGCTCCAAACCTTTTTGGCCCAGATATTGCCAAGTTATGGCGAAGATTGGTGCCAACAGGATGATATAGATTGCATTGATCGACTGGAATGTCGAAGCGGGAACACCCGCTCTGTCAACATGACGGTCGGTGAACAGATTGAGTGAAGAGCCAGCCTGCTCAAACAATGCCCAAAATACAATTGATGTCAGGATCAAGAACATTGCCGCGAAAATACGGTCACGCTCTTCCGGCGCCAATTTGGTGACAGCTGTAAACAGCACATAGAGAACCAACGCGCCGCCAAAGCCGCCCAAGAAATAACCCACGACATCTTGAAACTGAATAGCAGCCCAGCACAGACCGACCATTACAATACCAATGCCATACATTGTCCATTCAGTATTTTTTGCGAGAGGCTTGGGTGGTTCACCGCGCCCCAGCAGCAGAGGCTTACCCCACATAAAGACCAACAAGCCAGCCAACATGCCGATACCCGCAAGACCAAAGCCATAGCCCCAGCCATAGGTTTCGCCAATATAGCCGCAGAGTAATGAACCGATAGCGGCACCCAAATTTATGCCCATATAGAAAATTGTATATGCTGAATCTCGGCGGATATCAGTGCGTGGATAGAGTTGTCCGACGATCACAGAGATATTGGCCTTCAAAAAGCCTGAACCAACGATGATGAGCGCTAATGCTAGCCAGAAGACATAGATAACCGGATTATCGACATTGCCGACCTGCGGTTCTCCTTCAAAGGCCATAAAGAAGTGCCCTAATGTGAGTAACACAGCACCAAAAAGGACCGCTTTGCGCTGACCAAGATATTTGTCTGCCAGATAACCGCCCAAAACCGGCGTAATATATACCAGCGCAGTGTAAGCGCCATAAATTACACCTGCTTTGGAATCAGAATAAAGCCAATGCTTGGTCAAATAGAAAATCAGCAGCGCGCGCATTCCATAATAGGAAAAGCGCTCCCACATTTCGGCAAAGAACAGAACGAACAACCCCTTCGGATGGCCCAGAAATGTACCGGCGGAATCGCCATGTTGTAGTGTTGAGGCCAAAGCCTATCTCCCCGAGTTCATACACCGCTTAGCGGCTTATCCAAAATTCCCTGCACACCCTAAACAAAAATACCATGCTGTGAAGGTGCTTCATGTCATTATGCCCAATTACAGCAATTTTGAAACGGCAAATCGTATCAGTTGATACCTTTTTGTCGTTTCATTTGGGCTGATCCGTCTCACAATCTTCACTTGCACACCTACGGGCCATTGCAATTGCCACTTGGCTTTTCGATATGTTGGCCATGACATATGAGCATATCCTGAATGATCTCGCCTCGCCTGCCCGCTATATTGCGTCACGCCGCTCCTGCCGCCCACGCGATATGGTTGCGCCAGGGCCTGATAAAAGCACCATTGCAGCCATTGTTACCGATGCGCTGCGATCGCCTGATCACGGCAAATTGGCACCATGGCGGGTTGTCCATATCCGCAAAGAGCAAAGGGATGACCTATCCAGTATATTGCAATCTGCCTATCACGCTGAAAAGCCTGATGCAGGCCGATTGGAATTAGAAGCCATGGATTTGTTTGCCCATCACGCGCCAGAATTGCTGGTGGTGCTGTACAGTCCGCGTGAAAGCAGCAAAATACCGGCATGGGAACAGCAGTTGAGCGTAGGTGCCTTTACCATGAACCTGCTTCATGCAGCCCATGTTCGCGGGTTTGTCGGGGGATGGATTACTGGATGGCCAGCCTATAATGATGATGTGCGCGATCAATTTGGATCAGCTGATGAGAGCATCGCCGGGTTTCTCTATCTTGGAACTCCCTCCAAGGCTTTGGAAGAACGGCCAAGACCGGAGCTTAGCAAGGTCTTAAGTGATTGGACGATAAAGACGTAAGCAGATTATCGCCAATATTGTAATTTGCCATCGGCAAAGCGATTACCCTTGACCTGCCCCGCTGTATTATGGCACTACGCCACCTTATGAAAGATACTCGACCAGTTTATGTGAAACTGCGCGATATTATCGCTGCGGCTATTCTTGACGGTACTTATGGCGAAGGCGACATCTTGCCTTCTGTACGCGCCTTGGCCGCGCGTGAAGGCGCCAACCCCTTAACAGTAGCAAAGGCCTATCAAGGTTTTCAGACTGACGGTTTGATTGAGGTGCAGCGCGGCGTAGGTATGTTCGTTGCAAAAGGCGCGCTTACCAAATTGCGCGATCATGAGCGTCAGGATTTCGTGAACAATATTTGGCCACCAGTGCGCGCACAAATGGAGCGACTGGGTATTAAGCCACAGGAGTTGCTGGCTATGGAGCAACGATCAAAAGTTGAGGCTGCAAGCGACTAACCAACTGTTCGGTCAGCATCAGGCCGCATCTTTATTATCTGCAAGTTCTTTGCTAGCGGTATTGTAACGCGTTCTGTAAAGATCGTTATCAGGCGCAATGATGACCGCTTTTTCATAGAGGTCCAGTGCATCTTCCCTGCGCTCCTCTATTGCCCATAATGTTTCCCCATAGGTGAAAGACACCGCCGCATTCATGGGCAATATGCTATAGGCCTTATGCGCAGTCCTGCGCGCGCCATCACTATTTCCTGACCGCAATTGTGCAATGGCCAAATCCGCGAGCAGCAAAGGCGTATTATCTCCGCGCCGCGCTCGCACTTCCTGAAGCGCTTCGCGGGCCAAATCAGCATTGCCTGCGTCGAGATATGCCAGCCCCAGCATATGCTTGGCTTGAAGATTATGCGGATTGGCAGCAAGATAACGCCGCAATAATGCTTGCATCTGTTCTCCGCGTCCCAATTGGGCCAGCATGTCATGCATTCTTACCATGACATCAAAAGAGAAGCGCGCAGATGATGCTTTTTCAAAATATGTCAGTGCCTTGGCATAATTGCGGCGCACAACCTCCACATCGCCCGCCAGCAGATTGCTGTCAACATAATCCGGATATTGCACTTGCAGGCGGAGCGCTTGTGCATAAGCTAAGTCCGCTCGCCCGTCATTGAGCAACCGCCTGATATAACGAATTCGGTGCTTCACATTGCCGGGCTCTTTGTTGATCAACAGGTTCAGATTGTTGGTATTTTCCGGTTCTGCCAAAAGTCGGAAGAATATGTTCGGTGATGCTGACGCAGTGTTGATATAATCGGTGGCGCCTTCAATATCGCCTTCCAACTGCAAGGCCAGAGCCATGATCGCAGAGGCATAGCCAGCCGAGACTGAAGAGAAACGGCCATCATTATAATCACTTTTCAGCTCTTCCAATTCGCCGCCCATAAGTTTGATCCGCATCAAAAGCTGTTGCGCTGATGGGTTGTGTGGTTGTTTCAGCAAAACATCTTCGCAATATTCATCAGCCTGCATCGCGTTTTGTGCTTGCAATTCCAATGCGCAGAGCAACAATTTTGGAGCAACTTGTTCATCCAGCCGGCCCCGTATTCTCTGCATCAGGCTACGCGCCAGATCAAATTCCCCTGCCCGCGCGGCAAGAACAGCCTGTAGATAATATCCATAGGTATTATCTGGTTCGAGGCTAAGTACTCTGCGGCTGGCAGCCAGCATGTCACGATACCGCCCAGCATCACCCAATGTCTGTGCATAAGCAATCAATGTCGGTATATGATCTGGGTCAATCTCTAGCGCGCGTTCAAACCAGGGCAGCGCAAAGGTCAACCCAAATTGTCGCCGTGACAATTCTCCGCGGTACAGCAGTGCGTCGATATTCTGATTATCCAGTTCAACGGCAAAATCTACAGCCTCAATGGCGCCTTTTTCATCTCCACCAAGAAAGCGAAAGCGGCCAATGGATACCCATAGATCAGCGTTGCGATCATTGGCTTTAATCGCAGCATCATAGGCAGAGCGGGCCGCATCGCGTTCTTCCAGTTCCAGCAAAGCCTCAGCCAAGATCCGCTGCGCATAACCGACATGCTCAGCTGCAACCGCGCCAGAAGTAATAACCTCTTTGGTCCGCTCATATTTATCTTGCATCAAAAGCGCATGCCCCATCAAATGGCGCAATTGCGCATCTTCCACGCCCAACTCACGTGCGCGTTTAATCTCTGCTTCTGCTGCAATAGGGTCTTTCAGTTTTAGATAAATCTGCCCCTGCAAGATGCGCGCGGCCTTCCATTCAGGGTCTTTTGCCAATGCATTGAGCATTTCAATCCGTGCTGCACGGTAATTATTCTCGGTAATATAATCATTAGCGCGCGCGAAAGAGGCTTTGGCATCGCTATTATCTTGCCCAATCACTGGCACAGCCAATGTCAGACATAGGATTGCCAGCACACAATATTGTGCGACCTTTGCCCAATAGGAAGAGGAAGAAAGAGTTGCCATCTTAGCCTGTTATTGCTTTTCCGCTGCTGGCTGCATGGAATATTGTTTCAAAAGGTCATAAAGTGTTGGCCGGCTGACACCCAATATTTTTGCCGCAGTTGAAATATTGCCCTCACTGCGCGCCAAAGCACGCCGAATGACTTTGCGATCGGTATGCTCGCGGGCAACCTTGATGTTCAAAACATCATCGTCTTCGCTATCATCATCCAATGGCAGGTCGAGATCATCAGCATGTACCGTTTTCCCTTCAGCCATGATAACAGCCCGTTTGATCCGGTTTTCCAGCTCTCGCACATTGCCCGGCCATTTCCACTCATCAATCCGCTTTAATGCATCAGGCGCGAAACCCTTAACGGTCGGGTTAAACTCAGCTGAAAAACTGTTCAGGAAATGTTTAGCAAGCAAGATAGGGTCGCCGGATCTGTCCGCTAGTTCGGGAATAGTGATGACAATTTCTGCCAAGCGATAATAGAGATCCTCGCGAAAAGTTCCCTCACGCTGCATCGTATCGAGATCCTGATGGGTAGCACAAACAATGCGCGTATCAACGGCAATGGTTTTGCGCCCGCCAATACGTTCAATGACCCGCTCTTGCAGAAAACGCAGCAGTTTGACCTGTAGGGGCAAGGGAATGTCACCCACCTCATCAAGGAAGAGAGTGCCGCCATGCGCTTGTTCGATTTTGCCTTCTGTCGTCTTAACAGCGCCAGTAAAGGCCCCCTTTTCATGCCCAAAAAGCTCCGACTCAAGCAGGTTTTCGGGTATGGCAGCGCAATTAATGGCGATAAATGCACCGCTGCGACGTTCCGAATTATCATGGACACCATGTGCCAGCAATTCTTTACCCGTACCACTGGCTCCCAACAGCAAAACGGATGCCGTTGTAGGTGCGACCCGCTCTATTGTTCGTGCGACTTTTAGCATCTCTGGTGCAGCCGTAATGATACGCCCCAAAACGCGGTTTCCGCTGCCAATATCGCTGGCCAGTCTGGCATTTTCTGCTTCAATCGCATGCAGCTGAAAAGCCCGTTCTACGATCAAGCCAAGGCGATCAATATCGACGGGCTTTTGGTAAAAATCATAAGCGCCCATTGCAATTGCATCGAGTGCGCTTTGATGCGCGCCGTGCCCGGATGCGATAATCACCTTGGTATCGGGCTTGAGTGACATAATTTCTGACAATGTAGCGAAACCCTCACTGCTGCCATCAGGATCTGGCGGCAGTCCAAGGTCAAGCGTTACGACATCCGGAGATTCCGAACGCAATAAAGCAAGCGCCTCTTTGCGATCATGGGCCTGAAAGACTTCATAATCATCATAAGCCCATTTCAGCTGCTTTTGCAGACCTTTATCATCTTCAACGATGAGAAGCTTGCGTGTTTCAATGGTCATCTCATGCTTTCTCTAATGCTTCTTTTTGATCGTCATTCATCAGCTGATATTGGTCTTCTGGCGCCAGCGGCAGGGAGATTATCATACGCGTACCAACATCTTCGCGGCTTTCGACCTCCAGCATCCCACCCATCGCCATAACCAGCGCTTTCGCTTCAAATGCACCGATGCCGAAACCGCCATCTTTCTGTGAAGAAAAAGGTTTAAATAATTTGTTACGCACGAACTCTGCGCTCATGCCGGTACCTTGATCGGCGACCTCCAAATATCCTTTATCACCCTTGCCATACCATTGCAGAATAACGGAATCAGTATCATTCTTGCTTGCATCAATGGCGTTTTGCAGCAAATGCAGCAGCACTTGCTCTAGGCTTACTGCATCGCCCATTACTGTCAGATTATCCGCGCCAATAATATTAATTGGATGACTCGGTGTCTTTTGCGCGGCAACATTGGTGACAAGTTTGGAAACATCTATAGGTGCCACATTGCTGGCCGCCCCTTGTCTGTAATTTGAAAGCCGCGACAGTGTTTCATTCAGCTTATCCACTGCGCCTTGCAGTGTTTCCAGCATATCAGCGCGAAATGCTGGCTTTTCGATATGCTTCTGCGCATTGCGTGACATCACCGATAATTGGCTGACTGTGTTTTTGATATCATGCATCACAAAGGCAAAGCGTCGATTGAAATCCTCAAATTGCTGTGCCTCAGCCAAAGCACTTTGTCCGCGCTCCTCGGCCAGATAACTCGCCGCCTGTCGCCCGGCTACACGCAGCATGTCCAAGTCTTCCCAGTCCAACGAACGATTAATTGTCGGGCGACCCAGCACGAGCAAACCGACCAGCTGTGCATAATGGACAAGCGGCACGACGATCCATGCACGACTCTCTTCAACCAACCAAGACGGAATATTATCTGAAACTTGTTTGTCGCTTGCGACCGCCTCACGCAAACTATCAAGCTCTGCAATATAGCCGCTATCCTGAAAAAATGTGACCGCATCATTATCTATCGCAATGGCCGGAACGTCTGCCGCAGGCCAATTCCATCTCTCCTGCAATGATAGATAACCGCCACTTTCGGACGTTAGCAACAGCCCTGATTTGCTATCGGTGATATCAGCAACAGCTTTGACGACTCTACTGTGAAAGGAAATATCTTCGCCTTCATCTTGTCCGATTGTATCAGCAAAGCGTATCCATTCTGCACGGTAATCATAGCGGTGCTGGAAAAAATGCTTTGCAATCTTGACCTTAAACCACGCACGAAAGCTGTTCGAAGGCAGCAATACCAATGCCGCCAAGGACGTGCCGAATATAAAACTGACCTGTGTAAGTTGGGCATATTCACCAGCGAAGAAAGATAATATCTGTACGGCCATAACCATGACGACCAGATAGAAACCAATGGCGACCAAAGAGAATGAGTGAAAAGCTATGCTGCGTGATAATTGTACTTTCAGTTCACCGTGACTGCGTACGGCCAAAGCGAAAAGCGGTGTCAAAAATATCGCAATAATACCCCGCATCGCCAACAACTCATATGAAGGTGCGTTGGAGAGATAGGTAATTGTATAGAGGTTAAGGTCGAAGAACCACAAAACGGCCAGGCCAGACATAGGCAATCTTATCGCCATCCGTGCTTGCGGGGAGGCTACGCTATAAAGATTATGCACCAGCACCAACGCACCGACCGCAAAAATCATGCGCAAAATCGTCGATGTGAAAAACAGGAATGAATATTGCGCAGCCAAAGACGCCATATTCACCGCTATTGCGTCCACAAAAAACTGCAATAGCAAAATAGCACACATGACAAGATATAAGATGCTGACCGTGGGTGGCTGCTCATGACTTTCATCAGAGCGCAGCAAGATATACATAAATAAAAGCAAAGCGCCGTTGCGCACTGTTTCCATAAAATAGGCCAACAGACTAAGCGGCCCTTCCCATGAACAGGTCAACGCCCAGGCCGATGTCAGCACCAACGCAAGAATCATGGCCTTATGCGTTGGTTGCCGCAGATACGCCTTTTGCAACATCCATATCGCTAGCGCACCGTTTAATGCGGCAGCCAGCAAATGCCCAAAAGTACCAATAAAGGGGAAGATATCGGCCATTATTTAACGGGCACCATCCGCCCAAAGCACGACCCGCAATGTCTGCAACAATATCAATATATCCAGAAACGGAGTATAGTTTTTGGCATAATAAAGATCATATTCCAGCTTCTGCCGAGCATCATCAATCGACGCGCCATAGGGATAATTGATCTGTGCCCAACCGGTAATCCCTGGCTTCACGACATGCCGCTCATTATAATAGCGTATTTGTGTTTGCAGTTCAGAGATAAATTGCGGACGTTCAGGCCGAGGACCAACAAAGCTCATTTCACCCTTTAACACGCTCCAGGCTTGCGGCAGTTCGTCAATACGGGTTTTGCGAATAAATCGCCCTATACGCGTAATACGAGGGTCATTAGCCTGCGCCCATACAGCTTTGCCATCGCCCTCAGCATCCGTGCGCATGGAGCGCAATTTTGTAATGTAAAATGGCTGGCCGTAAAGGCCCGTACGCTCTTGCCGGAAAAAGGCCGGCCCCTTGCTGTCCAATTTCACTAGCAGAGCAAATAATGCCACCACTGGACCAAAAAGTATCAGCAAAATGACACTGGCTGTGATATCGAAAAGCCGTTTTGCGATGCTGGAAAGCCAGCGGCCAGAGGAAAAACCGTCAGAGAAAATCAGCCAGCTTGGATCAACAGAGTCGAGATCGATGCGACCAGTTTCCCGCTCAAAAAAGCTCGATAAATCATTAACATGCACGCCCAGTGTTTTGATGCGCAACAAATCTTGTAAAGGAAGCGCATTGCGCCGTTCCTCAAGAGCCAACACCACCTCGCTGACATTCAGCTTTTCAACATAGCGGGCAAAATTCTTAATCGCTGAGCGCGCCAAGGCTTCTTCAATAACAGGCTCACCATTGCCCATATCGATAAAGCCCACCACGACGAAACCAGCGTCGCTACGCTCACCAAGTTCCAAAATCCGCTGCGCACGATTGCCTGCCCCCAAAACCAATAACCGCCGACGAAAAGCGCCCATACCCAATATGCCGTTGAGTAATATCCGGTTAGCAACCAATGAGACGATGGAAAAAATCATCGCGTACAACAATATGGAACGCCAAAGTGTACTGCCCGGTATCAGGAAAAACATGAGTGATAACAATATGATGCCAAGCGATATGGCGACTGCCAAACGCGCAATGGCAAAGCGCAGACGCAGCAAAGCATCTGTACCATAGACCCCGACTGATATCATTGACACCTGTTGCAAAACAGCAAAACTAAAAATCGGCACCATACGATCAGCAAAGTTGCCGCTATCAATCGCCAATTGTGACGTGCGCAGTTGCCAACCCAATTCTGCGGCTAAGAATAGCAGCACAAAGTCTATAAGACCAAGCAGCACAACGGCATGTGGAACATAGTGTTTGAACAATCGAAACATGTGTGTGGGCGCTCTCAATAATGGCTTCCCAGACGCCATAGACAAAACTGGTGAAGTGTCGGTTAATTTTACACACTATGCTTTTGCAAACTATTTTTGCACAATACAATGATCGTTACACTGCCAGTGCAATTACGATCGGCGCTTATTGGATGTTCCAAGAGGCAAAAGGTATCCTGAGCGCGGACTGTTCGTCTATATGCAGCCTTTGTAAACTTTGTGGTTCTGCACGTTGGCGGCAGTCATCTCTTATGCAGGAACGGCATCCTGTCCCGATAGGTGTTGCCTTTTCCGGCTGAATATTGCGCGTATAACCGGGCGTGAGCTGTTCGATAAAATCTGCCCGCACACCCAGACCAATAACATGTTCCGCAGCCTGATCCGCTCTGCCAAGGCCATAAACGGATTGACCGCCAACGATCCGCGCCAAGGTTAGCCAACGCGTGCCATCCTCTGTTTCCACCAATTGGCTTCGAATATTGCCTGAAGCTGAAAAACCATAGTGAATCTGCCACAATGGGCAGCTTCCCGTGCTTTGAGTCAATGCCGTGCCGCTGGCCCCGCTATAACGTTTGGAGAATTGGCCGGCGCGATCAACTTTGATCATAAAGAAAGGCAGGCCGCGCTGCCCCACACGCTGTAATGTTGTTAGCCGATGCGCAACTTGCTCAAAACTCGCGCCAAATCGGCGCTGCAAAACAACAATATTATATCCTGTCTGGTCGCAAGCACGCAAAAAGCGTCCATATGGCATAACAATGGCAGCGGCAAAATAGCTGAACAAATGCCGTCGATAGAGCTTCTCTGCCGCGTCATCACCAAATTTCGCACTTTGTGCCAGCAGTTCAATTTCATCGCGAAATTCAAGTTGCGCGACAAGATAGGCCGCACGGAAAGTCCGTGATTCCTGCGTCAGCATTTCCGCAAGCTGCAATTGCCGCGCATGCATATCGAATCGATGCAGATATTCCGGCAAAATGTCTTCAGGCAAGACCCGAATCATGATCTGGTGCTTTTCCCTTAACCTTGCGCTCAAAGCAGCGAAGATATCATTATTGGCTGCGCGCAAACTATCCGCTAATATCTCAGCCTGTGCATCGATATCGGGATAGTGATTTTGCCGCCGTTCAATTTCTGCCCTAACGAGGTCGAGCGCGATATGCCCAGAGGCCAAGTCCTGCCCACCTGTCGCAGCCACACCGCCTTCAAACGCTCTGCTAAACGCCTCTACCAGCTGCGGGGCACCAACCATCCAGTCAGCGATCATATCACGATCAATATCCAGATCGGCAAACGCTCCCGTCGCTAACTTGCTGGCTAGGCTATCTACGCCGCCTCCAGGATTCTCCTCGAGCAATTGTTGCGGTGAGAATCCAAAACGCTCTGCCAATTGCAGCATGAGCCGGGCCGTCAGCGGTCTTTGGTTCTTCTCCAGCAGGTTGAGATAGCTCGGCGATATTGTCAGAGCACGGGCCATAGCCGTTTGGGTTAACCCCTGAGTCTGGCGCAATCTTTTCAGTGCCATGCCGGCGTAAAGGCGATCGGTGTGCATGACTCTATTTTGTCAATATGTTTACAACAACACAAGTTTATTTTTACTGATCAAATTTTTTTACACAAAGATTTACAGAAAAAATGCAAGGGAATCGGTGATGGGCCGTATCAAGAATGTGCCCTCCCTGAAAAAAGGTTTACAAAAATGACAAACTTCTCCGATCTCGTTCCCACAACAAATGGCCGCTTTGACGGCATCAACCGCAATTACACCGCAGATGAAGTTGAGAAACTTCGTGGTTCTGTTCAAATCGAATATACCCTGGCACGCCGCGGCTCAGAAAAGCTGTGGGATCTTTTGAAGAACGAAGATTATGTCAATGCACTCGGCGCAATGAGTGGTAATCAGGCCATGCAGATGGTCCGCGCAGGTTTGAAAGCCATTTATCTTTCTGGTTGGCAAGTTGCGGCAGACGCTAACACTGCTGGTGCCATGTATCCTGACCAATCCCTATATCCCGCCAATGCAGGCCCCGAATTGGCGAAAAAAATTAACAATGCGTTGCAGCGTGCCGACCAGATTGAGCATAGTGAAGGCAATGTTACGCGTGATTGGTTCGCCCCCATTGTGGCCGACGCAGAGGCTGGTTTTGGCGGCCCGCTTAACTGTTTTGAGATTATGAAGGCCTATATTGCGGCTGGCGCTGCGGGTGTTCATTTTGAAGATCAATTAGCATCTGAAAAGAAATGCGGCCATTTGGGCGGCAAGGTTCTTATCCCCACACAGGCACATATTCGCAATTTGAACGCTGCACGTATGGCTGCCGATGTTTGCGGCGTACCAACGGTTATCTGTGCTCGTACAGACGCGGAAAGTGCCAAACTGATAACATCTGATGTTGATGAACGCGATCACGAATTCCTGACCGGCGAACGCACACCTGAAGGCTTTTTCCGCCTTAAAGAAGGCACTGGGGTAGACCATTGCATCAAGCGCGGTATAGCCTTTGCGGAACATGCTGATCTGTTATGGTGGGAAACATCCAAACCTAATCTTGATGATGCAAAGCGCTTTGCAGAAGCTATCCAAAAAGCGCACCCCGGCAAGATGATGGCCTATAACTGTTCACCAAGTTTCAACTGGGAAGCCAATCTGGACAAAGACACTATCGCCAAATATCAGCGCGAATTGGGCGCGATGGGTTACAAATTCCAATTTGTTACGCTCGCCGGTTTCCACCAGCTCAACTATGGCATGTTTGAACTGGCACGCGGGTATAAAGACCGCGGCATGGCGGCATATTCAGAGCTGCAGCAGGCAGAATTCAGCGCAGAAGCAAATGGTTATACCGCCACACGCCACCAGCGCGAAGTAGGCACGGGTTACTTCGACAAAGTAGCAACGGCCATTGGCGGCGGCCAAAGCTCAACAACAGCATTGGCTGAAAGCACTGAGGCTGACCAATTTAAAAAAGAAGCGGCATAAGCTGCTCAAAGTGGAAATGATCGGTCAAATTTAGACCGGCATTTCCATAATAAGGTTCTTTCCTGGGGAGGAAAGCCTGGGCCTTGCCCCGATCGCCAGAGCAGAAATGCTCTGGCGATTTTGTATATTAACACCAGCATAGAAAAGCCCGTCTTGCTTAAACTTTACTTTACGTCCTTAGGCTATGACCAGATCTGATCATTATAAGCCGACGGAAAAGAAAATGCTGAAACCATTATTAGGCGCTGCCGCAGTCCTGCTGGTAATGATTGCTTTGCTAGCGGGTAATCTGAACAGCGATTTTAGCAAAAGTGCAGAACCTGTGCAGGTAGCAGAGGTTGAAAAGCCGAAAGACAAGTTGCGGCCAAATCAGGTTTTCTCTCGCCAAGCACCCGATCCTCTAGAAGCGCCAGACCCGGGCTTTGTAGAAGACGAAATTTATTATGATGAACAAGACGGCGAAGACCCTTTTGCTGTTCCAGAGGGCACAAATGACCCCTTTGCCTCTTCGCCTTTCATTGATCCGAATAGCGGGTTTGCCGGTGAAGATTTTCAGGAAGACAAAAAACCGGCCACAGCCAGTGCGCCTGTCAGCCCAAGAAAAGGGCGTGCAGACGGCGTTATCCGACCAGGACCTCTCCCAGATCGCTCAGGGCCGCAAAACCCATCCTTGGCTACACAAGACGTAATCTCACGCTAACCAGAAAAAATAACCTATTTGGCCATGAGTTTCAGGGTCGCTGCTGTCATCGCTTCCGTTGCTGTCGACACTACTTTTTCAGCATCAGGTGCCCAGAAGGGACTGTGCAGCGAAGGCAGTTTCGATCTATCGCCATTGACCGCTGCAAGGTCTTCTTCTGCTACACCGCCAACCCAGAAAATCAGGCTTTGGATATTGTCAGGGTCGGCGCGGCGGAACTGGCTGAAATCTTCTCCGCCCATGACTGCAGGTGTTTCGAAAACCCGTTCAGGGCCAAAACGCTGAGTGAAAAGGCCAGCAATATCTTGGGTCAATTCAGGATCATTATATGTCGATGGTGTAAATTGGTCATCTGCTGTCACCACCGGCAACAAGTCCTCGGGCAACCCTGCCGCGATGCCCTGCCCGCGCGCCACACGTGCTATCCCGTCAAGCAGGATTTTGCGCGTTTCATCGCTATAGCTACGCACCGTCAGCAACAGATTGGCTTCGTCAGAAATGATGTTATGCTTTGAGCCTGCACGGAAACTGCCAACGGTGATGACCGCAGGTTCTTGCGGGCTGACTTCGCGGCTAACAATAGTCTGTAGGCCAAGGACAATCTGACTGGCCAGCACGACCGGATCTTTGGCGGTCTGCGGATATGCACCATGGCCGCCAATACCCCTTACACGCACATTGATACTATCGACATTCGCCAATGCGTAACCGGAAGTATAGCCAATCATTCCTGCGGGAAATTGCGCTGCATCATGGAAACCCAGAACATAATCCGGTTTTGGAAAACGGGTGAACAGACCATCTTCCAGCATCGCCTTAGCGCCAGAGCCAATTTCTTCCGCTGGCTGCAAAATCATCACCAAAGTGCCGGACCATTCGCCTTTACGGGTTACCATTTGCCGCGCGGTACCCACCCATGCCGCCATGTGCGTATCATGGCCGCAAGCATGCATTACCGGGCTTTCAATGCCTTTACCGGTCGTCGCAATAATTTTGGAGGCATAGGGCAGACCCGTCTGTTCCGCGACAGGCAATCCATCCATATCCGCCCGCAACATCACCACAGGGCCAGGGCCATTTTCCATGACCGCAACAACACCTGTCTGGCCGACACCTTCGGTTACTGAAAAGCCTAAACGGCGTGCTTCTTCTGCCAATTTGGCAGCTGTCTTAAACTCCTGAAAGCTAAGCTCAGGATTGGCGTGCAGATCGCGATAAAGTGCAACCAGCGAATCCAGATCGCGTTCAATATCTGCTCGCAGCTTACCGCCAGCAGCTGCACCAGAGTCATGGTCTGGCTGGCCAGCCGATGCAGCAAGCGCAATAAAAAGTGAGGCTAATCCCATGGCAATCGCAGCGCATGATGCCAATGTGGCGGGCCTAATGTGTGATGAACGCATAATATCTCTCCTGAACTGAAACAAAGGCTAGCAAGACCGCACGCCGATGTCAGCGGTTTATTGCACTGACCAGCCGCCATCCATGGAAAGGTTTGCGCCTGTAATCGCTTTGGCTTCATCACGGCATAAATATAGCGCCATGCTGGCGACCTGATCGGGGGTGACAAACTCCTTGGTCGGTTGTGCTTTCAGCAAAACATCATTGATAACCTCTTCACGGGTCATATTGCGCGTCGCCATTGTGTCGGGAATCTGACCTTCAACCAATGGTGTCCAAACGTAACCCGGGCTAATCGCGTTAACGGTAATGCCATGCTCAGCTGTTTCCAGTGCGAGTGTTTTGGTCAATCCGGCAATGGCATGTTTGGCCGCAACATAAGCAGACTTACCCGGACTGGCGACCAAAGAATGCGCCGATGCCGTAGCGATTATTCGCCCCCATCCCTGCTCCTTCATATAGGGTATCGCCAAGCGCGATGTATGAAAGGCAGCGCTAAGGTTAAGCGCGATGATGAGGTTCCATTTATCAACCGGAAACTCTTCAACCTTGGCAACATGCTGAGTGCCAGCATTGTTAATCAAAATATCTACGCCGCCCAATTCCGCTGCTGCATAAGCGAACATATCGGCAATCGCCGTCTCATCAGTTAGGTCAGCGCCAGAATATAGGGCCGTACCGCCACTTATTCCCGCCAGCTCCGAACGCATGGCTTCAATCTCATCAGCGTCCCCAAAACCGTTTAACACGATATTGGCCCCCTCTTTTGCCAAAGCCTGTGCATAAGCAAGGCCGATGCCAGAGGTTGAACCCGTTACCAGAGCCGTCTTACCCTTTAGAAACATATGTGCCTTTCCTTTTCCTAAAATTATCCAATGCTGTTTTCAGTGAGGCTATGCACATCAAAGGCATCGGTCTTTCCATCAAGAATATTGCGCGCCAAAAGGCCGCGTTTGGACATAACTGCCTGAACAGCATCCTGCCCCTGCTGCCAATGTTGCTCCATCGTGGCGCGTGAAAATTCAAAATCCCGTGCGCCGCTTTCCCAACTTTGTGGCCGATAGATCAGATGAACAATGTTCGCGGCTTGCTCGGTTGTCATTGCGCGCAGCGCCTTCACATTCTCGTCTTCAGCCATGCTATCGGGCAGTTTGTCCAACAGAGCACGCAATTGCGCATGTTCACGGCGCAGCGCCAGATAATAGTCTGTTGTCGCCCTAGTACGGCTGGAATATCGAATGTCTTTTTCGCGGCTGAGCACATCGCCAAAATTTTTGGGCATGCGCCCTCTTGCAGAGAAAAGATCAACCTGAAAGATCAACATATCCTCGGTTTGATGTTCCAGCACATAAGCCAATGGTGTATTGCTCACCAATCCGCCATCCCAATAATATTGCCCATCAATCTCCACTGGTGCAAAACCCGGCGGCAGCGCGCCGGACGCCATGATATGCCGTGCATCAATCTTGACCGCATCATCTTTTGATCGCGTATCAAAATAACGAAAATTGCCCGTTTCTACATTCACCGCGCCAACCGATAATCGTATTGGGCCGTCATTGAGTCGCTCCCAATCAACATAGCGGTTGAGCGTTTCGATCATTGGGCTGGTATCATAAAGGCTTAGCGCATTATCGCTGCCTGGAATGGCGAAAGATGGTGGCAGCATATGGGGCTTATAAAATCCCGGCACACCAAAGGTCGCTGCGGTAAACGCTCCAAAATTATGGTTGGCGGTTCTCGTCCAATCATTTTCCAATGTCAGCCAATTGGGTAATATGCCGGATACTTCTTCCCAGAAAGCCCGCATCTGCCCAAGGGCGACCTCGAAACGGTTTCCAGCAATAATCGCGCTGTTTATCGCCCCGATAGAAATTCCTGCGAGCCAGTCAATGCGGATATTGCTCTCAACCATCGCATGATAGACCCCGCCCTGATAGGAGCCCAAAGCACCGCCACCCTGAAGCACCAGAGCAACTGTTTCAGGCAAAGGCAGTGAACAATTTTCCGGATCAATGGTTGCGGGTTTGGCGATAGCAGGGTGCACTGGGGATTGTGTCATAAGGACGACCTTAAAATATAACAGATTTGCGGCGACGAATGTCTTGGCATCAGAATATGCGTAACGCCGAATGGATGATAATGTAACAGTCACCAACCATTGCCGCAAAGCCTATTCCCCTTTTTATCATATCTCTCTATTGTTCGGCGCGAGCTAGGAGGAATTACCGTTATGCGGCTAGATGATTATCGCACCAGCAAGAATGTAAGGGACCAGCGCGGCTCCGCAGGACGAGGATCTGGCGGCAGAGGCTTTCGCTTGCCAATGGGCGGCGGACGTTCTGTTGGAGGCGGCAAAATCGGCATCGGTACAATCATCATAGGATTGATCGCAGTATTCGTTTTTGGTGCTGATCCACAGGCTCTGCTCAGCGGTCTGCAAGGCGGAAGTGTCAGCGGTGATATTGCTGGACAGCAATCGGCTGGTGTTGGCGGCAGCAATGCCGAAGAAAGCTGCGCCATCGACCAGAAAAGCAAATTCTCATGTCAGGTTCTGGCCAGTACAGAGGATACTTGGGCCCCTATCTTCCAGCAAAATGGCCAGCGCTATCAGCCAACAGTGCTGAATTTCTACTCACAGACGGGCACATCCGGCTGTGGTCAGGCACAATCTACCATGGGTCCATTTTATTGCCCTGCCGATAATGGCATCTATCTCGACACGACATTTTTTGACGAATTGGCGACGCGCTTCGGAGCTGCAGGCGACTTTGCACAGGCCTATGTCATCGCGCATGAAGTTGGGCATCATATTCAAACGATCACAGGCCGCTCCGCAGAAGTGAGGCGCTTGCAAGCGCGCAGCAGCAAGGCAGAGAGCAATGCGCTACAGGTTCGCATGGAATTGGAAGCAGATTGCTATGCCGGCGTCTGGGCCGCACGAAATGCAGAGCGCATTGAGCCAGGGGACATTTCCGAAGGCATGGCTGCTGCAAATGCCATTGGCGATGATACATTACAGCGCAATGCCGGACGCCGCCCCATGCCAGAAAGTTTCACACACGGTACTTCTGCACAGCGCAAGCGCTGGCTTCAAACCGGCCTGGAAAACGGCAATCCAGCATCTTGCGATACATTTTCAGCACGTGCACTTTAAGGCAATTTAACGATGAACACATTCTGCAAAACCACCGGCTTAGCAGCAGCTTTATTACTGGCGACATCGGCCTCTGCACAAACCGCAGACCCGGATAAGTCAGACACCGAAACCGCCAAAGATGTAGCAACGCAACCCGCTGAAGACCTAAATCTTGAAGAAAAAGAGATACCTAAGGAATTGCAGGAAATTGTCGAACAGCCCTATTCGCTGGAAAATATTCGTACGTGCCGTGATATTCGCAGTGCCGTGCGCAAGTTGGACAAAGTGTTGGGTGACGATCTTGATGTTGTGGAAGAGGACAGCAAAGCAGATAAACGCCGCAAAACCGCTAGTTCAATCGGCAAATCCCTACTTGGCGGCCTTATCCCGTTCCGCGGTATTGTGAGAGAGATTACTGGCGCAGCAGCGCAGCAACGCCGTTATGATCAGGCTGTATATGCCGGCGTCGTGCGGCGCAGCTTCCTAAAAGGCATTGGCAAGGAGCGCGGTTGTAAATTCCCCGCTGCGCCCAAGCAGTGAAGGTCCGAGCCATATGCGGCAAATTGGTTGAAACACGAAGTCCGCTCAATCCTTGGCCAATCGCCCGATGAGAAGAGCGGCGCGTTTCGCCTGTCGCTTGATCGTCAACAGGTCAATCGTTTCTCCGTCGGCATGACTGCCCTGCCCACCCGGTCCCATACCGGCCAGTGCATCAACATAGCGAGCGACAAAAGAAACATCACCCGCACCGCGTTTCAAAGGATCTAGTTCGGGCTGTTCCGCCAGTCCAAGATCACGATTCACATCATTAAGCCGCACCAGCAGTGCACGGTTTCCGTCCGTTGGAGCCATGGGCGGATAGCCCTGACTGAAAGTAATTTCTGCTTCGGTTACTGGTGCATGGTCAGCCACAATTGCCTGCATCTTTTTGCGGATTCGATCTGTTTGTTCGTCCGACAATGTGCGAAAATCACCGCGTGCAATGGCAATTGCAGGGATGATATTGGTTTTGCCCGCCGCACTGGCTTTAAGGCCCTGCTCATCCAGCGCTGCCTCTGCGCCGCCGGTAAGCAGACCGACATTGAAAGTCAAATTGGGTTCCGGAAGCTCATTGCGAAAGCGCGATAATATACGGGTCATTTCAAAGATCGCGCCATCGCCAGAATTTGCCGAGAAAATACCCGAACTATGCCCTGTCTTACCGCGCGTCACCAATTGCCAGCTATTGGATGACCGCCGTGCAACAACGCCCATATCACGGCCATCCTGAACAGAAAGCCCTTCAAAATCGAGCGCAATATCCGCCCATTTCCCCCATTTTATAAGGTCTGCTCTGGCACCAGCGATCGGGCGGCCAACTGCTTCTTCATCACCAGTTATAGCCACTACAATATTGGCTGCCTTCAATGTTCCTGCCACCTGCATAGCCTTTAATGCAGACAAAATAACGATGATGCCACCTTTGTCATCAACCACGCCCGGGCCGGTTGCTTTATCACCATTGCGTACAAAATCCTGAAAGCCAGAGTCTTGTTCAAACACCGTGTCGGTATGCGCAATCAACAGGATGTTCTTGCCATCTTCACGCCCTTTATGCACGGCAAAGAAATGGCCTGCACGGTCAAATTCAGTCTGATCCACATATTCCACAGCAAAGCCCAGAGCTTCAAATTCCGGCCGCAAGACAGCCATGACCTTTTGATTACCCGCCGCATTGCGCGTGCCGCTATTGATGTTGACGATGGTTTCCAGCAGCGTGATATCTGCCTCAAAGCTGGTTTCGACGCTATTGGCTGCGCGCTGCTCTGCATCGCTTAATTGCGCCTGTGCCCCTATCGGGCTGATCGCCAGAGTCAATGCTGGTAGGACTGCTATATTTTGCCAAAATGCCATTATAAACCGCCTTTATTGTATATTCGACCAGTGAGTGTTCTGCTCTAGCCTATATCCAATTCTCTCACGCCTCGGCGCACACGCACGGCCTCTACACGGTCGCGAACCTCTCCCCTAATGGCCCGTGCATCAACCACATTGCTAATAACGATTTCAGAGCGGCCATTGCTATCAAGGCTGGTGCGATCTGAAGAGGAAATAATCAGGTCGCCATTTTCAAACATTTGCTGGATGATAGAGAACGTCACCTTCACATCCTTGATACGGTATAGCTCAATCTCTTCTTCGCTACGCACCAATATACCGCGCCGCATAAACAGGCGATCACCATCCAGCCAGTAAACATGGGTGATATTCTTCAAATGGCGATAAAGAATATAGGGAATAGCAGCCGCAGCAATAATGCCAGCGGCAATGAGGCCATATCCAAACCAAGCGCCGACCCCTATAACCGCACAGCAAAATATCAAAAAGGCCCAGCCTGCGCCAGATTGAAACAACCAAGCCAGCGTAGATGAGCGAAACTCAATAACCGGCAGATGGTCGAGATCATTCATTGCTTTGGCACGGCCCGAAACATCACCAAATTTTGATGATGATGGACCGCTCAAAATATCATTCATGGCCAAATTCCTAGTTAAGGGTGGGAAAGTTTATCGTTACCAACCTTCTAAGTCTATGCACGATTACATAATGAATAGGCGGACTATTGGCCCGCCCATATCATACTGATGCTATATTTGCGCCAAGTTTCTAGACGCGAAACCAACACGCTTATTTGGCGATGAGCTTAGTTACCACCAGTCTGCTTTGATGGTCGCGCCAAGCCCGACCAATCAATATTGCGTGTGACAAACATCACCCCAGCCAATGCTACGAACAGCAACATAGACCCGACGAGTAATGCATAAGCCTCTTGGTTGAGCAGCACATAGAGTAGCGCATAAAGGCCAACCAATATTGCACCCACAAAGCCGGCGCGTTTCCGGCTGCCCAACACTGCGCCGCTATAGGCCGTCAGCAGTATGATCATAGCAGCGGCTGCCATAAAATAAGCCAGTGCAAAGCCAAAAACCTCTGCAAAGGCAAGCAGCATGACGAAGAACAGGATCAACCCTGCGCCTGTCAAAATATACTCTGCAGCGGCCACACGCGCACCTGCAATAATATCAAAGAGCAGGAAGGTCAGAAAGGTAAAGCCAATGAACAGAAAGCCATATTTTACAGCGCGATCAACCTGACTGTACAGATTCACCGGTTCTACCATTGCGATTACGGGGCTATTGGCCCAAGTTTCTGAGCCACTATTGCCACTATATCTGCCATAATCTATTTGGCGTTCAGGGGCTTTGTCTGACAATGCCACCAGCGCTTCACCCAATGCCAGATTGGCAATAGCATATTTTGCAGTGAACCCATCTTCGCGCAATTCGCGTTCATCTGGTAAGAAATCACCAGTGAAATTAGGGTGTGCCCAATTAGAGGTGACGGTAAAATCGCTCAACTCACCACGCGGCGCCAGCGATATGCGATCATTGCCTTTCATACCGTAGCTGTATTTTAGTTTTAATGGCTTGCCATCATCCCATTCCAGAAAGGCAAAAAAGCCTGCGCCATTGGTAATGGCAAGGCCATTACCTGGGCGTAAATCGTAATTTTTTCCATTCACAGAGAGGCTATTGCCAGAGAGCAAACCACGCGGATCAGCGACCGGAAAGCGAATTTCCGCTTGATCGAACTTTAGTTCCTCACGCTTAACACCATAGCGTTCAACATCTTCCGGGATAGCAAATGTCGCAGTGCCATCAACTTGCGCAATGTAAACAGGCAATTTGTATATCGCTTTTTGCCGAGTCTCGGCATCAACATCTACATCCACTTTGACAGTATTGTTAAGCGGCGAGAGATAGAGCGAACGCGTTACGGTAACCGTGCGCGTTTTGTTGATACCGTCTTCCTCATATCGTTCGACTGTCTGTTTATCATAAGGGATAACGATAACTGGACCTGTGACCAGTTGCGCATCTCCCCATCCTTCCGCGATAGATTCCCGCGCAGTCTCAGATTGGCTTTGCCGGTCATAAACCAGAGCATATACCATCAATAAAGGTATCATCAGCAAAAAGCCGATAAGTGCCGCAATTAAGAGCTTCACACCTGGTGTACGCTCCTTGCGCAGCGGCGGTTGGCTCGGTGGTAATTCTTCTTTCTCGCTTCTGTCCATCCCATTTCCCCCTAACGGTTCATCGCTCTCAAGCAACGGTTCATCTATGGTGCTGTATATGAATGCTTTGTTAAGAGCCCAACAAAAAAGGGCCGGCAATCATTTGCCAGCCCTTTTTTGTTTCGATAATATCACTGTGCCTAATACACCCGCGCCTTTGGCTCGATATATTTTGCTTCGTCAGACAGCGTATATTCGTGCACTGGACGGTATCCAATTTCTGTCTTGCCGCCTTTACCGCCCCAGCCTTCATGGGTGATGACAGTGTGCTTCATCCAATTGGCGTCGTCACGATCACCATAATCTTCATGCATATGCGCGCCGCGGCTTTCTTTACGGTTAGCGGCACTTTCCATAGTGCACACAGCCTGCGCCATCAAATTATCCAGCTCCAGCGTTTCGATCAAATCCGTATTCCAGATCAATGACCGGTCATTAATGCCGACATCACCCAAACGCTTACTGACCGCAGCCATTGCCGTCTGGCCTTCAGACAGCAATTGATTGTCACGGAAAACCGCACAATGCTTCTGCATGGTTTTTTGCATTTCAGTGCGAATTTCTGCTGTTGGCGATGCGCCTTTGGCATGACGGAAATGGTCCAGCCGTTCCAACGACATATCAGCGGAATCCGCTGGCAATGGCTTGTGGTTGGTGCCCGGTTTAATGGTCTCGGCCAAACGATGGCCGGTTGCGCGCCCAAACACGACCAGATCAATCAATGAGTTGGAGCCCAAACGGTTTGCGCCGTGCACAGACACACAGGCCGCCTCACCCACAGCAAATAAGCCAGGGACAATACGATCAGGATTATCGGCGCTCGGGTCGATAACTTCGCCATGATAGTTACAGGGAATACCGCCCATATTATAATGGACAGTCGGCACCACGGGCAGTGCTTCACGTGTCAAATCGACACCAGCGAAAATCTTACCTGTTTCTGTAATCCCCGGCAGACGCTGCGCCAAAACAGCAGAGTCAATATGGTCGAGATGCAGGTAAATATGGTCACACTCTTTACCGACACCGCGTCCTTCGCGGATTTCTGTCGCCATACAGCGCGATACAACATCACGGCTGGCCAAATCTTTTGCAGATGGTGCGTAACGCTCCATAAAGCGCTCACCTTCGGAGTTAGTGAGATAACCACCTTCTCCGCGTGCACCCTCGGTAATCAATACGCCTGCACCGTAAATTCCGGTGGGGTGGAATTGTACAAATTCCATATCCTGCAAAGGCAAACCGGCTCGCAGCACCATGCCGCCGCCATCACCCGTGCAGCTATGCGCAGAAGTTGCGCTGTAATAGCAACGGCCATAGCCGCCCGTTGCCAAGGTGACTGCATGGCTGCGGAAGCGGTGGATAGAACCATCTTCCAAACAAATTGCGATAACGCCGCGACACACTTTGCCGTCCGGCGTATCTTCCATGATGAGGTCGATAGCAAAATACTCGATGAAGAAATCCGCATCATATTTCAGGCTCTGCTGATATAGTGCATGCAGCATGGCGTGACCGGTACGGTCGGCAGCAGCGCAAGTACGCTGAACCGCAGGGCCATCACCCATATTTTGCATATGGCCGCCAAAGGGACGCTGATAAATCGTACCATCATCATTGCGAGAGAAAGGTACGCCAGCATGTTCAAGCTCATAGACAGCAGCCGGTGCTTCACGCACCAGATATTCAATAGCGTCTTGGTCGCCCAGCCAGTCAGACCCTTTAACGGTGTCATACATATGCCATGACCAGTGATCTGGTGTATTATTGCCCAAAGACGCAGCGATACCGCCCTGTGCAGCAACAGTGTGACTACGCGTTGGGAATACTTTGGTGATACATGCGGTTTTCAAACCTGCCTCAGCGCTGCCCATAGTAGCGCGCAGACCAGAGCCACCAGCACCAACAATGACACTGTCATAGGTGTGGTCAATAATCTTATAAGCAGGTTTTGCAGTGGCATTAGCTTCGGACATTAACTTGCAACTCCGGTAAAGGCGATTTTTGCAACAGAAAAGACGGCAAATGTGCCGCAGCCTATGGCGTAGATATTCAGCAATATAATCACGCCGAACTTCGTTCCATGGTCATGGATGTAATCTTCAATCAGCACCTGAAGGCCCAAGCGCAGATGCCAAAATGCCGAGATACACAATAGCATCATCAAAACGGCCGATACCGGCGATGACAACCATGCCGTAACCGTATCATAATCAAAGCTGCCCAATTGCGTGAGCGACAATAGAAACCAAGTGAACAACAGGATGTTACCAATGGCGGTAACGCGCTGTATCAGCCAATGATGGGCGCCATGCCGAGCTGAACCCAGGCCGCGCACTTTCCCCAAATGTGTTCCGCTACCCATTAGCAAACCCCCGATGAATGTGAATTTTCTGCCGGTGCAAAATATGGCAGTGTAAATATATTAAACATAGACAATGACAGCCCAAAATGCCGCAGTAAGCGCGATAGAAAGAAATGGCAGGACTGCAGACCAGCGGTTATTTGCCTCCACTTCATATCCAGCACCAACGTCGAGAACAAAGTGCCGCAAACCAGAGACGAAATGCTGAAAAAATGCCCAGCTAAGTCCCACAAGAACGACATAGCCATACCATGCGCTCATATGCGACTGAAACATGGCATAATATTCAGGGCCATTAGCCAATGAGAATAACCACCATGTCAACAGCAGTCCCCCGACAATGGCCATGCCGTCACCAGTGATCCTATGCAATATAGACACGGTCATAGCCGCGCCCCAACGCCAGATACTCAAATGTGGTGAGAGTGGCCGCGCTTTTTGCTGACCCATCATGATCCCCTTTTACAAATCGTAATTTTGCAAACTGTTTAGACATTTGGCCGCAGGTTGCAAATGCTCAATACAGATTTCTTCTATATAATGTTGCAAAGATCGTATGATCGGTTGCGCCAGATTGCATCGCGCTCGCTATAACCATTTATTAACTATGATCCGCCTAATGATGGTTCTTAGACAGGTTCACATAGCTGAGGGTTCATGATGACAAGCAATAATATCAAGACAAAGGAAGGTTTTGTCTCTCCTTTGACACCCGAACAAATTGACGAGCTTTTTTCAATTTCGCAAAGGCTTACGCATTATGACAAAGATAACAGCCTTGCTGAATATGCGGTCGAGATAAATACACTGCTGGAAGGGCGTTTCGAAGAAGTTGGAGCTGCTTTTTGGGATCATTATTGCGAAACAACTGGATTCGGTGCTGTTGCCGCACAACAGCCTGAATTACGAAATGTGCAAATTAACCACGTCGCTAAATTTACAGAATTGAAATTTGGCGACTTGGCTAGCCAGAATTGGATCCACACAGCCTTTGAAAACGCATATAACGCGCATCAGGGCGGCCTAAAACATTGGCAGCTCATTGCATCAGCTTCAGCAGCTTATCAAAAAGCAATGCAGATCGTTTTTGAAAAAGTAAAAGATGATGTAGGCCGTGTTAGCAGATTGCTGGGAGCCTTAGCAAAAATACAAATCATTGAAGCAGAAATTATGTCGGCCGCCATAACGGAACTGAGCCGCAAAGAGGCTGCTGAAGCATCTCTGGCCCGCGCAAGCAGCTTTAAGGATGAAGTCGAGAAAGAAGTGCGTTCAGCATCGCAATTTGGCGATGCCATTCATGGTCAAGTGAGCAGCGCATCACAATCTGCACGCGGTATGCTGAGCAAATCATCTGAAGTCGCAGCGGCAGCAGAGCAATCCGCTATTGCTATGCGCGAAGCGGCACAAACCGCTGCAGGCCTAATCCGTGCTATTGAAGACGCGAGAGCAGAAGTGGAAACAGCATCTGATATTGCTAATCGCGCAGCGCATGATGCCAGCAGCGCGGTTGCGAGCACAGAAAAGCTCTCCGCACATGCCGAATCCATCGAGTCTATCTTGGGCCTGATCCGTGAAATTGCAGGACAGACCAACCTGCTTGCTCTTAACGCCACTATTGAGGCAGCCAGAGCCGGAGAAGCCGGGCGCGGTTTTGCTGTTGTTGCGCAAGAGGTTAAGAGCCTGGCCAATCAGACAGCGCGTGCAACCGATGATATTACTGGTAAAATCGAAGCCATCCAACAAGCGACCAAAGATACTGTCCAATCAAATGCGGCTATTCGCGATACGGTTGGCGATGTTCAAAAATCTGCCGATCGCATTCGTGACGCCATGGAAACACAGGCGCAAACGGTCACGATGATTACAGCGGCCGTTGATGAAACAGCTCTGGCAGCAGACTCAATGTCTGGCACCATCGCCACCATCCGCACCGATACCGAAAGCATGGCTTCGCAAATGGATAAGGTCGGCAAAGATTTTGATCGCCTTGATACGCGGCTTGATAGTTTGCAGAATATCTCAGAGCGATATGCTGACAGCGTTAATAGCTAAGATCATATAGGGCATTTGCAAAACTGCCTTGCCTATAATAGCCGAGCCTATAATCAAGGCATATGATTCAAAAATCACAAAACGCGCTTTTAACCGGCGCCAGTCGCGGCATTGGCAAAGCCATTGCTGATGGTCTTGAGGCAAGAGATATCCCTTATCTCGGGCAATCAACCAAAGGGGGCGATAGCCTCCTTGCCTCTGATTTTTCTCGAAACAGTGCTGCAAAACTCTTATGGCAAGAGGCATTGGACCGCAGTGAAGGCAATATTGATATATTGATTAATAATGCAGGCCTGTTCAAAGCCAGCCCGCTGGATCAATCACATGATGAATGGTGTGCGGACTGGCAGGAAACAATGATGATTAACCTGACGGCATCAGCTGAATTATGCCGGTTAGCGGTACGCCATTGGCAAGAGCGCGAATGCTCTGGCAGGATCGTCAATATTGCCAGCCGCGCAGCAAATCGCGGGGATAGCCCGCAGCATTGGCATTATGCAGCATCAAAAGGCGGCATGGTCGCAATGACCAAAACTATAGCGCGCGCCTATGCTGCACAGGATATTTACGCCTTCGCAATTTGCCCGGGTTTTACCATGACGGGTATGGCAGATGATTATCTGGAAAGCCGCGGCGGTGACAAATTGCTGGCCGATATTCCATTAGGACGCGTGGCACAGCCGGAAGAGATTGCCAGCATTGCCCTATATTGCGCGCTTGATGCGCCGCCATCCATGACCGGTGCCGTTCTGGATGCGAATGGTGCCAGCTATGTTCGTTGACAAACGCACTGTGCATATTGTCTGACGGGTTATAAATATCACTTTTATATAGACTATCCCATCATCCTATAAATGCAGTACTATGCAATCTGAATTGATATGACCGGAAAATGAGAAATTGCTTATGAGTGATAGTTGGACATTATCAATGCCCTGCACAAAACAGCAAGGCGATGCCTTGGCCAGTTTAGAGATGGGCGATATTGCTTGGTCAAAAACACCCGTCATATCGGCTCTGGAAAGTGATCCAAATTATCCCGATCAATGGACATTGGTTGGCTATTTTGATGGGAAGCCCAACAAGAAAGACATTGCAGCTTTCGCATCATTGACCGAAAATAATATACAAAATGTCTCGGCAGAAAAATTAGCCGCGCAGGACTGGGTAACGGTTAGCCAAGCCAATATAGAGCCGATAAAAGCTGGTCGTTTTTACATACATACACCGGATTATCGACCTAGTGATGATCCTCAAGTGACAAGTTTTTCCATTCCTGCCAGCCTGGCTTTCGGCACAGGTCATCATGAAACGACGAGCGGCTGCCTGAGATTTCTCGACGCGATGCGCGCTAGCGGAGTGCGTGTAGACAATATGCTCGATCTAGGCACAGGCACGGGATTATTGGCTTTTGCTGCGAACACGCTCTGGCCGCGCGCCTATGTCATGACCAGCGATATTGACCCTGTTTGTGAAGATGTTGTGAACCAGAATATCGCCAGCAATGGCTTGAAGTCAGGCTGGCATATGGGAGAAATTGGCTATGTAACCGCCGATGGATTACACAATGATCTGCTCCAAGACCGTGCCCCCTATGATCTGATTACCGCAAATATTTTGGCAGGCCCCTTATCTGAAATGGCCGAAGATATTTCATCAGCACTGGTCGCTGGTGGCCATCTCATATTGGCAGGACTTTTAACATCGCAATATCAGGATGTAGCGCGCGCATACCGCAAACACGGAATGCGCGTCGCTCATAGGTCGATTGCGGGGGACTGGAGTATATTGTGGCTCCGCAAACGGATCACGAAATGATTTTGTGATGGGCAAACTACTCTGCGGCATTCGCTTCGTTATTGGCTGGCTGTTTCTCATCATTGGCCTGTACTTCTTTGCCGCCCTTATAGGCAGCCTGATCAGTGTGAATGCAGACTGGCGCGAACCTGAAAGCGGTGTGCAAATTTTTGTAGAAACCAATGGCGTGCATACCGCCATCATATTGCCGCGCCGTCATAAAGACCATGATTGGGCCGACTTTCTGCCAGAAGGTGACCTTCCAAAAGGTCAGAGCTTCGGGGAGAACATCTCCTTCAGCTGGGGCGAGCGGAATTTCTTTCTGGAAACAGAAAATTGGTCTGACCTACGCCCCAACATCGCCGCGAAAGCGGTTTTTGGCAGCAACGAAACATTGATGCATATCTATCATTATGGCGCAATTGGCCAAGGTCCATATCATCGCTCACTCATCATAACACCGGATCAGCATGATCAATTGGTGGCCATCATTAAAGCCAAGTTCGAACAGTCAGGTGGAAAAGCGGTCAATGCTCTGAAAGGTTATGGACGCGGAGATATTTTCTATCCCTCATCCGGCTACTACTCTCCCTTGCGCACTTGCAATATATGGACTAGCGAAACTCTGGCAGCAATTGGAGTGCAGACCGGTATCTGGACGCCAATGGCTGGCGGTGTGATGCGCTGGTTCCCGCTGGAACGATAGGAATAAGCCATCAACTTTTAACCGAGCGACTAGAACTACCCACGCTTTTGGCTTCGCGACTATAAGGCTTCCAGCACCTGCCATTCGCGCAATCGCGTAATATCATTTACGGTAATGATACCATAGCCGCAGCTGACCAAGCCTTCCTCCTCCAACAATCGCAAAGCCTTACCCAAAGACACACGCGAAACACCTATTAAATCAGCCAGAGACTGTTGGGTCAGTCGCAAATCTTGCTCTCCTTTTCCACTATGACATTGTGCCAACAGCGCTCGTGCTGCGCGCAATGGAGTTGATTGTGTCCGGCTTGCTTCAAGCGCATCCATGGCGGCCTGCACAATATGGGCCATCGCTTTAAGCAATAACCGCGCCATGCGGGTATCTTCGGTCAGCAATTTAGCAAGCTGCGATTCACCGATACGCAGCAAGACCGCATCGCTGGCCGCTATAGCATCAACCAAACGTGGAAACTCCCCTAGAAAAGCCTGTTCACCAAAGCTCTGCCCCTCAGTCAAAGCCGCAAATATGTGAAACTTTCCATCACGACTATGCCGGCCAATATGGACATGCCCAGACTGTATGAACCAGAATTCTTCACCATGGTCGCCCTGAGATTGAATAGTGGCACCTTTGGCAAATGCTCGTTCCTGCCCTGTTGCTAACAGCCGTGCCTGCACATCTGCGGGCAGTGCTTCGACAAATCCTGGTGTGCCGATGATAGGCGGAAGAATAGCTTTTTGCGGCAAATGATAAGAGCTTTGCATTTCATCATCGGGTTATCAGCTATATCCATCGCCAGCAAGCGCCAATTAACGGCGCAGATATAATGGAGATGTTGCCATGCGGCCGGAAATTATCGTGATTCTCTGTATCCTGACGGGTTACGCCTTTTTGGAAGGCATTCGCGGCAGTTTCTTCCGCAAGAAAGATCAGACACGCGACGATGCTATTGTCGAACTGTTCAGCACTTTTGGGCTGTTTTTCATCAGCCAACCCCTGATCATTCTCTCTGTACAATTCATTATGGGCAGTGTTGCGCCGCAATGGCAGGACAGTCTGGCTGGACTACCCTTTTGGGCAGGTTTCGCTCTGTTCATCATTTTCGATGATCTGACCCAATATTGGTGGCACCGCGCATCACATAGCTTCCCATGGCTGTATAATCTGCACCGCGCGCACCATAATGCGAAATATATGAGCGTACGGCTCGTTTACCGGAATAACTTTTTCTATTATGCTATGATGCCGAGTATATGGCTTTCCGCAACTCTGGTCTATCTTGGACTTGGTTGGGTCTATGCCGTTTTCATCGTCATCAAATTGGCCATCATTACCGGCGCACATAGCGATGTCGCTTGGGATAAACCGCTTTACAAGATCAAATGGCTGTCGCCGATTATGTGGGTGGTGGAACGCACTATTTCTACACCAGCAACGCACCATGCACATCATGGCCGCCACTCCAGTGATGGTGTGACTCATTATAAAGGCAATTTCGGCAATATGTTTTTTCTATGGGATGTCATTTTTGGCACTGCCAAAATCACACGCAACTACCCTAAAGAATTTGGCGTAGAAAATCTTGCACCTGCAACATTAGGGCAACAACTCGCATGGCCCTTATTTGCCGAAAATGACAAAGGCGGCTTAACCGCGGCGCAAGAAGCCAATACGCGAAACTAAGTAACCACTGGAGGTATCTTAGCTGTTCGCACTAACAATCTCGGCCCAGCCTGCTTCATCAACCGTTTCAATGCCTAGCTCTTGCGCCTTTTTAAGCTTTGATCCTGCCCCAGGTCCAGCGACCAGCAAGTCAGTCTTAGCGGATACACTGCCTGCAGCTTTCGCGCCCAGTTTTTCCGCCTGTGCCTTGGCCTCGTCACGGCTCATTGTCTCTAGCTTGCCTGTAAACACAATCGTCTTGCCGCTCCATTCGGTCTGTTTGCGGTCATCGACAAATGCAGCAGGCACAGCCTCTGCCATAAGATCATTCCAAGCCTCAACATTGTGCTTCTCATGAAAGAAATCACCCAATGATTGCGCCACTGTTGGGCCGACACCATCAATGTCTATGACCTCTGCGACAGCATCGTCATCTGCATCAGCCAAACGCTGACCAATAGCCTTTATGGCCTGCACTGTGCCAAAATTGCGCACCAAATCGCGTGATGTGGTTATGCCGATATGGCGGATACCCAGACCGAAAAGTAGCCGCGAAGGATCAAACGCTTTGCGCCCTTCAATGGCGGCCAGCAAATTATCGACCGACTTTTCCTGCCAGCCATCTTTGGCGAGCAGAGTCTCCCGATGCTGTTTTAATCGGAAAATGTCAGCCGGAGTCTTCAGCCAGCCATAATCAATAAATTCGGCAATGCTTTTTTCGCCCAAACCATCAATATCCATTGCGCCGCGTGAGACAAAATGGGCGAGCCGCTGAAAAAGCTGTGCAGGACAGATTAAGCCGCCAGTGCAGCGCACATCAACCTCGCCTTCCTCTGCCACGGCCTCGGAGCCGCAATCAGGGCAGACATCTGGAAAATCATAAGCTGCGCGATCTTCATCACGCGTCAGATTGTCCACCACTTGCGGAATAACATCCCCTGCCCTTTGGATAACCACACGGTCGCCCGGCCTGACGCCCAAACGCGCAATTTCATCACGATTGTGCAACGTGACATTGCTCACCACCACGCCGCCAACAGTAACCGGGGCTAAACGCCCTACAGGGGTCAACTTGCCCGTCCGGCCGACCTGAATATCAATAGCTTCCAGCACCGTTTGCGCCCGTTCAGCAGGGAATTTATGCGCCAATGCCCAGCGCGGGAATTTGGTGACAAAGCCCAGACGCTGCTGCCAATCCAACCGGTCCACCTTATAGACCACGCCATCAATATCATAAGGCAGCTCAGCACGCCCTGCCTCAATCTTACGATAATGGCTCAGCACATCATCAAGCGATTGAAAACGGTCAAAAAGACGCGACACCTGCACGCCCATATCCCATATCGCTTCCATCACCTTATATTGATTGTCGGCGGGCAAGGCAGAATGCACGCCCCAGCCATGCGCCAGAAATTTTAGCGGGCGCTTAGCCGTAATCTTCGGGTCTTTCTGCCGCAAAGAGCCAGCAGCGGCGTTGCGCGGATTGGCGAATATCTTCTCTCCCGCTGCTTCCTGCCGCTCATTCAGCGCGGCAAAATCCGCCTTGGCCATATAAACCTCACCGCGAATTTCAAAAAGGTCAGGCACATCACCTTTCAACGTCTGCGGAATATCATCAATCATGCGCACATTGGCGGTGACATCTTCCCCCACCTGCCCATCGCCGCGGGTGGCGGCCTGCACCAATTCGCCCTTTTCATAACGCAGCGAGCAGGACAGACCATCAATCTTATCCTCCGCGGTAATAGCCACGGGTTCGTCTTCAGACAGGTTAAGATAACGCCGCACCCGCGCCAACCATTCGGCGATATCCTCATCAGAAAAACCATTATCCAGGCTCATCATCCGCTGTTCATGCGTTACTTTTTGCAGCGATGATCCTGCGACAGATGCGCCAACCTGCTTGTTCGGGCTATCATCACGCACCAGATGCGGAAAAGCCTCCTCTAGCGCCGTGTTGCGCCGCACCAGCGCATCATATTCTGCATCAGAAATCTCTGGCGCATCATTGGCATGATAAAGCCTGTTATGACGCGCAATAGTCCGCGCCAGACGCATCAATTCATTGGCGGCGTCGGCTTCCGAGAGATTTGTCAGATCAGGGTCTACACTCTTCATCACACACCCTCCAGCAAACGGTCTGCCTGCGCGCGCGCTTCATTAGTCACTTCTGCGCCGGAAAGCATACGCGCAATTTCTTCCTGACGTGCCGCGATATCGAGCAGCACAACATTGGTCCGCGCCACGGTGCCATCAGACGATTTGCTGATATACAGATGATGGTCGCCCTTGGCGGCGACTTGCGGGCTATGGGTGACGGCCAGCAATTGCGTATCTTTGGAGAGACGCGACAATCGCTCACCAATGGCGGATGCAACCGCCCCGCCAACGCCGCGATCAATCTCGTCAAAGATGATTGTGTCCGCGCCGCCCTGCTCTGCCAAGGCCACTTTCAGCGCCAATATAAAGCGCGATAATTCACCGCCCGAGGCGATTTTCATCAACGGCGCAAAGTCACTGCCCGGATTGGTTGAGATCAAAAACTCGGCCGCGCTATTGCCCTTTGGTCCCCAGCGTTCTTCTGGCAAAATGGTAATGGACGATTGAAAGCGAGCCGCATCCAGTTTTAAGGGCACCAATTCATTTGCAACGGCTTTATCCAGCCTTGTGCCCGCTTCAACACGTTGTTTATGCAATGCGTCTGCTGCGCCTACATAATCGGCTTTCGCCTTATCGCGCGCTGCGGTCAGCGCCACAACATTGCCGCCCCCGCTTTCAAGAGCGCCCCATCGCGCCTCTAAACGTTCCAGAAGGTCCGCCAGATCGTCCGGCTGCACATCATGTTTGCGCGCCAATGCGCGGATGGCGAAGAGGCGCGTTTCTGATTCTTCCAGCTGCTGCGGATCAAAATTTAATGCCTGTGCGGCCTCAAACAATTTGTCCTCACCCTCTCCAGCCTCAATAATCGCGCGGTCCAGTGAAGAGAGAGCCTCTGCCAATATAGGATGCTCCGGCGCTATGCGGTCAAGTTTGCGTGTCAGGCTGCGTAATTTGGCCAAAGGATTGTTCGACCCGTCAAGCATATCGGTAATTTCAACAAGACTCTCTGATAAGCGCTCGCCTTTTTGCATATCCGCCCGTTCAAGGGCCAAAGCGGCTTCCTCACCAGCTTGCGGGCCAAAACTGCGCAGTTCATTCAAACTATGCTCCAGCCATTCCCGGTCTTTTTCCGCCTCTTCCATTTCGGTCAGCGCCGCCGCCAATGCTGTTTCTGCATCCCGCCATTGGCGATAAACGCGTGCCACTTTACCGTGATCTGCTTTGGCAAAACTGTCGAGCAAGGCCAAATGCCCCTTAGGGTTGATGAGGCCGCGATCGTCATGCTGACCGTGAATCTCCACCAAATAGGGTGCCAGTTCGCGCAATAATGCCGCAGAAACCGGCTGATCGTTAACATGGGCACGGCTGCCACCATCCGCGCGCACCTGTCTGCGGATAATCAGTGGCTCACCAGCCTCTATTTCCAGATCATTATCATCGAGCAATTGTGCAAGCGGGCCACTATCCAGCTTCACATTAAACCCGGCAGTGACGCGGGATTTTTCAGCACCGGCGCGGACCAGGCCACTATCCGCTCTTGCCCCCAATACAAGGCCCAAGGCATCAAGCAATATGGATTTACCAGCCCCTGTCTCGCCCGTAAGGACGCCAAGACCAGCAGCAAAATCAAGGTCAAGTGCCTCAATAATCACCAGATCGCGAATGGAAAGTGTTGCCAGCATGTTCACTCAATAGCGCGAAGATGCACAAATGCCGAGAAGGTAATTACAGGCTATCCACAAAAGGCGGAAAAGACCGAGATTTAAAGATATAAAAACACGCAGCAATCAGATGCCGCCATGCTTCTCCATCAATTTAAATGCACGTTCATACCATTTTGAACCAGGATAGTTAGCGCCAAGAACAGCCGCTGAACGCTTTGCTTCATCGGGGATACCCAAAGACAGATAACTCTCCGTCAAACGATATAGCGCCTCTGGAGCATGGCTGGTTGTCTGGAATTTGTCGACAACGGCCTGAAAACGCAATGTCGCGGCCAACCATTTGGAGTCGCGTTGATAAAAACGACCGATTTCCATCTCTTTGCCGGCAAGGTGATCATTAACCAGATCGACCTTCAACCGCGCATCAGCGGCATAACGGCTTTCTGGATAGCGGCGCATGACTTCGCCAAGTGAGGCCAATGCCTGTTCAGTGATCTTCTGATCGCGTGTGACATCGCTAATCTGCTCATAATAGCTCAGCGCAATCAGATAATAGGCATAGGGCGCATCTTTATTGCCAGGGTGAATGGCCAGAAAGCTCTGCGAGGACTGAACCGCTTTGTTATAATCGCGAGACAGGTAATAGCTGTAGGCGCTCATCAATTTCGCGCGGCGAGACCATGGTGAATAAGGGTGCTGGCGCTCAACCTCATCAAACAAAGCTGCTGACAGTTGATATTGATTGGCATCAAGACGCCGCTTTGCGGTTGTATACAGCGTGCTCACATCGCGTGCGACATAGCTTGTATCAATGTCTCCGCCGCCACTGCCGCCAAAAATTGAGCAGCCGCTCACGAGAACAGAGCTTATCGAGAGCATGGCTATTGAAGCGAATTTGCGCACCATTAAATTCCCCTTGCCCTTTCGGGTCATGCGAGCGGACCAAGTTATTCGTTTATGGCCTTAGTTAAAACGTGACTGTTGTTTACAGAATTGCGGATAAACCGCAAGTGAATAGCCATTGCTCAACTGCAACAAATATGGAGCAAAACGGCTCCTTTTGAAGCGCGATCACTCCAGAATGAGACGACCAATTTGATTTATTCCCAATTCGGTAAACCATATCTCATCGTCCGGCCCAGCAATGATACGGTGCATGACGGTTCGCTGCGATGGGGCCTTGAAAAAGTTGATATCGACTTCGGTTAAGTCACCGTCTTCTGCCTTCAAAAGCGCCTTATCCAAGCGCACAATATAATCATCGCCAGTGTCACCCATTTCTGGCGGTGCGATATATTGCTGAACCCATAAATTGCCACTATTATCAAATGCCAGTCCAGCAAGAATGGCCGAGCTTGAAACCAGCGGCACGGCAAATTCGCATATGCTGCCATCCTGATCTATGCGCGCAACATTGCCGCCTGCCTCTTGTGAAAACCACATGGATTGGCCATCTGGCGACGGCACAATCGCAATAGGCCGACTGGATGCGGTGGGAATATCAAATTCGGTTACGTCGCCCAAAGCATCCACACAGGCGATTTTGTTGCCGGTCAATTCACTAAACCACATTTTGCCATTAGCACTGGCTGCAGCATATATGGGCGTTGCGCCGATAGTTGGCAGCGCAATATGGGTGACATTGCGATTAGTATCGACCTTGCCCACACTATTGGTCAGCTTGCCAGTGAACCATAATGCACCATCAGTGCCGACGCCCAATCCATGAGGGCGTGGATTAAATGGTGCTGGCGCATCTGTAATGTGCAAGCAAATATCCACTTGTTCCGCTATTGAGCCATCTTCGGCTATACGCGCCAATGCGCCTATATTCTCCAAAGTAACCCAGACATTGCCATCATGATCTATTGCCAGCCCATGCGGCGCGCTGTCCTTTGGCATAGGGTGGTAACTCGCCTCACCCTGCCGCGTGACACGCGCCAGATGGTCATAGGCTTGGCCGGAAACCCAGAATATATCACTGCGCGGGTCGTAAACAATCTCATGAGTAGAGCCGGAGAATGAAGGGCAACAGCTAAAAGGATCAGCTGGCGCGTGATTGCATTCATCATCTTCTGCCCCCGGCCATTTTAGCGCAAATTCAGTAATATAAGGCGATTGCCCCGGCCCATTTGGAGCGCAATGCTCATGGTTATGGTCCATAATGTTTCTCCCTCAATGCGCAGTGATGCCGCGCAAATATCAGGACAGTCAAGCGATTGACGCTATATTGTAGAAGAAAGATGCAAAAAGGGGCCACCACTTTCATGGCGACCCCTTAAATGCTTATCGCTATTGGCTAAACTTAATCGTCATCACCGGTAATGAAATCAGGCAATGGCGCATCGCCGCCTTTATCACTACCAGCATCGCCGCCGTCACTGCCGCGACCACGGCCACGACCGCGTCCACGGCCACCTTCTTTGCCGCCATCACCATCACGACGTGGGCCACGACCACGGCCACCGCGATCATTACCGCCACGCTTATTTTCGCGTGGAGGGCGTGTGTCTTCAAGTTCTTCGCCAGTTTCCTGATCCACAACCCGCATGGAGAGGCGAACCTTGCCACGTTGGTCGATTTCCAGAACCTTGACTTTGACTTCCTGACCTTCGGACAGTTCGTCAGCAACTTTCTCAACACGCTCATTTTTGATTTCAGACACGTGGACCAGACCGTCTTTGCCGCCCATGAAATTCACAAAGGCACCAAAATCGACGAGATTGACGACTTTACCATTGTAGATTTTGCCGACTTCGGCTTCTTCTACAATGCCGGCAATCCATGCTTTGGCCGCTTCGATTTGCGCGCCGTCTGAAGACGAGATTTTGATCATGCCTTCATCGTCGATATCGACCTTCGCACCAGTTTCAGCAACGATTTCGCGGATCACTTTGCCGCCAGTGCCGATAATGTCACGAATTTTCGATTTATCGATTTGCATGGTTTCAATACGCGGTGCGTGTGCAGACAATTCTGTGCGCGCGCCGCCCAGAGCTTTTTGCATTTCGCCCAATATGTGCGCACGGCCTTCAGATGCCTGACCCAATGCAGTTTTGAAGATTTCCTCGGTAATACCGGCAATCTTAATGTCCATCTGCATGGTGGTGATGCCTTTTTCGGTACCAGCCACTTTAAAGTCCATATCGCCCAGATGATCCTCATCACCCAATATGTCGGACAATACGGCAAAGTCTTCGCCTTCAAGGATCAAGCCCATAGCAATGCCGGAAACCGGACGTTCGATAGGAACGCCTGCATCCATCATCGACAGACAGCCACCACAGATTGTTGCCATTGACGAAGAGCCGTTAGACTCTGTGATGTCAGACAAGATACGGATGGTATAAGGGAAATCTTCCTGGCTAGGCAGCACAGGGTGCAGAGCACGCCATGCCAATTTACCATGGCCAATTTCACGGCGGCCCGGTGCGCCAAAACGGCCCACTTCACCAACAGAATATGGCGGGAAGTTATAGTGCAGCATGAAATTGCTGTAAGACAGACCATCCAGACCGTCGATCATTTGCTCAGCATCTTTGGTGCCCAAAGTCGTTGTACAAATGGCCTGTGTTTCACCACGTGTGAAAAGCGCTGAACCATGAGTCCGTGGTAGGAAGCCAACCATGGATTCAATCTGGCGCACTTCATTGGTTTTGCGTCCATCAATACGTGAGCCGTCTTTCAAGATAGCGCCGCGCACGATTTCAGCTTCCAGCTTCTTCATGACTTTGCCAGCGGTCATCTGCGTCTGGCCTTCAGCATCGGCATAATGTGCCTTCACCTTGGCGCGTGCTTCATTCAACGCATCTGAACGCGCAGATTTGTCAGTCACTTTATAAGCGGCTGCAATATCATCACCGATCAAAGAACGGATTTCGTTTTTCATATCGGCGGTATTGTCAGAAAGGTCGATTTCCCATGGATCTTTGGCCGCTTTTTCAGCCAGATCAATAATGGTGTTTACAACCTTTTTAATCTCGTCATGCGCGAACATTACTGCGCCCAGCATAACGTCTTCGGTCAATTCCTTGGCTTCAGATTCAACCATCATCACGGCATTGCCTGTTGCAGCAACAACCAGATCAAGCTCGCCTTCTTTAACCTGCTCCATTGATGGGTTCAGGCTATATTCGCCGTCTTGGTAACCAACGCGTGCTGCGCCGATTGGGCCCATGAACGGCAGGCCAGAAATGGTCAGCGCTGCAGAAGCAGCAACCATGGCGACAATATCAGCCTCGGTTTCGCCATCATAGCTAAGAACCTGACAGATGACATTGATTTCATTATAGAAACCTTCAGGGAAAAGCGGGCGGATCGGGCGGTCGATAAGACGGCTTGTTAGCGTTTCTTTTTCGGTCGCGCCGCGCTCACGCTTAAAAAAACCGCCAGGAATACGGCCGGCAGCAGAGAATTTTTCTTGATAATGTACGGTGAGTGGGAAGAAATCCTGTCCCTCTTTAACCGATTTTGCAGCTGTGACAGCGCACAGAACAACGGTTTCGCCATAGGTCGCCAGAACAGCGCCATCAGCTTGACGAGCAATACGGCCCGTTTCCAGAGTGAGGGTCTTTCCGCCCCACTCCATTTCAACTTTCTTTACATCAAACATGTGTTTTCCTTATGTACCCGCGCAGCCCTAATGCCGGGCGGGGCCTCTTATGTTGCGCCGCTGTCCGGCGGCGCGCGGTCTGGGGACTTATTATACGCCCCTTGATGTCCTTGCCGAATTGCAAGAACACCCCATAAGCAAAGCGGCCCAAATATGGACCGCCAGCCTAAATTCAATATTATTTACGAAGACCCAGTTTCGCAATCAGATCAGCATAACGCTGCACGTCTTTCTTGCGCAGATAGTCCAAAAGCGAACGGCGCTTATTGACCATCATCAATAGGCCGCGGCGTGAATGGTTATCTTTATGGTGGGATTTGAAATGCTCGGTCAGTGTAACAATACGGTCGGTCAGGATAGCAACCTGAACTTCCGGCGAACCTGTGTCGCCTTCTTCACGGGCATGTTCTTTGATAATTTCTTGTTTGCGTTCAGCAGTAATCGACATGGTTTTTCCTTCACGGCATCATTTTAAAAATTAAACCCGCGGACAACGCGAAGATCACCTTCGCAAAGCTCTATTAGCGCTAATGGAACTGCGTCCTCATCATGCGCACAATATTGCCCGTCATCCATGGCAAACCCCGATACGATCTGGCCCTGACGGACCTGCCTTGCCTGATCGGGGTTCAGAGTTAGAGCCGGGATACCGTCCAGCCCTGCCTCAAATGGCAAGATATAATCTTTGATTGCCGCGCCCTTACCGATTTCATTGAGATTGTCCAGCGAAATCGCGTCCTTTAACGCAAATGGCCCAGCTTTTGTTCGCCTCAGCATAGTTACATGGCCAACTGTGTTGAGCGCCAGCGCTATGTCACGCGCCAGACTGCGAATATAGGTGCCTTTGGAAACATGCGCGGTCAGCGTAATTGCAGAGAGCATAGGCTGCGACGCTGCATCAGATTGAAAATCTAAGGCGCTGTCAGGTGCGTGGATAGACAGGCTGTATATAGTGACCGATCGCGCCTTTAATTCCACCTCTTCACCGGCCCGCGCCAAAGCATAGGCCCGTTTGCCATCAACTTTTAACGCAGAAAACGCAGGAGGAATCTGGCTGATTGTTCCAGTAAAATCTGCCAATATGGACTGTACATCAGCCATATTGGGGCGATGCTCTGACATTGCCATCACTTCGCCTTCACTATCCAGCGTTGTGGTTTGCTGTCCAAAAGTGATGGTGAAATCATACACCTTGCTGGCCTCCAGCATCCGCCCAGTGAGCTTGGTCGCTTCCCCAATGGCAATGGGCAGCACACCCGTCGCCAGCGGGTCCAGCGTGCCACCATGGCCAATTTTGGTGACGCCCCCGCCCTTACCAGAGACCTTATACCCCGCTTCGCGCAAATTGCGTTTAACCGCGCCAACAGCCTGGGTAGAGCCAAGCTCTAATGGCTTGTCCAATATGATCCAGCCATGTGGCATAATCACACCGGTTTACGCCATTGCATCACCGTAAAGCCCGGCACACGGGTATAGCGGTCCGACTTCACAGAGCCATCATGTTCGGGGATAGGTTCATCAAAATATTCCAGCACCAGCCCATGGCTCAAAAAGCATTGCATATAAGCGCTAAGCGGCCGGTGATGATTGATGATATCAATCCCCTGCCATCGCTCGCGTGTACTGCGTTCTTCGCTATAATGATCGATCGGAAAGTCTTTGCCCTGCCCTGAAAGCGTCTTGCGCCAGCGTCCAGCTGTGAAAAAACTGGTCAAATTGGCAATGAGCAACTGCCCGCCGGGTTTCGTAACACGCACCATTTCGGCAATGGCGGCACGAAAATCAGGAATATCAATCAAAGCCATATAGCTGATCGACAGATCAAATTGTGCATCATCAAAATCGAGCTTTTCACCATCGCCAATATGATAGTTACCATTTGGGTCGCATTTGCGTGCGTGGGCAATCAATGTTTCGGTCGGGTCTATTCCTATGCCCGCCATGCCTATATCGCCCAGCGTACGCACAAAGCGCCCCTCACCACAGCCAATGTCAATAAAATGTCCGCCATTTACTTTGGCGAGCTTCAGCATCACAGGGTCAAGCACCTTGCGGCGTGTCCAGTCTCCTTGATCACCCATAGAGTTTATCCAGGCTTGCGCAGAATTTTCCCATCCAGAAGCATCAGTCACGACCCGCTTCCCACTCTTCTTTAAGCAAGCCAAATACCGCAGTATCGCGCACATAGCCTGTCCATGTTACCCGATCCTTGCGCATTATGCCCTCACGCGTCGCACCCAATTTTAACACCGCCGCTATGGACCGTTCATTGCGGGTATCTACGCGAAAAGCCACTTTGCGATAACCGCATGAGAAAGCACGGTCTATCATCAGTGTTTTCATGGTCCGGTTAAATCCGCTGCCGCGCACTGAGGGTGCGATATAGGTGCCGCCAATTTCAACCACGCCGTGCTTATCAGGATTTATAAAGCTGGACATGCCGACCAGACGATCCTCTTGCAGATCAATAACAGCAAAGCGCACCCAATTTTGCGTGCCGTGGAAAGCCTGCATAGCGCCGTCAAAATGTTCCCCCTGCATGGAAAAGGGGTATATTTCCCAAATCTGCGTATCCTCCGCACATGCAAGGCGCAATGGTTCGACATGATCGTCCACAAATGGCTCAAGCCGCACTCGGCCAGATTCAATTTGTCCGTCTAAATCGCGCATTATTGGTCGTTCAATGCTTCCATGAAATGTTTTCGGCAAAGAGCAATATAACGATCATTGCCGCCAATTTCCGTTTGTGCACCAGATTTTACAGCCTTGCCATCTAAATCTACGCGCAAATTCATAGTCGATTTCGCGCCGCATTCGCACACCGCCTTAATCTCAACCAGCTCATCGGCAATCGCCAGCAATTGCGCACTGCCGGGAAAAAGCTCCGCCTGGAAATCGGTCCGCAAACCATAGCAAAGAACAGGAATGTGCAACTGATCACAGACAAGCGCCAGTTCAAACACATGATCGCGGGTCATAAATTGCGCTTCATCAACCAACACGCAATTGAGCGGCTGAGCCGCATGTTCGGCGCTTATAGCACTCAGCAGATTTACATCCTCATCAAATTGGTGCGCAATTCGCGATAGCCCGATGCGCGACTGGATTGTGGCCTCGCCACTGCGCTTATCAATGGCCGCGGTCCACAACATCGTGCGCATTCCGCGCTCTTCATAGTTAAATGCGGCCTGTAGCAAAGTCGTCGACTTGCCTGCATTCATTGAGGAATAATAGAAATAGAGCTTGGCCATTATTCAGATGCTTGTTCCGCTTCTTCGTCACTCTCTGTCAAATCACGTGCAACTTTTGGGTTGCTCAACAGCGATTCAATATGGCTGGCTTCATCAAAACTATCATCAGGGACAAATTTTAATTTGGCGGCATATTTCATCTTGGTGCGCGCTGCGACCTCTCGCTGAAAATAGGCTGTATTGGTGCGCATCGCTTTGATGACTGCGGCTTCCTCGTTGCCCAGTAGCGGCTTCACAAACACTGTTGCGTGCCGCAAATCAGGTGACATACGCACTTCGGTAATCGCGATATTGGCGCTGGCCAATGTTTCGTCATGCACATCACCGCGTGTCAGCAATTCCGAAAGTATATGCCGGATTTGTTCCCCCACACGCAACACGCGTACAGAGCGGCCTTCAGGGGATGTATCATTATACTTTGCCATTGGGCACCTCGGTCAGCATAGCAGTCGATGTCGCATGGATAAGCCGGTTACCATCATTATCCAGCAATGTTCCTTCCAGATAAGCGATATTGCGTCCCATCTTCAAAACACGCCCCTCGCCCTTTAACGGCCCCAGAGGAACAGGGCGTAAACAGCTGATATTGCTATTAAGGTTGAGCGGCAGCATGGCGCCATCACTGGCGCCCAGCACTGCTGCACCCATGACTTCATCCAGAAAACCTGCAACCAGCCCGCCATGCACATAGCCGCGCTGACTGGCAAAACTTTCAGGGGCAACAAAATTCATATGGGTTGTGCCCGTTTCAGCATCATGATGTTGAATGCGGGCGCCCATAAGGCGCGATGAAGGGGCGTTAATATTCCTGCCTGCAGTCATATCTAGCCCCCTTATCTCCGTTCCTATGCCCGATTATAAGACACGTTCACGCATCTCGACGTCAAAGACTTCCAGAATATCGCCCGGTTTAATGTCGTTCGTATCTTCCAACACCGCACCACATTCTAGGCCAGAGCGCACTTCCTCGACATCGTCCTTGAACCGGCGCAGCGATGCCACTGTGGTCTTGGAGACGATAATATCTTCGCGGTTGAGACGCGCATAATTACCTTTTTTGAGGACGCCATCGAGAACCAGCAAACCAGCTGCTTTGTCTTTTTTGCCAGCAGGGAATACTTCCTTCACCTCGGCGCGGCCAATGACCGTTTCGATGCGCTCTGGACCCAGTTCACCAGCCATTTCGCCTTTAATATCTTCGATCAAATCATAGATAATATCGAAATATTTGAAGCGCACACCTTCGCGTTCGGCAATCTCACGCGCTTTGGCATTTGCGCGCACGTTAAAGCCGATAATTGGCGCATTGCTGGCCTTGGCAAGCTGCACATCGGACTCAGTGATACCGCCAACACCGGAATGCAAAACCCGCGCCTTAATATCATCGGTCGAGATCTGGTTAAGGCTGCCGATAATAGCTTCGACACTGCCGCCAACATCGCCTTTGATCAGCACCGGATATTCAACCGCTTGGTTTTCACCCAAGGCAGAGAACATATTCTCCAGTGAAGCCGGGGCTGTCGCAGTACGTTTCTCCAGAGCTTTTTGACGACGATATTCAGCCACTTCACGCGCACGTGCATCATTTTCGACAACGGTGAGCTTATCACCTGCCGATGGCACACCAGATAGACCCAACACTTCAATAGGGAGCGATGGCCCCGCTTCTTTAAGCTGCTTGCCTTTATCATCAAGCATCGCTCGGACCTTGCCCGAATGCTCGCCAACAACAAAGATATCACCGCGGCGCAAAGTGCCACGCTCAATCAAAACAGTGGCCACAGGCCCCCGGCCTTTATCGAGCTTGGCCTCAATCACAACGCCTTCGGCATCACGATCAGGGTTGGCTTTTGGCTCAATCAACTCTGCTTGCAAATTGATCGCGTCGATCAACTTATCGAGATTGGTGCCTTTCAATGCAGAGACTTCAACATCCTGCACATCACCAGACATTTTCTCGACAATAACCTCATGCTCCAGCAAGCGGTTGCGAATATTATCAGGGTTCGCTTCATGCTTGTCGATCTTATTGATCGCAACAATCATCGGCACGCCGGACGCTTTGGTGTGATTAATTGCCTCAATAGTTTGCGGCATCAAATTGTCATCCGCCGCTGCAACCAGAATAACAATATCGGTCACATTCGCGCCGCGCGCACGCATTTCAGAAAATGCTGCGTGGCCCGGTGTATCGAGGAATGTAATCTTTTCACCCGATTTCACTTTTACCTGATAAGCGCCGATATGCTGGGTAATGCCGCCGGCTTCGCCCTGAACGACATCAGTGCCGCGCAACGCATCAAGCAATGACGTCTTACCATGGTCGACATGGCCCATTATCGTCACCACAGGAGGACGTGGTTTCAGTGTCTCATCCGGATCAACATCGGAATCAACTTTAATTTCAACATCAGAATCAGAAACACGTTTGATTTTGTGGCCGAATTCTTCAACCAGCAATTCCGCAGTATCATGATCAATGGTCTGGTTCACTGTCACCATAGAACCCATTTTGAACAGTGATTTAACCAGATCAGCGCCTTTTTCCGCCATCCGGTTGGCCAATTCCTGCACAGTGATAGCGTCAGGCACCACAACTTCGCGTGATTGCTTTGGCTGGGCTTCGCGTGTCTGGCCAGACATTTGCGCTCGGCGCTCTTTCTCACGCGCACGTTTAAGCGCAGCAAGTGAACGCGCACGCGCGCCGCCATCACCTTCGCTCAAAGCGCGATTAACTGTCAGCTTGCCCGATTGGCGACGCTCATTACGGTCACGGCTTGGTTTGGGTGAAGGTTTTTTCGGTTCGGGCCGTTTTACCGGCGTTACGGGCGTAAACTTGCGTGGTGCCGGCGCAGATGCCTTCGCTTTAGGTGCCTCTGATTTCGCCTCGGCTGGTGCCGCTGGCGTTTCAGCAACAGGGTCTTTTGCAGCCACAGGCGCAGCAGGCTCTTCTTTGGCTTTCGCCGCAGCAGCCCGCTTCTCTTCTGCTCGCGCCTTTTCTTCTTCTTCGCGTTTGGCTTTTTCAGCTACTTCACGGCGACGCGCTTCTTCCATAGAGGCTTGGCGCGCTTCTTCCGCTTCACGCAGCAGTTTCTCTTGCAGCTCTTTGCGCGTCATCGTCGCATCAGCAGCTTTTTTGACCGGCGCTTCAGCCTTGGGAGCAGGTGCAGCTGGTGGCGGTGGAGGCGGCGGAGCGGCTTCTTCAACCGGCTCTGGTTTCGCTCCGGGCTTACCCACAAGCTTACGGCGCTTCACCTCAACCACAACCTTATTGGTGCGGCCATGGCTGAATGTCTGCTTGACTTCGCCGGACTCAACTGCCCGCTTCAAACCCAGAGGTTTGCGGCCCAGTTTCGGCTTTTTTTCTTGATCATCACTCATCGAACAGACTCAATCCTTTTTCATCTTCTATCATGATGGCGCACGACCATCAAAACTCACTGCGACCAACGCCCTATATCAAGGCAGCGGCCGGTTCTTCTTCTATAGTCATCTCAGGGGCAGTCTCATTGCCAAAGACACGGTCCGTCAGAACCGATACATCAACCCCTCTAAAACCAAGCAAGCGAAACAAGAATAGCCCTATTCGCGCTGCCGCTCGGTCATCCATTATCGCTATATGTACGCAATTGCTGCGTCCCAATGCCAATGACAATTGATCGCGGTCAAATGGCAAAACCAGCCCCTGCAACGAACTGCCTTCTGCATCGGAACCAACGCGCCAAGCCTGATCAAGCGAGCGCCGACCATTTTCAGCTGCGTCAGCGGCATGGAGCAACAGCGCAACATTCCCCATACGCGCAGCGGTCTCGACCTTTTCCGCGCCTGATATCAATTGACTGGCCTTTGCTTCAAGGCCCAGACGCTGAAGCAATTCACTCGCCAGAGCGTCATCAACGGCCTGTGGCAGATTATTCGGAAAAGCAATATCAGTCGTTTTCAAAACAGATTTCAGCTTACCCAGCAACTGCCCTTTTGCGACTGCTGCGTCCAGCTCATCCCGCGTGACACCAACCCATGCACCGCGCCCGGGCGCGCGTGAGCGTACATCCGGAGCGACTATGCCGTCCGGGCCTAAAGCAAGTCGTATCAACCGGCGGCTATCCATTTGCCCGCCGGTCAATATACAGCGCCTTACCGCAATATGTTTGTCATTGGGGGCTTTCCGCATCTGCGACCTCCCCATCGGACGGATCAGCCGCAGCTTCCGGAGCAGCGTCATCTTCGTCTTCAAACCAATGCGCACGAGCAGCCATGATAATCTCATTGCCCTGCTCTTCGCTCAGCCCATATTCGGCCAATATACCGCCTTTATCCTCGGCACGCTTGTCACGGCGACGTGGATCACTGCGTTTTTTGGCAATCAGCTCATCTGTCGCCAGATCTGCAAGGTCATCAAGCGTTTTGATCTGCGCTTCACCCAGAGTCAGCAACATTTGCTCGGTCAGGTGCGGCATCTCAGCGATCGCATCTTCCACACCCAGAGCCTGACGAGCTTCACGCGCAGCAGATTCTTTGCGGTCCAGCGCTTCTTTTGCGCGGTTTTGCAACTCTTCAGCCAGCTCTTCATCAAAGCCTTCAATGCTGGAAATTTCGTCCGCAGCGACATAAGCAACTTCTTCAAGCTCGCTAAAGCCTTCCGCCACCAGAAGCTGTGACAATGTTTCATCGACATCCAGTTCTGATTCAAACATTGCTGAACGTTCGCTAAATTCACGCTGACGTTTCTCGCTCGCATCTGCCTCGGTCATAATATCAATGGCAGAGTCAGTCAGTTGAGACGCCAGACGCACATTTTGTCCGCGGCGGCCAATGGCCAGCGAAAGCTGGTCATCAGGAACGACCACTTCAATGCGGCCTTCTTCTTCATCAAGCACAACGCGGCTTACAGTCGCAGGCTGCAAAGCATTGACGATAAAGGTCGCAGTATCTTCAGACCAAGGGATAATATCAATCTTCTCGCCCTGCATCTCCTGAACAACGGCCTGAACACGGCTACCCTTCATACCAACGCAAGCGCCGACCGGATCAATCGATCCATCATGGCTGATAACACCGATTTTCGCACGACTTCCCGGATCACGAGCCGCCGCTTTAATCTCGATAATACCATCGTAAATTTCCGGCACTTCCTGCATGAACAATTTGCGCATGAAATCAGGGTGCGCACGTGACAGGTAAATCTGATGACCGCGATTTTCGCGAACAACCTTCATTATCAATGCACGGACACGATCGCCAACACGCGCAACTTCACGCGGAATTTGCTGGTCGCGGCGGATAACACCATCTGCACGGCCCAGATTGACCACGACATGGCCAAACTCAACCGATTTAACCACGCCAGTGATAATCTCACCTGCACGGTCTTTAAATTCATCATATTGCCGCTCGCGTTCTGCGTCGCGGACCTTTTGGAAGATAACCTGTTTTGCGGCCTGCGCATCAATACGGCCCAAATCGACGCCGGGCAGCGGATCAATGATGAAATCGCCAACGGACGCATCGGCTTGCAATTTTTGCGCGCCCTTCAGGTCCACCTGCTTGAAATAGTCGTCAACTTCCTCGACCACTTCAACAACACGCCACAGACGCAAATCGCCTGTTTCGCCATCGAGCTTTGCCCGAATGTCGTTCTCGGCGCCATAACGGGCGCGGGCAGCACGCTGAATCGCTTCTTCAATGGCTTCAATAACCACTGATTTATCAATCATTTTCTCCGTAGAAACGGAGTTTGCAATCGCCAGCAATTCGGCTTTATTGGCAGAAATGGCATCGGCCATAATTGTCAGTCACTTTCTTCTTCAGGTGTATCGTCAATTTCAAGCTCATGTTCGCCATCATCAACGACGAGTGGAGCAGTGGCGGCAATCAACGCATCGGTCAAGACCAGTTTTGCGGTGAGTATATTGTTAAAGGCCGTTTTCTGCGACCCAATTTTCTTATCTTCGACCAGAATCAGAGCGTCAGGCCCCTCACCTTCGACCCCGCCCAAAATGCCAACCAAGATCTTGCGACCATCTTGTGGTTCAGCAAGTTTCAAACGCGCCTCATAGCCGGACCAATCAGCAAAGTCAGCAAGCCGCGTCAAAGGACGGTCAATGCCTGGCGAGCTTACTTCCAGTCGATAAGGCTCATCAACAGGGTCGTTACCCGCCTCTTCCAGCGCATCAAACTTTTCTGAAATGCGCCGCGACAATGCCGCGCAGTCAGAGATATTGAGCTGGCGCGTGTCCGGACGCTCAGCCATAACCTGCAAGCTATAATCCTCACCAGAACCTATGAACTTCACACGCACAAGCGCAAAGCCCAAAGCCTCAGCCTCTGGCGCGATTAATGCTTCTAGGTCGGCGATATTGCTCACTGCTTCTCCTGTAGCTGGCGCATATCGCACTCAGCATATTTGGTCTAGAAATGGCAAAGCTGATCGGCCCGGCAAAAGCCGGCTCCGCTCACTAACCATTTCGGGATGGGCATTATATAATCCAGGAAGCCTGTTTATGCAATCATATTCTATACATGCTTTGCACTCACCTTTAATTGCTGCGCCTATATCACAAAATGACTAACCTAGCAGATCATGCTTCTTCAGCGCATGGCGCAACTGATCATAGCTAAGGTTCAATGCTTTGGCCGTTTGCCTCTGATTATAACGATGTCGCGCCAGCATATGTTCCAATATTTTGCGCTCATGGCTTTCCACTGCTGATTTCAAACAGCTAACGGCCTCATAATTTATAGAGAGCGCCATATCTTCAGTCGAAGATTTGAGCATTTGCGCTGCATCTCCTTTGGTTTCTGGCGACAAAACCTCTGACGCAATTGCTTCTTTTGGGACGGACTTCTCTTTAGCAGAGGATGTGGACTCCCCACTAAACTTCCACGGTGATTCAAAAGGATCAAAGACGATATGGTCTACTGGCCGCGTAGAATCATCCCATCTATAAATCGCCCGCTCAACCACATTGCGCAATTCTCGCACATTACCAGGCCAGCTATATCGCTGCATGGCGGCAACTGCCAGGTCACCAAAGCCGGGCCAGCTATCCCATTCCAATTCGGTTGCCATACGCCGTCCGAAATACTCTGCCAATACTGGGACATCTCCATCACGCGCGCGCAGGGGTGGCAAGGTTACGACTTCAAAACACAGGCGGTCGAGCAGATCAGCACGAAAGTCATTCCTCTCAACCATGGCAGGCAGATATTCGTTGGTTGCACCAACAATCCGGACATCAACGCGCACTGGACGCGACGCCCCAATGCGTGTGACCTCACCATATTCAACAGCCCGCAGTAAACGCTCCTGCGCCGCCATGGACAAAGTGCCAAGCTCATCCAGAAACAATGTGCCGCCATCGGCCTCTTCAAACCGCCCCTGCCGTGCCTTTGTTGCGCCGGTAAATGCTCCTGCCTCATGGCCAAAAAGTTCTGCCTCTATGAGAGTCTCCGGCAAAGCTGCGCAGTTCATGGTAACAAGCGGACCATCCCAACGCTGGCTCAAACGGTGCAAGCGTTCAGCGATTAGCTCTTTGCCTGTACCGCGCTCACCAATAACCAAAACAGGACGATCAAGATGGGCGGCACGACTGGCACGTTCAACGGCATCCAAAAAAGCTCCTGACTCTCCAATAAATTGATTGGTACGCTCCAAAAGATGCCATCCTTTTTACAATGGTATATTGCAGTTCGCACACACCGCTAACTTGTAGTGGAAATTACCAACATGTAGTAATAAAGTCAATATCGAATATACCGGATATAGAATTTATTATTATTTTTCAGTATTTTACAATTTCTGGCACACCTCATGCTTAGTGTATTCCGAGTTAGGAATAATGCAGGAGGACAATATGGCACAGTTTGAAGACAGCAATTCTGATGCAAAAGACAATGCAAATGGCACAACCATTTTGGGTTGGATAGTTGCACCGGCCATGTTGCTTGCCACCCTCTACATTAGCGGTATGGGCCCCATCATAGGCTCCTTCACCTCGGGAAGCAGCAACGCCAATGCCGAACATGCTGAAACCGCAGCCAGCGTAGCACAAGTTTTTTCTGTCCGTTATATTGATTGACAGAAAGAGCGGCGGTCGGAATGTTTAACCCCTTGCCCCATTCCGGCCGCCACATGAATTTTTCAGGAGTATCTTAATGGGAATTTTTTCAAGAACCCGCGATATTATCGCCGCCAATGTTACAGACATGCTGGATAAGGCCGAAGACCCGGCCAAAATGATCCGCATGATCATCCTCGAAATGGAGGAAACATTGGTGGAAGTCCGGGCGTCTGCAGCGCGTACCATTGCCGACCAGAAAGAAATGCGCCGCCATATTGATAAATTGGAAGTTTTGCAGGTCGATTGGGGCGATAAAGCCCAACTTGCTCTGTCAAAAGATCGCGAAGATCTGGCCCGTGCAGCATTAGTAGAAAAGAAGAAAGCTCGGGATATGGCTGATCAACTTAACCATGAGATTGCTGTGCTTGATGACGCACTGCGTGCATCAGAGCAGGATATTGCCAATTTGCAGAACAAATTGCGCGAAGCCCGCAGCCGTCAAAACACCATCATGTCACGGCTTGAAAGCGCTGAAAACCGCATCAAGCTGAAAACCATGTATCAAGGCGATAAGGTCAAAGAGGCATTTTCACGCTTCGACCTGCTGGAACGCCGCGCAGACCTTGCAGAAGGCCAGGCCGATGCGCTTGCCATTGGGCATTCAGGGCCGCCTAGCCTTGAAGACCAGATTACCGCGCTCGAATCGAACGATAAAGTCGATGAAGAGCTGGAAGAAATGAAAAAAGCACTGAAAAAAGGGGAGTAATTCGTGGAAGACATTCTTGTGCCCATCGTCATCGTAGGGATGCTGTTCATTGGGCTGCCGTGGATCATCTTCCACTATGTTACGAAATGGAAAACATCGGCAACTTTGACCAATGAAGATGAAGGCTTGCTTGAAGAGCTATATCTCATGGCCAAAAGGCTGGATGACCGCATGGACAATGTTGAGCGGATTATAAAAGCTGATGATCCTGATTGGCGTCCGGCGCGACTGACCAGTCCGGAGGACACCATGGACCCCGCCCTTGAACAAATTGACCGCTTTCTTGCTGAAAGGAGCAAAAAATGACCCGCCGCACCAAATTTTACCGTGATAAGCAAAATGGAAAATTGTCAGGCGTATGCTCAGGTATAGCGGATTATACCGGTATTGACGTTACTTGGGTCAGACTGGGCATGTTTCTGTCATTCTTCATGTCGCAAGGCATCACCTTTTTGGCCTATGTTGGCCTGACCATTTTCTCGCCAAAAAAGCCGTCTAATCTTTACATTGACCGCGAAGAACAAAAATTCTGGCAAGGTGTACGCCAATCACCGCGCCGTACAGCACGTGATGTCAAATCCCGCTTTCGCGAAATTGATCGTCGGTTAGCCGATGTGGAACTGTATTACACCAGCAACAATCGCCAGCTCTCAGATGAGATTGAACGGCTACGCTGATATATTCGTTATTTGAAAAGGACATATTATGAGTTGGGGAAGCCCGTTTTTTGTCATCGCCATTATCGCTGTCAGCACAGTCGGTTGGTTGGTCAACAACTGGATCCGCGCCAAACATGGCTATTCCTTGGAAGATGAATGGGGCGGCAAGACCGAAAAGAATGGCTTGGACGCAACGCGAAAAGTTGAATTGCTGACCAATGAGAATGAGCAGCTCAATGGCAAAATAGGACGTCTCGAAGAACGGCTTGCAGTGCTGGAGCGTATTGCGACCGATAGAGAGAGCAGCAGTGCGCGACTTTCTGATGAGATCGAAAAGCTGAGGTAAGGTTTGTTAGGATGGAAACGATGTTCATAGGTATCGGCATAGCAGCAATTGCCTTGGGTTGCGCGGCATGGGGCATTTTTGATCGGTGGATCGCTTATAAAGAAAAGATCGCCGAAACAGAGAATATAGCCGGTCGTAAAATTGCCGCTTTAACAGATGAGAACCGCCTGCTGACAGATCATGTTTCTATCATGCACGACCGCATCGCCAATCTGGAGCGAATCGCAACAGACAAACAAAGCAGCAGCGCTAAGCTGTCTGATCAAATTGAAAAATTGAGGACCTGAAGATGGACGCCAGCAAAATAGAAGTTATTCGAACCATTTTTCCTTTTATTGCGCTTATCGTCAGTATTGGCGTTGCGGGTTGGGTCGCGACCACATGGCTACGGATCAAAAATGGCTATCCTTTGGATGGTGCATGGGGCCAGGCCGTCTATCCTAAAACAGATAAAGAGGCCGCACAGCGCATCTCTTTGCTGACACAGGAAAACGCACAGCTTCAAGCTGAATTGGGCGCCGTCAAAGACAGGCTGGTCAACGTCGAACGTATCGTCACCGATAGCAGCCATCAATTGACCCATGAAATAGAGGCATTGAGAGACAAGCGCACTAAAGAAGTGAAATAATATAGAGGGGGAACCATTATGAATTTTGCACTGCTGATACCGATTTTGGGCGTATCCATTCCGATTGTTGCCATCGTAGCAGCGACAGTGAACAAATGGCTGCAAATTAAAGAAAAGCAGATTGAAGCGCTCAACAGCGAAACCGCTGAAAAAGCGGCTCGCTATGCAGCGCAGACCGAAAGGCTGGAGCAAAGAATGCGAGTGCTTGAACGCATCATTACAGATAAAGGTTTTGAGGTGTCGCAACAGATAGAAGATCTGCGTGACAAGCCGCTAAACTAAAATGAATATTGCATAACAAATAAGAGGGAAGACCAGAATTATGAACCCGTTTGAAATGGTAATCGGTATTGTTCTTATCGTCTCAATCGCCAGTGTTTTGCGCTCTCGCTATCGCGCCCAACACGGAATTTTGGAAGACAAAGACGGCAATGCTGTCGCGTCAACCAATCCGGAATCAACATTTGAAACCAAAGCGTTGCAAAGCGAAGTGAAGAAGTTGAACGAGCGTATCGCGGTTTTGGAGCGCGTTATAACCGATGATCGCGGCTCACGTGAATTGGCAAGGGAAATTGAAGATTTGCGCAGCCGCTAAGGACCAAGCTGCCACAATCGACAAAGGATTTTCAAAATGCAGGAACCTATGATTATCTTGACCATCGCTGCCGCAAGTCTGTTGGCTGTGGCAATCATATCCGCAACCATAATAAGGCTATGGCGCGACTGGATCAACTACAAGCAGAGCGAATTGAGCTATGTGCAAAGCACAGCCAATGCTGGCGGCCAAGGGTCAGCACATAATGCCAATGCCCGCATAGAATTGGCGGATTTGAAAGAAAGACTGCGTAAGCTGGAAGCTATTGCCGCAGGCGTTGATCTCTAAACACAGCGTCTGCCACGCCTGTTTATTATACAGACTAGACGCGGATACTTGGCCAAGAGGACAGCTCACTCAATGAGCAGGAATGATAATGTTTGCGGGTCCGCCCCCGCCACCCTATATCGCCGGAATGACAGATATACCCGCCCATAACGATCTTCCCGCTATTGATGACATATATGAGGAATATGAATTCCTTGATGGCGATGAGCGCTATCGCCTTTTGATTGAATTGGGCCGTAAACTTGAACCCATGCCAGATGCTCTAAAGACCGATGCAACATTGGTTCGTGGATGTTCAGCTTCTGTGTGGGTATATCCATCCAAAACAGATGGCACTGGCTTGCATTTCTTCGCTGATAGCAATGCCGCCATCACCAAAGGCATTATCGCTTTGGTACTGCTAACGGTGCAGCACAAATCAGCTCAAGAGATTATTGATTGCGATATAGAAGATGCGCTTGCGCCTTTTGATCTCAAAAGCCAGCTCTCCTCAAACCGCACCCAAGGCATTCCCAACATGATTGCCTTGATACGTGAAACTGCTCAGCGTTACGCCGCTAGCGGATAGCCTTTTCCAACCATCAAAAGACAAAATTAGACAGGCTTCCACTCGCGGCGTTCTGCCGCAGATTTTAGCACTTGATAGCTAAGCTGGATCGCCTGAAAGCGCTGTGCAGCGTCTTTATCATCGGGATTCGTGTCTGGATGGTTTTGCTTAGCAAGCAACCGATATGCCTTTTTAATGGCTTCCAGATCGGCATCCACTTCCAGACCGAGCACATCAAGCGCTCGCAATTCATCAGCGGACCGCGTACCATCACCTGAGCCGGCCCATTGATGATGAACAGATTCCTTATATCCGCTTGTTTCTGATTGCTCCGCTTTTGCCCGTGCAGCAGCCTCTTCTTTGCTCAGACCTTCAAAATAATCCCAGCCGCGATTATATTCTGCAGCATGTTTTTCGCAAAAATACCAGCGCTCTGGACTGTTCGGTGATTTGGGTGCGGGGCAATCGCCGCGTTCTTCACAGCCATGCCTGTCACACAAGCGCACTGTCTGCGCATCGCGTGATGAACCATAGCCGCGCCACCGCGGAAATCCCCAATCGGTTGATCGTCTTGCTCCTGCCATGCTGCTGACCTAGTCAGTTGCGCTCAGGAAATCCAGATGCGATGCTTAAAATTCGTGCACGGCGGCTTGCAGGCAGTTCATTTTGTGCAACGGCCAGCTTCATCCAATGCCTTGCCACAGCGTGATCCACTGCCACGCCATTGCCTAAAAACTTCATCTCGCTCCATATTGCACGTGCTTGCGCAAAGCCTGCTTTGCTGGCGATGAGGCAGTTTTGCGCAGCCTCTCCTGCTCTATCCTTAAAGAAATACAACTCACACAGCCACGCATGCCCTTCATCATTGCCCTTGGCGATCAATTCGCGCAATTCACCATCGGCTCGATCAAATTCATCACCATAAAAACCAGCCGCATATATGGCGTAAGGATGGCCTTTATCTGCCGCATCTCGCAATAGCTTTAACGCCAATTGCTTATCTTGCGGGACAAAATTACCGTCCCAATATAACGTCCCCATGAAGGAGTTTCCTTTGGCGAAACCAGTGTCAGCAGACCGCTGAAACAGGTTAACTGCGCGGTCCTGATAACCTGGGCTTCGATCATATTGTATAATCCAATAACCCAATTCCAGCATAGCAGCCGGGTGGTTTTGCGCCGCTGCCAGATCCAGCCATTTCTTTGCGCCCGGCACATCTTTTTTCACGCCAGCGCCAAATTCCAACATATAGCCAAACAGATATTGCGCGACGGCATTGCCAGCCTCTGCTGCTTGCCTAACATCGTCTGCCGTAAAGTCCTTAAGTAATGCGCCCACAATTAATGGCTCATCTGTGATGCCCAGATAATCAAGCGTCAGACTATCAAGATATTGATTAAATGCAGGTGATATAGACTGTGGCGGAAAACTTCCGGTCAATCCATCTATACCGATAGCAGGTTCAGCAATGGGCGTTGGCGGGACAAAGAAAAAATCCTCATATAATTGGCCATAAGGAAAAGGATATTGGCGCGACGGGTCCATACCTTCGGTCAATTGCACAACATCTTGCCCGACAGCACGGAAGAAATATGACAGCTCTAATCCTGGTGTGGCAACCCGTTCTGACACTGCCCGGGCAAATGGGCTGATTGTTGCACCTTCTGGTGCTTCGTCAAAAGCCGGGCTGCCTTTGGCGGTTGCATAGAAAACTACGCTACGATCCAGCTCCAACAACCCTAAATTACCGACATTGCCATTCTGACCATTAGGGTCGATATCACTTAACTGCACAACAGGGTCCAGACTACGGCAAGCATCCAGAAAGAACAAAGCCTCGCCCGATGCGCGATTGGCCGCTTGGGTTAAGACAGACATGGGTAGAAAAAGTGTCTCAAGCTCGCCTTTGCTGGCCAGTGGTGGTGCGTCCACTGGAACGAGATAATTGTTACCAGCATATTCAAAGCCGTGCCCAGAATAATAGACCAAAGCCGTCTGCGCTGATTGCGCTGCCATGCCAAAATCTTCCGCCGCTTGGCGCAAAGTCGCGACATCGGCATGTTCTATAGCAAAGACACGAAACCCGACCTTAGCAAAGGACTCGCAAAGCTGCGCAAGATCATTGGCTGCATTGGCCAGTTTGGGCCAATCAAGCTCTGGATAATCACCATTGCCAATGATGAGAGCGACACGTCTAGGGTCATTGCCCGCCCCGCAACGTGGCTCTAACAATATGCGCGTTACGCTATCATCAATGGCAGAACTCGTAGAGACCGTAGGTGTAATCTGCGCTATCGCTGTTGCCGAGACGAATGTAACACATATGGTCGCCAAAACGGCTATCATATGACGCGCTGATGCCACAAAACTCAACATGCTGCTTCTCCCTCACCATATTTTACAATCAGAAATATATCTGTTGCGGGCGGTTTTCGCAATGCACCTTTGCAGCACCTATCCATGCTGTTTGCAGATGCTTAAAGGGTGTTGGTCACCATAAAGTCTTTTTGCCGAAGACATGTTGTAGCGTGGAACCAGACTGCTAATTGTGCGTTGCAACATAAAATCAACAATTTGGTTCTAAGGCCCCAATATGAGTAAGCAACTTACCCTGTCAGCATTTTTATCCGTCATGATGATGGTGGGCTTTGCCATATCTACTTATGATGCCCCTACAGACCTTATGGTTGCCAATGGTGAAGCATCTGCGATTACACAAACTGCCTGACAACACGCGGCCCGTGCCATTTTAGGGCCAGTTCTGGGGCCGATTTAGATCAATAATAGATAATATTCATAAAATGCCAGAGGGTCTATAAGCCGGGTTCTGTTCCTCCATTTTCATGGATTTGACAGCCATTCATCTCGCCACATCATTGCTGATATGGTCTAGCAACCAACCCGGACGACGAAACCCGAAACAGGTCCGATATGCGGACATATCTATGTCGTCCCTATTTGGTCTTGCTCCAGATGGGGTTTACCGTGCCATGGCCATTGCTGGCGCATGCGGTGCGCTCTTACCGCACCCTTTCAATGTCACGCCATCAAAATGTTCGGGGTTACCCCCTAACGCGACCTACTTTCTGTTGCACTGTCCCTAATCGCCGGAGAACCGGTGACCGCCGGACGTTATCCGGCATCTTTGTTTCGTGGAGCCCGGACTTTCCTCCCGCTACTGCACAATACAATAACGCGCGGCTGTCCAACCCTCTGGCTAGTTCTGCTTAGCAGACCATTCCGGAATTTCCAGCAATAAGGCGAAAAGAAGCGCTCTACATTCACCATCGATAATGCCATCAATATTGGATGGACGGAAACGGCGTTGAAATGCGCGCACCGCAGCTGTCTCATCATCAATGGCATAGCCAAGACGCTCCAGCGCAAGCAAAAATGCGCCATCTGTCCAATATGGATCAACCAGCCGTCCATTGGGAACCTGCAAAGCCAATCCAGACTTGCCTAGACGTGGCCAGTCAAACAATTCACCAGGGTCCATCTTGCGCGCAGGCGCTATATCGCTATGCCCGACAACATTATAGGATTGGATGGAATAACGCTGAACAATATCGCTGGCAAGCTGATGCACGGCGCGCATTTGTTCCTCTGGGAAAGGCCGATAACCCCATTCATGGCCCGGATTGATAATCTCTATGCCAATGCTCGCGCTGTTAACATTGGTGATACCGCGCCAGAAAGAACGCCCTGCATGCCAGGCCCGCTTTTCTTCATCGACCATCAAGATGATTTGACCGTCTTCGGTAACAACATAATGGGCCGAGACTTTTGCCTCTGGATTGGCGAGCCAATCAATCGCCGAAGGACCATCCTGCATACCGGTATAATGCATGATCAGCATGGTGACCGGTAATGTGCGCTCATCAAAATTGGGTGATGGCGTTATGATATTTGCCAATGATGAGCCAGATATGGCCATATTGCTCTCCCGAATATTGGAAAGCCTTAAATCGCCTAAGCTCTTATAGCAAGCGGCTCGCCAGCAGGGCGGCGCTCATAACAGCCACGGAAATCTTTGCTCACGCTAAATTCCGTATCATATCCGATCACGGTTTCGGCGGCCCCCAGCATCATGAAACCGCCCGGATGCAAAGCCTGGGCCAAGCGGTGATATGCCTGATGCCGTGCTTCGGGAGAGAAATACATCACCACATTGCGGCAAAGCACCAGATCAAAATTGCGCAGATCGGATGAACTTCTCAGCAAATTATCCTGACGAAACCTCACCATGGATCGCACATCATCTTTAATTGACCATGTTGAACCAACTTGCTTGAAATAGCGCAACATACGCTCAACAGAGAGGCCACGTTGGATTTCAAACTGGCTATAAACGCCTTTGCGGGCATAGTTAAGCGCATCTTGCGAAATGTCCGTCGCAACGATTTCGATGTCCCAATCTTTCCATTTGAAGCTTTCTTCAGCAAACATCATGGCCAATGAATAAGGCTCTTGCCCCGTCGAGCAGCCAGAAGACCATATGCGGAGCTTTTTGCTACTGGCCCGTTCTTTCGCGATATGCGGTATCACCTGCCTTTGGAGCAAAGAAAACATCATCGTATCACGAAAGAAGCTGCTTTCATTGTTCAGCATGGCATCGATGACTTCACGCTGCAAATCATCACTTTCAACCGAGAGAAGCACGGCAACAAGCGCATCCAAATCGGGAATATCATATTCGCGCATGATAGGTTTCAAAGCGGTCTCTATACGCCAAAACCGATTTGCGGAAATGACCTGACCCGTTCTGGCCTCTAACAATCCTGCCAATATCTTTGATGCAGGCGCGCTGAGACTCTCTTCATTCATGCTGCGCTCTCCAAAGATTTGCTAGTGACATAATGATGGGAAATATGCTGGCCAATATCGGCCGGCGGCAAAATCGCAGAGGCCAGCCCCGACCGCGAAACGACACCGGGCATGCCCCATACTACGGAGCTTGCAGGGTCTTGCGCATAGACATGACCGCCACGCTCAGCGATTTCTTCTGTGCCCAGCAATCCGTCGCGTCCCATGCCGCTCAACACAATCGCAATTGCATTCTTGCCATAATGTTTGGCAACTGAGCTGAACATAGGGTCGACAGAAGGCATGTAGCGGCCATTTGTCTCCGGACAGATATGAATTTTCTTATCTTTGCCGCTGCCCGCGATTTGCAAATGGCCAGATGATGGAGCGATATAAATACATCCATGCTCACAGCGCTGACCATCCTGTGCCAAAAACACTTTGCGCGATACAATTTCGCCCAGCTGACTGACCAAAAATGGTAAGAAACTTGCCGGCAGATGCTGTGTCAGAAATATTGGCACATCGATATGCGCATCCAAAGCCGCAAAAAACTCCTGCATTGCGGGAATACCGCCGGTTGAAGAGCCTATGGCGATGCAGTTTACGACATTATTGCTATAATCATAATCCCGCATAATAACGGGGCCTGCTGGTACAAGTTCGCGAGCAACAGAGCGCCCCAAGCCAACTAGCTTGTCATGCAAAATAGTCGCGAATTGACCACCAAAGCTAGAACGGCCAGGTTTAGCCAAAGTATCACACGCGCCCAATGTCAACGCTCGCACCGCAGCAACACCGCCTGGCTCAGCCAAGGATGACAATACCAATATGCGTGCATCTGAAATCGCTAACAGTTCTGGCATCGCATCAAGGCCATTGCCGGTCGGCATTTCAATATCAAGAATGATGATATCGGCTTCATTCTTAGCCAAATAGGCCATAGCGTCTTGCGCGCTAGCGGCAGAGGCGACCACGGTAAATTTAGGAGAAGCTGACAATATGCGTTCCAAGACCGCACGCACAACATTGCTGTCGTCAATCAGAACAATCTTCAAGGATTCGCTATTGTCTTCGGGGTTTCTGTCTGAAAAACCTTGTCGGTCGTGATGCATGGATTATTCAGCCCCAGCGAGTTGGAGCTTAGTTTCCAGAGTTTCCCGGTCAAAAGGTTTCATGACATATTCATTAGCGCCAGCCTCAATTGCAGCTTCAATGTGGCTACGCCCATTTTCGGTTGTGCAGAAGATGACCCTTGGTCCCTGGCCCCCTTCTATTGTCCGCAATGCCCGCAGAAAATCAATTCCGCTCATCACTGGCATGTTCCAATCTAGCAGCACCACGTCTGGCATGGTTTCTTGGCAGTAATGCAGGGCTTGCTCGCCGTCGGCGGCTTCATCCACATCATATTCCAGTGCTTCCAATATATGGCGAGCGACCTTTCGGATGACCTTGCTATCATCCACAACCAAACACTTTTTCATTCCATTGTCCTTTGCGACACCTTTGTCCCATTCTTAAAGTCTGACACATTTCTCTTAATGAGCTGTGAAATTTACCAAGATTAACTGAAACAAAATTGGCATTTGCCGTTTGAAGTTCGTTACGCAGCAATATCCTGGTGAACATTGATAAGATTTTCCGGTTCAATGATCAGCAGAGCTTCGCCATTCTCTTCCAAAATAGTGCTGCCTAAGGTTTCCCAACCAGCGCCTGGACTTGATGGCAGTTCTTTAATGCCCGCATCCGTGTCGAAAATATCACGCACCGCATCAACCAGAAGTGCATAGACGTGACCGCCAACATCAACGACTACAGCCATTGATGATTTCTTGATGGCTGCTTTTTGCCCAGTGATAAACCACTGACAATCAATGAGCGTGAGCACTTTGCTGCGCATTGCAAAAAGGCCAGCGATATAAGGCTCGACATTAGGCACTGCGACACTCTGATCAACATTGACCACGCTTTCAACCTTGGCGGCAGGAAACACAACATCGCGGCCATTCAGGCAAACGCGCAAATATAATGTGTTCATCATGATGATTCTCCTGCACGCCGCGGGGCGCTATGGCTTTGCAATGCCCCCAACAGGCCAATTCTGTCGTATCTGTAAACGCTGTTGCCATTATTATGGTTGGTGGGTTTGTCCCGCAGAGCGATAATAGCTCCGGAAGCGGGAGAAGTATTTTGCGTATCTTCCGAGGCAATGCAGATTGTGGCCTCTTCACCCTCTCGCAAATCATAGCGCACATCATAGCCAGCTTTCGCCACTAAAGGTGCCAGCATTTGGCGGGTCCACCCATCATCGGCAGCTTGCAACAAACATATAGGTTTGGCCGCGTCATTGTTGCGATGAACGTCTTGGTCGAACTGGCTGAAAATCCAATGCGGGTCGATCAACTCTATTTGCTGACCATCCCTGATAAAGACCCCACTAATCGCGCTGTCTTCATGCACATTACCAACTGGCTGCAGTGATGCCTTGCGATTAACCCGGTGCATATCGACAATATCATTAATCGCGTAATAAATGGCTGTATTGCCATCAAAAAGCTTAATGACTTTGATTGATGCAGCATCAGGCACCGCCTTCAACCCATATAAAGGAATAGCTTTCTCATCATGCGTAAGGCGCATTTTGCCGCCGGAATGGCCGATTTTCTCAATCCCGAAATCTTCCACCCGTTCAATTATCGATAATGGCAAAGCGCGAATATCATTTTGGCAATCTTGGAATATCAACATCGCCAAATCTTCGCTATCTTCTATATCAGCTTCATTGGCTGGCTCATTCATATCCAACAGGCTCTGATCAGCAGAAGAAACGCCGGCTTGCGCGGCCACGCCATTTGGATCAATCAACAGTAAAGGCCGTCCATGGTCTGGAAGCGTGGTTCCGGCATATATGCCCGATGCCATGATCGCTGGCGCCCCTGCCCGCACAACCAAGTCTTCCTGATCCATCACATGATCGACAGCCAATATATAATGAATTCCCGCTCCTGCATCGATAACCATCAACACCGGATCATCATCTTCTAACGCGTCATCATCAACCTCTGAAAGACCCAGAAGATCAGCCAATCCGACCACTGGCAAATGCTGTCCGCGAATAGATGCAAAGTGCTGATCGCCCAATTGCCGCATTTGAACAGTGTCACCGCTGGCCATAGTGATTTCGCGAATTGCAGATTGCGGAATGGCAAATTGCTGGCCACCGCTACTGAACATCAGGCAAGATATCACTGTGAGTGTTAACGGGACGCGGATTGTGATATTGAGGCCTTCACCCGATTTGCTCTGCAGAGCGATGGAACCACCAATGCGGTCAATATTGGAACGGACAACGTCCATACCGACACCGCGGCCCGAAATGGAAGAAACACTATCCGAAGTAGAAAGGCCGGTCGCGAACACCAGATTGAGCTTTTGCCGTTCTGTCATAGATGCAGCTTCTGATGCGGTACAAACATTGGCCGCAATTGCTTTTGCAACGAGCCTGTCCACATCAATGCCTGCGCCATCATCACGAATGGAAATGACAATATGGTTGCCTGACTGGCGCGCATGGATGGCGATGGTCGCCTGTTGTGCTTTGCCTGCTCTTATCCGTTCTTGAGTGCTTTCCACACCATGATCAACAGAGTTACGGATAATATGAGTCAGAGGATCACGGATCATTTCGATCATCTCGCGATCAAGCTCAACCTCATTGCCCTGACATTCCAGCGCAACATCTTTGCCGAGTTCTTGACCCAGATCACGCACAATACGCGGCAAAGAAGCAAATACCCCTTCCAGTTTCTGCATCCGTGTGCGGCCTACAGACTCGCGCAAATCGGCGATGCATGCCGATAAGCGTTCAAAGGCCAGATCGAGTGCTGGGTCGCTATCGGTGTCACGAATATGCCGTGCCACCTCATTACGAGCCAGCACCATATCAGAAACACCGTTCATCATATTATCTAGCAATGTCAGCGACATGCGAATAGTTCGCGCAACATTTTGTTGGCCTGCTATGCCGATGGCCTCGCTTTGTGTTTCCGTTTTTTGCTCTGTTCCAGCATCATCAACTGCTTTTTGTTCAGTCGCGGCATCATGGTCCATAGCCGTCCATGCATTTTGTAATTGCGCGACCAGATGACTGTCATCGTCTTCATAAAATTCTACGCCTTGTTCAAGCGCATTTGTCAGTCCGGAAATCCGATCAACCAGAGCAAGAATAGCCGTGACCAAGGCTGATGAAATTGGCTTTTTCGTCTCGCGAAGTAATGCGAGGATATTCTCGGCTTCATGGGCAAGAGCTTCAAACCGGGGCAAAGCCAGAAAACCTGCGCTGCCTTTAACAGTATGGAAAAAGCGGAAAATGGTATCAAGGCGCGACCCATGATCTGGATGCGCTTCCCACGCAATCAGTTCAGCCGTCATCAGCTCTAATGTTTCGCGTGTCTCAAGAATAAATTCTTGTTGTAAATCGTCCATGCTCGGCCCCGCAAATAAGGATTAGCACCTATTTGCGCGGCATATGGTTAAATTGGCGTTAATTCGGGCTTATCAAAGCGCCAAAGTGCAAAAACGCCAAGGTTGCGACAATTATGCTTGGCCCAATTGGATCATTGCCCCCAAAACCAGCAAGCCACCATCATTGGCAACCTGAATGGAACCGCCGTGATTACGTGCAATATTGCCTGCCATAAATGCTGCTGCTGTGCGCGGCGTAAGATCATCAGGCACATCATCACCAGCGATAGAGAGTGCGTTCAAAATCGCATCATCTGTTGCTAGCTTTTTGCCAGATGCGCGAACCGCAATTTCGGTATGACCATCACCTTGCTCACTCATAACAACCAGATCACCGCCCCTTACCAGAGCTTCAACAGCAATCAGGCAAAGGTTGAGCAATATTTTAATGCCTGCTTTGGGCATGGTCGGGCTGGAGACCTGCCAATCTAGCTTGATAGACGATTTATCGACCAGCAAACCGGCAATAAGTGATTTTGCCTCACTTGCATCAACCTGATCGCCAAAACCCCCAGCAGCGCCAAAAGCAAGGCGGTAAAACTTCAATTTCTGTGCGGCAGCTCGCGCACTTTCATCCAGCAAATCCAAGCAACGTTTGCGCATTTCGGGATCATTTTCGTCCGCCAGCAATTCCAACCCATTGTTCAACGCGCCAACTGGGCTTAACAGATCATGACACAGCCGTGAACATAATAGGCTGGCGAGGTCGGTTTGTGTAGCAGTCATAATAATGGCCTTAATACAAATTTTTCCGACTATCTGGCGGCTTCGCTGTGATTAGGCAAGCCCCAAGATGGACTGATGCCAATCTATATTTGCCCATTAAACGTCACCTCACGCCTTGCCATGTCGATAGGCGAAGCGATACATGCATAAGCATGAGCTTAGATGATAGCATCCGCACTGGCAATTTTGCTGAACATCAGATTGGCACGCGCCTCGATCGCGTGCTTGCAGAACTTTACCCGGATCTTTCCCGCGAACGCATTAAGGCGTTGATTGGTAATGGTGCTGTTACGATTAACGGGCAGATTGTACGGCAACCCTCTTTGGCCGTTAAATCCACCGCACCTTTCACCTTGTCGATTCCTCCTCCAGAACCCCTTAATGTCATAGCTCAGGATATTCCGCTCACCATTGTGCACGAAGATGCAGACCTGATTGTTATCGATAAACCAGCGGGTATGGTTGTTCATCCAGCAGCTGGCCATCGTCAGGGAACATTGGTCAATGCATTATTATTTCACTGCAAGGGTCAGCTCTCTGGCATTGGCGGTGTTGAAAGACCGGGTATCGTCCATCGCATAGATAAGGATACATCGGGATTACTGGTCGTCGCAAAAAGCGACAAAGCGCATCAATCACTTGCTGCGCAATTTGCCGATCACAGTATATCACGTCACTATCTGGCCGTGGTCAACGGCGTTCCGGTCCCTGTATCAGATAAGGTTACAGGCAATATTGGCCGCTCAGAGCGCGACAGGAAGAAAATGGCCGTGGTTGCGGAAGGGCGCGGCAAACATGCTGCTACCCATTATAAAATCACCAAAGCCCTGAATGGCAGCGCCGTAGTCGAATGCACTCTGGAAACCGGCCGGACGCATCAAGTTCGTGTGCATATGGCCAGTATCGGCCATGCCTTATTGGGTGATCCGGTCTATGCTGGGGCACAGAAAAACCATGCAAAGCTGCTAAAAAGTCTGGAATTTTCTCGCCAGGCATTGCATGCAAAGCATCTTGGTTTTGTGCACCCTATCACTGGGAAGCGACAAATGCATTTTAGCGAAACTCCTGACGATTTGGTGGAACTTATAAGGCGTTTATCCGTTTAATAGTTATACCAACATGGATTCCATATGTCGGGTGCTTGATAAGGCCCGCCGCGGAATTGATAATATAATGAGGAAATATATGGCTACTGCAAAATTACCGGCTACAATTCCTGCGCTTGGCGGGGAACAAAGCCTTAACCGATATCTCTCGGAAATCCGCAAATTCCCGGTTCTTAAACCAGAACAGGAATATATGCTGGCCAAGCGTTACGAAGAACATGCCGACCCTGATGCTGCTGCTCAGTTGGTGACATCACATCTGCGTCTGGTGGCAAAGATTGCCATGGGATATCGCGGCTATGGCCTTCCCGTTTCCGAACTGATTTCTGAAGGCAATATTGGCCTGATGCAGGGCGTTAAAAAGTTTGATGCGGAACGTGGCTTCCGTCTCGCGACCTATGCAATGTGGTGGATCAAAGCATCCATACAGGAATATATTCTGCGTAGCTGGAGCCTCGTTAAAATGGGCACCACCGCAGCGCAAAAGAAATTATTTTTCAATCTGCGCCGAATGAAAAACAATTTGGAAGCATTTGAAGAGGGTGATTTACACCCCGATGATGTAGAAAAAATCGCAACCAAATTGGGCGTTTCTGAGACAGAGGTGGTCAATATGAACCGCCGTATGTCTATGGGCGGCGATGCCTCGCTCAATGTGCCAATGCATGATGATGGCGAAGGTCAGTGGATGGATTGGCTGCGTGATGACACGCCGCTTCAAGATGAGAATGTCGCTAATGCGCAGGAAGCTGAAGTCCGCCATGAAATGCTGGGCGAAGCAATGCAGTCCCTGAATGAGCGCGAACAGCATATTCTGGCTGAACGCCGCCTCAGCGATAGCCCAAAGACCTTGGAAGAATTAAGCCAAGTATATTCGGTAAGCCGTGAGCGTGTGCGCCAGATTGAAGTGCGCGCTTTTGAAAAGCTGCAAAAAGCCATGCTGCGTATCGCTGGTGAGCGCAACAGTGCGGCCCTGATCGGCTAAGGCTTTCTGTGACAAGAAAAAGATCCCGCAAAGGCGGGGTGATAAAAGGGCTGGTCCGCATGGTTTTGCGGCTGGCCCTTTTTTTCATTCTCTCATCATTGGCACTTGTGCTGCTCTTCAAATATGTCGATCCGCCAACAACATGGACCATACTGCTTGATGAGAATGGCGCTGAACGCGCTTGGGTTCCCATAAATTCCATAGCGCCCGATATGATGGCCGCTGTCATTGCCGCTGAAGACAGTAAATTTTGCAGCCATAGTGGTTTTGACCGTGAAGCCATTGAACAAGCAATCGAAGAGCGTGCCTCTGGCAAAAGAAAACGCGGCGCCTCCACAATCAGTCAGCAAACCGCAAAAAATGTGTTCCTATGGCAAGGCGGCGGGTTTGTTCGCAAAGGGCTAGAAGCCTGGTTCACCATACTGATTGAGAATATCTGGGGCAAAAAGCGGATAATGGAGGTGTATCTCAATGTCGCGGAAACCGGCATCGGCACATATGGCGTAGAAGCCGGCGCACAGCGCTATTTCGACGTATCTGCCAGCGCCTTATCCCGCATACAGGCGGCACGTATTGCCGCTGCACTTCCCTCTCCTAAGACACGCGCTGTATCCAACCCTAGTGGATTTACCCGCCGCTATGGCAATACCATCGCCGCACGAATTTCTGTCGTGCGCCGCGATAACCTTAACGCATGCGTGATGTAATTATTGCACATTCGTAAAAAGCCCAAGGGCCAACATTCTTCCTCATATATGAAGCTGGTGCTTCATCGACCACTCTAGCGACTATTGGCGCTTCAATCTTACCAGCACCATGCGCTACCACCTAAACATCATGCTCAAACAAAAAGGCGCGAGAGGTTTCCCTCCCGCGCCTTTTGAATGTTGCTTTCGTTCGAATTAGAATTCGTAACGTGCGCCAAGTTGTATCCGCCATACAGATGATGAGAAGCCGATAAAGTTTTGATCATCAGGATTGAAACCACTGATTTCAAAGCGACCTTGGTCATCAACATCCACGTCAACCAAATCGACAAACTGGCTACGCTGACGGAAGACATTGGCACCTGAATCTACGAAATTCAAGAAGTTGTCAAAATCGAAGAACAATGTGATCTTGTCTTCAACTCCGAAAAGCGACGCCGGTCCTGGAATTTCCTGGCTGAGACGGAAGTCCATATCGAAAACCCAGTCATTGCGACAACTGTTGCGAGAGATAGTTTGACCAAATTCAAAACTACAATCCGCACCAATTCCAGAAGCATCCGGGCCAGTGTCGTTCAGAAAGTCGATCAGATTCTGAACGGCAACAAAGTCAGATGTTGGAGCCAGATTAGGATCATTAACACCTGTTGGTATGTAGAGCAGTGCATTGTCATTACCCGATGCCGAATCTGCAAATACGCCGCCTCCATCAAAGGTCAGGCTGAATGGACGGCCAGATTGTGCCGAGAAGAACAATCCAAGACGTGTGTCATAACCGTCAAAGAACTGCTCACGGAAGTTTGTGGCAAAGGTAAAGCGATGGCGCGTCTCAAAGTTTGACGTAGACGTCGCAGGGTTTTGCCGGTCAGCAGCAGCCGTAACGTCAAAGTTTGACGTTGCGGTAGAGCTACCAACGTTCCGGAAGTTGTTGGAATCGGTAAAGGCATAACCAAAGCTGAGGTTTACACCGCCACCTTCAGTAAACACACCCCGACTAAACTGCTTCGACAATGTCAGCGATGCGACATGGCTGTCAAAAGAACGGCCATTGGTCAGCTGAATAAAATCATCAATACCAGTGTTGAAACATGCAGGTGTCACATTGGTGAATGTTGGCGGTGTACCGCCAGTGCCCACCAGATCAGCATTACAACCCGCTGCGATAGGATCAATCGCTGCCAGAATTGGACGACCATCAACTGCAAATCCATTCAAACCTGCACGAATATCAGGCGTTTGTACCAGATCAACAAAGTTCAACGGATCGATGAAACGTGAATAGATATAATCCAGTGTCACATTCCAGTTGGAGAAGAAACCTTCATCCGTACCGATTGTTGATGAGAAACCCAAGTTCGCGCGGAATACGGTTGGGACATCAAGATTAGGATCGGTTGATTGCACTTCACCCGCACCAGCAGCAGCAAAACCTGATGCAGCAGTAACTGCGCAGGTTGGGAAGCCAGTGAAATTGCCATTGGCATCAAGAACACTGAAGCTACCATCAGCATTGGTGAAGCCGGCACATGCGCCATCAAATGTATCGCCATCAACGGAAGAGAAGCCGTTATTGGAGAATGCATTAGAGAAGAACACAACCGGGTCACCGCCAGAGAACCAACCCAGACCAGCCGTAACCGATGTATCGCTCAAAAAGCCATCGTTCAGGAAGTCATAGCTAGCAGCAAAACGCGGCAAGATCAGAGGATCAAGCGAGCTGAAACCATTTGCATTTGTGAAGCCAAAGCGTTGCAAGAACAATGGGTTGGCTGTAGGTGCATCGCCGTCAAACAACTCAAAACGCAAACCTGCATTCAGTGTCAATTGGTCGCTAACACTCCACTCGTCTTGGAAGTAGAAAGAGTAGATTTGACGCTCAAACAAAGCAGCTGCTTCGTTAATATCGCCTGATGGTGTAGAACGAATGGTCGCACCGCCATTGCCGCCGCCGACGAGGTCATCGGAATCTGCAAACACGCTAGAAAAACCGCCACTGGCTACAACACCGTTACGGAAGTCATCGAGGTTGCGGAAGAAGATAGAACCCGTCGCGTTAATGGCAAACAGGTTGAAAACTTCCAGATCGTTGATTTCAGCGCCAATTTTGAACTGGTGTTCATCAGCATCAACATTAACCAGAACACGCGCCTGATTGATGGTGGTGTCGAGCTGGTTGGCAGAACGGAAAATGCCAGGGCCTGTTGAGATACGGCCATTTTGCGTTGTTACGCCAGCAACAGGTGTCACACCTACAACTAAACGAGTAATCGGGTTAGCAGATTGTGCTTCACCGCCACCTACTGGGCCTTGAACATCGCCAACTTCTGAACGAGACAAGCGAATCTCAGTCGATACGCGGTCTGTCCACTCAGAGAAGAGACGCACAGAATAATAATCTGAGATCGTACCTTCGTCTTCAAAGCTGTTGAAGCCAGTGATTTCCTGACCACCAGCATCAAGCTCGATATTGGTTTCTTCAAGACGCTGATATGTCGCTTCGAAACGGTGACGATCATTGATGTACCAGTCCAAGCGACCAAAATAGCGTACGCTGGATTCTGCAAGGTTTTGCGGGAAACCACCAACGTCAATACCATAAACCGAGTTCGCGATATCAGCGAATTCGTTGAACTGATCGATTGTTACAAAGTTGGCGTCTTGTGCAAAACCGGCGCCTGCTGGGCCAAATTCATTGGCGTTGCCAAGGTCGGTTTCTTCATAGCCAGCAAAGAAGAACAATTTGTCTTTGATGATCGGGCCCGACAATGTTGCACCCCAGCGCTTTTCTTCAAAAGGCGCTACGATTGAACCGCTATCGCCAGCTTCATCGCCGCGCAGGCTGTCATTGGTAAAGTTGAAGAACGCGGAACCGTGAAATTCATTCTGACCGGATTTGGTCACGACGTTGATCGCACAGCCGGTAAAGGCAGAATATTCAACATCGAACGGAGCAAATTCAACCGAAGTTTCGCGGATGGCATCGAAAGGCAGCGGCAGCGCGTTACGTGCTGCAAACGGCGTGCCGTTCAAACCAAAAACATCGGCCTGTACAATGCCGTCAACGGTGAAAGAGTTAGAACGGTCATTGCCGCCCAAGCAGGAAATACGATCGACTTCATTGGCACGATCAAGACTGACGCGTGGGTCGATACGGATAATGTCACGAATGTCGCGGCTAATTGATGGGAAACCTTCCAGTGTTTCCAGACCGAATGACTGGCCAGGGCCAACTGCAAGTTGAGAGAGATTAGCGCGTGCGCCAGTAACAACGATAACGTCGCCTTCTGCGCCGCTGGTCAGGTTAAAAGCAAAACGGGTGTTACCCTGAAGGTTGATAGAAACATCTTCAACTGTCTGACCTTCAAAGCCAGGAGCCGTAACTGTAATTGTATATGGTCCGCCTGTAACCAAGTTATTGGCACGAAAGCCACCATTTGCGGATGTAGTGAGTGTCCGTGTAGCTCCTGTCCGGTTATCGACAACAGTCGCGGTAGCGCCAACTACTGGCTCTCCGTTCTCGTCGGTGACCGTACCTTCAATACCGGAAACGATTTGCTGGGCTGCGGCGGGTGTCGCCAAACCACATGCAAGCGATAACGATGCGGCGCTGGCCGCTAGATAATAGCGTAGTTGCATTGCTTATTCCCTTTTTTAATCGGCAGTTCAGACTGTCGATAATTCACTCTATCCCATTAGAGTCGAGGCGGGTTAGGCAGGGAAAAAGTAAGTATTGATGCGTTTTTATGACAGTTTTGTTTCATGTACTATCAGTCTGCGAATGCTGCCCATTCTGCAAAATTATAAATTTATAATATGCTGATTTTTCCGAGGGTTTTGTAGTTTATGAGGCAAGATGGCTATTGTAGCAAATATGTTGCACTGCATCATTAAAATCATTTCGGTAACGAGTGCTGCACTTATGCAACAATAATTCCCCGCAATCATGGACATTTTGCCACGGAAATCCAGAAAAGCACGATATTTGGCCCTGAGTCGTTCAAGGACGATTAAATCTTGCACAAATGTTGTAGCGCAGCGCGAAAACGCGCTTACGCAATAGGCTTAGTAATATTGCTACGGTTAAGCAGCGTCGTCGGCCTCAACCTTATCGGCAGGAGCAAAGACCTGCACAGGCGCTTTGCGCCCTTCGACCACATCTTTGTCGATAACAATTTCTACAACGCCGTCCATATCGGGCAGCTCAAACATTGTATCCAGCAATATTGTCTCAACAATTGAACGCAGGCCCCGAGCGCCGGTTTTCCGCTCAATCGCCTTTTTCGCGACTGCGTCCAAAGCATCTTCAGTGAATGTCAGTTCAACATTCTCCAGACCGAACAATTTGGCATATTGCTTGATCAGCGCATTTTTTGGATCGCGCAAAATCTTGACCAGCGCGTCATTGTCGAGATCTTCCAATGTTGCAATAACGGGAAGACGCCCAACAAATTCAGGGATTAGTCCGAATTTCAAAAGATCTTCCGGTTCACCCTCTTTTAACAGATCACCAACCTTACGCTCTTCAGGGGAAGCCACATGCGCGCCAAAACCGATCGACTTACCTTCAAGACGATCACCGATAATTTTCTCTAAGCCAGCAAATGCGCCGCCGCAGATAAACAAGATATTGGTAGTATCGACTTGCAGGAATTCCTGCTGTGGATGCTTACGGCCACCTTGCGGAGGAACAGAGGCCGTTGTGCCTTCCATTAGCTTGAGCAATGCTTGTTGCACGCCTTCACCGGATACATCGCGGGTTATGGATGGGTTTTCTGCCTTGCGGCTGATTTTGTCGATCTCATCAATATAGACGATGCCGCGTTGAGCCTTTTCAACATTATAATCAGATGCTTGCAGGAGCTTCAGGATGATATTCTCAACATCCTCACCTACATAGCCAGCCTCAGTCAATGTGGTGGCATCAGCCATAGTAAAGGGCACATCAAAGGTGCGCGCCAGTGTTTGCGCTAGCAAGGTTTTGCCGCAACCTGTTGGGCCAACCAGCAAGATATTAGACTTTGCCAGTTCAACATCTTCATTTTTACCAGCATGGTTGAGGCGTTTATAATGGTTATGGACAGCCACTGAAAGCACACGTTTCGCGCGCGATTGGCCAATCACATAATTGTCTAAAGTATCGCAGATTTCTTGCGGGCTCGGTACTTCACCGTCTTTGCGACCAACCTGACCAGAGCGGGTTTCCTCACGAATAATATCGTTACACAGCTCAACGCATTCGTCACAGATAAACACTGTCGGGCCAGCAATCAATTTACGCACTTCATGCTGCGACTTGCCGCAAAACGAGCAATATAATGTCGATTTGGAGTCTGATCCGCTCAATTTGGTCATAATAATAGATCCTTGGTTATCGGCGATTCATGCCGCAACCATCCCATCGTAAGAGTGTTTGCATCGAATGCAACATCGATGCCGCAATTGCCGAACAATCACGATCTTTTTTCACCGTCAGCTTTAGCCTCGAGAAATTAACATGACGTGACGAAAACCATATGCAGTTCTCGCCATATCAACCTTAATCGTCTCCAGCTGGGGTCGGCCGTTTATCAAAGACCTGATCGATCAACCCAAAGGCCTTTGCTTCGTCAGCTTCAAGAAACGTATCACGGTCCATCGCTTCTTCAATATCGGGCAATGGCTTGCCTGTATATTTGGCATAAAGATCATTCATCCGGCGACGGATACGCAAAATCTCTTTCGCTTGAATCTCAATGTCTGATGCCATGCCGCGTGCGCCGCCTGAGGGTTGGTGCACCATGATCCGTGCGTTGCTGGTCGCCATACGCATACCCGGCTCACCGGCAGCGAGCAGGAAACTGCCCATGGATGCGGCCTGACCTATACACACCGTACCCACACGCGGACGGATATATTGCATGGTATCATGGATTGCCATGCCAGCAGTCACAACGCCGCCGGGCGAATTAATATACATGGAAATGTCTTTTTTCGGATTTTCCGATTCCAAGAACAATAGCTGCGCAACAATCAGCGATGCCATATTGTCTTCCACCGGGCCGGTGACAAAAACAATACGCTCGCGCAGCAAACGCGAGAAAATGTCGAAACTACGCTCGCCGCGATTTGACTGTTCAATAACGATGGGTACCAGCGCATCCTGAATCGGATCAAAATCAGGCTTCTCAAACGGGTTCATGAATTATCCTTCTATATCGTCTTGCTCTTATATCTAGGCTTAGGCTTTCAGTATCAACCCCTGCTAGACACAACTACCCGCCTGCATCGCAATGAATTGCAAATTTATGCGGTTTTTTTGACGTGTTAATCTTTCTGACGACGCTTCGCCCCATTGCGAAACATATTTGCATGGCTTACTTGGCATTATGTCATTTGGCGATTAGCCGCCAATATCCATTTAGGAAAGGTTTTCCATGTCTCAATTCGCTTCTTCCGGCCTGCCTCCCATTCGCAATGATGGCGAAGAGGAAAAAGATACCGCCCTGCCCGGCGCGATGATGACCAAATTCCTCGAGACACGAACAGTGATGATTTTTGGCGGCGTCGATCAAAAACTCGCAGAGCGTGTTTCGGCGCAATTGCTCTATCTCGATCATATGAACAATGATCCTATCAGACTAATTGTAAATTCGCCCGGCGGGCATGTCGAATCAGGGGATACTATTCACGATCTCATCCGCTTCATCTCTTCACCCGTCGCTGTCATCGGCACTGGCTGGGTGGCCAGCATCGCAACGCATATTTTCCTCTCGGTCCCGGCGGAACGTCGCTTCTGCCTGCCCAATACCCGGTTCCTGATCCACCAGCCCTCTGGCGGTGCAGGCGGCAAAGCCTCCGATATCGCCATTCAGGCCGAAGAGATCGTAAAAATGCGCACACGCATCGCGCAGAAAATTGCTGATGCCACCGGCCAGTCGCTGGAACGCGTATTAAAAGATATTGATAGGGATTATTGGATGTCTACCGAAGAAGCCAAGGAATATGGCATTCTTGGCAATGTCATCAGCACCGCCGCAGAGGTTAAAGTCTGATATATCTGCCTTACATCGATACAATATTACAAACAAAAAAGGCAGATTATTTCGTATCAGCTTTTTTTGCAGGAGCCTTTTTCGCTGGTGCCTTTTTAGCAGCAGGTTTTTTCGCTGCTGGCTCTGCATCAGCTTTCTTAGCTGGTGCCTTTTTGGCCGGAGCTTTTTTGGCTGGCGCTTTTTTTGCTGCTGGTTTTTTAGCAGCCGCTTTCTTTTTTGCTGGTTTGGCTTCAGCTTCAGCGTCTTCTTCCGCCTCAATGGCCGCTTCCAGCTCTTCACGCGTTACTTTGCGTTCTGAAATTTCCGCTTTCTCAAACAAGAAATCGACCACTTTGTCTTCATACATTGGCGCACGCAGCTGCGCCGCGGCCATTGGCTCACGCTGAATATATTCGACAAATTTCTCACGGTCTTCTGGACGATATTGCTGAGCCGCCTGGCTAACCAACATTTGCATTTCTTGCTGACTGACTTCGACGCCATTCGCTTGACCGATTTCAGACAGCAATAGGCCAAGACGTACACGGCGAACCGCAATATCACGATATTCGTCTTTGTCTTTCTCCATCTCAGCTTTCGCATCTTCAGGATTTTCATCCTTAGCGGCTTCCGCTTCAAGCTGTTGCCAGATCTGGTCAAATTCTGCTTCCACCATTGTCGGCGGAACATCAAAATCGTGATTGACGGCAAGTTGATCAAGCAATTTGCGCTTCATATGCGTACGCGTCAGGCCATTCAGCTCTTGCTCAATCTGGCCGCTCATGAGTTCTTTCAGCTTATCAATGCCTTCAAGACCAAGGCCTTTGGCAAAATCGTCATCAATCTTGGTTGCAACAGGCTTTTTGACTTCGCCTACAACAATATCAAAAGTTGCATCCTTACCGGCCAGATTTTCAGCATTATAATCGGCAGGGAAAGTTACGTTCAAAACCTTCTCATCATTGGCTTTGACGCCAATCAGCTGGTCTTCGAAACCTGGTATAAGTTGACCAGAGCCGATAACAACGGCCATGGCTTCACCTTTGCCACCTTCAAAAGGTACGCCATCAACCTTGCCTTCAAAGTCGATAATGACCTGATCGCCGCTTTTGGCTTTATATGTCTTAGCGCCAGCCTCATAGCTTTGCTGACTTTCCGCCAGACGCGCAATGGCATCATTGATTGCTTCTTCACCCGGATCAACGCTCAAACGCTCAAGTGTCAATTCGTCAATATTGGGCACCGGAATTTCGGGCAACACTTCAAGAGCGATATTAACAACCGCGTCTTTGCCAGTCTCATAACCATCTTCAAGGTTAACCGAAGGTTGAATGGCAGGGCGCAATTTATTGTCTGCAATGGTTTGATCAACGCTTTCGCGAACAGCCGCGCTCAGTGCATCTTGTGACAATGATTCACCATGCATTTTGCGAATCAGATTGGCCGGCACCTTGCCGGGGCGGAAGCCTGGCATCTTAACTTGTGGTGCAAGTTTCTTGACCTCTGCATCCACACGGGCATCAATGTCGCCCGCAGATATTGTGATGGTGTAGCCGCGTTTCAGGCCTTCGTTCAGGGTTTCAACAATCTGCATTATTCTCTCTTTATGCTCTTCTCTGGCGGAATGTATGAGACCTCATACATTCCACCAAAGATTTTGAGATGGTGCGGGCGAAGGGACTCGAACCCCCACACCTTTCGATACCAGAACCTAAATCTGGCGCGTCTACCAATTCCGCCACGCCCGCATACATGTCGGTCAAGCGCGTGCGTCTATACAGTCCGCACCAAAAGGGCAAGAGGGGAGAGTCGTTATCTTGTAGGTTTTGCTGTTATCTTATCTTTAAAAGAAAAAAAGCAAATTATATGCGCTGCGGGCTTATGCTCGCGTAACTTCAAATGTGAGGCCTAGAATATATAGAGAGGTAGTCACTCCATATTTTCTAGGCCTCACAAAAACTCTATAAAGTACCAAAATCTGCCGAAATGTAGCAAACAAAAGAGTTTAGCCCAAAACTTTCTTCAATAACTCGTTCACAATCTGCGGATTGGCTTTGCCTTGCATTGCCTTCATTGTCTGGCCGACGAAAAAGCCGAACAGCTTGTCTTTACCGCCTTTATATTGCGCGACCTTGTCTTCATTATTGGCGAGTATATCTGCAATAACCGCTTCAATCGCTCCAGTATCGGAGGTTTGTTGCAAGCCTTCTGTTTCGGCAATTTCGCTTGGCTCACGGCCCGTTTTTAGCAGGATTTCATAAACCTGCTTGGCCTGACTGCCTGAAACGCTGCCCTTATCAACCATGGCTAATATGGCGGCATTTGCGGCCGGGCTATTATGTTCCAAATTCGCATCCTCGCCCAAGGATTTGATGACGCCCGGTGCGACTGACAAAATCCAATTGGCCGCTTGGGTAGCGATTTTCGCTTCCGGCTTGCCAATGGCCGTGGCGGTTGACACCAACAATGCTTCAAAACGCTGCGCGGTATCGACTTCGGCGGTCAAAACAGCCGCATTATAAGCGGTTAGACCGAGTTCACCTTCATAACGCGCGCGTTTGGCGTCGGGCAGTTCGGGCAGCGATTGGCGGCATTCTTCCAAAAACGCTTCATCCAGCTCAACGGGCAGCAAATCAGGGTCAGGGAAGTAGCGATAATCATGCGCATCTTCTTTTGAGCGCATAGAACGTGTCTCACCCTTATCCGGGTCAAACAGGCGTGTTTCCTGAACAATTGCGCCGCCGCCTTCAATCACATCAACCTGACGCTGCGCCTCATATTCTATCACTTGCGCGATAAAACGCATGGAGTTCACATTCTTGGTCTCTGTGCGCGTGCCCAGCTCTCCACCCGGCTTGCGCACGGAGACATTGACATCGGCGCGCATGGAACCTTGCTCCATATTGCCATCACAAGAACCGACATAACGCAAGATAGAGCGCAATTTGCGCACATAGGCGGCTGCTTCCAACGGGCTGCGCATATCTGGACGCGAGACGATTTCCATCAGCGCTACGCCAGAGCGGTTTAGATCGACATAAGACATGGTCGGGTGCTGGTCATGCATCAGCTTACCCGCATCTTGCTCAACATGAATACGCTCAATGCCGATCGTCTTGCCCGGTGCATCGGGCTTCTTCTCATCGAGCGAAACCTCAATCTGCCCCTCACCCACTATCGGGTGGTAAAGCTGGCTGATTTGATAGCCTTGCGGCAAATCGGCATAAAAATAGTTTTTGCGATCAAAGCGCGACCATTTGTGAATCTCCGCATTGATGGCCATGCCGGTGCGAACGGCCTGACGGATACACTCACGGTTGGGCACGGGCAGCATGCCGGGCATTGCGGCATCGACAAGCGAAACCTGTGTGTTAGGCTCTGCGCCAAATTCCGTCGCCGCGCCAGAAAAGAGCTTTGACTGTGTCGTAATCTGGGCATGGACCTCAAGGCCGATAATGACCTCCCACTCACCCGTTGCGCCCTGGATTCTGTATTCGCTCATACTCTGTTCCATTCGGGTTTCTTCTTTGCTCTCAATTCAATTTCAATAGTTTTGAAATCAAAGGTCTCAAAAAACCAAAGATCAACCTGATTTCCTTTTTTTATTTCATTATATATGTTGAAGTTAAGACGACAGTTGGTCTCTTGCCCGCCTTTAAAGCAATTTCTTGGCGAAATATTTCCATAACCTGAATTATATCGTTTTGTGAGATCCTTTGTTTCTCCAACATATTTTTCCTTATTATTTACTGTTTTTTCCTGATTACTTACCGTAATAATATAAACACCAGACTTATTTAAACTTTTGGGGATTGTGAATTTTACAAACGGTCCACTACCATATTTATGCAGTTGAGTTGTGGCTGCCTTGGAATATCTTGACTGAGGAAAATGCTCTAAAATTTCACCTTGATCATTGCGGCAGACTTCTATTTTGCAGATATGTTTGAATTCATATCTTGCAAAATGTATCGTTTTCACCACCACTGCTCCGGACGCGCTGTGAAGCCTGCGCGTTGTTCTATCGCCAGACCAGCGTTCAGCACGCCCTGCTCATCCATTGCTTTGCCAACAATTTGCAGACCAAGCGGCAAGCCTTCGCTGCTCAGACCGCCGGGTACAGACATGGCAGGCAGACCGGCAAGAGATGCAGGCACTGCAAACACATCGTTCAGATACATGGACAGCGGATCGTCCGTTTTCTCACCCAAACCGAATGATGCGCTGGGCGCGGTCGGGGTCAGAATGACATCGCAATGCTCCCACACACGGTCAAAATCGCGCGCGATCAGTGCGCGGACCTTTTGCGCCTGTGTGTAATAGGCATCATAAAAGCCAGCGGACAGCACGTACGTGCCGATCATGATTCGGCGTTTCACCTCATCCCCAAAGCCGGCAGCGCGGGTCGCGGCGTACATATCTTGCAGCCCTGCCCCCTCCGGCAATTCACGCGCGCCATAGCGCACGCCGTCATAACGGGCTAGATTGGACGATGCCTCTGCCGGCGCGATGATATAATAGGCTGGCAGCGCATATTGCGTATGCGGCAGCGATACCTCCACCACTTCGGCACCTGCATCACGCAGCCATTGTGCGCCCTGATCCCATAGTGCGTTAATTTCTTCAGACGTGCCATCAATGCGATATTCTTTGGGAATGCCAACGCGTTTGCCTTTTAGGTCACCGCTCAGTGCAGCTTCCCAATTGGGCACTGGCGCGTCGAGAGAGGTTGCGTCTTTGGGGTCATAACCTGCCATCGCCTCCAGCATGATTGCACAATCCGTCACATCACGCGCCATTGAACCGGCCTGATCAAGCGAGCTGGAAAAGGCAATAATACCCCAGCGCGAGCAGCGGCCATAAGTTGGCTTGATTCCACTGATACCGGTAAAGGCCGCTGGTTGACGGATAGAGCCGCCCGTATCTGTGCCGGTCGCTCCGGGGCACAGCCGCGCAGCAACCGCTGAAGACGACCCGCCGGATGAACCGCCAGGCGACATATCGGTATTGGCTTTGTTCCCATTGGCGTCACTTCGGCGCCACGGGCTAACCACATTGCCATAAGCGCTGGTCTCATTTGAAGAGCCCATGGCGAACTGGTCCATATTCAGCTTGCCCAACATTCCGGCACCAGCAGCAAATAATTTGTCCGATACAGTGGATTCATATTGCGGGGTAAAGCCTTCCAAAATCTGACTGCATGAACGCGCCATCACGCCTTGCGTACAGAACAGGTCTTTCATGCCAATCGGCACACCCGCCAGTGGGGCCAGATCATCGCCAGCCGCTTTGGCCTTATCCGCAGATTCCGCGGCTGCCAGAGCATGGTCAGGTGTTTCGATCAGGAACGCGTTAAGCGGTTTGGCGGCCGCGACCTTATCAATATGTGCCTCAGCCACTTCACGCGCGGAAAATTCACCGCTGCGCACGCCATCGCGAATTTGCTTGATGCCAAGATCAGTCAGATCACTCATTATTCAATCACTTTCGGAACGGCAAAAAAGCCATGTTCAGCTACAGGCGCATTGGCCAGCACCTTATCACGAACATTGCCGCCGGTTTGCGGGTCGGCATTGATCACATCCTCACGCAGCAAGGTCTTGCTAGGAATCACAGAGGCCATGGGCGCGATGCCCGTGACATCAACCTCACCCAATTGCTCGACCCAGCCGAGAATATTGTTAAGCTCCGGCACCAGCGCGTCAATTTCATCATCGCTCATCGCGATGCGCGCCAAACCGGCTATTTTGCGGACTTGTTCTTTATCTACAGACATGCCTTGCCGCTAGCAAAGCGCTGTGTATGCTTCAAGCGCTTTGCTTAGGCTAACCGCAAAAATCTTAGTTTATTTAAAATATCTGCCCACAGGCTTGCCATCAACATAGACTTGGCGGCGTTCGATGGTGCGTATTTCAACCTTGGCATCGGCGGTGAGATCTTCCAAACGATCGCCGACATTATAATCGCTATCTTCATCCCATTCTCCATCACTTAGAGAATATGCAGATTGGCTCACCCTACACCGCGGGCAGGACTTTCCCAGCACGACAACATAGTCAGCATCCGCCCATATCGCAGTACAGTTTAGTGTATTGCATTCATCCGATAACCGCACTTTCTCACGCAAATCATCAGGTAAGGGGTCTCCTCCCTGTGCTATTATGATGTTGACTTTACGATCAATTTTGGCCTCTTTTTGATATTCCCAGCGGTTTTTAGTGGCCAATGCCTTTGCGGCCGAACCCGCGCGCTCGCCCTCTCCTGCGGCCATTTGCTTTGCCATTGCTCGACCAGTGGGTCCAAAGTCATTGGCCAAAGCATAATAGTCAAATTCTGCTTCCGACACTTTGCCTGAATCCAGCCGTGATAATTGATCACGCGCGGATATTGCGCCAAAATCGAGTAGCGGCAGCGACAAAAACAAAGCAACCAAACATAAGCCGATGGCAAGTTTGGTATTGGTTGAACGAACGAAACCCGCCCAACCAAAGACATTTTTTGCCATGCCAGCGCGAATGACGCTGACCCAATATGCCAATCCATAAGCCACGCCAATAGCAACAACCAACAGCCCCCAAAGACGTTCAGGCGTCAGGCCATATTGTTCAATACGCAGACCGGTCGAAACCACCGCAATAATAGCCAATGGCAAAATAACCACGGCTAAAATGATCGCAGAAATGCGCAGAATTATGGACTGGCTGGCCTCGCCCTCATTATTGCGGATAACCGCATTGGCCAAAATAACCGCGCCCACTGCGCAGCTTATCAATATTGGCGTTGCGGATTTGGTTGAGGACCATAATCCATCCAACCCAGTAAAAATCAATGAGACAAGAAATAGTCCTAAAGCAAAGGCCAAAAAGGGTGCCAAGATCGACAAGACGATCAACACAACATTTTGCAAAAGGCCCAATATACGGTCATTTTCCCGCAAAATGCCCAATGCCGCGCCAAAGGCTGCCCCGCTAAATGCCCAGCCGAAAAAGGCGTTTTCCAAAAGATCTATTACGAAGCCGAGACCTATGAGTTCAAAGAGCAACGCGATCAGCCATATTAAAAGCCAACTTAGCCCCGTAAAGGCCAGCGCACTAAAGCCTATAACCGTATCGGACCAACTGTAGAAATGCAGCCGATCATAGCTAAGCGCGCGTTGGTTTTCGCTCGGATTGTCACGCAAAGTCTGAAAAATGGGTGTTGCGATGATCAGCGCGAATATTCCTGCACCAAACGCAAAATTCCATTCAAAACCATATTGGCTATATCCACCAACCCAGTAGGCGACACCAGCCAGCACCACGCCCCAGGCGAGGCCAAAAACCACCGACCAAAGCCAGCGATCGCGCTCGAGAGAAAATGCTACGGCCAACCCGCCAAAAACGATGAATGTGCCTATCGCATACTGATATTGTTCAGCCTGCGCATTATAAGCAAAGGTATATTGACCCAACAAAGCCCAATAGAGAAAGCCGCAAACCGCTAATAATATCGATAATATGAAAGGCTTTGCTGGCCATATTGCGCGATTTATATCGCTACTATCCGCCATCTGGCTTTCGCCAGCCTCATTATTCCTGTCCATGGCTTTCATTCCCTCGTTCAGCCTCTATATTCCGTTCAAGATATACAGCTTAGCGACAAAATAAACGCAATTAACTGTTCTGCTCCTTAAAAGAGGGCGTAATCAGAGCATGGCATTTAAGGATTTGGTTTTTTGGCACGGAAATTTTTGTACATTATAGCGGCAATAATCGTGATCATATTGGCAGGCGCATTTGTACTGCGCATGTATCCCGGCGAACTGGCTGAAATAGTTTTCGTGCCTGATAGCGAATTTGTCGAGCAAGAGCTGATGGCAGAAAACGCATATTCAGCGCCCAAAATGTGGTTTTCGCGGCCAGATATTACCAAAGGCAATCCTGCATTATGGGTAGCGGATGGTTATGAAGCAGCTGACAGCGCTAAGGCGCAGGTCTTCTTTGTCCACCCCACCAGCTTCCTGAAATCCGATCAATGGAATGCGCCATTAGATGACAAGGAGTCACAAGACCGCGCGACAATCTTCATTCGCAGCCAGGCCAGCACTTTTAATGGCGCTGGTGACATTTGGGCACCGCGCTATCGTCAGGCTGCCATTGGCGCGTTTTTAACTGACAAGCCAGAAGCAGCGCAGGCTTTGGACGCGGCTTATAAAGATGTTGAGGCAGCCTTTGCGGAATTTCTGCGGCAAATCCCGGAAGATGCGCCCATCATATTGGCCGGGCATAGTCAGGGCGCTCTGCACCTCACCTATTTGATGCGCAATCGCATTGCCGATAAGCCTGTCGCTGAACGCATAGTGGCCACCTATATTGTAGGCTGGCCGGTATCCGTAACCAATGACGTGCCGCCAATGGGTTTGCCCATATGTGAAACGGCTGACCAAACCGGCTGTATATTGGGCTGGAACAGCTTCGCCGAGCCAGCGGATACATCGCTTATTCTGGATGTTTATGATGCGACCAATGGCTTTGATGGTCAGCCCCGCAAAGACCAGCCTATTTTGTGCACCAATCCTGTCGCTGGCATTCCCAATGTAGAAACAACCGCCGAGGACAATCTGGGCACACTGGTTCCCAATGCGAATTTGAGTGATGGCGAAATCGTCGCCGAAGCTGTGCCCGCACGGTGTGACGAACGCGGATTTTTGCTGATTGGCGATCCGCCCGAACTGGGCGCATATGTGCTGCCGGGCAACAATTATCATGTCTATGACTATCCGCTTTTTTGGGCCAATATACGCGCCGATGCAGAGCGGCGGGTTGCAGCATTTCAAACGCCATGAGCGAGCCCAACGCCAATATAGGCGCAGCCATTATTACCACCAGTGCGAGTGATTTCCGTGCCGCTCTCCCTATGGCAGGGCGGCTTATGGCGCTGGATATGGGCAGTAAGACCATCGGCGTTGCCTTTTGTGATGCCGGTTGGTCCTTTGCCAGCGCAGACAAGACCATGCCGCGCGGCAAATTTATGCGTGATAAAGAGCGGCTGAACGAGCATATCCAAAAACAAAATATTACCGGTATTGTGATCGGCCTGCCATTATCACTGGACGGACGCGACACACCGCAAACCCAGTCAACACGCGCCTTTGCCCGCAATCTAACGATTTTGGGCCTGCCCATTTTGTTATGGGATGAGCGCTGGTCAACATTGGCGGTCGAGCGTGAAATGATCGCCGCTGATATTAGCCGCGCCAAACGTTCGGCCCAAATTGATGCAAAGGCGGCAGAATATATCTTACAGGGGGCGATTGACGCTTTGGTCGCCCTGCCCTGAGTAATCATGGTTGATAGCTGTAGGATAAGACTTGCCGATTTCTCTCTGGCTGCGTAATGCTCCTATTTTAATGAATACGCAAAACACCGCTGACTATCCCACCTTTCCAGAAGGTGGAGATGCCTTTCGCCACGCCAATCTGCTTGGCATAGAAGGGTTGCAACCCTGGGAAATATTGTATCTGTTAAAAGAAGCAGAGCAATGGGTGGCTATGAACCGCCAATCCACCAAGCATGATGACCGGTTGGCAGGGCTGACGGTAATCAATGCCTTTTTCGAAAATTCGACCCGTACATTATTGTCGTTTGAAATTGCAGGCAAAAGGCTGGGCGCAGATGTCGTCAATATGCATGCGGCGCAATCCAGCATCAAAAAGGGCGAAACGCTTATCGATACAGCGGTCACGCTGAATGCCATGCGCGCTGATGCTATTGTCATCCGCCATGGCAGTTCCGGCGCGGTACAATTGATCGCAGATAAGGTAGATTGCCCCGTTCTCAATGCAGGTGATGGACAGCATGAGCACCCGACACAGGCCTTGCTCGATGCGCTCACTATAAAGCAGCGTCTGGGGCGGATATCCGGACTGACCGTGACGATATGCGGCGACATATTGCACAGCCGGGTAGCACGCTCCAACATCATCTGCCTGGCCACTTTAGGCGCAAAAGTTCGCGTTGCCGGACCACCTGCATTATTGCCCGATGGCATAGAAGTGCTGAGCGCCGAGGTATTTACTGACTTTGATGCGGCATTGGACGGCGCGGATGTAGTGATGATGCTCAGATTGCAAAATGAGCGTATGTCTGGACAGTTTATCCCTTCACCGCGCGAATATCATCGGCTTTACGGGCTAACACAGGAGCGGCTCGCCAAGGCTGCGCCTGATGCGCTGGTTATGCATCCCGGTCCTATGAACCGCGGTGTGGAAATTGACAGCGATGTTGCCGACAATATGGCGCGATCAGCAATCACTGAACAGGTGGAAATGGGCGTGGCTATGCGCATGGCCTGTCTGGATGTGCTGACCCGCAGAGCCCGCAAGATGGAGGGTTGGTCATGAACCAGAACGCCCTGACCATAACCAATGCACACTTAATTCTGCCGGGTGAAAAACAAGCCGTGAAGGGCAATGTGCGCGTAGAGGCTGACCATATTGTTGCGCTAGGTGATGTGCATGCTGAAGCGGATGACATTGTTGTCGATGCTAAAGGACAATATGTTGCGCCCGGTCTGGTTGATCTGGGTGTCTTCTCTATTGATAAACCCGCTTTCCATTTTGGCGGAATAACACGCGCTGCTCTGATGGCTGATCAAAACCCGCCACTGGACCATCCGGCAAGGGTACGCTTCGCCGCGCAATCGGGAAAGCCTGACTTTTGGGTTCACCCACTTGGCGGCGCAACACGCGACATGGCCGGTGAAAATATGGCCGAGCTGGCATTGATGAAAGATGCCGGTGCACGGGCGATCACCACTGGACGGCGCTGGATTGCTGATACCGGCATCATGCTACGCCTGATGCAATATTGCGCAATGCTGGATCTGCCTTTGATATTGCATAGCGAAGATCACGGACTAACAGGCGATGCTGTTGCAACAAGCGGCGAAATGGCGACGCGCTTGGGCCTTCCCTCTGCCCCCAAAGAAGCGGAGAGCATCGCTATAGAACGCGATTTAGCGCTTGGCCGGTTATCAGGCGCCCATCTGCATTTCCGGCAAGTAACAACGGAAGCAGGGCTAAAACTGATCCGTGCCGCGAAAAGCGAAGACATGCGCGTCACTTGCGGCATCACGCCAGCGCATTTCATGCTGAGCGAAGTCGCAATTGGTGAGTTTCGTACCTTTGCAAGATTATCGCCGCCGCTACGGCATGAATATGATCGCCAGGCCTGTCTGGAAGCGCTTGCCGATGGCACAATTGATGTCATTTCTTCAGGTCATGATCCACGCGGACCAGAGGATAAGCGTCTACCCTTTGCCGATGCACAGCCAGGTATGGCAGGCGCAGAAACATTATTGCCGCTAACGCTCAACCTTGTGCGCGATGGCGTGCTATCTTTGCCTGACGCGCTAGCAAAACTGACCAGTAATCCAGCACGGATATTGAACGTCAATGCCGGCATTCTGGCTACCGGCGCCGAGGCCGATATTATGATCTTTGCTGATGATAAGCCATGGATTGTCGATTCAGCAAAAATGGCCGCTGCTGCTGGCAACACACCGTTCGACAAAATGCCAGTACAAGGCCGCGTAACCGGTCTGTTCAAAGGCGGCAAGCAGATCGCGATTTAGACCGCAATAGCAGCAATTCATCCAACGATCTTGCAATCGGCACTGCGCCGCAACGGATCAAGTGCATCATATTCACCGCGATTATTCATCAAGATACGCACCAATGCGATGCCTTTCTGGCTGGGTGCAGCCACTATACGCCCTTCCCCGGCGGTGCCCTTATTGCTGAGCGTCAGACTGATAGGCTGGCCCTTGGTATCGCGGTCACTCTCAACAAAAAAGGCGTTGGTTTGATCGTCAAACATCGTCAGCGACCAATAATGATTGTCTATAGCCGGTACCGTGATAGCCAGATCGCCCTTGCTTAGGTCAAAGGTGCAGATGGAATAGATTAAATCCGGGCTAAGCCGCACGATACCGCGCCGCGCTGCGGATGGTAATGGCATATGGATCATCATATTGGGCGCGCCCGCGCGCTCGGTCACGCCATCCCATGCACGGCCCATAATATATCCGGGAGCCAGTGCCATAACGCCAAAATAACCAATAATAGCCGCGATAATCGCCAACACGATAGAGATAATGCCAGCCTTGCTCATGCGCTGCACTCCTGCCGTTCAATTGTGGGCAAGGCGGCGCTGCTTCTGTTTGCAAGCAAGCTATCCTCTGCATGATAGGCACGCAGCGTCAGATCAAAAGGCTCACCCTTAGCGACTGGTATCCATGGCAAGCCCGGTCCAGCAACATTGTCCGCGCCAACAGCAATGGTCCAATCAGATTGTTGATCCGCCGAGAAAGCGCCACTGCCAGCCGAATAATAGCCTGATCTATTGGGGATCAGATAATTATCTTTGCCATAAGCCGTGATACTCCACCAGCGCGCGGCCAGTGTTCCGCCTTTAATATGATAGGTGCAATTGCCATCGAGCATCTGCCCATCACTATCTTTAACGGCGTTATAATAAATGGCCTCACTATCGGGCAGCGCCAGCAATCCACGCAGTGCAATCACGGCGCGGGTCTGCAAACTGGCATCAGCAGAGCCAATATTTTCAGCCGTTTGCCACGGACCATTTTCAATCGATAATGTGCTGCTGCCAGACTTGATCTGCCAAGCAGCCAAGCCGCTGCCGCAAGCCAGCCCCAAAAACGGCAAAACCGCCAAAAATATCGCCTTCATATCCACCCCCTTTGCAGGGCGCGGCTATTTTGTCGCTACCCCAAATCAGCTTTTCAGCGCTGCCTGAGCCGCGGCCAAACGCGCGATAGGTACACGGTAAGGCGATGCACTGACATAGTCCAGACCGGCCGCTTCACAAAATGCGATACTGGCCGGATCACCACCATGTTCGCCGCAAATGCCCAATTTAATGTCACTGCGGGTTTTGCGGCCTTTTTCAACGGCAATCTCAATAAGCTGACCTACGCCTTCAATATCCAGACTGACAAATGGATCACGCGGGTAAATGCCTTTATCAACATATTGGCCCAGGAAACGCGCCGCATCATCACGGCTAACGCCCAATGTTGTCTGTGTCAGATCATTGGTGCCAAAGCTGAAAAATTCTGCATCATGCGCGATATTGTCCGCCATCAACGCTGCACGTGGCAGTTCGATCATGGTGCCGACCAAATATTCCAATACACGGCCTTTTTCCGCGAACACTTGAGCCGCCACATCGTCAACCACTGCCTTCATTAGCGTCAGTTCCTTGCGCGTCGCGACCAGCGGGATCATCACTTCAGGAATAGGCGCAGCGCCGCTTTCTTCAGCAACATCGCAGGCTGCTTCAAAAATTGCGCGTGCCTGCACCTCGTAAATTTCCGGATAGGTAACACCCAGACGACAGCCGCGATGGCCCAGCATCGGGTTAAACTCATGCAGTTCAGCCGACCGGCGTTTCAGCACCTCAATGCCAATACCAGCAGCCTCTGCCACATCGGCAAATTCGCTTTCGCTATGCGGCAAAAACTCATGCAGTGGCGGGTCAAGCAACCGGATGGTCACTGGCAATCCGGCCATGACACGGAAAATTTCAGCAAAATCACTGCGCTGTTCAGGCAGCAACTTGGCCAGAGCTTCGCGCCGCCCTTCTTCGCTTTCTGCCAGAATCATCTGGCGCACTGCGGTGATGCGACTGGCATCAAAGAACATATGTTCAGTGCGGCAAAGGCCAATGCCTTCTGCACCAAATTCACGTGCAACCGCGCAATCATTTGGCGTTTCGGCATTGGTGCGAACGCGCAGACGCCGAACACCATCCGCCCACACCATCAATGTGCCAAAATCACCGACTAGCTCAGGCTGTAATGTCGGCACTTCGCCCAGCATCACCTCACCTGTGGAACCATCAATGGTCAGCACATCACCGGCTTTCATAACGCGTGAGCCAATGGTCAGCGTTCCGGCATTGTTATCAATTGACAGTGAGCCAGCGCCAGAAACGCAAGGCCGCCCCATGCCGCGCGCAACAACCGCTGCGTGGCTGGTCATGCCGCCGCGCGCTGTCAAAATGCCTCTTGCGGCGTGCATGCCGTGAATATCTTCGGGGCTGGTTTCCACCCGCACCAGAATAACATCTTCGCCCATTTCGTTATGGCGCTCTGCGCTATCGGCATCAAAAACAATCTTGCCAGACGCTGCGCCCGGTGATGCCGGCAGGCCGGTTGTCAGCACATCACGCTTGGCATCCGGGTCCAAGGTCGGGTGCAGCAATTGGTCCAGCGCCATCGGGTCCACCCGCAAAATCGCTTCTTGCTCGCTAATCAGCTTTTCAGCAACCATATCAACAGCGATTTTCAGCGCCGCCTTGGCTGTGCGTTTGCCCGAGCGGGTTTGCAGCATCCAAAGCTGGCCGCGCTCCACCGTAAATTCGATATCCTGCATATCGCGGTAATGTGCTTCCAGCAGATCAAACACCCGCGCCAATTCAGCAAAGGTCTCGGGCATGGCTTCTTCCATGCTCAGCGGCTTCGCGCCTGCTTGCTCCCGCGCACTTTTGGTCAGATATTGCGGCGTGCGAATACCCGCCACCACATCCTCGCCCTGTGCATTGATCAGCCACTCACCATAATAGGCATGTTCACCGGTTGACGGATTACGGGTAAAGGCAACGCCTGTGGCCGATGTGTCGCCCATATTGCCAAATACCATGGCCTGAACATTGACCGCAGTGCCCCAATTGCCGGGAATATCATTCAGCTTGCGATACACTTTCGCGCGGTCCGCCTGCCAAGAGCCGAAGACAGCAGAAACTGCGCCCCATAGCTGGTCGTTAACGTCCTGCGGAAACGGCTTGCCCCATTGGGCCTCCACAATGGTTTTATACTCCGCGACCAGCGCCTGCCAATGGCTGGCTTCCATATCAGTATCAAGAAAGAAGCCATTATCTTCCTTCATAATCTCCAGCGCATCTTCAAACGCGTCATGGTCAAGACCCAAGACGACATCAGAATACATTTGCACAAAACGGCGATAGCTATCCCAAGCGAAACGCTCATCGCCGGAAATTTCAGCCAATCCGCGCACCGTTTCATCATTCAGGCCCAGATTGAGCACTGTGTCCATCATGCCGGGCATAGAAACCCGCGCACCAGACCGCACCGATACCAAAAGCGGATCGGCAGCACTGCCAAATTGCTTGCCCGTCACCGTTTCAATATGCGCGACTCCGGCCTTAACCTCTTCGATCAGGCTTTCAGGAAAACGCTCCCCCTCATCATAATAACGGGTGCACATTTCTGTTGAAATAGTGAAACCCGGTGGCACTGGCAGGCCGATCGCGGCCATCTCGGCCAGATTAGCGCCTTTGCCGCCCAGCAGGTTTTTGTCCTCTGCACTGCCTTCGGCAACACCGCCGCCAAAACGATAAACATATTGGGTCATGCTGATTTCCTTTTGCATGTTGGAGCATATCCCTGGGGAAGAATCATTGCTGCCTAGCCTTCAATTTTCGAAAAGTCTGCCACAGAATGTACGGCATCCCTGATCTCTTTTAACAATGCCAGCCTTGCGCTGCGCTTAGCCTCATCAGAGTCATTTACGGTTACATCGGTAAAAAATTGATCAATTGGTGCACGTAGAGATGCCAAGGCCTGCATGGCATCAGCAAATCGCTCCTCCGCCACAGCAGCAACAACCGCGGGCTTTGCGGTCGCCAAAGCAGTAATTAAAGCGGCTTCAGCAGGGTCTTTATGATAATCACCACGTGGTGCGGGTAAGCCATTATCCCCAACCTCTTTTTTCAGGATATTGGCAGCACGCTTATAACAAGCCAGAAGGTTGGTGCCGTCTTCTGTCGTTATAAAGTCTGTTAAAGCTCTTGCTCGCGCCTCAACCCGATCAACACGCATGTCATTTTGGCCCTGCCAAGTGCGTGAGGCATCAATGAAATCGAAGCGTATTCCTTGATCGCGCAATTGCACAGACAGCCTGTCGAGAAGGAAGTCTAACAATGTTGTCGCTAAGTTTGCATGCGGACGTCCATGCCAAGCATGAACGACCGTATCGATAGAAAGGTGCAGGTTATTCGCCTGTACCAATCGCAAATAACCAAGAGCCGCACGGCGCAAAGCAAAAGGGTCTTTCGATCCCGTCGGCATAATTTCAATTTTGAAAAAGCTCAGTAGATTATCAAGTTTATCAGCCAGACTTACGGCGACAGATATAGGTGCAGTTGGTACATCGTCGCTCGCTCCTACCGGCTTATAATGGTCGCGAATGGCATTCGCAACTTGCGGGTCTAGCCCCTCTTTCTCAGCATAATAGCCGCCCATCAAACCTTGCAGTTCAGGGAATTCACCAACCATTTCCGTGACAAGATCAGCTTTGCATAGCTGAGCCGCTTGGCGAGCAAAATTATGGTCTCCATTTGGTTCCTTGGCATCGAATACCAGCCACTCAGCCAACTTGGCTACACGGCCAACCTTCTGCGCAACCGTACCCAGCCTTTCATGGAACACAATATTGGAAAGTTTAGTGGCGTGAACGGCCAATGTCGTTTTCTGGTCCAGTTCCCAAAAGAATTTGGCATCGGCCAGGCGCGCCGCCAGCACTTTTTCATTGCCAGCAATAACTGCCGCACCGCCATCGCGCGCATCAATATTGGCCGTGCAGATAAAGGCCGGCGCAAGCGCCCCCTCTTTGTCCCTACAGATAAAATATTTCTGGTTCACCCGAGCGGTCAGCTGGATAACCTCTGGTGGCACGTCCAGAAAGGCCGGATCATATCGGCCGAGCAGCGGCACAGGCCATTCAGTAAGTCCGGCATTTTCTATCACCAGCCCTTCATCCTCAACCAGCACAAGGCCTGCATCAGCCGCTGCCTTGGCCGCGCCATCGCGGATGATTGCGGCGCGGCGCTCATGATCAACCAAGACATGACCGCCTTCCAGGCTGGCAATATAATCGCTGGCGCTGTTGATGGTGATGACTTCGCCTGCAAAGTGGAAGCGGTGGCCGATGGTCACGCGGTCGCTGGCAATGCCATCCACAGCACAGTCCACAATATCACTGCCCAATAATGCAATAATACCCTGTAATGGGCGCACCCATTTCAGGCTTTCGCTGCTGATGCTCGCTGCACCCCAACGCTGCGACTTGGGCCATGGGAAAGCGCGGACAATTGCGGGGATGATCTCTGCCAGCACATCGCTGGTGGCACGGCCCGGTGTATCAATGACAGCAAAATAGGTTGCACGGCCTTTAACATCGCGCACTTCCAATTGATCGCGCGACAGACCATTTTTGCGGCAAAACCCGTCTATAGCTTGAACGGGCGCAGCTGCTGGCGGGCCCTTAACCTTTTCACGTATGGCCTGTGTTTCATCCGGAATGTCCGCTGCGATCAAAGCCAGCCGGCGCGGTGTCGAATAGGTGGTGATGCTGGCCGCCTGCAAACCCGCATCAGCCAATTGCCCAGCAAATAACCGCTCCAGATCAGCACGCGCCTTTGCCTGCATGCGTGCCGGTATTTCTTCGGACAATAGCTCGAGAAGAAAATCGCTCATGCGGACCACTCCGGATATTGCTCAGCCCAGCGGTCTTTTTCCTTCGCCATATGCGCTTCACACGCACCGCGTGCCAGATCACGCACCTGCCCCATATATTTGGCGCGCTCTTGCACAGAGATGACGCCGCGTGCTTGCAACAGGTTAAAGATATGACTCGCCTTTATTGCCTGCTCATAAGCAGGCAGCGGCAAGCTGTTGCTCAGGCAGTTCTCACATTCCGCAGTCGCTTTGGTAAACAGATCAAACAAGATGGCAGTATCAGCAATTTCGAAATTCCATGCGCTCATCTGCTTTTCATTTTCCAGAAAAACATCGCCATAGCTAAAGCCGCCCTGCTCTTTTGGTAGGCCGTTAAAATCCAGATCATAGACGCTATCAACGCCCTGAATATACATGGCCAACCGCTCCAACCCATAGGTAAGTTCGCCAGCGACAGGCTTACAATCAAAGCCGCCCATTTGCTGAAAATAAGTGAATTGCGTCACCTCCATGCCATCGCACCAGACTTCCCAGCCCAGCCCCCATGCGCCCAAGGTCGGGCTTTCCCAATCATCTTCAACAAAGCGGATATCATGCAACAGCGGATCAATACCAATGACAGACAGGCTATCAAGATAAAGCTGCTGAATGTCAGAGGGTGAAGGTTTTAAGATCACCTGATATTGATAATAATGCTGGAGCCGCATCGGGTTTTCACCATAGCGGCCATCGGTCGGGCGGCGGCATGGCTGAACAAAGGCCGCATTCCATGGCTCAGGGCCGAGCGCGCGCAAAGTCGTTGCGGTGTGGAAGGTGCCTGCGCCCATTTCAATATCATAGGGTTGCAAAATGATGCAGCCTTGTTTGGCCCAGAAATTATGCAGTGTCAGGATCATATCCTGAAAGCTGAGCGGTTTGCTATCGGCAACAGGGGCAGAAGGTATCAGATTGGACAAGTCGGTCTATCTTTCGCAATTGCACAAATAATAGGATTATGCGCGGCTTTGGCGGATTGGCGTGCAAGGGTCAAGAATCGATAGCGACAAATAGGACAGATTCGCTGTGTAAACTTTGTCTGCTGCCCGCCTTCCCACCTGCCCGCCAGCAATCGATACAGCTTAAACCATAAGGCAGCATAAGCATAAAAGCGCGGAAAAACGTGTATTTTTGCTATCCAAACCTGATATTTGGTAATGCATAATAGACTAAATGTAATGTGTTGTTGACATTGTCAGCGAATCATATCATAAAGTAAGGGAAGCATGACATAGTGTCATTGTAAGACGACATTTGAAGGAGGATTATCATGAGCAAAACTTGTAAGATGAGCGAGCAAGACCGGAAAATGGCGTGGATCGCGGCCGGCACTATTCTGTTGCTCGCCATGGCAAAGAAAACCAATGAAGCAATGCTGCAATGGTATGACCGCGGTTTAGAAACCCTTGAAATTTTGGCAACTATGGTCGGCTAACGCGCCGGCACAATTGATAGCATATTGGGAGATATGAAATGACAGCCTCTATAGGCAAATCCACAAACTGTTCTGAAACTCTTATCTTGGAATATAATTACACGGCGGTTGCGTTTTTGGCGCTTTCTCCGGTGATAGCATTCTGGAATCCTTTATATAGCGATGCATCAAATACCAGCGGATGGAATGATGTAATCGCTGCCATAGCGGTACTTTTTAGCGGCCTGTTCGTAGCAATGAGTATATGGCGTAACCGTGAGCTTCACGGCGATGAGCTGTTTAGAAACCTTCGCGGCTCAGCAATGGGTATAGGCTTTCTGGTCACTGTAACGGGCTATGGTTTTATGGCTTCATTGGCTCCCATCATTCCTTACCCTAAAGCTGACACCATAATGGCTTTGATGTTGGCCAGTACGTCTGCAGCTTGGCTGTTTTTACAGCGGCGCTATCGATTAGAGAGTTGACGCTACAAATAGCCATATATTGCTGATCCAGAACCTTCATTTAATCCATCTCATTAGGGAATTAAAGATGAATACCCCGTCAAAACCGAGCTTCAAATTTTACGGAAAAAATAGTGCACGCACTATAACCGCGATGTTTGCCATGCTTTTCATTACTGGGTTGATGTTATTGGTAAGAAACAGCTTTGACGATATTGAGCCGATTGCCGATATCGCCAATCCATTAGCCAGCTCTTTGGCATTGATAATAGGCGTCCCGATAATCAGCTTTGGCCTAGTAATCGCGTCAAATCTCGATCGGCGTTGCACGGAGGATTATACCTTCCAGCTGATGGCGAATGCCGCGCAGGTTGCTGTTATCACTATGCTAGCGCTCAATCTGTTAAGCTCATTTGACTTTTTGAACGAGCTTACAGGCCTTCGCGAACTGCAAAAAGACGATATGATCGGCATCACCTTGGTGAGTTGGGCCACAGCATATTTCATCTTCCGGCAGCGAGGATTAAAATGATGAACAAAAACGCACTATATTTTCGATTGATAGACTTTGTCTCAATATCCTATTTTGGCTTAATAATATTATACTCTCTAGGCCTGCCCGGTTGGGCAAATATTTTGGAGACAGGTTTTACGCTTCTCGCAGGTTTAACTGCGCTGACCATTAATTTAGCCCGCCATGACGAATTTGCCCTTTTATGCCGCGACAACGCTTTCGCAGTATTAGGCCGAATGGCATTAATATCTGGTCCCTTCATAATGATTGCACTCGGTCCATTTGGCGCAGTCTTTCTGGATGGAATCACAGGGTCTGAATCTGGCTCAACATATGAACATCTTACGTTAATGGGTCCATTAAGAATTGGAGTGGCGATCTGGCTTGTCGCCTTCGGCATTTACCTCATCAGTTTCCAATGGGTCCGGTTTCGGGGTCAGTTCCAATGAAAAACCGACTAAAAGTGTTGCGGGCTGAAAGAGACTGGAGTCAGGCCGTTTTGGCCGAACAATTGGACGTATCCCGTCAGGCCGTTAATGCCATTGAAACAGGGAAATATGATCCTTCTCTGCCATTGGCGTTCAAAATCAGTCGGCTTTTTAATCAACCTATTGAAGAGATATTTGATGACGAATTTACAGGGGCAACCAATGGATAATATCGCAGAAGAAGCAGAATCATCTGGTATTTGGAAAATAATATCGATGGTCTTATTGGGAAGTCTGGCTCTATTTTCAGCAGCATTCATGTTAGGCTATTTTATAGGTCATTTTTCAAAAGAAAATCCAGAAATCACGATTAAGTTTATTGGTATATTATTGATAGGGTTATTGATTACTACTGTTAGTATTTTGTCTTTTATACGCCTTTATCGCTCACGCTCAGAAGCTATGGGGCCGATTACAAAAAAAGAGAAACTCAATCGTAATATTCTTATTATCGCCATGATATTAGGGGGTATAATCGGCCTGACCGTCGTGCTTGCTAGTCCGGATCTCGGACAAGATCCTTGGGTTATTTTCAGTGACTCACCGCTTCCTCCCGCCTTGGCAATTACTGTTTCGGTTTTGTGCGGATTATTGGTGCCTCTTTTAAGTTACTATTGGCACACAAAGGTAATCGACGAACAGGAAAGCTACGTTACCGCTCAAGCCGCAATATGGGCTCTATATGTCTATATGATTGCCACGCCAGTATGGTGGTTTCTTTGGCGTGGCGGCTTAGTGCCAGAGGTTAATGGATTGCTTGTTTACTTCGCAACCACTTTAATATTCGGCATATTATGGCTGAAAAACAAATATGGCTAATTATGGATCAATACAAATTACGCAAAACCAATTCACACTAAGGAGAATATCATGACATTTAAGTTTCATAAGACATCACTTTTCGCACTCAGCATGGCGCTCTCTAGCTTTGCATTTGCAAGCACTGCCCCTGCCATGGCGCAACAAACAGAAACGCCACCGGCAGCGACCGAAACAGTTGATATTGACCCTGCATTATGGGTGCTAAAAGATGAAGATACGACAATATATCTGTTCGGCACAGTCCATGTTTTGAAACCAGGTTTAAGCTGGTTTGATGAAGCCGTGAAAGACGCCTTTGACAGTTCTGACGAGCTGATTTTGGAAGTTGTTGAGCCCGATCAGACCGAAATGCAGAAACTGGTGTTTTCACTGGCAGTTGATAGCGAAAACCCACTACGCTCCAAATTGAATCCAGAGCAACAGGGCATTTATGACAATGCCATGACCTCTCTGGGTTTGCCCGGCAATGCTTTTGATCAATTCGAGCCCTGGTTTGCCGGAATAAATCTCGGTATCCTTCCCCTTTTAAAAGCTGGCTATGATGTCAATAGCGGTGCTGAAAAAGTGCTGGCGCTAGAAGCGAAAGCAGCGGGCAAAACAATCGGACAATTGGAAACAGTTGAGCAACAACTTGGTTACTTTGATGGATTACCTGAAAAAAGTCAGGTGGAATTTCTTATTGATAGTGCCGCAGCGGTTGACGATACCACAACACAGATTGATACTATGGTTGATTTCTGGGGCAGCGCTAATGTTAAGAAACTAGGCGATTTTCTGCACGCCAGCCTAAGCGATGAAGCTATTTACGACGCCTTGTTGACAAAACGTAATGCCAATTGGGTGGAGTGGATCAAAACCCGTATGGACAAGCCAGGTACGGTTTTCATTGCTGTCGGTGCTGGCCATTTGGCCGGAAAAGATAGCGTTCAGGCCATGTTGAGCGCAAATGACCTGAAGGCAACCCGCATAGAATATTGATACTGCGTAATATATGCTTTTACGGGCCGGATAGTCAGACTATCCGGCCTTTTTTCTTGCAAATTAGCGGCTCTGTAGACAATTGGAACCTATGCGGCATTTTCTCATCCTTTTTATGATAGCAGCTTTGGCAGCTTGCTCCGGCCCATCCCCCGTTACGGACGATTGGGCGGATATGCCGAGCAAGCAAGAGCCTGCCCTATGGCAAGTCAGCAAGGGTGGGAAAAAGGCTTATCTGTTTGGCACTATCCATGCGTTGCCCGCGGATATTATGTGGTATGGCCCTGAAATAGCCAAACACTTTGACACTGCAGACATTTTGGTGATGGAGATTGACGCTAAAGTTGAGGGCAACGCCATTGGCGTGGCCTTGCAGCAATTGGGCAATACCAAAGGCCTTGGCCCAGTTCGACAAAGAATAGACCCGGATTTGCATGATGAGCTAACCGCTTTGCAAAAGGCTGGTGGATGGGAAGATGGTATCTTTGCCAATCGCGAAGACTGGGCCGCCGCACTTGCCTTGGCCAGCATGGCGACACAAGGTTTGCGCGTAAATGGCAAATATGGTGTCGAGAAAATATTGGGTGGCAAGGCCCGCTCCGCCAATAAGCCAATTATTGCTCTGGAAACCGCGACCATTCAATTTGGCTATTTCGATCGTTTGGCACCAGAGGCGCAAAAGGCCATGCTGGAATCCGTCATCGCCGAAGCGCAGAATGCCAAAGCCGCCTATCGCAAGCTATTGGCCAACTGGTTAACTGGCAATGTTGCTGAGCTTGCGCTAAGCGCCAAGAGCGGCCTTATGCATACAAAAGATGTCCGCCAATCCCTGTTGACGGATCGCAACCGTGATTGGCACGCAAAGATCATCGCCATTATGAACAAAGGGCAAACCCCTTTCATTGCCGTTGGCGCCGCTCATCTGGCCGGCCATGACAGTGTGCAGCAAATGTTGAGCGAGAGCGGATATACAATCACAAGGCTGCAATAATATCCTATCATTACGCGCTGCAATGCCATGATATGCACTCTTTCCTTGCCAAATGCCACGCTTTGCCGTAACCGCGCTCATCCCTGCGGCTTTGGTCACCCTGGAGGCGAAGCAGAGCATGGACCAACATAAGTAATTTTTTGGAGACAGTATAATGAGCGATCAGCTTACCCTGTCGGCCGAGCAGCGCGAGAAAGCAGGCAAGGGAGCCTCTCGTGCGCTGCGTCGTGAAGGCCGAGTACCCGCCGTAATCTATGGCAATAAAGAAGACCCCGCCCTCCTCCATGTGGAAGAGCGTGAACTGAACAAATTGCTTGGCACCGGCCATTTCATGAACTCTTTGATCATGGTCGAAGTTGACGGCAAAGCCGTACGCACCCTGCCAAAAGATGTTGCTTTTCATCCGGTTACCGATCGCCCTCTCCATGTTGATTTCCTGCGCCTATCGAAAGATGCGACTGTGGACGTTTCTGTTCCAGTGATCTTTGTCAACGAAGACGCATCACCTGGCCTGAAGCGTGGCGGCGTTCTCAACGTTGTCCGTCATGAGCTGGAATTGGTTTGCGATGCTTCACGCATTCCCGATGAGATTGAAATTGACGTTACCGGCCTTGATGTTGGCGACTCAATCCACATTTCTTCGGTCAAACTGCCTGAAGGTAGCGAATCGGCCATTACCGATCGCGACTACACCATTGCTACGGTTGTTGCTCCATCTGCGTTGAAACGTGCTGATGGCGAAGCCAGTGCCGAAGCCGGTGAAGGTGAAGAAGCAGCTGAAGGCGGCGAAGCAACAGACGGCGATAGCTAATCTGTTTCAGCAGGCTTTAAGCAGGCTTTAATTGCCTCTAACACAAAAATACCGTTAGTATTCGGGTGCGCCGAATAACAGACCATTTTATAAATGGCATTGTTATTCACCGCACTTGGAACTGGCGGTTTTTTGTGTCTATCGTCCACGATATGATCTGCCAATAAAATGGAGAATGATGCGATGCAATTATGGGCTGGCCTGGGTAATCCCGGCGCAGAATTTGCAATGCAACGCCACAATGTTGGCTTCATGGTGTTGGACGCTATTGCTGAAGTGCATGGTTTTGCCGCGCCCAAACAAAAGTTTCGCGGTTGGGCAATTGAAGGACGCATTGGAAGCGAGAAACTTCTTTTGCTGAAACCAGCAACATTTATGAACCGCTCTGGTGAAGCCATTGGTGAAGCCATGCGCTTTTACAAGCTGGAGCCGCAAGACGTAACAGTCTTTCACGATGAGCTGGACCTTGCACCCTTCAAAGTGAAGGTAAAACAAGGCGGCGGTACCGCGGGGCACAATGGCCTGCGTTCAACGGACACGCATATCGGTCCGGACTTTCGCCGAATACGTATCGGCATCGGCCATCCCGGCAACAAGGCACGCGTCAATGGTCATGTTTTAGGCAATTATAAAAAGCATGAGTTGGACCCGCTTGCTGATATGCTTGGCGCTATGGCGGCCGAAGCCCATTGGCTGGCGGAAAATGACAATGCCCGTTTTATGAGCGATGTGGCGCTGCGCCAGCAAGAATGATATGCTGCGGCAACACCAGATAAACGGAAACGCCCATAATGTCCAAAATCAACCGTCGCCAAATGCTTGCCCGAACAGCTGCCGCCAGCACTATCGCCATCGCCAGCACGGCATCATCAGCACTGACGCCCGCGCCAGAGAAAAGCGCCAATATGGTTGGAAAATCGGTTCTGATCACAGGCTCATCGTCCGGCTTTGGCTATTTATCGGCCCAGCTTTTTGCCAGCAAAGGTGCGCATGTTATCGCCACCATGCGCAACCTGCCGCGTAAAGAAGCCGATGATTTGCGGGCAGAGGCCGATGAAAAGGGCTGGCGTCTCGATATCGTAGATATTGATGTATTGTCAGACGCATCTGTGACCAAAGGCGTTGCCCAAGCCGAACAGCTGGCGGGCGGCGCCATTGATATTCTGGTCAACAATGCGGGTATTGGCATTGTGGGGCCCGTCGAATTGCAGGATATGGACGCCACCAAATTGGCCTTTGACACCAATGTCTATGGCTATCACCGGCTGGTCAGAGCAGTATTGCCCGCTATGCGCGCGCAGAAATCGGGGCATATCTTCCATATTTCTTCACAACTGGGCCGCGTTATCGTGCCCGGTGCAGGCCATTATTCCGCAACCAAATTTGCCGTAGAAGCGATGGGCGAGCAATTGGCTTATGAACTAGTACCGCACAATATCGGCGTGACGATTATTCAACCCGGCGGCTACCCGACGAAAATTTGGCAAAACCGCAATGTCTATACTGCTGCCTTACGCGACCGTGTGTCGGAGGAACGTAAATCGGCTTATCCCGCCTTGGTTGCGCGTATGGGCACGGAAGATGGCTCTGGCCGCAATGCCGACCCGATGGATATTCCCAATGCCATGGCCGCAATTTTGGCAATGCCGGTTAGTGAGCGCCCTGCCCGCCGCGCGATACACCCCGGGCGCAAACCCCAGGAAGCCATCAACACGGTCGCTGCTGATACACAGGTAGCTTGGCTCGGTGGATCAGCTTTCGGCCCGTGGATTAAAGCCGTTCACAACAGTTGACCTTTGCCAGATGACGGGCCAAAGCGTCGCCAACAGATTTATGAAGGCAATCATCCATGGGTTTTAAATGCGGTATTGTCGGTCTGCCCAATGTTGGCAAGTCGACCCTTTTCAACGCTCTTACAGAGACACAGGCGGCGCAAGCGGCCAACTATCCCTTTTGCACAATTGAACCGAATGAAGGCATTGTGGCCGTGCCCGATACGCGGCTCGACACTATCGCCAAAATTGCTGGCAGCGCCAAGGTTATCGCAACGCAATTGACCTTCGTCGACATTGCCGGATTGGTGAAAGGCGCGAGCCAGGGCGAAGGATTGGGCAACCAGTTTCTGGGCAATATTCGCGAGGTTGATGCCATTGTCCATGTGCTGCGCTGTTTTGTTGATGATGATATCCAGCATGTTTCCAACCATGTCGACCCGATTGCCGATGCAGAGGTTGTCGAAACCGAATTGCTGCTTGCCGATATGGAAAGTTTGGAAAAGCGTGTCCCCGCCTTACAAAAGCGCGCCAATGCTGGTGACAAGGATGCAAAAGCAAGTGCTTCGGTTTTGGCTAAGGCGCTGGATTTACTGCGTGATGGCAAACCGGCACGGCTCACCGAACCTGCGAATGAAGAAGAAGAAAAGATGCTGGCTCAGGCACAGCTCTTAACCTCTAAACCTGTTCTCTATGTTTGTAATGTGGATGAGGGCAGCGCTGAAGCCGGTAATGAATATAGCGCGTCAGTTTTCGAACGCGCACAGGCTGAGGGCGCTCAGGCGGTTATTGTGTCTGCCGCAATAGAGTCTGAACTGGTCGGCATGGAGCCAGATGAAAAACAGATGTTCCTGGAAGAAATGGGCTTGAATGAAACCGGCCTGGCACGGGTCATCCGTGCGGGTTATGCCTTGCTGAACCTACAAACCTTCTTCACCGCTGGCCCCAAAGAAACCCGAGCATGGACCGTTGAACGTGATGCAAAAGCCCCGCAAGCGGCTGGTGAAATCCATAGTGATTTTGAGCGCGGTTTTATTCGTGCCGAAACAATCGCCTATGATGATTATGTCGCGCTTAATGGCGAAAGCGGTGCCCGCGATGCAGGCAAGTTACGGCAAGAAGGCAAAGAATATGTTGTCAGCGACGGTGACATCATGCTGTTTAAATTTAACGTTTAACAGCATTTTATCACCGCCTCTCACAACCTGAAATCAACTCTTTAATTGCTTAGATTTTCAACCATCAATCCGGTTCGTTATAAGCGAACGGGTCAGTAGCCTTTGGTTCACGCGGCAGAGGTTGCCGAGCCAGAGTATCCTTATCATTAGCAGCAGCCCATAATACCCCGGCCATTACTACAGATGCCTGACGCAAATCGGCAGGACGGAGATGATCGAACGTGTCAATATTGGTGTGATGCAAGCGCGGGAAATAATCGAGCGGGTCTTGGATGAACTGAAACCCGGGTACACCAACTGATTGCATGAAGACATGGTCTGTGCCCCCCGTAGGACCAGCCACCACGCGCCCGGCATCCATTTGCGCGAATGGGGATAGCCATTTGCGCAACAATGGCACCGCTGCGTCATTACCTTCTGCATAAATACCGCGCAACTTACCCGAACCATTGTCCATATTAAAATAGGCTTTCAAATCATAATAGCCCGGTCGTTTGTTGATAGGGTAACGGTTGCTCCAGCCAAATGTTGGGCTAGGTGCATTAGGATCAGCCGCAGGGCGATAAGCCAGATATCTTTCCGTATAAGCCAAGGAACCAAGTAGCCCCTGTTCCTCAGCAGCCCAAAGAACAAACCGGATAGTCCGCTTTGGCCGTTGTCCTAATTTTTTCAAAATACGCGCTGCTTCCATTACGGTGACACTCCCAGCGCCATTATCTACAGCGCCGTCGCCGCCATGCCAGCTATCAAAATGCGCCCCTGCCATTACATAGCCTGCCTTGGGGTCCGTACCTGGTATTTCAGCAATGATGTTATAGGCGTTTAGATCATCATCATGAAAGCGTGTGTTGCTATTGATTGCCAAGGTCGGGGCAGTGCCTTTAGTTTCTGCCGCTATCGCCAATCGCGCTATACGGCGATAATCTTCAGCAGCAATTTCTACACCTGGCAACTTTGGGCTACGACCCGCCAAATAAGTATAGCCTTCGCCATGCACCAGCTTGCCATCACGCCGCGCACGCCGCGCCCAAGCTACGGCACCCTCTTCGGCCAAAAAGCTATCCAGTTTTTCGGTAAAAGTTACACGTTTAATACGGCGATCTTCTGCATTAGGATCATGAAAAGGCTGACGAAATTGATCCAATCTGCCAAAATCTTCACCTGTTAGGCGCCGAAATTGTGGTGTATCCTGCTCATCGCCAGTGCCCGGCACGCTGAGCATCACAATCTTGCCATTCAACTTACCGCGCCATTTGTCGAAATCTGCTTCTTCGGAAATTGGCGCAAGTACTACCTCGGCACGAAGCTCTCCATTTGTACCCGGCGTCCAAGCGATGGGTATACTGGTCAACGGCAATGGACGCGGTGCAATCATCGTAACGGAAGATGCTTCCATTGACCAACCGCGCCCAAACAAAAAGCCTTCTTTACGAACATTGGAAAGACCATAGTCGCGAAATTTGGCTACCGCCCAATCTTCTGCTTTGCGCGTATTTGGCGAATTGGTTAGCCGGGAACCAATGCCATCAAGCAATTCATGTGCTGTCACCATCACCTCAGACTGATTCATACCCTCATCAATGATGCGATTATTGATATCGACTTCTTGCGCAGGTGCAGGCGCAACCAGAACAATGGCAGGTAAAACTGCTGCAGCGAGCCAATGTGACTTACGCAAGGAAAGTTTGGCTGAAGATCGAATCATAATAAGCTCCTGTTTTTAACTTGCGTGAGATCACCATGATGATAGCAAAAGGGCAAGTTTTGTTTCGCAGCCGCACATATGAAGCAGATGAACACAAAAGATCATCCGACCCGTGGAGACCAATGACATGCGATATTTTGAAGATATTGAAATCGGCGAAACACATTATTTTGGTAACTATGCTGTCACCCGCGAAGAGGTTCTGGAGTTCGCGGAGAAATATGATCCTCAAACATTTCACCTGAGCGATGAGGCCGCAGCGAAAACCCATTTTGGCAAGATATCAGCAAGCGGCTGGCACAGCTGCGCGATGACCATGCGCATGATGGTCGATAATATGCATGCACATCCGCAAGCCGGATTAGGATCACCCGGCGTTGATGAGATTCGCTGGCTTAAACCAGTATATCCCGGTGACACACTACGCTGTGAGAGTGTTACGACAAGCAAGCGCCGTTCAAAAAGCCGCCCCGAAATGGGTAGCATGGAGGGCACCATAACGGTCTATAATCAAAATGACGAAGCTGTGCTCACCATGAAAAGCATCGGGCTAATCAGAGTGAGAGACGCCGAAAAGCAATAGCATCAGGCGCCGCAGCTATAGCGTCCTTCATAAGATGCGCTGCCGCCCTCATCTTGCGCGATGGTCAGGGTTGCAGGCCATTCCATTGTCTCAACACCGACCTTTTCGCCTTCGCCTTCGCCACGTTGAATAGTGACTTCCAAAGCCTCACTGGTCAGCGTTGGTCCAGCTTCCAACGCTGAATAACCACCACGACCAAGCAGAGGGATAATCCCTCCATTCATTTTTACTGCGGCCTGTATCGGTTGATCAGCGCCATCTTCACCCGTCGCAAAAAGCAAAGATGCATCATCCCCGCCAATGAACGAGCAGCCTAAACCCGGGCGAACGATATTGAGTGTTTCTGAAAATGTAACTGGCTCAAGGACCAATTCAGTAGCTTTGCCCTCATCATCAGTGGTAGAATCTTGCGTGGCTGCATCATCTGTAGAATCTGTCGCAGTGTCGTCTTCCAAATTGTCGGTCCTGACCGGCTCTACCTCTACAGGGCGCTGTAATTCTGCCTCAGTGATGGCTTCCTGCTCTGCACAGCCTGTCATTGCCAAAGCCATGACAGCCACACCCAAAATCGCACCATTATGTCGCATTATTTTCTCCCGAAGAGTTTCTCTATATCATCATGTGCCAGCTTAACCCAAGTTGGGCGCCCATGATTGCATTGACCAGAATGTGGGGTCACTTCCATCTCACGCAATAGGGCATTCATTTCTGCTACACTCAAAATACGGCCTGCGCGTACCGAGCCATGGCATGCCATTGTCGACGCGACATGGTCGATGCGCTCTTTCAGGCTCAATGCCTGGTCAAGGCTTGCCAGCTCGTCCGCAAGGTCGGTGACCAGTCCTTGGACATCAACTTTGCGCAGCATTGCCGGTGTTGCTCGCACCATCATAGCGCAAGGGCCAAAGCGCTCCATTTCCAACCCCATTGCTGTCATCTCGTCCAATTGCTCTTCCAGACGATCGCAAGCGACTTCATCCAGTTCAACCACTTCAGGCATCAGCAGGATTTGCGCTTTTTGCGCACCGGTCTGTGATGTGCTGCGCATCCGTTCTAGCACCAATCGCTCATGTGCGGCATGTTGATCAACAATCACCAATCCATCACCTGCTTCAGCAACAATATATGTCTCTGCAACCTGCCCGCGCGCCACGCCAAGCGGATGTTGCACAGCGTCTGGCACATTAGCCTCTGCTATTTCGGCGCGGGCTGATGGCATATCCAATCCATCATGGCGATATTGATTACTTTCATCGGACAAATTGGCTGGAGCTTGCTGTTCGGGTACACCCACTCCGTCAAAGCCGCGAAATGCGCCTGTCTGCGGAGCCTCAGCAAAGTTCGCAGCGCTGTTAGATGCTAATGAGTCTTGTGCAAAGCTATGCGCAGCGGAGTGGCCTTGTTGCGATCCGGGCGGAGATATTGTCGAGCCGACCTGCCAATTTTGTAGAGCACTGGCTTGTGGACGCTGTACAGCACGAAAGCCGTTCTCATCTAATGCGCGCCGCAGACCGGATACAATCATGCCGCGAATTTTGGCCGCCTCACGAAAACGCACTTCGGTCTTGGCTGGGTGGACATTGATATCTACCTCATCGACAGGCACATCGATATAGAGTGCCACAACCGGGTGGCGGTCACGTGCTAGCATTTCGGCATAGGCAGCGCGCACTGCACCGGTCAGCAGGCGATCTTTAACCGGACGATCATTGACGAACAGAAACTGGTGATCGGCCACTCCTCGATTAAATGTCGGAAGGCCCGCAATACCGCGCAAATGCGTTCCTTCTCGCTCCAGGTCGATGACCATATGGTTATCAATAAGCCCGCGTGCGGTCAGTGCCCCCACCCGCATTGTCAGTGACTGTTCGGGTTGAACATTGATGCTTTTGCGGCCGTCATTTTCAAGCCGGAAACCGATATCAGGCCGTGCCATCGCCAAGCGCTTCACAACATCGCTGCAAGCGGCAAACTCACTGCGCGGCGTCCTGAGGAATTTGCGGCGTGCGGGAACTTTGGCAAAAACCTGACTGACGGAAATTTCTGTCCCCGGCGGCGTTGCAGCAGGACCGTCATGCACCATTTCACCATGATCGACTGCTACTGACCAGCCGTCTAAGCTGCTGTCACCATCCAAAACGAATTCCGGATTAGGGCGCGTGGTGATCCGCATTAACGCAATACTAGCGATAGATGGCAGTGCTTCGCCGCGAAAGCCCAGCGACATGACCTTTTCAATCTCGTCGCTTGGTAATTTGGATGTGGCGTGCCGCTCTAAAGCGAGCAAAACCTCATCACGGGTCATACCGCAACCATTATCACGCACGATAAGCCCGTCTATTCCACCAGCAGACAAACGAATATCGATAGCAGTAGCCCCGGCGTCAATGGCATTTTCCACCAATTCCTTAAGCGCACTGGCAGGCCTTTCGACAACTTCTCCAGCTGCGATACGATTAATAAGTGCGTCAGGAAGGCGGCGAATTTTCATGGTTTACTGTCTAAACGGGCTTTGGCTGTGAAGCGAGCATGAAAAAGTGTATAATCCACCGCTTTTCTTTTGCATTCGGACACATTTGGGTTATGCGCAACCCATAGAAGAGTGGCAATTTTGCCGCTCATTTTGCATATCTAGATTATACGGACCACGAACCAAATGTCATTTTTCTCCAAGCTCTTCAGATTCGGCTCACAAAATATGGCCATCGACCTCGGCACCGCCAACACTTTGGTCTATGTTGAGGGTCAGGGCATTGTCCTGGACGAACCGTCTGTTGTGGCTATTGAGACCATTAACGGCATCAAACGGGTTAAGGCCGTCGGTGATGATGCTAAAATGATGATGGGCAAAACGCCCGATTCCATTGAAGCTATTCGCCCCTTGCGTGATGGCGTTATTGCCGACATCGAAGTCGCCGAGGAAATGATCAAGCATTTCATCAAGAAAGTGACAGGGCGTCAGCGCAGCCTTTTTAATCAGCCGGAAATTGTTATCTGTGTGCCATCAGGCTCTACATCAGTTGAGCGCCGTGCCATTCGTGATGCCGCATCAAATGCCGGCGCAAGTCAGGTGCATCTTATCCTTGAGCCGATGGCCGCTGCTATTGGTGCCGGTATGCCGGTAACAGAGCCTATCGGATCAATGGTTGTCGATATTGGCGGCGGTACGACGGAGGTTGCCGTTCTCTCTCTGCGCGGCCTTGCTTATACCACATCTGTGCGGACTGGCGGCGACAAAATGGATGAGGCTTTGGTCTCTTATGTTCGCCGTCACCACAATCTGTTAATCGGCGAAACCACCGCCGAGCGTATCAAAAAGGATTTCGGCGTTGCCCGTGCACCTGCTGATGGCGTTGGTCACACCATTCAGATCAAAGGCCGCGATCTTGTAAACGGCGTGCCGAAAGAGATTTCTATCAATCAGGCGCAAATTGCTGAAGCTCTTGCAGAACCGATTAGCACCATTGTCGAAGGTGTTCGTATTGCTCTTGAAAACACTGCTCCTGAACTTGCAGCGGATATTGTCGATCAAGGCATTGTGTTGACCGGCGGCGGCGCAATGATTGAAGGTTTGGACGCGTTTATGCGTGATGAAACAGGCCTGCCCGTCACTCTGGCTGAAAACCCATTAAGCTGTGTTGCATTGGGCACTGGCATTGCAATGGAAGACCCAGTTTACAAAGGTGTGTTACACACGCAATAATTTGTGACCTCGTAACGAAAGGGATTGGCTATGGTGACGCCGCCCAACAGGCGTCTGGGATTTAACCGCAAAGCGCAATATCGCGCATTCACTGGTTATGTTTTGGCTATATTGGGCGGCTTTGTCGGTCTGTTCCTGCTTGTCATATCTTTTATTGATCCCACCGGTTTTGCAGCTTTGCGTGGCGCAGCGTCAGAAGCTACTGCACCCGTATCAGGAGGCTTAGCCGGTGCACGTGCTGGCGCATCTAATAGTTGGGATGAGGTATCCGCCTATTTTGCAGCGGCATCGAAAAATGCAGATCTTGAACGCACCATTGAACGCCAAGAAGCACAGATTGTCGAAGCCAATGCACTGCGCCAAGAAAATATAAAGTTGAGGAGGCTATTAGGCCTTGTCGAGCAAGAAGCGGACACAACCGTAACCATATCACGGCTGATCAACTCGACCGCGACCAGCACCAGCCGCATTGCAACTATATATGCCGGTTCGCGTCAAGGTGTGGAAGCAGGGCAACCTGTACGCTCCTCAAAGGGGCTGGTTGGCCGCGTATTGACCACCACGCCAAACACAGCAAAAATTCTGTTACTGACCGACCCGCGAAACCGTGTGCCCGTTAAACGCACCGAAGACGGCATCGTGGGCTTTACGGAAGGTCTAGGCGATGGCCGGATTGCTATTAAATTGGTCGAAATGGGCGTAAACCCGTTTGAACCTGGCGACATCATGGTAACTTCTGGCAATGGCGGTCTTTACCGCCCCAATATACCCGTAGCCGTTGTGGTTGAAAGCACTGCTGATGGTGCAATAGCCAATTTGCTTAGCACCCCCGCCGCAACCGATTATGTGACGGTACAACCCCGTTTCATTCCTATTGATGACCCGTCTGACAATAGTGATGGTCAGAGTGACGACAGCATTGTTGATGGTGCAGCGCAAACTGATCCGGGCCGCTAATGTCGAGATCTTATAGTGCAAGATTAAACCGCAGACGATCAACGGTAAAGCTGCTGCTTTATCCAGTACTCTCTGTTGTCTTGGCTTCTATGCTACCAATGATTTTGCCAATCATTGCCGATTACCCTATATTGCCGCCATTCGGTTTTCTGGTTTTGTTGGCGTGGCGATTATTACGCCCGGGCCTATGGCCCATCTGGGCTGCGGGAATATTTGGCGCAGTCGACGATGTGTTCAGCGGACAGCCATTTGGTAACGCTATATTTTCATGGTCATTAGCGATGATAATAATGGAACTCATAGACTCGCGTTATGTCTGGCGCGAATTTTGGCAGGACTGGTTTTTGGCAGCATTTTTTATCACGGGGTTCATAATATTATCAGCCCTTATCAACTATCTCTTCAAAATACCGGTTTCGCCTTTTCTGCTGTTGCCACAAATTACGCTTTCTATCTGCCTGTTTCCCCTGATCCTGCGCAGCGCAGCATGGATTGACAGCAAGAGACTGGCAACATGAGCATATTGGGAATTGGCCGCAAGAACGGCAAAAAAACAGCCATTTCGGCTATGACTCAGAATATTACCTTCAACCGGCGCTCGCTTTTGCTGGGCGGCAGTCAGGCCGCTATCGGCATGCTGTTAGCGGGCCGTATGGCCTATATCGCTGTTGCCGAAAACGAACGTTATCAGGTTCTGGCGGAAAGCAACCGAGTCAATCTTTCGCTTATTCCGCCCCGACGCGGTTGGATTGTCGATCGTAATGGCAAACCTTTGGCCAATAATAAGGCTGACTTTCGCGTTGATATTATTCCGAACCGGCTCACTGAGGGCGCACAAACGGTCAGCCGCCTTGCGGACCTGCTCGACCTTCCTGCCGAAGAGGTTGAGCGCATCAATACGGAATTAGAAGATGCCGACGGGTTCCAACCTGTCGCTGTCGCTTCGGGTCTGAGCTATGATCAATTCGCTGCCATCAATGTGCGCATTCCTGATTTGCCGGGCGTTGCGCCGCTACAAGGTTTTAGTCGCCAATATCCCGGCGGGGCAGCGGTTGGGCATTTGCTCGGCTATGTTGGCATCGCCAATGCCAAGGAATATGAGGCGGAAAAAATTCCGCTGTTGGTTACGCCGGGCTTCAAACTGGGCAAAGACGGCCTTGAAAAGCAATTTGAGCAGATATTGCGGGGTGAACCAGGAGCCAAGCGTGTTGAAGTCACTGCGCGCGGCAAGGTCGTACGCGAATTGGAAACGCGGCCTGATACTCCCGGTGCACCCGTCAAACTAACCATTGATGGTGATTTGCAGCGTTATGCCGGGCGTCGAATAGGCCCTGAGTCCGGCTCTGTCATTGTTATGGATTGTGTGACGGGTGATATATTGTGTCTGGCGTCAATGCCCAGCTTTGACCCTAACAGCTTTTCGGACGGCATTGGCGTCGATGAATATGCCATGCTGCGCAATGATGACCATGTCCCCCTGCGCAACAAATCTTTGGTTGGTCTTTACCCGCCTGGATCAACTGTAAAACCCATGAACACCCTCGCCTTTCTCAAGGCAGGTATTGATCCGTCAGAAACGGTTGTATGCCGCGGCGGCCTGCGTGTGGGCAGCCGGTTTTTCCGTTGCCACAGCACGCACGGTACGGTGAATATGAACCGCGCCGTGGCGCAAAGCTGCGACACATATTTTTATTATTTTGCGCAGCGTATCGGCATGGACCCTGTCGCCACCATGATGCGCGAGCATGGGTTGGGGCTGGAATATGACCTGCCGGTCAATAACCAGTTTTACGGCACGGTGCCTGACCCGGCATGGTTGCAGCGCAAGCATAAAAGACGCTGGACCACCGCAGATACGGCCAATGCCTCTATCGGTCAGGGCTATGTGCTGACCAATCCGCTCCAGCTAACGGTTATGACTGCACGCATTGCCAGTGGCCGTGAGTTGACCCCGAACCTGCTAATGTCCAAGCGCAAAAAGCAGCAACCGGCAATGCAAATTGCACCTGAACATTTGGAATTGGCAAGAGCCGCAATGCGTGATGTTGTTCACGGGGCCGGCACGGCGCGTAGAGCTGCGCTGCCATTGCCCAATATTGAGGTTGCCGGAAAAACAGGTACTGCCCAAGTGGTCAGCCTAACACGCGGCGATGGCCGAAACGTACCCTGGAAATTCCGCGATCACGGTCTGTTCGTCTGTTTCGCGCCTTATGATAACCCGCGCTATGCCTGTGCTGTCGTTATTGAACATGGTGGCGGTTCCGGCGCTGCTTATCCAGTTGCTCGTGATGTGCTGACATTCTTGTTCGATCGTGACAAAGCTGAAGAAGCCATTGCTCCATTGGAACGCGCTTGGGGCGGCACTATCGAAGAACGCATGGAAAAACAATTTGCCCGCTTTCAGGCAAATAAGGCAGCAGCAGCCGCTTCAGAGGCAAGTGAGCAAGCGGATCAAGAGAGTGATCCGCAAGACGATAGCAACCAAAACAGCAATAGCGCAGAACAGGGATAGGCAAGACACATGCTCGCACTCATCCCTGCCCCGCTGCGCAATCAATCATGGTTTACCATAGTCTTGCTGATCGCCATGGCCGGTTTCGGCGCGACCATATTATATTCAGCGGCGGGTGGCTCCTTTTCCCCATGGGCCGGCTTACACATTGCGCGCTTTTCACTGTTTTTTGTAATGGCTATCGTTATCAGCTATTTGCCGGAAGAGCTGTTCAAATTCGCCTCCCTGCCAGTCTATGTCATCATCTTGCTGATGCTGCTCGGCGTGGAGATAATCGGCCAAGTGGGCGGCGGCAGTCAGCGTTGGTTGTCATTGGGCTTTATGCGTATCCAGCCTTCAGAGCTTATGAAACCTGCTATTGTCCTTGCCATTGCTAGGTTCTATGACGTTTTGCCGCGCGGCGATATACGCAGTTTTGCTGCTATCTGGCCACTTCTGGTGCTAATGGGCATGCCTGCCGCTCTGGTTTTGCTACAACCTGATTTGGGCACAACCATCACCATCTGCGTTGGCGCCATAACTGTTGCATTCCTCGCTGGCCTGCCGATGCGGCTTTTTGTTGGCGCTGGCATTATGGTTGCAATAACTGCACCGCTTGCATTTTTCTTCGCGCTGGAACCCTATCAACAACGCCGTGTTACGACCTTTCTCAATCCTGAGGAAGATCCTCTTGGTTCTGGCTATCACATCACCCAGTCACAAATTGCGATTGGTTCAGGCGGGATTAGCGGCAAGGGCTTTTTGAATGGATCACAAAGCCATTTGGACTATTTGCCTGAAGGACATACGGATTTTGTATTTGCCACAATGGCCGAAGAATGGGGTTTGATTGGCGGGTTTGCCGTTATTTTTGGTTTCTTCCTGTTGCTGCGCTGGGGCTGGAATTTGGCCATTAAAGCGCCTTCACGCTTTCAAAAGCTGTGCGCTGGTGGGCTGACAATGACCATCTTCCTATATGCGGCGATTAACCTGATGATGGTAATGGGCCTTGCTCCTGTTGTTGGTATTCCCCTGCCCTTTTTAAGCCATGGCGGTTCATCCATGCTGACCATTATGATCTGCGTTGGCGTATTGATGTCAATTGACCGGCAAATCAGAAACACACCTGCTGCTGGCTTCCGCTCTTTTTAGAGCTTGTGCTGAGCAGCCTCATTACACGCCGCCAAAGTCTGCGGCGTATCTATATCCACCAGCAATTCCGCTTTTGCGCCCACACTATGCGCGTTTCGCAACAATGCCCGCGCGCCTATATCGCCTTCAAGCTGTATGAGCGCATCAAAATGTTCAGCGCCAAATAATGCAGGCGGCAAGTTCTTTACGCCATCTGTGGAAGCAATTAACGCAGAGCCAATGTCGCTATTCACAGCCTGAAAAATGCCCTGCACATGCTCTATGGTGACGAAAGGCATATCAGCCAAAACGATCATCAAGGCATTCGCCTGTGCTGCCTTGGCTCGCTTAGCGGCCAATGCTACCGAATATCCCATTCCCAAATGAGCATACGGATTTTCGATCAAAACATATCCGCTTTGCCGCCATCCATCTGCACATTCTATAAAGCGTTCAGAACATATCACGGCCTGCCAGCCCCATGATATGGCTGATAAACTATCTGTGATATGCAGCCCCAGCATCTTGCCATGCAGCGGAGCGGCCAACTTATCCGTGCTACCAAATCGCGCTGATGCGCCTGCCGCCAAAACCGCCAAGAAAACCTGATTACTATCAATCATAGTCACTTGAAAAATCGGTATTTTGATAAGATTTCACGATTTCTGCCAAGGTTGAAATAGCCAATGTGTCCGGGTCTCTGGCAGAGTGAAAAAGGCCTATTGGCGCACGGATTGTTTTGATCGTTTGTAAAGAAACCCCCTGATCTTGTAACATTTCCATACGCTTTAATTGGGCGGTTCTGCCGCCCATCGCACCGATATAAAAATGCGGTTTGGCCAATGCTGCGGCGAGCAGATGCACCTCCCAATCATGATCGTGAAACAGAAAGACAATAGCAGTCCAGCGATCGCTCAATATCGCTGCCACATCGTCCACTGCATTGAGATAGCGGCCATCAATGTCCATCGCCAAAAACTGATCATGCAGATCGGTCTGCGGGGTAGCCGTTATAACGCCGACGTCTATGGCTTGCGCCAGATTGGCCAGACGCAGCATGGCCGCACCATGACCAATAAGCATCAGTCGCGGCGATGGCCAGTGGCCGATAATATGTTCGTCATTTTGCGCATCAAAACCATTGGGTTGCCAATGATCGACAAATTCAGGCGCTGTTCCGCCCGCAGATAATCTTATGGCAAATGGTTCGCGAGATTGCACTGCATTCAGGCATTGCGCCGCAAAATCATTATCGCGTAGTGGTTGAAAATGAATATCCAGCCCGCCGCCACAGGGCAGTTTGATATCAATATAGGGGGAACCTTGGCCGAAGCGGACAATTTTTGCCTCACCCTGTTCAAGGCATTGCAATGCCTCAGCAACCACTGCATTTTCGATACAGCCTCCCGATAAAGAGCCTGTAAAGCGACCATCTTGCGCGACGGCCATATGCGCGCCCGGGTCACGCATGGAAGAACCCGTCACAGAAATAACGGTCACCAATATGGCCGACCGTTTTGCGGCAAGTTCCTGCGTGAGAAATGAGAATATGCGATCATTATCCACGCAGGTTGCTCATCTTCTGTCACCGCTTTTCATGTCGTGCGTTAATTTGATTGCGCAGCGAGATAGGCAATGATGGCCGCACGAGAATCTGCGTCGCTTACAGCACCAGCAACCATATTTGTACCGGCAATTTTGCCCTGCGGGTCTGCAATGAAAGCGTCCAACTCGGCCTCACTCCACACAATGTCAGATCCGGCCAATGCCTCAGAATAGGTATAGCCCTCAACTGAACCAGCCTTACGGCCCAGTACATTATGCAAATTAGGGCCAACAGTTGAAGCCGCGCCTGGCTCAACAACATGACAGCCTTTGCAGATAGCAAATGCCGCCTCACCAGCGGCAGCCAAATCTTGCGAATTCGCGCTACCGTCAGAATTTGTGACCAGTTTTTCTGTACCAGGCTCACTAACGATAATCTGTTCAACAGGTTCAGGCGCTGTCGCTGAACCGCAAGAGCTGATTAGCAAACAGGATAGCCCTATTAACAAGGGGCGAGACAATTGGGATAGCATAGTCATCACCTTCTTATACAATGCGGTGTTTGGACAATGGCAATTCACGAATGCGCTTACCGCTGGCTGCAAAAATTGCATTGGTTACAGCAGGCGCTAGCGGAGGCAGGCCAGGTTCACCTGCACCGCCCAATCTTTCCGGATCGCCATTGATAACCTCAACAAAAATCTCCGGGGCTTCATCCATGCGCAGCATTTTATAATCATGGAAATTGCTCTGCTGTACCGCACCTTTTTTCAGGCTGATCTCACCATAAAGGGCAGCGGTCAGTCCATAGATGATACCGCTTTCCATTTGCGCGACAAAGCCATCGATATTCATCGCATAGCCGGGGTCTGCACAGCACCAAACTTTGGTAACACGCGGCTTTTTGCCGGTTAGATCGACTTCCGCCACTTCGGCCACAATCGAACCGAATGATGGCACCAACGCGATACCTAGGCCTGCGCCTTTGGGCATAGTGCGGCCCCAACCAGCCATTTTCGCTGCTTTATCGAGTACAGCCAAGTGACGCGGCGACTTGCTAAGCAACTTACGGCGCATCTGATAACTATCTTCCCCTGCCTCAGCCGCTACCTCATCCAAAAAGCTCTCAATAAAGAAAGCATGCTGGCTGTGGTCGACTGACCGCCATGGGCCAAAGCGCAAATGCATCGGCACTTCCACCTTACGGACCAAATTGTTGGGAATGTCATAATAAGGCACTTGCGGTGCCTCTTGCGGGTCGAACAAATGAGTGTGAATATTATTCCAGCTTACAACCTTGCCTTTATCATCTAGGCCCGCAGAAAAACGGCTGGTTGCTGAAGGACGATAGAAATCCTGCGCGGTATCCTCCTCACGTGACCAGATCAATTTCACTGGATAACCGGTCGCCTTGGCTATGCGGACAGCCATAACAATATTGTCGACCTCTGAACGGCGGCCAAAGCCTCCGCCCAAATAGGTGTTGGTGTAATTCACCTGCTCTAAATCAATGCCCAATGTGTCCGCAGCGGCCTTGCGGGCCTTTAGCGGAGATTGCGAACCGGCATAGACATCACAGCTGCCATCACTTTTAACCCAAGCTGTGCAGTTTTGCGGTTCCATAGTCGCATGGGCCAGAAACGGTGCGCGATATTCTGCAGTAATCTGCTTGGCGGCTTTGGCATAACTGGCATTGGCATCACCTGTCTGCGTTTCGACATCGCCACCATCATCACCCGCTTCATCCAGCGCTTTGGCATAACGCGCAAAAATAGCATCGGCATCCAGACTGTCTGCCTCGGTCTTGCTATAGCTCAATTTTATAGTGTTGAGTGCTTGCTGCGCCTGCCAATAGCCATTGGCAACCACGGCAACAAAATCACCCATATTCAAAATTTGCTGCACACCCGGCATGGCTTTCGCAGCATCTACATCCATGGCAGTGACAGAAGCCCCTACAACCGGCGGTGCCTTAACTGCAGCATAGCTTAATTTCTCGCCCGGGATTTTGGCATCAATGCCAAAGACTGCACTACCATCAACTTTGGCGGGAATATCATGCCGCTGTAATGGCTTACCCATAAGGGTGAATTGATCAGGTGTTTTCAACTTGGGCAATGCTGGCAATGATTGCTCTGCCGCAGCGCTTGCAAACTGTCCAAACTTCCCGCTTTTACCGCTGGCCTTGTGCGCGATAATGCCCTTATCGACCGTGATCTGCTCTTCTGGAACACCCCATTGCTCCGCCGCAGCAGCAACAAGCATTTGCCGTGCTGCTGCGCCCGCCGTGCGCATGCCGCGCTGGCCAGTGCCGCGTATTGAAAAGCTGCCACCAGTGATTTGCAGGCCCATCATATTGGCTATTTGGAATAATGTACCATCCAGAGTTGGCTCAAGAATTTCTGGCACTTTCAGATTAGGCATCAGAAATTCACGGCCAATATCTTTCGACACATAAGCCGAATCGCCCGGTGCTTCCAATATGCGCACATCTTCCCAATTGGCGTCCATTTCGTCAGCCAGCATCTGCGCCAAAACGGTTTGCGATCCCTGCCCCATTTCAACATGCGGCACCACGGCGGTGACAATATTGTCTTTATCAATTTTGACGAAACTGTTGATCAGCATCTCATTATCGCCGCTGGCCATCAGTTTTTGCAATCGCTCGCTCGGCTTGCCTGAACGAATGGCAACACCCACAACCAATGCACCGCCGGTCAAAATGCCAGCGCCAATAAAAGCGCGGCGGGACCATTTGCCCTTTTTCTTTTCGGGTTCGGGAGCTTCTGTGCCCTGCCGCTCTTCTGTCATATCGCTCATGCTTCTGCTCCTTCAACTGCGGAGCTATCCGCCTGATCAGTTCCCGCAGCAATCTTAATGGCTTTGCGGATGCGATTATACATGCCGCAGCGACAGACATTGCCGCGCATTGCAGCGTCTATATCATCATCACTGGGCTGCGGATTATCGCGCAAAAGAGCAGCGGCAGACATAAGCTGTCCAGACTGGCAATAGCCACATTGCGGCACTTGCACATCTATCCATGCCTGCTGCAAAGCGCTTAACACACCATCATCACCAGCTAAGCCTTCAACAGTGGTTATCGCTTTACCATCGGCCTCTGAAATGGGGGTTGAACAGCTGCGCACCGGTGTACCATCCAGATGCACAGTGCATGCGCCGCACTGCGCTATGCCGCAACCAAATTTGGTGCCGGTCATATCCAGCTGTTCGCGCACGACCCACAATATCGGCGTTGCAGGATCGACTTCCAGCGTGACCGCCTTGCCATTGACTGTTGTTTGTACCATTTGTGAGCAGCCTCCATGCTATATTTTCACATAAAGTAACGCGAAATGGGCGCGGGGCCAAGAGACAAGTTGCAAAAACGTACCTTTTATAAGTTAGCGCATATTGGCTATGGAGTAGAAGTACGGCAGAAATGGACAATAGATGCAGATCAACGCGATCATTACAGGAGGTGGTATTGGAGGACTTACCGCCGCTCTGTGCCTGCATCATTTTGGCCATAGCGCGCGCATTCTGGAGCAGGCAAAGACCATAAAAGAAGTCGGCGCTGGCATCCAGATCAGCCCGAACGCCATGCACATATTGCGTGCATTGGGACTGGACAAAGCTGTCATCGCCAAAGGTTTCTTACCCAAGGCCAGCCAGATGCGCACCGGGCGCGAAGGCCGCGAGATCATGACCAGCAGCATGGCCGATTACCCTGCTATATTCGGCGCACCCTATGTGCATATTCACCGCGCTGACCTTATAAACGTGCTGCGTGAAGCGGTAGAGGAACGCTTACCCGGCAGTTTGCAAACCGATTGCGCGGTCAGCAGCTATGGTCAGGATAAGGCATCCGCTTGGCCAAGTTTGGCAGATGGTAGCCATATTGATGGCGACATACTCATCGGGGCAGATGGCATAAAATCGGCAATCCGCCAGCAAATGCATGGTGATGATCGGCCGCGTTTCACCGGCAATGTGGCGTGGCGCGCAGTGGTGCCAGTTGAAAATCTGGGTCGCCATGTGCCGCCGCCCAATGCGACTGTCTGGCTGGGCGCTGGCAAACATGCCGTCACCTATTTGCTACGCGGCGGAGCGCTGGCCAATTTTGTTGGCGTGGTAGAGCGCAGTGATTGGCGAGAAGAAGGTTGGACGATCCAAGGCAGTCGCCGCGATGCACTGGCTGATTTTGCTGGTTGGCACCCTATAATTACCAATATCATTGATAAAGCCGATGCGCATTATCGCTGGGCTTTGTTTGATCGAGCTCCGTTAAACCAATGGAGTGATGGCCGTGTGACGTTGCTGGGCGATGCATGTCACCCCATGCTGCCCTTTATGGCGCAGGGCGCAGCTCAGGCTATGGAAGATGCTTATGTGCTGGCACGCACATTAGGAGAGCAGAGCGACATTGAAACGGCGTTGCAGCAATATTGCCGTACACGCCTGCCGCGCACCAAAAAAGTACAAGCGCAGGCACAAAGCAATATGCGGCTATTTCATCAGGGCCCGGGTCCAGCCAGACTTATCCGCCATGGTCCATTATGGTTGGCAGGAAAGGCCCACAGCAAATTGGCCGGGAACGCTCTGGCTTGGCTGTATGGACATAATGTCACGGCCTAAACCTTGGGCCGAGTTTCAGGCGGAACTTTATGTCAAATCTAAATGACAACAAAAGTGTAAAGCAAGACTTGCGGAGCGATATAGGTCTGCTAAGTTACGGACATGGGTGGATTTCCTTTTAACGCCATCGTCGGGCAAGACGAGATGAAGCTGGCCTTGCTGGTCACCGCTATTGAACCGCGCATAGGCGGAGTGATGATCTTTGGCGATCGCGGAACAGGCAAGTCTACCGCTGCGCGTGCATTGGCCGCCACTTTGCCGCCCATCAGCATCGTCGAAAATTGCCGTTACCATTGTGCGCCTGATAATCCCGGCAAATGCCCCGACCCTTGCACCAGCAAACGCACACGCAAAATCGCCGTGCCATTTGCCGATTTGCCTCTGGGTGCGACCGAAGACAGAGTGCTCGGTACGCTGGATCTGGAACGAGCATTGGCACATGGTGAACGCAAATTTGAGCCAGGCCTATTGGCCAAAGCGCATCGCGGGTTTCTGTATATTGATGAGATTAACCTGCTTGAAGATCATGTGGTTGATCTGCTGTTGGATGTGGCAGCGTCCGGTGAAAATCTGGTTGAACGTGATGGATTGAGCGTGCGTCATGATGCCCGCTTCGTGCTGATCGGCAGCGGCAACCCGGAAGAAGGCGAACTGCGCCCGCAATTGCTGGACCGATTTGGCCTGTCAGTAGAAGTGCGCACACCGGAAAAGCTGGAAGACAGAGTAGAGATTATGCGCCGATGCGATGAGCAAGAGCGCCACCCCGCAGAATTTGCCGCAGCATGGGCCGATGAAGATCAGAAAACCATTAAGCGCATTCAACGCGCCACAAAAGCCGTAGCCAAAATCACCACGCCAGAAGCGATTTTGCAAGACACTGCTACATTGTGCCAAACGGTTGGTGCTGATGGGTTGCGCGGTGAATTGACCCTGATGCGTGCAGCACGGGCCTATGCAGCTTATCATGGCAAGAAAACGGTCACCCGGGAGCATTTGATAGCCATGGCACCCATGGCCTTGCGCCATCGTCTGCGCCGTGATGTCCTGGACGAGACGGGATCGACGGTCAGGATTGAACGGGCGCTGGCAGAGCTTTTTGGTTGAGCGCGTACCCAACCAATGATGCACTATTGGCAGCGCAAAACACCGCTGAAGCCATGGCATGGGATGTCGCATCCCGCACCGAGACTATTACCAATGCTGTGCAGATATTCTTGCAAGCACCCTTGGCTTTTGGCGGGTTATGCCTGCGCGGCCATGGCCCAGCGCGTGATGCACTTATTGAGCAAATATCGTCTGCACTGCCCCCATCGCTGACGATGCGCAAAATACCCATCAATGTTGATCAGGACCGGCTGTTGGGTGGGTTGGACCTGACCGCGACTTTGGCCGCTGGCAAGCGTGTGGATGCGGCCGGAATATTGGGGCAGGCCGAGGGCGGTATAGTCATTATACCCATTGCAGAACGGATGCAGGACGATATTGCGGCGCATCTTGCTACTGCCCTGGACCGGCGGGATATTGCGGTCATCTTGCTGGATGATTCCGTAGAAAGCGATGAAGCACCGCCTATGGTATTGATGGAGCGCATCGCCTTTCACTGCGATTGCACTGCCATGGCGATGCCAGATAATATTATATTCACTGCACCAGCCGGCAAGGTACAGCCATCATTATCTGATGAACAAAGACAGATATTGACCGGAACGGCTGCGGCCTTGGGTATATCCTCACTGCGACCATTATTGTTCGCGCAACGGGCCGCAATGGCCCATGCAGATATTCATCAGCGCAGCAATGTCGATCAGGATGATATTGCCATCGCGGCCACCTTGGTGCTGGCCCCGCGGGCGACCCAATTGCCGCAGATACAGGCCGAGGAAAATCATCATGAACCACCACCTGATGACGAACAGCAAGATAATCAGCCTGAAGACCCTCAGCAAGGGGACAATGAGAGTCAAAATATTGAGCAATTGCCAGATGACATGATGATTGATGCAGCATTAGCCGCAATCCCTGCCCATATGCTAGATCACATTGGTCGCCATAAGCAGCGCAGTGGCAATGGGCCTATGGGCCGCGCTGGCCAGAAGCGCAAATCGGTACAGCGTGGCCGCCCTTTATCACCGCGCCCCGGCATGCCCGGCCATGGTGCTAAGCTGGCTTTAATCGACACATTGCGGGCAGCCGCCCCATGGCAGGGCCTGCGCCGTTCAACATCTGAAAACACGGTCAATGCAGCACAGGTGTACGTTCGCAAATCTGATCTGCATATCAAGCGCTTTGAACAGAGCAGCGAAACCCTGACAATTTTTGCGGTTGATGCTTCGGGTTCATCGGCCATGTCACGGCTGGCCGAAGCAAAAGGCGCTGTCGAACTGATGTTGGCAGAAGCCTATGTCAAACGCGCACAAGTGGCGCTAATCGCTTTTCGCGGCACTGAGTCAAGCCTTTTACTGCCGCCAACCCGCTCCCTGACCAGAGCGCAGCGCTGTCTGGGCGCCTTACCCGGCGGCGGTGGTACGCCCTTGGCATCGGCATTGATTATGGCGCATCAAATGGCACTGGCTGCACAAAAGCGCGGGCAATCACCCATGGTCGCTATCCTGACCGACGGCAAAGCCAATGTGATGCTGGATGGTACGGCCCATCGTGCGGGAGCAATGGAAGAAAGCGAACGCATGGCCAAGATGCTGACAGCTGATAATATCAATGCAATTGTGCTGGATATTTCACCCCGCCCGCGCGAAGAAGCCCGTATTCTGGCTACTGCACTGGGTGCACGATGCGTGCCCCTGCCCCGCGCCAATAGTGGTGATTTGGTCGCAGCGATTGAAAGTGTTGGCCATAAAGACAAGGCGGCATGAACACACGTTACCCCGATTGGCAACAGCATAAGGTCTATTGGCCCCATGCTGAGTTTAGCCAATTTGTCGAAGATGGCGGCTATAGCTGGCATGTGCAGGGTATAGCGGGGCCGGCAGATACAGCGCCGATTTGTTTGCTGATCCATGGCACTGGCGCATCGACGCATAGCTGGCGTGATGTCATGCCATTATTGGCACAGCATTACCGCGTTATCGCTGTTGATCTTCCCGGGCATGGCTTTACGCGGCCCAATATGTCACGCCGCGTTTCACTACCCGGCATGGCCGCATCCCTTCAGGCTCTGCTTGACCATCTGTCCATTACCCCAGACATCATAACCGCGCATTCCGCAGGTTCCGCCATTGCTCTGGAAATGATGATTACGGCACAGCGCGATATCCCACTGATCGGTTTTACGCCTGCACTGAAACCCTTTCCCGGTATCGCTGCAGAACTCTTTCCTCAGCTTGCAAAAATGCTGTTCACCAATCCATTTATGTCGATCATCTTCTCCCGCATGGCGCGCGGTGTGGGCCAGACCGAGAAGTTTCTGGCCAAAGCAACTGGGTCGACAATCGATAGAGCAGGCCTAGACCAATATGCCATATTATTTGGGCATTCAGGCCATTGCGATGGCGCTTTGCGCATGATGGCCAATTGGCGGCTCGATCATTTGCAGAAAAAGCTGCCGCAGCTATCTGCACCCATAATGCTTGTTCATGCAGCGAATGATACGGCCATACCGCCGCAATCGGTAATAGATGCTGCCGAGCCAATAAAGAATTGCACTCTTAAATCCTTAGAAAATCTAGGGCATTTGGCACATGAAGAGGCTCCGCAATTGGCCGTAGACATCATCACGGAATTTGCCGACAAGCATATCAAAGCCTAAAATATAGCAGCAGCGAGGAGGTGGCAGATGAGTGGTAGTACTTTGGGCATAGTCGAGATGACATTATCCGGTGTGCTGGCTTTGGGCTTTTGCGTCTATCAATATTTCAAAATGGATCGCGAAATCAAAAAAGATAAGGCAGAGGCGGCCCGAAAAGCGACACAGAAATCTGATGATCAACCTTAACTGATCGTCACAACATCACCGCACTTATATTGCAGCTTATGGCCAGCTATTATGTGTCGCGCGGCATACGAAACGGCAATAACCATTGTACAACGGGGTTGATAAGCCGGTCGAGCGAGATACTTTCTTGAATGGCGACCACCTTCTCTCCTTCAATCTGCATATCCAGCGCAGAACGGCAATAAAAGGGCGTATCTTCCCATGTTTTGCGTATCTTAGCGATGCCATGATCGGCCCGCGTCTGGCGTTTCACCCCCCAAAATGTGCGTGACAAGGGTGAAACCGGCAACAATTCACGTTCCGTCGATTCTCCATTGGAATCAAAACGCAGTGCGCTGGCAAAATAACTGCCATCACGTCGCAGCCCTTCATAAGTTACTGCAACATCTTTGCCGACATGCGCGCGTGACCAATGCCAATGCTGAAAGCCATGTTCTATCGGCTCACTGCCATGATTGCTGTCAACATAGGCACTGCCCTTCCAGCTGATATCAGGATGCTCCATCTGCATTTCGACACGTGCACGCGGAGCAATAGGGTGCCAATTATGCTTGCCTTCCGGGTCCAGCTTGAACGAACGCTGATTGAGCATTTCGGGGTGAATAACCACCTTACCCTTCACTCGGCGGCGCCATGGGATGCCAACGCGGCTATCACGCTCATCAATATCAATAGTCAAACGGTCATTATCCCAGCGCATGGCACTTGGGCCGACGCGGAACGTGTCTGGCTGTTGCTCGGTCTGCTCCATGCCGCGCTCGGTCATAACCCAGCGTGCATTTCTGGGCCCATAAAGAGCAACATTGATACAGCTATGGTCTGTCGGGTCCTCTCGGCCAGATTTGTTATAATAGGGTGAAAAAACGCTGCCGATAAAGCCGATAATGGTCAGGCCGAATTGCCCGTCATCACTGATCGCGTCGACATACCACCATTGATAGCCTTGCGGTGGTACCACAGTTTCGAAGCGCGGTCTGACAACACGGCCTCGCTCGCTATCTTGCCCGATAAGGCGGCCATCGGGACCCCCGCTCCAGGGTGCGTGCCCCCGCCCGCGCAATAAAGCCCCTTTATCCTTGTCCGACATCCAGGGCGCAGGAAAGAGGCTGCCCATCCGTGCGAAGCCCTGCCGTAAAGCGCTCCCCCCGTTGCCGGGAACAGTTTGGCGAACTCGTTCGGCGTCACCAACTTGTGCGGGAGAGGATGCTCCAGCTCCAGTCCGCATTTGTTCAGACTGTCTAGCATGTTTCTGGTGCATGTCTCTCTCTCCTGCGCACTGTAAGTTTTGCTGTCCCCATTGGCCGGTGCGTTAACGATGATTTGAAAACGCTCTGCCTTGCCGGATGTTCCGATTTTGTCGGTTTTGTAAGGGTTATCCGGCTCGGGAAGTTCTGCGCCGCGATCCAGCGCACATAGATAGGATGTTGGCGATACCGGCGGGCCACCAGCCTTGATATCCCTAAATTCACGGGCATAATCATCTGAAAAAAATACGTTATGATGCTCCAAATCAAAGCCTGATGATTTGGCATTAATAAGCCACACCATTGCCGATAATGAGCGTTTTTCCTCTGGCATTGGGCGCAAAGCGTCACGCGCTCTTTCACCAAACAAACCATAAGCCAAAGCAGAAGGATCAGCATTGCAAATGACAGAGGCCGCTTCGATGACTTCGCCATTCGCCAATCGAACCGCATGCGCCTTGCCATTTTTGATCAAGACTTCACCCACCGCTTCGCCATAGCGAATGGTTGCGCCATTGCGGCGTGCAACATTTTCCAAAGCCTTCGCCAAAGCGCTAATGCCGCCTTTGATCTTCCAAACGCCCTGCGCTTCCACATGGGCAATGAGCATTAATGTTGCAGGTGTTTCATAAGGTGATGAACCGCAATATGTCGCATAGCGGCCAAAAAGCTGGCGCAGCCGAGGGTCAGAAAAATGCGCGCCCAATGCCTTCCACATAGAAGTGTAGGGCTTGATCGCATTCATTGCGCCCATTCGCCACCAGCCGACGCGCCACATAAGTGCAGGCGGATAGGCCTTGGTGTTTTTCAGGAATGAATGCTCAATAATATTATAGATGTTCTCTGCTTCACGCGAAAAACTTTGATAGCCCTTGGCGGCATCCAAACCGGCAAAGCGGCCGACAGCATCAACTGATTTCTCATGATCGGCATAAAGATCGAGCGTGCCGCGATCATCCCAAGCATGCCGGGCAAGAACATCTGCTTTTTCTAGCGTGACATGGTCATCAAGCTGCGCACCTGCTGCTTCAAATATGGCGGACAGTTCCGGCCGCATGGTAAAAACCGTCGGGCCGCCATCAACCATTGCGCCATCGACATCAAGCTGTCGAACCTTGCCGCCAGGTGTTGCTTCTTTTTCAATAAGAGTAACCGCTAACCCACGAGCAGAGAGCAATGCCGCACTTACGAGCCCGCCAATTCCTGCGCCTATAATAATGACCGGGTTGCTGTCCAATCGCCGCTCCATGCTATAGCCGACCATGTTTCAAAGCATATAAGATGAAACATGCTATTGACGGCTCTATACCATATGTCCATTAAACTAGACACTTATATATGTCTAGCAAATCAAATACTTTGAATCAGCCTTATTCGCTGAAAACCCGTTGGTTGATGCAACGCAACCGCATTTTCGGCAGCGAGCGCTTTCATTATTGGGCGGCACGTCTGCCACTTTTCCGGCAAGTGACACAGCGAAAAGCTGCGCAGCAAATGGATATGATAACGGGGTTTGTATATTCGCAAATCCTGTTCGTCTTTGTCGAAACTGGCTTGCTGCAATATATCTCTGCATCACCTCGCAGCACTGCCGAGTTGCTTGCCTTTCTCGAACTAAACGAAGATGCAGCCATGCGAGTCGTCAAGGCCGGCGCAGCCATTAATGTGCTTGAGTCGCCGCAACCTGACCTCTGGTTGTTAGGAGAAATGGGGGCAACGCTTGTTGCCAATCCCGGCGCCATGGCCATGATCCGGCATCACCAGCTTCTCTATAGCGATCTTGCCAACCCCATGGACATGTTAAAAAGCCAGCGTGGCACTGGCACTAGCCTCTCCCAATTCTGGCATTATGCTGCCCATGATGCGCAAATACATGGCGAGAGAATTGGCGGCGACACCGACCGCAAGATGAACGAGGAAAGCAGCAAGGGCGGCGCTTATTCCGCACTTATGGCTGCTACTCAGCCGATGATATGGGACCAGATTATTGGCGGATATCCCTTTCATCAGCATGACAAAATGCTGGACATAGGTGGCGGATCAGGCGCATTTGCAAGCGCTATAGGAATGCGCAATCCCGATCTTTCTCTGGGAATTTTCGATCTACCGGAAGTTATTCCGCATACTCGCGCCAATCTTACCGACTCGCCGCTCACATCGCGTCTCACCCTCCACCCTGGCAGCTTTAAGACCGATAATATCCCCAATGGCTATGATCTCATCACGCTTATACGCATATTGCACGACCATGATGATGATGTGGCGCAATCGCTTTTGTCAAAAACTTTTGACGCTCTGCCAAAAGGCGGAAAACTGTTGATTGTTGAACCTATGGCGGAAACGCCAAGCGCCAAAAAGATGGGTGACGCCTATTTTGGTATGTACCTCTGGGTGATGGGTACAGGGCGCCCCAGATCAGCTCAAGAATATCACAAGAGACTAAAAACAATAGGCTTTTCGAGCATAAAGGACGTGAATACGCCCTTGCCGATCATTGCCAGAGCCATATTGGCTACCAAATAGCTGATAACTGTCTAAAATATTTGACATCTTAATAGGTTTAAGTAAATTGACATCGGCTGGAGTCTCTTATTCTAGAGAATCCTGCGGGAGAGTTGTTAGATGGAAACATCAGCGATCATATTGGAGGGGCCAGGTAAGCTGGCGATCAAAGACGTTGCGCTTTGCGCGATGGAGCCTTCCGATGTGCTCATAGAAATACAATATAGCGGCATCAGCGCGGGAACAGAGAAGCTCCTCTGGAACGGTACGATGCCCAATTTCCCCGGCATGGGTTATCCCTTAGTTCCAGGCTATGAGTCGGTCGGCATCATCATTGATGCTGGGGCAGACAATAAGGAGCGTATTGGCGAATGGGTGTTTGTGCCCGGCGCGAATTGCTATGTTGATGCGCGCGGATTATTTGGTGGGTCATCCAAGCATGTAATCGTGAATTCGGCACGTGCATTGCTGATTTCAGACCAATTGGGCGAAGAAGCGATATTATTTGCTTTGGCCGCCACAGCATTACACGCCATTAATGGCGGCACTGCGCCTGACCTGATTATCGGTCATGGTGTGCTGGGCAGATTGCTGGCCAGAATTACAGTCGCTGCTGGCCTTCCCGCTCCCATAGTTTGGGACACCAACAAAGCCCGTCATAAAGGCACGAGCGGTTATACAGTCATGTGCCCTGAAGATGATGACCGGCATGATTACCGGCATATCTATGATGTAAGTGGCAATACAGCCGCCATTGAGAGCTTTATTTCGCGACTGGCAAAAAATGGTGAGCTGGTTCTGGCCGGTTTTTATGACAAACCTATCAGCTTTGCATTTCCACCAGCATTTCAACGTGAAGCAAAATTGCGCATAGCCGCTGAATGGCAACCTTCCGATTTGGTAATGGTCAATTCCATGGTCGAGCGCGGGGCACTCAATCTGTCTGGCCTCATCACACATGTAGAGCCAGTTAACAAAGCACATAGCGCCTATCCCGAAGCCTTTGACAATAGCGAATGCCTGAAAATGGTATTGGACTGGAGAGACTATCAATGACTATGCTCGATATCGACACCTTGCGTGACGAAGCATCTGTAGAGCCTGATCCGGTACATAGCGGCGAGGTTAAAAAGGAAACGCAGGTCATTGCTATTTATGGCAAAGGCGGGTCCGGCAAAAGTTTCGCTCTGTCCAACCTCAGCTACATGATGGCGCAGCAAGGCAAACGCGTTTTGCTGATTGGTTGTGACCCGAAATCCGATACCACATCATTGCTATTTGGCGGCAAAAGCTGCCCCACCATCATTGAGACGTCATCTAAGAAAAAACTGGCTGGCGAAGAGGTCACCATTGAAGATGTGTGCTTCCAACGCGATGGCGTGTTTGCCATGGAGCTTGGTGGACCCGAGGTTGGCCGCGGCTGCGGCGGACGCGGCATCATTCATGGTTTTGAATTGCTCGAAAAGCTGGGCTTTCATGATTGGGGTTTTGACTATGTGCTGCTCGACTTTTTGGGCGACGTAGTGTGCGGTGGCTTCGGTCTGCCGATTGCCCGCGATATGTGCCAAAAGGTGATTGTCGTTGGCTCAAACGATCTGCAATCGCTTTATGTTGCCAATAATGTCTGCAAGGCGGTCGAATATTTCCGTAAAATGGGTGGCAATGTTGGCGTCGCTGGCATGATCATCAACAAGGATGACGGCACTGGCGAGGCGCAAGCCTTTGCAAAAGCCGTCGATATTCCCGTGCTCACCGCCATACCAGCGAATGAGGATATCCGCCGCAAATCAGCCAATTACCAGATTATCGGTACACCGGGCGGCGAATGGGCCAGCCTGTTTGAAGAACTGGCCGTCAATGTCGCTGAAGCGCCTCCGCAGCAGCCTACCCCGCTGGAGCAAGATGGCTTGCTTGATCTGTTTAGCCCTGAAGAAACCGGCGGTAATGTTGAGCTGGTTCCTGCCACACAGGCAGATATGCGCGGCGGTACATATGAAGAAAAACCATCCCTCGAAGTCATTTATGATGAGGTATGATCATTGAGTGATAACCCAGCCCAAACCGCGAAACGCACAAAAGACAGAATTGATCTGACAGCGACACCTGCTGCAGAAAAAGCTGTAGCGGCCAGCGGCTGCCATGGCGGCGCGGAAACACTGCGCGAAGCTGCGCGCAAGGCTGGCAAAAGCGATATTCTGGACCAATATGCTCAGGATTATCCTTTGCGTGAAAAGCCCAATGGCCCACATGACCAACCGCAAAGCATGTGCCCGGCTTTTGGCTCATTGCGCGTTGGCCTGAGAATGCGCCGCACCGCCACCATCTTATCGGGATCGGCTTGCTGTGTTTACGGCCTCACCTTCACCTCGCATTTTTACGGTGCCCGCCGCAGCGTTGGCTATGTGCCATTTAGCTCTGAAACGCTGGTCACTGGCAAATTGTTTGAAGATATTAAAGAAGCCGTTGAACAGATGGCTGACCCCGAACTCTATGACACGATTGTTGTCACCAATTTGTGTGTACCCACAGCAAGCGGTGTGCCGCTGCGATTGCTGCCGGACTCTATTAACGGTGTGCGAATAGTCGGTATCGACGTTCCTGGTTTTGGCATTCCCACGCATGCGGAGGCCAAAGATGTTTTGGCCGGTGCCATGCTGAAATATGCCCGCGAAGAAGCAGAGCAAGGCCCGGTTGCGCGGCCACAGGTTACAGAACAATCTGGCCGACCAGCAGTCACATTATTGGGCGAAATGTTCCCCGCTGATCCAGTCGGTATCGGGCAAATGCTCGCGCCTATGGGCTTGGCCGCTGGACCAGTTGTCCCAACCCGCGAATGGAGAGAGCTTTATGGCGCATTAGACAGCGCTGTAGTGGCTGCCATCCACCCATTTTATACTGCCAGTGTACGTGAATTTGAGACGGCGGGACGCAAAGTTGTTGGTTCTGCACCTGTTGGGCGCGATGGCACAGCGGCCTGGCTGAAAGCTATTGGCGAGGCAACCAATGTCCCCGCTGACAACATTGCAGCAGCGCAAAATGCGATATTACCCGCGATCAGCGCAGCGCTTTCGGCCATGCCAGTCAAAGGCAGAATCACCGTTTCCGGCTATGAAGGCTCAGAGCTACTGGTCGCACGGCTATTGATCGAAAGCGGCGCAGAAGTGCCTTATGTCGGCACTGCCTGCCCGCAGACAAAATGGTCTGATCCTGATCGTGAATGGCTGGAAGCAAAAGGTTGCCGCGTGAATTACCGTGCAACCCTTGAAGAAGATATTGCCGCGGTTGAAGAATTTGGCCCCGATCTTTCCATCGGCACCACCCCTGTGGTCCAGCATGCCAAAGCAAAAGCCATTCCTGGCCTGTATTTCACCAATTTGATCTCTGCGCGGCCATTAATGGGTCCGGCAGGTGCTGGCAGTCTTGCGCAGGTGGTTAATGCGGCCATTGGCAATAAAGACCGTTTTGACAAGATGACGTCTTTCTTTGAAGGTGTTGGCACGGGTCATACAGCAGGTATCTGGGAAGACACCCCAACAGACCGGCCAAAGTTCAAAGCCAAATATGCCGCGCAAAATGCCGCAGCCGCTAAGGCCGCAGAAGCGGTGGGCACATGACACTGATTATCGATCATGATCGGGCCGGAGGCTATTGGGGCGCTGTCTATGCTTTCAGCGCGGTCAAAGGCTTGCAGGTCATTGTCGATGGCCCGGTCGGTTGTGAAAACCTGCCTGTGACATCGGTATTGCACTATACAGATGGCCTTCCTCCCCATGAATTGCCGATCGTTGTTACTGGCCTTGGCGAGGAAGAGCTGGGCAAGACGGGCACTGAAGCGGCTATGCGCCGCGCGTGGGAATCGCTTGATCCTGATTTACCAGCGGTTGTTGTTACCGGCTCTATATCAGAGATGATTGGCGGCGGAGTTACGCCCGAAGGCACGAATATTAAACGCTTTTTGCCGCGCACCATTGATGAAGATCAATGGCAGTCAGAAGACCGTGCTCTGACCTGGCTATGGACCGAATTTGGCCCGAAAAAAATGCCTAAGCCAAAGGTTATTAAAGAGGGTGAAAAGCCCAAAGTGAATATTATCGGCCCCAGCTATGGCGTGTTCAACATGCCGAGCGATCTGGCCGAAATCCGCCGTTTGATTGAAGGCATTGGCGCTGAGGTCAATATGGTCTTCCCGCTCGGCACCCATTTGGCCGATATCCGCCAACTGGCCAATGCATCGGTCAATGTCTGCATGTACCGTGAATTTGGCCGCAATTTGTGCGAAGCGTTGGAACGCCCTTATTTACAGGCGCCTATTGGTCTGGATTCTACAACCAAATTCTTGCATCAATTGGGTGAGCTTACCGGCCTTGATCCGGAACCATTTATTGAGCGTGAGAAGCATACCACGATCAAACCATTATGGGATTTGTGGCGTTCAGTGACGCAAGATTTCTTTGGGACGGCCAATTTCGGCATTGTTGCTAATGAAACCTATGCACGCGGCATCCGCAATTTCCTTGAAAATGATATGGGTCTGCCTTGTACATTTTCCTTCGGACGCAGCGCAGGTGTAAAACCTGATAACCAAAGCGTACGCGAGGCGATATTTACCAACCCGCCGCTGGTTCTGTTCGGCAGTTATAATGAACGCATGTATATGGCAGAGGCCGGTGCACGCGGTATCTATATTCCGGCATCTTTCCCGGGCGCGGCCATTCGCCGTCATATCGGCACGCCCTTTATGGGCTATTCTGGTGCAACCTATCTGGTGCAGGAAGTGTGCAACGCGCTGTTTGATGCGCTGTTCCATATCTTGCCGCTATCGACCCAAATGGACCAAGGGGTTGCAACCCCTAGCCGCGCACAAAGCGCGCTCGATTGGGATGATGACGCCAAAGAGAAATTTGATGCCATTATTGAGGCACAACCCGTTTTGGTGCGCATTTCTGCCGCCAAAAACCTGCGTGACAGTGCGGAGCGTGAAGCACGCCGAGCCGGAGAAACACGTGTATCGGCCGACAGATTGGCCGCCATATTAATGCAGGGAGCGCAGGCATAATGGCCCTTCTATTATCCTGCACAGAGATTTTGCTGACTGGGGAGCCGGCAATTCGCAACCTTCGTGGCGATGGGCGTCACAAAGGCACCGCCCAACGAGGTACAATTGTATCTTGCAAGGGGCAAAACTGGAGAAACGAAAATGAGCGATTCTAATGAACGCTTTGGCCCGGAGACTTATATGACTCCGGAAGAAGCCAAAGAATTTCACAAAGGATTCTTTCTCTATACCGGGCTTTTCGTAGCTACTGCTGTAGTTGCGCATGCTTTGGTATGGGCTTGGCATCCTTGGTTCCCCGATCGTCCGGGCTATGCGATGGTGAACGACGCTGTTCAAGTTGCTAGCACGGCTATCACAAGCCTAGTGGCATAAGGAGAGACTGACATGCATAATATATGGGTAATGTTTGACCCCCGCCGCCTTTGTGTGGCGCTGGCTGTCTTCCTTTTCACTTTGGCTGTTTTGATTCACTTCATTCTGTTGAGCACTGATCGCTACAACTGGCTTGAAGCGCCATCGGCTACTGCCGACACGGCTGCCATCGAGCAAAGTGAAAAACTAACCTAAGCCAAGCCCCTTGCAAGTGGCCGCGGCGGAGAAATTCGCCGCGTGCCCTCGCAGGATGTCCGGCTTGGACAACAAGAATTTGACAAACTGATTGGCCGCCCGGGATGGACGGTGGAGGTAATGCGTCATGGCTATTCTGAGCTTTGAGAGAAAATATCGCGTGCGCGGCGGCACGCTGATCGGCGGCGATCTTTTTGATTTCTGGGTTGGCCCCTTTTATGTCGGCTTTTTCGGCGTAATCGGTTCAATCCTGATATTGTTAGGGACTGCGTTGATCTTTGCAGCAGCTGCACAAGGACCAACCTGGAACCCGTGGTTGATATCAATCACACCACCGGATCTGAGTTATGGGCTTGCTCTAGCGCCCTTGAAAGAAGGCGGTTTTTGGCAGATTATCAGCTTTTGCGGGCTTGGAGCATTTGTTTGCTGGGCCTTGCGCGAAGTTGAGATATCCCGCAAACTTGGCATGGGGCTGCATGTTCCCGCTGCTTTTGGCTTTGCGATTTTCGCATTCTTCACGCTAAACTTTATCCGCCCGGTGCTTATGGGCGCATGGGGGCATGGTTTCCCATATGGTATTTTCAGCCATTTGGACTGGGTATCCAATGTCGGATACGCCTATGTGAACTTCCATTATAATCCTGTGCACATGATTGCGATCACCTTCTTTTTCACCACCAATTTGGCGCTCGCCCTTCACGGTGGTCTGATCCTTTCCGCAGTGAACCCACAAAAGGGTGAAACCGTCCGCACACCAGAATATGAAGATACCTATTTCCGCGACTTTATCGGCTATTCGGTCGGTACGATCGGCATTCACCGCGTAGGCATGTTCCTCGCACTGAACGCCGCTTTCTGGAGCGCTATATGCATCGTCATATCAGGCCCACTTTATGCCGGCAGCTGGCCGGAATGGTGGGAATTCTGGCGTAACCTTCCAATCTGGTCTTAAGGGGGAGTAGCAAGATGTTATCTCGATATCAGAATATCTTTACACAGGTCCAGGTTGCTGGCGCACCAGATATGGGCGTCCCTGTTCAGAATAGTGACGAACCACGTTATGAAAGCCTGACAGCCAGCAGCTATTGGATGGGCAAAATAGGCCAAGCACAAATTGGTCCTGTCTATCTGGGTTGGCTTGGCGTTTTGTCGATTGTCTTCGGTTTTACCGCGATTGAAATTATCGGCTGGAATATGGCCGCTTCGGTTGGCTACAGCCCGATCGCGTTTATGCGTGAATTCTTTTGGCTGACACTTGATCCGCCAGGGCCAGAATATGGCTTCTCCTTCTTCGTTCCTTTGAAAGAGGGTGGTTGGTTCATTATTGCGGGCTTCTTCCTGACAGCATCAATATTGTGCTGGTGGCTGCGTACTTATCGCCGCGCAGTTAGACTGGGCATGGGAACGCATGTTGCTTGGGCATTTGCCAGCGCCATCTGGTTGTTCCTAGTGCTTGGCTTTATCCGCCCCGCCCTGATGGGCAGCTGGTCCGAGGCCGTGCCTTATGGTATCTTCTCGCATCTGGAATGGACCAACAATCTGTCGCTGTCTTACGGCAACTTCTTCTATAATCCGTTCCATGCTCTCTCCATCGTCTTCCTTTACGGGTCTGCCCTGCTGTTCGCCATGCATGGCGCGACTATATTGGCTGTTGGCCGCTATGGCGGTGAGCGCGAGCTGGAGCAAATTACAGACCGCGGAACGGCCTCTGAGCGCGCCGCTCTGTTCTGGCGCTGGACCATGGGCTTTAACGCTTCCATGGAATCCATCCACCGCTGGGCCTGGTGGTTTGCAGTTCTAACCACATTAACGGGCGGTATCGGCGTATTGTTGACAGGCACAGTTGTTGACAATTGGTACCTCTGGGCAATCGAACATAAATATGCCCCTGACTATTAACAGCCTCGATTAATAGTCATACTAAAGCCCGGCCAATTGAGATTGGACCGGGCCTTTTTTTGTCCAGAATATATTCCCATCTGCAACATATTGAATGGCAAGCAGCAAATAGCGTCAGGCGCAAATCAGGATATGTCTTTGAGTTATAGTAAGTGCCAAAAGAGCATCTAGCTATCACTCACATCTTTCCCGCGCTGCATTCTGAAACGCATATCCAGCATATGTATCGGAAAGGACAACGCCAAAGGCACCGCAATATAGGGCCAATCCATGCCCGTCAGAGCAGCCCTCAGCGCCAAAATGATAAAGACAGCAGGCAGCAATGCGGGCAAGATGGTCGCAAAAGCCATGCCGCGCGATTTCAACCACAGAGCTTCTATGGCCAGCACGGCCAAAACAATATCCGCTGCATGGCCAGATGCAAACAAATCATTCATCATGATAAGAGCTTTGCAAAATGATTAGCCAAAAGGTCCGTTAAGACGAATAACTTCATAGTTCAGCGCTGCGGCAATCGAGACCCAAGCCAGATAGGGCAGCAAAAGAACCGCACTGGTGCGCGATAATCGGCCGCAATAGACAATCAGCACGACAATGGAGAGCAGGAATATAATCACCTCATAAAAAGCCCAGTCTGGCCGCTGCATACGAAAGAACAGGAAGCTCCAGCCCAGATTGAGAAACCCATTAATGGCAAACAGGCCAATCACGGTCTCTGCCGTACGGCGATCACCGGAATTTTCCCAAGCCAGCAAGCCAGAAATAGCGATCAGCGCAAAAACAATGGTCCATACAATAGCAAAGGCAAAATCCGGCGGTGCCCAATAAGGCTGGGCCAGTGAATAATACCAGTCATCCAGCACGGTAATCGTGCCGCCCATAATAGCTACTGCCAAAGCCACACCCGCCGCTAGCAAGATTGGCAGCAAAGCAGGTTTCTTCATCTCTCTACGGCCTTCATCCCAAACAAATGGGCGGTATCTTTCAAGAAGATTTTGAAATGCGCCTTGGGCTCTCGCTTGACCAATTCCTTATTCATATAGGATTCCCAAGTCAGGCGCTGTACATCCGGATCATCGCACATCTTCACAAAGCGCTCGCGCCTCTTGTCATTTTTGTACCAGAAATATTGCATCATACCCAAAATCCAGAAGACCCGGCCATGCGCTTTCATAAATGACTTACGGGCCAGCTTCAGCGCTTTGGCCTCACCGCTTGTCAAAAATGCGCCAACGGCCTGTGCGCTCATGCGGCCAGCCGTCATAGCATAATAAATGCCCTCGCCCGATGATGGCGCAACAACACCGGCAGCATCACCCGCAACAATAACATTTTTGCCATTGTCCCAGCGTTTGAGGGGTTTCAGCGGAATGGGCGCGCCTTCTTTGCGAACAGTTTCCCAGTGCGCCAGTCCAACCTGCTCACGCATAGTCGCGGTCGCTTCGCGCAGAGGAAAGCCCTTATTGGCGCTGCCCAGCCCAATGCTCGCCGTCTTACCATGGGGGAAAACCCAACCATAAAAGTCTGGCGAAATATGCCCCTGATAATAAACATCACAGCGATTGGGCAGATAATCCTCCGTTATCGTTTCGGGTACTTTCACAATCTCATGATAGGCAAAAACGCAGGGAACACGATCAGCATTTTTGATGCATTGCTGCCCCACACGTGAACGGGCGCCATCTGCACCAATCACAGCACGAGTGGTCACGCTTTGCAGTGGCGCATTACGTTCGGTGCGATAATTGACTGTCGCAATCTTTGCGTCGTCAGTATCGACCGTTTCAAATGTGCCAGTGATACGCTTAGCCCCAGACTTTTCCGCCCGATCGCGCAGCCACTCATCAAACTGATCACGGTCAACCATGCCGACATAGCCATCACCGCCACAAGGCATATCAACCGTTTTATTCGATGGCGCGATAATCCGCGCGGAATTCGCATACGCCACCAGCAAGGATTTGGGGATGTCAAAATCTTTGAGCAGGCGCGGCGGAACTGCACCGCCACAGGGTTTAATCCGCCCTGCCCGGTCTAGCAGCATGACGCGATATCCTTCCAGCGCCAGATCATTTGCTGCCGTTGCGCCAGATGGACCGCCGCCGACAATCACAACATCATAATCGGTCTGTATCTGCTGTGTCATGATTGAATGACCTCCCCCATATGTGTGTCTGTATTGGCATTGCGATGAATATTCCCATCATGGTCACTGCTAGGCGTGCGCACCAACTTGGTGCCTGTGGCCACCATTGCAGCCGCCAGAAACAATACAGCCTCTGCCGCAAAAACAATCTGAAATGCAGTGACATTTTCACCGGTTATGTTGCGCAATACATCAACAATGACTGCGCCTAACAGTCCGCCCAGGCCAAAACCAATGGCTTGTGCTGCGCCCCAAACGCCCATACGCGCACCCTCGCGATGGCCTTTGCCATCAGCTGTTTTCTCGCTTGCCAAGCCCAGCATTGCGCTCACAGCGGCAACGGCAAAAACACCATTGGCAAAGCCCAGACCGAACACATTCAATTTCAAAGGCCATATATCGGCCATGCCTGCAGCTAGCGAAAGCCCGACCAGCATAACTGCCGACCCTGCACAGCCGCCAACGATCCATAAACGCACATTGCTGCCAAATTTCTTTGTATAGAGACTGCCGCCAAGACCGGCGAGCAACATACCAACCAAAACACCGCCATGCTGTACACCCGCTAATTGGGTCGATTGGCCTGGCGACATTTCAAACAGAAAACCGGCAAATGGCTCAAGGATAAGATCCTGCATACTATAAGCCAGCATGGACATGAAGACGAAGAAGGTAAAACGCCGCGCTTCATCATCATGCCAAATATCACGCAAAACGGTTTCAAAAGACTGGTTTGTTTTGCGTGAGCTCATGTCATTAACTGGCTCACTGCCATTCTCAACATTCACCAGAGCCATAGCGGCCAGCAAAAATGCGCCTAGCGTGACCATGCTGGTAATGATGGCCAATCGTGCCTCAGTAAATGGTTCAAGCAACGCGCCCGTTAAACCTGCAGCAATGACGATACCAGCCACCATCATGGTCCAGCATATAGCCGCTGCCGCTGGTTTGCGTGTGTCTGACACGCGCGACGCCAGAAGAGCAAGCAGAGCCGTACCCGACATACCGACCCCCAAGCCAATAAGTGCAAAAGCAATGATGCCAAGCAGATATACCGAAAAGCCAGGCGCGGCCATGCGAATGGTTGTGTTAACCGCAAGCAATGCGCCCAGCACCAATATGCCCAGTCCTGCGATAATCCAGCTTGTCCGCTGTAGCGCTTTGTCCGACTTATGGCCCCATAAAGGGCGACTAAGCTGCACGCCATAATGCCATGCCACCAATGCGGCCGGAATAGCCGCAGCGACTGAATATTCAACCACCATAAGGCGGTTGAGCAGAGACGTTGTGAGCATAACAATAGCACCGATGGCCGCCTGCACCGCGCCAAGGCGGATGATACCAAACCAGCTAAGGCCTGATCCATCAGCAGAAGAAACGGAGAAAAGTGAACGTATATCCACAACAGAAACCGAAGACCTGCGCATCAAATATATCCTCCCAAACCCAAAGCAGTCGCCAGCATGCCCAGCACGTAAAGCGAGACCCCGGTAGCGTTATACCATGGCGCCAAAGTCCGCGGATTACCCACCAATCGCACCATCAGCCCAATCTGTATGAGCAGAGACACGCCCACCAGACCGGCAGATAGCAAAAGTTTTTGCTGAAACAGGACGCCAATAACCGCCATTTGCGGCAAGGCCATAACAGCGCATGCCAATAAAGCAGCGTTCCGTACACCCAAGGTCACCGGCAAAGATCGCAATCCGGTTTGTCTATCGCCTTCTTCAGCCTTAAAATCATTCAGCGTCATAATGCCGTGTGCGCCAAGGCTATAGAGCAATAGAATAACCAAAATGATCGTGGATGGCGGGCCGCCGCTCATCACACTGGCGCCGGTAAACCACGACAATCCTTCATAGCTGAGAGCGCAAACCAATGGACCAATCCAACCGCTCCGCTTAAACCGAAAAGGTGGTGCGCTGTATGACCAGCCGAAGAAGAGCGCCAAACACGTTGCCAAAAAGACCCAAAGGCCAAGGCTTGCACCCAGCATAAGGGACAATGCCGTGCCCAAAAAGGCCAACCACATGCCCCATTGCCCGGTAATACGCCCCGAAGGTATAGGCCGATCAGGCTCATTTATCGCATCGACATGCCGATCGCACCAATCATTGATAATCTGGCTGGTGCCGCACACAGCTGGTCCTGTGAGCACAATACCAGCAGTCAGAAATACCCAATTTTCTGACAGAGATACACCGGAGGAAACCACCCCGCACATAAAAGCCCACATCGGCGGGAACCAGGTAACAGGTTTGGACAGTTCGACAACATCGCGCAAACGCGGAATTTGCGAAAGCGTACGGGTAAGCGCCGAGTCTGCACCGGGGTTTGTCATGAGCAAAGGCTATGACAAATGCACAAAAGTGTCAATTTAATTGGACATTTTATAATGTAGGGAGAGTTTGTCTATTTAGGCGAGCCATATGACAAACTCATTAGGCGTAAAACTAGTCTTTGGCAGTCAGATTTCCAAGCCCGTGACGATGCAGTTTTGAATAAAGGCTTTGCCTGCTTAAGCCCAGAATTTCTGCGGCTGACGCGCGATTGTCAGCAGTGTGGACCAATGCTGCTTCGATACACATACGCTCAATCAAATCGGTACTCTCACGTACGATTTCGCGCAGAGATTTACGACCAACCAATTTGGTAAGCTGATCAACAGAGCGCGGAAGTTCATTACCACTTTTCGGCAAATCGCGCTCACGGCGCCCAATAATCCTGACAGAATAGCCATATAATGGCTTATCGCGCTCAACCATTATGGCAGATAATTCTACGGGTTCCTCACCGCCATTCAGATCATGAATCACAGACCCGAAATTGCGCACATAATTATAGTCTTTGAGCTGTTTTCGCAGCAGACCCAAATCCACATTAGGGCGGCCCAGGAATTGGTTTAGCGGCTGACCGATTAGCTGTTCGGCTGAGCCTGCCTGCACCAATTCTGCAAAGGCATGGTTCGCAACCATAATATTCTGATCTTGGTCAGCCAGAACAAATGCATCAGGCATTTTTTCAACGACATCTAATACATATTCATCAGAGCGCTTACGCATACCCTCTTGCTGAACATCATCTATATCTATCAACCAATATTGCTCGCCATATTGACGGAAGATTGACGCGGATAGCCGGACCTTTTTCTCACTATTGCGCAGCTTCAGCTCAACCGCATCGGTGTCGCCGTTTACAGTTACAGCGCCCGAATAAGCAATAAAAGCAGCGCGTGAGTTGGCATCAAGAATCTCTAAAAAACTTTTATTTTCAAGAGATTGGATAGACGCTCCTAATAATTTGTCACACGCATTATTCGCCTGCTCAATCTTATAATCGCGTGATCGTGCAATCAGCACTGGATAGGCGATATTATCAAATAGTAAGCGATAGCGTGTCTCTGTCTGACGCAAAGTCAGATAGTCTCGCTCCATCGATTGCTGCGTTTTAAGGAGCCTTTGCTGCAAATCTGATACAGCGCGCATATCACGACCAATCGCACAAAAGTACGTGCTTTTTTTAGGCCGTATAACCTTATAAGTTACTGGAATATCGACGCCATCATAAACATGGTTTACCTGACGCCATCTGCCTTGGCTGTCTTCTTCATTATTAAGCAACTGCTCAATCTTCTTACGACATTCTAAGGTTACTGTGTCGACCCATTTTTGACCGATCCATTGCTGCCCAAGTTCCCGATCGGCCGCGTTTACCGAGACATCTCGGACAACATTATCAGCATCAATAGCGATAATATAATCTGCGCCATTGCAAGCTAATTCAAGAATTTCTTTAGATGTGAAATCTTTGAAAACAGTGTCCGCGTCGTTAAAAGGGACTTTTTGGTCACCTGTTTGCTGGGTTATCATTTTACTTCAGTGCCTTAGATCAGATGCTCAAAAGCACTGACTCTTAACGGTATAAGCTCATTAGCCAGGTTGATAGCATCAGCGGCATCCTTGGCTGTTCCATCTGCGCCACACTCTTTAACAAGAGCAGGGTTTTGCACAACCTCAAAACCGCCTATCAAAATGACAATGTCAGGGTTATTGGACACTGCGCGAATGCCCTTAATAAGTTGTGATAGGCGCGCAACAGTGCAGACACTGCTGACATTCAGGCCAACAAGATCAAAATATGTTCCAGCCACCTTATGTGTCAGATCTGACTTTGATGGATCGATCAACGTATCTGTACACCAACCAGCGCGTTGAAAGCATTCAGAAATCATCAGAGTGCCGAAACTGTGCTGATCGCCCACCATCGTAGAGAACAAAGCCGAACGCCTACCATTACTCGCCTTTATTTTAGGCGGGTTACGCAATGTCAACTCGCGCAAAATCTCCTGCAATCGCCATAGCCCCATTGTGACATCAACAAAATCGCGATTATCATTCTCCCACTCCGCGCCCAAATACCGTGCCGCGGGGGCCAAAAGATTGAGATAGATAGTATCGACGTTATAGCCTTCAGAAAGCTTCTGCTCAACCAAGGTCAAAGTTTCGGACGCATCTACATCCAATATCTGATTGGCAAAGTCTTTAACCTCTTTTTCGCTAAACCCATCTGGCTCTGGCACTTTTTTGGGCAGATTAAGCGCCATCGCACTATCATCAGAAATCAGGGAATCGTCACAAAATTGCCCAAAACCCAAGGGATTCGAATCGCTTTTCCCGGACACAAGTTTTGGGATAATCAGGCTTTCCAGCAAGACCGAAAGGTCATTATCATTGGATTCGTCATTGACTTTGATGCGACTTTGTCCATCAGAACTTAAGGAGCGATCCTGTTGATTAGGATCATTTTTCTCGCCATCACGCCAGCTGCGAAGTCGAGCGCGGAGATCCGTAATCCCATATCTAGAAGCCATTTCAGACTCTCCTCTGAAGTCTGGTCGGCGTGCCATAACGTCGGCCACAAGGAGGTTGTTCACACTCTCCAAGTCATTCCAAACTAATACATCGATAGATATTTAACAAATAAAAAAATGTCAACATTCTAGAACGTCAAAAAAACTTGACACTTTGAATATATGGCTCCTATTCTCAATGCCTAATCAAAGGAGTCTCGGCACTGTCTGACGCAGGTCATCTTGAGCTAGGAAATAGCGGAAAAGCGCCAGTAAAATCGCTTGATTGCGAAGGCTTGCCAACAAGTGCGTCACTCTACACCGCCGAACAGAAAAAACGCCGCGACGAGTCGGTTTGGACACTGGTTCAAGGCATATTGGCCCCGCTTCAATTTCTTATTTTCGTTATAAGCCTCTATTTCGTCATCCGTTTTTTACAGACCGGCGAAGGCCAATGGACGGCGGATATCTCTATTTTCGCCAAGACTATGATCCTTTACACGATCATGATTACAGGCTCGATCTGGGAAAAAGTGGTTTTTGGCAAATGGCTGTTTGCCAAGGCATTTTTCTGGGAAGATGTTTTCAGCATGGCCGTGTTGGCACTGCATAGTCTCTACCTTGCCATGTTATTCGGCGGCTGGGGCAGCAGTGAGGGCCGGATGTACGTCGCACTTGCAGCTTACGGCACCTATGTCATCAATGCTGGACAGTTTCTGTACAAATTGCGGCTGGCGCGGCTCAGTGCTGCTCATTTGGATGCATCATCACCTGATAACTCACCAGCATTGGCGGTCGCATCATGAACGCGCCACTTCCCATTAACAGTCAAGCCTCTGGCGATTGCGCTCCGATCTTAAAAGAGCGTGGACAGCGTGAGGTTTTTTGCGGACTTACTGGCATTATCTGGTTGCACCGCAAGATGCAGGATGCGTTTTTTCTGGTTGTCGGTTCGCGGACATGTGCGCATTTGCTGCAATCTGCTGCTGGTGTGATGATCTTTGCAGAGCCGCGCTTTGCCACAGCCATTATGGAAGAGCGCGATCTGGCTGGGTTGGCCGACGCTAATGAAGAGCTAGACCGCATAGTGGACCAGCTGCTGGAGCGTCGCCCGGAAATCAAATCGCTATTTCTCGTTGGCAGTTGTCCATCAGAAGTCATCAAACTCGATCTGGCAAAAGCCGCACAGCGATTGGGCGCGAAACATGCTCCGCTCGTGCGCGTTATCAACTATTCCGGCAGCGGTATTGAGACGACCTTTACACAAGGCGAAGATGCCTGTTTGGCGTCACTGGTGCCGATCATGCCGCACAGCGCGCCGGATGCGGAAAAGAACTTACTCCTGGTTGGCTCATTGCCCGATATCGTAGAGGACCAGTTTATGCGCCTGTTGGCGGAGCTTGGCATTCATAATGTCGCCAGTCTTCCCGAACGCGCTGTTGCCGACCTTCCTGCAATCGGTCCTAATACCCATTATCTTCTGGCACAGCCCTTTTTGGGCGATACCGGTCAAGCCTTGGACGAACGCGGTGCAAAGCATATTAGTGCCCTCTTCCCCTTTGGCGTGGAAGGTACCAGCAATTGGCTGCGTGCTGCTGCTGCGGTCTTTGATATTGACCCAGAGCATGTAGAGGCTGTTCTGGCGCCCTATCAATTGCGGGCAGAAAAAGCCCTAGCGCATCAACGCGAAAAGCTGACGGGAAAATCCATTTTCTTCATGCCGGATTCGCAATTGGAAGTGCCATTGGCCCGTTTCCTATCCCGCGAATTGGGTATGGTGCTCACCGAAGTGGGCACGCCCTATTTGCATCGCGGCCATTTGGCAGAAGAACTCACACTATTGCCTGGCCATGTGCAATTGAGCGAGGGCCAGAATGTCGACAAGCAGCTAGACCGTGTTCGCGCCGAAAAACCCGACCTCACCGTTTGCGGCCTAGGTCTGGCCAATCCGCTGGAGCAAGAGGGATTATCAACCAAATGGGCGATTGAGCTCGTCTTCTCCCCCATTCATGGTTTTGATCAAGCGGGTGATCTGGCCGAATTGTTTGCGCGGCCTTTGCGCCGCCGTGATGTGTTGAGGGTATAGTCATGCAGCTTGCCGTCTGGACATATGAAGGCCCGCCCCATGTAGGCGCAATGCGCGTAGCAACCGCCATGGATGGCATCCATTATCTTTTGCATGCACCGCAAGGCGACACCTATGCCGACCTGCTGTTCACCATGATTGAACGGCGTGGCAAACGCCCGCCCGTAACCTACACAACATTTCAGGCACGCGATCTGGGCAAAGACACGTCAGAACTTTTCCAAGATGCGGCCCGCGATAGTATAGAGCGCTTTAAGCCTGATGCCATGCTGGTTGGTGCCTCTTGTACAGCAGAACTTATTCAGGATGACCCTGCTGGTTTGATTGAGAAAATGGGCCTGCCCATCCCAATCGTACCACTGGAACTGCCAAGCTATCAGCGTAAGGAAAGCTGGGGTGCGTCAGAGACTTTCTATCAGATTGTGCGCAATTTGGTGGACAAGAATATCCGCCCGGAACCCAAGGAAGGCCCCAATGGGAAGCGCCGTCCTTTGGTCAATTTGCTCGGCCCAACGGCTCTGGGTTTCCGTCACCGCGATGATGTGGTGGAGATTACACGCCTGCTCCACGCTATGGGCATAAACGTCAATGTTACGGCGCCGCTAGGTGCCAATATGGCCGATATTCAGCGTTTGGGCGCTGCCGATTTCAACATCGTGCTCTACCCCGAAACGGGCGAAATGGCCGCTGACTTTTTGAAGCGCGAATTTGGTCAACCCAAAGTCACCACTGTCCCTATCGGTGTTAATGCAACGCAGGATTTTGTCCGTGAAGTTGCGGCACTGGCAGACATTGACCCCAGCCCCATGCTGGCAGAGGGCCTATCGCGCATGGGCTGGTGGAGCCGTTCGGTGGATTCCAACTATCTAACCGGTAAGCGGGTCTTTATCTTTGGTGATGCTAGCCATGCCGTTGCCGCAGCGCGTGTTGCGCATGAAGAGATGGGCTTCAAAGTCTGCGGACTTGGCTGTTACAATCGCGAATATGCCCGGGACATCCGAGCGGCGGCAAAACTTTATGACGTCGAACCGCTCATTACCGATGATCATCTAGCGGTCGAAAAAGCGATTGAAGAGGCGCATCCCGAACTGGTTTTGGGTACACAGATGGAACGTCATATCGCCAAGCGTTTCGGCATTGGCTGTTCCGTAATTTCATCGCCTGTGCATGTGCAGGATTTCCCCGCACGCTATTCCCCGCATATGGGTTTTGAAGGCGCAAATGTGCTGTTTGATGAGTGGGTTCATCCATTGGTCATGGGGTTGGAAGAGCATTTGCTCACCATGTTCCGTGACGATTTCGAGTTTCACGACGGTGCAGGCGCATCGCATTTGGGCCCGGGTCATAGCGCTGCGAAAGCCGCAAAAACCGAAATACATAGCTTAACTGCCAACGACGCTCACGAAACTGCCAATGACGTCCCAAAAAATGCCAATGCCGCACCAGCTGCAAACCCGACAGATGGCCTGATCATGTGGAGCGCGGACGCTGATAAAGAACTGAAGAAAATACCATTTTTTGTTCGTGGCAAAGCGCGCAGGAACACCGAGACATTCGCAGCCGAGCAAGGGTTGGAGACGATAGAACTCGCCACACTTTATGAGGCTAAGGCCCATTATGCCCGGTAAGTCATCCTCCCCCCAAAATGCCGCTTCGGCAAATGCGCCAGTTCGCACCGTAATTATTACGCTGGACAACCATCTGGGCGCAGCCGTTGAACGGGCCAATCAGCAACTGGCGCAAGACAATATCCATGTAGAGCTTTTTGCTGCATCTGATTGGGATCGTGACCCCTCTGTGTTGGAAAGAGCAAAGACGGCGATTGCCAGTGCCAATGTGATTATCGTGACCATGTTGTTTATCGAGGATCAGGTCCGCGCAATCCATTCTGCCCTGCAAGCACGCGCTGATGATTGCGATGCCATTGTTGGCATTATGTCGACATCGGATATTGTGAAGCTGACCCGGCTGGGCAATTACCGCATGGACAAGCCCGCAAAAGGGCCAATGGCTTTGCTCAAAAAACTGCGCGGCTCCAAAAAAGCAACTGGCAGCTCCGGTGCAAAGCAAATGCGGATGCTGCGGCGCTTACCGAAAATATTGCGGTTCATTCCAGGTGCTGCACAGGATGTGCGCCAATATTTCCTGACCATGCAATATTGGCTTGCCGGATCAGACGATAATGTCGTCGACATGGTACGCAATCTGGTCAACCGCTATGCCAGTGGCGAACGCGCTGCCTTAAATGGCAGTTTCGAAATAGCCCCGCCGCGCGAATACCCCGAAGTGGGCGTTTATCATCCGGATTTGCCTATGCAGATTGGTGAAGATGCCAGCGCACTGCCCTCACCCAAAAAACCGGTCGGAACTGTCGGTGTATTGATGCTGCGCTCTTATCTGCTTGGCAAAGATACCGGCCATTATGATGGCATGATAGAGACGCTGGAAGCACAAGGCCTTAGAGTGATCCCCGCCTTTGCCAATGGCCTTGATTCCCGTCCGGCGATTGACAAATATTTCATGATCGACGGTCAATGCTCGGTTGACGCTGTTATAAATCTTACTGGTTTTTCACTTGTCGGTGGCCCCGCCTATAATGACGTTGATGCCGCAGTCGAAACACTGAGCGCTCTCGACGTGCCTTATATCGCCGCCCACCCAATAGAGTTTCAATCACTGGAAAGCTGGAGCAAAGGCCAAATGGGGCTTTTGCCGCTGGAAACCACGATCATGCTGGCTATTCCGGAATTGGACGGTGCCATCGCACCAACCGTATTTGGCGGGCGCTCTGATGGTGACCCCAAAGGCTGTTCAGGCTGTGAGCGCAATTGCCATTTTGCCGAAGACAGCAAAGTACGGGCCATGCAAAGCTGCCCGGAACGTGCATCTGCTTTGGCAGGTAAAGTGCGCAAACTTATAGAAATGCGCCGCGCGGAAAAAGCGCAGCGCAAACTGGCTGTGGTTTTGTTCAACTTCCCGCCCAATGCGGGTGCCACGGGCAGTGCAGCATTTCTGGCTGTTTTTGAATCGCTTCACGCAACACTCTCCCGCTTGAAGGAAGAGGGTTATGATGTCGACGTTCCGGAAAATGTTGATGCGCTGCGCGACATATTGCTGAAAGGCAATGCGGAGCAATATGGCGCAGATGCCAATGTTGCCGCGCAGATTAGCGCGGATGACCATGTGCGCCGTGAACCCTATTTGGCTGAGATTGAGGCACAATGGGGTTCTGCCCCCGGGCGTCAACAAAGTGATGGCCGCAATATCCAGATATTGGGTGCGCATTTCGGCAATGTGTTTGTCGGCGTGCAGCCAGCATTTGGTTATGAAGGTGACCCAATGCGTCTGTTGTTTGAGGGTACATTCACCCCAACACACGCTTTCTCTGCCTTTTATCGCTATATCCGCGAAGATTTCGCCGCTCATTCTGTACTGCATTTTGGCACACATGGTGCGTTGGAGTTCATGCCCGGAAAGCAAACCGGCATGACAGGCAAATGCTGGCCGGAACGCCTGATTGGCGATTTGCCGAACCATTATCTTTATGCCTCCAACAATCCGTCTGAAGGCATTATCGCTAAACGCCGTTCTGGCGCGACATTGATCAGCTACCTAACACCACCTTTGGCAGAAGCTGGCCTGTATAAAGGTTTTGCCGATCTCAAAACATTATTGGAGCGCTATCGCGCGACCCGCAGTGACGATGCAGAACGCGCTGATCTGGAAGAAATGATCCGCGATCATTGCAATGAACTGGATATTGAGTTTGGCGATTTGGAAAGCCTGCCAGGCCGGCTTTATGAAATGGAGCGTGAGCTTATTCCGCAAGGCCTGCACGTCCTTGGTGGTGCGCTGGACGCACAAGAGCGCAGTGATCTGGTTGATGCAATGGTTGCTGCCAGCCCCGATATCCCGCGCGAAGAAATTAGCGAAAAACTGGACAGCTGCGACGAGCTGGGCTCACTCATGCGGGCACTGGACGGCGCCTATGTTAAGCCTGCACCGGGCGGCGATGTTTTGAACAATGTTGATGTCCTGCCCACCGGCCGCAACATTCACGGTTTCGACCCGTTCCGTATCCCCAGCAAATTTGCCTGCGCACAAGGCGTAACGCAAGCGGAGCAACTGGTTGCCCGGCATCAAGCTGATGGCGGCAACTTGCCCGAGAGCATTGCGATGGTGCTGTGGGGCACCGACAATTTAAAGAGCGAGGGTAGCCAGATCGCACAGGCCTTAGCGCTGATTGGTGCAAGACCGCGATTTGACGATTATGGCCGTTTGGCTGGCGCCGAACTTATTCCCCTGCAAGAGTTAGGCCGTCCCCGGATCGATGTTGTTGTCACATTATCTGGAATTTTCCGCGATCTGCTCCCCCTTCAAACGCGGATGATTGCCGAAGCAAGCTGGCTTGCCAGTACGGTGGACGAGCCTTTGGAGCAGAACTTTGTCCGCAAACATAGCTTGGCACATATGCACAAGCATGAATGCGATATGGAAACTGCGTCACTGCGTGTATTTTCCAATGCCGAAGGTGCTTATGGCGCCAATGTTAATCAGATGATTGATGGCGGCACATGGGACGATCCAGAAGAGTTGGCCAATATGTTCGAGGCGAAAAAAGGCTATGCCTATGGTCGCCATGGAAGCCCGGTTCAACATCGCGCGTTGCTGGAAAGCGAGCTGGCAGATGTGGAACTAACATATCAAAATCTGGAATCCGTAGAGCTAGGCGTCACTGATATCGACCATTATGTCGATGGCCTAGGCGGCATTACCAAGGCCGTCGAAAAAGCGCGCGGCAAAGCAACGCCTGTCTATGTTGTCGATGCCACACAGGGCGAAGCAAAAGTGCGGACCCTTGGTGAACAAATTGACTTGGAAACACGCACCCGCATGCTGAACCCCAAATGGTATGAAGGCATGTTGAAGCACGGGTTTGAAGGTGTGCGCAATATCGAAGCGCATGTTACCAATACCATGGGTTGGTCCGCCACCACAAAGACAGTCTCCCCATGGGTCTATCAGAAGATCAGTGAGACCTTTGTGCTGGACGATGTAATGCGCGCGCGTTTGGCTGAACTTAATCCAAAATCATCTGCCCGCGTTGCCGACCGCTTGCTTGAAGCATGCGAACGCGATCTTTGGCACCCTGATGCAGAAACACTCGCCGCCCTGAAAGCGGCAAGCGACGATCTGGAGGACCGGCTGGAAGGCCTGGTGCCTGCAGAATGAGGAGCATGAAAAATGACATTACTTGATGGCAGCGATACCCCACCCGACGGTGAAGGCAGCGTACAGGTTGCATTGGATCCGCAGGACCAGATTAAGGGCGCAAAGGTTATTGCGGTCTATGGTAAGGGCGGCATTGGCAAATCAACAACATCGTCTAACCTATCAGCGGCCTTTTCAAAATTGGGCCACCGCGTTTTGCAAATTGGCTGTGACCCAAAACATGACAGCACATTCACGCTGACCAAGAAAATGATGCCAACAGTGATCGACGTTCTGGAAACAGTCGATTTTCACAGCGAAGAGCTGCGCGTCGAAGATTTTATGTTCGAAGGCTATAACGGCGTAATGTGTGTTGAGGCCGGTGGACCGCCCGCGGGCACAGGGTGCGGTGGTTATGTGGTCGGCCAGACGGTGAAATTGCTGAAACAGCATCATTTGCTGGAAGATACAGATGTCGTCATCTTTGATGTATTGGGCGATGTTGTGTGCGGCGGCTTTGCTGCGCCATTGCAACATGCGGACAATGCCGTGGTGGTTGCTGCCAATGATTTTGACAGCATCTTCGCCATGAACCGCATTGTGGCAGCCATTAATGCCAAAGCGAAAAACTATAATGTCCGGCTAGCGGGTGTTGTTGCCAACCGCTCAGCAGAGACAGACGAGATTGACCGCTTCTCCGATGCCATTGGCATGAAGCGGCTGGCGCATTTCAAGGATTTGGACGCTATTCGCCGGTCGCGCCTCAAAAAATGTACTTTGTTCGAAATGCCGGATTCCCCAGAAGTGGAAGAAGCGCGTCAGGAATATCTCAACCTTGCCCGCACTCTTTATGAAGGTGCAGAAGCACAACAGGCCAACCCCATGAAAGACCGGGATATCTTTGATTTTCTGGGCTTCGAATGACGGACATATCACATGATTGAACAAGGCCTCTCCTCTACTTCCTATCAGGACAATCGCGCTGCGCTCGAAACCTATTTCGACAAAACAGCACGCAAAGCCTGGGAAGATTTGACCTCTGACGTACCGGTTAGCGGCATCCGCGCAACGGTGCGCGCCGGCCGTGATGCCATGCGCGCGCGCCTGCTCGACGCTCTGCCTCAAGATATGCAGGGACAGCGTTTGCTGGATGCCGGATGCGGTACTGGAGCCTTGTCTATCATTGCAGCAGAACGCGGCGCAGAGGTTCTGGCGATTGATGTTGCTCAAGGCCTTGTCGATGTTGCTGAACAACGCGCAGAGGCTGAAGTAAATGCCGACGCACTGAATATCGCATGGCATGTGGGCGATATGCGCAGCCACAATCTGGGCAATTTTGATCATGTCGTGGCGATGGACTCGCTGATCCATTATGGCGTTGACGATATTATGTCCGTGCTGCGCGCATGGTCTTCACGTACCAAGCATATTGTGTTCACCTTCGCGCCGGGTACGCCTTTGCTGCGCACCATGCATGTTGCTGGCAAGATGTTTCCGCGCAACGATCGCTCGCCCGCCATCAAGCCTGTGAGTGAGAAAGTGCTGTCGCGCGCTATCACCTCCACGATGCCGGGCTGGACAATCGATTTTACCGAGCGGGTTTCCAGCGGTTTTTATAAATCACAAGCAATGGGCATCAGCCGAGCATGAGTAAGAACCGGCCTTCGGTGCCTTTTTGGCAAAATATCGGGTATAGTTTCCTGCCCTTTGCCGATGCCGGTAGCATTGACATGCCCCTGTCGCGCATCCTGCGCCTTTCTCTGTTTCAAATCACTGTTGGTATGGCTGCGGTATTGCTCAATGGCACGCTTAACCGCGTGATGATTGTAGAGCTTGGCACGCCGACATGGATAGTTGCACTGATGATTGCCATTCCATTGCTCATAGCGCCCTTCCGCGCACTCATTGGCCATCGTAGCGATACGCACAAATCCGTTCTGGGTTGGCGGCGAGTACCCTATATTTGGTTCGGCACCATGATGCAGTTTAGCGGGTTGGCCATCATGCCCTTCGCACTCATCCTGCTTAGCCGCGCCGATGTCTTCACACTCGGCCTGGTTGCATCTTGCGGAGCATTTCTGCTGGTCGGCACTGGTATGCATGTGACGCAAACTGCCGGCTTGGCGCTTGCCACTGATATAGCCCCTAAAGATAAACGGCCACGTGTTGTTGCCCTGCTCTATGTCATGCTGCTGGTCGGTATGATGCTGGCGTCGTTCGTCATGGGCAATTTGCTCATGGACTTTTCTTCCACCCGATTGGCACAGGTTATTCAAGGCGCAGCAGTGCTTAGTTTGCTCTTGAACGTCATCGCTTTGTGGAAGCAGGAAGGCAGAAAGTCAGCTCGTATCAAAGCTGAGCAGGCTGAGCAGAGTTTCTCCCAAATCTGGCGCAGCTTCACACAAGGGCGCGGCACTAAAAGATTGTTATGGGCTGTTGGTTTTGGCGCAATGGCCTTTGCCATGCAGGATGCCTTGCTAGAGCCATATGGCGGTGAAGTTCTGGGCATGTCGGTTGGCGGCTCCACCGCATTGACCGGTGCATGGGCATTGGGCGCACTGGTGGCTTTTGCCTATTGTGCGCGCCGCATGTCCACTGGGTCCGATCCACTGCGGCTCGCTGGCTATGGCACAGCGGCCGGATCACTGGCCTTTATGATGACATTATTTGCGGCACCTACCGGCTCTGTACCTCTGCTATTCGCCGGGGCAACCGCTATCGGCTTTGGCACTGGCCTTTTCTCAATCGGCACAATGATTGCGGCAATGGACTTGTCGCGCGATGGCAATTCGGGCCTTGCATTAGGTGCATGGGGCGCTGTTCAGGCAAGCTGTGCCGGACTGGGTATCGCATTGGGCGGGTTGATACGTGACGGGGTCAGCGCATTGGCACTGGTTGACGCTATGGGCGCAACTTTGGCCTATCGCGCAACCGGTTATGGCACCGTCTATACCATTGAAATAATTTTACTAATTGTAACGCTTATCATCCTTGGCCCGGTTATCGGGCTGGGTGCTCAGCACCACAATGAAGAGGCGGAGAGCTTCGGTCTAAGAGAGTTCCCGACATGAATATGCGTAATGAAAATCGCGGCAGGAAGTGAATGGAGATAGGTTATGAATGATATTCAACTAGCAGGCACATTTGGCCTAACAGAACTGATATTTATACTGTTTATCGGCTTTTTTATCGCACTGGTTTTCTACCTGCAGCGCGAAGGCCGACGGGAAGGTTTCCCAATGGAAAATGAGGCGACTGGCCGTGTAGACTCGCAAGCTGGTCCATTGCTGATCGCATCGCCCAAAACCTTTCATTTGCCACATGGTCAAGGCACCGCCACTCCGGAAAATGAAGCGCGTCAGCCTGTAGACGTTGCGGGCAAGCGCACATTCCGTTCCATGGGTGCGCCCTATTACCCGACTGGTAATCCGCTGGAAGATGGCTTGGGCCCTGCAGCATTTGCTGAGCGTTCACGCACTCCCGACCTTACCTTTGACGGCAAACCGCGTATCGTGCCTATTGGTGACAGCCATATGCATGTTGTCGAAAAAGATCCAGATCCGCGCGGTCTGACGGCTATTGGCGCAGATGGCAAAGAAGCTGGGCCGATAACAGATATCTGGGTTGATCAGGCTGAGCATGTCATCCGCTATCTGGAAGTAGATACTGGAGCAAAAAAAGTGTTGGTGCCCATGCCCATGTGCGTCGTGCGTGCCAAAAAAGGTACCATTATCATTGATGCATTGAATGCGGATGAATTTGCCAATGCGCCAGTTCCAGAGAAAGCCGGTATCATTACCCGCTATGAAGAGGAACGCGCCATGGCCTATTTTGGTGGCGGTTACCTTTATGCAAACCGCGCGCGTCAGGAGCCGTTCTTATGAGCGACTTTCAATATGAACCGATACGCGGCCTGAATGGCGACCTGTTGGAGGGCGAAACCGTCCTCTGGCAAGGTGCACCGGACTGGAAAACATTGATACGCTCTGCCCTCCACGTTCGTCTATTGGGTATCTATATTGCGGTCATGACCGTATATGGCATGATTGAGAGCGGCCCAGTAACGGCTTTGATCGTGATCATCTCTGGTTTTGTTGCTTTGGCCCTGTTTTCGGCATTTGCAATTGGCGTTGAAAAGACCAGCGTTTACACCCTCACCAATCAACGCTTGGTGCTGCGTATCGGCGTTGCGCTGGACAAATATGTCAATATTCCATTGAGCCAGATCGACACTGCGGATCTGAAAATGCTGTCCGGTGATCATGGTAACATCATGCTGACACTGAAAGGCAAACCCAAAATGGGCTATGCCATGTTGTGGCCACATGCGCGGTCTTTGCGCCTCATCTCTCCGCGGCCAATGCTAAGAGCTATTGTCGAGCCGAAAAATGTTGCGCAATTGATGTTTCACGCCACCAGCAAATTGCAGGATGTTGCGCCGGCTGCTGCACACCATGCATCATCGGGCGCTAATGTCCGCCCTGTCTCTGGTCAGGGGGCTCTGCCAGCATGACCCACCAGCATCAAGGCGCGCATCATCTGGGCCATAATCATGATGACCTGCAGGTTCCGCGAGAAGTATTGATCGCTATCGGGATCATGCTTGCCGTTATTGTGATGATGGCGGGTGCCGTTCGCCTTGGTTGGATTGCGCCATCGGGTAATCCTCAACTTTCACGCAGTGCAGCAAATATTGCGCCCTCCGTTGAACGCCAATTGCTCTTTGCTGATACGCAAGATGGCAGCGTGCTGATCACCGATGCACAAACACAGAATGAAGTGATGACCGTCCCTTATGGTGAAAGCGGCTTTTTGCGGGCCATTGTCCGCGGCATGGCCAAGCAACGTCTGGCCGCAGGAGGCACTGCTGATCAGCCATTCATTCTCACGCGGTGGGAAAATGGCGCTCTATCATTGCGAGACCCCGTAACGGGCCGCAGCCGTGAACTTATTGGTTTTGGTGATAATCAAACGGCCAGCTTCGAACGTATTTTGGGGGAAAAGTGATAATGGAATCCCTTATGTTCAGCGAACATTTTGACACCAATTGTCGGATAGAGATCGAGCAAAGCCCTGATCATTTTCACGCGCATGTTGAGCTGGAAGGCAATCTGCCGATCTTTCCAGGCGACAAGGTTCGTGTTCATGGCAAACCAATCCAAATGACATTTGGCGAAAAAATAGTCGAAGATCGTACCGTCACCATAAGCCGCGCCAGCCCCTTACGCCGGGCCTATACCAAGATTGCCGGTTATTTTGAAATGGCGGAATTATATGAAGTTAGTTTCACCGCAGGGAGGTTGTAATGAACGCGCATAGCAAAGTTGGGCACGACGCCGCACATAATGCAAGCGCCAAAGCGCCATTGTCAGATGCTCCTGATACCATGGCCATTGCGACACAGGATACCGTCCTGTCGCCGCGCTTTTACACCACTGATTTCGACGCAATGGATAAGATCGATATCTCCCCCGTTCGTGACGAATGGGAAGCATTGATGGAGGAAATGGAGGACGACACTAACAAGCGTCACTTCCGTAAGACCGACGCATTTGATGGCGTGATTGAAAATCTGGAGCCAGAGCTGCAAAAAGAGTTTATCGATTTTCTGGCAAGCTCGCTCACCTCTGAATTTTCGGGCTGCATCCTTTACGCAGAAATTGCGAAGCGCACGAAAAACCCTGACATGAAACGCATTTTTAAACTCCTGGCGCGCGATGAAAGCCGCCATGCCGGGTTTATCAATGAGACATTAAAGGGTGCTGGTATCGGTGTTGATCTCAGCTTTTTGACCAAGTCGAAAAAATACACCTATTTCAAACCAAAGTTCATTTTCTATGCGGTCTATCTGTCAGAGAAAATCGGCTATGCGCGCTATATTACCATTTTCCGCCATTTGGACAAAAATCCTGATAAGAAATTCCATCCGATTTTTGACTGGTTTGAAGACTGGTGCAATGACGAATTTCGTCATGGTGAAGCCTTTGCCATGATGCTCCGAGCAGACCCCAAATTGCTAAAAGGCGCGAACAAGCTGTGGATCCGCTTCTTCCTCTTGTCGGTATATGCCACAATGTATGTACGCGATCATAATCGCCCAATCTTTCATGAAGCATTGGGCGTTGATCCTGCGCAATATGGCTATGATGTTTTTGCCATTTGCAATCAGATCAGCCGTCAGGTCTTCCCAGTAGAAATTGATACGGATGACCAGCGCTTCCGTAAAGCAATGGAAAATCTGCGCCTCGCTTCTGTCGCTATTGAAAACGCAAAAATGCGCGGCGGCATTTCTGGCAAATTGGGCCAAGTCAAGAACATGGCCAAAGCCGGATATTATTTTGCCAGCATGTATTTTATGAAGCCAAAGGCCAATGCCTTGCCAGAACGTATAAGGCTCCAGCCTGCATGGTGAGTTTCGCCGCTCTGATACTGCCCTTCATTGCGGTCATTGCATTGTGGTTCATCAGCACCGGGCTGGTGGCGATGATCCATCATCGTCTGCATCAGTCGCAAGTACGGGCATTGATTATCGCAGGACTGTGCGCCAGTGGCGGCCTGTCATTAATAGCGCTGACCGTCAATCAAACGGCCTCATGGGCGATTTATGCCTCTTTTCTGGGCGGATTATTGATCTGGAGCTGGCATGAAATCAGCTTTCTAACGGGCGCAGTTGCAGGCCCGATGCGCGAAGAATGCCCTAAAAACGCACAAGGTTGGAAGCGTTTCTCCTTAGCCAGTATGACACTTATTCACCATGAGATTGCCTTGGCCATGACCTTGCTGCTTTTGCTGCTAGTCGGTTCAGTAACTGACAATGCCACGGGCGCTTACACCTTTGGGTTGTTGTTCGTGTTCCGCCTATCGTCAAAGCTGAATATTTTCAAAGGCGTGCCGCATTTTAGTGATGAGTTGCTGCCGCACCACCTCAACTATTTGAAAAGTTATTTCGGGCCACAAAAACTGCACCCGATGCTGATCATCAGCACCACCGCCATTTTTGCCCTCGGACTTTATTTCGGCACAATGGCATTCATCACAGATGGGATATACCAAACCACATTATACGCGTTGCTAAGCTGTTTGAGCTTGCTTGCGGCGCTTGAACATATTTTTCTCGGATTACCCATGCGTGATTCCGCTTTATGGCAATGGGCCTTAACGCAGAGATCATTGACAATCCGCGACAATAATAAGAAGATTTGAATTAAGGGAGTTACCATGAACTATGAAGCGTTTTTTTCGGACGAACTCGAAGCGGTTCGCAATGAAGGCCGTTATCGGGTTTTCACGGAAATTGAGCGTAAGGCTGGATCATATCCCCATGCCAAACGCTATGTAGAAGATGGCACTACGGAAGTCACAGTCTGGTGCTCCAATGACTATCTGGGCATGGGGCAACACCATAAAGTCACAGAAGCAATGCACCGCGTTATAGACGAATGCGGCGCGGGTGCTGGCGGAACGCGCAACATCTCCGGCACCAACCACCACCACGTTCTTTTAGAAAAAGAGCTGGCCGATTTGCACAATAAAGAGGACGCCCTGCTCTTTACATCGGGCTATGTTTCCAACTGGGCTGCTTTGGGCACTTTGGCTGCGCGCATTCCTAATTGCATGGTACTGTCTGACGCATTGAACCACGCCTCTATGATCGAAGGCATTCGCCACAGCAAAGCAGATCGGATGATCTTCGAACATAATAATCCGGAAGATTTAGACCGTAAGCTGGCATCACTAGATCCTGATCGACCCAAGCTGGTGGCGTTTGAAAGTGTTTACTCCATGGATGGCGACATTGCACCGATTGCAGAGATATTGGATGTCTGTGAAGCGCATAATGCCATGAGTTATATTGATGAAGTGCATGCGGTTGGCCTTTATGGTCCGCGTGGTGGCGGCATCGCTGAGCGCGAAGGCCTGATGGACCGGATTACCGTTATCGAAGGTACATTGGGCAAAGCCTTTGGTGTAATGGGTGGCTATATCGCTGCGTCACGCGACCTTTGCGATTATGTCCGCACCTTTGCCAGTGGATTTATTTTCACCACCGCCCTGCCCCCAGCCGTAGCAGCCGGCGCCTGTGCCAGCATTCAACATCTTAAAGAGAGTAATGAAGAACGCGACCTGCAAAAAGAGCGCGTGGAGACAGTACGCAAGGCACTGGATAATATTGGTATCCCACATTTGCCGAACCCAAGCCATATCATTCCGGTCATGGTTGGTGATGCGCATAAGTGCAAATTTATCAGTGATTGGTTGATGGATAATCACGGCATCTATGTTCAGCCAATTAACTATCCCACAGTGCCACGTGGTACAGAGCGTCTTCGCTTAACGCCATCGCCTGTGCATGATGATGGTGAGGTTGATCGATTGATCAATGCGTTGAGCGAAATCTGGTCACAATGTGAATTGGCACGACGCGATATCGCTGCCTGAGAAGGGCAGCAGAATCTAGCAGCCAAATGCATTGGCAATTGGTTAGACTAAGATTTTGATAAACAACTAAAAAAGGCCGGAGCGATACTCCGGCCTTTTTCTATATCAAATATTGCTAAGAAAAATCAGCTAGGATCTTTCAGATAAGCAATGATGTCAGCACGGTCTTGCGCTTTTGGCAGACCGTTGAAAATCATTTTTGTACCAACAACAACGCCGCGTGGATCTTCAAGATACTGGAAAAGTTTCTCTTCTGACCATGTGATACCGCTTTCGGCATTGGCTTTTGAATAGTTAAAGCCATCGACTGAACCTGCTTCACGTCCAACAATTCCTGCGAGTGAAGGACCAACGCGGTTCACGCCAGGCTCTACAACATGGCATTGACGACATTTGCCAAATACAGTTTTGCCAGCGGCTGCATCACCTGTCAGGCTGGCATAAGCGACACCGTCTTTGGTTGCGAACTCACCACCAGCTGCTGGGGCAGCATCTGCTGTTTCTTCTTCTGTAGTAGCTTCTTCTGCAGTCGCTTCTTCAGTTACTGGCTCTTCCGTAACGGTCTCATCAGTGACCACTTCGTCAGTAGTAGGTTCTGCTTCTTCAGCGGCTCCGCCACATGCGGCAACAAAAGCTGATAAAGTGATCGCACCTGCTAATGCTTTCATCTTAACCATAATTTCTCCTGTATATTTTCATTGATACAATAACCAATGAACGTTGGTGTTAGCGCATATCCATCAATGTGGAAACACCGAATACCGTAGCGGCAGACAAGCGTACGCGTAAAACATGTATTTGCAGCCAACTCCAATTTCAAGAGGCTGCATGCAAATAGACTGACTTAGTCAAAATAAGAGATTTGCTGTGATGCTTCGCACAACCTCTATCGAGCGACAAAACTACAGAAAGTCAGGCCAAAGAGAACATAAAACTGTTTACATCAATAGCGTGCAATCATAAGGAACCATTATCCAATGATCGTATTTTCGGGTCGCACGAATAATAATTGCGTTGGATAATTGGGGGAATTCGTGCGTCAGATTATACTCGCTCGCCGTCTATTGGCGGCAATGCTTTTTTCATGGCTTTTGACCAGCGGCTCATCGTTGAGCGCACAAATAAGCCCACCGACACGCGAAGAGCTTCGTCCGACAGCGCCAGAGGTACAACAAGCACCATCACGTCTCTCTGTAGAAGGTGATATAGAACGCTCCCCCTGCCCGCTGGCCGATCCATCATATGCGAATATTATGGTTGATGTTAACAGCGTGTTTTTCAACAATCTTAAAGGCGCGACCGCACAAGAAATGGAGGCAGCCTATGCCCCCTATCTTGGCACCAAACAGCCAATTGCGATTATATGTGAAATCCGCGATGCAGCGGCCACCATATTGCGCGACAAAGGCTATCTTGCCGCAGTGCAGGTGCCCGTGCAAACTATTGAAAATGGCGCTATCAAATTTGAAGTGCTCTATGCACGCATCACAGCTGTTCGAATACGCGGTGAAGCAGGCCGCAGCGAAAAGACCATTGCCGGTTTTCTGAGCAAACTTTCCGAAGATGAGATTTTTGATCGAAACAGAGCAGAGCGCTATCTTTTGTTGGCCCGCGACTTGCCGGGATATGATGTCCGCCTGACGCTGCGTCCTGCCGGAACAGGCGTGGGTGAACTGATTGGCGATGTTACTGTTTTACAGCGCCCTTTTGAGGTTGATTTGAATGTACAGAATTTGGCTGCTGAAGATACCGGCAGTTTTGGCGGACAATTGCGTGCGCAATTTTTTGGGCTGACTGGCCTGGGCGACCGCACAACAATATCATTCTATTCCACTGCCGATTTTCAAGAACAACAAATTCTGCAGGTCGGGCATAGCTTCTTCTTAGGCAGCGAAGGTCTAAGACTATCGGGCAATTTCACTTATGCTTGGACAGAACCCAATTTGGGTGCACTCAGTGGTGGCCCTGAACTTACGGCCCGCACATTATTAGCATCTGGTGAGGCTAGTTATCCACTGCGTCGCAGTCAGGGAAGCAATATAACGCTTGCTGGCGGGTTCGACTTTGTTGATCAGGAAGTGGATTTTATTGTTCCGCTAAGCCGTGACGAATTGCGTGTTGCATGGCTGCGCATCAGCGGCAACGCAATAGACCTTAAAACTCCGCGCAACCCAAAATGGCGCGCAGGCGGCAGCTTGGAAATACGTCGCGGTCTTGATATCTTTGGCGCCAGCCCCGGATGCAATCCCTTCTGTCCGATAGGCATGACTGCGCCCAGCCGTTTGGACGGCGATCCAACAGCAACTGTCATCCGCACATCGGGGTCATTTGAATATGCCCCAACAACAGACCTCTCCTTGTTTCTTCAACCACGCGCACAGCTGGCTTTTGATCCTCTGTTCAGTTTCGAAGAATTTTCCGGCGGTAATTTTACTATCGGACGCGGCTATGAGCCAGGCGTCATCATTGGTGATGATGGCGCTGGTTTCCAATTTGAGGTGCGCGGCCCACGTATCAGCCCATCGCAAATCAAAAACTATACGTTCCAGCCATTCGGATTTTTTGATGCTGCATGGGTCTGGAATGATGACCGGCCATCAAACTTTGATCCTCAAAGGCTGTTCTCTGTCGGCGGTGGTATCCGCTCCACATTATCAGATCGCGCGCGACTGGATATGACGCTGGCCGTACCCCTGCGCCGCGCCGGATTTCAAACAGAGCGCGGCGATGTCCGCTTTCTCATTTCATTGACCACAAGATTGCTACCCTGGGGAGCACGCTAATGACCATGACAGCCTCTAAATTGATGCACGCCTTGCGCAACCGGCCCGTCCTTACATCTAGCACTGCTCTGGCTCTTGGCCTGATGTTCGGGCCAACCCATGCCGCTATGGCGCAATCTGCTTATGACGGCACAGGCACGATCGTCTTTGGTACTGGCGACATTCAACAAGATACTGACTTTGATACAGTCACTGTCGATAGCGAGCAGCTTGTTATCGATTGGTTCCCCAATGATACTGCCATTAATGGCGCCGATATTGACTTTTTGCCCGACGGCGCAACCGCTCTGTATCAGGGCGGTATAGGTATCGCCAATTTCACGGTGCTGAACCGTATCAACGCTAATGACTCGACACGCCCGATAATCCTTAATGGCAATATTATTAGCGAGCTACAACTTGGTTCGAGTACGTTTGCCCCTGGCGGTGCCGTATGGTTTTACGCGCCGGGCGGGGTGGTTATTGGTGGCACAGCAACTATTGATGTCGGTGGTCTCTTCCTGACTACCGCAGAGCCGGTTGTCGATGGCGCGGGTAACTTCATTGATGGTGGTGGCACGACAGTCTTCCAGCAAGCAACAATACCAACTGCTGAAGCAAGTATTGATGCAGGGGCGGTAGTCAATCTCTCGCCTGAAAACAGCTATATCGGCTTATTTGCGCCCAATGTGACGCAATCAGGCGACGTCACTGTTAACGGCTCAGCCGCGTATATCGCTGCAGAAGCGGGTTCTATCACCTTCAACCAAGGTCTATTTGATATTGAAGTAACCGTCGGCACGGACGGCGATGCAAATAATATAGCATTGCAGCACAATGGATCGACCACAGGTCCTGCCAGCAGTGGCACAGGAGATTTCCATCGGATCTATATGGTAGCGATTCCCAAGAATAACGCTATCACCATGACCATTGAAAATAGCGGCAATTTGGGTTTTGACATTGCCGGTGCCGCCGATGTTGTGGGCAATTCTATTATATTGTCGACTGGGTATAATGTCTCTGGCGATACATTCTCAGCCAATCCAGTCAGTACGCAAGATGCATTTTTAAGCATCAGTGGCGTGGACATCACATCCAATCTTAATGCGCGGTCCAGCAGCGGCATAGCTGTGGCAACATTTGCCGGTTCGGTTAACGCCGCTAGCGACGTGAATTTGCGTGCCGATGATATTGCCGGCCTCATTTCAAATGTGAATGGCAATATTATTGATGTTGCAGGCAATTTGATCCTTGATGCCTCGGCAGGGTTACTCACGCAAGACAATGTTACCGCTGGAACAGCTGAGGTTATCGTCCAGAATGGCGGCGCGATTTCGACTGGTGCAGATTTTATCATCACTGCCAGCGCTGTTAGCGAATTTAGGCCGGGTATGCGCGATGAAGGCAGTCGTACAGGCGGACTGGTCAACTTTTTGATCGACAGCTCAACGGTAACAGTAGGCGGTAATTTGGATATTACTGCCAATGGCCTTAGCGATGACATTGCCGACAGCCCATTAGGCTCGGCAGGCATAGGTGGCACTGTTAACGTTACTTTGAGCGGAACATCTTCCAGCCTTTTTGTAGAAGGTGACTTTTTTGCGCAAGCAGATGGCGTTGGAGGCCGCGATACCAATGGCAATCCAAACGGCAATCACGATGGCATAGGCGGCAATGTCAATCTAACCTTGGAAGCCGGTGGTCAGACTTTTGATGTCATGGGGGCCGCTACCTTATCTTCAAACGGCATAGCGGATGACACTACGGGCGGGAATACCGGCGGAAACGGCTTTGCAGGAACCACGCTCGTAACAATTGGTGACGCATCACAATGGTTGGTCGGCGCAGATGTCAGGCTGGAAGCGATAGCTATAGCCGGCGGCCTAGGCGGCAGTGATAATATTGGCACTGTGGGCAATGCCATAGGTGGCATGGCAGAGCTAAACATCACAGGTTCTGGTACATTTGTGGATATTGGCGGCGCACTAACCTTAGACACTTCCGCAACGGGCGGCGACACAGAAATATTATCCCCCGGCACTGATACAGGCAATGGCGGCACGGCCAATGGCGGAACCAGCTTCGTTCGCGTCAGTGGCGGCGGCTTGGATGTTCAGGGCGCAACCGAATTAAATGCATCGGCCTTTGGCGGACGGGGTTCCACATCGGGCTTTGCTATGGGCGGCACCGCAAATCTTTTGGTCGAAAATGCCGCCATTGCCAACCTTGCCGGTAATATTGATTTGGTTGCGACATCCCTGAGCGGCTCTAACCAGACTGGCACAGGAACAATAAGCGATGCACAAGGCGGCACGGCTGGCATTCTGGCGCTCAGTGACGGCCTTGCAAATATTATTGGCAATGTGACAATCAATGTAGAAGGACGCGCAAACCAATTGGGTAGCAATGGTGTGGACGGCGGTGATGGCACTGGCGGCAATGCCAGCATATCGCAAGACACACAGGGTGTGGTCAATATTCAAGGCGATGCGCTGTTGCTTGCCAATGGCTTTGGTGCTCCCAATTTTGGTGGCGGCGATAATATCAGCGGCTCCGGCACTGGCGGCGATGCGCGGATCGTGGTCAATAGCGCTGGAAATTCACCGGGTGATATTTCCCTGTTTATTGGCGGCAATGCAACCATAGAGGCAAATGGTACTGGCGGTGATCTGGTCAATGGCGGCGTGCGCGCGGGTGACGGCAATGGCGGCCTGGGCAATATTGGTTCGGCTTTGGGACGACTTGTTATTGAAGGGGCGGCATTTATTGATACCAGCGGCCTGGGCGGAGCGGCCAATGCTGATGGTTCAGGCGGAAATGGCGCTGGCGGTCAATCGCTTGTGGGCACTGTGACCAGCGGCGCCATCATCGAATTGCGGTCAGGCGTCACCTTGAATTCTTTAGGTAATGGCGGCCAAGGTCTTGGCGCGGGCAATATTGGTGGTGAGGGTATTGGCGGCACTGCGCAGATATTTGCCGATCCTGGCGGCACGGTAACCATTACCAACAACGCTGTTTTGAGTGGCACTGCCACAGGCGGAGAGGGTGACAATGGTGCAGATGGCGGCAATGCTTCTGCAACCGACAATAGGATTAGCGTCGCAGGCGATGGTGCTGTCACCATCACTGGCAATTTGGACATATTTACCAATGCCCTTGGTGGCTCATCTGGCGGCGGAAATAGCGGCAATGCCAATGGCGGAGATGCCGTTTTGAATACGGCCTCTGGAACATCAGCCATCAATATAGGTGGCGCTGTTAATCTGATCACATCTGCCCAGACACAAGATGCCGACGGCAATGCAGGCGCGGCGCAGGCTGGAGCGGCCACCATTCAAGCAAATAATGGTGGTATGATTGATATTGGTACCACTTTGTTAGTGAATGCGAATGCCACCGCTGGCAGGTCGATAATATCTGGTAATGGCGGTGATGCGACAGCGGGCGCGTTGCAAGTTTTCGCATTTGGCGCAGACCCTGCCACCATAAATATTGGCAGCATCTTTGCTGATTTATCAGCCACTGCTGGCGATGGAGCAGATGGAGGCACTATTAATGTTGATGCTGGCAATGGCGGCGCAGCACGGTCAGGCAATGTGTCGATATCTTTTGCAACGGCTGATACATTAAGCACGATAAATGTCGGTAGTATCGATATTAATAGCAGAGCGTTTGGCGGCAATGGTGGCAATGGCGGTAGCGGTGTTGGCAGCGGCACAGGTGATGGCGGCAATGGCGGTGATGGTGGCAGCGCTACTTTTGGCTCTATTACGATCCTTGGCAATGCAGCACGCGGTGAACTGAACACTGGTAATATTACTATCAATGCTGAAAATCTGGGCGGATCGGGCGGTAATGGTGGCGATAGTTCCACCTCTCTTGCCGGATTGGGTGGTCATGGCGGCGATGTGTTGGCAGGTGGTACAATCCAGATTGGTAACGCAAGCGGCACTGTCACTGCGCAGACTTTGGGTTCGGCCAATTTTGGTGAAATATTTGTCGAGTCAAACTCCACAGGTGGCCTAGGCGGCAATGGTGGGACCGCCATTCTCAGTGGCACAAGCAATAATGGCGGCGATGGCGGCGATGCGATTGGTACATCTGCGACATTATTGGTGAGAGGTACACAGGTCACTGCTTTGGACATAACTTTCATCGCCAATAGTTTTGGCGGCAATGGCGGTACGGGCCTATTATCTGGCAATGGTGGGTCGGGCACAGGCGGCACATTATCCTTACTGGCAACCAACAGATTAATGACAGCGGACCGCGGCAATCTGATAGCAGGCAATGTCAGCTTTATGAATGACACTATGGGCGGCACGGGCAATATTGCTGGCATAGGCAATGCAGGTGCCACAATCATCGATGTCATACAGAGCGATGTAACTTTAGATCAATTTATTGCGCAAACAAATGGCACAGTTGGCGGCACAGCTATTGGTACAAGCCTATTATCTGCCGCAGATTCCAACATCACTTTCAATAATGATGCCAATATATTTGTCGATGCTCCTTTGGCTATCGTAACCGATAGCGGCATCATAACTGTTAATGGCAATCTGCTTATTGATGCCGCCAATTTTGTATCCAATGTCACGGGAACTGATCCGGTGGCACCTGGTACATTGTCGGTCATTGGCAACGCTTCATTTGTATCTGGCCAAGATATTATTTTGTCCACCAATCTGGTTACACAAAATACACTCTTGCTGAACGCTACAGGCGACATCCTCTTACAGGATACTACCAGCAACGACGCGATCAATCTTTTGGCAACGGACGGCAATATAGATACTGGCGCGCTTGATGGAATGAATGGCGTAACTATCGCCACTCAGGGCAGCGGGTCCATAACCACCGGCGCCATTACTGCACTTAATGGTATTGTTGATCTCAACTCCGCTTTGGGGGCGATCAGCACAGGCAATATCAGTTCTGGCTTTGATATCATGATCAATACCGCGAATGGTGATATTGCGGTTGGCAATCTGTCATCAACCGGCAATGCGATTATCAGCGCCGTAAATGGTTCGATCAATACCGGTTCCATCACTGGGGCCAGCATGATTATGGCAACCGCCGATAATGACATAAGTCTTGGTGATTTGGACGCCACTACGTCTATCAGCATCAACTCCTTAAATGCTGGTGTCGTCCTGCAGGACATTCAAGCGGGCGACACAATTGATGTTCTGGCTGCATCCGATGTTGCAACTGGCCTTATCAATGCAGGTGGCACATCAACCGTGTTTACATCGACCAATGGCAATATTGATATTGAAAGAGTTATCGGCGGATCGATTGCCATTGACGCTGCGCAAAATGTCAATAGCGGTTTGATCGACATCAGCGGTAATGTAGAGATTGTTGGCGGCGGCGATGTGACGCTTGATGCAGTTGAAGCCAATGGCGGTGTTGCCATTGAAGCGGGCGGATTATTAACTGCCGGACGTATCGGATCCACTGGGCTTATAAACCCCGGTGAAAACTTCGGCCTCGGTCTTACGGCGGGCACAGGAATCATGACTGGTAGCCTCAGTTCTGATGAGCGCATCGGGCTGATGACTATGGCTGGTGATATTAGCACTGGCAATATCACTGCCGGTCGCGATTTGCTCGTCTTGTCAGGCGGCAGCGTTAACTTGGGCAGTATCTCCACCGGCTTAAATCCTGACAATTTTATCTATATTGGCAATGTCAGTCTGGCCAGTCTGGCCGGTCCAAATTTTGACCCAACGCCCATATTTAACGTCAGCCCAACAATGGTGAACGGCTCTATCACCTTTAATGGCACAATCAGTGGTGCTAATTTGCTCGCCGCATCAACGGGCGGTCTCTTGGCCAGCCAAGCAATCACACTTTCTAACATACTTCAGGTTGATACAGGCGGACTGGCAAGTTTCCTTAACGCTGTCATTGCGCCATCAATCATGGTCTTTTCCAGCGATATCAATCTTGGAGCCTCAGCAACCTTGGGTAATCAGGATACAGACACACTCACCCTTGTCAGCACCAATGCGAACGGCACCTTTATTGGCGACGGTGATGCCACAAATGCTGGAACCATGAGCGGCGGTTATATTCTCGACGCAGCCGAAGCGATCAGGCTACAATCATCAGATATCAGCATCAGCGCAGCCAATATTGGCGGGCTTGTGGTGGGTGACCTGCGCTTAACCGCAGGCACTGCGCCGGATAGTAACCTTGTCGGCACAGATGCTATATTCTCTATCGAGAGCATGGATACAGTTCGGGTAGCAGGCACGCTAAATATCACAGGTCTGGAAATAACGAACGAGATTATTTTTGCGGCACCATTGATTGAAATTGCGACAGATTCCGGCAGTCTCGTGCTGGAAGGCAGTTCACCGGGCGGCACGCTTAGCCTCTTCGGTCGTAATATCCATATCGGCAGTACAGCCTTGCTGGATCAACTGGCGTTAGACCCATTCTTTGTCGGTCGTGATGCCCTGCTCGCTCAAGCCACACCCGGCCCCAACCCCGATGGCACCATTCAGGCCGGCAGCATTATTTTTAATGTTGAAGAAACATTGCTTATCCAAAACAGCGGGAGCAATGGCACGATCGGCGGATTTTTTGCTGATACTGGCGGTATTACCATTAACCCGGCTGGCGGAACCGGAATGCTGCTCGATTTGGTGATTCATGGCATGACCGTGAATGCAGATGACACGTTTGTCACTGGTGAAGATGTTCGTGATACTATCTTCACAGCAACACCAGCCGGCTTCACCGGAACATCCAGCGTGAATGGCTGCGCATTGACAGCGGCCAGTTGCGCACCGCCACCCCCGCCAACTCCTCCCGCTGCAGGGCCTGACCCTGATGCTGGTCTACCTGATGGCGGCGCGTCAGACGGCGGTGAGGAAGATGTGATTACAACAAATGTTCGCGATACGCAGCAGGACAATAACAATCAGGACACAGCAGAAACAGAAGAGGGCGTGCAGGATGAAGAGCCGCTGACCGAAGAGGAAGATCAGGCCGAGGAAAGCAGCGCCGAAGAAGAGGAGCAAGCCGAAGAAAAAGCGACATCCAAAAGTCCTATTTCGCGACCTGTCTCCATCATCAACACCCGCGCGCTAACCAATTCAGGCCCAATCAGTGAACCTGTAACCAGCGGCGGCAACCCCAATTTGATGGGTGCACCCGTATCATCATCCAATGTTCAAAACCCGCTGGCAACAGATGCTGATATCGACACAGGAGCATCACAATGAGCCGTAAGAATATAATGCGCTCATTGCGCACTACGGCAATGCTATTGGCGGCATTGCCAATGGCAATGACACCTTATGCACTCTTAGCAAAAGATCTGCCGCTTTCTGTAAAGAACAGCTTTCGCATAGGTTCCTCAGGCGTATTATGTACCGCGCAAAATACTCCCAACCTGCCCGGCTTATCTGGTATTTTTGATCGCGGTTATCGCATCGTTTGCCGCGATGCGGCCAGCAGTGTCGGCACATTATTGGCGGTGCGCGATGTACAGGGTGATATCACAGATATCGTCTTTAAGGGCCGCGAGACACTGGAATGCCGTGACGAAGGCATGAGCCAGATCAATAATATTGGTAATGTAGACCGCCTTTTGTGCGCCGACGATGCCAATGGCGTTGAATATCGTATTTACGCATTGACCAAAGGCGATGTCACCTATCTTGCAGAGGGCTTGGCAGGCTATGATAGCGCATTGCGGCTGGGTCTGGCCGCTCTGGTCACCGATGAACCAGTTAGCGGCACCGTAGAGGTTGCAACGACACAAGTCAGCGATCCGGCGGCCTTTGCACGCATACAGGCCGGTTCACTTGATATAGAGGGCGCACGGGCCGAGGCATATACCCGGAACCACCGCGGAAGCTATGCCGAAGCAGCGGAATTTTTTGGCACCTTATCGACCCGCAACGGTGCTGGTTCGGACCGGACGGCAGAATTCCTCGCCAATGAAGGATTGCAACAGTCTAATCTGGGCAATTTTGCGGCGGCACGATCATTATTTACCCGCGCTGATCGCATCGTTGCGGCCCGTGATGGAACAACGCAAAGACTGATCCGTAATTTTCGCGTTATCGATCTGCTGAACCAGCAAAAGGCCGATGCTGCACTGAAGGCATCTGAAATATCCGTCGCTGCCTTGGGTGAAGGTATAGACCAAAGCGAAATTGCCAATGGGCAAATTACATCACAGCTTGCTGAACAAATTAACCGCGAAAACCGGAATTTGCGCCGTGTGGGGGCGATTGACAGTGGCTTGACCGATATTGAACGCGGCCAGATACTCGATGGTCAAGCATTACAGTTGCGTGGCGTTGCACTGCGTTTGAAAGGCGACCTTAGCAATGCACGCTCGGCCCAATTGCAAGCACTGAACATTCTCAGCAATGTCCGCAATGGTCAAGTTACCTCCACCGCTTGGCTGCGATCAGACATCCAATCAGAATTGGCCATCATTTCCGAAGCCTTGGGCGAGGTTGATGCTGCGCGCAGATATTATAATGGCGCATCACTTATCTTTGCTCAGGAGCATCCGCAATCCCCTGCCCTATTGGCATCACAGGCGCGTATAGCCGCCTTTGAAGGACGTTTTGGCAATGTGGAGCAAGCGCTTGCTCTTTATGCCGACGTTGTTCAGCAAAGCCAGTCTGTGCCGGGTGCCGCGGTTATCATGCGTAATCTCCTTGGCCCCTATTTTGATCTGCTGGTCGCGCAGCCCACAGGCGATCAGGAAACAGCCAAAGCCATGTTTTTGGCATCGCAAGCCTTACAAAGACCAGGCGTTGCGCAAACTCAAGCCGTGCTGGCCCGCGAGCTTTCAGAAGGCAATAGCGAAGCATCAGCGCTGTTCCGTCTATCCGTAACACGAACCCGATCCATTGCCCGCACACGCTCAGAAATCGCGAAACTGGAAGCTGCCAGCGCACTGACAGAGGCTGGACAGCAAAAACTGCTGGAAACACGCGACGCCCTGCGTGCCCTAGAAGCAGATCAGACACGCTTGCAGTCACGTCTTAGCGAGTTTTCACGCTACCGGGTTTTGGCCCAGCAAACGGTTACTCTTGAAGAAATGCAATCCCTGCTGAAACCGGGTGAAGCCTATTACAAAGTCAATATTGTCGGCGAAGATGTTTATAGCATCTTGATCACTCCGCAAAATGTGCAAAGCGCAAAAATCACCGATAGCCGAACACAGATTGAGCGATCAGTGACAGCCTTGCGCGAAACGATTGTGACTTTGGAGGATGGCCGTCCAGTAACCTACCCCTTTGATGTCACCACCGCACGGGCCCTTTATAAAAGCCTCTTCACTCCATTTGAAGGCGCTTTAGCCGATATCGATCATCTGGTTTATGAACCTGACGGTCCCTTGCTGAAACTGCCGCCCTATTTGCTGATTGCGGAGCAAGATGGCGTCGATAATTATATCGAAACATCTTATGATATTGATGCTGATCTCTTTGATTTCACGGGTATAAAATGGTTCGGACGTGGGCGTGATATTTCCATTGCCGTGTCGCCGCGCTCTTTTGTTGATGTGCGCAATATCGCCCCATCACAAGGCAAATATGCCTATTTGGGTCTTGGAGAAAATGAGACGGTCTCTAAACGGCCAGATTATGCTCTGCCCAGAAATGCCAATGCAGATGCTCAGTGCCAATGGGGCATAGGCACATGGCAAGCGCCCATCTCGTCTGCCGAACTCTTTTTGGCGAGCAATATTGTCGGTCAATCACGCTCCAACGTACTTACAAAAGGTCAGTTCTCAGACAGCGCCTTATTACAGCGCGATGACCTTTCCGACTATCGGATCATCCATTTCGCAACCCATGGCTTGGTAACAGCGCCACGCCCCGAATGCACAGCGCGTCCGGCTTTGGTCACCTCTTTTGGCGGCGAAGGTTCTGACGGACTTCTGAACTTTCAGGAAATTTTTGATCTGCGGCTTAATGCCGATGTTGTCATATTGTCAGCCTGCGACACGGCGGGCACAGCCAGCGCTGCAGCATCTTTGGAAGCCGGCATTACAACAGGGGGTGATTATGCACTGGACGGGCTTGTACGCGCCTTTGTGGGCGCTGGCGCACGTTCTGTGGTCGCTAGCCACTGGCCGGTTCCAGATGACTATGACGCAACCCAGCGCTTAATCGGCGGTATATTCAAAGCAGAGCGTAATGTTTCTTTAGGCAGCTCACTCAGAGCAGCACAGGAAGAGCTGATGGACGATCCCCTCACCTCTCACCCTTATTATTGGGCAGCATTCATCATACTTGGCGATGGCGCAAAGCAGCTGCTGCCCGATGGGTAAACAGCGTATAGCCGATTGCAAGGATCATTCACATTGGTCGCATCAATCAGCGGCTTGTAAAGTGACACGTGCCCAATAATGGAAATGGATCACTATCCGCACCAGACGATCCAGCCCGTTCCCAAGATTTTCCAAGCGATTGTTCAGCAAGATCATTAGGGTACACCGGAGACTTCAGGACGCTATAAAGTCGATTGATAACAGATCAAAAAAACTCCATCATCGTGTCTGCATTATGTGCCGATCCTCGCTGCTCATAGCCGAACAGTAAATAAGCCGCCCTTAAAAAGAGCGGCTCACTTGTTGGCGTTTCAAGGCGCATCTGCCCTGAAACTTATATCGCAATCGCGGCGTCTATTTTTTTATATAGACGGTCGACTTACCCAATGACAAAGTCACACCTTGCTGCGAAGTCGCGCATTTAAACAATGCATTTGTGTAAAGGTACAGGAATTCTCCATCACCAATATGCACCAAAGGGTATTCCGAAGTTTCATTTTTAAATTTTAAAACGCCTTCCTCTTCCTTCAGAAAAACAGGCTCATCCGGTGTCTCAGCAAGATTGTAAGTTCCAAGGCAACGCTCACGTAGTTCATCAGTAAACGGCACACGCATAATAGTTCTGGTCAATGGGTCAATATAACCCAAAGTTTCTCCAAATCCGCGATTACTCTCAGTCGCGACGAACAAGCCGTTCGGATGATTGGTAAGGACAATAGAGAGTGCTCTTTCTTTAGGAAATGCGCTAAAACTTACTGTATAGCCGACATTTTTCCCATGATGTTCAAACGCTCTTACGCTCCCATCTTCATTCGATAAAATACCTAACCCTAAGCCATATCCTCGGGCTGCATTAACTTTAACCGCTACCGTCAGCATCTGCTTAGCAACTTCAGGGTGGATACCTGCCTCTGTCTCACCATCGGCTGCTGCCATGATGGCAATTAGAAACTTTCCATAATCCGCGGCTGTTGTCCAAAGTCCTGAAGTCGCTATTTCGGGATAGTTGTGCCAACCACCTTGTACTGGCCCTTTCGTTTCCACGCCCTTTACCGGAGTGATGGATTTGTCCGCCACACCATCAAAAGACTGCACCATATGTGAGCGAGTCATGCCAACCGGTTCCAAAACCAATTCCGAAGCCAATTGGCCAAATGGGACGCCCGATACATCTTCGGCAAAGGCCTGCACAATTTGATAACCGCCGCCGGAATATGAATATTTTCCGACAGGTCGAGAAAAGGTTACCCGTTTCGAATTTGATCTTTCAGATCCCAAAATGACTTCTAGGTTGGTCGGAAGGTCTGTGGAACGCAAATAGCCTTGAAACCCCCCAACATCAGCACCGGATGTATGTGACAAAAGCTGCCTAAGCGTGACAGGTGCCTGATAGCCTTCAAGGCTGGTGAGGTCAAAACTGGTTATATATTGGGATATATCCTCATCTAGGCTGATCCCCTTTTGCATCGCCAATGTAACGACCGTTGCACTGGAAATCGCTTTAGCTAAGGATGCGGCTTGAAAGACACTATTTGGTCCAACGCCATCGCCCTTAAATTCCTGATGGATCATTGTACCGTTCTTAAACACTGCCATTGTGGCAGCGGGTATATTAAATTCATCAGCATATTCACTCATGCTCTTGGCCGTAACAGGCTCTCCAGCAATTGCGATCGACGGTACCGCCTTATATTTGAACTCAGTTTTTGCGTCCTGTGTGCTAGGCTCATTCGTTAAAGTTCCGATGTTAGGACCGGCATAAGCCGCCAAAAGTATAGCCAGCGGAAGAATGTTCAGTGATGTCATGTTATAGATCTTTCCAAGCCAAATAGTGTCAGCTTTGCCACGTTATAAGAACCAATATCGATCAACTTGTCTCTGTATCTTTGAAAGCAACTTCAATCGACTTGGCCTAGCTAGTGAAAGTGACCCAACTGGTCTTGTCGATTTCGCGAAAACTATAACCAATTTCGCAAGTCATTGTTATTAATGATCTTTATGCTTCGCTAAATTGTTGTCGATATACCGATGGCGTAATGTTTTCGCTTTCTCGGAATGCGCGGTTAAACGTTGTGAGTGAGTTAAAACCACAATCAAGCGCAATAGTCAGAATGGGAAGTTGTGCTTTCTCTGGATCACGAAAGGCCGCTTTGACTGCGGCAATTCTATAACTGTTCACATACCCATTAAAGTTCTGATGTCCTAACCTTTGGTTGATCAGTTCGCGCAAGCGGTGCTGTGTCACTGTCATCTTTTTCGCCAATGCCACAATGGTCAGATCAGCTGCTTTAAAGACCTCGTCAGATTGCATAATGTCTTCAAGCTGTGCCAACAGCTTTTGGTCAACAGGGTCCTGCACGGCTTTGACAGAGGCTTGATCTCCAAAAGCCAAAGCATCTCGCTTCGCACCGAAAAGCCAATAGCAGGTCCAGACGATCCCAGGCCATACCGATATAATCCATAATGTCCCGTAATCGACCTTATATGGAAGAAACATATCCGTGCTGATAAATGTTGTGACGGTGGCAACAAAACAAATCACGATCACAAAATAGATTCTGGCACGCCGTCTTTTCTCAAGCAGGTCGTCACCGCGCCCATATAAAGTTGCAAAAATCAAATGTCCTACAAGCGCAATGGAAAATATCTCTGCTACAAACAGAAAGGGTTCAGGCTCCAAGTCAATAATCTCAAATTGATAAAGCCGGATGATAGAAATGGGCAGGCTGTACAATGCAACTGCCACGATATGAAACCATCGCAATGTGAATTTCTGCGCAAATAATGTTAAAGAAAAGAGCCAGACCAAGGCAAGATTGGGTATATCAATAATCCGAACAAAAATATGCACTGGTTCTGGCAGTCGAAACTCTGGAATAGTCAGGCCTAGATATGTTGCCAAAACAGTGAAGCTGGCCAAAAAAAGATAAGGTGCACCATGCCATTTCCTAAGATCTCGGATCGTCAGAACCGCCAGCAAAACAAGCAATCCAACGCCGGTAAATCTTATAAAAGCATCCAGAAGAATCATTGTTCCTATCTAAACTTGATCCGACAGGGCTTCAATAACGCTGGACTTTGATAATTTAAGGCCCAAAACTTTGAACTCTTAGGGAATGCTGTAGGAAGCACTTTAGCTTCCGCCTTTTTGGACGGTTAAACAAATGACTGAAAAGCTTCCATTTTATGATTACTAGCCCCATTTCGGGACTTCACTTTGTAAACAAGTGAGCGGGAGTAAGAATGTACCTTACATGGCCCCATTAAATGACAGTTGCGCACGCAACATAGCAGGACATTAACTACCCAAACATGCTCATTTTTACCAGACTTGAGGGGTTTTCAAGACATTCTCGTACTTTGGCGAACAGTCAAATGGTGCCAGAAGAGACATCACACTAACGGCATAACATGTTGAATTTATTCGCCGAATTTCGGTGTCCTTCTAGAAAGGCCCACAATAGAGCCTGTAGCATCGTCTATCAATCTGATTTTACTGCATTTATCTCGCACATCGTATGGACGAACTGCGTTGCTAGATTGATCAAGCAAATAGCTGCAATGCGCCCCAGTTTCAGGCATTAGATGCGCGACAAGGAAACCTTAAAAGCGGACATCAAACCAAGGGCGCAAGCATTAGCGCTCCTGCGAGCCCAGCATTTTGATCTAGGTCTGGCGAGACGGTCTTGTGCTTTGACCCGCCTGGAAAATATCGTGCGCCGAGTTCCGATGCCTTCCGGTCCACACGCTCAAGCAAGCCACCCGTCTTCATGACGCCACCGCCGAAAACGATAATCTCGACTGCCGTCATAGCGATCAGGGAGTGCGCTAGCTGAGCCAGATAACTGGCGATGATTTCATGCGCGATGTGATCCGTGGGTAACTCGGAAAGCGACGCTCCCCAACGCGCTTTGATAGCCGGACCGCTCGCCAACCCTTCGAGGCAGTCGCCATGGTGAGGGCATATTCCTTTGAATGCGCGATCATCGCCATGGCGGCGCGGGAAGATGTGACCCATCTCTGGATGCGCAGCTCCATGGACAGCCTGTCCGTCAAACACGAGACCTCCACCAATGCCGGTCCCGACGGTGATGTAGGCAAGCGATGATGCTCCCTTTCCGGCGCCGTGCTGATATTCAGCGAGCGTGGCTCCGTTCACGTCTGTATCGAAGCCGACTGGCACTCCAAAGCGCTCAGCGAAGTAACCGGCCAAATTGCAATTTGCCCAGCCTGGCTTGGGTGTGTTGGTTATGTGACCCCAGCGCGGTGATGCACGATCAAGATTGACAGGACCAAAGCTCGCAATTCCAAGTGCGCTGATCAGTCCCTTCCCCTCAAACCAATCGCCTGCCTGAGCCAGTGTCGTCGCAGGATCGCGCGTAGGAATTTCATACCGTTCGATGATCTCGGTCGGTGAGTGTCCCACCGCAAGCACGAACTTGGTTCCGCCAGCCTCAATACCGCCCAATAGCGGTTTACCCGTCGAACTCATGCCTCCACCGATTCCGCAAGTTCGCAGCAATCACCATCTATGGTCAGTTTCAAGAGTGGAGCAGGTACGCCGCCAAACAGTTTGTTGGCTTCGACGGGATCGGTAGGAACCGGTTCGCCCTTCAAGCCGCGAAAATCGACGAAGCTGGAAACGAGAAGCTCGCGCGTCACAAACCAGCTGTAGCTTTGGAGAGGCTCCTCATCAGGGTTGGCGAGTACCAGACCCGATCCATTGAGTGGACGATAATCGCCCATCAGACTGTCGGAAACCATGCCGTACAGTCCGTTGGGCGCATGGCTCAGGCCGGGTGCGAATGTCGAGCGCTGGGTCGCCCAAAGCGCGTAGTAGCAACCTTGGTGAAAGACGACGTGCGCGCGTTCTAGTTCATTGTTGACGCCATCAGCGTGGATTAGGGGTGGCAACAGCTCCCATCCGTCGTCGGTCTGCCGGGCAATCCCGACAGCGCCGTTGTAGTCGCTTTCGGTACCGGAAAGAGACGCGGTGAAGATCAAATATTCCTGCCCGTCGGCAGGATCGCGGAAATAGGCCGGATCACGGAACGCCTTGATCTTGCCTGCCTCCCCTTCATGCGCGTCTGCGAGCATGTATTCAGGCGCTAATTCGCTGATTGATGCGCGGGGCTCAATCCACGCGTCCGGCAGGCCATTTGGCCCGATAATCGCATGCGACTCCACGAGGCGCTGTTGATAGCCTCCAGGACGCTGATTTGTTCCGGCAGCAGTGAAGTACAGGCTAACGCCTTCGCCATCGGTGACAGCAGAACCCGCCCATTCGCGCTCATAGTCGACGGTGAATTCAGGGAGAACGTCACCGAGATCGAACCAGTTTCCTGACCTGCGCTCGATAAGACGAATTTTCGCCTCAAAGTGGCGTAAGCTTGGATCACCGCGATCGGGTGCGGACAAGGCCATCCATAGTTCGCGCCCTTGGATTGACGCGACGCGGCCGTCCTGGTCCTGTATCGGCCACATATCCCAATAGACCCGCCTAGCATCGAGGGTGCCAGGACAATTATCTTTGATTATTGGAATGCGCGGAATGCGTGAGGATTTGATCTTGCGCACACAGTCAGCGGTCCAGGCGGTCGTCATGCCAACACCTTAAACAATCGGTTAGAAAAGATAAGGGCCGACCAACAGGGAGATGACTGGTCGGCCCTTATGCATAGCATCAAAATTCGAAACGTACCGACGCCGCGATCGTACGGCCCGCGATAGAGCGTGCCCTTACGATACCGTTGGCCGGGATCGATCCTTCTTCTGCCTCGGTAAAGCCCTCGCTGTTGAACAGGTTGGTAGCATTGAGCGCCACTTCGACCCGGTCAACAGGACGAATTGCGAAGAATGCATTAACCTGCGTATAAGCGGGAAGCTCAAGCTGGTTATTGTCTTGCGTGAAGCTGTCCGTGGTGCCGATCAGATTGGCGCCCACTTTAAAGAAGCCGTCGTCATATTGCGCTGTCGCCTGATAGACGAAGTCTGCCTGACGGCGTGGCGTGTTGCCGATGATCGCTGCGTTGAGCGAGTCCGTGATTTCAGCATCGGTCCAAGTGGCGCCAGCGCTCAGGGTGAACGGTCCGGTCGAATACGAACCCTCAAGCTCAATACCGTAGGCTTCGTAGTCCGTGTCTGTCAGAAGCAGCGGCGCGATTTCGACGTTTGTTTCGCTGGTTTCTGCATAGAAGCCGGTGGCGTAGATCGACAGCCCACTCCCCTGATACTTCAGGCCCATTTCAAGCTGATTGACATCGGCAATCACACCATCATCGCCGCCCGGCAGGCCGCCATCGGTCCTGCTGACTGCGGGCGAGAACAGGCTGCGGTCGGCAGTGTGACGTCCGCCCTGGCTGTACCGTGCGAAAATGCCGAGGTCGTCTGTCAGCAGATAATTGGCACCGAGCGACCAAGAGAAATAATCAAAGTCGTAATTAACCGGGCTCGCATCACCCAACGGAAGTACAGAGGTCTGCGATTCAGGCGTGCTGATCACGCCATCATTGTTGAAGTCAAAGTCAATGACGGGGCCATCGCCAGTAATCGTGCCGTTGGCATCGCCATAGTCATAACGAATGCTGGCATCCACGGTCAGACGGTCAAACTCAAACGCAAGCGATGCGAAAGGCGCATAAGTGCTGTATTGCACGTCGTAATTACGGCGGCAGCAGTTGCCGAAGAAGTTTGCGCCAAAGCCCACAACGCCGTTGTCTGTTACGGTGTTGCCGCCTGCATCGACGATGTCGACCAGAACTGCATTGCCATCGCCCTCAACGGTCTGGACGAAGGAGGTCCAAAGCCAATCGGTGTCAACATCCTGACGTGAGAGGTAGAAGCCGCTGGTAAAGGTCGCAGAACCGCCACCAAAGTCGAAGTCTTTCGAGATGCGGAAGTCGTTGGTGATGTTGTCGAGGCTGTTCAAACGCGTGTTGAAGAGCACGACATTGGTGAGCAAGCCATTTCCACCAATGCTCGCCGCGTCCGCCGTCGAACCGGCGTTCGGACCTGTCGCGAAGACGATGCTTGATCCAGCGCCGCCAATGCCATCAGCGATGTCCTGCGCCGCGCCAGCACTTGCCGGGAAGGGAGAAACAAAGCTGCCGGAGTTGTTCGCATAACGGAAGCGATTGGTTAGCGTCCAACCGGAGCCTACGTCGATCTCGGCTTCAACACCGAAGGCCTGCGATTCAACCGATAGACCATCGTTGATGTTAAAGGTCGTCGGATTGTTGCCACCATCGAGTGTCAGAGCGGTCGTGATCAGGGGGCTATACAACGAATCCGAACGCGGATCGAACCCGGGAATGGCGTTGTAATCAGGGTCGCTGTCCGTACCGCCGACAAAGACCGGCTGCGGCAGGATGGTGGGAGTGCTGTCATCAAGGAATTTGGCGTGGAAGCGGACGTATCCACCATCGAATTCCTTTGTCAGGTTGGCCTTGAGCTGGCCCCCGTCGAAGCCGTTATAGCCAATATCGCGCGGCCCTTCTCCGGTGCGATAGAAGCCGCCGACGTGGAAATAGAGATCGTCGGCAAGCGGTGCGCCATAATCGAAGTCAACGCGGTAGGTTTCAAAGTCGACCCCCACAGTGCCTTGGATTGCGCCACCTTCGCGCTGACCAGTCTTTGAGATGAAGTTGATCACACCGCCTGGGGCGTTCGAAGCAAATGTGGAGGCAGAGCCACCGCGAACCGCCTCGACGCGCGCAACATTGCGGTCGGCGCGCAGGAAGTTGTCGGCGTTGCCAAAAATGATATCGCCAAACTCGAGAACGGGCAGTCCGTCTTCCTGAAGTTGGATATAGCGCGCACCGCCGGTTGAAACAGGCAACCCGCGCACAGCGATGTTGGCGTTGCCTTCGCCGCCCGAGGCTTCCGAGCGGATTCCGGGGATTTGGCGGATAAGGTCAGCCGAAGAAGGCGGGGCAAGATCGGCAATTTGCTCTGCGCTTACGGAACTGACCGAAACCGAGCTCTCCAAACGGTTTTGACCGCGCGCAACGGCGGTAACGATGATCTCGCTACCGTTCTCAGAAGCAGCTTCCTGATCCTGAGCAAAAGCGGGGGTGGAAAAGGCACTTAGCGCAACGCCAAAGGCCAAAGCGTGACGGAACTTCATAGCAAAACTCTCCTTTGTGTTCGCACCATTTTGCGCGATTCGCATTAATGCATAATCTCGTTGCAATCGATTGCAACAGGAAAATTGCAAACGATTGCAATTGTGCGCAATCTATGTCACGAAAATGCCACAACGCCGGTAACATAACGGCAAATGAGAGGATTTGAGATTATGCAAACCGCCGTAAAGCCTCGGCTTTCGCTGCTGCGAATCATCGAAATGAACATCGGCTTCTTCGGGCTGCAATTCAGTTTCGGCCTGCAACAAGCCAACATGGGACCGATCTACGGATTTCTCGGGGCGGATGAAGCAACCATGCCGCTCCTTTGGCTTGCAGGTCCCATGACCGGCCTCATTATCCAGCCGATTGTCGGTGCGATGAGTGATCGCACCAACACGCGTTTCGGACGGCGCACGCCTTACTTCCTGATCGGCGCGATCATCTGCACTATCAGCCTATTCTTGATGCCGTATTCATCCACGCTTTGGATGGCGGCATCGCTGCTCTGGATTCTTGATGCTGGGAATAACATCACCATGGAGCCCTACCGTGCCTATGTCGCTGACCGGCTCGTACCAAACCAAAGATCGATCGGCTTTCTGACTCAAAGTGCTTTCACGGGCCTTGCGCAAACCCTGTCCTATCTTGCGCCCACTTTGCTGACGGCCTTTGTTGCGCAAGACGTGCTGGACGATAACGGCATTCCGGTAATCGTTCGCATCGCCTTTATTATCGGCGCGATCCTCTCGATTTCGACGATCGTCTGGTCGGTCTGGCGCGTTCCCGAGCTGCCAATGACCGAGGATGAAAAGTCCGTTCTCGAGCAGAAGCCGTTGACCGTGAAGGACACCTTTGCAGAAATCGTCGATGCGATCCGCGACATGCCAAAGCCGATGCGACAACTTGCGGTTGCGATGCTGTGCCAATGGTACGCGATGTTTGCTTACTGGCAGTACATCACTTTCGCGGTGGGGCGCTCACTCTACGATACGTCCGACCCGTCCAGCGCTGCATTTCGCGAAGCGACGCTGACCACGCAGCAGGCGGGCGCTTTGTACAACTTCATTGCCTTCATTGGGGCGTTATTGCTGATCCCAATCGTGGCGAAGCTGGGCGCGCGATTTGTGCATGCAGTGTGCCTGACAGCGTCGGGAATTGCGATGCTGCTCATTCCTGGAGTTGAGACGGCACCCGCTCTCTTTGCGCTCATGCTCGGCATTGGTATTGGCTGGGCTGGGATGATGGGGAACACCTATGTAATGCTGGCCGATTCAATCCCGGCGGAACGCAATGGTATCTACATGGGCATCTTCAACATGTTCATCGTTATTCCCATGCTGTTCCAGACATTGACGATGCCGCTGATTTACAACCCAGTTCTGGGCGGTGACCCGCGTAATGTGTTGATGCTGGGCGGAGCACTTATGATTGTCGGTGCAATCGCAACCCTCTTTGTGGACGCGGGCCACAGAGTTCCGCGTGAACAAAAGGCGCTCGCGAGCTAAAGGGTAGTGATGGCGGACGAAGACGATCAAAATTGCGCAGAAGGCGCGGCCAAAGTTCGCACTCTTGCGGACCTTGCCAGAATTGCAGGCGTCTCTGCGGGGACTGTTTCGCGGGCGCTAGCGGGCAACAGTCTGGTCAATAAGAAAACGCGTGAGAAGATCGAGGCCATCGCGCGCGAGCACGGTTTCCGCCCAAACCAGATGGCGAGCAAACTCCGCAGGCAGAAAACGGGCGTTATTGGCGTCGCGATTCCCCTGGGTCATGACGTGCGGCAGCAGATCTCGGATACCTTCTTCATGACGCTGCTGGGCTATCTGGCAGACGAGCTGACCGAGAAGGGGTATGACCTCATGCTGAGGCGTGTCATTCCCGCTCAGGACGAAGATTGGCTGGACCGATTTATCGGATCAGGCATGGTCGATGGCGTGATTGTGATCGGTCAGTCAGACCAGTTCGAGCGGATCGAGGATGTTGCAGATGGCTATCTACCGATGGTCGTCTGGGGTAACCACCAGGAGGGTCAGCGACACTGTGTCGTCGGTTCCGACAACCGTTTAGGGGGAAAGCTCGCCGCCGAGAGGCTGATCGCCTCAGGGGCAAAGAGCCTTGCATTCTTGGGCGACACCCAGCCAATAGAATTCGCAGCCCGCTACGCTGGCGCAAAAGAAGTTGCCGCCAAAATGGGTGTAGCTATCCGCGCCCTTCCTACGCACTTGTCTCCTGAGCGGACCGGCGAGGAAATCGCAGAGCATTTGCGGGAGATCGAAGGCAAAGTCGACGGAATCTTTGCCGCAACCGACACAATCGCAGTCGCCTGCCTCAAAGAACTTCGGGAACGCCGCATCGAAGTGCCCCGCCAGCTAAAGGTAGTCGGCTTCGACGATCTGCCAATTTCAAGCCAGACCGCGCCGCCTCTCACGACGGTCAGGCAAGATATCGCTGCTGGTGCAAAGGGCCTCGTGGACCTGCTGTTGCGACGCTTGGAAGGAGAAGACACAGAAAGTCTGGTTCTGCCTCCCCATCTGATCGTTCGCGAAACCGCTTGAGAAGTTCGAGTTAAGCTAAGCGGTTCCCAGCGGGCCTGGCACTCCGGGATTTAAGTCCAATTACGCCTTGGGTAACCCTTAATGCGGACGTTCCGCTTGCGGCCCAGTTTCAGCCGCTGTTGGAGCGCGTGTGAGAATCGTTTCCTGAAATCACGGTGCTTCCCACCCGTTAGAGGTCGAGCAATTTCATGGCCAATGCGGGCCTCTGAATGCGGTTTTCGCGAAGGCCCGCAGAAAGGCCCGCAAAAATTTGAAGCTGGGGCTATGTGAGGCGAGTCGGGCGGAGCGTTACTGGGCTCGAGAGGGAAAAGTAAAACCAAGTAGAGACAACAACTTAGAGTCTGATGAGGACTCACATTGGCCTGCAATTCTCTATATATTTCAACGACTTAAGTCGGTGGTGCCCAGAAGAGGACTCGAACCTCCACACCCTTGCGAGTACCAGCACCTGAAGCTGGCGCGTCTACCAATTCCGCCATCTGGGCACGGGGTAGTTGCGGTCCTCTAGTCTAGAGCGGTTGAGCTTGTCAACCAGCACGAGACATTCATTTTGGCCTTCTTAAGCAAACCATTTTTTATGATATTTTTGAATTTTAAAAAATGAAGATTATCAGCATCTTATTAGGCGAATAGCGCCTTATGCTAGGTTGACCAGTTCAACTCGATCTTACGTTAAATATGGCCGATGAACACGTTTAAATGCAAAATAGACCATGTAGAGGTTTCCTGCTCTCAAGACTCTGCTGTGTGTTTCATAGCAAATTCCATCATCCTGCTGCCATGAAGGTTCAGTGTATCAGACATGTTGCGGCGATAGGTCTGGAAGATGCGCGTGCCAATGCGCAAATAATCAGTAATTTCGCGATTGGTCATTCTCTAGGCCAATAATTGCAGCACCTTGTTTTCTTTAGATGTTAGGTCTTCAAACTATTCTCTTCATTGTTCTTTCAAGAAGTTTTCTACAAAACGTCCAACGGAGTTACCGATGCAAAACGCGTTCACAATGCCTCATGGGTTTATCCAATTCTGTTGTAACAGTTTCATTTGCAACCGAACTCCTTGTATCCATTTCACGTACATAGCCTGAGAAAGTCATTAGTCGGATCATGGTGAAAAAAAGCAATAGCTCAACCCAATGCCGAGCCGTCACCTGTCATAAGCAAGACGACATGTTCGATTGTTGAGCAAAAGATGTAAATAGAGAGATTGTTACAGAACAAGCATTGTCCAACCTTAAATAAAGGTATTAAAAACAATGATTTATGAGAAAAAGTGGTGACCCCTACGGGAATCGAACCCGTGTTTCAGCCGTGAAAGGGCCGCGTCCTAACCGCTAGACGAAGGGGCCACTTGCTGTAAGCAGCGAACTGGCCAATTAGGGTGTTCATCGACTTGGGTCAAGGGCGAATTGAGGCCGTGACAATATTATTTTGCGCAAAGCCACCATGCTATGCGACTGGCCTTTGTTTCACACTTGCCTAAGACGCAAGGGCAGCATCATCGACGATGAGTTCCGCAGTATTGCGGCCGCCCCAATCGTCAATTTTCGCCCGGCCAGCCAGCCAAAATTTTGTGTCGCGACGTGCCGAAAGCAAGGACTGGCCCAAATTGGTATCGGCAGAACGAAAGGCAATCGCCTTGATGGATTTTCCATCATCGCCGCTGACGATCATGCGCACATGGTTGGTGCCTACAATATCAACCTTTATCATCCGCACGGGGCCGATCACTACGCGCGGCCCAGGCCAGCCAACGCCATAAGGCCCTGCCCCTTCCAATGTTGTAACAAAATCAGGCGTCAGCCCGCCTGCACTCACCACGACATCCAGCAAAAGAGCGCGGCCGCGTCTTGCCGTTTCGACACGCTGTTGCAGCTGCTCATCAAGAAAATTGCGCAAATTATCGATCTGGTCTTCAGCGATGGTAATACCGGCGGCCATTGCATGGCCTCCCCCCGCCTGCACGATGCCAGCTTCCCGGGCCGCGATGATCGCTGCGCCAAGATCGACGCCGCTGATTGACCGGCCAGAGCCTTTGCCAATTCCGTCATCATCAACAGCAATGACAATAGCAGGTCTGCCCAAACGTTCTTTTAACCGCCCTGCAACAATACCGATTACGCCCGGGTGCCAGCTTTTGGCAGACACAATGGCCACTGCCCTGCCCTCTTCTGCAGCCAGTTTTTCTTCGGCCATCTCCTGAACACTGACTTCAATGGCCCGGCGTTCCTCGTTGAGCTGATCGAGCTGTCTGGCAATATCATCAGCCTTGATCCGGTCGCTTGTGGTCAGCAGATTTACACCCAAATCGGATTGCCCTACCCGCCCACCAGCATTGATACGCGGGCCAAGTGCAAAGCCGAGATCAGAACAAACAGGATCACGGGTCAAGCGGCTGGCCTGTATGAGGGATTCAAGGCCCGTATTGCGCCGGCGTGCCATGATCTTCAGCCCCTGTGTCACAAAAGCGCGATTAAGACCGTGAAGCTGTGCAACATCAGCAACGGTGCCAAGCGCAACCAGGTCGAGCAATTGCATCAGGTCAGGCACCTCACGCTCAGCAAAATAGTCCCGCCCGCGCAATTCGCGAATAAGCGCAGCGCCAAGAAGAAACGCCACACCGACCGCAGCCAAATGGCCGAAGCTCGCCGCTTCATCATTCTCATCCTGCCGGTTCGGATTGACCATAGCAAAGGCACGTGGCAGCTCAGCCGCGCATTTATGATGGTCAACCACAACCACATCAAGCTCTGCCTTGGCGGCCATATCAAGGGCTTCAAACGCCATGGCGCCGCAATCCACTGTCACAACCAAGGACGAACCCGCCTGTTTAAGTTTCACCAGCGCTTCACCGGATGGGCCATAGCCTTCCATCAAACGATCAGGGATATAGCTTCCCGCTTCCAAACCCAAAGCGCCCAACAAGCGAATGAGCAAGGCAGCACTGGTTGCGCCATCAACATCATAATCGCCAAAAATGGTAACCTGTTCTTGGGCTTCCACTGCATCAGCCAAGCGTGCAGCGGCCTTATCCATATCCTGAAACAGCGATGGATCGGGCATGAAGTCCCGCAATGTTGGCGATTTGTGACGCGCCAGATCATGCCGATCAACCCCTCGCGTGAGCAACAATTGTGTCATCAGGTCATCGGGCTGTAATCCGTCGCGATAATCAGCCTGATTGCCGCGCCATTGCCAAGGCTGACCAGAGAGAGATTCGCTTACACCTAGCGCAGCCGGACTATTATTTGAAATTTGCGTTGCCATGCGCCGCTTATGCCATTTTGATGGAGTTATGCGAAGCGCAAATCATACTTCCAGCTATTTGCATAAAGCTCTGCCAAATTCTTATGGCACAGGCGAGCAGAACTTACCGGCGTCACTTTTTGCGGCCATGACCAATTTCGGCAGTTTGCGTATCGCAACCCCATCATTCAACACCGCTGCGCAGAGATATTCTCGCCCAGCCAGACTATCTATAAAATCAGCATGGCCGATAATGCCGCCAGAAACATTGGACGTGTCGACGACAGTAACGCCATCAAAAAATTCTCCGGTTTCTGGGTCGCGAGGATAACAAGGCTCTTTGATATTGGGATCATTGCATTTGGTAATGCCCAGACGATCATAACCATGCAAAATCCGAGAAATGCCAACAGCGCGATCAACATTGGATGTGAAAACCGTGACATGACGCTGCGCGCCCATCATATTCTCACTGAACAATTCGTTTTTGGCGGAACGCTCAAATATCTGACGATCCAAATCACCTGAAGCAAATATCAGAGTGCGGAATTTGTCCAAATATTTCCTCGTGTCTGGCTGACGCGACATTCTTTCCATCGCTGCTAATAATGACCGCGTGCCCATGCTGTGCGAGACGACCACAATATCATCAATATTGCTGGTCCTCGCCAATGATAACAGCTCACCATAGAAATACGGTTGGTCCCAAAGGTTATTGGCTTCATCGACGGTATAGCGGAAAAACGCCTGAAAACTCGGCCAGGAATAGGTGATGATAGGCCCCTCAAAGCCAGTTACTTGCCGCATGGCCTGAGTACGAACAGCAATCTCATCAAAATAATTATTATAGCCATGGATGAAAACCATGACGCGACGTGAAGGGCCCACAGCTTTTTCAAGGTCAGCCTGCCAATAATCTCGCTGACGAAACTGCATCTCTGTCTTGCCCGGTTTCTTTCTTGTGCCAGATGCTTTGTATCGGCCATAGCGTATCTGGTCTGTGCGCTGTTTCGTCAAAATGGGTGACGCCCCGCGACAATCAGGCAAGCGTGATGTAATCAAAAAGATCGGCAGTTGCTGATAGCTTGCATCGTCTATTGATTGATCTCGCACACACAGATCGCGATCGCCAGCTTGCACAAAATCTCTCCAGTTCTGCTGACTGAAAGAAACGCAGCCGGAAAGCATCAAGATGAGCGGCATTAATAAGGATATGCGGACTATGGGCATATTGCGATCATGGCCGTTGTGTTTAGCGAAAACAAGATACTCCCCATCAGCCAATGCTGTGCCCAATAATATTTGGGCGGAGAATATAGAAGCGACCCTATTCTCCGCCCCGGAGTTCCTGAGGTTCCCCGTATTCACGGCCCACAATCTGGCTTATAATGCAAATGGGGCAGCTTGCATTCAAACAGCCAAATATTGATGTGTTCAATAGTATGTTCGCACTAGCGCCATTTACGGTTACAATTTGCGAAACTCTATTGCTGCGCTATGCCTGCGGCTTATGGATAACAGTCAAAATAGCCACGCAAATAAGCATCTCATCATTATTTGGTATAGCAGAACAGGAACAAGCCAAGCCCTTGCGGAAGCGGCTTTTGCAGCAGCGTCACAACACCAAGGCTTGCAAGCGCATTTGGTAAACGCAGTAGAGGCGCAGCCTGACGATATGATGGCAGCGGATGGGTATATTTTTATTTGTCCTGAAAATTTGGCAGCCATCGCTGGCGGTATGAAAGAGTTTTTTGATCGCTGCTATTATCCCCTATTGCAGCACATTGAGGGGCGTCCATATGCAGCGTTGATAGCGGCAGGCTCAGATGGCGAAAATGCGCTAAAACAATTGGAGCGGATCGCGACAGGGTGGCGGCTTAAAAAGGTGATGGAGAATATCATCATCCGCACCAATGCGCAGACAAAGGAGGCTATTTGGGCACAAAAGACCTTGCGTCAAGATCAGCTTGACCACGCGACTACCATAGGGTCAACATTGGCTGCCGGGCTTGTCATGGGAATATTCTAACTGTTAAGATCACTTATGCGCAGGCTATGCCTCATCCTCTGCCTCATATGGCCTATTGCAATTGTGGCGCAGCCCGCTGCCTCTGATACATCAGAGCGCTGGATGGAAATTACCAGCAGTGAGGGAAATCTGGTTGGCTTTACCCATGCATGGCAAAGCCGCGAAGATGGACTTATCACCAATCATAGTACAACGCGGTTTTCCATTCGTCTGCAAGGTCATCCGCGCAATGACTTGCATGATAATCGCTCTTTATTTCGCGATCACTCTGGCCAAATAGTTCGTATTGAGCGCACTGCAAAGAGCAATATAGGCCATTTTTATCATCATGTCCGCATTAAGGATGGGCTGGCCATTTTGGAAAGTCGCGACAAAGATGCAAAGGGCCGTTTGCGCAACAGACGCACCATTTCTTTGCCCGAGGATATCCGTTTTGACATGGGTGCAGGACTTATGGCGCAGCCACGCAATACGTCCATAGATATCAGTTTTTCGCGCCTTAACCTCAATAAAGGCAAGGTTGAAAATATCTCTATCAAACAGATGTCAGCATCTAGTGATGAACTCCAACCCAATGATAATGTGTCTGCTATTATGCGCATTTCCATTGATGGGAAGCTGCGCAACATCATATCTGTAAAGATTGGCTCAGACGGACATATTGCGCAGCGAGAGCAGCCAATTTCCGAAGTCGTTTTGACCTATAAAGCTACGGACAAGCCGCTTAGCGAGGCTATGCTCGATCGCAATTATACCATGCCGCATCCGCAAATCGCGTCACCTTACCGCATCCCCAAAAGGGCGTTGGATGGCAAGATACGCTATCATTTCCAATTTGCCGATAGCGCGGCATTCCCTGTTCCCGTTACTGGTCAACAAAAGATCAAGCCAGTGGAGAATGGAATACGCATAGATATCTGCGCAACCTGCGGACCGGGCCTATCGCATGAAGCCGAAGACCTTGAGAGATGGCGGCGCCCTGCACCATGGATGCAATCAGATTGGCCGCCCTTTCAGAAGACAGCCAAAGTTGCGTTAAGACGCGGACAAAATGACGATGCCGTAATGCGGAGCCTTATGAAAATGGCCCGTAGCCGGATAAGCGATATTGATTATTCGGGTCATTTTTCCGCCAAAAGTGCATGGCAACAACGTCATGGCGATTGCACCGAAGATGCTCTGGTACTGGCAACATTAGGGCGTGCTGCTGGCATACCCACTCTCGTCGCAAATGGGCTGGCCTATTCACGACAGCGCTATCATGGAGCGGATAACGCTTTTATTCCGCATAGTTGGACATTGGCCTATGTTGACGGCCAATGGCGCAGCTATGACATGTCATTAGAGACATTTGATGCGGGGCATATTGCCCTTACCATCGGCGAGGGAGAGGCTAGCGACGTCGCCGCTGCTCAAGCTCTTAGCCATAGGCTATTATGGCAATCGGTCGCAGAAATTCGCGCGCGACCTTAAGCCCCTGACCTTCGTCAAAATCCTGTATTTTACTGTGAAGGCTGATCAGAATCTGTCTGTGCGGCGGCAGAAGTCTGCGTGACAGTTTCTTCATCACTGTCCTCATAAACGACAGGCAATTCGGCCAAGCTCACGGATTCTGATTTTTCGTCAGACTGCTCTGGATCAATTTCCGTCAATTCGGCTTTATCCGGATGCCGGATGCCACCAACCCACACTACCATTTCCCATTCATCTATAGCCGACTCTTCAACCTGGCCATTATAAGTTGCGCTATCCGCTGGCGCCGTATCTTGCGCTGCGGCTTGGCTGGACAAGCCCATAGTCGCAGCACCCAGTGCAGCCGCAGCGGCAATATTGCGTGCTACCGGAATTTCATAACGCACACAGGTTTCACCCGAGCAACTGGCCAGAAATGCAAGTTTCTCATCATCAGCCATAGCAGTGAGATCAGTGACATCGCGTTTGCACATAGTGCAATGGTCACCATCCATCATTATCGAAAGTTCGCTTTTAAACGGACAATGGCGATCAATTTTCGGAAATAACGGCATGATAATTCTCCTCACGCAAAGAGAATATCACACAAACTCCAGATTTTCAAAAACCGCATCAGATCAGCTTATACAGAGCTGTCCAGACCATGCTCACCTTTAACCCAACGAACGGTGCCGCTGGATGCCCGCATCACCACCGTTTCCGTTGTTAAACGGCCGTCGCGAAGCCTCTTCACACCTTTAAGAAGTGAACCGTCAGTGACGCCGGTTGCCGCAAAAATACAATCACCTTTAGCCAAATCATTGAGGTGGTATACACGGTCAAGATCTTCAATACCCCAACGCCGCGCACGGCCGCGCTCATCATCATTGCGGAAAAGCAAACGGCCCTGAAACTGGCCACCCACACAGCGCAGCGCAGCAGCGGCGAGAACGCCTTCTGGTGCGCCACCTGATCCCATATACATATCGACATTGGTGTCAGGGTCGGTTGTTGCAATAACGCCAGCCACATCGCCATCAGGAATGAGCATGATACCACAGCCAAGCGCACGCAATTCAGAAATCACGCTGGCATGACGCGGACGATCAAGCACAGAAACAATGATATTCTCCGGCCCGGTACCTTTTGCTTTGGCCAGAGCTTTCACATTATCCGTCGCAGATGCATCCAAATCGATAAGCCCTTCTGGATAGCCTGGGCCAATTGCCAGTTTCTGCATATATACGTCAGGCGCATTCAACAAATTGCCCTTTTCCGCAATAGCCAGAACAGCAAGTGCATTCGGCCCTGCCTTGGCAGTTATCGTTGTGCCTTCCAAAGGATCAAGCGCGATATCGATTTTGGGCGCTTTAGCTGTACGCAAACCAACCTCTTCACCGATATACAGCATGGGGGCTTCGTCGCGCTCACCCTCACCGATCACCACAGTGCCATTAATATATAATTTGTTCAGCGCAGCGCGCATGGCTTCAACCGCAGCAGCATCCGCCGCTTTTTCATCACCACGCCCGATAAGTTTCGATGCAGCAATAGCTGCAGCTTCGGTGACACGTACCATTTCAAGAACCAATACGCGTGCCAGATTGTCCTGTGCGTCGCTGATATTTGCAGTAGCTTCAGTCTTGTCCATTGGTACGTCCTTTTGTTCAGCGCCCGTAAACCTTACGGAAGCCTAATTAATATTCCATTTGCGCAATAGGTAAGCACTGCGTTTTTGTCGAGCACAGATACGTCGAAACCGTTGATATATTTAGTGTCGCAAACGCATTATACCGCGATGAAGAGGGCCATGATTGCGAGTGATATGCACAATGTTTTGCTATCCCTACCTTTGATTTTTGCCCAACAATCAGGGGGATTTACGCAAAACCCTGATAGTGCTCAGCAAGCCGAAACAGAAGCCAAGCGGCAAGTCACTGCCGATGACGTTATCGCCAATTATCGCAAAAAGGTTACCATCACCAGACCGCGATGCCCTGAGCGCACCAATAGCGATGAGATCATTGTTTGCGCTCAGGATGATAGCGAGTTTCGGGTTCCACCTGCGACAACGGGAAGACTGGCTACAGGCGGCCCGCCACCAGCACCTGATGTTGCCGGCGGCGGGATTTTCAAAGGGCCAGCAACCTTTGTTAGACCGCCTGACCGCATATTCCATTGCACAACTCAAGATCATGATCCGCCATGCGCTTATGAACCAAATTACCTGATTGATTTTTCAACACTTCCTGAATTTGATGCAGAATATGCCGCTCAAGCCCGCGCTGCAGCAGCCGAAGAACGGCGCAGACAGACCAATCAGGAAACTACTGCCGATGTGCCCGAATGAGATGGGTCAGCGCTGTTAAGCAGTGCTTTGCCACTACAGACACTCTTATGCTGAAACGCAAAAAGAAACCCCCCGGAGATTATCCGGAGGGTGAAGTGGGCCATTTGGCCTTTGCCAGAAGGGGAGGTTGGCAATCAGTAGAAGAAGTTAGGGATCACATCGACGACTTGACCGGTATAGGTATCCACCAGCAGAACATCGTCAAAATATCTGACCCAACGCAGCCCGCCATAAGCCGGCGGTAAGCGATAGAAGAATGGATCGTTAATAATGAACTGTGGTCCAAAAAATGCCGATCCGATAAAGGCGCCTATGCCAAAGCGGCGATAGCGAAAGCCTCTAATGGGTGAGAAATAGCGACCCCGGCTGAAGATCCTCCGGTTCTGGCCACGAAAACCACGCCAGTTAAACCTGCGATCATTGCGCCAGCCACGGTTCCACCGTTGGAAATTGCCCCGGCCATTGCGGAACTGACGGTTGTTGCGGAAACGGTTATTCGCGAAGTTACGACCATTGCGAAAGCGCTGGTTACCGTTACGCACACCGCGTCTATCACGGAACCTCTGATTGCCGTTTACAGCACGTTGGCCGCGATTAAACCTGCGATTGTCACGGCGGACATCCTGCCGGACATTGCGTGCATTGCGTGTTGCACGGCGTGCCTGACGCGTTTGCTGATTTGCATTGCGCTGCGCACGGTTTACCTGCCGTCCACTCTGACGGGCCTGTTGCCGTGCCTCACGGACAGTTTCAGCACCAAAGCCGTCATTGCGTCTTGCCCGGCGAACATTCTGAACATCGCCGCGAAAGTTACGCTGTTCTTGGCGAACATTACGCTGCGCATTGCGCGCTTGGCGGCGCTGCGTATTAGCATTGCGTTCGGCGCGATTAACTCGGCGCTCACCACGGCGCTGTGCCTGTTGGCGATTGCTGCGTGCACTGCGTGCTTGTTGACGGTTGCCACGCTGGCCTCTTGCGCGTTGACCGCCACGGCGGTTTTGACCGCGCGTTTGGCGATTGCTGCGCTGAAATTCAGCACGATCTTCGGCGTTCAATATGGCCAGGGCTGGACCATTAAGCATTGCGCTTTGCGCGTTTACAGATGTTGCTGGTGCAATTGCACTGTCTGCCGCCGCCGCTTGGCCAATGGCCAATGGGGACAGAAAGGTCGCTGCCAATAAAGCCATTGCTTTAAATGATGTCATCATATTTCTCCTCATCAGGCGACGGGATTGTCGTTCGTGTTGATACCTCTATAACGATTCGTTAATGACATGATCCTGAACCACATTGTTGCTATTTGTTCATGTTAATCGCATTTAATATGAATATCGATAGTTTTTGGCTATCGGGCCGCGCAATCACTGGGAAAATATGACACGCTACCCTCTCCTCACGCTGAACATCGGTAAACCGCAAGATTTTCACAATGATGGTGCTACCAGCACTATCGCTGCACGACAGCCTGTCCACGCCCCTATACTCCTTAGCCAAACAGGCTTTACGGGCGATAAAGTAGCCGATCCAGTTCATCATGGCGGTGCGGACAAGGCCATTCATCACTATCCCTATGAGCATTATACATGGTGGCAAGAAACGCTTGGAGACCATAAACTGTTGCAGCAACCCGGAGCATTTGGGGAAAATATCGCGACCAAAGGTCTTACCGAAGAGAATGTGTATATTGGCGACCGTTTCCGCTTAGGAGAAGCCTTGGTAGAAGTCAGCCATGGCCGCCAACCATGCTGGAAGCTCGACCATCATTTTCAACGTTCCGGAAAAGACAGCGTCATGAAGCACATTATTCGCTCAGGCAGATGCGGACTATATTTCCGTGTACTTGAGAGCGGCATGGTCGCTCTTGATGACACGATGGATCTGATAGAAAGTGGCAATAGCCCATGGACAGTGCGCCGCGTATTTGACCTGTTGATCGCGGGTAAACACAAGGACGATATAGCCGCTATCAAGGCGCTAAGCCATTTGGATCTGTTGGCAGAGACTTGGCGGCAAAGAGCAACCAAGCTAATCAGCTAATCAGCCTGATTTTGCTCTGCCAGCCATTTTTCCAGCCATTTAATGTCATAATTGCCTGCCTGCACATCTTCATTCTCCAGCAGCTTTTGATGCAAAGGAATGGTTGTGTGCATGCCCTCTATGACAAATTCACCGAGCGCACGATTAAGGCGGCGCAGACAATTTTCACGATTGGAGCCATAAACGATGAGCTTCGCAATCATGCTGTCATAATATGGCGGCACTTGATAGCCATGATAGAGCGCGCTGTCTGTGCGCACATGCATTCCGCCAGGCGGGTGATAACCAATTACCTTGCCCGGTGACGGCGCAAAGGTTTCAGGGTGCTCAGCATTGATCCGGCACTCAATCGCATGGCCTGTCAGCTTAACATCATCTTGAGTAAAGGATAATGGTTCACCGTCAGCAATGCGGATTTGTTCCCGCACAAGGTCAAAACCTGTCACCGCTTCGGTAACCGGATGCTCAACCTGAATACGGGTGTTCATTTCAATGAAATAAAACTCGCCATTTTCATATAAAAATTCAATCGTGCCAGCACCGCGATACTGCATATCCTGCATCGCTTTAACGATTGTCGCACCCATGTCGGCACGTTGTTTTTCTGTAATGGCAGGCGAAGGCGCTTCTTCAAAGACCTTTTGGTGACGGCGTTGCAGCGAACAATCACGTTCTCCCAGATGGACCGCATTACCTTTGCCATCGCCAAATACCTGGAACTCAATATGGCGCGGATTGGCCAGATATTTTTCCATATAAACTGTAGGATCGCCGAATGCAGCCTCTGCTTCGGTCGATGCCTGTTGCATCAGATTTTCCAGATTTGCAGGATCATCAACGACTTTCATCCCGCGTCCGCCGCCACCGGATGCCGCTTTGATAAGGACGGGATAACCGATTTCGTCAGCAAGTCTTTTGGCTTCTTCAACAGAAGATAATGCCCCCGGTGACCCAGGCACCAACGGCAGACCCAAATTACCAGCCGTTACCTTGGCGCGAACCTTGTCACCCATGGTGTTGATATGTTCAGGCTTAGGGCCAATCCACTTAATATCGTGCGCTTCAACAATTTCCGCAAATTTCTCATTCTCAGAAAGAAAGCCATAGCCGGGGTGAATAGCATCTGCATGGCTGATTTCAGCGGCTGAAATTATCGCCGGTATATTAAGATAACTGTCTTTTGCAGAAGGTGGTCCAATACAAATAGCTTCATCCGCCAAGCGCACATGCATCGCCATCTCATCAGCGGTTGAGTGAACGGCAACAGTTTTGATACCCATCTCATGCGCAGCGCGGTGGATACGCAAAGCAATTTCGCCGCGATTGGCGATCAATATCTTTTTAATAGCCATGCCGGCCCCCTTATTCGACTGCGATCAAGGGTTGGTCAAATTCCACGGGCTGGCCGTTTTCAACCAGAATTTCAACAACCTTACCGCCACGGTCGGCAAGTATGGGGTTCATAACCTTCATCGCCTCGACGATCAGTATCTCATCGCCCTTTTTGACGGTATCACCCAATTTGATGAAAGGTGCTGCGTCTGGGGATGGCGACAAATAAGCGGTGCCAACCATAGGAGACAAAATAGCATTGGCGTTACTCGCTGCGGCAGGTGCTTCTGGAGCAGCCACGGGGGCAGGAGAAGCTGCTTGCGGTGCAGGTGTATGGCCAGCTGTCATGGCTGGTGCAGCTTGCATCATAGCCGGTTGAGCAGCAACTGTCTGCTGACGCGTGACACGAATGCTGCGATTGCCGTCTTCAATCTCAATCTCGGTAAGAGCTGTTTCGTTCAACAATTCTGCCAATTCACGCACTTGGGCTGAATCAATCCTGATGCCATCGGGATTTTTTTTGTCTGCCATATGAACCTTCCAGATTTAATAATATCGGCCAAGCTGTTGCTCAACATTGGGCCAATATATGATGTCGGTTGGAAAACCCTATGCACTTTTCACCAGTGCTGTGACAAGGGCTATTCCTTTCTTAGCTGTGAAATAAAATTACATTCTCACTCATGCAGTTGGCTTGTCGGCCTGATTATTGGGCCTTTTTCAGGATAGCTTATAGTGAAGCTGCTGCTTCCAATGCAGCAAGATAGGATTTGGCGCCAAGGCCAGAAATATTGGCATGCGCTGCCTTGCCCACCCATGAGACGGAGCGAAATGACTCGCGCGTTTCAGGGTTAGATAGATGCACCTCTATAACCGGTGTGGTGATGGCCAATATGGCATCATAAATCGCTATGCTTGTATGCGTATAAGCCGCTGCATTTAACAAAACAGCCTTGGCCCCTGCCCCTTGTGCTTCGTGCAGCCAGTCAATCAAATGCCCCTCATGATTGGATTGGCGCATTTCAATGGAGAGCCCCAATGCATCAGCACGCTCTGACAACATCTCCGCAATATCGTCCAAGGTTTCGTGACCATATATGTCTGGCTCACGCAGCCCCAGCAGGTTGAGATTTGGGCCATTTAACACCCAAATACTGTCTTTCTTATCTACCAAATCGACCCCCATATCATGGTTTCAAACATGCTTATAACATGGCAATAGCAATCAGCCAGTATGTTAGAAAGCAGGAAATTGCGCTGCGACAAGGCCTCCTCATCATTTCCTTCTGGACATAATCCGTTGCGCTTTCCATGATGCAGTTAATCAAGCGATTAAATCAGGAGAGTGAGATGGCGACAGATGGCGCGAAAAAGCCAAGCGAGGCCGAGCTGAAAGATTATGCAGCGCAGGCCGATACATGGTTTAGGGAAAATACGCCCAAAGACCCGGGCTTTATGTTGCCGCTTACTTTTATGGAGGTCAGCACCGACCAACAGTTTGAATTTCTCTGTGATTGGCAGCGCAAGGTCTATGAAGCTGGATATCTGGGCACCTCTTGGCCCGCCGAATATGGCGGCGGCGGTATGCATCCTGATTACCAACGCATCTCAACCCGTATGATGAAAAAATATGACGGGCCCATCATTCTAAATGCCATCGGTATTGGCTGGGCTGGCCCTTTGTTGCTGGATATTGGCAGCGAAGAAGATAAGCGTAAATATATCAAGGGTATGCTGAATGCCGATGATATTTGGTGTCAGGGTTTCTCTGAACCGGAACATGGTTCCGATCTGGGCAGCGCGCAGCTAAAAGCCGTACGCGATGGTGATGAATATGTGCTCAATGGTTCCAAAATCTGGACCTCTTTGGGTGATCGCGCCAAATATATGATCCTGCTGGCGCGCACCAGCAATGATGGCCCTAGCAAATATGCAGGGCTCAGCTTCTTTCTTATCCCGATGAAAATTCCCGGTATTGAAACAAGGCGTATCAAAAAACTCACTGGCGAATATGGCTTTGTGCAAAGCTTCTTCACTGATGCACGCGTGCCGGCTGAAGGCTTGGTAGGCAAAGAGGGTGATGGCTGGATGGTCGCCATGAAAACGCTGGAATATGAGCGCGGCGCCAAGGTTAATCCCGCTGGTGGTTATTATTTAAAAGAGCTGGACGCGATGGGCGTGGTCGATCTGGCCCGCAATTCACAGCGCGGGGGCAAGCCGTTGCTGGATGATCCGGTTATGCGCGACAAGATGGTTGAGCAGATGATGGAAATTCAGGCACTCAACCTGAACAATCAGCGCCGCCGTATGGCGCCGCTTAATCAAGACAAGCCGATGGGTCTGGCGATGATGAACAAACTAGCCCGCACCGAAATGATCCGCGACCTTACAGAATTTTCGCTAGGTTTTCAGGGAACAAGGGCCGGTTATTATGTCGGTGACGAAAATGCAGTCGATGACGGCTATTGGCATCGCAGCTATCTTAACAGCTTCTCCGCCACCATTGGCGGCGGCACATCAGAGATACAGCGCAACATTGTGGCGGAGCATGTTTTAGGGCTCCCCAAAGGACGATAAAAAGCACAGACATACCGTCATTGCGAGGAGCGTAGCGACGAAGCAATCTAGAGCATTAGGCGCAAGCGGCTCTGGATTGCCGCGCCCTTCGGGCTCGCAATGACGAGAATAAGGATAGGATGGAGGATATCATGGAAAATCTGGGGACTATCGGCTATTCCGAAGAACAGGTTGAATTGATGGAAGTGGCAACCAACTTTTGCCGCGATAAATCACCAATGGATAGGGTACGCGCTTTGCTGGACGATGATGCTGGTTTCGACCCGGCAATCTGGCAAGAGATTGCTGATCTGGGCTGGCTGGCCATCGCTATCCCTGAAGAATATGAAGGCGTTGGCCTGTCATTAAGCGAAGTAGTGCCGATCGCCGAGCAAATGGGCAAAAACCTGATGATCACGCCTTTTGCAGACGTCACTTTAGCCGCGCAGGCAATATTGATGGCGGGCAGCGAAGCGCAAAAAGCACAATATCTGCCGCAAATTGCTGCTGGCACATTGGCATCACTGGCGCTGAGCGAAGCCAATGGGGATTGGGATCTCAGCAATATTTCTGCCACCGCTAATGCCAAACCCAATGCCAGCGGTGATGGTTATATATTGTCAGGCGAAAAACTGTTGGTTCCCTATGCCGCGCAAGCCGATATAATCATTGCGTCCATATTGGTTGATGGCGCTGTCCACCTGGCCATCATTCCCCACAACGATATTGCCGATGGCGCGATGCGGCGTGAGCAAATTATTGACGAAACGCGGCGCACCTATGCGGTGACATTAGATGGCATAAGCATTGGCAGCGACCAATTGCTTGATGCAGATAAAACACAGGCTGCTTTGGACCATGTCCACCTTGCGGCCAATTTGTTGCAATCTGCGGAAATGTCGGGCGGCACTATTGCTGTGATTGACTATACGCTGGATTACCTGAAAACCCGCAAACAATTCGGCAAAGTCATTGGCGAATATCAGGCTTTGAAACATCCAATTACCAACGCCTATGTTGATTATGAAAAAGCGCGCAGCCATCTTTATTCCGCCGCGCATTGCTTTAACGATCAAGGGCGCGGCGAAGTGGCCACGCGCATGGCGAAAGCGGCGATCGACAAAGCCTATAGCTTTGCTGCGGACCGTGCGATCCAATTCCATGGTGGTTTTGGTTTCACCCATGATTGCGATGCCCAGCTCTATCGCCGTGCCGCCATCTGGCACGCATCACAACATGGCGATGCCGCCTATCACCGCGCCAAATTGGCGGATTTATTGTTTTGAGAAATACGCATAACCGTCATTGCGAGGAGCGAAGCGACGAAGCAATCCAGAGCATAAAGCGCAAACGACTCTGGATTGCCGCGCCCTTCGGGCTCGCAATGACAAAGAAAATAAGGAGACCCAATATGTCAGAAGTTCTCACCGATATTCAGGACGGCTTTATCGTCGTCACCATCAACCGTCCCGATGCCAAAAATGCGATGACCAAGGCTGCCGCTGAGGGCATTCGTGCAGCGATGGAACAACTCGACAATGATAACAGCCTGAATGCCGGTATTTTGACCGGAGCTGGCGGCACATTTTGTTCAGGCATGGATTTGAAAGGCTTTTTGCGCGGTGAATCGCCCATGGTGCCAGGCTATGGCTTTGGCGGCATCACTGAAAAAGGGCCGGAAAAACCGCTGATCGCCGCTGTAGAAGGCTATGCGCTGGCGGGCGGGTTGGAACTGGCATTGGCCTGTGATCTATGTGTTGCCAATGATAAAGCGAAATTCGGCATTCCAGAGGTTAAACGCTCACTTGTCGCTGCGGCTGGCGGCGTGTTGAAATTACAGCAGGTAGTGGGCAAACGTATGGCGATGGAAATGGCACTGACTGGTGATTTTTATTCTGCGCAGCGGGCATATGAAATGGGTTTTGTAAACCGCGTGACCGAGGGTGCTGCTCTGGATGCCGCCGTAGAGCTTGCTGCAACTGTTGCTGCCAATGGTCCACTCGCCCTTAAAGCAACCAAGAAAATCATCAATGAAAGCTATGACTGGACTGATGCAGAAGCGTGGAAGAACCAGGCCAAAATCACTGCGCCGGTTTTCATGTCGCAAGATGCCCAAGAAGGCAGCCGCGCCTTTGCCGAAAAACGCAAACCCAATTGGCAAGGGAAGTAACTAATTGCGTCATTGCGAGCGAAGCAAAGCAATCTAGGGCATAAAGCGCGACCAGCTATAGATTGCCGCGGCGCTTCGCACCTCGCAATGACGAAGGAGTTTTATTAACATGCTTACAAACACCCGCACTGTATCCGTTGTTCAAATTGGTAGCGACCCATTTGATTCCGATGCAGCTATCGCCAAATTTGGCGAATGGTTGGCCAAAGCAAAGGCGCAGGGCAGTGAATTGGCTGTCTTTCCGGAAGCCTTTATCGGCGGCTATCCCAAGGGTGTGGATTTTGGCGTGCGGGTTGGCTCGCGCGATGATGCCGGGCGCGAATTGTTCCGGCTCTATGCCGATAATGCCGTCACACTGGACGACGCACGGTTTGAAAAGATTCGTGACGCCGTCGCCGCCAATGGCGTGGCCTGTGTTACGGGCGTGATCGAAAAACGTGGTGGTACGCTTTATTGCTCAACCTTCAGCTTTGAAAAAGATGGCAGTCTGTTGGGGGTACACCGCAAGCTGATGCCCACAGCAATGGAGCGGCTGATTTGGGGCATGGGCGATGGCAATGATCTGCCCATTATGGACAGTAAAGCCGGCCGATTGGTCAGCGCTATCTGCTGGGAAAATTATATGCCGCTGATGCGCAGCCATTATTATGCGCACAATCCAGACTTTTATTGCGTCTCCACCGTTGATGATCGCCCCGTATGGGCGCCCAGCATGCAGATGATTGCACTGGAAAGCCGCAGCTTTGTTTTGTCCGCCTGCCAATATATGACACGCGGGGATATTTCGCTGGAGGCTGACCAATATGATGCTATTCAGGGCAATGCATCAGAGACTGTGTTAATCTCTGGCGGTTCCTGCATCATTTCACCCATGGGCGAAATACTCGCTGGCCCGATCTTTGGTGAAGAGACATTGCTCAGCGCAACAATCGACCTGAATGACCGCACACGCGGCCAGTTTGATATGGACAATGCCGGCCATTACACACGGCCTGATGTGTTTGACTTTGCAGTGAGAAAACCAACAAAAAGCTAAAGGTACGTCTGTACCTATTCGCCTGTTGATTTGCGCTCCAAATCAATCCCCACTGCCCATCGCCGCTGAAAACCGCGCCAATGGTCTTTTTCCTCTGGCCCTGCAAAACGACCATTAAGCTGTTCCCCAAAGCCAATTTCCCATGCCGATGCGTTGGAATCCGGCACTGGCACGTCCAGATACTCTGCTTTTTCTGCTTCACCTTTGACATGCAGATCAAGAAAGGCCGTGACAAAATGCTGGTTGATCATATTCAACCGCTCCTGCCGCCAAACCGGTTCTTTCAGATATTCCGCCGCACGAAAGGCAGGCGTGTCGCTAACGTCAAAATCATTGCCGACAATATTATGCCGCGCCTCTCTATATGTCAGCAAATGGCGATCCGCCCCGCCCATATTATCAAACAGCCAGCGTACGCCTTCCTGATAATTCACAACATCATCCTGATTGCCCGCAACCAGCATCACCGGCATGTTGATCTTCGCCAAGCTGTCTGCTGACCAGACCCGGTTATCCGGCTGTCCGCCCCATGGGGCAAAGGCAATCATCGCCTTTAGCGGCAATGGCTTTGCGGTAAGCGCGGTCAATTTTTCCTGTTGCGCTGCCGGCAGGTTAGACATGCTCTGGCCATCATAAACATAGGACGCCCCTGCACTGGCCAATGCGCCAAAACCGCCCATGGAATAACCAATTAACGCAACTTTTTGCGGGTCGATGCTGTTACCAAGACGTGTCTCTCTATTTTCCGCACGCGCCATGAGCGCATCATAGACCTGCCGCTGGTCATGGCTGCGATCGGCGAGCACATTGCCAAATGACAGATAGAAACTTGTAATGCCATTTACTGGCGCATCGCCATGGCTGATAGAGGCAACAATATATCCGCGTGACGCCAGATGCTCCGCCAAATTGCTGTAATGCGCGTTCCAGCCGCCATAGCCATGCGACATGATGACCAAGGGAAAACGTGCATCTGCCAGTGGCTCAGCGCCCTCTATTGCAATGCCTTGTGTCGATACCGGCACATCTTCTTCACCTGGATATTCAATATTATGGCGATATTGCGCTGGTTCCCCGCTGGTGCCTGTTGCTGAGGGATACCAGAAGCGGATATCAACACTGCGCTCAACCGGACTAAGCGAGCCGGAAATCGCGCCCCAAGCCGTAATCTCTGTACGATCGGGCAGAGGCAAGGTCTCGCTATATGTTCCGATGCTATAATCACCCGTGCGGCCCAGTTCCGGTGCTTCACCATCATTGCCTTTGTGAATGGTCGGGCTGGCCAGATAGGCCGCGCTCGCGCCGCCAGCCAGCAGCAAAATTCCGGCAATTGCTGCCATTGTGCGTTTTTTCATCATTATATTCCGTTTATATGTCCGTTTATATGTCTGTGCGCTTCTGGCGCTTCTTTGCCAGCCTTGCCGCAAAATTGCCAGTCCCGCACCGCCATCTGCGGACGCAATAGCATTACCACTTGTCTTGTGCGGTATATTGCCGTTTAGTTTATGCCGCAGTCTCTCGGGGGAATGATATGACGCAATCAGAATTGGGCGCTGGCTTTGGCAAAGCAAAGTCTTGGCAGAAACGGCACATTCTCGTGGCCTTTTGCTTCATGGCCACATTCATCTGTTATATTGACCGGGTCAATATCTCGGTCGCCATCATTCCCATGGCAGAGGAATTTGGCTGGTCCGCCACCACCAAGGGCAATGTCCTTGCCTCATTCTTTGTCGGCTATTTGCTGGCGATGATCCCCACCGGATGGCTTGCGAACAAATATGGCGGCAAAAAATTGCTCGGCATTGCGTTGATCGGCTGGTCGGTCTTTACCTTCTTAACACCCATTGCAGCGGGCGTATCGCTTTCGGCATTATTGCTAACCCGCGTGCTGATGGGCGTTGGCGAAGCGGCCAGCTTTCCCGGCGTTTATAATTTGCTGGGCCGCTGGATACCCAAGCAGGAAAAATCACGCGCCGCCGCCATCAACCTGACCGGCATACCTTTGGGTACGGTTTTCGCGCTATCCACCACGGGCTGGCTGGTCGCATCCTATGGCTGGCAAAGTGTATTTTATGTCTTTGGCGCAGCGGGCGTGCTGTTCGCAATTGTGTGGCTAAAGGTTGTGCATGCGCGGCCATCTGTGCACCCGCATATTTCGGATGAAGAACGCGCTTTTCTGGCGCATTTGGAAAATAGCGAAGCTGAAGACAAAGCGCCTGTGCCGTGGAATATCTTTTTGCGGCATCCTGCGGTCTGGGCCTTGTTCGTCAATCATTTCTGCTCAAACTGGACACTTTACCTCTTCCTTGCATGGCTGCCGAGCTATTTCCGTGATGTGCAGGGGCTGTCCATCGCTGGCTCAGGCCTGTTCGCCATTGGGCCATGGATCTGCCAATTTATTGCGGGCAATGCCTCAGCGATTATCGCTGATAAATGGATCGCCAGCGGCACCAGTGTAACCTTTGTGCGCAAATTTATGCAATGTTGCGGCCTTATCGGCGGGTCGGCATTGTTGATCGCTGCCTCGCAAGCAACCACACCTAATATGGCGTTGTTCATGCTATGCGCAGCCTTTGCCATCAGCTCTATGGCCTGGGCCGGCTTTGCCTGCAACCATCTGGATATCGCCCCCAAACATGCTGATGTGCTTTTCTCCATCAGCAATATTGGCGGCACTTTGCCCGGCATTATCGGCGTCGCACTCACTGGCTTTCTGGTCGATGTAACAGGCGGCTACACCGCCACTTTCATATTGGCCGCTGGCATCAGCGTCTTCGGCGCCCTTTTCTGGCTCATCTTCGCAACCGGCGAACCGATTTTGGAAAGCGATAGACAGGCAGCACAGGCCTAGCGATTATTTGCATTTACCCGCCAAAGGGAGCCGATGGTTTATTTGGGCTGCAAGACGTGTCGAGTGCATAATCATACATGCGTGTGCGGTGGTAACCCGGTGCGACTTTCAAATATTTTATCATACCGCTAAGCACCTCTTTGTCGCTCATTTTACCAATATGCTGTTGCAAAGTCTCGCTGCCATCGCAATTTGGGCATGGGTAATTGTCATCAAAGGTGAAGCTCTCATTCCAAGCATAAGAATATGTTTTTGAAGACAGGTCCAATAGGCCAGAGGCATAGCGCGTTGATGCACCGGTCCATTCATAATCTGCGCCAAAACGCACCAATCGCAAGGTTGGGTTGCTGCCATGATCGGTGGTCACGGCGGGTATAGACATATCCAATGCGACAAAATTACCGTCGCAATCACGGATACGGCGGATACCATTTAAATGCGTATGAGCGCTGGCCAGCCCCGTAATGATATCGGCATAATCGCCAACGAGCTTCAGAAAACTCTTCTGAACCCACTCGCCATTATCCAATGTTAAATCGTCGCGCCATTCTGTTGTGTAGCTATAGCCATGTATTCCACCAAAACCGTCTGTCCCTGGCGGCACATGCATGGCCAAAATCACTTTATCGGCGATAACATTACCTTTGCTGTCTTTACGCGCGGTCTGCGCATCTTTTAACTGGGCCGCCAACCATTGCATTTGTAAACTGGCATTAGATTGCTGAGTGGCATCATCCATAGTCGGGCACCAACTCTCATAATGCTCTGTAAACATAACTGTATTGAGCGCGATAACCCTTAACTGCGGTTCCTTCGTGCCCGCTGCGGGTTTGCCCATGGGGTAGATAGAGTAATAGCCATATTTTAGACCGCTATCATCAATAATGTCGTCCTTACCGGCAAAGGCAGGCCATTTTTCTGCCTGATCCGCAGGCAAAGCATCATATGGTTTTTTGCCGCCATAGGTGAAGGTGCAATAGTCATTGCCATAGCTGTCATTATTGCCCGGCAGATAAATAAGCCGCTTGCCACTATGTTCTGCGATAGCGGCAAGGCCATTATAAACCTCTACAAATTCGGTTTTACGATTTGACAGCGTTTCACTGTGCGCAGGCAAATCACCAGTATATAATATGAACCCAACCGACGGGTCACTGGCCATTGTCTTGGCCTCAGCAATAGTAGAATCCCATAATGTCTTGCTGGTTTCGCAATCCAATTCAGTAAAACATGTATCATTTGCATTTACACCAAAATGAACATCTGACAGCGCCAGAAACTGTGAAGGTGCAGCCGCGCCAGCAGCGGTGCCGGAAACGATACCCAATGGCGCCCCTATAGTTTTGGCATCTGTTTTTATTTCTTCAGGCGTGTCCGGCGTGCAGGCCGCCAGACCCATGATGGCCAAGCTGCATAGCAATGGCGCAATGACAATATGTCGCATAATTTTCTCCCTCATTTAGGAGAATATCATGATGAGCAGATATTTTACAGACCTTTACCGGAAAATTTAACGGCCAGATATCAGCTGTAATTCATTGCCTTTAACCTCCACCCGCCAATATTGGCGCAACCCGCCGCATTTGCCGTCTAGGTTTTTGCCGCTTTCCACGTCAAAACGATAGCCATGCCATGGGCAGGTCAACACGCCATCCTTAAGGCAATCGCCTTCAAGCGGCCCCAGCATATGGGGGCAGACTGCGTCATGGACTGTCCAATGGCCGTCAACATGTCGCAATACCACTGCGCCATTGGGTGTTTCCAAATGATACGCCTTATCAGTCGCAAAATCAGATAGCGGCCCCAAGCATATCTTGGTCAATTCATCCTTATGTGCGGATCGTTTCTTGCGCGCATCCAGTGCCGCCTGACGCCCCTGCATCAATGCCGCATCTTCATCATAAAGCGTGGCATATTGGCTTTGCATATAGCTTAGCACCATCGCCGCCATTTCGTCATTGGGTGGCGCTTCAGGCAGGTAAAAGCCAACATCAACCTTGATATGCTGGTCATCATGCTGGCTGGCCTGAGTGTGAATTTCCATCCCCTCACCCATGCCGTAAAAGACGGTCGATACCCAATAATGCCGTTCATTATCGGCTATCAGATCAAGAAGTTGCGTTCCGCCGCCTTTATCCTGCGGCAAATGCAGGCGAGCGCGCCAGCCCCATGGGCCTTGGTCCAGACAATCAATGCCTGCAAAGCTGGATGCATGGACAAAGGGCAGATGCTCCCAATCATGGGCATTTTCCATCATACGGGTCAAGTTGGCAGGGATAATCCGCTCATAATTGCCCAGATAATGCATGGCATCGCGCGCAGCATAATCGACATGATTAGACCGCGCAGCACAGAGTGCACGCTCCTGATCGCTCATCATCATGCCCTGTTGCGCTTGATTGGCCATGTTCAGCCAGCCTGAAACCCGGCCAGCCGCTTATTGATGATCGCTTCCGCTTCAGCCATGATATTGTCAATCAGCTCCTGACATGTCGGGATATCGTTGATCAGTCCGGCAACCATGCCGCATGACCATGCGCCTGCATCCATGGTGCCTTCCATCATGATTTTAGGATAGACCCCGGCGACCTGTTCAATCACATCAGTGAATTGCAGATCATCGCCTTTTTCTTTCTCAATCTCCAACAAGCGTTCAACCGCCGCATTGTTCATCACCCGCTCTGTATTGCGCAGCGGGCGCATAACAAGCCGCGTGTCCAGCTCAGAGGCAGCAACGATTGCATCTTTCACATTCTGGTGCACGGGTGCCTCTTTGGTGGCAATGAAACGTGTGCCCATATTCATGCCGTCTGCACCCATGGCCAAAGATGCCACAAGGCTGCGTCCATCGGCCTGTCCGCCAGAGGAAACAAAGGGAATATCCAGTTCATCCGCGGCACGGGGCAGCAATATCATATTGGGAATATCATCTTCACCCGGATGGCCACCACATTCAAAACCGTCAACAGACACAGCATCACAGCCAATGCTCTGCGCCTTTAATGCGTGCCGCACGCTGGTGCATTTGTGGATGACCTTAATACCCGCCTCATGCAAAGCGGGCAGCACCTGCACCGGGTTATTGCCTGCTGTCTCAACAACTTTCACCCCGCCTTCAATGATCGCTTTGACCATGCCGGCATAATCAGGTGTATTGACGACGGGCAAAAAGGTCAGGTTCACACCAAAAGGCTTATCGGTCATATCCTTACAGCGAGCGATTTCATTCGCCAGATCTGCTGCCGATTTCTGTGTCAGGCCGGTGATAATACCCAGCCCACCAGCATTGGACACTGCTGCCGCCATCTCCGCGAAGCCGACATAATGCATGCCGCCCTGAATGATCGGGTGCTGAATACCGAATAGCTCTGTTATGCGTGTTTTCATGCGCTTATCCTCTCTTGTTATTATAGCTTGTGGATCGCGTCTGCGACCTTGTGAAATTCGTCCATAATCTCATCGACAATCTGTTTAACGGGTTTGACACTGTCAATACGCCCTGCAACCTGACCAGAAAGGGCAATCGCCGCCTCCATATCCCCGCCAAAATACAGGTCGAGCGCATTAGCCATCTCGCCAAAAATATTGTCGCTTGGTTGGGTTTCCAATTTTGTTGTTCGCTCGGTTTTCAACGCACGCAGCGCCGGGCCATTGCCATGGCGATTCAGGAAAACTGTATCCGTCTCTTTCGCATCAATAATGGACTGCTTCCAATTGTCATGCACTGGCGATTCAGCGGCGCTCACCATGCGTGTGCCCATCTGCACGCCCTCTGCCCCCAAAGCAAAAGCCGCGGCCATGGTGCGCCCGCAAGTGATGCCGCCCGCCGCGATAATCGGTACATCAACCTTTTCACGGATCAACGGCAGGAGCACCATCAGCGCAACCTCATCTTTATTCTTAAAGCCGCCGCCTTCGCCGCCTTCAACCACCAGACCATCAACCCCGGCATTAATAGCCTTGATCGCGCCTGCCAGATTGGGGACCACATGAAAAACTGTCAGCCCAGCCTCTTTCAATGGCCCGCAATAGCGATTGGGATCGCCTGCCGAAGTGGTGGCGAATTTGATGCCCTGGTCGACAATAAAATCAACAATGCTGGGGTCGCGCACAAAAGCCTGCGCAATGTTAACGCCAAAAGGCTTAGCCGTCAGTTCACGCATTTTGCGGATTTCATCACGGATATTGTCAAGCTCTCCCGAAGATGTCTCGATGATGCCCAAACCACCGGCATTGGACATAGCGCTGGCCAGATTGCTGCGCGCTATCCAACCCATTGGCGCTTGCACTATAGGATATTCAACGCCCAGCATTTCGGTAATGCGTGTTTTCATTTTGCGCCCTCTCTTTTTGCTTTAGACAAACAGCGCCACCGACTGCATGCCTGTCATAACAGGCTCTAAATCGGCATTGCGTACAGTCATATATTGGCTGCTGGCGCCATTGTCCGCATGATGGGTTTCGGAGGTGAGCAGCCACCAGCCATCCCGCGTAACCGGCTTATCGCTCAGCATATTGACTTGCCAGTTCATCGAACTGACCGGCCCTGACTTGGTCATCAATCCCATGGCTGATGGTGGCAGGCCATCACCGATGCACAATAGCTCAGTCATCACATCACGCCCCGGCGCCAATGGGCCATCATCACGCAGCCTATGCCACGCCTCCAGCTTTGTGGTGTTGCCATTCAAATCAATTCGCTTATCGGGATAATCCAGATGATAGGTAAAAAATTCCGGCGGTCCATGGCGCACATCTTCATCTGCCGGAATAGGCGGCATATCGGCCGCGTCAACATCCAGACCGTGATGCACAATGCTGCTATCACGCGGGTTCATAAAGATGAAAGTGCAGATCATGCCGACACCATCGCCATAGGTGACACGCGCAGTCACAAAGGCCGTATTCTTGCCGCGCCGAACTTGCTCAACCACTATGTCACATTCACCGGCAATGGGGCCAACAAAAGCAATTTGCGCAGAGCGTAGCGGGGGAATATCGGGAAAGCTCTGCCGTGCAACATGATGGGCCAATGCCGCGGATAACCCGCCATAGGTGGTTCGGCCCTGCATCCATGTTGATGGGATTTCTATTTGCGCTTTGCCACCGGCAATAACGGCATTTTTTAGAAGTTCAGATAGTTGCATAGCCCGACTTAAGCCGAAATTTACGGCTAATGCTACGGCTTTTTGCCTATGGCAAGGCAAGCTCTAGCCTGCCGTAGCGTCAGCTAAGGGCGCTATGACCAACCATTTGCCAAAGCAGAAGGCCCATCATGAAAAACCGCGCCAACGCTCGCCAATGCTTATCTTAAAATCGTGAAGGTGAAGGAAATGATGGTGGGCGTAGGAAGAGTTGAACTTCCGACCCCTGCGATGTCAACACAGTGCTCTACCACTGAGCTATACGCCCACAGATCATTTTCTGTCACTTAATGACAGGCTGCGTCCATTAGCTAGGCTGTTGCTGATTGGCAAGCGTATTTTGCCTTTGATGGGGCGTTAATTCTCTTAAAGACCACAGGGATCGGCATTCTCCAGAACGCGATCAACCTCCAGCACCAGATCTTTAAGATGAAAGGGTTTTGACAAGATACGCGCATTGGGCGCCGCTTGCCCAGCCTTAAGAGTGACCGCAGCAAAACCTGTAATGAACATGACTTTGGTTTTTGGTGCAACTTTGGCGCAATGCTGTGCGAGCTCAATGCCATCCATTTCTGGCATCACGATATCTGTGAGCAGCAGATCGAATTCATCCTGTTCCAGCAATGGTGCAGCAACAGTGCCACGATCAACATCGGTGACAGAATATCCTGCCTTTTCCAATGCACGCTTCAAATAGGTGCGCATTGCTTCTTCATCTTCTGCCAGCAATATTCGATTCATTCTTGCACCACACCCATTTTATAACGTCTGATCGTTGTTCAGCTCATTGACTGAATGCTGCTATAATAGACAGACGTTAAAAAACTCCAGCCTGTTTACCAATTAACCTTGGTTTTTGCTGATTAATCGCTTTGTCATTGCCCAGCCTTTGATGGTGCAGCCTTAGCTCCGTCTCCGGTTCTTTGCATGCTTGCTCTTTACATCTTAAGCGCGTCCCGCCATTGATTAACCTCCAATTCGCCAGACGTGGAGCCGGGCTAGCCGTAATGACGTACAATAATGCTCCCGCGCATTTCGTTGATGATAAGGCATATTGGGTTCGCCGGAATGGCGATGATGATGCGCTTATATCACCGGTCATTTTGTCTGTCCCGCACGCCGGGCGTGACTACCCGCAATATATATTAAACAATGCGCGGTTGCCGCAAAATGCTCTGCAAAAGCTGGAAGATCGCTATGCTGATCAACTGGTCAGCAAATCTGTCGAAGCTGGCTATTGCGCGATTATTGCTCGCGCGCCGAGAGCATGGATTGATCTGAACCGCGACCCGGCAGATATAGATTTAAGCAATCTTACAGCTTTACCTAGAGACATGCGCAAACAGATTTTGGCGCAACAACAAGAGCTGCCTTATGCGATGAAGGCCAATGCCGGTTTAGGCCTTATTCCAAGCCGCTTGGCCGGATATGGTGATATCTGGCGGACGCAATGGCATTGGGACGATGTAAAGGCCCGCATCGTCAATACACATGCAATATATCACGACGCACTGTCTGACAGACTGACGCAGCGTCGCAATATTCATGGTTGCTCTGTTCTGTTGGATGTTCACTCCATGCCAAGCCTTCCGCGCGGCAGAACGAACGCGCAGCCCTCTGCACAAATTGTATTCGGCAATCGCCATGGTGCCAGCGCAGACCAATCCCTTATGGACATATTGGCGCATACGGCGCGTTCTTATGGTTTGGTTGTTGAGCAAAACACTCCCTATGCGGGCGGTTATGTGCTTAGTCGCCATGCCGATAGCCGTCGGAATATTCAGGCGGTACAAATTGAATTTGATCGCGCACTTTATCTTGATAATTGTGGCGAACCCGCCAGCACCATCGGACAAATGCAGTCATTGCTATGCGATATGGCCAATGCTGCGCATGATTACGCCTCTTCGTGCCTCAAAGTTCAGGCGGCTGAATAGTTTCTTCTTGTTAGAGATAGCATTCTAAAATCATCGCAAAAGAACGGCTTTACGCTTCCTCTGCTTCAGAAACCCGTGCCTTATTGTCCGCCATTTTGGGCTCGCACGGTTATTTCACCGCTATATATGCATCTATCTTTCTTGCTATTGCAAATGATTATCATTATTGTATAATCATGGAAAGAAGGAAATACGCTATGTCACCTCATGATCGAACGCACTGCTCATCTGATCGGATGAAATTGGATAATGACCTGAAAGATAATCCGCGCCGTATCGAATATTATAGCGGGAAAGCACGGCTATCAGCGTTTACGCCGGAAGAAGTTTCCGCACTGCTGGCGTTTCGCTTCGGGGTGATTTCTGGCCAAAAGGGGTTAGACGTAACGCAAATCCTCACCTGTCGCCTTGGCTCGTTAAAAGCAGCGACGCACATGCACAGGTTAATGACAAGCCTGGCCAATATATGGGAAGGTCCATTCATGGTCGCGCCGCCTTGCAGCCGAACAGTCACATTGGACGAAGCCATTATGTGCAAGATGCTGCGCTGCGCGATGGCAGATAATCGCACACAGTTTGAAAATGTTATCGGCCCATTGCTGGCCACCAAATCAATACCAGCGACATGGCGCCTTTTCCGCAATGTTGCGGACAGCCTGCTGGACCGCCACAACGCATAAGCGCCACAGAAAAACGGGCCGCAACCATAGTGGCAGCGACCCGTTCTTTTGGCTTTGAAAAATCTATTAGGCGGTTGGTGCGTTGGTAACTTGCGGTACCTTGCCATCTGCAACCTGTTGGCTGAAGACTTCACGCATCACTTGCAATGAGAAAAGGTGCGCATGGATCAATGGTAAAAGACCATTTTGGTTCATCTTACGCAATTCGTCACCACGCAGTTCACGCAATTTTTCTTCATTTATCATTTTGAAACCACGATAAACAAATGGCTTATCATTTCCTATTTGCTGAATGGACACTTCACCATCCATCAACAAGTCCAGTTTCTGAATTTCGTCAACAAATCCTGCGGTGCGCGCACCTGCTTGTTCAAAATGCTCACAAAAAGCCAGGATCTGCTTGGTTGACTCGCTTGCCGTGCCGTCTTCATTGAACAGTGGCTCGCCATCTTCAAATTCGCCAATGGCTTCAACTTCAGGGTCAAAGCATAGGGACAATTCTTCTGATTCGGGGCGCAATTTTGCGAGCAGGAAAGGATAACGACGGATGTAAGCAGGGATATAAACCTGATTCTTCATCTTGCCTTCATCATCCAAATAGACATTTACGCCTTCGTTCAGACCCATAAGAGCCAGTGGAACAGGCCGCTCACCCGCTGAGAAAATGATTGGATAATGGCGCTGTGCAGCGGGGAATTCCTCTGCGGTCAATGGAACAGCATGTTGCTTTTTCAAAAAGTCCGCTCTGTCGATAAGGCGGGCTTTCCAAGTTGCATGTTCTTTGCTGTTTAAAGGAACAAGGTTATTATAAAAAAGCGGCAAATTTGTAGGTTGCGGCGCACTAGCCATTATCATTCTCCGAAAAGCATCAAATTGTGCCAGCCATTACGCAGTCTTGTGCAATGGTGCAAGCGCTATAAGTTACTAATAAGTTTGCCTGGGTTCATTATATTCGCCGGATCCAGACCTTGTTTGATCCCCTTAAGTGCGAATATACGCGCCGGACTGTCTAATTCATGGAGTATATCGCGCTTCATCTGACCTATTCCATGCTCAGCAGAAATTGACCCGCCCCACGCCATAACTTGCCGATAAACCCAATCACTAATCGCTTTGCTGTCTTCAGCATACCATTTTTCGGATATGCTGCCTTGGGGAGCAATAACATGAAAATGCACATTTCCATCCCCCAAATGACCAAAGGCAATGGCGCGTGTGCCTGCAAATTGCTGCTCAACCTGCGGAATGACCGTGCTGATAAAATCCGGCATATCTTGAACAGGAACGCTAATATCGTGCTGAACAGCAGGCCCAGCAGCACGTTCTGCCTCTGATATGGAATCGCGCAATTTCCAAAAGGCTTCAGTCTGCGCTTCACTTGCCGAAATCACAGCATTTTGCACCAAGTCTTTTTTTAATGCCTGCTCCATAATAGCCTCAGCCAATGTTGCCGGTGAATGCTGTGCCGGGTCATCCTGCACAAGTTCAATAAGGCAATACCAGTCATGGCGTGATGATAAGGGAGCTTTGGTGGCCGGTATATGCTTCAGCACAGCATCAAGACAGGTTTGCGGGATAACCTCAAAACCTTCCACCGCTGCACTGCACATTTCTTGGCAATGCAGCAACAATTTGCGGGCCTGTTGAATAGTGTCCAATCCGGCCCAGATGACCGTGCGATCAATCAGCTGTGGAACCAGACGCAGACGCGCCGCGGTGACGATGCCAATAGTACCTTCCGACCCAACCAAAAGCTGATTAAGATCAAAACCGCGATTATCCTTTTTCAGTGCTTTTAGCCCGTCAAAAACTTCACCATTGGGTAATACAGCCTCAACACCTGCAACCAATGCCCGCATATTGCCATGGCGCAGCACCTGCGTACCGCCAGCATTGGTGGCGACCAATCCGCCTATTGTTGCGGAGCCTTTTCCGCCCAATGTCAGCGGAAAACGCAAATCCTTTTCGGCCACTGCTTCATGCAGGTTTTGGAGCACCACACCCGCATCAGCAACCACAGTGCGCCCGTCTATATCTATATCGCGAATAGCCGTCATCTTGCGCAATGAAAGAATGATCGAACGACCGCTTTCATCGGGTGTTGCACCACCTACCATGCCGCTATTGCCACCTTGAGGGACCAAAGCAACATTGTAATGGCGCGCCCAATGCACCGCATGCTGGACCTCTTTGACATTGCGCGGTGACACCGAGGCCATAGCATTACCAGTATAGCGCCCACGCCAATCTGTCAGCCAAGGCTGTATATCACTTTGATCAATCGTTACATGCGGCGCGTGTGCGCCTTGTGAGAGCGCGTATAAAGACGCCATATCTGCGTCATACTGTGAGGATATGCCCATGATGTTTCTCCTCGCCCAGAAAGCCACTCTATACGCGGCGTTGAAAGCTATTTTAAAAACTCTTGTGCTGGCCGCACGGCAGATGGGTTAGCGTCCACCATTTATATATGATCGTTCCAGCCATTATGGAATGCGCGATATAGGGTAAATTTTCCCGTAGCTGAACTATAATTCATTTCATGTTCAATTCTTTGGCGTAAAGCCGTTGCGGGTAAAGGAGTTTGATTCTCAAAAATGTCATATTCTGCTGCATTCTTGTTCTGGTTAGGCGCGGGTTTTGGCCCAGCTGCACCGGCTGTGGCGCCCGAAGATTCTGTCACGCCTGAGCCTGTCTCTGAAGAAAGCGCGCAAGAGCATCAGCCCTGGCAACAATGGATCAACGCTTTTCGTCGGCAGAATATTCAAAGACAGGTTAGAATTGAACGCCGGATTACAATCCGTATTCCACGCACCAATAGCAATCGCCTGCCTTTAAGCGCAATCAATCAGAACCAGCTCACCAAAGATTGGAAAGAAAAGAAAATTGGCAAATGCCTTCCTATGAAGGACATTGCCGGCGTGCAAATATCCGGCAGCAATAAATTGCTGCTATACACTCGAGATCGACGGATTATAAGCGCTCAGCTGGAAAAAGTCTGCCGCTCCCGGGATTTTTACTCTGGCTTTTATCTGGAGCAAAGTGCGGACGGTAAATTATGCATTGATCGCGATATCCTGCAGGCTCGCTCAGGCGCGCGTTGTGAGTTGGAGCGGATTCGCCAATTGGTGCCGCAAGACGATTGACAAAACAGTACTGCCAGAGTGCATGACATATCAGAACAATTGACTTTTTCCGTTTTCCAACGCAAAGCCTGCATCACTAATAATGCGATAAATCGCTTGTGGCGCATAGTGGGTCATTGTTTTTCCGGATAATCATATGAATTTTGCCGATCTCGGCCTTTCCGACGAATTGTTAAAAGCCGTAACAGACTCCGGCTATACAGAGCCTACGCCTATTCAGGCGCAGGCTATCCCGTCCGTTCTTATGATGCGCGATATTATCGGCATTGCGCAAACTGGCACTGGCAAAACCGCCTCATTCGTGCTGCCAATGATTGATATATTGGCGCATGGCCGGGCAAGAGCAAGAATGCCGCGCTCACTGATCCTAGAGCCAACACGGGAATTGGCCGCTCAGGTCGCCGAGAATTTTGAGAATTACGGGAAGTATCACAAGCTGGAAATGGCCTTACTGATCGGCGGTGTTTCCATGGGAGATCAGGTCAAGGCGCTTGAAAAAGGCGTCGATGTGCTCATCGCAACGCCTGGCCGCTTGATGGACCTTTTTGACCGTGGCAATATTCTGCTCAATGGCTGTGAATTGCTGGTCATTGATGAAGCAGACCGTATGCTTGATATGGGTTTCATCCCGGATATTGAAAAGATTTGCGACAAATTGCCGACAACGCGGCAAACCATGTTGTTTTCGGCCACAATGCCGCCGCCGATCAAAAAACTGTCAGACAAATTCTTGTCCAATCCCAAAAATATTGAGGTTGCACGCCCGGCTACAGCGAACACCTCTATTGCGCAAACCAAGGTTGCCGTTGCCCCCCGCCGTAAGCGTGAATTGCTACGCAACCTGCTGGACGCTGATGATATGGGTACAGCCATCATCTTCTGTAACCGCAAAACCACGGTAAGAGAGTTGAACAAAAGCCTGAAGCGCCACGGCTTTGATTCCGGCGAGATTCATGGCGATATGGCACAGGAAGAACGCCTGAAAGAACTCGACAGATTTAAAGACGAGACCATAAATATTCTGGTCGCATCAGATGTTGCTGCGCGCGGCCTTGATATAAAAGGTGTCAGCCACGTGTTCAATTTTGACGCACCATGGCATCCTGATGATTATGTCCATCGTATCGGGCGAACAGGGCGTGCTGGAGCAACTGGCAAGGCTTTTACATTTTACACCGATGACGATGCCGAGCATATCGCCAATATCGAAAAACTCACTGGCATGTCGATTCCTGAGCTGGAAAATCCGCTCGCTGGCGCTGCTCAGTCAAAAAGTGACGATAGTGATAAGCGATCTGCCAAAAAGCCTAATGCAAGGAAGAAGCCTTCTTCGGCGAATAAGGCGGATAAGGCTTCTGCGCCCAAGAAAGAAGCCAAACACGTCCGTGAGAAACGGCCCAATCAGAACCAAGGTTCAGATCAGGCGGATGGCCCTGATGATGGCTGGAATGGCCCAATGCCGGGTTTCCTATCAGTGACTATCAAGCCATAAAAAACTGGCCCCGATACATATCAGGGCCAGTTCTTCATATCTATTGTCCAAAATGCGTTCGCCCAGCATTGCCGAGTGAACAACATGGATTTAGAAGCTCAATTTGGCGGATACGCGGAAGTCACGGCCGGCCAATGGCGCAAAATCTTTAGTGAAACTGGCCGCGCGGCGACCTACAACATCAAAAATGTTATTGGCAGAGGCCAGCAATGTGACATTCCCATCACGGCCCAGCGGCTTCCAGGAAACTTGTGCGTTCACAAATGTGAAGCCATCTGTTTCTGTTTCAAACGCTGCATTGCGGTTTTGATCATCAAACCACTCCACCTCTACACGAGCGTTGATATCGGCGCTTTGTGCTTCCAGACCGCCCAATATGCGCAGCGGCGGAATACGTGGAACCGGACCCGTTGTATCCAGCGATGCCCGAACAAAATCGGCCACGCCATCAGCAACAATATTGAACTTGCCAGCACGTGCCAACAATACCGAACCCTCAATCTCGACACCGTAAAATTCGGCATCGTCCTGAATGAACTGGAATACTGGCAATTCATCTTCTTCTTCGCCTGTCGGCACATCAATAATGAAATCGTCAATATCATTATAATAACCGGTAACGGCAAATTGCCAATTTGGGCGATCAATGCGCAGATAAATCTCTGCGCCATTGCTGGTTTCGGTGCCAAATGTCGGATCGCCTATTTCAAAAGCGGCTGTCGCAATATGTGGACCGTTGGAAAACAGTTCTTCCGCTACAGGTGCACGTTCAGAGCGGTTAAAGTTAATTCCGATTTTTGCGCCGTCTGTGACGGTATAGCCAAAGCCAAGTGCAGCGGAGAAGCTGGTGAAATCACGGTCAATGCCAATAACATTGGATGAGACATCAACAGAATCAAAGCGCAATGCACCTTCAATATCAACCTTGCCGAATGTCAGTTCTTGCAGTGTGAAAATGCCAAATTGGCTGGTTTCATTTGGCGGGACAAACGCTTCAGCGCCAATCGCAGCGAAGTCGCGAAAACCATATTGCACGCCGCTTGCACCGCGCCAGCTGCCATTGCCGACAGACTGTTCGCGCTGAACCAACTCGCCGCGTGCTTCAATACCCTGATTGTCGAAGACGGTGCCGACTTCGTCACCTTCAAATTCGATCTGCTGAAAGTCAGCATAAGAAGCGCGCAGACGCAATTTCTCGAAGAATCCGGGAAGCTCTACCTCACCGCGGAAATCAACTTTAAACTGCTCCAAGCCGATTGTGACTGGGCCTTCCTCTTCTTCGCCCTCTTCACCTTCCTCGCCTTCTTCTTCAGCATGTTCAGCGCCGGGCCGCTCTGGCACGCCGTAATTGCTGTCTAGATAGCTGAATGACACACCGAAGGAACCACCTTCACCAAACCAGCTAAGACCGCCACCAAAAGAGTATGTCTCAGTTGCTGTATTAGGAATTGTGCCTTGAAGATCGGCAAGCTCTTGCGCTTCAGCCGCTTCGTCAAGATTGCCTTCTTCGGTCTCTTCCGCGACAATTTCCAACTGCTCTGCACGCAATTCAGGTGATAGGACAAAACCGCCAACATCAAGATCATTGGTGTTGCGATAGCTGCCATCGATATGGAAAACGAGCTGTTTACTCAAAGGTACATCAAGGCTGGCCGAAACACTGCGTTCATCTGCCGCCGTGGCATAGCTGCCCAATATATCGAAATGGAAATCTTCTTCCGGAACCGAGCGCGGAATACGCTTATCAATTGCATTAACTGCACCGCCAAGAGCATTGCCACCGAAAAGAAGGACGGCCGGCCCGCGGATCACCTCGATACGATCCAACAATAGTGGCTCTACCGTAACAGCATGATCGGCAGATGTTGTAGACACGTCAACGGTACCAAGACCATCATTCAAAACCAATATCCGTGGCCCTTGAAAACCGCGCAGAACCGGACGCGATGCGCCTGGCGTAAAGCTGGTTGCTGATACGCCGGGCAATTTGGTCAGGATTTCACCGATTTGCGGTTCTATTTCCTGCGTCAATGTATCGCCAGAGATGGAGGACGTGCCCGCCAATATGTTCAAATCCAGCGAAAAAGGCGCGGTAACGACAATGCCTGTCTCTTCATGGAAATCATCATCATTTACCGGCTTATCAATAGCAGTGTCATCGCCATCAGCTGTTGACTGCTGCGCGGCTGCAGGACTGGCAATTGATGCGATAGCGAAAATGCAAGCGGAAGAGAGTAAAGCTTTGCGTACCATGATGGTCCTTTTCATGCGTAATGAGAATGAGTGATACAGGCGTAATCAAGCCGCCCACATATTATATTGATATAACATATCAAGAATTAATTCGACTTCATCGACAAAAGACATGCATAACAGGACGAACTGCCGCTTAGTGTTGCATTTTGGCTATATTATTTGGGTTTTATGCAGCTAAAAGCCCGCCAAGCGCTTCTCTGTATCATCAATATCTGGATAGCTGCGCGCAGCTTCTTCGGCGATAGCATCCTCAATATCATGGTTCGCTTCCGCCACACGGTACAGATCCTTGATGGCCGCGATAGCTGTTGTCGAGTTGCTTACAATCTGTCCGCAACGCTCTGCTATAAGCGCATCCAAAGCATCCTTATCTTCCACGGCCATATTGGCGAGCCCCATATCAACGGCCTCTGCTCCCAAAAAGGTGCGGGCTGTAAAAGAGAGTTCGCGCGCACGTCTGATGCCGATGGCGCGCGGCAAGTTCTGGGTCATGCCCCATGTCGGCCTGATGCCAAATTTAGCATGTGTGTCGCCAAACTTTGTGGCTTTGGTGGTGAAGATCATATCGCAATATAGGGCAATCTCCAAAGCGCCAGTGAAGCAAAAGCCGTGAACCTTAGCGATGACAGGAAATGGCGCCGCACGAATAGCCGCGCCCAATTCGGCGCTGGGCGCATCAAATATGGTGCCGATTTTCCCTGCAACGGGCGCCGTTCCCTGCAAAACCTTTAAGTCTACGCCAGCCGAGAATGCCCGCCCTGCCCCTTCGATCACTGCGACACGCACATTTTCGTCAGCAGACGCAATAACGTCACGCAGTATCTCCAGCATCTCTGGCTGAAATGCGTTCAGGGCATCGGGCCTGTTAAGCGTCAGTGTCAGCACATGGTCTTGCTGCGCTACCAGAACTTTATCACTCACGCGGGTTCTCCTCGATATAATTTGCTGAGCACGTCATACAGGTCTTTGGCCAAAGTTTCCGGCCTGCGGGTTTCCCGGTCGACATAGACATGGGTGAACTCGCCATGAGCAGCAGCTGAATCGCTGTCCCCTTCAAACAGGCCGACCCCATAGCGCACTGAGCTATTGCCAATATGCTCCACTCTAACCCCGGCTGTAATCGGATTGGGAAATGCCATGGGCGCATGATAGGCGCAGCGTGTCTCCACCACCAATCCTATAACCGCACCATTATGGATATCCAACACGCCATGATTGATCAGCAACTGATTAACAGCAGTATCAAAATAGAAATAGGATATGGCATTGTTGACATGCCCATAAATATCATTGTCGGTCCAGCGCGTGGTGATGGGCACAAATTCGGCATAGGCACTGCGTGTCGGGGGTAAGGCGCGTTTGGCTCTGGCCACTTTGCCCTTACTCTCAATAGGCGTGTTCATACAGCATCCTTGCATCGTCGCGGGTTACATCACGCGGATTGTTCACCAACAGCCGCGTCTGCAACATCGCATCATCAGCCAGCCGGTCAAGCGCCTCATACGGAATATCAATATCACGCAATCTTTGCGGCGCTGCGGAATCACGCGACAATGCAACCAGATAATCGATAAACTGTTCGGCCTTTTGCAGCACGCTCCCCTGACCTGCACCTTGCTCTGCAATGCCTAATGCGTCGGCAAGCTCAGCATATAATGGCGCGGCAACATCCAGATTAAAGCGCATGACATGCGGCATAACCAATGCGTTAGAAAGCCCGTGCGGCACATGGTAGATACCGCCTAGCGGATAGGCCAATGCATGAACCGCGCCGACTGGTGAATTGGCAAAAGCCTGCCCAGCGAGCATGGATCCGCGCAACATGGCCTCCCGCGCAACGATATCATTCTGTCCGTCATGACAGGCCTGCAATAAATTACCCGTTAACAGCTTTAATGCCGCAATTGCCAGCATGTCAGACATCGGATTTTTACGGATGCGCCCAGTATAAGCCTCTATGGCATGGACCATCGCATCAATACCGGTCGCCGCAGTCACAGAGGCTGGAAGCCCGCGGGTCAGTAACGGATCAAGCAAGGCTGCATCAGCATAAAGCGATGGGTCTACTATACCTGCTTTGGTTGTTTCACCAGTCGTTAAAATAGCGATAGACGTCACCTCAGATCCCGTTCCCGATGTTGTCGGGATCAACACGAGCGGCAAGCGCGGCGCTGTTACATTACCAACACCATATATTTCCGGCAATGGTTGCGGGTCAGGTCCGGCCAGCACGGCAACGACTTTGGCGCTGTCCATTGGGCTGCCTCCGCCCAGACCGATTATGCAATCCGCACCATGACGCTTCGCTTTGTCAGCAATATCTTGCACGATGCTCTCTGGCGGATCAGCAACCACTTCATCACAAATCAGTATATCAAGCCCTGCCGCTTTTAACGGCTCTGTCACTTGCGCGACCAAACCGCATTGCGCCACGCCTTTATCAGTAATAATCGCAAGGCGCTGTGCCGCCATATCATGTATCAGGTCGATCAGTTGCGCCGCAGCCCCCTCGCCAAAGATAAGTTTTGGCACGGTCTGAAAAGTAAATATCTCGCTCATAACAACCATGTGCCTGATCATGAAGGCCAGTGTCAAAAGATATGTGCGTCAGATCAGCAATGGTTGGGGTGAAGCACTAAAAGACGCATTCAGTTCCTTAGCGACATTCACGTTCGATTGAAGGTGATAGATAGCTTGCCTCAGAATAGGACTTTTGGAGTTTATCACTCACTGTAAACAGCCGCCTCAATTGCACCCAATACGGCGAGTGCTCCTTTGTTGCCAAAGGGCAAATATTGCATCAATACCAATCCAGCAATGTGATTGATCGGATCAATCCAATAATAGCAATTGGCTATCCCTGCCCAGCACAGACTGCCCGGCGCTCGACCATTGGGGCCGCTTTCGGGATTGATCAGGAAGCCCAACCCCCATTGCGTTTGCATGTCTGGAAATGCATCAAAATATTCCGCAAGCAACGGCACGCAACTGGCCATCTTACCGGCCCTTATCGAACCCACCTGATTGCTAGACATTGCAGCAACAGTGTCGGGACGTAATATACGTTGCCCACCCGCTAATCCTTTGTTCAATATCATCTGCATGAACAGCATATAATCATGTGCGGTAGAATAGAGACCACCGCCGCCTGATTGAAATTCGGCTGCTTCGCCACCGCCAATTTCTATGGGAAAAGGAACAAAATCATCACCAGCAAGAGAGAGCATTGATACTCTGCGATGCACCTTATCTGCTGGGACAGAAAACCCCGTGTCATGCATATCGAGTGGGTCAAAAATATGCTCCTGCATATAGTCACCAAGGCTTTGCCCGCTTGCAGACTCCACTGCACGCCCCACCCAATCAGTGCTCACACCGTATAACCAGTCTGTGCCTGGTTCAAACATAAGGGGAGACGTAATGCTCGCGATACTGGCCGGAACAACTTCGCCCTGCGCTTTGGCCATCTCGGGACTGGTAAAAACATAGCCTAAACCTGATGTGTGGGTGAGAAGATGCTTGAGTGTTATCACATTTTCTGCAGGTCTTGTTTGGGCATTTCTACTGTTATCAAAGTCAGTAAGAATTTCGGGCTGCGCAAGTTCAGGAAGAACTAGACCAATAGGATCATCCAGCGACAGAAAGCCGCGCTCAACCAATTGCATAGCCGCAACGGATGTGACCGCTTTGGTCATCGAAGCGATTTGGAAAATATTGTCCAATACCATTGGTTGATCGGTTGCGGGGTTAGAGAGTCCTGACATTGCAGAAGCAATTATCTTTTCACCATTCCCAACCAATGCGACAGCCCCCGGGATCGAATGTTGCTCACATGATTGGTCGAGAATATTTTGCAAATCTACCATATAAAACGAATGAGAGATATTCGGGTAGCTTGTCAATCAGCTAAATCGCGACTTTCGCGCACATTACAGAAAGCAAATGCAAGTCTGCAACCATCCAAAAATAGGCACAAAGTCTGAGAGACCAATGCATAGCGCCAGAGGATGGTTAATTGCCACTTCAATAAAATCTATGTATTTCAATGAGTAATGGTGGACAGGATAGGATTCGAACCTATGTACTCTAACGAGGGCAGATTTACAGTCTGCTGCCTTTAACCACTCGGCCACCTGTCCATCAGGGGCGATTCTTTTTATAGGAACCGCTTGGCAAGAGGCGGCTGAATGGCGAAAAGCACAGCGCGTGTCAATGGTGTCTTATCAATTGTAGGTTTCCATCTGCCAATGAGATAAGAGAGACAATTGGCAGACCCCGCAAATTGTGCCACTAGCAGCGCCAGAAAACAGCCAAGATTAGACCAGAATAAGGATTGTAAAAGGCATGAAGCGCGGACGACAAGCGAGACAACAAAAGACTGCGCGTGGCAAAGGGCGTCGCGGGTCAGCTGCGATACCCCGTTTTTGGGGTCACCATGCCGTAGAAGCCGCTTTGGCCAATCCAGAGCGCACAGTGCGCAAAATTATGGGCACACGGGCCGCGATAGAGAGGCTCGACATTGATCCGCAAATTCCAATCCAGTTTAGTGAACCCAGCGACCTTGGCCTCTTGGTGCCGTCTGACGCACCGCATCAAGGGATAGTAGCGGATGTTCTGCCGCTGGAGGATATGGGGTTGGCGGAATGTTTGGACCGCGCCGATGGACGCACCTTGCTGGTGCTTGATCAGGTTACCGACCCGCGCAATATTGGCGCGATTTTCCGTTCTGCTGCAGCGTTTAATGCGGCTGCTATCATCACGCAGGACCGTCACGCACCACCGGAATCAGGAGTAATTGCCAAGGCAGCTTCAGGGGCGCTTGACAGGCTGCCATGGGTTCGCGTTGTCAATCTGGCAAGGGCATTGGAAGATATGGCCGAGGCCGGCTATTGGCGCATTGCCATGACGGGCGATGCTGAACAGGATTATGCCAGCACCGTAGGCACAGGTCCGGTCGCGCTGGTCATGGGTGCGGAAGGGGAAGGCATAAGGCAGAATGTTGCCGCCCATTGCGATGTAACGGCGCGCCTGCCCATATCCGACGCGATGGAAAGCCTTAATGTTTCCAATGCCGCGGCAATAGCGTTATATGTGACCCATATGCGCGGCGATATCGCTAAGGGTGAGTAGCGATTACACAGGCTAAACGCATAATATTTTAGGGAGTTGATATGTTGTATCGCATGATAGCTGTGATGGCGGCGAGCCTGATGCTGACCAGTTGCTTTTTGTCGCCTGGCAAATTTGAGTCCGAAATGGTTGTGAACAAATCGGGAGATTTCACCTTTACCTATAAAGGAGAGATCTGGGTGCTTGGCCTATCTAGCCTGATGGGCATTGGTCAGGCAGCGAGCGAAGCCGATTTTACCGCCGAATGCTTTGACAATGATAGCGGGGAAGAGCGCGCCTGCACGTTAGAAGAAGCTGAAGAGCAGTTAGCGAACAAAAAAGCAGAAGATGCAGAAACCGCCAAGGCATTTAAAGCGCTGCTCGGCGGACTGGACCCAAATGATCCGCAAACCATCGATATGTTTATCGCGCGTGTTGAGCGCCAGAAAGGATGGAACAGTCTGGTGCACAAAGGTGAAGGCATTTTTGATGTCGATTTCTCCCTTACCGCACCATTATCACATGATTTTCAGTTCCCGATAATTGAAAAAGTCGCCAGCTTCACACCCTTTGTGAGCATGATCGTGCGCAAAGATAATAAGGTTCGCGTCTCCGCACCGGGCTTTGCACAGGACGATTCTTCAAATAGTCTGGCCGGCCTTGGTGCTTTGGCAGGTACCGGTGCCCCTGCAGACGGCGGTATTCCGAAATTTGTGACGCCCAATGGCACATTCACTATCCGCACAGATGGCGCCATTTTGACCAACAATACAGAAGAAGGTGCGACCATAGCTGGCGATGGCCAAAAACAACTGGTTTGGATAATTACCTCAGCAGCCAAAGAGCCGCCACAAGCCCTGATATCTCTAGATTGATATGCTGAGCGCACGGGCATGTGCGCAAAACACGCTGGAATGAAAATGAGGGTAAATCACAATGCGAGAATCAAAAACGGGGCATAAATGCCCCGTTTTCCCGCGATTCCATTAACCTCCTGATTGAATATCAGGATGACTTATTAGTTTACGGCGTCTTTCAGACCCTTGCCTGCTTTAAATTTAGGCTGGGTTGATGCTTTAATTTCCATTGGCTCACCCGTGCGTGGGTTACGGCCAGTAGATGCTTTACGCTCAGTTACAGAAAATGTACCGAAACCAACCAGACGGACATCGCCGCCTTTGGCCAATGCGCCAGTGATAGATTCGAATACGGCTTCGACAGCTTTACCAGCATCGTTTTTGCTCAGGCCGCTATGGTCAGCTACTGCTGAAACAAGATCATTTTTATTCATAATTGGGAAACCCCCCTATTCAAAGTTTGGTCTGATTCGCGGTATCAGTAATGGTCTTTAACCACCTCTGACATGCGTCTGTCAAAGGCAAAAGCCGTGTAAATCAGCCATTTTTTACGAATATTGCCAATTTACACCAGACGAAGCACAAATTTACCTAATGTGGTAATTTCTGCGCTGCTCCAATGCCTCCTGGACGCGCTGCCAATTCATCCGCTTCGCTCCAATCAATAGGTTCCAATTTCTCGGTCAGAGCCTCTGCCAGAACAGCGTCAACATGACTGACCGGGATGATCGTTAGACCGGAAGTGATATTTTCCGGTATTTCGGCCAGATCCTTTTGATTTTCCTCGGGAATTAAAACCGTCGTTATCCCGCCGCGCAATGCCGCCAACAGCTTTTCTTTAAGCCCGCCAATAGGCAAAACCCTGCCGCGCAAAGTAACTTCACCCGTCATGGCAATGTCTTTACGAATGGCTATTCCGCTTAGCGTTGAAATGATCGACGTGACCATGCCAATACCCGCAGAAGGCCCGTCTTTCGGGACAGCACCTTCCGGCAAATGGATATGAACATTCTTGTGGGAAAATATATCCGGCTTGATCCCATAGGATGGCGCACGCGCTTTTACATAGGACCAGGCAGCCTGAATAGATTCCTGCATCACCTCGCCCAGCTTACCTGTGGTGCGTATATCGCCCTTGCCCGGAACGGTTACTGCTTCTATAGTCAGCAGTTCACCGCCAACCTCTGTCCATGCCAGCCCTGTAACGGCGCCGATCTGATGGTCTTTCTCACCAACGCCGTGACGGAATTTGCGAACACCGGCAAAGTCTGACAGATTTTCAGTCGTCACTGTGATGTGCGCATCCTTGCCTTCAAGAATGCGCCGCAGAGCTTTACGCGCCAATCGCGCTATTTCTCGCTCCAATGTGCGAACGCCAGCTTCACGCGTATAATAGCGAATAAGATCGCGCAATGCGTCTTCTTCCAGTGTAAACTCGCCCTTTTTCAGACCATGTGCGTCGATCTGCTTTTCAACCAAGTGACGCTTGGCGATTTCGACCTTCTCATCTTCGGTATAGCCCTCCAGACGGATAATCTCCATCCGGTCCAGCAAAGGCTGTGGCAGATTTAACGAATTTGCCGTTGTAACAAACATGATGTCGCTCAGATCAATATCGATTTCCAGATAATGATCCTGAAACTTGCTGTTCTGCTCTGGATCAAGCACTTCCAGCAAGGCTGATGCTGGGTCACCTCGGAAATCTTGACCCAGCTTATCAATCTCATCGAGAAGGAAAAGCGGGTTGGATGTGCCAGCGCGTTTCAAATTCGATGCAATTTTGCCCGGCATTGATCCGATATAGGTGCGTCTATGCCCGCGTATTTCCGCTTCATCACGTACACCGCCCAAAGATTGGCGCACAAATTCGCGGCCCGTCGCTTTGGCGATAGATTTGCCCAATGATGTTTTGCCGACACCCGGAGGACCAACCAAACACAGGATCGGGCCTTTCAATTTGTTCGTACGGCTTTGCACCGCTAGATATTCGATGATCCGCTCCTTTACCTTTTCCAAAGCAAAGTGATCGGCATCAAGAATGTCCTGCGCCTTGGTAATATCTTTTTTCAAACGCGACTTCTTGCCCCAAGGCAGGCCCAGCAGCACGTCGAGATAATTGCGGACAACCGTCGCTTCGGCCGACATCGGCGCCATAGAGCGCAGTTTTTTCAGTTCGCCTTCGGCTTTGCTGCGTGCATCTTTGGACAGTTTTGCGTCGCGGATTTTCTGGGTCAGTTCACTCAGCTCATCGCCGCCATCTTCACTGCCGCCACCAAGCTCGTTCTGGATCGCTTTAAGCTGCTCGTTAAGATAATATTCACGCTGGGTTTTTTCCATCTGGCGCTTGACGCGGCCACGTATCTTTTTCTCGACCTGCAAGACGCCAAGTTCGCCTTCCATAAAGCCAAAAAGCAGTTCTAGTCTTTTGACAGGATCAAGCTCGACCAAGAGCGATTGCTTGTCTGACACTTTGACATTGATGTGTGCAGCAACCGCATCCGCCAGTGCGCCGGCATCATCAATTTCATTAAGCTGAACAGCCGTTTCGGACGGCATTTTCTTGTTGAGCTTTGTGAAATTCTCAAACTGATCCGTCACAGAACGCATCAGTGCAGCAACTTCGGTGCCGCTGGCGCTGAGCTGATTTACATGCGTGACTTCGGCAAGTTGGACATCACCATCTTGTCTCAACATGGTCAGTTTGGCGCGGCGCGCACCTTCCACCAATACCCGCACGGTGCCATCAGGCAGTTTGAGCATTTGTAGCACAGTGGCCACCACACCCATGTCATAAAGATCATCACGATCAGGGTCGTCACGCGCAGGATCAAGCTGAGCAACGAGGAAAATTTCCTTATTGCCTTCCATCGCTTTTTCCAGAGCGGCGACGGATTTATCGCGCCCGACAAATAAAGGCACAATCATCTGCGGGAAGACAACAATATCGCGCAGCGGCAATAACGGGTAATTATGAGTCATAAAAATTCAGATATCCAAATGGAAAGTTCATACATAATATTGGGTGCTCACCGGTGAGCTTCAAGCGATAGCCCGAAAGCAATTAACCGATGTTGCAGCAAAACCCGTAATTTACGCAGATAGATGCTCTTATGTGAACGGCATTTTAAAGCCCGGAGGCAAAGGCAGACCTGATGACATTTTGGCTGTTTCTTCCTGACTGACTTGGTCCGCTTTTTGGCGCGCATCATTAAACGCCGCCGCTATCAGATCTTCCAGCATGGTTTTGTCTGCTGGCACCATCAAGCTGTCATCAATGGCAACATTGATAATCCGCCCCTTGGCTGATGCCTTGACCTTTACCAACCCGCCGCCAGCTGCGCCTTCAACTTCCAGCGCCTCCAGCCGCTTCTGGACCTCTTCCATCTGGGTCTGAACGGTCTGTGCAGCTTCCTGCGCAGCCTTCATCATTTCTTCCATAGACTTCATAATGTTGCACTCCTTGCGGCATTATCGTCCGCTAAATTGTCGTCCTGTAACTCTGCTCCGGGAAAGGCCTGTGTAAGTGCCTTAACCAATGGCGTTTCCATAATCTCTTCACGCTGACGCCGCTGCGCCGCCTCTTGCTGCTCCAAAAGGCTGGGCGTAGCTTTGCCTGAGCCCATTGGCTTTTCTGTGATCTGCCAACTTTTGCCTGTTGCGCGCCGCAGTGCATCACGCAACGCACTGCTATAATCCTCACCAATATTGCGGGATAGTTCATAGTCCATCACGCCATCGGCAATATGAATGACGCGCACATAATCACGCATGATTTGGGAAAGCCGCAGTTCACCAGCTTGGTCCAGAGCATCTGCAAGCTGGCTCACAGTTGGCGCAGGCTTTTGCTGCGGCACTGCTTGCTGATCATTATTGTGTTGGTCATTATTGGCTATAGCTGTTTCTGCTGTGGCCATAGGTGCGCCGGAACTATTTGCAGATGGCGCATTTCCTACATCACCTGTACTGGTACCAGCGCCCTGTTCTATACGGCGCGCCAGTTTTTCAGGGTCCGGCAGAGACGCCGCATATAACAGCCGCAGCATCGCCATATCCATGGCCTCTCGCGGATCAGGCGCAGCCGCTGTTTCAGCATGGCCTTTTAACAACATTTGCCATAAGCGGTGCAGATTGCCATGCGACACTTTGGCGGCGACTTCCTGCAATGCCTTTTGGTCATCCGTTTCTAACGATGGTGCCTTACCTGACGCCATCTGCACTTTGGTCAGTGTCAGGCTGTGCACCAAATCCATCAATGCTCGCAATTGTGCCAGTGGCTCAACGCCCAAAGCATGTTGACGGCCTAACAATTCCAGCATAGCGGCATCTTCACCAGCCAGCACATGCTGTAACAGGCTATGCACCGCTGCCCGATCAGACAGGCCCAGCATATCACGTACGGCTAGCGCTCTGACATTAGGAACAGCGCCCTCTGCCTCCATATCAGCATGGGCAATTGCCTGGTCCAGCACAGACAAGCCATCGCGCACAGAACCATCCGCCGCACGTGCAATCATGGCCAGTGCTTCGGCTTCCGCCTCAACCTGCTCTTTGCTGCAAATATCTGTGAAATGCTGCGCCAATAAATCCTGCGGAATGCGCTTAAGGTCAAAACGCTGACAGCGGGACAATACGGTTATAGGAACCTTATCGACCTCCGTTGTTGCGAACAGAAATTTCACATGAGGTGGTGGTTCCTCAAGCGTTTTCAAAAGGGCGTTAAACGCATTTTTGGACAGCATGTGGACTTCGTCAATGATATAGATTTTGAACCGTGCCGACACACTGGCATAGCGTACAGCCTCAATAATCTCACGAACATCATCAACACCGGTATTGCTCGCGGCATCCATCTCAATAACATCGATATGCCGCCCCTCCGCAATCGCTGTGCATGGTTCACATACGCCGCACGGGTCAATCGTCGGGCCGCCATCACCATTAGGCCCGATGCAGTTCAGGGCTTTGGCAATAAGCCGCGCTGTGGATGTCTTGCCGACACCGCGCACACCGGTCATCAAAAAGGCATGGGCCAGCCTGTCCCGTTTGATCGCATTGCCCAATGTCTGTACCATGGCCGACTGACCAATAAGCTGAGAGAAACTTTGCGGGCGATATTTGCGTGCCAGCACACGATAAGGCGTTTTCGCCTCGGTGGCGGCTGGCGCAGCAAGTGCTTCTACACCAGATGCAGCAAAAATATCATTGTCAGAGTCAGACATTGGGCAATTTATCAATCATTAGATCATTTGGTTGGCGTCTGTTTTGCACCGAATCCCTGATAGGGACCAGCACAGAATCATCGCCAAGACAACAATAGAGCAGCAATCGCGCATTGTCGAAAGCAACACAGTGCAACAGAGCAAAAATAACAATTTTGGGGGATAAAAGGAGGCGAGCGACCCGCAGAAATTTCGTTGTGGCTGCTTCCTTCCGGACCTGACCAGGTTGGCGAAGACCACGTCCGCCCGACTCCCAAGGGCCATATGGCTAAGCGCAGGGCAAATTGCAAGCCTCTGCTTATCCCTGAACAGCCATGATAGGCACCAATATATTGGCGATATCCGCAATTGCCTTATCTACCTGCTGTGCAGCCGCATGGGGTCGATCAGTATAAATAGCCAATATATAGGGCTCAGCTTGAGCCTTGCCTGCTTCCTGTTGATGTGGCCAGATAATCGCAACATCATTATAAGCAGGCGCACTGCTGGGCGCTGTGCCGGTTTTGTCACCCATTTTCCATGATGCAGGAATGCCTGCCTCAATCCGCTCTTTGCCAGTAGCGCTGTTGACCATCCACCCGCTTAAGATATCGGCATTCTTTTGCCCTGCACTGGCTTTGATAAGAATATTGCGCATCAAGCCAGCCATGGAAATTGGCGTAGTGGTGTCTCGCGGATCACCTATAGCATTTTCATTCATCTCTGGCTCAAAACGATCCAACCGTGTTTGCGCGTCGCCATGCTCTGCAAAAAATGTAGTTAATGCCTCTGGACCGCCCAGTGCGCGCAAGATGATATTTGCCGCTGCATTATCACTATAATCAACGGTTTTTTCGGCAAGCTCGTACAGGCTGGTTGGCCGATTTTCACGCAACATTCGCTCTGCAAATGGCGCATAAGGCACCAGATCATCCTTGGTTATCGTAACCGGCGCATATTGGTCGAGCTTGCCTCTATCATGCGCTGCCAACATGGCCGCCGCCAAGGGGGCCTTAATGTCGAGCACATCGCAAAGCGCTCTTGCCCGCGATGTGCGGCGCGTATCTCGCCCTTGCTATCCATCAAGGCAACACCGACATGTCCGCCAATGCGCTTCTCTATGGCAGTGATCTTGATATTATCCGGCACGACTGTCGGCTTCGGTTCGCCTTTTTCAGGCAGACATGCCGAAACACTGGATATGCCTGCCAGAAAAGGCATGGCGACAATTAACCGCCTGCTTCTATCGACAACCATCAGATGCCCGTCATATCGCGTACTTCAGAAGGAATATGCGCCTTAAGGCCATCCATGTCTTTGGTGAGAAAGATCTGACACGCCAAACGGCTGGTCGGTGTAACTGCCGTAGCCAAATCCAGCATATCTTCCTCCATCTCTACCGGTTCAGGCAAACGGGCGAAATCTTCGCGGCTGAAAATAACATGACAAGTGGAGCAGGCCATTTGCCCCTCACAAGTGCCTTCCAATGGTTGACCAGCAGCCTGACCCACATCCAGCAGTCTTTCACCAATTGACGCACTGACCTTTTGTTCAGTTTCGCCATCTTCACTGACAAATATCACCTGTAATTCGTCGCTCATACCCTACCCTTTTGCAGCCATATTTATCGCACGCGCCGCTTGTACAATATCATCTTCGCGCGTGAAACGCCCAAAGCCTAGCCTAATAGACGATGTTAGCGCCGATTTGTCCAACCCTATGGCTTTCAAGACATGGCTGGGCCGCCCCGACCCACTGGCACAAGCGGAACCTGCGGAAAAAGCGATACCGCGCAATGATGATAATAGCTGCGCACTGTCGACCCCGTCACGCCAGATGTTGAGATTGCCTTTATAGCGCTCATCAGTGGAACCATTAATGTGCCAATCGGCAAATTCACGCAAAGCGCGCTGGTAAAGATTGGCGACATGCGCACGGTCCTTGTCAGCGCGTTCTTTGGCAATTTTCGCCGCTGCCCCCATCCCCGCACATAGAGCCGGCGATAAGGTGCCGGATCGCACGCCTTGTTCCTGCCCGCCGCCATATATCAGTGGAGAAAGCGAAATACCCTCCCGCACCCAAAGTGCGCCTATGCCTTTTGGCCCGTGAATTTTGTGCGCAGATATCGCTACAAAATCGACATTGGAAGGAATATCAACACGTCCATATCCCTGCACAGCATCGCATAAGAAAAGCCCGCCACGTTGATGCGCCATATCGGCGAGTGCTTCCACAGGTTGGATCGTACCGATTTCATTGTTGACCAACATAGTAGCCACTAAAGCGCATTGTGGCGGCATGGCCGTTTGCGCGGCGTTGAGATCGACCAAACCTTCGCTGGTAACCGGCAGCATATGCAAAGGCTTATCGGGCGCATGGCCGGTCATTGCATCATGCACGGCGGCATGTTCTATGCTCGAGGCCGCAAAAGCGCCTTCGTTGCGCGCGATATTATAGACAACCAGATTTATAGCCTCAGTCGCGCCGCTGGTGAAGATCACTTTGCCATTTTTCGGCATCAAAGCAGCTATGCGATCACGCGCCAGTTCAATAACAGCTGCCGCTTCCCGACCCATTTTGTGTGCGCTATGCGGATTACCCGCCTTGTCACGCAACCAAGGCTCCATAGCGCTGAATACATCTGGATCAATTGGCGTTGTCGCCTGATAGTCGAGATATATGGGCTGACCCATAGTCACTAATCTCTGCTGCCGCTTTCACGCACTTTGGTAAATATCTTTGTCCATTCTTCGATAAAGCGATAAACATCTGCGCGGCTGGTCTGCGGGCCAAAGCTAACGCGGATAACTTCACTGGCATGGCTGTCGTCCCAGCCCATGGAGCCCAGAACATGGCTGGACTTCAAACTGCCGGACGAACACGCACTCCCCGCAGAAACCGAGATTCCTGCCAAATCAAATTGTATCAATTGCGCATTCGCACTGACCCCGGGCATATGGTAGCCGCCGATATTGGGCAGGCGCACTGCATCCTTGGCGATAACATTACCGCCTGCTTTCTCAATCGCAATGTCAAGCTGGCGACGCAGTTCCACGGCACGGTCAAGCCATGCGGATTTCTGCTTCAATGCCGCGACCATGGCCAATATTGCCGGAACATTTTCCGTTCCAGCTCTATAGCCTTTTTCCTGCCCGCCACTGGGTGACAAAAGCCCCAAATCTTTAACCAGCAATGCCCCTACACCTGGCGGACCGCCAAATTTATGCGCGGAGATAGAAATCAGATCGGCGTCTGGCAGTTGAATCTTGCCAGCACTTTGTGCGCAATCGCAAAATAATGTGCCGCCCTCTTTCGCAACAATCTCGCCGATATCATCAACCGGCTGGATAACCCCCGTTTCATTGTTGACGCTTTGCACGGCAACAAGGGCATGGCCCTCACGTTCCGCCAGCAAACGCTGCACACTTGTTAAAACGACCCGACCCTGCAAATCGACTGCCAAGCGTTGACCAGCATCACCGGCACAACGCAAAACCGCATCATGCTCAGTCGGAGAGACAATCTTGCGAACAAATTTCGGGCTATTAAAGGCCATGGCGATGGCTTCACTCGCCCCGCCAGTGAAAATTACCTCACCGTCCCAGTCCAATGCAGATTTTAATTCACTGCGTGCATTCTCCACCATCTTGCGTGAAGTGCGTCCATCAAGATGCGGTGATGAGGGATTTGCCCATATAGACAAAGCCTCCATCATAGCTTGTGAAGCAGCAGGAAGGATCGGCGTTGTCGCGGCATGATCAAGATAAAGGCGGGCAGAAAGAACCATATAAGCCTGCATTTAGCGTTTTCGCAGATATGTTCCACGCATTTTATTGCATTTTATAAGCAAATTTTTGTATAGCGCACCATCAAGCCCTGTGCGACGCGTCGGAATATTGGTCCGGCGACCCGCCTAATGCCACTATTACACAGAAATTAAAACTATGCCCGAAGTCACTATGTCTGGCCCAGAAGGCCGCCTTGAAGGCCGTTTCAGCCTCGCTCCACGCCCTCGCGCACCCGTTGCCATTATTCTGCATCCGCATCCACAAGGCGGTGGCACAATGAATGATCGCATCACGTTCGCGCTCTACAATAATTTTATGAAGCGCGGTTTTGCGACTTTGCGCTTCAACTTTCGCGGTGTTGGCCGCAGCCAGGGCAGCTTTGATAACGGCGTTGGCGAATTGTCAGACGCAGCGGCAGCACTTGACTGGGTACAGAGCATCCACCCTGAAGCCGAAACAACATGGGTTGCCGGTTTCAGCTTTGGCGCGCTTATCGGCATGCAATTGCTGATGCGCCGCCCAGAGATTCGCGGATTTATATCTGTCGCTCCGCCAGCCAATATGTATGATTTCAGCTTTTTGGCACCTTGCCCCGCATCCGGGATCATGATCAATGGCGCGAATGACCAGATTGTTGCGCCGTCCGCGGTGCAGAAGCTAGTCGATAAATTGCGCACGCAAAAACATATCACTATCCATCACGACCAAGTGCCCCGCGCCAACCATTTCTTTGAAAATGAGATGGACGATCTGATGGCGGCCGTTGATACCTATCTGGATATGCGTCTGGCGCCGGACTCACCAATCCGCTAATCACAATACATTAAGGGTGCGGCCATTGCGTCGCCCCTATATTCCCAACTTCATCAATTTTTGAAATCGGCCTCAGCCGGAGCCAATCCCCGTTCATTGGGAATGGAGAGCAAGGCCGCATTGCCCAAAATCACTACAGCCAACACCATCATCAGCACAGGTTTAATGCTCCACCCATCGCGGCGGCCCAAAAATATAGCCCCTGCAAGCAAAGCAAATGATGACAGAACCATAATGGATAAGATGAAAGTCATAAGCGCGCTATAAGGCCAAAACTGCTCCAGCCTCAAGCCTGAAACATTTGTTTCTTGTCGAGATATTCACACTTGAAAAGCTCACAAAGACTACTGTGCGTAACTGCCCCTAAGCGCAGCGAAGAGATTTGCAGCGAGGATAAGAAAGGATGATTATCCCCGCCCCGAATTAAGCGGAAACTCTTTGCAAGACCACATTTTGAGTGGGCGAGGAAATTGCACCTATTTGATATGAAATTAAAGCTACATTAGTCTAAACACTGCTCTGTATATGCCCATAGCCATATACGCCCATCATATCTCCGTTTTGGTCAAAGCAAAGCATCAGAAAGCAAACTGCTCTTGATGCAGTTTGGATTGGCTGACACCAAGCGTACTAAGCGCCGTCTTACTCCAATCCATCAAGGGATCAGGTCCGCACAGGAATATTTCTCTGTCGACCAACTCTGCAATTGCTTCTAAATCAGAAAGTTGAACGCGCCTTTGTTCAATGCTCAAAGCAGCATCGGGAAATTCTTGGGTTAGGATATCAAGTGCGGCTTGGTCTTTTGACTGCGCTTCGCTCGTACTTTGAAAAGCAAGGATGCGAAGGCTGATACTTTCTGGCAATGTGCTACTGACCTCCAGAAAGTGCCTTAAGACGTTGATGTCATCGCCGCGCCCAGAGAATACCAGGACGATCTCAGAAGATATCTGTTCTGGCAGCACTTTTGCTATATTCTTGATGCCGTCCCACATTGCCATGAATGGCGTGATACCAACACCACCCGCGACCCAGAGCATCTTTGCAGGAATCGTTGGCGCTCCGCCTGCCGGATCTGGAGTAAGACAACTAAACCCGATGCCAACGCCTTTGAAGTCCACTTGCATTGGTTGTTCGATCTGCTGGACTACATAATCATGCAAGAAGTTGGACATCAGACCGCCTGGTTCGCGTTTGACCGTCACGCTGACCTGATTGGCCCGTCGGAACAGGTTTTTCTCTGCATCAAACTCCGGCGCATTTGAAAGAGTCCAAGTTCGAACAAAGTCTTCGTTCACCAATTGAGGATTGGCCTCATTCATGTGGCTATAGCCAGTATCAAGCATCCCTGAGAAATCGAAGATACCAAAGCCGCCCGGCATGGGTGCCTCAATCTCTTGCGACAATTCGAAGGTGAATGTGCGAACGGTATGGGAGATTTGCCGGGTCGAAACGAGTTTTGCACCAATCGGATTGGATGCCTGAACAGCATCAGCAATATGCCCCATAGCATCCAATTCAGACCGAAGATATCGTACTGGCGGGTTGTAAGGAGAATATTCTTCTTCAGATATAAGTTTTAGGTTCAATGCGCCTTTTACAAAAACCGCTCCAGTCACTTGAATGCGCGTAAGCAGACCAACTCTTGGCATGATGGCTTCTGCATCAGTATCGTATAAGTTTTCAGCATCGCCGGTGATGTAAAGAACATCGCCCGTAGTAAAATCGGGAAACACCAACCCAACCTGCCTGTCGGTCTCGATATTTCCCAGCGATTGATAGAAACGGTTTCCAGAATGGTCTGGCAAAACCAGATAGGTGGCCACGCTGTCACCTCTTGTTTCTTCATACACGCGGACAAAGCCCGGTGCCCCGCCGCGATGATTGAGCCCCATATCTCTCTGATCTGAAGACGTATCCTCATCGCTCTCAAAGTGTTTTGTCGCCAGAAACACAGTGCTTGCCTGAGCAATTAGGTCCTTTGCCGCATCTGGCAGAGCCACTTTTAGCGCATCAAAACTATCAAGGGCTAGCTCAGCATCCCGAGCCTCATGTTCTAGCGAGCGAACAGTGATATATTTAGGACAATTGCCCAGATGCTGGTCAGAAATCAGCCGCAGGCCAATTTTGCCAACAGCGTCAAGCGATTTGTGTTCGATGATTCCTGCCAGCTTATTGCGCCGACGATTAGAGAAATCGACTCCTACTCCAGCAAAAAGGCGGCAATCTTCGTCAAAGGGCTTCTGGTCTGTTGCTAGCGCTCGAACAAAGGGATCATAGGGGTTCACCTCGGCGACAATGTCGGTCTGATTACGGCCAGATGTGATGATACCAATAGAAGGGTCAGTATTTGAGGTCGTGACCAGAACACTCACCCATGGCCGTCCCTGCTTATCCAGTGTTGCCAATGGCAGGTAAGGCAGTCCTGCAAAGAACTCTGCGTGCTGTTGCGGCATATCCTTTTCAATATAATCTGGCACCGAGAGTATAATATTGCTCGGTGTGCCGCGGCGTTTCTGAATGAACGCTTCCCCGCTATGCCATGGATGTCCTGTAGTCATTTGCAATCCTTCTTATCGGCGATATTGGGGGCGGCTAATCATTAGACCAGCCGCGCCACCTAAATAATTGCTATATCACGAATTTTAACGTTAATCCCAAGATACGGGATGTTTTGCGCTATAATCGCGATACTGCACGTCAACTTAGCTCAAACCGTTACAGGGATGGGCGACTTTGCCATAGCTATAAAGCGATCTTGCGCTTCGATCCGGTCAAGCCAGTTGCGGATATTGGGGTAGGCTTCTAGGCTAACACCACCTTCGGGAGCATGGGCAATATAGCTATAACCGGCCACATCGGCCAAAGTCAGGCGTTCGGCGACAAGGAAGCTCTTGCCTTCAAGATGCTTTTCCATGACCTCGAACAGGGCATGGGATTTTGCAATGCAGGCCTCGTGATCGAACGGTGCGCCAAAGACCGTGACGAGACGGGCGCAACATGGGCCAGCGAAAATCTCGCCAGCTGCGACGGAAAGCCAGCTCTGGATCTTTGCTGTCTCTACCGGATCGCGCCCCGTCCATTCAGCGGTCTCACCATAGCGCTCTGCCAGATAGGCAATGATACCGTTGGAGTCCGACAACATCGTGCCGTTATCGTCGATTGCTGGAACTTGGCCGAATGGGCTGATGGCAAGAAATTCGGGGGCTTTGTGAGCACCATTTGCCATATCCACTTCAACCGTTTCGTATGGCAGGTCGAGAAAGGCGAGCATGAGCTCTGCCCGATGGCTATGCCCAGATTTTGCGACGCGGTGAAGTTTGATCGGGGCTGCATTGGCAGGGAATTTGGTGTTCATAGGTAATTCCTTTTTTCAAAATATTAGCTAATATACTGGTTAAAGGCCCAGATCGGACAGGCCGGGGTGATCGTCGGGTCGGCGGCCAAGTGGCCAGCGAAATTTGCGATCTTCTTCAGCAATGGGATGCTCGTTGATGCTGGCATGGCGTGCAGCCATATAGCCTGCTCCATCAAACTCCCAGTTTTCGTTACCATAGGCGCGGAACCAGTTCCCGCTATCGTCGTGATACTCATAGGCATAGCGAACAGCGATGCGGTTGCCGTCAAACGCCCAAAGTTCCTTGATCAGACGATAGTCAAGCTCTTTGGCCCATTTGCGGGTAAGGAACTCTTGGATTTCCTTACGACCTTGCGGAAATTCAGCGCGATTGCGCCATTTGCTGTCAGGCGTATAAGCGAGAGCGACTTTCGCCGGGTCACGGCCATTCCAGCCATCTTCAGCAAGGCGGACTTTTTCGATTGCACTTTCTCGCGTGAATGGCGGCAACGGCATCCGAGGGGCTTCTGCTTGTTTCATTTTACAACTCCTTGTTGATCAAAAAAGGGGAGGTCTAGGGCATGTATTAGGGGGGAAAAACCATAGACCTCCGACAGGTTCAGGCGGCGCGAGACGCCTCAACTACGGGGAAATCAATCTCTGTTCCAAACACTTCGTTGAGATAGTTGGTCAGGATATTGTATCCAACATGACCCACGATCTCGACGAGCTCAGCATCGGTGAAACCGGCAAGTTTGACTGCCGCGATATCGCCATCCGTAATCTGGCCGCGACCCTCGGCAATCCTCAGCGCGAACTTCACTGCCGCATCGGCTTTTGCATCGGTTGAACGCCCCTTACGGTTGGCATCAATCTCAGCATCATCAAGTTTAGCAATATTTTTTGCGAGATAGGTATGTGCGCTATTGCAATAGTTGCAACCATTGTAATTCGCAATAGCGAGCGCGATGCGTTCCCGGGTCGCCGCATTGAGTGCTCCTTTGGCGAGTGCGCCATTCATGCCGAGCATGCCCTCAAGCGTGGCTGGACTGTTGCCAACCAAACGAAATAGATTTGGTACTGACCCAAGCGATCCTTCAACTGCTTTAAGAAGCGGCCGAGAAGCCTCAGGGGAATCGGCGATAGAAGTTGGGGTAAGAATACGGGACATGTGTTTTCTCCATTTGATTAAGCAACTGATTTGCTGATGGAAGAGAGATAAGATAATTCATTTCGCAGAAGAATAGCCCTTTTTCAAAATAGATTATTTTGTATTTTAATAATAATTGGTATGGAGCTTATATGGACAGAATCCAAGCACTTGAAGTTTTTGTGGCCGTTGCCGAAGCAAGGAGCTTTATAGGCGGTGCCCGCAATACAGGCCTAAGCGCGCCATCGATCACACGAGGCATAAATTCCCTTGAAGAAAGATTGGGGGCGCGGCTCTTCACTCGCACCACACGGCGTTTGAGATTGACCGATGTGGGGCAGGCCTATCTAGAGGATGCTCGGCAAATATTAGAGCATTTGCAAGCCGCAAATGATGCTGCTGCCGGCGCTGCTACAAATCCGGTTGGTCAGTTAAAACTGACTTGCTCACACGAATTTGGGCGTATTTACGTGATGCCTATCCTAACAGAGTTTCTTAGCCTCTACCCTAATATCTCAGTCAATGTGGTCATGGTCGACCGCATTGTAAATCTGGTGGAAGAAGGGTTCGATATTGCTGTGCGTATCGGCCATCTTCCGTCTTCTGAATTGTCCGCGACCAAGGTTGGCAGGGTCCGACGAGTGGTGTGCGGTTCACCTGGATATTTTGCCAAGAACGGCATGCCCCTCTCTCCTGAGGAGCTCAAGAAGCACAATACTATCACGATCAGTCCAGTCAGCCCTTCGCCCGAGTGGAAATTTGGATACGGGATGGACCAGGTGGTTCAAATCGATTCTCGTCTGACAGTCAGCAGTGTGGCATCTGGTATAGCAGTTGCGCGAAAAGATTGGGGTCTAACGCGTGTACTATCCTATCAGATCGGACCTGACCTCGAAAACGGGACAATGCAAACAGTGCTTGAAGATTTTGAACCGGAACCCTTACCCATTCATCTGGTACATGTCGAAGGACGACGCGCTGCGGCAAAAGTCAGAGCGTTCGTTGAACTCGCTTCCCAACGGCTGCGTGCAGTTGCTGTTTTGAATTGAGCAAAAGCTAGAACCTAGCCAATTGCGGCAATAGGTTGACGGCTAGAGAGATATTTTTTTCGCGAGATCAATAAATGCACGCAATCGTGGTGGCATATGGCGCTTCGTTCGGTAATTGAGCGAGTAGCGCGGAAGTTCAGGGACTTCATTGGCGAAAAGACTTACCAGTCTCCCATGCTCGATCGCATCTCTGACAGCCTCGCGATAGACGTAAGTCACGCCTAATCCATTCTCGGCAAGTTCAACCATCGATCGAAGGTTGTTTATAACAAATCGTCGTTTGGGACTGACCAAGCGCGGATCACCCTGCCCTTGGAATGACCACGGTGCGACATTCCCAGAACTGCCAAATGCGAAAAATATCCCGTCATGATCGAGCAAATCATCAGGCTTTTCAGGAGTGCCCTTTTCAGCAAGGTACTCAGGCGATGCGACCACTGCCATCTTGAGTTTCGGTCCTAGGGGAACCGCGTGCGTATCCTGTTCTAGAAGCGTGTTGGAGCGGATCGCTGCGTCAATACCGCTTGTCACCAGATCAACCTTAGCGTCGTTATAGATAAGCTCGATTTGTATGTCCGGAAATTTCTTGGCGAACTGAGCGATTAGTCGATCAAGAAAAAATGGCCCAGCGCTATAGGGTGCGCTGAGTTTGAGTGTGCCGGTAATCAGATCCTTATCTTCATCAAGTTCACGAATGGCAATCTCAAGGTCGGATAAAGCCGGTAGACTTCGTGAATATAGCCTTTCACCGGCAGCCGTGAGCGCCACCGAGCGAGTTGATCTTTCAAATAACCGGACGCCAAGTCGGTCTTCGAAGCGTTGAACAGCTTCACTGATTGAGCCTGCCTGAAGATTCAAGCGGGACGCAGCGGCACGAAAGCCCTGTGCCCGAGCGACTTCGGTGAAGATTGTCAGATCGCTTAATTGCTGTCGTTCCATTGTTCGACTTACCTTACACTGTGTTCTTTAAAATACATATTATCAGATCAATCTAATGGGCCTATCTGTCTTTGCAAGCCGAAATTGAAACACAGGAGAATGATTATGACTGAACGTGAAGAAATCGAAGCTGTTATTAGCGCTTGGAACAATGGCCTGGATGCTGGTGACATAGAAGCGATGGTAGCAACTTGTCATCCTGACACGATGACTGTGAATGAACGTCAACCCGTAACAATCGGTGCCCAAGGCATTCGCGATAAGTACAACCCCCGCATCGCAGCAGCCGAGATCACCTCTGGATATGACATTGAAGACTTGCAGTTCTTTGGTGATGTTGCCGTCGTTTCAGGCCGTTTTTACGGTACGATGAAAATGCGCGACACCGGAGAGGTTCGTAACCCTGAAGGCCGTCTCGTTCTGGTCTATCAACGCGACGACACAGGCGCCTGGAAGATGATCCTCGACATCGATAATAACGGCCCAGCCTAATCCCTAGCAGGCCGCGTCATACCAGCGCGGCCTTTTTATCCCTTGAGCTGAGTACCGGAGCGTGAATCATGACAACATTGGAAACCGTCACCAAAGAAATCGTAGGTCTGCACGATTTCTTCGCCGCATGGTTTAATGGCACCGCGGATCGCGACCAGCTTCACCCTCGTTTTCTGTCGCGCTTACATCCTGAAATTCTATTTATCCCGCCTGAAGGCCAAGTGATGAACCGAGCCATCCTGCAAGCCGGCTTTGATAGAAACTACGGATCAAACCCTGATTTTCGCATTGCAATCCGCGATGTGGATATTCGCTATCAGCATGGTGACCGTATCCTTGCCACTTACACAGAATGGCAAACAGGAGCAACGCGGTCCGCCTTGGCCAACAATGCGCGAATCACCACAGTTTTGATGGAAATGACCAAGACTGTAACGTGGTTGCACATTCAGGAAACATGGCTGCCTGAGGCAGTACGCAGCGCAGGCCCATTCAATTTCTAATCCCATTTAAATTACCCAACTCAAACTAATCGAGGTCTAAAAATGACAAAGCACATAGCCCATCAACCACGCGAAATTGCTGACTGTGTTAGCGCTTATCTTCAAGAAGGCGACCTAGATGGTATCGTCTCGATGTTCCACCCCGATTGCCTCGTGTTCTTTCCGCCTGACGCCCCGCCAAGCGTAGGCCTAGAAGGCGCCAGAAAGGCTTTTGAAGGGTTCTTGGAAGTGCGTCCCAGAATCGAAAGCAACGTCTTCAGCGAAATCATAACTGGCGACACGGCCATGCTCCGAGCAAACTGGAGAGTTATCGCGCCCGATGGGTCGATCATGGCTGAAGGTCAATCGACCGAAGTTGCCAAGAAACTGGACAATGGTGGCTGGGGCTATCTCATTGATTGCCCCAACGGCCCGCCCAACTTGTAACTAGCAAGGAACCTCATACCGCTCAAAACTTCCGCGAGTATGAAGCCAGGTCGCGGAAAAAGGTATCCCCCGACGCCTCAGGATCTGAAAGTGCAATGGACCTCGCACCTCGATCAAGCCAAGCTGGCAGTAGCAGCTCTTTCGCGTCCTGACCTCTCTGGTCAGGCATTTGAAATTGGAACACCAGACGCGCTGACAGGCGGAGAACTTGCCGAGATCATGGCCGAGTGGGTTGACCGCGATGTCACCTTCAAACCAATGAGCCCCGAAAGCTTTGGCCAGCGTGTTGGCGATGCTTTTAACAGTCCGGGCGCAGCGTTTGCCTTAGGCGATCTCTATGGCTCAATAGCAAAACTTAACGGCGATGCCATGGCAATTGACACCAGTATACTGGAAGAGACCTTCAACGTTAAGCTAAGCTCAGTCGCCGACCACATTAAATCATGACCTAAGAGCTAACTTCCAAATCAACGGGTTATGCGGGGTAGGTTCCGCATAACCCGTTCGCGACTATCCAAAACGAAAGGCCGAGACTATGTATTTCATGGATGAATATCAGTTTTCAAATACCATTAGTTACTGGGAGCCCAGTAAAAGCACCGATTGGAGACTTTTTAGATATCTAAAACCAAAACTCCTTAGATTCCTCTCGAGGCGCAAAAGAGCCACCGCTTGATACTCAAAACGCTAGTTGAACCCTATTTTCGACCGTAGGGATTAAGTCCGCGCAAATTATCGTGGGAGCAATTTTTTCAAACTGTTAGTAACAGCCTTTGAATCCAGCTTTAGAATTGTCATCTTCTGATTTTTGAGACGCCTGATCCAGTTCTTCCCGCAAGACGGTACTCAGCTATTTTTATAGCCTAACATGCGCAGCGCAGAAGCAATATGCATACAATCTGCGTTTGCATATTTTTTGCCATCTTTAGATTATTTGCACAGCGGGCCGTTTAGCAAACAAATCTCGCGGAGAGAAATAACGCTAGCCCCACCACATTCAGGGTTAGAAAAGCGTGTTATCAGGCCCATTTTGCTCGATTTGTGTATGGTGCCCCTGGCCCGACTCGAACGGGCACTCCTTGCGGAACCGCATTTTGAGTGCGGCGCGTCTACCAATTCCACCACAGGGGCACTGGCACCACCCTGACATGCCGAACAGCAACTATCAGGGTGTTTGCCGATAGCGAATGCAAAACATTCTGGCAATGCCAGTTTTTTGCAAATTGATTATTTCTTCAATTCACGCTTGATAGTTGCCCATGTTTTATCACCATAGGGCGGTTTAAAACCGGCAAGGCCAGCCACATCCATTTTTGACTGATGATAGACAGCGCGTTGGTGGCTGAACTCACGAAAGCCATCAACGCCATGATAATGCCCCATGCCTGACGGCCCGATACCGCCAAAGGGCAAGTCTTCCATTGCATTATGGAAAATCACATCATTGACTGTTGTTCCGCCGGATATAGTGCGGCTCAGCACACGCTCTTCCTCAACCTTATCATTACCGAAATAATAGAGGCCAAGCGGGCGGTCATGATCATTGACATAATCAATCGCCTCTTCAATAGCGCTATAGGTCATCACTGGAAGGATCGGGCCAAAAATTTCTTCCTGCATGACCTTCATATCATCATTGGCGTTGCGCACGATCGTGAGCGGCATTTTATGACCATTGGTGCTGGAGAAATCTTCTCCTGCAGGATTGACCTCAATAAGTTCAGCGCCCTTTTCCCGCGCATCATCCAGATAGCTTTGCAATCGCTCATGATTACGGCCATTCACAATCGATGTATAATCATCATTGTCCAGCAAAGTGGGATACATGGTGCTGACGGAGCCGGATATTTCGCCAATCATCTCGGCTTCTTGTTCCTTGGCTACATAAAGATAATCCGGGGCCAGACAGATTTGGCCGGCATTCATCATCTTGCCCAAGGCAATGCGATCTGCGGCCTTTTTCTTATCAGCAGTGCGCCCAATAATTGTGGGTGATTTGCCTCCCAGTTCCAATGTGACCGGGACCAGATTATCAGCTGCTGCGCGCATAATATGGCGACCTACACCTGTTGCACCGGTAAAAATCATATGGTCGAACGGCAGCGATGAAAAGGCCATGCCAACCTCTGCAGCACCCGTAAAAACGGTCATCTCTGTATCGGCGAAATATTTGGGCACTTGCTCTTCAAACAGTGCTGAAACACGTTCTGTAAATTCGGACGGTTTAATCATAGCGCGGTTACCAGCGGCCAATATGCCCGCCATCGGCACCATCACCATGCCAACCGGGAAGTTCCAAGGCGCGATAACGCCAACCACGCCCTTTGGCTGATAGCTAACCTCTGCCTTTGCGCCAAGCAGACCAAGCGGGAATGTCGGCTTGCGCTTATCACCGCGCGCCCAATAGGCCATATGTTTTTTCGCATGTTTCAGCGCAGAAATGCTGGGCACAATATCGGTCATCAATGTCTGTTCTTCACTGCGATGGCCAAAATCTTCACTCACCGCTTTGGCAAATCCATCCGCATTATCGACCAGCATAGCAATGGCGCGGTCAATTCGGTCTTTGCGAACCGCCAAACTCTCCGGCAGTGCACTATGAAAATCCGCACGCTGTTTTTCCAGCGCAGCATGCATTGCAATGGATGGATCGTCTTTTTTGATAGCTGTGGCCATATGCTCTCTCCTAATCGCTTTGTGCGCAGAATACGCAAACAGCGCAGCAAAGCAAATTTTTAATTGCGTGATTAAAAAACCGGTTGTCCGCCTGTAACCGCCATCACCAACCAAGCCGATATGGCCAATAATGTGCCAAAGGGAAAACGCGATGTTCCCGTCACTTCCCGCCCACCGATTATTGCCACCAAGGCCAGAATAAGCCCGAACATCGCGGCGAACATCAATATGAAAGGCAGCAATTGCCAGCCAAACCATAGACCAATGGCACCAAATAATTTGGCATCACCCCCACCCAAACCTTCCCGCCCACGCAGCGATTTATAGGCCGTACTAACGAGCCATAATGTCAAAAAGCCGCTAGCCCCGCCAATTAAGCTGTTGCTTAAGGACAAATCCAAAAGACCAAAAAAAACAGCAGTTAATCCGCAAAGCGCAAGAAGCGCAGTTAGAATGTCGGGTAGCCAATAATGGCGAAAATCCAGCCATGCCAAGGGCAAAAATAGCCACCCCAGCAAAGCCAGTGAAAGCCCGTCATAACCCGTCATCACAATGAATGACACGGCCCCGATAAGTGCGCTGACAATCTCTATGGCAATGGCATCGATATCAATTTGGTCCCCACAGCGGCGGCAACGCCCCTGTTGGACGACGTAAGAGACAATCGGCACCAATTCATACCAACGCAAAGTGGCGGCACAGGCATCACAGCGTGAACGCCCTTCAGCAACGCTGCGCCCAACCGGCCAACGGCCAACCAATGCAGCAATAAAACTTCCCAATATTGCGCCAAATAGACCCGCAAGAATAGGCGCATATAGAGGGTGGAATAGGAATTGGCTTAACATGTTTGCCGCCCGTCTTCATCATTATCCTGAACGCGTTTCAGGATCCAGAGCAACACGCAGCCCCCTGCAAGGTCCGCCTTGGCTCCCGAATCATATCCGGGGTGACAATGATGAAACTATCCGTCATCCGCAGCCACAATCTCTACAAGCGCAACGCCATCACTAACCTGCGCACCTTCGCTGGCCGATAGATTCCGCACCACCCCATCAAAAGGCGCGGTTAATGTATGCTCCATTTTCATCGCTTCCAGCGTCACCAACTTATCGCCTTTGGCAACAGCATCACCCTCAGCAACCGCAACGGCAATAATCTTACCGGGCATTGGGGAGAGGATGGCACCGTCTGCGGAGGAGGCATGACCGGTTCCATCGTTTCTCCCTAAGGTGATGGCGATTAGTTCGCCATCGAGGTTTAGCAACTGCGTCGCTGGGTCACCGCTCTCTCGGAAAGCGTGGTCAAACATCTGCCCTTCAGGTGTTGGATCGTAGCAGAAGGTGCGTGTCTCGCCGTCGACAGAAAGAGTGTATTTCCCCCGGCGCGCCGAATTCATCCGGAAACCAATCATCGGTTCCGCTCTTTGGTCGAAGTCCGCCTGATCGCGCACAAACCAGTTAAGCGCATCACTGAGTGCCCGATCTGAAACCCGAGGCTTTGCGGTAAGCGTTTCCTGTTCTCGTCCAATTAGGCCGGTGTCAAGCGCGGCATTAAGCACATTATGGTTATCGATAAGTCGAACAAGAAAGGACTTGTTTGTCCGAAGTGGCCAGACATTTGAGCACTCCAATTCGCTCTTAAGCCTATCGATAGCGGAGTGTCGGTCCGCAGCGTGAGAGATAACCTTTGCGATCATCGGATCATAAAAGGGGGAAACTTGAGCCCCTGCCTCTACACCCGTGTCGATACGAACGTCGTTGCAAAAATCGAGAACATCCAAACGCCCAATGCTCGGCAGAAACCCCTTAGCCGGGTCTTCAGCATAAAGCCGCGCCTCTATAGCATGGCCGTTAATGCTCAGTTCCTCCTGCTTGACCGGGATTGGCTCCCCACTCGCCACGCGCAGCTGCCATTCGACCAGATCAACGCCGGTGATTTCTTCGGTTACGGGATGCTCAACCTGCAAACGGGTGTTCATCTCCATGAACCAGATTTTGTCTGCATCCAGGCCATTGGAGCCATCGGCGATAAATTCGATGGTGCCTGCACTCTCATAATTCACTGCTTTGGCCGCGCGCACCGCTGCGCCGCAAACGGCTGCGCGCGTGGCTTCGTCCATGCCGGGTGCCGGGGCTTCCTCTATCACTTTTTGGTGACGGCGTTGCAGGGAGCAATCACGCTCAAACAAATGCACAACATTGCCGTGGCTATCGCCAAAAATCTGCACCTCAATGTGGCGCGGGCTTTCAATCCATTTTTCGATCAAGCAAATATCATTGCCAAAACTTGCCTGTGCCTCGCGTTTACAGCTGACCAGTGCGTCGGCAAAGTCTTCGGGCCGATCCACTTTGCGCATGCCTTTCCCGCCGCCGCCCGCAACAGCTTTAATCAGCACCGGATAGCCAATTTTCTCAGCCTCAGATGCCAATGTCTCCGGCGATTGATCCTCGCCCAAATAGCCGGGCGTGGTGGGCACGCCTGCATTATCCATCAACTGCTTGGCTGCGTCTTTCAAACCCATGGCGCGAATAGCATGGGGTTTCGGCCCGACCCAGATCAGACCCGAATCGATAACGCTTTGCGCAAAATCAGCATTTTCCGAAAGAAAGCCATAGCCCGGGTGAATAGCCTCCGCCCCGGTCTGCTTGGCCGCAGCGATAATCTTCTCGCCGACCAGATAGCTCTCAGCCGCTGGCGATGGTCCGATATGCACCGCCTCATCCGCCGAACGCACATGCAACGCCTTGGCATCAGCATCAGAATAGACCGCAACAGTGCGTATGCCCATCTGCCGTGCTGTGCGGATGATACGGCAAGCAATCTCACCACGGTTTGCAATAAGTAGGGATTTGATCATGATTTCCTCTCTAATCCTACCTGACCTTCTCTCGCAGAAGGGGACGTCTCAGCTTTGGCTGGGTGGTGAAGCGGTAGGCGCTGAAATGCCATAGCCATAATACCCTCGGCAACCATGTTGGCATCTTTCAATACATCACTTGCGGCAATGCGCACCGTATCAATACCCTGCGATTTCAGCCAACCATCGCGGCGCTGATCACGTTCTGGCCGGTCGCCCATATCATGGGAAATTCCTTCTATCTCAATGGCCAATCGCGCATCCAAGCAATAAAAGTCGAGCACCAGATCACCGCTGGGATGCTGTCTGCGAAATTTCACGCCTTGCGGACTGCCTCGCAATAATTTCCATAGCATCACTTCGGGCAGGGTCATGTCTTTGCGGAGCTTGCGCGCGCGAGATACCGCACTGCCTCTCGCTTTAGGAGCCTGATCTTTAAGCATAGATACCCCTCCACCGCCTCTGGCGGTCCCCCTCCCCCAGAAAACTGGGGGAGGATTGTGTTGCGCGCCTTCCTCCCCAAGCTTGGCTTGGGGAGGTGGCATCGCGTAGCGATGACGGAGGGGCGAAGACTGTCATTTTTCAAAACCCGGCGTTTTGAACTCTTTAAGGTACTTTTGGACGCGTTGGGGATTGCAGGTCCGAATAACGTTAGCTAACTGTTCTGTGCTGAGTGAGTAATTGAATGTAAGTGTTTTAACTGTTCCTTGGCGGGCTTCATAGCGTATATGAACTTGGTCATTTTTCATTAGGCGGTCCAAGAACTGGGCTTTAGCTTTGTTAGTTCCCCATAAATCTCCAAGCTGGATGTAGTTGCTATTGAATGTCCACTTATCTTTGTCAGGCTTTTTGTCGTTACGAAAACGATAGACTGCGTTCGGCTCCCATATCAGACCATCAGGATCCGGGCCGTAATATCGATCGGGTATCAGTCGAATGAATATAGATTGTTTACCGACCTCACCACACCCTATGGCAAGTGTATTGCCATCGTAGCTGGTTGCGTAAAGTAACTGTCTATCCCCCGTTATGGGGTCATTACGATCAATTAGCGCAAAAGGTGTAGCAGCTTGAAAAGCCATCACTATCAATAACAACACAATTACTCTCCCCTCACATCCTGAACACGCCAAATCGAGGTGCCTCCTCGACTGGTGCGTTAAGTGTTGCTGCAAATGCCAGCCCTAGCACATCGCGTGTCTGTGCTGGATCAATCACGCCGTCATCCCATAACCGCGCAGTGGCGTAATAGGGGTTGCCTTCATCTTCATATTTTTGACGGATCGGGGCTTTGAAGGATTCGGCCTCTTCCTCGCTCCATGTATCGGCATCACGGTGCACGGTCGCCAATACGCTGGCTGCTTGTTCGCCGCCCATCACGCTGATGCGGCTATTGGGCCAGCTGAACAGGAAGCGCGGCGAATAAGCGCGGCCACACATGCCGTAATTGCCTGCGCCAAAGCTGCCCCCGATCAGCACAGTGATTTTCGGCACACTAGCAGTCGCAACCGCTGTCACCAGCTTTGCGCCGTGTTTGGCGATCCCCTCTGCTTCATATTTGCCGCCAACCATAAAGCCGGAGATATTTTGCAGAAACAATAAGGGTATGCGCCGTTGGCAACACAGTTCGATAAAATGCGCGCCCTTTTGTGCGCTCTCACTGAACAAAATGCCATTATTGGCGATTATGCCGACGGGCATGCCCCAAATATGCGCAAAACCACAAATCAGCGACGTGCCATAAAGCGCCTTAAATTCATGAAATTCACTGCCATCAACCAGCCGGGCAATAATCTCTTTCACATCATAGGGCGCGCGGACATCATCGGGCAAAATGCCATAAATTTCTTCTGCATGATATTTGGGCGGGCGTGGCGACTGCAAATCTATATCCGGCTGGCTGCTTTGCGGCAGATGCGAGACAATATCGCGTACAATTGTCAGCGCATGTTCGTCATTTTCCGCAACATGATCGACCACGCCGGATTTGCGCCCGTGAAGATCACCGCCGCCTAAATCTTCCGCCGTGATTTCCTCACCAGTCGCAGCCTTTACCAAGGGCGGGCCACCCAGAAAGATTGTGCCCTGATTACGCACAATAATGCTTTCATCCGACATAGCGGGCACATAAGCGCCACCAGCGGTACAGCTGCCCATCACACAGGCAATTTGTGGGATTTGCTTGGCCGACATATTGGCCTGGTTAAAGAAGATGCGGCCAAAATGATCGCGATCAGGAAAGACTTCATCCTGATGCGGCAGGTTCGCGCCGCCGCTATCCACCAGATAGATGCAGGGCAGATGATTTTGTTCGGCAATCTCTTGTGCGCGAAGATGCTTCTTCACCGTCATTGGGTAATAGGTGCCGCCCTTTACCGTGGCATCATTACACACGATCATCACCTGCCGCCCCGAAACGCGGCCAATACCGCAGATCAGCCCCGCACCCGGCACTGCATCATCATATAAACCATTGGCGCAAAGCTGGCCGATTTCCAAAAAGGGAGAGCCAGGATCAAGCAGCCGCTCCACCCGATCACGTGGCAGCAACTTGCCGCGGCCAACATGCCGCTCACGCGATTTCTCACTGCCGCCCTTTGCAGCCTCGGCAACCTTGCCCCAAAGTTCATCTTTAAGGGTAATATTATGCGCTGATTGCGCGCGATAAGCCTCTGATTGTGTGTCGATTTGCGTGGGGAGTATTGGTGCTGTCATATTATACCCCAATCAGTTCGCGGCCGATCAGCATCCGGCGGATTTCGTTGGTGCCTGCGCCGATATCCAGCAATTTGGCATCGCGCATATAGCGTTCGACCGGCCAGTCTTTGGTATAGCCTGCACCGCCCAATGCCTGCACGGCTTCTCCAGCCACTTTGAAGGCGCTTTCGGACGCCAGCAAAATCGCGCCTGCTGCGTCAAAGCGGGTGGTTTTGTTTGCATCGCAGCTTTTCGCAACAGCATAAACATAGGCCCGCGCCGAATTCAGTGCGACATACATATCTGCGACTTTGGCCTGCATCAGCTGGAAACTGCCAATGGGTTGGCCAAATTGCTTACGCTCACGCACAAATGGTATCACACAGTCCAGACAGGCCTGCATTACGCCAAGTTGTAATCCGGCCAGCACAACACGTTCATAATCCAGACCAGACATCAGCACGCCAACGCCGCCGCCAACAGGGCCCATCACATTTTCTTCGGGCACTTCGCAATCGTTGAACACAAGCTCTGCAGTGGGAGAGCCACGCATACCAACCTTGTCAATCTTTTGCCCGATGGAAAATCCCGGCATGTCCTTTTCAATCAAAAAGGCGGTGATGCCGCGCGATCCGGCCGCTGGATCGGTCTTGGCATAGACCACCAATGTATCGGCATAGGGCGCATTGGTGATCCAGAATTTGGTGCCATTCAGAATATAGCCACCCTGCACTGCTTCTGCTTTTAATTTCATGGAGACAACATCGCTGCCTGCTCCTGCTTCTGACATAGCCAGCGAGCCAACATGCTCGCCTGAAATCAAGCCGGGCAGATATTTGCCTTTTTGTGCAGCATTGCCCCAGCGCGCAATTTGGTTGACGCACAGATTGGAATGCGCACCATAGCTGAGCCCAATGGACGCGCTGGCGCGGGATATTTCTTCCACCGCAACCACATGCTCCAGATAGCCAAGACCCAGTCCGCCATCTTCTTCTGCAACAGTAATGCCATGCAGGCCCAATTCGCCCATAGCGGCCCATAGCTCATCTTTGGGGAACCAGTCATCGGCGTCGATTTTCGCGGCCAGAGGCGCAATTTTATCGGTTGCAAAGCGCTGCGTGGTATCGCGAATCTGGTCGGCCATTTCGCCAAGCTGGAAATCAAAATCTATAGCGTTGCTCATCGCATTTCTCTCCTGCCTCTTGCCAGACCTAATCGCATGCTCGTTCAGTCTGCCCCAAGGGTGTAATGGTTATTATAGTCTATTGTAATATTATTTCACGCACCTCAAGACCGTTTCCTTTGAAATCTTGATGGATAAGGCATATTTAGCGATAGATATTTTCATCATGCCCTCGCGCTTGGTTGCGCATTCAACATAAGGATAAGCCATAATGCCTGTTTTTTCCGAAAATGATCCTGTCGTCATCGTTTCTTTTGCCCGCACCCCGATGGGCGGCATGCAAGGCGTATTTTCCGATGTCAGCGCAACCGACCTTGGCGCCACTGCGGTTAAAGCAGCTGTCGAACGTGCAGGAACAGACGGAAGCGATATTGACCGCATCTATATGGGCTGCGTGCTGCCCGCCGGCCTAGGCCAAGCCCCGGCCCGTCAGGCAGCCATCAAAGCTGGCCTGCCGAAATCGGTACAGGCCACAACCGTGAACAAAGTGTGCGGATCAGGTATGCAAACAGTGATTATGGGCAGCGAGGCTCTGGCCGTTGGTTCTGCGGATATATTGGTTGCAGGCGGTATGGAGAGCATGACCAACGCGCCTTATCTGCTAAAAAAACATCGCAGCGGCGCGCGTATCGGGCATGATACCACCTATGACCATATGTTTCTTGATGGTCTGGAAGATGCCTATGAAGAAGGCCGCGCCATGGGCACTTTTGCGCAAGACACTGCCAATGATTACCAACTAACACGCGAAGCGCAGGATGGTTATGCCTTGGAATCGCTATCACGCGCACAAAAGGCGATTGAAAGCGGCGCATTTGCTGCTGAGATTACTCCGGTGACCTTTGCGACGCGCAAAGGCGAAGTCACAGTAGATACAGACGAACAACCCGGTAAAGGCCGCCCGGACAAAATCCCCAGCCTACGCCCAGCCTTTGCCAAGGACGGCACAATAACCGCAGCAACGTCCAGCTCTATTTCTGATGGCGCTGCGGCCATGGTGCTGACCCGCCAATCGGTTGCGGATGCAAAGGGGCTGAAACCCGTTGCACGCATTGTTGCCCATGCCGCCCATGCACAGGAGCCGAAGGATTTCACTATTGCTCCTGTCGGCGCGATCCAAACCTGTCTCGACAAAGCCGGATGGACATTGGACGATGTTGATCTGTTCGAGGTAAATGAAGCCTTTGCCTGTGTGGCCATGTTCGCCATGCATGATCTGGGGATCGATCATGGCAAAATTAATGTCCATGGCGGCGCGACAGCCCTTGGTCACCCCATTGGCGCATCCGGCGCACGTATTATCACAACCTTGCTAGGGGCTCTCCAAACCCACGGCAAAACACGCGGACTGGCATCACTGTGCATCGGCGGTGGAGAGGCCACTGCTTTAGCTGTTGAGCTTATGTAAACAGAGCTGATTGAAAGATGCATTGCTTAACCCACAGATACGGCATCAGGCGGGCCAGATTATGACGGCCCGCCATTGCCAATGGGGCATTGCAGCGATCTTCTGGGTGCTTGGCGGATGGGCATTGCTGGCCCCTGCCCATGTGATGCATGTGGTTTTTACGCCGCAATATCAGAGCAACGAATTATTGCCTCTTATGTTGATGTCGTGCTTCGGGGCACAGGCTTGCCTTGCAGCATTATTTGCGACTTTCAGCCGTTTCACCGCGACCACCTTTCTGGTCTTTGCGATTGCTCTGATACCCTTTTTCATATTTGATTACTGGTTCACCCGCATAGTGCCGGTGATGAACAATTTTGGCGCAATTGATCTGGTTGGAAATATTATCATGCTGGGCCTATCCATAACCGGCTGGCGACTGGCCAAAGGCAACAGCAATAACAATTTACTTAGGTAACTTTGGTTTTGTCGATTTCCTACAAGCAATTTTCTTCGCATGTTCCTAGAAAGATCAAGCGAACCCAAGGGTCGACCTCTTCGTCAGAAGAGTGAGGGAGATAATGGTGTGGGTCTGGTCCCAAGCAAGGCCCCTGCGGTCGTATCACCAGATACGGCCGCTACCATTTCCCGAAATCTTATAAGGTTTTCTTCTAAAATACGAAAATATCCACGCACATAAGAGTGCATTTCGCCATTTAAGGGGACGCAGCGGGCTCTTCTCCTGCATTGGGTTCACCAACACCGAAAAGCGCCTCTGCACGAACATAACCAATACGTCCGTTCACATCGAGGCGGCACCAGCCATCACTACATGCCCCCAATTTTCCAACGACACCAGGTTGTGCACGCCAAGCAAGGGGCGATGCTGCATTAGGTTTTTCACGCATTTCCTGCACGTCGTCACCAATAATCATGGCGGTGCGGGTACGGCTTAACAAGCGTGAGTGCATCCAGCCTTGGCTACCATCAGGGTCTTCAATCTGGCGCCATACACCATAACGACGCAGCACCTTTACCGGCAAATTCTTGCGCACATAGACCCAGATAATCTTATAATCACTGCTTGGCCCGGTACGCGACCGTGCTTCATCCTGATCTATAGATGCCCAATAGGCCTCACCTTTATCCTGCGCACTTGCCGGTACCGCAGTCAGCGTCACGGCAAGACAAAACGCCGCAAATAATCGCAAGATGTTTGACCAAAAAATATTCTTCGCCGTTTGTTGCACTATTGTCTCACCCATCATGCCAAACCGCATGACCCCCAAAATACAGATATATTATCATCATTAGCAAAATTTGATTGTCTCATCAAAATGAACCTATTTCAACCGGATTGCGCATGAAGAACAGTTCCGCTTTGAGACAATTTACCAGATCGATGCCTGTGAAAAGCAGATCGAACGCGCTTGACCTTTTGGTCGGTTCGCGCAAAGCCTGTTGCATGACCGCACGCTCTTGTAAATCGACCAAAATCATTGTCACCCGCGCATTAGCGCCCGCTGTCGAAAAGCGGCTGGATGAACTGTTTGATGTTACGCTGAACAGTAGCGACACTGCGCTCACAACCGAACAATTGCGCAACGCAATGCAGGAATGTGATGTTCTGCTAGCAACCGTTACCGATCATCTGACTGCTGATATTTTTGCGCAAGATAATCTGCGCTGTAAATTGCTGGCAAATTTTGGTGCAGGTGTTGACCATATTGACTTGAAAGCTGCACGTGCGGCGGGTGTGATGGTGACCAATACACCCGGTGTTTTTACCGATGATACTGCGGATATGACTATGGCGCTTATCCTGTCCGTCCCACGCCGTTTGGCAGAGGGCGAGAAATTGGTGCGCTCCGGTGAATGGCAAGGATGGTCGCCGTCCGGCATGTTGGGCCATTGTATCGGCGGCAAGACTTTGGGCATTATCGGCATGGGCCGCATCGGCCAAGCGGTTGCGCACCGTGCACGCGCTTTTGGCCTGAATATCTGTTATCATAACCGCAGAAAGCTTCCCGATAGCTTTGAGAAAATGCTCGATGCGACATATGTGGAAAATCTGGATGAGTTGGTGCAGCGCAGTGACTTTATCACTCTGCATTGTCCCAAAAGCGATGACACAAAGCATATTCTGAATGCTGAACGTATCGCGATGTTGCGGCCCGATGCCTATGTCATCAACACCGCGCGCGGCGAATTGATTGATGAAGATGCCCTGATAAACGCGCTGCAAAATCAGAAGATCGCTGGGGCTGGTCTTGATGTTTATACCAATGAACCCGCGGTTGATCCGCGCTTGCTCGATTTGCGCAATGTTGTTTTGCTGCCGCATCTGGGCAGTGCTACATTTGAAGGGCGCGAAGCATCAGGACACCGCGTCATCAGCAATATTCATAGCTGGTGCGACGGCCACCGCCCCCATGATCAGGTTCTTGATGGCTGGATGTAAATTATCCATCGCCATCAAACACAGACAATTTAGTTAGCGCTGCGTAAACCGATTATTGTCAAATTGCTCTTATGCGCTCTATCTATGACGTTCATAGCTTGGCGGGGATATCAAAAGTGATAAGACAGCTTTTAGGAAAAGGCGCAATTGCAGTTTTGGCAGCGGGGATTTCAGCCCCTGCTTTAGCGAATATTCCATTCGTGGAACCTCCTATCGTCCCTACAGCGATTGATACTGGCGATACTGCCTGGATGCTGGCTGCAGCGCTGTTGGCGCTTTTGGTAACATTGCCGGGCGTAGCGCTTTTCCATGGCGGCCGTGTAGAAACCCGCAACTTCCTATCTGTTGTCATGCAAGTCGGCGCCATTGCCGCTATTGTCTCGCTTTTGTGGATTATAGTGGGATATACGCTGGCATTTGGTGTCGCTGGAAATGGCATTATTGGTGCAGGCAATGCATGGATGATGATCGGTTTGGGCAATGTTCGGGAAGATACACTGGTTCCGGAAAGCGCCTTTGCGATATTCCAAATGGCCTCTGCTATATTTGCAGCTACCTTATTAATTGGCGCATGGGCAGAACGTGCGCGTTTTGGCTGGGCAATAGCATTTGCAGCGCTGTGGAGTATCATGGTTTATGCCCCGGTTAGCCATTGGGTATTGGGCGATGGGTGGCTGGAGACAAGCGGTGTGATAGATTATGCTGGCGGCATTTCCATGCATTTAACGGTTGGTATCTCTGCACTCACAATATGCATTATGATAGGTCGCCGCGAAGGTTGGCCCAAAATCTTAAGACGCGCAAATGCACCTGCCCTCTCCTTGGCTGGTGCAGGCCTGATCTGGGTCGGATGGCTGGCCATTATTGGTGGCAATGAATTGACCGCAGGCGATGGTGCTGCGTCGGCCATGATGAATGCCCATGTTGCAGCAAGTGTGTCTGCCCTAATCTGGCTGTTGATCGACAAGTTGAAAACAGGCCATGTCACAGCGGCAGGTTTCGCAAAAGGCGCAATCGCTGGTTTGGTGGCCATTTCGGCAGGTGCTGGCTTGGTATCGCCGGGCAGCGCAATTTTGATAGGGTTAATTGCTGCACCGCTCTGCTATTTTGTTAGTGGCGCTGTGAAAAACATATTCGCTATTGATGACAGTCTGGACGTGTTTGCATTGCATGGCATTGGCAGTATCGCCGGCGCATTGCTGGCTGCTATCTTTGTTTCAGAGAGTTTTGGCGGTCTTGGCTATGCAGAAGATAGCGGCATGTTTGGTCAGCTATTCACACAACTTATTGGCGTGGCCGTTGTCGTCATCTGGTCCGTTATCGGTACTTTGGTTATTGGCTTGGCGCTATCGACCGTTCTGCCTATGCGGGTTTCAACCGAAGACGAAGCCGCTGGTTTGGACAAAACCCATCATGGGCAGCGTTCTTGGGAGCTTGATTAAACTGCTCGCAAATCCAGATGGAAAAACTGGTTAAACGCGCTTTTTGTATAACTGCCAAAAGCATCGCCTGTTCGAAAACCTCGCTTGCGATATAGACCGATTGCAGGATCAAATGCATCACCCGACCCTGTTTCGAGGCTCAATAGCTTATAGCCGCGTTGGCTGGCCTCTGAAATAATATGCTCCAATAAAGATGCAGCTACACCTTTGCGAAGAAAGGCATTTACTGTGCGCATGGATTTGATTTCACCATGCTGTGCATCAATCGCCTTTAGCGCACCTATCCCGCTTAATCGCCCATCATCCCAAGCTGCGAAGACCGTGACATCGTCAGACTTCAGGCTTTCTACGCCCAGCGCATAAACACTCTCTGGCGGCGAATTTTCATGCATGCCGGATAAATGTTCGGCAATCAGGTCAAGAATCTCTGCGCTTTCCAGATTATCTTTGCGAATGATACGCATTGCAACCACCAATTGCTGGACGCCAAGAGAACCCGCTTAGTCCCCGGTCAATATCCGATCCACAAGTTGTTTGACCGAAGGCACAAAACCATTCGAATAGAAAGGGTCACGGCCAAATTCATATGCAGCATGTCCGGCGAACATAAGGTTCTTCTTTATGTCACCATCATGGGCAATATTCTGCAAAGATTTTTGAATACAGAAACTGCGTGGATCAGCCAGACGCCCCGTGGTGAAATTGTCATGGTCTTTCCATGAAGAGAAACCACAATGCGACAGACAGCCCATACAATCGGCCTGATCCTTGCGGACCTCGGCACGCTCTTCTGGCGTCACAAAGACCAGAGTATTATCGGGTGTTTTAAGCGCGGTTGTAAAACCCAAACCGTCCCATTCACGCGCGCGCAGCAAATCACCGCGTGTCACCCAAAAATTCTTACCCTTGACGCCAACATCAAGCTGATGGGTGTGTTCGCCGGCTTTTTCAGTTGAAAAAGGCACTTGCCGTTCGGACCGCGCTTCGAGTGAACGCAAAAATTCGTTCCGTACCGCACTGGAGTAAAAGCCGGTTGGGCTGAACTTATGTAGCAGCACATCGCCTTTCTCAATCTTGGTTAGTGCATCTTTCCATTCGCCTGGAATCGGGCTCTCTTTGGTCAGTAAGGGCCGTGTGCCGAATTGAAAAGCAATCTGCCCGAGTTCGGGATTATCCAGCCAGCTCTGCCAATCGCGCAAATACCATACGCCGCCCGCCATGATGATCGGCACATCATCAGCTATGCCTTCTTTACGCATAGTCTCACGCAGTAATTTCACACGCGGATAAGGGTCTTGTGGTTGCAAAGGGTCTTCTGCGTTAGACAGGCCGTTATGACCACCAGCCAGCCAAGGGTCTTCATAAACGACCGCGGCCATAAGGTCCGACACCTTATGATAAGCACGTTTCCACAAAGCCCGAAAGGCACGCGCCGATGATATGATCGGCAAATAATTAACATTATATTGCTGAGCAATTTCAGACAGTTTATACGGCATCCCTGCCCCGCAGGTCACACCTGCCACCATGCCTTTGGTTTTTTCTAATACGCCGTGCAGAACCTCTTGCGCGCCGCCCATTTCCCACAAGACATTGATGTTGATTGCGCCCCTCATACCATTGGGGCCATTAGCAATATCATATGCTCGGCGCACCTGCTCAACCGCGCCATCAATCGCATAGCGGATCAATTCCTGGTGCCGATCCTCACGTTTGCGACCATGATATATTTGCGGCACCACATTGCCATTTTCATCATAGCTATCTGCATTAACAGCAGAAACAGTGCCAATGCCGCCAGCCGCTGCCCAAGCGCCAGAACTGCTGTGATTGGTGGCAGAGACCCCTTTGCCACCTTCGATCAATGGCCAAACTTCACGGCCGTTATATAATATTGGTTTTAGCCCCTTAAGCACGAAATGCTGCTCCCGATATGTTTTGCCCCGATATAAAGCAATATGACAATTTTGCTTTGTAAAAATACCCAATCATTACAATGAGAACGCTATTTTCTATTAGCCAAGATTATATTCAACGCGGTTCTGGGCTCTTTTGCCCATCTGTACCGCATGCCTGAATCGACATAGGTTCAGGCCGTTCCCCAACAGCCTTAAACCGTGCGACGAAACCGGCAATGTCCGGCCGTTCGGCAAATTCCATGAGCTGATAGCCAACGGCTTCAAATTCACAAAAAAGCTGTTTGGGCGGAATGCCATGTTTTTGTGTAGGCCGATTGACATCAACAACAATGACCTCACCATCTTTACGCAGCGCAGGGCGCATATGCCAGATAAAGGCGTAAGGCTCTGTCACTTCATGATACATATGCACCATGAAAATGCGGTCAAAACTGTTTGCAGGCAATTTGGGGTCAGTGACTTCACCCGGTTTGATCGACACATTATCAAGCCGTTCGCGCGATACCCTATTGCCCAATCGGGCCAGCGCCTCGCCATCAATATCCTGCGCCAGAACACGGCCATTTTCACCGACCACTTCTGCCAGACGAACAGTATAATAGCCTTCACCGGCTCCAATATCTGCAACGGACATGCCAGCAGTCAGCCTTGCGATATCCATGACCACTTGCGATTCATTACGCTTGTCACGCGCGCTCTCGGTGGAGAATTGCGTGCCGACAATCTTTGCTACATCGCGCTTAGAGCGAGGAAAGTCTCGGGCATTTTCTGGCCTGTCATCATCAAGATGTACCGGCTTGCAGCCCAGAACCATCAGGCCCATGGCTGCACTTAAGGCGAGACGCGATAGCTTAGTCAACATCTTCAACCTCCACCTGTTCCCCGCTGACGCGCTGTGACAGAGCCGCAGCCATAAAGGGATCAAGCGATCCATCAAGCACGTCAGAAGGCGAGGAAGAAGTCACACCCGTTCGCAGATCCTTGACCATCTGATAGGGTTGCAGGACATAAGAGCGAATTTGGCTACCCCAGCCAATTTCCGACTTGCTGGCATGCTCATCCATGGCGGCTTCTTCGCGCTTGCGCAGCTCTTCTTCATAAAGCCGCGCCTTCAACATGCTCATCGCCTCTGCACGGTTCTTATGCTGTGACCTGTCATTCTGGCTGGCCACCACTATGCCAGAGGGAATATGGGTAATTCGCACCGCACTATCGGTGGTGTTCACGTGCTGACCGCCCGCACCCGAAGCACGATAAGTATCAATTTTCAAATCGCCTTCGTTGACGGCAATATCAATATTGTCATCAATGACCGGATAAACCCAGACGCTGGAAAAACTGGTATGTCGCTTGGCCGCGCTATCATAAGGGGATATGCGCACTAGCCGGTGCACACCGCTTTCGGTCTTGGCATAACCGTAAGCATTCTGCCCTTTGATCAGTAAAGTAACCGATTTGATGCCGGCCTGCTCGCCTGCGTGATAATCAACAATCTCAACCTTGAAACCGCGCCGCTCCCCCCAACGCACATACATGCGCTGTAGCATCTCTGCCCAGTCTTGGCTCTCCGTACCGCCGGCACCAGCATGAATTTCCAAATAGGTGTCATTGCCATCAGCCTCACCGGCCAGCAATGCTTCCACCTTGTCACGCTCGGCCCGTTCAACCAGTGCGGCAAGGCTTTCCAGCCCTTCTTTAACGGTCGCCTCATCATCTTCGGCTTCGCCCATATCGATAAATTCGACAGCGTCCTGCATTTCCTGATTGATGTTATTAACAGCGTTGATCGCTTCATCGAGACGGCGACGCTCACGCATGACCTCTTCGGCCTCTTTGGGATTGTTCCAAAGATCAGGATCCTCCACCCGCGCGTTCAACTCATCCATGCGGCGTAAAGCTTTGTCCCAGTCGAGAAACTTTCGCACAAGCGCTAATGACGCTTCAATTTTGTCGATATAGGCTTGCCCCTCGGCCCGCATCTTTCTCTCCTAATGCTTTGATCTTCAATTGGGGATTTCACGGCCAATGTAAAGGCAGGCCGTTGCCAAAATCATTATACTATCGATTGGACTGTATAACCAAACCGCAATGCTATGGCATCGTGCCTAGTAAATGCCGCCTTGATCTTGCAGGAAGTCATTATCGTTTCTTGGCCTGCGCTCCCTTTGCCGTCGAACCTGAGCTGGCCGCGCCTTAGGCGCCGTTTCCTTGACATCTTCCGCCCGTACAGAGCGTTTTGGTTCGGTTTCAGGTTTAAAAGCCTCCCAAATGACAGCTGATTTAGGATCATCGCTTGGCCATTGGCCAAAGACACGGCGACCGGAGCGTCTTTCAATGCGCACCATGCGGATACCCTTTGGCGCAATGAATGGCCGTGCGGGCATTTTGGGCAAAACCTTCTGAGCAAATTGCTTGAATATCGGGGCAGCGACTGTACCACCCTGCGCATAACCACCCATATTTTGCGGTTGATCATATCCCAGATAAACACCGGCTACGATGTCTGGCGTGCCACCAACAAACCACACATTGGTTGAGCTTGTGGTTGTTCCTGTCTTGCCAAATAATGGCCGGTTCAAATCCCGCAAGTTCTGCGCTGTGCCGCGCAGCACGACACCAGTCATCATATGTACGGTCTGGAAAGCGGTCATCGGGTCCATCGCCTGTTTGCCCACGGGTTTCAAACGTGGCATCGGCTTGCCATCATATTGGACCATATTACAGCCTTCGCACACACGCTTGTCAGCGCGGTAGATAACTTTGCCGGCGCGATCCTGAACATAGTCGATAACAGTCGGGGTCAATTCGCGCCCTTGGTTGACCAATATGGAATAAGCATTGGTCATTTTTTCAACTGTTGTCTCACCAGCACCCAATGCATAAGAGAAATAGGGTTGGTAGCTGCCGATGCCGACATTTTTGATAGTCTTCACAACATTGGGCATGCCCGCATCATTTGCGGCGCGTACTGTCATCAAATTTCGCGATTGCTCCAGTCCCCAGCGCATAGTCTGTGCACCGGCACCGCGTGAACCGCCAAAGTTGCGGAAACATTTCCGTTCACCGGTAGAGCCATCATAGACGCAAAATTTGTCATCAACAATTTGTGAAGCCGGGGTCAAACCTTGATCCAGAGCAGTCGCGTAAACAAATGGCTTGATCGTAGAGCCAGGTTGACGTTCTGCCTGAGTAGCACGGTTGAATGTGCTGATACGGCTGTCAAAACCGCCCTGCATGGCCAATATACGCCCACTATGTGGACTTTGCACAACCATGCCGCCTGACACCTTGGGAATATTGCGCAAAGCAAAAACATTGTCACCACGCTCCGGTGCAACTGCAATAATCTGTCCTGCAGCCAATGAGTTAAAAGCACTGCCTCCGCCGCGTTTGGTCATACTCGCCGCCCAGCGCGGCAATATGCCTGTTTCACCATTGGCAAAACCAATGCTGGCCTGTGCGCCCTCTTTACCAAGGACAACTGCAACACGCCAATTTCTATAATTTACGCCAATATTTGTTGAATCCAAACGGCGCGCCCATTTTTCATCCATCTCAATAGTGTTGATAGGGCCGGACCAGCCTTTGCCACGATCATAACGCAACATACCGCTGCGCAATGCCTCAGTTGTCTCTTGCTGGATTTCACGATCAATTGATGTTCTGACCCATAGGCCACCTGCATAAACACTATATGGGTTGCGGCCCTCATCTGCCGTTTCACCATAGCGTTCTATCAATTGGCGGCGGACTTCTTCGATAAAATATCCGCCAATAGGTTCATAGCTTACTGTTTTTCTAGTCTTCGTCCCCAAAGGCGCAGCCCGTGCATCGGTCATTTCTTTTTCATTGATAAAGCCGTTGCGCTGCATTTCACCCAGCACATAATTGCGGCGCTCAATCGCACGATCATAATCTTTCTCGGGTCGGTAATTGTTCGGCCCTTTAGGAAGTATCGCCAGATAAGCAGCTTCCGGCAATGTCAGCGCATCAACATCTTTTTGGAAATATGCCTGCGATGCAGCCTGCACACCATAGGCGTTCCTGCCTAAGAATATTTCATTGAGATAGATTTCGAGAATTTCTTCTTTCGATAAAACATCCTCAATCCGATAGGCCAAAATAGCCTCACGGATTTTACGGGTTACCGAATATTCATCACCAACCAGCAGGTTCTTCGCCACTTGCTGCGTAATTGTCGAACCACCTTTGGCACGGCGGCCACTGCCCAATTTGGTCACATAATCGATGACAGCGCCTGCAACACCTGGATAATCTAGGCCATCATGATCAAAAAAGGTTTTGTCCTCAGCCGCCAAATAGGCGTCAATCAGCTGTTGCGGATAATCATTATATTCCAGCTGCACACGCCGATCACGCGCAAAGCTCTGCACAATATCTCCATCATAACCGCGCACCATTGTCGGCACTGGCGGATCATAATCGAGCAATGTTTCCGCAGATGGTAAGCCGCGCGCAAAAATGACCCAGAAAATCGCAATCGCCACCCAGAATGCGATGAAGAGATATGTCAGCCAACGTACCCACCAGCGTGCCCATGAGCGCGCCAGAAAAGCACCAGCGCCTCCTGCATCGCGGCGCAAACGATAGGCAAACCCGTTGCCTGAATCTGGTGAAGCGGTATCATTCATAAAATAGGCATCTAGCACAGCCAAATTATGAAGTGCCAGCCTGAATAAGAACTGACTATGGAAAATTACGATTTAAAACGTGATTTACAGCAGATATCGGAAGATTATCCGAACCACATCCTCTCAGCGCAAAGCAAGTTGCCGCGCAAAATAAACTGTCACAGCATCAGCTACAGAATCGGCTATCTGATTTTGCCCTGCCCTTGATGACAATCGAGACACATCTTTTGCATTGGTAAGATAACCCGTTTCCAGAAGGATGGATGGCACGTCAGGCGCTTTTAAGACAACGAAAGATGCGAAGCGATGCGAATATGTGCGGAAATTCATTCTGCCATCGCCTTCTCGCAACAGCAATTTTGCGAAGTCCGAAGAGAGATTCATTGTTTCGCGCTGGCGCAAGTCGATCAAAATGGGGCTGATATTCGGGTCGGCACCGCTCAGATCAAGCCCGCGAATGACATCCGATTTATTCTCACGGGCCGCCAATTTCGCGGTTTCGCGGTCAGATGCCACTTCGGATAATGTGTAGACTGTCGCGCCTTTTGCTGCCTCACTGCCTGCGGAATCTGCATGAACAGAGATAAACAGATCGGCATTTAAACGGCGTGCTATGGAATAGCGCTCGGTCAAAACCAGATATTTATCATCATCACGCGTTAGGGCGACTCTGACCCGACCAGTCGCTAGCAGCTGATCACGAATGCGCTTGGCAATCGCCAGAGTAATGTCCTTTTCGCGCTTACCTCCATGCGGGCTGATTGCACCAGGATCATGGCCGCCATGACCTGCGTCAATAACCACTAATGGCTTGTTTTTGTTATTCCCGCCTAGGATATTCGGCAAGCCAATTTGCTTCTTAGCCTTTGGGAGGCGAACGCTTACACTATATGGTTTACGCACTTTTTTCGCTGCGAACCCTGCAGGAGGCTGAAAAAGTTGATTGAGTGAGATATTTGCGCGCTGGCCGCCAACTAGCGGCGCAAGTGCCAAGTGCAATGCGCGGCCATCAGATGAGAAATAGCCAGATTTTACAGCGGTTGGCGCGCTCATATCCAGCACGATACGCGCTGTATCGGGCGCGAATTGAGCAACGCGAATCTTTGACACCATATTGTTGCGTGCATAGCTGCCATTGCTTTGCGGGCTGCCCTGAGAGCGCGTATTGACCCCTTTGTGCAAAGTGCCACCCTCGATATCGATGGCAATTCTGTCCGGGCCGGACAAAGTCAAAGTTTTTGCACCCACGACAATATCATCAAATGTTATGACGACTTTAGAACCATCAACATTGATGTCGCGCACATGCGCGGCGTTCGCCAAAGAGCTGGCCAACATGAACAATAGGGTCGTGAACATCATCACAATATGTTTGTAATGCCGCAAAAGGCCTGTGATGGTCCAGTCCAAAATTATGATTGAGAGTTTGCGTTTCAACATGATGAAACGGGAATTAAGGATAGACAGGTAAAATCCTGTCAAACGTTCTGGTTAACAGCGAATTCACCGTAATTTTTTCAAATCGCATCTCATGCGGCAAATGTGCTGACAAATATGTCTCTAATAATGCACGGTGATTGAGCGAGCATTTGCTTGTCATTTATGTTGCTGTTGCGCAACTTAGCTGCTAGCCCAAACGTAGAAGCAAAACTTATCAGCATATTATATGCGCAGTTTCTGCCTTCTAAATTCGCTACCTTCCGCCAGCCGGAAGGATATTACAGGTTGATGCTGAATGAACTTTATGGCCATTTCCTCGCCCTCATGTCCGCAAGCGGTCATGCAGCAGGCGAATATTGCGCCCCGCGGCAAAAGCGTCGCAAAGTTCATTCAGACAGACACAAGCAGCCATCTCCAGATGGATGGCATTCACTTTACTTTTCCAACACTATCAATGGTGATGAAACGCGGCCCTGCCCATTTCATCGCCCCAACAACAAGACCGTCAATGATCCAGCGCGTGTTTACCGCGCCCTCACTGACGCGGAGAAACCATAATGACGACGCGTATGCTGATCGATGCGCGCCACCAGGAAGAAACCCGGGTGGCGGTGCTCAAAGGAAACCGGATTGAAGAGTTTGATTTCGAGTCTGCTGAACATAAGCAGATAAAAGGCAATATATATCTGGCCAAGGTAACAAGGGTCGAACCCTCCTTACAGGCTGCATTTGTAGATTATGGCGGCAATCGCCATGGCTTTCTTGCCTTTTCCGAAATCCACCCCGATTATTACCAGATACCCAAAGAAGACCGCGAAAAACTGCTTGCTGAAGAAGCCGAGCATGCTGCGGAAGAAGCCGCTTTGCGTGCCGAGGAAGAAGAAAGCGGTGATTCATCATCTGATGATGACGATGATGAGAACCGTTCTTTTGCAGATGAGTTGGCCGAAGATCACGGCATGCTCGACGAAAAAGCCGAAAAAGCGCTGAGCGAACCCAAAACCGCCGTCCGTCCTGATGACGATGATGATGACGATAGTGACGAAGACGGCGACACTGATGATAATACTGGCGAAGATAATGGTGATGACGAATCATCTGATGAAGCTGGCGATAATAAAGGCCGCTCGCGTGGTGGTCGTCGCGGCAAAGGACGCCATCGTCGCCGCGGAAAAAATGGTGGCAAGAGTGCCGGTAAAGCCAGCGATGAAGTGCGCCGCAAACGAATGGCCCTGCGCCGCCGCTACAAAATACAGGATGTGATCCACCGTCGTCAGGTTTTGCTGGTACAAGTGGTTAAAGAAGAGCGCGGCAATAAAGGCGCGGCTTTAAGCTCTTATCTTTCACTGGCCGGTCGCTATTGCGTACTTATGCCCAATAGCTCCCATGGCGGAGGCATTAGCCGCAAAATCTCCAGCGCGAGTGACCGCAAACGTCTGAAGTCCATCATATCAGATATGAACCTGCCTGCGACCATGGGCTGCATTGTTCGTACAGCCGGTCTGTCGCGCACCAAGACAGAGATTAAACGCGACTTTGATTATCTCGCACGTCTGTGGGATGAAATTCGCGAAAAAACGCTCAAAGCCTCTGCACCGGAAAAGATCCATAGTGACAGCGATCTGATCAAACGCGCCATTCGCGATATTTATAATCGTGAAATTGAAGAAGTGTTTGTCGAAGGCAATGACGGATATCGCGCGGCAAAAGACTTTATGAAATTGCTGATGCCCAGCCATGCACGGCGGGTTAAGCAATATGTGAACCCCACACCATTGTTCCAATTCTATGGTGCTGAGGAACAGCTCAACGCCATGTATGACCCTGTCGTACAGCTAAAATCGGGTGGTTATCTGGTCATCAATCCAACCGAAGCACTGGTGTCCATCGACATTAACTCCGGTCGCTCAACCCGCGAACATGGTATCGAGGCAACCGCTGTCAGCACCAATTTGGAAGCTGCTCGTGAAATCGCCCGTCAATTACGCCTGCGCGATATGGCCGGCCTTGTGGTCATCGACTTTATCGATATGGAGCGCGGCGGCAATATCCGCAAAGTTGAGAAAGAGATGCGCGATGCGCTGAAATCCGATCGCGCACGCATTCAGGTAGGCCGCATTTCCGGCTTTGGTCTTATGGAAATGAGCCGTCAGCGCCTCCGTACGGGCGTGCTGGAAGCATCAACCAGAGTCTGCCCGCATTGTGACGGCACAGGTCTGGTCAGGACAGCATCATCTTCCGGTCTTGCTGCGCTCAGACTTTTGGAAGAAGAAGCCGCCAAGGGTAAAGGCAATATGCTGACTCTGCGCACCAGTCAGGAAGCAACGATTTATGTTCTGAACAATAAGCGTTCCGGGCTAAACGAAATTGAAAGCCGCTATGGCGTTACCATACAGGTGCTGCCAAATGGCGATCATGAAGGTGCCAAAATGACAGTTGATGTCAGTGGCGGCAAACCACAATTCCGCGAAGATACTGTCGCACAACTTGCTGCGCCTGATATCAGCGACGATCCAGACGATGCTCAGGATGATATTGAGCATGAAGAAGAGAAGAGCGACAAGCCGAAACGTCGCCGCCGTCGTCGTGGCCGTCGCAACCGCAAAAACCCGGATCAAGTTGCTGATAATGGCAATGCGGATGGCAATGACGATAATGATAGCGAAAACGCTGGATCACCAGAAGGAACTGACGAGGCAAAGGCTGAAACAGAAACCTCTGATGAGAAGCCAAAGCGCCAAAGACGCCGTCGTCGCAAGGCTGATGACGATAATGCTGATACACCAAAGGATTCTGCAAAAGAGTCTTATGATGGTGCGAATGCAGCTGCGGACGCAGAAGCTGAAGCACCAAAGACTGATGCTGTAGATACTGCGGAAGAAAAGCCGAAACGCACACGCCGCAAACGAACACCAAAGGCCGAATCTGAAAAAGCCGAAGCGGCTGCTTCAGAAGAAGCAGTTGAAGAGAAACCGAAGCGCACGCGCCGCAAGGCTGCACCTAAAGCTTCAAAGGCTGAGGAAACGACCGAGGCAAATGTTGCTACGGATGGTGCTGATACGGCAGAAGAAAAACCGGCAGAGAAACCAAAACGTGCGCCGCGTAAGCCACGCAAAAAGGCAGACACTGCGGCCAAATCAGATGATCTAAAGACAGAAGCTCCGGCTGAAGGTGCCAGCGATAAGCCGGCTCCAAAGAGCGAAACATCGGATGATACAAAATCAGAAGACACTGGACCAAGCCGCAAAGGCTGGTGGCAGCGCACATTTGGCAATTAAGTCGAACCTTATTATCTAACAAAACGCCCGGCACAGTGATGTGACCGGGCGTTTTTGATTCAAGCGAAGATGCGCTTTAGTTTACTTAGCTTCTTGTAAAACTTCGATGCTGTGCAGAGCTTTTTTATAGGCTGAAATAATAGACGCTCCATCAGCAGACAATTTTTTATCGCGCTCAATTTGCGGTAATTGCGCTAATGAAGAGACTTGCGGCATCGACAAAGCGATACGCAATGTCCCGTTATAGCCCCGATCTCCGCATGACCGGCAGCGCACCGGTTGACCCAGTCGCACATCATATCGGGTCATAGCCAGATGGATGTCTGATGCGTGTTGGAATGTGATGACATCCACGCGGCCTTGGTCATCGCCCAAAAGCCCGGGCGAAGCGTTAAGATCAAACGTCACCATGGTCTGCATTTCCACTGGATACGTAGCAGGCAATGATACCTCGTCTGCTGCATGAGACAGAATACGATGACCGCCAATCTGGCTAATCACATGGTTCGCCATTGATTGAAAACCATCAATAACATTACGCACCTGATCAATATGCAGGCTTTGGAAGCGTTCAAGCTCGAAAAGTGACGCGGCTAGGCGCAGGGCAAGCCCAAGATTGGCGCGATCAGCCAATATGTCTCTTCCCGGCCAGTATTCAGGAAATTCTGCTCGGCAAAATAACTGAGCAAAACCACTGGGCATATACGTTATGGCTTCGGCCAAAGGTGCGGGGCAGATAGCAAAGCCATTAAAGGGTGGCCCACCCATAAATTTCGAACCTGTCATCATGACCAGAATATCGCGATCAAGATAGGATTGCAGGGCTTTACTGGTAATCCGCGCCTGACAAGCATCGACCACAAAAGTGATTTTGTCGCCATAAAGCTGCATCAGATAATCAATGTCATTAAGCTGCGGTAATATCAGTCCGGTTTTGGAACCATGCACAATATGCACCAAAGGGCGCTTACCTTCGGCCAATGCTTCGTCAATACGCGCGATCAGATGTTCTGTTATCCATTGGCTATCATGCGCTTGCCCCTGCTGATTGCGCACGGGGATTTCACTGACAGTAATGCGGGGCAAGCCTTCCACAATTTGCGCTTTTTCCGTTGATACGCCCAGAGCTGTCTCATCAGCGAAATATTGGCCTGCCGCACTAAAAATGCATCCACTGCCCACCTCATCCGCACCTAGCAATATATTATGTACGGGTGACTGATCAGCGCCAATTGCTGACAAAAGGGCGATAAATTCTAAATCTGTGCCTGATGGAGCAAAGACGATTTTGCTATCCGCAGGCAGATTATATGCAACACGTAATTTGTCACGCAATTGCTCTAGCAACGCCATATATTCTGCACTGCTTATCTCACCAGCTGCGATCTGCATTGCATAATGGTTGCTCAGATAATCATAAGCCTTTGCACTAATGTCATTGGCTGTTGTCGAGGCATAGGTAATGGTATCGCGCGGAAAAGGCGATGCCAAATATTTGTTTACATCGCTGCTCTCATCAATGGTAATTCTCGCATCACCACCAGTGGCCAGCAAACTCGCCAAGCGATCCATAGTATTTCCGCCCCCGGACAATGAATTGTGACCGTCCCTAAGGATCGCAGATGAACCGTGCAACAACAAGAATGTAACAATATGGCCATGCGCCAAAAAAATCGCAAATTGCACTTGAACCAAAACAGTATAAATGGGTTTAGAATAAGTGCCCGGGGGGGATTCTACCGGGTTTTTCCATTCTTGCTTGGAGAACTGTCTTGTCCGCTACACCTAATGCAGACTTGAAAATGGCGAACAGCGCGCAGCCGATGGTTATCGCTCCCGAAATCCGGGAAAAGTTGAAAATGCTTTTCATCGCCAAACATGCGCTGAGCGATGGCACCCCGCATGCCGAAGACGGCAACCATGCGCTTTATCATCATGAAGTGCGCACCATATTGGAAGGCCTGTTCCCAAACCTCTCCATAGCCAACAGCTATGATGCATTATTTGACAAACCGGATGTCGACTTTGTGTTTCCGCTGCTCAATCGCGGCGGATTTGTGAACAGTGAAATGTTTCTGCCCTTATTGTGCCAGCGTCTTGGTCTCCCATTCCTGGGAGCAAGCCCTATTTTGCGCGGATTGTCGGATGATAAGCATCTTAGCAAAATGGTTGCCCGTAAACGCGGTATTCCAACGGCAGATTGGGCAATTTACCGCTTCGGCGCTCCAGTAAATGAAGCGCAATGCCCGATGGCCGAACGCATGGTTATCAAACCCAATGCGTCATCGGCCAGTTGGGGCGTGCAAGATGCTGGCGACTGGGCCGGCGTCAAAGAGGCTGTTGCCAATATTCATAGCGAGGGTCACGACGCCATAGTAGAGCCGTTTTTGACCGGCAGCGATGTCGAAGTTCCCGTCATCACAATCAATAATGACCCTGTCATTATGCCGATGATGTTGTTTGAACAAGCTGATCCAGCGCATTTACGGACATATTGGGAAAAGCGCGATCTGGTTGAACGTGGGCATAAATATCAGCTGGTCGATTTTGAATGTAGTGAATTTATGAGCCCAATCGCCGAGATGACGGCAAATTTGGCACAGGAATTTATGCCATTTGATTATGGCCGCTATGAATTCCGGCTTGATTCGGAAAAAGGCGAGCTGAATTTTCTTGAGCTCAATCTTAATTGTAACCTGTGGTCAGAGAAAGTTTTTGGCCGTTCTATATTGCGTGCAGGATGGACACAAGAGCAGTTGATAGAGACAATTTGCGCGGAAAGCCTGCGCCGTAACGGCCTGACAGGTTGAGTTATATGCTTAGGCTATAGCTGCACCATCCCCCGGTTTCGCGGCGCGCAACAGAAAATACCGAAATGTCACTGGTCTTTATGACAAATTTTGCATAGAGATAGGTCAAAGAATATTATCTAACGGGGATATGAAATGGCGACGTTCACACTGCCAAAGAATAGCAAGATCAGTGGTAAGGGACAGACGCATGATGCGTCATCTGAAGCACAGAATGTGAAGTCCTTCAAAGTCTATCGCTATGACCCCGATAGCGGCGACAATCCGCGCTATGATACTTTCAAAGTTGATACTGATGAATGTGGTCCGATGGTTCTTGATGCGCTCATCAAAATGAAAAGCGAGCAAGATTCCACTCTTACATTCCGCCGCTCATGCCGCGAAGGCATTTGCGGGTCATGCTCCATGAATATCAATGGCCGCAATGGCCTTGCCTGCACCACCGCAATTGAAGATTGCAAAGGCGAAGTGCGGATTACACCATTGCCGCATATGGATGTCATTAAAGATCTGGTTCCTGATTTCACCCATTTCTATGCGCAATATGCCTCCATCAAACCATGGTTACAGACAGTAACGCCTGAGCCTGCGGGCAAAGAGAGACTGCAAAGCCCTGAAGAGCGGGAAAAGCTGGATGGACTATATGAGTGTATCTTGTGCGCATGCTGCTCAACCAGCTGCCCAAGCTATTGGTGGAACAGTGACAAGTTTCTTGGCCCTGCTATTCTGCTGCAAGCCTATCGCTGGCTGGCAGATAGCCGTGATGAAATGACGGGTGAGCGTCTTGACGAACTGGAAGATCCTTTCCGTCTCTACCGCTGTCACACCATTATGAATTGCGCCAATGTCTGCCCCAAAGGTCTTAACCCGGCCAAAGCCATTGCAGAAACCAAGAAGATGGTCGCCGAACGACAAATCTGACCCGCTGCTTTCACAGCAACATGATCAGACGGAGGCAAGGCCGAAATGCAAGATGATGTGCCATCTGATCACGATGATCACTGGTTTGTAAATGAGCCTGTAAGCGGTCATCCCGATTGGTCGATATGGGCACCGCGCGACAAAGAAAATTACAATGCCTTTTTGGGCATCATGCATGTTCGCGCAGGTGGTGATGGGCTGCCCGATGATATGGGACGTGTGCGCATGTTCCCTGAAAAACGCCATCGCAACCTTGGTGACGTGTTACATGGCGGCACGATGATGGGCTTTATTGACTGTGCACTTTTCGGCGCGATGCGGATATTACAGCTCGGCCCTGCCGCTCCGTCAGTAACCGTCGAATTGCAAACCCAATTTGTTGGTGCCGCACAAATGGACAAGTTTCTGGAAGCACGGGTTGAAGTCACCAAAGAAACTGGCAGCATGTTGTTCATGCGCGGTTTGGTGGTTCAGGGCGATAATGCCATTACGGTGGCAAGTTTCTCTGCCATCATCAAAAAAGCCCGGCCTAAACATATCAAAAGCGGCGCATGACCAGCGTTGCCATACGCTATCGTCAGCTGATCGCAGAAGGCGAGCTGAATGAAGACCGCGATCAAGCGCTCGCGATTGATAATCTCGAAAAACTGCAATTCCAACTAGAAAATGCTGCTCCAAAAGGTTCTATTATCTGGCAGGTTTTCAACAAAAAACCAGAAGCCCCCAAGGGCGTTTATATGTGGGGCGGCGTTGGGCGCGGCAAGTCTATGTTGATGGACCTTTTCTACGATAATGTGGCCATCAATAGAAAGCGGCGTGCACATTTTCACGAATTCATGCAGGATGTTCACCAACGCATACGCGAAGAGCGTAAAAAGTCTGAAGGCGACCCAATTGTCCCTGTTGCCAAAGATATGGCCGCCGAGGCAAGGTTGCTCGCTTTTGACGAGATGGTAATCAACAATAGCGCCGATGCCATGATTATGTCACGCCTCTTCACCGCGCTAATCGAAGCAGGTGTGACGATTGTGACAACGTCGAACCGCCCTCCCGAAGATTTGTATAAAGATGGGCTAAACCGCGAGCATTTCTTGCCCTTCATCGCCGCATTGCGCGAGCGGCTGCACGTTTTATCACTCAATGGACCAACAGATTATCGCCGTGACAGGCTATCCGGCAGCACAAGTTGGCATTCCCCTGCTGATGAAAAATCCACCGACGCTCTGCGCGCCATCTTTTTCCGGTTAACCGATTATTCGACTGAAGATGCCGATAATGTAAAATCTGCTGAGATCGCTTTGGCTGGCGGGAGAGTCTTACATGTGCCCAAAGCACTAAAGGGCGTAGCAGTATTTTCGTTCAAAAGACTGTGTGGAGAAGCCCGCGGTGCAGCCGACTATCTTGCCATTGCACGCCGCTTCCATAGCGTCATCATGGTCGGAATACCAAAATTGGGTCCAGAGAACCGCAATGAAGCTGCCCGTTTTGTTACGTTCATTGACGCAATTTATGAGCATAAGGTGAAGTTTTTCGCCAATGCAGATGCCATGCCGGCGCAGCTTTATGAAAGTGGCGATGGCCGATTTGAATTTGAGCGCACCATTTCACGCCTGCTGGAAATGCAATCGGAAGACTATATGGCTCTTGGCCATTGCGCGGGCTAAATCACGCAATAGGCACAGCAGAAAAGACGATCAAAAGCACAATCACCCCATATTTAATGCAAATGATTTGCAATATCTGTAAATGGCTGTTTCTGCGAGCATTTACGGTTGAAAAGGGTATGGGAAAGCCTTATTGCTTTTTTAGTTAAGCTAACAGAGTCCTCATTTCATACCCTATCGAAACTCTCATTTTTCAACACACTGGTTTCAAACCCGTCGTAAAAGCAAAAGGATGACCTTATGGCCCGCAACAAGATAGCCCTTATCGGCGCTGGCATGATTGGTGGCACACTCGCACACCTAGCTGCATCAAAAGAAATGGGCGACGTCGTCCTGTTTGATATTGCTGAGGGCATGCCGGCCGGCAAAGCGCTCGACTTATCACAGGCCGCGCCCGTTGATGGGTTTGACAGCAACCTTAAAGGCACCAATGATTATGCCGATATTGCTGGCGCAGATGTCATTATCGTTACCGCTGGTGTTGCTCGCAAGCCAGGCATGAGCCGCGATGATCTGCTGGGCATCAACCTGAAGGTTATGAAAGCGGTAGGCGAAGGCATTAAAGCCAACGCACCAGACGCATTCGTTATCTGCATCACCAACCCGCTGGACGCAATGGTTTGGGCATTGCGTGAATTTTCTGGTTTGCCGCACAATATGGTCGTTGGTATGGCTGGCGTATTGGATAGCGCCCGCTTCCGCCACTTCCTAGCTGATGAATTTAATGTCTCTGTTGAAGATGTTACGGCATTTGTTTTGGGCGGCCATGGCGATACCATGGTGCCAGTGCTCGAATACTCAACCGTTGCTGGTATTCCAGTGCCCGATTTGATCAAAATGGGCTGGTCCACACAGGAGAAGATGGACGCGATTGTTCAGCGCACACGCTCAGGCGGTGGTGAGATCGTCAAACTGCTTGGCAATGGCAGCGCTTATTATGCACCCGCAACCAGCGCGATCATGATGGCAGAGAGCTTCTTGAAAGACAAACGCCGCGTATTGCCTGCCGCCGCAAATCTGACCGGCCAATATGGCGTGGATGATCTTTATGTCGGTGTGCCGGTTATTATCGGCAAAAACGGCGTAGAGAAAATCGTTGAGATCGCGCTGAATGACGAAGCAAAAGCCAATTTCAACGTGTCAGTCGATGCGGTGAAAGAGCTGCTTGAGGCTTGTAAGACATTGGACTCAAGTTTGGCGTAAGTCAGATGGTCGCAGAATATTCTGCGGTGAATGAATAGGCAATCTGTTCGCAATATAAAGGCTGTTCCACAATAAGATGCATAGCTTATCCTCCCCTTTAGCGACCTTGAAGATGGTTGCATCGACCAATATGCGTCGTAGCGCTTTTGGTTGGGGAGTGATGACGGCTATGCATTGGGCATGGTGAAATGGCTTTGACGATGCTGAGCAAGTCGATCTTCAATGCCATAGAGGCACAGCTTTCGAAGCGGGAATATGTTGTTAAAGACCGCTTCGCGCCCATGCGCAGCTATTCCGATTTTCTGGAGCTTGTCGTCAAAGGTGGTTTTTCGCCAGCTACTGTCATTGATGTTGGTGTCGCTGACGGGACGCCATGGCTATATGACGCATTTCCAGAGGCCTATCTGGTGCTGATAGAACCGCAATCCGCATTTGCTGGCCCTATCAATGCGATGTTGGAAAAACGGTCCGGCGAATGGCATAATATTGCCGTGGGCGATAGCGAAGCGACGACAATTTTGAACGTCATGCAAAGCGCACCGAGCAGCTCCAGCCTGTTGGAGATGAGCGCAGAACATAAACAAAGCTATGCTGACAGAAATATCGACGCATCGATGGAAACAATTACTGTCAATGTAAAACGGCTTGATAGTCTGGACCATAGCCATTGGCCCAAACCCTGTTTGCTCAAAATTGATGCGGAAGGATTTGAAACACAGGTTATCAAAGGCGCGACCTCAATGCTGGATCATGTTGATATTGTGATAGCTGAGATTGCACTGAATCAGGCTTATGGCGACAATGATTTTGTTGATACGTTGAGCGCTTTCAAAGCTGCAGGATTTCATCTTTACGACATTATTGGCATGCAGGCGCGGCAACGTACTGGGCGCGTTACAATGATGGACGGAGTATTTGTGCGAGAGGGCTGCGACCCTCTTGCTTCGGTTTAACATAGTTTTCGGAAGGCAGATTTTATGTCGATTTTGGTAAATAAAGACACGAAGGTCATTACACAGGGTATGACCGGCAACACCGGTACGTTCCATACAGAGCAAGCTCTGGCCTATGGCACGCAAATGGTTGCTGGCGTTACACCCGGCAAAGGCGGCACGACCCATTTGGGCCTGCCAAATTTTAATACGGTGGGTGATGCCAAAGAAGCCACCGGTGCAACTGCTTCCGTGGTGTATGTTCCACCGCCATTTGCAGCCGATTCCATTTTGGAAGCTATTGACGCTGAGATCGAACTGATCATCGCCATCACCGAAGGTATTCCTGTTCTGGACATGGTACGCGTAAAACGCGCTCTAGAAGGTAGCAAGTCACGCTTGATCGGCCCTAACTGCCCTGGCGTGTTGACGCCTGAAGAGTGCAAAATCGGCATTATGCCCGGCTCTATCTTCCAAAAAGGTTCTGTGGGCGTCGTTTCACGTTCAGGCACCCTCACCTATGAAGCTGTGCACCAGACAACTGCTGTTGGGCTGGGCCAAACAACAGCTGTCGGCATTGGTGGTGATCCGGTCAATGGCACAAACTTTATCGACGTGCTGGAGCTGTTTTTGGCCGATGATGACACCAAATCTATTATCATGATTGGTGAGATTGGCGGCAGTGCAGAAGAAGAAGCCGCGCAATTCCTGAAAGACGAAGCCAAACGTGGTCGTTCAAAGCCAACAGTCGGCTTTATCGCTGGCCGTACAGCGCCTCCGGGTCGCCGTATGGGCCATGCTGGTGCCATCGTATCTGGTGGCCAAGGCGGCGCTGATGACAAGATTGCAGCGATGGAAGATGCCGGCATAGCAGTTTCGCCAAGCCCATCTGCTTTGGGCACAACCTTGGACGCGCTACTCAAGAAAACCCTATAACCTGTGCCTTGCCGTCAATGGCGGCAGGGAAAAGGAAAGTAAGAATGACCGAATTCCCCCCTTATGGTTCGCCATCAGACGAAACCGAACAAGGCCCAAGCTGGTCACGTGATCATTGGCCTTTGGACATTGATGATGACCTGACAACAGCTCTTGATCCGACTCAGATGGAAGTTGCGGTCAAAGCTGCTGCAAAAAAGGCGGGGGATGTCATTGCGCCGGAAGCATTGGCGCATGAGGTGGAGAAATCGATCCGCGCCATGATGCTTATCCGCACCTATAGGGTACGTGGGCATTTGGGTGCTAATCTGGACCCTCTGGGCCTTTCTCAGTTGGAGTTGCCAGCCGATCTGACTCCGGAATATCATGGTTTTAAACCAGAAGATTTGGATAAGCAGATCTATCTTGATGGCGCTATGGGCTTTGACAAAGCGACTGTAAACCAGTTGATCGCGACATTACGTGCCAATTATTGTGGCAATGTCGGTCTGGAATATATGCATATCTCAGACATTGAAGAACGCCGCTTTTTTCAAGAACGGATGGAAGGCGCCGATAAGGGCATAGAATTTAGCCCAGAGGGCAAGAAAGCCATTTTGTCCAAAGTAATCGAAGCAGAGCAGTTTGAGAATTTTCTGGGCAAAAAATATGTCGGTACCAAGCGTTTTGGGCTTGATGGCGGCGAATCCATGGTCCCTGCCTTAGAAGCGGTTATCAAATATGGCGGCCAATATGGCGTGCGAGAAATTGTTTATGGCATGCCCCATCGCGGACGCCTGAATGTTCTCGCCAATGTTATGGCCAAGCCATATAAAGTGATATTCCACGAATTTTCCGGCGGCAGTTCCAACCCTGATGATGTTGGTGGTTCCGGTGATGTGAAATACCATCTGGGCACATCTACTGACCGGGAATTTGACGGTATCTCGGTGCATATGTCGCTGGTGCCCAACCCTTCACATTTGGAAGCTGTGAACCCGGTTGTACTGGGTAAAGTTCGGGCGCAACAGGTTGCGCGTGACGATTTAACCGATCATGATGAAGTGCTGCCCGTTCTGCTGCACGGCGATGCAGCATTTGCAGGGCAAGGCATAGTCTGGGAATGTCTCGGCTTTTCGGGCATTCGTGGCTATAATACCGGCGGCTGCATCCACTTTATCGTGAACAACCAGATTGGTTTTACCACTAGTCCGCAATTTGCACGCTCTTCGCCTTATCCGTCCGATGTAGCAAAAGGCGTACAGGCCCCTATTCTGCACGTTAATGGCGATGACCCTGAAGCAGTGACTTTCGCCTGTAAGATCGCGATTGATTTCCGTCAGAAATTCCACCGTGATATTGTCATCGATATGTGGTGCTATCGCCGCTTTGGCCATAATGAGGGTGATGAACCAAGTTTTACCCAGCCGGTCATGTACAAAGAGATCCGCCGGCACCCCAAGGTGAGCAAATTATATGGCGAGCGTCTGATCAGCCAGAATGTCGTCGATCAGCAATGGATTGACAGCACTGCACAAGCCAAGACTGATGAAATGGAAGAGCAATTTCAGTCAGCAAAAGACTATAAGCCCAATCAGGCCGATTGGTTCGCTGGCCGCTGGTCCGGTCTGCATAAACCTGCGGACCCCGAAACCGCGCGGCGTAATGTCCCCACGGGCATTGAGCGCAAATTGCTTGATCGTCTGGGCGATACGCTGACCACGGTGCCGGACACGGTCAACATTCACAAAACATTGGCCCGCATATTAAAGGCCAAGCGCAAAATGTTTGATGATGGCAGCAATTTTGACTGGGCCACTGGCGAGGCACTGGCCTTTGGTTCTTTGCAATCAGAGGGCTATCATATCCGCCTATCTGGACAGGATAGTGGCCGCGGTACATTCAGCCAACGCCATGCCGTGTGGGTGGATCAAAATACAGCTGAACGCTATGTCCCGCTTACTACCCTGCCTCATGGCGAGTTTGAGGTTTTGGACAGCCCGCTATCTGAATATGGCGTGCTGGGTTTTGAATATGGCTATGCCATGGCAGACCCAAAATCGCTGGTCCTTTGGGAAGCGCAATTTGGTGACTTTGCCAATGGTGCGCAAATCATGATCGACCAATTCATCGCCTCTGGTGAAGCCAAATGGCTGCGCGCCAATGGCTTGGTTATGCTGCTGCCGCATGGCTATGAAGGGCAAGGGCCAGAGCACAGCTCTGCACGTCTTGAGCGTTTCCTGCAGCTCTGCGCAGATGACAATATTCAAGTGTGCAACATCACTACACCGGCCAATTATTTCCATGTGCTGCGCCGTCAAATGCACCGAACCTTCCGCAAGCCTTTGGTGATTATGACGCCAAAATCTTTGCTGCGGCATAAATTGGCAGTATCAACAGCCGATGAATTTATTGGCGACAGCCATTTCATGCGTATCAAGTCTGACACCAATGCGCCGGCTGATAAGGATATTAAGCGTCTGGTTCTGTGCTCCGGCAAAGTCGCTTATGATTTGATCGAAGCGCGTGACGTAGCAGAAGATAAGAATACCAGCATTGTGCGTATCGAGCAGCTTTACCCCTTCCCCGGAGAACCATTAGTCGTTCGCCTGAAGCGCATGACCAACCTTGAAGAGGTTGTATGGGCGCAGGAAGAGCCAAAGAATAATGGCAGCTGGTCCTTTGTAGAACCCTTTATTGAAGACTGTTTGAGCAAGGCCAATATTGGCCCGGCACGCGCCCGCTATGCCGGACGCGCTGCATCAGCATCACCCGCAACGGGACTGGCGAAGCGCCATGCCGCTGAACAGGGTGCACTTATTGCTGATGCGCTGGGTCATAATGTCCGCAACGAAATACGCCGCCAAAGAAAAGGCTGAGCTTTACGGAAAGGCTGAAAGATTATGAGTATCGACGTACTGGTCCCAACTTTGGGGGAATCCATCACCGAAGCAACGGTTGGCGAATGGCTGAAACAGCCAGGCGATGCCGTCGCTGCAGACGAGCCTATTGCCAGTCTGGAAACAGACAAGGTCAGCATTGAGGTCAATGCGCCTTCTGCTGGTATCATGGGCAAGCATATTGTGGCCGAAGGCGACACTGTAGAAGTTGGCGCATTAATCGCTACGATCAGAACTGATGGCAAAGCCGTTCCTAAAGCAGAAGCAAAAGCCGCTCCGGCAGCGGAAACAAGCAGCGCTGCAGAAGCGCCGACCGGTGATGTCCCTACCCTTTCCCCATCTGTGCGCCGTTTGGTACTGGAACATGGTGTAGACCCGACCAAGATAAAAGGCACTGGCCGCGATGGCCGCCTGACCAAAGAAGATGTGTTGGCAGCGGCTAATGCAAAGTCTGACCCTGCACCTGCTGCGCAGCCTGACCCTGTCGCGGTTACCGATGTTGGCAATCCGCCAGACAAGCCGAGCATTCAACGTCAGACAGAGCGTGTACGCATGACGCGTATCCGCCAGACCATCGCCAAGCGCCTGAAATCTGCGCAGGACAATGCGGCCTTACTCACCACATTTAACGATGTCGATATGACGGCGGTGATGGAAACACGGAAGAAATATAAAGAGCTTTTTGAGAAAAAGCACGGTGTGCGTCTGGGCTTTATGGGCTTTTTCGCGAAAGCGGCCTGTCTTGCGCTAAAAGATGTTCCGGCGGTCAATGCTCAGATTGAGGGCGATGAAATCGTCTACCACAATTATGCCGATATTTCTGTTGCTGTTAGCGCCCCCAATGGCCTTGTTGTTCCGGTGATCCGCAATGCAGAGAGCCTGAGCTTTGCCGATATTGAAAACACCATTGGCGACTTTGGTAAACGTGCGAAAAACGGGACGCTAAAAATGGAAGAGATGATGGGCGGCACGTTCACCATCTCCAATGGCGGTGTTTTTGGTTCGCTTATGTCGACGCCGATTATCAACCCGCCACAAAGCGCCGTTCTGGGCTTGCACCGTATTGAGAAACGCCCCGTGGTAATGGCTGATGGCTCCATTGCGGCGCGGCCAATGATGTATCTGGCGCTTAGCTATGACCATCGTTTGATTGACGGCAAAGAGGCTGTGACATTCTTGGTCCGCATCAAAGAAGCGATTGAAGATCCTACGCGTCTGCTGATTGATTTGTAAGAATTTCATTTCCGTCACGCTGAAATACGTTCAGCATGGCGCGTTAAAAGGTAAAACTGATGACCGATAATTTTGACTATGATGTATTGGTAATTGGCGCTGGCCCTGGTGGCTATGTTGCCGCTATCCGCGCCGCGCAATTGGGCCTGAAAACCGCCTGTGTAGAGAGCCGTAAAACTTTGGGCGGAACCTGCCTTAATGTGGGTTGCATCCCATCCAAAGCCTTGCTGCATGCCTCTGAACTTTATGAAGAAGCGCATAGCGGCGCCTTGGAAAAATTCGGCATCAAACTAACCGGCGCCAAGCTGGACCTGAAGCAGATGATGACCGAAAAAACCAAAGCTGTAGGCGAGCTAACGGGCGGCATCGAGTATCTGTTCAAGAAGAACAAGGTCACATGGCTAAAAGGTCTGGCCAGTTTTGAAGATGCGCACAGCGTCAAAATAAGCCCTTCAACAGACTCAGGAAAGACAGAAACGGTTAGAGCCAAAAATATCATTATCGCGACTGGTTCATCAGTAGCACCTCTGCCCGGTGTAGAGGTGGATAATGACAAGGCCATTGTGGTCGATTCAACAGGCGCGCTATCTCTGCCCAAAGTGCCGGATCATCTGGTGCTGATCGGCGGTGGTGTTATCGGCCTGGAATTGGGCAGCGTATGGCGGCGTCTAGGGGCGAAAGTCACAGTCGTCGAATATCTCGACCAGATATTGCCCGGCATGGATGGTGAAATCCGCAAGGAATCTGCCAAAATCTTTAAAAAGCAAGGCTTTGATATTAAGACTGGCACAAAAGTCACTGGCGTCACTGTCAAAGGCAAGAAAGCCACAGTCAGCATTGAGCCTGCCAAAGGCGGTGAAGGCGAGACATTGGATGCTGATGCTGTTCTGGTGTGTATTGGCCGTAAACCCAATACCGATGGACTGGGACTCGATAAAGCCGGACTCTCAACCAATGATCGCGGTCAGATTGTCGTCGATCACGATTTTGCCACTGCCGTGCCCAATATCTATGCCATAGGCGATGTTGTTCCGGGCCTGATGCTTGCCCACCGTGCAGAAGATGAGGGCATAGCCGTTGCCGAAAATATTTCTGGCCAGACCGGCATTGTCAATCATGACCTGATCCCCGGCGTGGTCTATACCCACCCCGAAATCGCCAGCATTGGTAAAACGGAGGAAGAGCTAAAAGAGGCAGGCGTTACGTATAAGTCGGGCAAATTCCCCTTCATGGGCAATAGCCGCGCCAAGACGAACCGCGATACAGATGGCTTTGTAAAGATTCTGGCCGATGCCACGACTGACCGCGTTTTGGGTGTACATATTATCTCGTCACTCGCTGGCACAATGATTGCGCAAGTGACACAGGCCATGGAGTTTGGCGCTACGTCAGAAGATATTGCCTATACCTGCCATGCTCACCCAACGCATAGCGAAGCGGTGAAAGAGGCGGCGATGGCGGTCACTGGCAAGCCAATCCATATATGAACGGCCGACACGTCATGACTATCGGCGCTTGACCGCGCCGTGTTTTTAGCAAATTTTCCGACTGAAGATCTTATCGGGCCGATCCTGCTCGCCCTCAATATATTGGGCATTGCGGTATTTGCAGCAACCGGCGCTTTGGCGGCTGCACGCAAGGAGCAGACGATTGTTACCTTTATTTTCTTCGCTCTGGTTACGGGCGTAGGCGGCGGCACAATCCGCGACCTTTTAATCGGTGCGCCGGTTTTCTGGATTATCGAGCAAACAATGCTGATTTCCATCTTCGTGATGGTGGTCATTATTTGGATAACACCAGCCAAATGGTGGCGCGGCAAGATGATGGACTGGCTCGATGCTATCGGGCTTGTTGCCTATTCGGTCTATGGTACAGCAAAGTCGCTTCAATATGGTGTCCCGCCTATTCCAGCCGCCATGATGGGCGTCATCACGGCCTGTGCGGGCGGTATTATTCGCGATGTGCTGGCTGGCGTACCATCCATCGTATTGCGACCAGAGGTTTATGTCACTGCTGCAGCACTGTCTGCCGGAATGTTCGTCATTTTTCTGTCCTTCAACATGCTAACATCGGTCGCCGCAGTCGTTGCAGCTCTTTTCGGTTTTTTCGTTCGCGCTGCGGCCATTCGCTATGGCCTAGCTTTGCCCAGCTATCGTGGCAGCAAAGACGCAGAGGCTATATGATGCGACTATTAAGCCGCGCACATATTTGGTTGGGGTGGCTGGTTGGTATTCCCTTGCTTTTCTGGACAATCTCCGGGCTGTTCATGGTCTCTCAGCCAATTGACACTGTGCGCGGAGAGCATTTGAAGACCCCGCCCCCACCCATAATAATGACGGATCTGCAAGTACCGCAACTGTCTGAAAATATGATCAATTCCATGCAATTGATCTCACAACATGGCAAACCGGTCTGGATTATTAGCACTGTCCAAGGGCGGATGATGCGTGCAGACGGCTTGTCTGGCTTAGCATTACCCGAAGTTGAAGAAGCAGAAGCGCGCACATTGGCAAAAGCTAGCTTTGCTGGCCCCGAAAAACTTACAGCGATACAGCGCTTTTCTGCAAATGACGCGCCCATTGACTTGCGCCGCCCGCGCGCCAGCTGGCAGGCTCTATTTGATGATGGCACGCATATTTATATTGATGCCGCTACGGGCCAAACTCTCGCCACACGATCACAATTATGGCGCACATTTGATTTTATGTGGGGTCTGCATATTATGGATTTGCAAAGCCGTGAAGATACCAGTCATCCACTGCTGATTATCTTTGCAGCACTGGCTTTTCTAACGATATTTATCGGTCTGATATTGCTCTTCCGCGCCCAATTTAGAGGCGGAGGCAGAGCCAAAACGCAGAAAAGAGCCTGAACTTATCAAAGCGGCTCATACAAGGTCGCGACCGGACAATAGGCAAAGGGAGATGCCCTAAGCCGGTCGCAATATTTTGGCTTATTGATCTTCCAGCAATTGCTGACCGCGGCCAAATTCCAGATATTGTATCTGGCCACCAATGACACCGCAGCTAAAGCTGTCGAGCTGGTTTTGCACTTCGATGGTACCTTGAACGTTAAAGCCATTATCTGCACGTTCAATACGGCTTATGTCATTCACTCTGGAACCATTGCCATAACGCTCCTCAGCGGCATTTGCGCACTGATCAGCAGCTGCGTTGATATCACTGGTGGTCGTGCGGGTATTACGCTGTTGCTGGTTACGGTCACGCCGTGGATAGGTACGCCTATTATTATTGTCGTTGCTGGCCGCATCGGCAATTGCAGCAATGCCGCCAATAATCAAAATGCCGGCCAGAATATCCCCGCCTCTGATACCGCGCCGGCGAAAGCCTCTACGGAAACGACGCCTGCGAAAACGGCGACCATATTCTACGCTTTCCTGCGCTTGTTGGTCCAAATTGTCGGATAATGCGGAGGGGAAATATGATGCAATCTGCGCTCGGTCTATAGCAATTGATGCGCTGCTGGGGCTGTGTGTTACGCCGGTGGCTGCTGATGCTGGCGCTGCTATAAGGCCCAATGCTGATGCACCTGCTAACGCCAAAGCCATCCCCATTTTTTGTGTCTTTATCATATCTTTTCCTTCCGCTTCGCAACGCGCTCTGTGGCTCATTGCCTATCATTATAGTGAACGGGGCTGGCTCTTAGCTGAACCAACCCCGTATCTGTTAGATTTTACATATTAACGGCCGTTACCCAGGCCGCGGAAGCGTATATCTGCACCGCGTCCTCCACCCACGAAGCAGGTGAACCGTCCACGGTCGAAGCTGTTGCGGTACCCACGACCATTATAACCATTTTGTACAACGATCCGGCCTTTAACCCGGTAACCGAAGCGTGTCCGGTCTACATCACGGATTTGCGTAACATCAGCGGCTCCAAATGTCCGCCCTGCACGCCGTTCAGCGGCACGAATACAGCGGTTAACAGCCTTACGCGGGTTGATAAAATTGCGATTATTACGGCGAAAATCACCACGATAGTCACCACGGAAACCAGCACGGTTATAGCGGTAATCATCTTTGCCATCAAAAGCGCCAGCCAGTGCGGCGATGCCTCCGATAACCAATGCGCCGGCAATAACCTCTTCGGCGCCAATACCATTGCCGCGCTCCTTAGCGACGGCGGGAGTTGCAGAAACAGCCATCGCAGCAGCGGCAGCGGTTCCAGTCAGGGCTTTGATAAAAGTCTTCATCTTTATGTCCTTTACTTCGCTGCTCGAGAACCATTTCCGAGCTTGCGAATCCTGTATAGTTCATATTCGATGAGGTTTTCCTGAACGCAAACGTTGCCTTATGTTCAGGTTATATGATCGCTAAGTGAACGAAATACACCGCATCTTCACCATTATAGGGAAAAACGCGGTGTAACTTTCATAAGCGCTATATAAAGGTTTGCTACTCAGCGATTTTCAAACCTGTATGATATGCCAAAAATGCATAGATATCAGAGAATTCTTCGATGATCTTTTCGGTTGGTTTACCAGAGCCATGACCCGCCCGTGTTTCAATCCGGATGATCTTGGGCGCATCGCCGGTGTTCGCAGCTTGCAACGCCGCTGTATATTTAAAGCTGTGGCCCGGCACAACGCGGTCATCTGTGTCTGCCGTGCTGACGATTACAGCAGGGTAATCTGTCCCATCTTTGATATTATGATAAGGCGAATAGCTTAAAAGGTTTTTGAAATCCGGCTCACGATCAGGATAGCCATAATCATCGACCCAATAACGACCAGCGGTAAACCGGTCAAAGCGCAGCATGTCCATAACGCCAACCGCAGCATGGCCCGCGGCGAACAGGTCTGGCCGCTGATTGGTTACCGCGCCAACCAATAAACCGCCATTAGAGCGCCCTTCAATGGCCAATTGCCCTTTGTTGGTCACGCCCTCAGCAATCAAATATTCACCAGCAGCAATAAAATCATCAAACACATTTTGCTTATTTTGCAAACGGCCACCATCGTGCCATGCTTTACCAAATTCACCGCCGCCACGTAGATTGGCCATGGCAAATACACCGCCAGCTTCCATCCATGCCAGTCTTGTAGCCGAAAAGCCGGGCGTCAATGAGATGTTGAATCCACCATAGCCATAAAGCAATGTCGGCGCGCCTTTCGACAGGTCGATATCTTTGCGGTGGACGATAAACATGGGGATTTTGGTGCCATCTTTTGATGGATAGAATATTTGCTGCGCGACATAATCCTTTGGATCAAAAGCTAGGTCAGGCTGGCTGAATATCGTGGTTTCTCCAGTTGCCGTATCCAGTCGATAGACTGCACCAGGCTGGCTAAAGCTGGAGAAGGAATAAAATGTTTCTGAATTTCCAGGTTTGCCGCCAAAACCACTCGCAGTGCCAATATTGTCTAACGTTATATTTCCAACGGGTTCACCATCAAGTGTTACCATCTTCGCCAGCGATTTGGCATTCTCCAAATAGCTGACAATCAATCTGTCGCCGACAATAGACCCGCCCGCCAATGTGGCTTCTTGCTCAGCCACAACTTCGGCTGGTGCCTTTTCGATATTCTCCATATCAAAGCGCACAATGCGCAGCCGTGGCGCGCCATCATCTGTAAGAAAATAGAGATCGCCGCCAACGGAATCGATCAACTGCCAGTCATTCTTAAACCCGCTAATAAGTTTTTTGGGAGTCCAATCGCCTTTGCCAATATTGATGACGGACACTTCATATTTCTCATCTGTGCCGAGCGATGATGTGACCACCACCCAATTGCCGTCAGAGGTTACTTCCGCACTGTTACCGATTTTTGGATTTTCCGGCGTGGCGAAGACTTGAATATCCTCTGACTGCGGTGTGCCGACCTTATGATAATATACTGCTTGATTAACATTCAGAGACTGAAACTCTGCCCCTTCATCTGGCTCAGGAAAGCGAGAATATAAGAAACCCTCATTGCCTACCCAGCTAAGGCCGGAGAATTTTACCCAATCAATATTGTCGTCCAACACCTTGCCAGACGCAACATCGAGAACCTTCAGCGTCCGCCAATCAGAACCGCCATCCTGTATAGAATAAAGCAGCAAAGAACCGTCATTGGATGGCACCCAGCCCGCCAGCGCAGTTGCGCCATCTGATGCCCATGCATTGGGGTCAACCAGCTCGCGGACGCTGCCGTTCAACCCATCACGCACATAGAGCACGGATTGGTTCTGCAATCCGTCATTCTTAGTATAAAAATATTTGCCGCCGCGATTACGCGGGAGGCCAAAACGCTCATAATTGAAAAACGCCGTCATCCGCTCAGCCAGTTTCTCACGGCCGCTTAGCGTATCAAGATACGCATTCGTTACCTTATTTTGCGCCGCCACCCAATTGGCTACCGCATCGTCTTCGCGGACATCATTCTCCAGCCAGCGATACGGGTCTGCTACAGTAACCCCAAACTGCTCATCAACCTGATCCACCTTTTGTGTGATCGGGTAAGCAAGGCTAGCCGGTGCAGCACTGGCCGTAGTGTCTTCTCCGGCATCTTTCGCAAATGCCGTGGGGATAGTGGTCATCGCTGCTGTTCCCAATATAAGAGCGAGATATGATGCTTTGCGCATTTTCGAATTCTCCTGTTTCTGGCGCAGATTAGACAGAGAGAAAGCGGGATGCAATCGGGAAACGCAATACAATGCGTTCCAACAGAGCAGAACGTTGAGGCGCTGCATTTTCCTGCATAATCGTTTTTATCCCGAATTGCGCAAAATCTGCTTCAAACTCTTGCAACCTTATCAGTCCATGGCATGGACGCGCGCCTTTCGGCAATGCGATGCCCTTTGCCAAGCGCCGCGCCAAAATCGCTGCGGCAAAGATTGGCACATTAGGGCCATGATTGGCATCCGCGCGCAGCGCCCAACGGGATGTTCTGGGCTGCCCACTTGCGTTATATCCCTTAATCTGAACGTCCATAGCCCCGATATCGGAACCAAAAGGTAGAAACTGCCGAGACATCCACAATAATGCCTTTGATGCAGGTTCCAGAGTATTGAGCCACCCCCATCGTACCGGCAAACTGAGTATATAAAGCCCCAAATGCAATATAGACAGTTCCATGCCGGCATAGAATTCGGCGGAGCCTGCAGGCTTATAGGCCTCAACCAGCAGATCCTGCTCCGGCGTATCACAAATGCTGGCCCAGCGCTTTCCGGCGAAAGGGATATTGCGCCTATGCAGCCCTGCCCAGCCCGTCAGATGTTGCCAATGCCCGTTCTTGAACACACGCACAGGCCGACCTGCATAAGACAGAATGGACTGCACCACAGATAGACCACGCGGTGCGCGGTTGCCTGGAAATATTCCAACATAAATATCATCAATGGCAGACCAGCCATGGCGCAGCTTATCAATCACTGCATGGGATAATGCCGGAATGGAGCTCGCGCCGCTAATCACAGCAACGCCTGCTTTTTGCGCAGCGCCGTCATATTGGCCGATATTGGCGATAAATTCCCGCCCGTCTGCCAGATCAATATAATCACAACCTGCGCTGATAGACGCCTGTATAACCATATCATGGCCCTTATGAAATGGCCCAGCTGCATCGATAACAAGGTCAATATTCTGCAAATCTTCACCGTTAATCTGGTCCCGATCAATAATCGCAAAACCGTGACGTGCATCCAGCCTATCCAGCAATTGCTGTAATTTAGGCTTAGAGCGGGCAGCCAAGACAAGCATGATGTTTGTCTCGTGATTTAGCAGTGTAGCAAGGCGGCTGCCAAACACGCCGGTTGCTCCAATGATCATAATCCGTTTCATATTCTCTCACCTCTACCGATCATGAAAGCGGACGCGCTGATAAACCAGTTCACCCAGCAAGGGCGCTTCGAGCCTCAGGCTAAAATCAAATTGTGAACGGCCCTGTGGATCATGACCCTTATCAATATGACAGACCTCCAAGTGCATGGGTACCAGCCATTTGGGGAGTGCGATATATCGCTTGGCTAGCTTCAGGAAATAATGGTCGCTGCGAAAGGCAAGCCCATTTTCAATTGGTTCAACCCGCAGAGCCATGCCCAGGCCATGGCCGATATACTCTCTTATGCCCGTTGGGCCTGCAAATTCTTTCACACTGTGAATCGTCTGCGGGAAACCATTGGCATGATGATAGCTGCGGCTCCAAATCTGCCCTCCTTGGGCCAGATCTTCAACAACAGACACCGTTGCGACAGCGCCAATATGATCATGCAAGGGCAGAGGCGCACCGATGATACGCATGATATTGGCTAGACAGCGGCCAAAAACACTAAAGCGCGCTTCGGCCAAATACCCTGCATAAAGCGCTGCTGCACCGTCGCTTAGCCGTTTGGAAAACCGCTTACGCACCATATTTGGCAATGCCGCCCATTGCCGTGCCCCCAAGAGACGCCGGAACCGCAAATCACCCAATACATGATGCTGCTGCGCTTTAGGATAGTTCGCTAGGTCAAGCGTTTGAGAAGGGGCTGGTCTATCCTGCCCCATTCCGAAAGCGTCACTTTTATCGTGCCTTAGCTTCAACATATACGCCTCCTCAAATGGCGTTATTTCTTAACTATCCTTATATTTTGTAGTTTCTGTTTATACAGAAATTACAAACTGTCAAGATATATTGAGCGTATTTGACACCTATGATGCAGATTTCTGGTTAGATGATAGGAACAGCCACCCTGCAAAACACTGCTAGTATTGCTGTTCACATGTCTATTTTCCTGCATAGACTGCATGCAAAGAAAAAGGGCGGAAGATTGCTCCCCGCCCCTTAAAACTATGTAATATGTTGCTTAAGCTTATGCTTCTGCTTCAGCATATTCATCAGTTGCATTCTGATCGGGGCCGCTATCCTGACCTTTCGCGCTTTCATCGCGATCAACCAGTTCAATAACGCCCATTGCAGCAGCATCTGATGCGCGGAAACCAGCTTTAATAACGCGCGTATAGCCGCCATCACGGTCTTTATAACGCTCGGCCAGGTCATCGAACAATTTGCGCAGCTGAACATCGTCTTTCAAACGCGCATCAGCGATACGACGATTTGAAAGGCCGCCTTTTTTCGCCAAAGTGATCAGCTTTTCTGTGTAAGGACGCAGTTCGCGCGCTTTGGCCAAGGTGGTGGTGATTTGCTCATGCTTGATGAGTGCAGCCGCCATATTGCGGAACAAAGCCGCGCGATGCGAAGAGGTGCGCTGTAGCTTACGACCGCCAATTTTATGTTTCATGATGTCTTCCTTCTGTTCGATATGGGCCCGTATGAGGTAGCCCGTAGCAGGCGGCTTTGGATGAGGCGCCGCCCTGACCTCTTATGAGAAATTAACCTAACAGCTCTTGCTCAAGCTTCTTGGCCATTTCTTCAATATTTTCAGGTGGCCAACCAGGAATATCCATTCCAAGACGCAGACCCATGCTGGACAATACCTCTTTGATCTCGTTCAGAGATTTGCGTCCAAAATTAGGCGTACGCAGCATTTCTGCTTCGGTCTTCTGAACCAGATCACCAATATAGATGATGTTGTCATTCTTCAGACAGTTTGCAGAACGTACAGACAGTTCCAACTCGTCCACTTTCTTCAACAGATAACGATTCAATTGGTTGGCATCGCTGTCTTCTTGGCTCTGCGCAGCCTGGCCGGCAGGAGCAGATGCTGCCAGAGCATCTTCAAAGTGAACAAATAATTGCAACTGATCCTGTAAAATACGCGCCGAATAGGCGATGGCATCTTCTGGCGTCACTGTGCCGTCTGTTTCGATTGTTAGTGCCAGCTTGTCAAAGTCCAGCTCTTGTCCAACACGGGTTTTGTCAACTTTATAGCTAACCTGACGGATTGGCGAATATAGTGAATCAACCGGGATCAAACCGATAGGCGCATCAGCTGGACGGTTCGCTACAGCGGGAACATAACCTTTACCAACGTCAACCGTCAGTTCCATGTTCAGCGTAGCACCTTCATCAAGGTGACAGATAATCAAATCTTTGTTCATCACCTCAATGTCACCAGTGACGGAGATATCGCCAGCTTTTACAACAGCAGGACCGGTTGCAGAGAGCTGCAAACGTTTCGGGCCTTCGCCGTCCATCTTGATAGCAACCTGCTTAACATTCAGGACAATGTCGGTAACGTCTTCACGAACACCAGCAAGTGACGAGAATTCGTGCAGAACATTTTCAATTTTGATCGACGTGATCGCCGCACCTTGCAGTGACGACAAGAGAACACGACGCAGAGCATTGCCCAATGTCAAGCCAAAGCCACGTTCAAGCGGTTCAGCGACAAAGGTTGCTTTGCGATTAGGATCACCGCCAGCCTTCATTTCCAGGCTATTCGGCTTTTTCAATTCCTGCCAGTTCTTGATATTGACAGTCATGGACTTCCCCTAACTTAAGGACGGATAAGTTTTGCAACCAACTGGCTGCGTCTTTTTCCGTCATCTGTGAAAAGCACCTAATTCGGCACTTCTAGAATATTTTGACGAACGGATTAGACGCGGCGACGCTTGGAAGGTCGAACGCCATTATGCGGGATCGGTGTTACATCGCGTATGGATGTAATAGTGAACCCCTCAGCCTGCAAGGCACGCAGTGCGGACTCACGTCCTGACCCGGGGCCTTTTACTTCGACTTCCAATGTCCGCATGCCATGCTCGGCAGCTTTGCGGCCAGCATCAGCGGCAGCAACCTGCGCAGCATATGGCGTAGATTTACGCGAGCCTTTAAAGCCCATCATGCCAGCAGAAGACCAGCTTATCGCATTGCCTTGCGCATCGGTTATTGTCACCATGGTGTTGTTAAAGCTGGCGTTGACATGTGCCACACCAGAAGAAATGTTTTTCCGCTCTTTTTTGCGGATACGTTGAGGTTCACGGGCCATAATATCTTCCTGAAATCAGCAATTGCCGTAAAGCGCCCTGCCTTAAAGACAGCAGCGCAGCAGCAGATTATTTCTTTTTACCAGCAATCGGCTTGGCTTTACCCTTACGGGTACGGGCGTTGGTATGCGTACGCTGGCCGCGCACTGGCAAACCACGACGATGGCGCAAACCACGATAGCAGGCCAGATCCATCAAACGCTTGATGTTCATTGCTGTATCACGGCGCAAATCACCCTCGACCATATGGTCAGCGTCAATTGTTTCGCGAATTTGCAAGACTTCTGCGTCGCTCAAGTCCTGAACACGGCGCGCATGGTCAATGCCGAGCTTATCAGCAATTTCCAGAGCCTTGGTCCGGCCAATTCCATGAATATATGTAAGCGCAATAATTACGCGTTTATTTGTTGGGATATTTACCCCGGCAATACGTGCCACTTAACTGTTCTCCTGCTCCACGGGCGTGATCATCATGATCCGGCCCATCTCATAGCTCATGTACAAATACGAAAAACCAGCCGTGCACAAAGACACCGCTGGAAGAATCAAAACGTTCTTGTCCGATGCGCATAGCCCTCTGCCCTATGGCTGTCAACAAGCCTTCATATTAGTCGTGGTAAGTCAGAGTAGGTGAGTAATTCAGAAAAAACACACCCATTGTCATAAAGATTTTACCAAGTTGAACATAATATTATATATATGATTAACCAGTCTGTGTTTAATGAAATGATGAGAAAGAAGACCATCCTTACCTGTTTGCTATTCATGCTGGCGATAATTTGCGCACCAGCTGCCCATGCAGGACGCCTAGAGGCCGGAACTTTTACAACTACCAGTACCTTTGGTTCTAACGCCGTTACGGCGGTTAATTTCCAACAGACATTCGACACTATTCCCGTTGTTGTTGCTTTAAGCGACCAACGCGGAGGAGATGCTGCGTCTATACGTATAACCAATATTAGCACCACTGGTTTTTCAGCGCTAATTCTTGAACCAGATGGTTTCGATGGACCACATGTCAGTCAAACCGTACAATATATTGCTATAGAGACTGGCCGCCACGTTCTGCCAGGCGGCACAACGATAGAAGCTGGCCGCGATATAATCTCGGCAGTACAAAGCGGTTCTGGCGTTGCCGGTGCCCCTTCTTTCCAAATAGTAAATTTCACACAACCAATATCAGGTCAAGTTTCTGTTATTCATCAAATACAGACGGCCAATAGCGAAACACGTAATGTACCTAGCCAAAGCTCACAGCCTCATATTACTTCCATTTCAGTCAACGCCTCCTCAACGGGATTTTCGATTGCGCTCGACAGAAGTCAATCTCAGCTAGGTACGGTTAGAGCCGAAACGGTAGGTTGGATCGCATTCCCAGCAGGGAGTAGCGATAGTTTTAGTGATATTACCGGCAATAATGTCACCTGGGGTGCAACGAATAGCGCAGCCACAATAAGAGGTTGGGATGATGGCTGCTTTACAGTTAGCTTACCAATAACATCGAGTAGCGCTGTCGTTGTCGCAAAGAAAAGAACGCGCAACAATGGAGATGGTGGCTGGTTGCGTAGCTGTTCGCAAAACAGCACGTCCATTGGTCTGGCTAATGATGAGGATAGAGCGCAGGATACTGAAAGAGGCGTTCCGATAGGGCTAGAAGAATCAGCAGCGATTATGGCCTTTTCACGGCCTTTCCATGCTAATTTGCGTGCGGAAATAGAGGTCACCAAAGTGAGCGCCACCATATCAGGCACCAGCCTTAACGGGTTCTCACTTCCCGGCGCTATTAGAGAATATATCGTTACCGTGCGCAATGTCGGTAATGCACCCGTCAATTATGGCACGCTCATTATAAACGACACATTGTCACCCAATACCGATCTTCTTGTCACTGACATTCAAGGCAGCGGCTCGGGCCCTGTTGCCATTGCTGAGGTCAATGGCACAGCATTACTGAACTTCAGTTTCACAGACTTGGCCGCAACAGACGATTCCTTATTTTTCTTAGACAGCGGCAACACCTTGGTTACGCCCATAGCAGATGCGAATGGCGCAGATGACAATGTTGCCATATTGCGGATTCAACCTTCCGGAACATTGGAAGGCAATCGCGGCACAGGGCCGGGTGAGTTTAACCTGCGATACCGCGCCCGTATCAAATAAACTGCATTATATGCTATCGTTATTGTTTAGTCGGCACCGATGCTAGCCATTTGGCTATAAGGCTATTTGCTTGTGCTCCACTGCGATAATCAGGCGTAAGGATCGCACATTCCAAACATTCCGCTTGTGCGCCTTGAAGCGTTACCAGACGCTGCATGTCTGTAACCAAGCGGCCAGCTGTCGCCTGCCGCGCAAGAGACATGCGAGCAATCACATCATAGCCGCCGCGATACTCGCTTTGCTGCTCACTGGTCAGGCTATTCAAGAAAGCTGATAACTGATCAGGAACAGGCTCGAGATATAGTGCGTGATAGTCACCTTCAATTTTGGCAAGCTCAGCAGCAGCGGCCAAAGCCTCTTCTATGCCGCCCAGTCCATCAACCAGACCAAGCTGCCTGGCTGTGCCACCATCCCATATGCGGCCTTGTCCAATGGCATCAATCTCATCATTTGTCTTACCGCGTGATTTCGCCACAAGGGTCAAGAAGCGCGTATAATTATTCTCAATGCCGCTTTGGATAACACTGTCTAAACTATCGTTAAAGCCGCCAGCAAAATCCGGCTGCCCTGATAATGGTGTTGTCTGCACGCCATCTGCATTTATCCCAATATCATCAAGTGCACGTTCAAAACTCGGAAGAACTGCAAATATACCAATGGACCCTGTGATTGTTGCCGGCTCGGCAAAGATTTTACTCGCCGGTGTAGAAACCCAATATCCACCACTCGCAGCAACATTACCCATTGAAACGACAACGGGGATATCCTTTTCCTTATAGCGTTCGATAGCCTTGCGGATTTGTTCAGACGCCAGCACAGAGCCGCCCGGAGAATTAACCCGCACTACCAGTGCCTTCAAATCACGATCAGCCAAACCGTCGTAAAGTTGCTTGGCAATACGTCCGCCTGCAGCAACACCTGCACCGGCCTCTCCATCAACAATCGTACCGGCAATGTTTATCACGCCAATCGCTTCGCCCGAACGCTCTTCTTCATTCGCAGCGAGCCAGACAGCCAGGTTAGTTTTCTTAAAACTACCCGGACGGTCTTCATCGTCAACGCCCGCTTTCTCAGCAACTGCATTGCCAAAGGCAACGCGGTCACCCAATTTGTCTACGAGTTTCTGGTCCAGTGCCAGCTTTGCCAAATCGCCATTTGCAGCCAAAGCAAATTTTGCGGGGTCCAAGGTATATTCTCGCAGCCCCGCTGCTGGCCGGGCTTCTTCTACATCGTACAAATAGCGATCCCACAATGCATCATATACCGCCTTCAATGCTTCTTTGGCTTCTTCCGATTGATCATTACGCGCATAAGGCTCGACTGCGCTTTTATAAGTTCCAACCTTATAGATGTGAGTTGTGATTTTCAGCCGGTCGATCAGGTCTTTATAATAAAGCCGGTTTCCACCTGATCCAGCCGCAACGACACCCCCCAGCGGGTCCATCCAGATTTCACTCGCATGGGCGGCAAGCTGATATCCACTATCGCTATAGCCTGTCGCAAAGGCCATAACCGGCTTTCCCGCCTTGCGAACTTTGGCAATAGCATCACCGATATTTTCCATACTGGCCTGTCCGCCGCCAAGGAAACGGTCAAGGTCCAAAACAACGACCTTAACGGCATCATCATCCACTGCACCTTCAAGGGCGCGAACAACATCTCGCAAACGAAATTCTTTGATGGGCTGCGCACCAGATGTTAGGGCCGTCAAAGGGTCAATATCCGACTTTTCCTCGACAATCACACCGTCTAGTGTGAATAATAAAGCACCCTCCTGCACAGATGCAGGATTTGGTTTGCTCGACAAAACACTCAGCAAAACAACGAAAAATATGAGCATGAAAATAAGAACCAATGCGTCCTTAATGCCCACCAGAATAGACCAAGCGCCTTTGACAAATGCCATCTTAATAATAACCCCTATTGCCCCAATCACTCTCTAGATCAGGCTTTTCATAACGCATAAGGGATATATTGCACAGTTAGGCAAGAAAAAAGGGGCATAGCAGCCCCTTTAATCGATTATAATGATGTTTTGGTCGTTTATACTTACCAGCGTAGCAGCGATGGAACCGCCAAACGTCCGGCAACCGCGGCCATAGCAACGGCCATTGTGAACCATGTGCCGATATAAACCACGCTGTCCATTGGGCAGAATAAGCTATAGGCTGCTGCACCAAAGCCACCAGCTGCAAGACCAGTCAACCAACCAGCACGCTCAGGTGAAACAACCGCACCGCGACGCAACCAGACAGTTATGGCACTACCAATAGCAAGAGCAGAAAGGCCACTATAAGTAAGGCATTCACGGCCAATTGATGGGTCAAAAATTGCTACGGCCTCAACGCTGCTGCGCGGCATATCTGCAAAGAAATAAATCAAAGCAAGAACTGGAAAAACCGAAGAAATACCCAAAACCGTGCGTGAGGCCATGGTTTCAACTTTTCGCAGATTTGTATCTACAGCGGGACGAGCAAGCGACATAGCCGCATAAGCGCTAACACCGCCAAGCGCCAGAAGCGCGAATGTACGTGCGACAAAAATCGTCTCAAAATTTCCTGCAGCAAGGCCGCTACGGATACCGAGATAGAAGGAAATTGCCACACTAATAAACAGTGTCAACGCAAGTGCCATAGCGATACCATCACGGATCCGCACCGGATTCACAGGTGTCAGATCAGCAACGAGATCATCAATGCTAAATGGCTGTTTGGTACCGCCATTTCCCTGAGATGTTGTCATATTCGTTTACTCAATTCCATATTTTCAAGGCTTTAAGGCCATATCTAGTGCCTAATAGCTGCTTCAAACTTTCATCTTCCCAATCTTGCAAACACAATCAGAGGATATTCTATATCTGATATTCGTGCAGATTCTGATAAAGTTACACTTACTCAGAATTTTCTACCAAAACATTCATTTTTTTTATGCCCCTATGCACATTCACCTTCACAAGAGATTCCGATTGGCCGGTCATTGCCGCTGCCTCCGTAATGGAAAGGCCCTGGATTTTCACCATGCGTATAACAGATGCCTGTTTTTCCGGCAGCATATCCAATAATTTGTCGAGACTCACTTTAGCAGAAACCGGCTCTTCAGCAGGGTCTGCCAACAGTTCTTCTTCTAAACCGGTTTCGTCAGCGCGATACACTTTGCGCAAATGATCGATCCAGCGATAGCGGCCAATAGCCGCCAGCCAAGGCAAGAAAGGCCTTGAAGGGTCATAGCTGGACAATTTTCTATGGACGGAAATCAAGGTCTCTTGCACCAGATCATCAAGTGCGGCAGGGGGGATTTTGCGCGCATAATAGCGCTTCAACCATTTTTGGCATTCCTCTAACAGCAGTGCATAAGAGCGTTTGTCACCCTGTTGCGCCTTAGTCATAAGATGCCTGAGGCTATCTTCATTTGCTGCCATAAGAGGGGTGATCCGATGCCCATTATTTACTGCAAGATGTGCAGCCTTTTAAAACATTATCGCTTACACATCATCCCGAAACAATTGGCAAGAAACAAAATTCACTTCCTTCTCTAGCAAAAATCCGGCGGGTCACGATGACCAACCGGACTTTGCAATCAAGCAGTTAGCGGAATTATCCTGCTTTGGTGAACAGACGGTCGATTGAGAACATTCCACCACCTTTCGCAACAAGGACAATCGCCATGATTGCCCACATAAAGACTACGCCCCAAAGGTGCGGGATAGTCGGGAAGACAAAAATCTGAATTACACTCATCATACCAATGGTTGCCAGAGCGCTCAGGCGTGTCGCGAAGCCAAGGAACAATAAAATGGATACCGCCAATTCACTGAATGTCGTGAAATACGCGCCAAATTCGCCGTTAATCACGGGCACCTGATTAAAAGGAACATCGGAAAACTGGTAAATTGCGTTCTCATTCAATGTGGTCCAGCTACCCTCTTCGAAGCGGGTTGTAGCCGAGCGCCAGAAGATGCCACCTAGTGTAATCCGTGTTAGAAGCAAAAAGACACTCACCAAAAACGGGTTTGCGGTCAGAGTTTCGATTTTTGAAATTAGATTTTTCATTATATTGTCCCATTTTACAATCTGGCCAACAGCAGGCCCAAATAGTCGAAGCCATGGTCTGATCAGCCGCTGCAATCGTTAGTCTTGTTTTTTGTTCGAACGCTTTAGAAACCCTGCCCCAACAAGAGCAAAAATATGTTCTACAGCGTGCGTCTCCCCTATAGTTTCGACAGCGGATTCCAAAAGGTTACGCATCAGTACCGAATTTTTGCAGCAAATAAAAATATCTTTTTGCACAGTGGTTTGCGGAAAGAGCAAAACGTCATTTTGTTGACGCACAATCGCAATGGCAGCCAGATGATCACCTGCGGGCACTTCCAACCCCAATTCCGGCGCCAATGGTGCGTGCAGCATGATATGCTGTACAGATGGATGCAAAGCGATGGGCAGTTCCATCAATGCTGCTTCATCCAGAGCGGCAATATCCTGCATATTAAGGGCTTCTGCATCGGCTGCATGATAGCTTTTTAGCCAGGCCCATTCGATATGTGCCAAATCACTGCTGGCTTTATCTACACCTTGCGCATCGATAAATTCGGCAAAGTCTCGCCCCAAACCATTCATATCATTTTGGCGAACATCGCCATATTCCAGATAATCGCGGCTCAGTTGATTAAATGCCTCATCGCCCAAGCGCTCCCGCAGTCTGGGATATGTATCCTCAAGCGCGACCAGCCGTGCATGGGATATAGTATTGGCATGGGCCTTTACGCCAATAAAGGCACGATAGCGCGAACCACTGAACAAATTGGATGGCAAATGGTCAGGCCCTTTTTGCAAGGCATCCATAAAGCCGGATTGGCCACTGGCCAAGAGATCGGCACCATTATCTCTTTCGGGTTTTGTCACTATATATCAGCTTTATGCAGCATCTTCATGCGGCAGTGCTTTGGCCATGATCAAGCGCGCAATTGCGACCTGCTCCATCAAAACCGCATAATCGGGTATATCCGTGTCCCACTCAATCAATGTTGGTTTTGGTCCGGATCTGGCGATAAAACGCTCATATAAAGACCAGCACAGATCATTTACTGCACTGCCATGATCGTCGATGAGCAAAGGCCCATCGTCATGGTCTTCGCGCGCATGACCAGCCAAATGGATTTCCCCAACAATTGCAGGGTCGATCGCGTCAATATAATCTCTTGGGTCGGGCATTTGATGCTCTGGGTCCATAACAGACATATTGGTGCTACTGACCTCAACATTATTTATATCGAACAATAGGCCGCAGCCCGTCGCCGCACATATTTTATGGATGAAATCAATTTCGTCCATCACATCATCTTTATAACCCAGATAACGCGACGGGTTCTCCACCAAGATAGTACGACCCAGTCTTTCCTGCACAATATCAATCTGGCGTGCAAAATGATCTAATGACGCCTGAGTATAAGGGATAGGTAGAAGGTCGGGATAACGATCACTTGTTTGACCGCTCCAGCTCAGATGATCAGAAACACTTGCCGGGTTATAGCGCGCACACAAAGCAGCTATCTTCTCCAGATCATAGCGGCTTACGCCGTCGGCAGAGCCCATTGACAGGCCAACACTATGAAGACTGAGAGGAAAATGTTCGGCGATGGCAGTCAGCCAATTATGTGGCGGACCACCATCACCGAAATAATTTTGCGGATGAACCTCTACCCAGCCCGGCGCCATGACGCCTATCTTATCGTCCACACTAGCCAGAACATCATGATAATGTACTGGCTTTAAGCCTATACCAACCGATAAAGGCAATGCATTCAATCGATTACCAATATTCTGGCCAATATAGTTTGCAGACTTTTCGCCATATTGGGCGTGGTCAGGATAAGCAGTTGAGGTCATCCGATTTCATTAGCGCAAAAATTATTTGCTTGCGACTGGCTTTTTGTTGCCTTTACGCGCTTTCAAAGAACCGCCTTGTTTTACGCAGCTGCCTTTAGCAACATATTTCCAAGCATTGCCTTGGTAATCAACGGTTGATGTACCGGCACAGCTTGTACCTGGACCAGCAGCACAGTCATTTTTACCAGCGAGAGAAATGCCATAGCATTTTTCTTTTGATTGCGCAGCGGCAGGAGCAGAAGCCAGAGAGGCGGCAGCAGCCAGAGCAGCGGCAGCTGCAGTAACTTTTACAAGCGTATTAGCCATGTATTTTTCCTTTGGTCTTTTAAAAAGTTCAAAAGGACGTGCCGGACAGAATGTCCAATATCACGTTCCACCTCGTATTTCGCCAGATAAGAGCTTTGGGTTACAATCCGCTTGCGAAATAAATTTCGTGCATCAAAAAAATTAATAGGCAATCCTTGACGCAAAGCGGCACTCCGACCATATGCGCCTGTGTTGGCACTCATTAGATATGAGTGCTAATCCTAATTTCAAACGACAACATTGTCATAACCAACCGTAGAAAGGGTAACGCATGAAATTTCGTCCGTTGCATGATCGGGTTCTGGTGCGCCGCATCGAAGCCGAAGAAAAAACCGCAGGCGGGATCATCATCCCGGACAGCGCCAAAGAAAAGCCTTCAGAAGGCGAAGTGGTCGCTGTTGGAAATGGTCTGAAAGACGATAACGGCAAAGTCACAGCGCTGGACGTTAAAGCTGGCGACACGATTTTGTTCGGCAAATGGTCCGGTACCGAAGTCAAAGTTGACGGCGAAGACCTGATCATCATGAAAGAAAGCGACATTCTCGGCATTATCGGCTGAGACTGAAGCATAATCCCTAACTGAAATTGCTAGAGAAGGAATAATCTCATGGCTGCAAAAGACGTAAAATTTGGTCGCGATGCGCGTGAACGCATCCTGAAAGGCGTTGATACGCTGGCCAACGCTGTAAAAGTCACTCTGGGCCCCAAAGGCCGTAATGTTGTGCTCGACAAAAGCTTCGGCGCACCGCGCATTACCAAAGATGGTGTATCTGTTGCCAAAGAAATCGAACTGAAGGACAAGTTCGAAAATATGGGCGCACAGATGGTCAAGGAAGTTGCTTCCAAAACCAATGACATTGCTGGCGACGGCACCACCACTGCAACTGTACTTGCACAAGCAATTGTTCGCGAGGGCATGAAATCGGTTGCTGCTGGCATGAACCCAATGGACTTGAAGCGCGGCATCGATCTGGCCGTCAGCAAAGTCGTTGCTAATCTGCAATCACGCTCAAAGCCTGTTGCTGGTAGCGCGGAAGTTGCACAAGTCGGCGTGATCTCTGCCAATGGCGACAAAGAAGTTGGCGAGAAAATTGCAGAAGCAATGGAAAAAGTCGGCAAAGAAGGCGTTATCACAGTTGAAGAAGCCAAAGGCCTTGAGTTTGAACTCGACGTTGTTGAAGGCATGCAGTTTGACCGCGGTTATCTGTCACCTTACTTCATCACCAATCCTGATAAGATGGTATCCGAACTGGATAACCCATATATCCTGATCCATGAGAAGAAACTCTCTAACCTGCAAGCCATGCTGCCAATTTTGGAAGCTGTTGTGCAATCTGGTCGTCCATTGCTGATCATCGCTGAAGATATTGAAGGCGAAGCATTGGCAACATTGGTCGTCAACAAATTGCGCGGCGGCCTGAAAATTGCTGCTGTTAAAGCCCCTGGCTTTGGTGATCGCCGTAAAGCGATGCTGGAAGATATTGCCATCTTGACCAAAGGTGAAATGGTATCTGAAGATCTGGGTATCAAATTGGAAAACGTCACTTTGGGCATGTTGGGTGAAGCCAAGCGCGTAACCATCGACAAAGACAACACCACCATCGTTGATGGCGCTGGCGAAGCCGATGCGATTAAAGCACGCGTAGAAGCCATCCGTGCGCAAATCGAAAACACCACAAGCGATTATGACCGCGAAAAACTGCAAGAGCGTCTGGCCAAATTGGCTGGCGGTGTTGCTGTTATCAAAGTTGGCGGCGCTACCGAAGTGGAAGTGAAAGAGAAGAAAGACCGTGTCGATGACGCGCTGCACGCAACCCGCGCAGCCGTAGAAGAAGGCATTGTCCCTGGCGGCGGTACCGCACTTCTTTACGCTACAAAAGCTCTGGAAGGCCTTGACGGCGATAATGACGATCAAACACGCGGTGTCGATATTGTGCGCAAAGCACTTTATGCGCCAGTGCGTCAGATTGCTGAAAATGCTGGTCACGACGGCGCGGTTGTTTCTGGCAAATTGCTGGACGGCGGCGATGAGAATACAGGCTTTAACGCACAGACCGACGTTTACGAAGATCTGGTTGCGGCCGGTGTCATCGACCCGACCAAAGTGGTACGCGCAGCATTGCAAGATGCCGCTTCTATCGCTGGCCTGTTGATCACCACCGAAGCGACTGTTGCCGAATTGCCGGACGACAAAGCCGGTGGCGGCGCACCTGCAATGCCTGATATGGGCGGCATGGGCGGCGGCATGGGTTTCTAAACCCAACCGCTTAACAAGAAATAGAAAAGGCCGGCGAGGAAACTCTCCGGCCTTTTTCTTTGGGTTTTATAAATATTATCTTACGCGAATAATAGGATGCACTTTTGATGAATGACATTACCAGCGCATAGCCGGTAATGGTATATTTCAATTGGCAGTGCGTTTTTTGAGGGACATTTCGATACTGCTATTAAATACAGGTATCATACCTTCTTGCGGATTCATGACATGTTGAACTTGCCACCCGCCAACTTGCGATTGTTGCGATTGTTGCGATTGTTGCTCTTGAGCACTGACCGCTGCAATCAAATAACGGGAAACACGACGCGCAGTACACAGCCCACCACTGCCATCATCAACCAATCTTTCTTCAAACTCGATACCCTGTTTATCGCCCATTGAACGCCGAACAGTTGATACGGCCAATTGGCCATCCCCAAAATCGATTACAAAGTGAGTCCCTACCGGAACATCAAGCAAGCCTTCAATCAACGCACCCGTTGCGGAAAGATTGCGGATGACCACTTGATAGCGGTGGTTATGATGAATCGCGAAAACCTTACGGAACATGGAGGTACGATCCTCACGATGATGCGCAGGCCCAACAGGCTCAATAATCCACTCACCATCGGCAAGATTCTGCAGCAATTTCTCATTGGCCACAGCCGGGCTGTAAACATAACCTTGAATATGGCTGACCCTTAGATCTCGGATCATCTCCAGCTCATCGAGAGTCTCTATACCTTCGGCTGTGGTTTCCATTCCCAGAGCCTCAGCCAACGCGACAATTGCAGCGATAATAGCGCTATTGCGTGACCCTTTTAAAGTTGCACCGCGAACAAAGCTTTGATCAATTTTGATCTTATCAAATGGCGCATTTTGCAAATAGCTCATGGACGAATAGCCGGTGCCAAAATCGTCAAGAGACAAGCGAACGCCAAGATTTTTCAATTGCTCGAACATTTCGCCATTTTCATCATATTCAGCCAGAAATACGCCTTCAGTAATTTCCAGCTCCAGCCGATCTGGCGCCAGGCCAGTATTGGCCAATGCTGTTGCGACGATGTTCGGCAATCTGTCATTAGCAAATTGAACCGGCGATACATTCACTGCTACCCGTACTTTACCACCCCATTCAGAGGCTTCCGTACATGCTTTATGGATTGCCCATTCACCAAGCGCATTTATAAGATTGGCCTCCTCCGCAATCGGGATGAAAACCGCTGGGGAAATAGGCCCTCTATCAGGGTGGTTCCAGCGCATAAGCGCTTCAAACCCTTTAACAATATTCGTGTTGCCATCGACGATAGGCTGATAGAATAGTGACAATTGATCATTGGCCAAAGCGTCACGCAAATCTTCTTCCAGCTGACGCCGATCTTCAGCAGATTGATGCAGGTCACTCGAATAGAAACAAAACCGTCCGCGTCCGCCTGCTTTTGCAGCGTAAAGCGCCAGATCGGCATTGCGAATTATATCTTCGGTTGTTTCTCCATCAAACGGGCTAATCGCCACGCCAATCGAAGCACCAATAATACAGCGACTTCCATCGATGGAGTAAGGCTGGGAAATGCTGGAAATAATCCTTTCGGCCAGCTCTCCCAGATCACCCCGATCTTCACAATCCGGAATGATAAGCTGAAATTCATCGCCGCCAAGACGACCTGCCTCGCCCCTTTGCCCGACAGCTTTTTTCAGTCGCTGAGCAACCTGTTTAAGCAATGCATCGCCCGCGGGGTGACCCAATGTATCATTGACCTGTTTGAACCGGTCAAGATCAAGCAGAACAACAGCACAGGGCCGATTCTGCGGCTGAAAGGCCTTAAGTGTTTTTTCCAGCTTCTCTTGCATATTCGCGCGGTTAGCTAAGCCGGTTAGTGAATCATAACGCGCCAATTGCTCGGTATCTTGCGATGCACGAAGTTGCGCCGTTATATCAGAACCATTACCGCGAAAACCTGTGAAATGTCCCAATTTGGAGTATTGCGGCTGACCAGACACTGACCACCAGCGCACATCTTCACCGACATGCATTTTGAGACGCAATTCATCGAACTTGGTTTTCTTTGTCAGAACAAAAGGCAGCGATCTCTGCGTTGCTTCATGGTCAAGCGATTTTGCAAACAGATTTACAAACGGCGTACCGAGCAAGTCAGATACTGGTACATCCAGCATTGCAGCAATATATTGGGTCAAATAGGTAATATTACCTTCTGCATCGGTAGACCAAAACCAACCCTGCCGGCTCTCTTCATAACTTTGCAGCAGCAACAAAGCTTGATCCGTTTGCATGCATTGTTTGTTTTCATCAATTTGTTGACCTTGCGCGTTGATACGTGCTGTCATGCGATTAAAAAAGCTACCAAATTCCTGATCAACAGGAGATGCTTTGTCTTTCGATATCGGTTTCTCTAGCATGATGTTCTCAAATTGGTTCAACCATTGGCTTTTGCCTTAATCTGGTTGATTATTTGTAAACCACAGTAGATTCGTTCCTGTTATGCAGAAAAAAGAGATTTTTTAGGGGCTTATATACTTGCTTGACCCACTAGACGAATCTCGATTTTGATCATATGTTGAATTAAAGGAGATTAAATATGGGCGGCGCAAAACGTGCAATGGAAGAACAGCAAGATCGTTTTCAGATGGGCCTTGCTCTGTGCATAGAGGTTGATGCGATAGAAGAATGCGAACACCATCCCGGCACATATTACCAAAGCTCTGCTGACTTAGATGATGTCTATAAGTTTGCTAACGCTGGAGTAAGCGCTGGCCGAATAAAACTGCCAGACCGTATGAGCAGACGCGACCTCACCGATGCCATTAAAGCAGCCTACGAAGACAATTCGGGCCTCGATTATTGTTCTAGCTGCGATAAAATTGCGCGCAGCTAGAAAAGAAAACCTAGCGCGATGGCTGGACGATCTTGTTTTATGACAGCGGGTCTACCTTTTCTTTCGGAGCCTTCGATTTCTTAATTTCCTTTTTGAGGAAAATATCAAGATAGGCGCTCAAGTCCTGCAGGCTATCCTCTGCCAACCCTTCGGGGAAGGTGAGCGTCACATCCCCTTCATCAAGCGGGAACATTGCCTTGCGCGTTCCCTCTGCCAACGGCGACCTGCAAAAATGGTTTGGCACTGCGCCCATATGCCTTATTGGCGATTGCAACACAGTTCCGCCCTTCAGATTTAGCATGATACAGCGCTACATCTGCATTGCGATATAATGCCCGCTTACCCGTATCAGCACCTAGAGCTACGCCTATACTTATAGTGATCGCATGAGAGAGGGCATCAACCTGCGCCTCTACTATCTTTTCACATTTCACGCGTATTTGTTCGCAGCAAATAGCGGCCGCATCTTCACTTTGCAGCGAGAGCAGCACAGCAAATTCCTCACCGCCAAGACGATATATACCTTGGCACCAATCTTGATCTGAGAATGACTGCAAGACTTCACCCAGCTTTTGCAGAACCTCATCACCAACTTGATGCCCGAAATTGTCATTAACCTGCTTAAAGTTATCAATATCAAGCAATGCCAATGCAGCATTTTTGCTATGTGCAAAATCCTCTTCAAACTGTCGGCGATTGCCAAGTCCGGTCAGCAGATCGGTAGTGGCTTGACGAGCAAGCTCACGCTCGCGCATCCTGGCTTCATCGCGTTCATAGCGGATGGACATCACCCGATAGGCCACACCACCTGCAGTGATGATGACTTCCAAAACCAGACAGGGGAATAGTGAGAAATCAAGCTCCGGCGGCAATATATAAATATCCATGCCGCGAAAAATTCTGTCCAGAGCTACTATGGCTGTCAGTGACCAACCACCGATCAAAAACCACACAACCTTGCTTTTATTGGTCAGTGCATAAGTCGAGCCGATTAACAATGAAATTATCGCAGGCAGAAATGCCAGATGATAAATGTTGCGGGCAATGAAAGGTAAATATGGGCCGACGATCAGCACAAAAAGAGCATTTGCGATCAACAAATGGCTTGCCATCGCCATAAAACGTTTCACCCAGTGCGGTACGACATCTTTTTCAAGAAAGCTTATCACAAAATAGCCAGCAAAGGCCGAAGCCGTACTTAATGCTGTGTATGATAGCAAAGTTCTGGTCCACATTGCGATCTGAGGGAGAAATTGCATGATCAACCCAGAAGAACTGAAAGTGTAGATCAGAAAGCAGAGCGACATCAGTGCGTGCCAGCCCATAAACGTATATCGCAGCGCCACAAAGAAAGAAATGCTGTATATGATCGGCAAAAAGCCCAAGCCACAAAATATGGCAAACCATATTGTCCTATCAAAACGCTCTTCACGTGCCTGTTCTAGAGACATTATCTCAAGATCATTTACCGCAAGCCGTGACCATGGCTTGTCTACGCCCAGCCATAATGTCTCCGAACTTACTTCCTCTTTGGTGAGTGGAACCGAAAAACGTGTTCCTGCCGTCCAGAACTGCATGATTTCATCGGGCAAAATAGTGCGCGTGACTATATTCCCGCCCTTGTCGTGATGCACAATATGCAATGCATCGATCGGCGCGGTATCACCTTCCAGATTTAACTCGTCTGCGGTGAGACCAGCTTCCACTAAAGGCAGTTTAAACCAGAATTGCTTCGTATTGATCGGAATGTTATCGTCATGGCATTGAAAAAAATGTTCATTTACAATTGCATCTTGTGCAGAGATGATATTGTCGCTTGCGAACAGACAGCTCCCTTCAGAAACATTGAAAACAGGGCCTGATCGATCAGGTTTCATCATCGCTCCCAATGACAAAACTATAAGCCCGAAGCACAATACAGCCGAAAAGCCGATAATCGACCATAGGTTGAACCAGGGAGTAACTTCACCCTTGCGCCAAATAGCAGTCAAAGTGTCACCGACTTTGTGCAAAAAACTCCCCATATACCTATTTGCAATATAGCTTTGCAGATCATGCATTAGCGCCAGACCTTTGCGTATAAGTTAATTTTTTGATGGCCTAGGGCTTAAATGGACTTACAAATAGACAACCAGCGAAATGGGCGACATGATGCAACATGCAGATAAAGACTTTGGCTTCGTCCGTTTATCGTAACGATATGTATTTATGATAGATTAGCCGTTGCGATGTTATATATTCGCGGTAAGGCAATAACCAATATTTACCAAAGCCCTATGCCACATAATCTGTGGCATCTCGAAAGGACGCCAGTTTTGAGTTTTGCACCAGACATACCATTATTATTATTGTCACTGGCGAGCAGCAATATAGACACACTTCCGGTGGTCGATGCTATCGACAACCGTGCGGAGATTGTTCTTACAGACGCTTCTGCGCAACCAGCAACAGCGGTCAAAACCCTGCTGCAAGCCAATACTGCACTAAACCACGACCTAGATTATCGCCGTATCACCAATACGAGATTGTCATTCACATATGGCTCAGAAGATAAAACAACTTCTACTGCCGCGCCTGGAGAGAGCGATGCTGCTCCCTTGCCCTATGACGTCCCTCTGGATGATGAGAACAACTGGCTACAGCAACGCAGCGATGCAAGCACATCGCAATGGCCGGCGCCAATCATCGTTGATATTGGTCCAAACGGTCTGCGACCACAAGGTCAGGATGGTGTAGACCAGACGGGAACAAGTGAGACATTGCCCGAACCCATTGTGGTCGACGGCATTGAACTTGATACTGTTGAGCAATTCAGCCTTGAAACTTTTGAGGTTGTAGAAGCAATCGATCAGGCCGTTATTGAGCCAACGATAGACTTTTACCGCGATACGATTCCCAGTCCAGTAAGACAGGCCAGTCAGAATTTCCTGCGTAATCTGGGTGAGCCCGTCAATTTCCTCAATTACTTGCTACAACTCAAGCCAGGCAAAGCTCTGGAAACGGCAGGGCGTTTTCTTATTAACTCATCCCTTGGTATTGGCGGTCTGATTGATATTGCCGGCAAGCCAGGCATCAACCTGCCTTACCGCTATAATGGCTTTGCCAATACATTGGGCTATTATGGCGTAAAACCCGGTCGCTATCTTTATTTGCCATTGATCGGATCCACCACACCGCGTGATCTTATCGGCAATACTATTGACCAATTGCTCGTCCCTGCGATTTATGGATCACCCATCAATAAACCGGCTTTTGCTATAACCGCTGGCACAGTATCTGCGCTTAATCAGCGTTTGGACAATGATGCAGAGATTGACCGTCTGCGTGAAGAAAGCGCCGACCTTTATGGTGATACACGCGATGCCTATTTGCTGCTGCGCGAAAATCAAATTCGCGATCTTCGGGGCCTCCCGCCGCTTGATCAGATTTATGATGCGCCCAAAAGCGATCAAAATAGTGTGAAGCCAACCAATCAATCGGCTAGCGATGAGAAAAAAGAAGAGGCCTTGCAACCCAACCAATGACATGTGCAATGTTACGATGACGCGCTGCGATTGTCCTGCTAACAGATGAACATGTCTGAACAGAATCATCTCTATCTTGTCGATGCCTCGGCATATATTTTTCGTGCCTATCACCGGTTACCGCCTTTAACCAATCCAGAGGGCACGCCCGTTGGCGCGGTTTATGGTTATACAACCATGTTGTGGAAATTGGCCGATGACCTGCACAAGGCCAATGGCCCGACACATATGGCGGTCATTCTCGATAAATCATCAAAGAGCTTTCGCAACGATCTTTATGATCAATATAAAGCCAACAGGCCGCCGCCGCCCGATGATCTGGTTCCACAATTCCCGCTTATACGCGATGCCACCCGCGCATTTTCCTTACCCGTTATTGAAGAGGAAAATGTCGAAGCGGATGATATGATCGCCAGCTATGCTGTGGCTGCGGTCGAGCAAGGTTGGAAGGTAACCATTGTCAGCTCTGACAAAGACCTGATGCAATTGATTGAACCTGTTGATGATAGCCGTATCGACATGTTGGACACGATGAAGAATGTGCGTGTCGGCAAACAGGAAGTTATTGAAAAGTTCGGCGTTGGCCCTGAACTGGTCGGCGATATGCTGGCTCTTATGGGCGATAGCGCGGATAACATCCCCGGGGTTAAAGGTATCGGCCCCAAAACTGCGACAAAGTTGCTCTTGGAACATGGCGATTTGGATGGCGTCCTTGCCGCTGCTCAGGGCATGAAAAAGTCTAAGATGCGCGAGAACCTTATCGAATTTACGGACGATGCACGTCTGTCACGCGTTTTGGTAACGCTCAAAGATGATTGCCCATTGCCCGTCGCGCTGGACGATTTCAAACTACAAGACATTCCGCACGAGCCTTTGGCTGAATTTCTGTCATTGCATGGGTTTACCAGCTTGCTGCGCAAATTGGGTGCCGATGCGCCAGAAACATCTGGTCGAGCAGAAAGCACTGGCTCCAATACATCTGGTGAAAACAATAATGGTCCCGGCACACATGCCCCGCGCGCGCCCGAACAGCCAGCGATCGACCCAGATGCATATGTTTGCATTACCGATGAAGAAACCTTGCAAAAATGGGTGGATGAAGCGCGCGCTATTGGCAGTGTAGCTTTTGACACAGAAACCACTTCACTAGACCCTATGCGCGCCGAATTGGTAGGTTTCAGCCTGGCCACCGCGCCGGGCAAAGCCTGTTATGTGCCCTTGGCGCATGGTGGTACTGACCTGTTGGATGAAAAGCCTCAACAAATCGCCATGCAAGACGCTTTGACGCTGCTCAAACCGTTGTTGGAAGATGATGCTGTGCTGAAAATCGGCCAGAACATCAAATATGATATTAATATCATGGCGCAGCACGATATTCTGATAGCTCCTGTCGATGACACAATGGTGATGAGCTTTGCACTAGATGCAGGCCAAGCCATGGGCGGCCATGGTGGTCATGGCATGGATGCGCTAGCCAAAGAGCATTTGGATCATGACTGCATCAGCTATAAATCCGTCACGGGCAGCGGCAAAAGCCAGATTGGATTTGGTCAAGTCCCGCTGGATCAGGCTACGCGCTATGCGGCGGAAGATGCTGATGTGACGCTGCGCCTATGGCAGATTTTGAAACCGCGGCTTAGTGCGGAGGGCGGCACAAAGGTCTATGAACTGGTTGACCGCCCTGTTCTCTCCACTCTTGCACAAATGGAGCGTGAGGGCATTAAAGTTGACCGCGAACGGCTAGCGGGGCTTTCGGCAGAATTTGCCGAGATCATGGCCACTCGCGAGAAAGAAATCCACGCCATTGCCGGGGAGCCTTTTACCATTGGCAGCCCGAAACAATTGGGTGAGGTTCTGTTTGGAAAGCTCGGCCTGAAAGGCGGCAAAAAGGGCAAATCCGGCCAATATTCCACGGATGTCACTGTGCTCGAACGGCTGGCGCAGGATGGTCACGATATTGCCCGCAAAGTGCTCGACTGGCGGCAAATGTCGAAATTGAAATCCACTTATACCGATGCTTTGCAAAATGATATCAATCCGAAAACCGGACGTGTTCACACCAGCTATAGCCTGGTCGGCGCACAGACTGGGCGGTTGTCATCCAATGACCCCAATCTGCAAAACATCCCCATTCGCACAGAAATGGGCCGTCAGATCCGGTTTGCTTTTGTTGCGGAACCCGGCAATGTGATACTGGCTGCCGATTATAGCCAGATTGAACTGCGATTGGCCGCACATATGGCCGATGTCGATACGCTCCGTCAGGCCTTTGCTGATGGCGAAGATATCCATAATCGCACAGCACAAGAGCTGTTTGGCGAGGTCAATCGCGACACACGGGGCCGCGCCAAAACTATCAACTTCGCTATCCTTTATGGCATATCCCGTTGGGGATTGGCGGGTCGGTTGGAAGTTTCCGCCGATGAAGCGCAAGATATGATCAGTCGTTATTTTGAGCGTTTTCCGGGCATCAACCATTATATCTCTGATACTTTGCAAAGCGCGAAGGAACGGCTTTACACCGAAACATTATTTGGCCGCAAAACGCACTTTCCGCGCATAAATGCCAAAAATCAGACCGAACGTCAGGGCAGTGAGAGAGCGGCGATCAACGCCCCTATTCAAGGCACCAGCGCAGACATCATTAAGCGGGCCATGACCCGCATGCCGCAAGCCCTTGCCAAAGCAGGGTTAGAAAAGGTGCGCATGCTCCTGCAAGTGCATGATGAATTGGTGTTTGAACTGCCCAAAAGCGATGTTGAAGCAGCATCAGCTGTTATTCGTCAGGTGATGGCCAATGCGGCAGAGCCTGCGGTCAAACTCACCGTGCCGCTCGAAATAGATATTGGTACAGGCCCAAGTTGGGGGGATGCGCATTAAAAATGTCGGACCCGTTTGTACCACTTTGGATTAAGAAAGCTTAATCAGATTTTGTGACAGGGCCCGTAAGCTGGCCATGATGCGATTATTAACGCCTAGTTTTTCGTAAATGCGCCGCAAATAGGTATCAACCGTTGCTGGCGCGAGCCCCAGAATAGTTGCAATATCATTGCGCGACTTGCCGCCCAAAATCCAATTGAGCACTTCAGTCTCACGATGCGACAATTTTATCGCCGCATTATCTTTGGCAATGGTCAGATGTGATATGCGCACATGCACCGCCTGCATGATATTCTGTATTTGAACCATGTTCCACATATCGGTAACATTCGAAGCATTATCCATGACGATTGCACAATATGCATCGCGTCCGCTCGGGCCATAAAGCGGCAGCCCGAAAGCATAAGGAATCTCTTCTATTTCTACTGCATGACGAATACCTGTTACAGGGTCTTTATCACGGCATATCTTGAGTGCTTCAGCCCATGACATTCTGCTATACTGCTCCATAACAATATCAGGCACAGGGTCTTGTGCGCGTGCTGCAGGGTCTGCATAATACTCAATCCATTGTTTGGGAAAGCCAAAACTTATTATCATCGCCCGTTTGGATATTTGCGAATGAAATGGCGGAACCAAATGATATGCCATCATCTTCACCCCCATTGTCGTCAGCAATCTATATGCGGATTCTAATATGTCTGGATAGCTATGCAACATGGACAGTCCTTCCCAAAAGGCCATTTGCTGCGGCGGTGCTTCCACAATATCTGATTCTATTAACACAGCGACCCTTTGAAATGTGAACCTTCACGCTCAGCCATAATTAATGAGTGATGACGATAAAAGATAGTTACGATTGTGTCACGAACTTACGTGACTTAACTTTAATCATGAAAACTAATAATAAAAGAATAGATTTAAATCTAAAATTGTTCCAAATTTATGTATTGATTTTCAACTATCTCTATTAGATGTTGAATCTGTTGATAAAAATTGAAACTTATTCTGGTTACAAATGTAACTATGGTGGTGTGTATAATGACTCCATGTCAAATATAAGCAAAGTTATCGTGTCGTGCAAAATCTAATGTAGTCACATTTACAGGCAAATATGTCCTTTGTGAAGAAACCAAAATTTCTCAAGAAGGCCAAAGAAGACATGTCACAAAACAATAGCAAGCCCTCATTATCTTGGCCTGATACATGCCTTGAGAAAAAACTTCATGGGCAGTCAGTTCAGGTCGTCGATCCCAAAACAGAATTGTTGGATATGGCGCATCGTTTGGCCACATTGGCCTTGAAAGCTGATGAAGCGGCGTTTCATCAATCCTCTAAGCAACAGTCATTCGCTGCTTCCTGCGGTGAAGATCCCAATATGTCACTTTTGATCGACCGACTATCCAATTGGACAATCAGTGCAGCTGATGTGCGGGCAGAGATTGCCAGACGCCGCAAAAGGGAAAGCTTTTTTACCGAAAACCTCTTTGCAGACCCCGCTTGGGACATTTTGCTCGACCTTTATGCTGCTGAGCTAGAACGCAGCAATGTTAGCATATCTAGCGCCTGCATCGCGGCATCTGTGCCACAAACAACCGCTCTGCGTTGGATTGACATGCTTATCAAAAATGACCTGGTTGAGCGCCAATTTGATAAGGTTGATCGACGCCGAACATATTTGGTTCTCACTAGCAGGGGAGTCAAAACCATGTCCGCCTGTCTGAAATCGATTTTGTTCAGCTCACAAGCTACTGATTAAGCGGTGCGATGTCTGCAGGTCGTCTAGGCTGCGGGCATTATAGCCTAATGTCTCTCGCGCGATTGTTTATAGCTACCCAAGATTCGTACCCATTTGCTATGGAAACGCAATTCGTCCAGTGCGCGGTCCACCGCAGGGTCGCCAGGCATTCCGATTATATCGAGATAAAATTCCGCAGCAGAGAAATTATCTCCGCGAATATAGCTTTCCAACTTGGTGCTGTTCACACCGTTGGTCGCAAAACCACCCATAGCTTTGTATAGTGCTGCCGGAATATTCTTCACTTCAAATAACAGGCTGGTCATTACCGGTATGTCAGCAGGCGGTAAAACAGCATCACGGGCCAACACCACAAAACGTGTCATATTATGGTCAGCATCCTCGATATTTTCGGCGATCATCTTCAAACCGTACATATCAGCAGCAATAGCCGGCGCGATGGCCGCGATATTGGTATCATCACTCATCGCAACCGCGGCCGCGGCGCCAGCGGTATCTGTATAAGAAACCGGAGTAATCCCATGTTCCTTAAGATAATGGCGACATTGCCCCAACGCTTGCGGATGACTTAACACACTGGAAAAGGGGCCATCTGATTTGCTCATCAGGCAGTGATGTATGGGAATAAAAAACTCATCAATAATATGCAGCCCTGATTCCGGGAGCAGAAAGTGAATATCGGCAACCCGGCCATGCTGTGAGTTTTCAATCGGGATCATTGCCCGGTCTGCATCACCGCGCTTGACCGCATCGATAGCATCAGAAAAAGAGAAACATGGCAAAGGAAGGCCTTTTGGATCATATTCCAGCGCGGCCAGATAGGAGTTTGCACCTGGTGCACCTTGAAAGGCCAGGCCACGTCCAGGCTCTGATTTTGCCGCACGGGCCATATTTTCAGCACGTTCACGCGCAATTTTCGGATAGCTATACATATGCTTGCTGTTAAATTATTACCATATGTTAAAGCAAGCACAAACGCTGCGCGCGAAGCAAATGACCAATAATTATTGCACTATCAACGATGCGCATTGCACTAAATTCAATCAATCACGGGATATACAAATGATGCCAGCGCATTGGTTCATAAATTCCTTGGTAGTGGTGCTTTTCAGCCCTTGCCTAGTGCTCCTATGCTGGCTAGGGAGCGCACAGAATATCGTCGTAATGGCGTTGCCAGTCTAGATAGTTGCTTCTATAGCAGGGGCAAATTAGGGACATTAGAATATGGATGATCGCAGTAATACAATAGCCGGTTGGGTTTTGTTTGGCATGGCCTCGGCTTTAGGCTTTTCGATTTTGAGCGGGAAATTCTTTCACGCTGATTCACCAGAGCATCCGGAAAAACCCGGATATGCCATTAAGGGTGCTGAAAAAACCGAAGAAAAAGCCGAAGATTCTGTTGGCGTAATGATGGCCAGTGCCGATTCAAGCGTTGGCGCCAAAGTTTTCCAAAAATGTACAGCGTGTCACTCTATCGAAAAAGGGGGCCCCAATGGCGTAGGCCCCAATCTTTATGGCATTCTAGGTAAGCCGCACGGCGCTGTTGCTGGTTTTGGCTATTCTGAAGCTATCTCAAGTATCTCAAGCAATTGGGGCTTTGAAGAGATGGATGCCTGGCTGAAATCGCCGAAACGCTATGCGAGTGGCACGAAAATGAGCTTTGCTGGTCTTAGTAAAGGCGATGAGCGCGCTGCAGTCATATTGTACCTCAATGAAAATTCTGACAATCCTTTAGGGGTTGATCAATATGTTGCCGATGCCCTTGCAGCAGCGGGTGGCGATGGTGGTGATGCTGCAACCGACGGCGATGCTCCTGCAGAAGGTGATGCACCAGCAGAGGGTACAGAAAACGCCGAAGGCTAATCAGCAAAATATCTTTTTTGAATGGTGCGAGTAAAAACTCACTCGTCCCATTTCAAAAACACCTTGTCCAAATGTATTGAGCGGTCCGCAAGATGGACTTCATACACGAAGAACCCCAGACCAGTCATGATAAAGGTCATCGCTAGGATAAAACCGCCAGCGACGGCCACTGATAAATCAATTCCGGCGAGCTCCATCGCAAACAGCAATGTTATAACCATGCCGACAGTGATGGCGCCGCATACCGCCATCAAAATAGAGCGATTGACAACCGTCATACGCTGATCGAGCTTACGCAATTCGCGCACAATATTCCTGCGTTCCCCTTCAGTGACTTGGCCATGTTCCTTTGCCAGCTCTCTTGACCGATCGACAACGCGTGCAAGTCTGCTGGAAAAAAGCTGCAGCATCCCGCCAATACCTACCAACAGAAAGGCCGGTGCCAACGCCAATTGAATGATTGCGGCTATGTTCTCGACAAACATACTGTCCATCGCTGATTCTGGCATCAAACTTACCTTCCCATAAATGACCATCTGATCTCTAACCCAAACTGGGCCATAGCGGGAAGTGATATTTCTCTTGGCTATTTACCGGATTTATTGCTCATGCTGATTAATATATAGGCTTGCCGCAGCAGCAATAGCCGCAGAACCATGGCGGCAGCATTGATCAAAAAGCTTATCTTTCTCCATTTGCGATAGGCTGTTCTCACTCAACGCCTGCAACGCTGCCAGCTGCATTCGCTGTGACGGATGATTCCACAAGATTTCGGTCGCCAGATCGCGACCATTTTCATCACCAGCCGCTACAGCAATGTGCAACATCGCCTCATTCGCGCCTTGTGAGAGAATAGTCTCCACAACATTGCGTTTCACATCATAGCGGCACTGATCAAACCAATATTGTTCGGGCGCTGTCATCATGATGTTCAACGATATGGAAAGGGCATCGGGGGCATGTTGGCAATGCACATCCCGGTGCTTGCGATAGTAAAGCATACGGCCTTCGGATAGCGCAGAGCGTTCAATGAAACGCAATCCGGCCGGCTCCCCCTTATAGCCAATAATCGCTTCATAATCCTGCTCATAATAATCGCTAATATAACCAGGACCGTGATATCCGATGGTAAGGAAGTCAAAATTATGATCATGCGGCAAACCATAAAAGAACGCGTCTTTGCCGCTGGCGCGCACCACATAGTCATTCGCGCCAGGCCAGATATTTGCACGTAAAAACCAACCCGGACGTGCAGCACCCAAAGTGATGACTTGCGGTCCATATTTGCGGCGACCCTGCGTCTCATCCGCATATGTCAATTTCAGCGCGTCAATGGCCGCATCTGCCAGAAAGTCGCGATTGGCATATAGCCCTGCCAAGATATGCGCGGCATTTTCCCTTTCTTGCTCACGCTCAAGCCCTTTAAGATTGGCATCGCCCAAAGAAAGCGCCTCATCCAATGAAAGGGGTTCCTGCGCTCTATATGCTATATCCAAGGCCATGGTTTATGCGGCCTTTTGCCCAATATGTTGCAAGATTTGATGGGCCAGTGCGCGTATTTCATCATCTGGATCACCCTTAGCCATATCCGCCAATCGCGGCATGGCTGCTTTCATATCGGTAGCCAGACATTCGCGCATAGCCTGCCACCGCAAAGCCGCCACGGGTTCCTCTGTCACTACTAGCATCTCAGGTGCGTGATGTGCGGCACCAAGAGAACGCAATGCAGAAAGCAGCATAAGACGGCGCGTTGATTGCATATTACCCGCAGATTTGCCCAGCAACCGGCCCGTCTGCGCATCAAAATAACGATAACAATCATCACCATTGGTCGATGATGAGCCGTCATCTTCCACTGTTATGCGCAAAAATAGAGCGGGCTGTTCCAGCACATCTATCAGCAAGCCCTGCTGGCTATTATCGATTATCAAGCTGGCATCACTTGCAACACGGCCTTTGTAAGTCAAAACCATGGCCTCTTGCTCTTCATGGTCACGCGCAAACAATCGATAATCCGCCTGCGCACCGTTGATAAGACGCAGCGCGCTATGCCCATTAGAAAGGCAAATTCTATCATGCATGGCATTACCAGATGCATCAGCAGCTTTTTTGCGCAAAGCGACAAGTGCAATATTTATACGGCCATGCCTCAATAATATGATGACAGTGCTTTGCACTGACAAAGTTGCCGGGCATTGCAATTGCACAAGTTCATCATGCGTCATCGCCGATAAGAAATGCTCCAGAAAGGCTGGTGCTATGAGATTATCATCAAGGATAGGGCGTAAATGGCGTATAGCGTCAACGGCAGACAAGGTTACAGCATGCTCAAGTAATGCGCGATACCCCGCCCAAACCGGATGGTTTTGCCAAGCAGCAAATGCTTTTTTACCGGCCTGTATAGCCTGAGCGCGACGATGCGGCTGCGCACGATATTCGGACAAGGGCGGAGATATCTGCATTACTCAAAACACATAAACGATCAGAAACCGAGAGCCAGATCTTGTGCTTCAAAGATATAAATTGCGAGAATGAGCCAAAGGTCGTCACCAGCGATCATGGGTGCTGAGTCCATCACCATAGAACCAAAATTCGCGACTTTCTCAGTCAATTCAGGAATGTCTGCCAGGTTCATAAAGTCTTCTCCTTTATCTTCATGTTAAGATGCGATGTGCAAATTCTTGGGAATTCGCGCCTTCATGGTTATGGAGAAACAGACCGAGCCGCTAATGAAGTTCGGGACATAAAAATGAACATATTATGCGAAGGGGAGTTTGATAAAATTCTCCTTATAAAAAGGATATTATCGGCATGGCCGACACGGAAAATTTTAACCCAAAGCAATGGATAGAAGCCATTTCAAGCCATGGTCATGGCGGCCATATCGGCTTCGGATATCATGACCATGGCGATGACTGGGTGGAATTGGCCCTGCCTTGGCGCAAAGAGTTGGTCGGTGATGAGTCGACCGGTATATTAGCATCGGGGCCCATCATCAGCATGATGGACAACGCCACTAGCCTTTCCGTTTGGGCAAGACTGGGTAAATTCCGGCCACAAGTCACGCTTGATCTGCGCGTCGACTATATGCGTGCAGCAGAACCCAATAAAATCGTGTACGGGCGCGGCGAATGTTACCAAATCAAACGATCAATCGCATTTGTGCGCGGCATAGCCCATCATGGTGATTTGGATGACCCCATCGCCCATGTTGCAGGAACTTTTATCAATATGGATGTAACGGCATGACCACGGAATATAGCAATGTCGAAGCAATAGCCCGCCAATTACCACCATTTGCGCATCATATGGGTATGCGCATCCATGGCTTTGAAGATGATCTGCCTGTTATTTGTTATGATTTTAACAATGGCGTTATGGGCCGTCCGGGGTTTGTGCATGGTGGCGCATTGTCGGGGCTGCTGGAAATGGCCGCATTTTCTGCGTTGCGGGTGGTTCTGGCCAATGCCGGACGCGCCGACCAGATGAAACCGGTCAACATTACTATCGACTTTATGCGCGGCGGCCGTGAACATACAACTTATGCCCTAGGGCAAGTCACCAGATTGGGACAGCGCGTTGCCAATGTAGAGAGTTTTGCTTGGCAAATGGACAGGCGCAAACTGATTGCTTCCTCACGCCTCAATTTTCTGTTGCGGCCGCAGTCAGGCGAATAATCAGAGCGTCAGCGGGAAGGTCATGATCGCGGTCATGGCCATGATCTGGGCCGGGCAATATATCGGCATCAGCCCTTATCCGCGCCATAATAGCCGCACCGACACTGCCAATTGTTATAACATAATCAGCACTGGCTAACAGTCGTGCTTGCTTTAATGTCAGATCATCAGGGTCATTGCTGGCCAAATCAATCTGTTCAATTCCGATTTGGCGCTTATCCCCGCCTTCTGCCAGCCAGTCATTAACTGCATCGTTTTTTATATCACCAAAAGGGTCGAGCGGTCCGCCGGGTTGAAGCGCAGCATCAATGGCTTGCCGCCGCTCACGACCATCCGGCCAAGTGTCTTTAATAGCGGGCCGTGCAGCGAACAGACCTTTCGCCAATGCGCCCAAAGTTTCTGGCAATAGCGCTTCCAATCGCTGACGCAGCGCCTTGGCCAGACCTGCAGAGGCCCCGCCAGTTCCTATGGCAATAGTCACCGGGTTGCGATCAACAATAGCGGGAGTGGTAAAATCACATAGTGCCGGACGGTCAACGACATTGATGAGCAATCCGCGGGCTCTGCACCGCGCAACGGCGGCATGTGCCGCGTCATCATCTTCTTCCGCTATCACTACAATCTTTGAGCAGGGGTGGAATTCGCCAACAATGATAGCCCCTGCACGCTGATAAAGACGCCGTTTTGCATCCGCAGCAGGCCCCTCACCTATCAAGATAACAGGCTGGGCCTGAAGCTCCAAAAAGATCGGAAAGCTGCGCATGAGTGAGACTTTCGCTTAATCCAGCCAATCCGGCAAGCGCTCCGCTGCCATAATTGTAGCGGGGTCAATCCGGTCCGCGACCAAAGCATGTTGATCGCCATCTACCAATATTTCCGGCACCAAGGCGCGGCTATTATAGGTGCTGGCCATTGTGGCCCCATATGCCCCTGCGGTGCGGAAAATTGCCAGATCACCAGCCTTGACCGCGCCTATGGGCCTATTGCGTGCAAATGTGTCCCCGGTTTCGCAAATAGGACCGACAATATTGGCCATCATATTGGTGCCATCAGGCTGTACCGGGACAAAATCATGATAGGCATCATATAGTGCCGGACGCGCCAAATCATTCATAGCGCCATCGACCACCACGAACGGGTCGCCATGGCCTTGTTTCACACGAATGACACGGGTCAGCATAACACCAGCATTACCGGCAATCACTCGGCCAGGCTCAAACATCAACGTCACATCCCAATTGCGGGTTACATCTGCCACCATAGCGCCATATTCTGCCGGACTTGGCGGCACTTCACCGTCTTTATACGGCACACCGATGCCGCCGCCTAGGTCAACATGGCTGATGGTCAAGCCGCGTTCACGCAATTGCTGCACCAGATTACCGACCCGTTCAAAGGCCATCTTTAACGGATTGAGTGAGAGCAATTGACTGCCAATATGCACCGCAACACCGCGCATATTCAGAGAGGAGTGCCCCGCCAGTTCAGCGAAAATATCCGCGGCATGGTCAATGGCGACGCCAAATTTATTCTCTGCCTTGCCAGTGGAGATTTTGGCGTGGGTCGCGGCATCAACATCCGGATTGATGCGCAGCGTAACCGCAGGGCACTTGCCCATTTCTGCAGCTATGGCCGCCAGTTCATGGCCCTCTTCAATCGACTCAATATTAAACTGGCCAATATCAGCCTTAAGGCCATCACGCATTTCTGCAGCCGTTTTACCAACGCCGGAAAAAACAATATCTTCTGCGGCCATGCCTGCGGCCAATGCGCGCGCCAACTCACCACCAGACACAACATCTGCGCCATAGCCTTCTTTTGCCAAGATACGCAAAATCGCCAGATTCGGGTTGGCCTTTACGGCAAACGCGCAATGCACTTTTGGTAAAGCAGATAAGCCTTCACGAAACACACGCGCATGGCGGCGCAGCGTTCCGGCCGAATAGATATAGCAGGGCGTTCCATATGTCTCTGCCAATACGGTCAATGGCAGGTTTTCGGCATGGATGATGCCGCCTTTTAATTGAAAAAAGTCCATAGCGTGGCTCGTAATTTGATTGTTTTAAGAGATAATCGCTGTACGAAAATTATTCTGGCGGCATGTCGAATTCATCATCTTCACGCACTTCGGAACGACGGCGCAGTTCTACGCTCCTGTCGGGCCGTGCTTGCGTTGATGTTTCCAGCAATCTGGTTGAATCCGGCGTTTCCCTCGCAGCATAAGGCGCAGGCGGCAAACTATCGCCAGCCTTAGCGACCAAGGGTTTGGAATTGCCGCATGACGCCAGTAACGGCACAGCACATAGCAAAGCCATGACAGATATATATGGTTTAGATGCCATTACCGTTCCCTCCAATATGGGGCTTAATCTGCGAGACGCTGCTGCGCCGCTTGAATTTGCTGCATTACCTGATCAGGTGCGGTTCCGCCATAGCTGTTTCGGCTGCGTACAGATGCATCGAGCGACAGAGCATCAAAAATGCGCTCATCAATACGCGAATCAACCGCTTGCATATCCGCTAGAGCCAATTGATCGAGCGGCACAGACTGCTCTTCTGCCATACGGACAATAGCGCCGGTAATATGATGTGCTTCACGGAATGGAATGTCCGCTTGACGCACCAGCCAATCAGCCAAATCGGTGGCGCTGGCATAGCCTTGTTCTGCGGCACTGCGCATTGCGGCAGGAACAAACACCGCTTCATCGACCAAGCCTGTCATCGCTGCAATGCAAAGGCCTAGGAGTTTTTCTGCCTCAAATACTGGCGGTTTGTCATTCTGCATATCCTTGGAATACGCCAAGGGAAGCCCCTTCATGCTGATCATTAGGGCATTTTGGCAGCCAATAATTCTGCCTGCATGAGAGCGCACAAGCTCGGCGGCATCTGGGTTGCGCTTTTGCGGCATGATGGAAGAACCGGTCGAAAAACTGTCCGGCAATTGCAGAAATCCAAAAGGTTGGCTGGCCCAGAGGATAATTTCTTCGGCAAGCCGCGAAAGGTGCAAGGCGCATTGGCATGCAGCAGTTAAGAAATCCAGAGCAAAGTCACGGTCCGACACGGCATCAAGGGAATTGGCCATGGGTGCATCAAAGCCCAGGGCTTCACTGGTCATATGACGGTCTATAGGAAAGCCAGTTCCGGCAAGGGCCGCGGCTCCCAAAGGGCTCTGATTGGTCCGCATATACGCATCGGCAAAGCGCTGACGGTCCCGCGATATCATCTCAAAATAGGCCAGCAAATGATGGCCCAATGTCACAGGCTGCGCGGTCTGCAAATGGGTAAAGCCCGGCATGATGCTGTCATGATGCTCTTCTGCACGGCGCAACAATATATGCTGAAACTGCAGCAATGCCGCATCCACTGATGCAATGGCATCGCGCACCCAAAGGCGGAAATCGGTCGCTACCTGGTCGTTGCGTGAGCGCGCTGTGTGCAGCCGACCGGCCACATCACCAACAATCTCTCTCAGCCGCGCTTCAACATGCATATGCACATCTTCCAGTGCCAAGTCTTCGGTAATGCCGTCACGCTCAAACTCTTCGGCAATCTGGTTCAGGCCGTCAGTTATAGCTGCCATATCTTCGGTAGAAATAATTGCACATTTGCCCAACATCGCGACATGCGCTAGCGATCCTGTAATATCTTGTCGCCAAAGTGCCTTGTCGAAGGGTATGGAAGCATTTATCTCTTGCATTATAGCCGCTGGGCCGCCCGCAAAACGACCGCCCCACATATTATTGGCTGACATATTATTGGAGTTTTTACCCATGGTTTCTCGATTTTCCTCTGCTTTGCCTGTCCTGTCTATCGCAGCGGCCGCACTGATGCTTGCTAGCTGCGATACGCAATCCTCTGACACAGGGCAAGATGCGGATGTGGCCACAAATAGCGAAAGCGCAGTTGCTGCTGATGACGGTCCGCCACCGCACCCTGCATTTAGTGGGAAATTGGATATATCAAAGCGTGGCACAGCGGCCCCAGAGGCCGTTTTTGCTGCGCCTGATGGCAGCGCAGTGTCGCTGGCTGATTTTAAGGGCAAGCCCTTGCTGGTCAATCTATGGGCAACATGGTGCGCGCCATGCGTTGCGGAAATGCCGACCCTTGATGCGCTGGCCGAAAAAGATGATCGGTTAAATGTTCTGGTCGTATCGCAAGATCTGGAAGGCAATGCGAAGGTTTTGCCCTTTTTTGAAAAGGCGGAATTTACCAAGCTGAAACCTTATATTGACCCTGAAAATGGTCTGAACTTTGCTCTCGCTACAGGAATCATGCCCACGACAATTTTATATGATTCGCAAGGCATAGAAGTATGGCGCATGTTGGGCGGAATGAACTGGAACGGTCCGCGCGCTGCGGCCATGATGGAAGATACATTGGCCGGTTCATAACCAATAAATTATCCAAAGGTGCTAGACAAACCCGATCAATGGTGTGCTGTCCATTCGCTGTACACTGCCAATAGAGACTAAGACAGTTCTGATTGACGATAAGGGCCGAAACTTAAGATATAAGGGGGTTTGGAAATGGTGGGCGATGACAGGCTCGAACTGCCGACCCTCTCGGTGTAAACGAGATGCTCTACCAACTGAGCTAATCGCCCATTTCCATTGGAGAAGCGGCTAAATACGCCATCCGCCAACAAAATCAAGACCAGTTTTTACCCAAACCACATTTATTCGTGTTTATGCTGCTAGGCTTAGAGGAGTGAGGCGTCATCTAAAGCAATATTATCAAGATAACTTTGCATGGTTTTTAGAGCCTTAGCCGAAAGACGCATATAGACGCGGCGGCGATCGATAGGGTCGGCCTCTCGCTCCAACCAGCCCGATTTGGTCATCAATTTCAGCCAACGCAGAGCTGTTGTCGGAGGTACGGCAGCCGCAATGCACAGGCTGGAAACCGCGACCTGACGCTCTTCCAGAAAGGCTGCATAAAGATCGAGCAAAATATCCCATGCTGGGTCAGCAAACAAATCATCGCCAAAAATATTATCCCGCCGGCGCCGTGCGGATATAATTCGCCTGACATCATTAGCGGAAAAATGACCTGTCTTGCCGTCATTTATCAACCATGGGGTATCATCTTTCTTACCACGAAAGCCATCTTTGGGGCTAGCAAGCCGCGTATCGCTGGCCCGTCCTCTTTCATTACTTCCGGTGCTGCCAGATGATGAAAGACGCTCCAACTGCTTGGCGAAACCATCCATCTGTTCGGTAAGGCGGCGCAACATAAAGGCAGTGTCTTCATCCTGTTCCGCCAGATTGCTGCGCCTTCTGGTGCTGAGCAATGCAGCGATGCGCTCTGCGCGAACATCACCGATGAGAATATCCGCCTCCAGCGATTCGGCCACTGGGAAAATATCATCCAATGCCTCAATGCTGATCTGCAAAATAATCACTGGCCGGTTTATTAGAGGTTGTAGAGCCAGCTTTTCCAACAATTGCTGCGCGATATGACTATGTTCATCACATTGCAGAACAAGCACATCCCAACCCATGCCAACAATATCAATATGGGCAGATAGAGGCGTGCTGGGCGCAGATGTTCCGTGAACGGCGATGATATCTTCTGTAATAAGAGTCGCCATGTCAGGAGATTCGCAGACAAGACCGACCGACACCGCCGTCTGATTGCCTGAAAACCTATCAAAACTGCGCCAATTTGCAGGTTTTGGAGCCATAACCATATTCATAAGAATCTCCCCTTCATTCTCATAATGTTCCACTTTCATAGCATGGAACAAAAAAAGATCAAGAGAAGAACATATGGTTGATTAGCAGCTATATTGATCCTTAGAGGAGGAATTATCCTCGGCCGCGATAGGGTGCCACTCCCTGATCAGGCAACCACAACCCCTCTGGCGGCGCACTTGATTGCCAGAAAATATCGATAGGGATGCCGCCACGCGGATACCAATAGCCACCAATACGCAGCCACTTTGGTTTCATTTCATCAAACAGTCTTTGGCCAATACCGACCGTGCAATCTTCATGAAAAGCCTGATGGTTGCGAAAGCTGCCAAAGAACAGCTTGAGCGATTTGGATTCAACAATCGTTTTATCCGGCGCATAATCGATGACCAGATGCGCAAAATCGGGCTGCGCAGTAACTGGGCACAGCGAAGTAAATTCCGGAGCTGCAAAGCGAACAAGATAGAGAGAGCCTGGCCGCGGATTGGGCACATAGTCCAGCACTGCATCTTCAGGCGCTTGTGGCAAAGCACTGTCTTGCCCCAAAAACTGCGGTGTCGCTTGGCGCGAACCGGGTGATTGAGAGCGGTTATTGTCATTTTCTTTGGTCATTCCCTCCCCATAAACAGCATCAGCCGCGCTGTCATCACTGCAATATTCTCATGCACGGGGATATAATAGCGGACCGGACCGTTAATGGCGCATATTGTTATCGCCCGTGTAATTTATCGCATCATCATTTATCGCCACCATATTGAGACCCAAATGCCTGCAAAAACTCTCATCCCCCTTTTGGGCGATCAATTGTTCTTATCGATTAGTTCTCTGGCCGACCAAGACCCTGACAATTGTATCATCCTGATGATGGAGCTGGCAGACGAGACCAGCTATGTGCGGCACCATAAAGCCAAAATTGCATTAATATTGTCCGCTATGCGTCACCATGCAGATGCATTGTGCGAGCGTGGATGGCAGGTCGACTATGTGAAGCTGAAAGATGAAGGCAATAGCGGCAGTTTTACTGGTGAAATTGCCCGCGCGCTGGAGCGATACGATATTGACAATATTCGCGTAACCGAGGCCGGAGAATGGCGTGTCATGGCCGAAATGGAGAATTGGGGCGAGCGCTTTGACCAAAAGGTCACCATCTGCCCTGATGACAGGTTTTTGTGTAGCCATGATGAATTTGCCAATTGGGCAGAGGGCAAGAAGCAGCTGCGCATGGAATTTTTCTATCGTGAAATGCGCCGCAAGACAGGCATCTTATTGGATGATGATGGCAAGCCAGAGGGCGGAAAATGGAATTATGACAACGAAAATCGCAAGCCGCCCCCAATCGGTGATGGCGGCGATCTGTTAACGCCGAGGCCAATCCGCTTTCAGGCAGATGACATAACCCAGCAAATATTGTCTTTGGTCGAAGAGAATTTTGCTGATCATCCCGGCACGCTGGATAATTTTCATTTTGCCGTGACGCATGAAGAGGCGATGCGGCAAAAGCGTAATTTCCTGGACAATGCACTGGCCGATTTTGGCGATTATCAAGACGCTATGGTCACGGATGCGCCTTTTCTATGGCACTCCATATTGTCGCCCTACATCAATCTTGGCCTGCTGGACCCGGTTGATCTGTGCCGTGATGTTGAAGCGCGTTACCGCGACGGTAAAGCTCCGCTAAACGCTGCCGAGGGCTTTATCCGTCAGATAATCGGTTGGCGCGAATATGTGCGCGGGATTTATTGGCGGGAAGGCCCGGACTATACACGGCGCAACCATTTAAATGCGCAGCGCGACTTGCCCGATTTTTATTATACTGGCGACACCGATATGCACTGTGTGTCACAAGCGATAGGCCAGACGCTGGACCATGGTTATGCCCATCATATTCAAAGGCTTATGATTACCGGCAATTTCGCCATGCTGGTAGGTGTTGACCCCCATCAGGTGCATCAATGGTATTTGGAAGTTTATGTCGATGCTTATGAATGGGTGGAAGCACCCAATGTCGTGGGCATGAGCCAATATGCCGATGGCGGGATATTGGCGAGCAAACCCTACGCCTCTAGTGGCGCCTATATTAACCGGATGAGTGATTATTGCGGACATTGTCGTTACAATGTGAAGACCCGCACCGATGATGATAGCTGCCCCTTCAACGCGCTGTATTGGGACTTTCTTGATCGCAATATCGATACACTAAAAGGCAATCCGCGCCTTGCTATGCCCTATCGCAATTGGGACAAAAAGGATGAAGATGAACAACAATTGTTGCGCAAACGCGCAAACAACTTTTTGAATTCGTTGTAAATTTGATACATATTGCAATTTGATTTGCAAAATGTGCAACTTTTGGAACCATTTGCTATCTGAGGGTTTTAATACACCTAACCTGTGGCTATGAATATAGCTATTAACTGGTTCGGATTCACAACGTTTTTGAATCAGACTTCAAAATGCAATGAAATCATTATCCTGGCAGGAGAAAACCATGGAATCGCTCGTTACTACAGAATGGCTTGCAGGCGAATTGGAAGCTACTGATTTGCGAATTATCGATGCCAGTAAATTTCTGCCAGATGCTGGCCGTGATGCGGCCGCAGAATATGAAGCAGGGCACATACCTGGCGCAGTATTCATGGATTTGGCCGAGTTAGTAGATAGCAACAGCGCCATTGAAAACACCCTGCCGCCTGCAGAAAAATTTGCCAGCCGTATGCAATCTTTGGGCTTAGGTGATGGCAGCCGCATCGTGCTTTATGATGATAGCCCTCTAAAATCCTCTGCCCGCGCTTGGTTCATGCTGACAATGTTTGGCGCACATGATGTTGCCATATTGGATGGCGGTATTGCCAAGTGGAAAGCCGAAGGTCGCCCGATTGAGCAAGGTAAGACCCAATTGCGCCACCGTCATTTCACTGTTTGGCAGGATGATAAAAATCTGCGCACTAAGGCCAATTTGTTGGCCAATCTACACAGCAAAGACGAACAGGTTATCGATGCACGTCCGGCAGCACGTTTTTCCGGTGCAGAAGAAGACCCACGCCCAGGCATCGCATCCGGTCATATTCCCGGATCACTAAACATCCCGCATTCCAGCCTTTTCAATGCTGATGGAACATGGAAGTCTGCTGACGAACTGAAAGCTGTGTTCACAGATGCAGGCGTCGACCTTGGCCAGCCTGTTATCACCAGTTGCGGCTCTGGCATGACAGCAACAGTCTTGATTTTCGCTATGCATCTTATCGGCAAAACCGATGCTGCTCTTTATGATGGCAGTTGGGCCGAATGGGGCGCCGATGCCGATACCCCAAAGGCTGCTGCCTGACCGTATCATGCTTCTGTTAGCCCTGAGCCTGTCAAAGGGTGCTTCTCTTTACTGACAAACGGGCTTTAACAGGTTCAGCCCTAGCGGAAAATAATATTGGCTGATTCAGGTACATCAAAGAACAGTGCTCCAGCAACCAAAGTGGTCAATGCAGGGCGCAAGAAAGAATGGACTGGCCAGGTTGTAAACACGCCTGTTTGGCGCGCCAGTACGCATCTTTATGACAGTTGTGCCGATTTACAGGCTGGCCCCAAAACAAATGAAGATGGCCGTTTCTTCTATGGGCGGCGAGGCTCCCCTACCCAATGGTCATTGGCTGAAGCGCTGACCCAGATGGAACCGGGCGCTCATGGCACTATCCTTTATCCTTCCGGTGTGGCCGCTATTGCCGGCTCTTTGCTGGCGGTGCTGAAGCCGGGCGATATATTGCTGATGAGCGATAATAGCTATGACCCCAGCCGCTCCATGGCCGACAATCTTCTCAAGACACTTGGCGTTACCACGCGTTATTTTGACCCGATGATGGGCAGCGATATTGCCGAACTCATCTGCGATAAGACCCGCGCCATATGGATGGAGACACCCGGCAGTCTTACCTTTGAAGTGCAGGATATTTCGGCCATATGCGCCGCAGCGAAATCCAAAAACCCGAATATTGTGACTTTGCTGGACAATACATGGGCAACATCACATTTTTATACCGCGCTGGAAAAAGGTGTGGACGTGGTCATGAACGCCTGCACCAAATATATTGTCGGGCATAGTGATGTCATGTTGGGCGCGGCCACAGCTGGCGAGAAATATTATCGCAAATTGCGCAGAACCGCACAGCAATTGGGGCATGTGGTTTCGCCCGATGATGCTTATCTGGCATCGCGCGGCCTACGCACATTAGATGTACGGTTAAAACAGCACCAGAAAAGTGCGTTATCCATCGCACAATGGCTTGCTACACAGGATGACGTTGCGCGGGTATTGCACCCAGCTCTGCCCTCCTGCCCCGGCCATGATATTTGGAAGCGCGATTTTACCGGCTCATCAGGGCTATTCTCCTTTGTCATGAAAGGTGGCAGCGCTGCAGCACGTAATGCTCTGATCGATGCATTAGAGCTGTTCGGCATTGGGTATAGCTGGGGCGGCTTTGAGAGTCTGGCTCTGCCGGTTGACCCCGCCCCTAACCGTAGCGCCACGCCATGGCCGCGCGAGGGGGATTCGCCTGAGGATCGCCACGTCGTCCGGCTTAATATCGGGCTTGAAGACCCATCTGATTTGCAAGCGGACCTTGCCAAAGGATTGGAAGCGTTTAGGCTGGCGTTATGATTGCTGGCTATATCTCACGTTTTCAGGATTTGATGGGCGAGACTCCTCGCCAATTGCAATATACCGAGGCTGGAATTGCGGCCGGCCTTACCATCTTGGCAATCACCATGGGTTGGATGCTGAGCCGCACATTGGGCCCTAAGCTAGCGGCCCTGTGGGAAGCGCGTGCGGGATATGAAAGCGAGATAGCGCGCAATCGCATTCGCGACATGGTGCGGCGGACCATAGAGGCCAGTCTGGTCGCGACACTCCTCTATCTGCATGGCTGGAGCCTTATAGCGGAAGTCATTCTAAGCCTGACATTGGCAATCAGCACCGGTTTGTTGGTAAATGATTTCGTCCGCGGCATAAGGTTGCCCAACTGGCTGGGCACGCTGCTGGGCTTGATCATCTTTTTCTCTATAGCTACCAGTTTTATTGATGGTATCACAGGATTGACCACGGCGCTGGACCGTGTCGGCTTTGATGTTGGTGAGCGTCGCATCTCGCTGCTTTCCATCACCACCATCTTGCTCACATTTTCCATCTTGGTTGCTATCGTTCGCTTAGCGAGCCGTGTAATCACGCACAGTATCAATAACACCACCCAATTTGATGCCGGGCAAAAACTGTTAATCCAAAAGATAGCGACGATCGTTCTGGTCATCGCCGCCTTCTTTATCGGTATGGATTTACTGGGCATTGACCTGACAGCGCTCAGCTTTTTCTCTGGTGCCTTCGGCTTGGCGGTAGGCTTTGGTCTGCAAAAGACCATTGGTAATCTGTTTGCCGGCATCATCCTGTTGATGGACCGGTCTATTAAGCCGGGCGACATCATTGTGGTGGGTGACAGTTTTGGCTGGGTCAACAAAATCGGCGTTCGCGCCGTTTCCGTTCTGACCCGTGATGGTAAAGAGCATTTGATCCCAAATGAGGATCTGATGACCAAAGAGGTCGAAAACTGGTCCTATTCATCCAACGATGTGCGTATGAAAATACCCATTGGTGTCAGCTATAAGAGCGATATGCGGCTGGTACAGAAATTGCTGTATAAGGCGGTCGAAGAAAGTCCGCGCATATTACGCAACCCTGCTGCAAAAGTTTGGATGCTCGAATTTGGAGATAATAGCGTCAATTTTGAAATTCGTGCTTGGATTAACGACCCGCAGGAAGGCGTTGGCAATGTTCGTGCCGATGTAATGATGCGCGTCTGGGACCTGTTTCAGGAACATGATATCGAAATACCTTTCCCGCAGCGTGATCTTCATCTCAAAGGGATGGCAGACGCAGGTGATCTGACCAAACGCATCAAAGCCAGCCAAAATGATGACGCTGAGTAAGTTTTATTTGAAGCGCTAATAGCTCTTAGTGACTAACGGCCTTTATTGGCAACAATATCAACTTCTGTAAGCCCGTTGCCAAGCTGGCGCATAAAGATAACAAACGCGGCATCATCGCTGTCACGCGCACCACCAAGCGTATGCTCACCATCACGCAATTGATATTCAGCAGAATATTTGTTGTTGCGCGCGCGGGTATAATAATAATCAGCAACGTCTTTTATCGCCACTTTTGTGGTAAATGTCACAGCACGGATATTGCAGCTACCATCGACGCCCGCAGCCTCTTTAACCACGGAACGCGGATACACCTTCATCGCAGGGGGCATACGGGTTGCCCATTTTGCATCGTAACTCAGCTTGGCATCACATGTAGCCGAACCATTTTTACCAGCCTGAATATCGGCTCGTGCGCCTAAGGTCACACCTGTGCGATTGCCTTCGCAGCCCAGACAATCCTCACCAGACATAATGGTGGGTTCCGGTGCGCTTAATAGTCCTTTGCTGCCGAGAGATTCCACAGCCGCCGCTTTACTGCCCTCTGCATCTGCAGTTGTCGGGCTGGGCTGAGCACCGCTATTCGGTCCACTCGGGTCAAGCGCATTGTTGACATTTCCAGCTTCAACCAAATCAGGATCAACCAGCAATTCATCTTCCAGTGCGCTGCTGGTTGCAGGGTCAATATTCGGTGTTTTGCTCTGGCCTTCTTCTTGGGTAACTCCGCAAGCACTCAAAGCCATTGCAGCCACGCCGACAAACAGAAAAGAACGACCGTTAGTCAAAAATCGCGTTTGCAGATTATATGTCATAGCGTTCAGCACCATTTTGAACCTCTTTGCAAAACCCGTAAATTTATGATTATCGCGGGCTAAATAGGCAATCAGAATATAATTAATCAACTGTTAGTTATTCCAAGGAAATTCTTAATTTTCTATTAGGAGAATAGGTTAATTCCCTACAGTCATATTACGCAAATGTCCCATTTTGGGAGGATACTTCGCCGCATCTGATCAGCCGTGATGTCGCAACAGCAGCTTGCCGGTGCTTGACCACTTCACGGTAAACTGGATCGGTCACCATCTCCAGAAAAGCGCCTGCATGGGGGTAGCGAGCAATGAACATCGCATCCCAATCTTCATGCTGAGGACCGGTCAAAACAGTTTCACATATCCCGCGCCAAATGATTGTGCCGCCAACGCGTTTAAATATCGGCCCGCTTTGCTCACCATATAAAGCATAGGCCTGCTCTCCGCTTAGCCCTTTGCCATATTCGTTATGGTCCTTGGCATAGGTGGCCACATCGCGAAAACGCACCTGATTGAGCATATTGATAGGCCTGTCACGCGGCAACGCCTTAAAAGCATCAAATTGCTCACGCAGCGGATCAACATAATATTCTTCACTCATTATCTGCCCCTCATTTGGTCAAATCCTTATGAGCGCGACCGCCATTGCGCGCGTGTTTGCCCATATTTGTCAACTCGTTCCTCATCAAATGGTGCTGGCAATGCGGTTGGTCCCAAATTTGTCGAGCCCAGTCGCTCTGCCAATTTTATCGATGCAATATTATCTGGCGCTATTGTATGAATGACATCTTCCCATCCCAGCAGATCAAAAGCATAATCCATACAGGCCTTTGCTGCTTCAAAGGCATAGCCCTTGCCAGCATATTCCGGCGCTACACCCCAGCCAATTTCCTTACCCGGCCAACCTACTGGTTCCCAGGGGCCTATACGCCCAATCCATTCTCCATTATCGCGCGATATCAATGAGAACATGGAAAAGCCGCGCAAATGCCAAGCACCAGCAATTGTCGACCATGACCGCCAAGCCTGTGCTTCATTCATCACCCCACCAATAAATTGCGTAGTGTCAGGGTCGCTGCTGAATTTCACAAAAGCCGGAAAATCCTCTTGAGACGGTGGCCGTAAAATCAGCCTTTCGGTTACCAATATCGGTCCGTTGATCATATTTTCTGGCCCCACCTTCTTAATATCATGGTCTTTTCTAACGCTTGGGCTTCTGCCTAAACCTTTTTCACAGGCCTATCATCACCATGCGCAAAATGACAGAGCGTGAACAGCATTCGACAAAAAGCTCTCAACCAGGTTGCACCCGTTCTGTATTACTCATATAATACAGATATGCTAAATATACTCTCTCTTATCATTGGTGTCGTAACACTTATCATGGCAGTTGTCGGTTTTGTGCCTTTTTTTGGTTCTCTAAACTGGCTCATTATTCCCTTCGCACTGATAGGTGTGCTCTTTGGTGCATTGTCGCGGTCCGATTCCGGTCGCAATCTTTGCTTGTTCGTCACGGTCATTTGTATCGTCAGACTGTTTCTTGGCGGCGGTATCTTTTAAGATTCCTCGCAATTGAGCTGAGCGATAAACGACGTGCAAACCAGCACGATTGCGCCTAAGTGCCATGCATGACGGACAATAGTGAATTTCGTACAGGCCTTTTGCACGCGCTTATAGCCTATATCATTTGGGGCTTTATGCCGCTGTTTTTTAAGCAGTTGGCTGAAATCTCACCCGTCCACGTCGTGTCTCATCGCATAGTTTGGGCAGTACCCATGTTGCTGGTCATGCTGGCACTGCGCGGCCGAATAGCGGAATATCTCGCGGTATTAAAAAGCCGCAAAGACACAATGATGCTGCTACTTAGTTCATTGCTGATAGCCACCAATTGGCTGGTCTATATTTATGCAGTCATGTCCGGGCAGATACTGGCTGCCAGCCTAGGCTATTTCCTCAACCCCTTGCTGAACGTTGTTTTGGGGATGGTGTTTTTCAAAGAGCGCTTGAACCGCGTGCAATGGCTGGCGGTAGCATTGGCGGCTATCGGCGTATGTATTTTGGCGCAGGAATCGCTGGACGGTATATGGATCAGCCTCACATTGGCCATCAGCTTCGGGGCATATGGCATGGTCCGCAAAATAGCATCGGTCAAAGCAGTGCCCGGACTATCGGTAGAGACCAGCTTGCTCTTCCCTATCGCATTAGGCTTTATCATTTGGGCGGGCTTTAACAGCGAAGCGCCGGGCCTTGGCTATTCCGTCAAGACAGATATCTTCCTAGTGCTTGGCGGGGCGATTACGGCCATACCTTTGCTATTCTTTGCCTCTGCAGCCAAAAAAATGCCACTCTCAACCTTGGGTTTCATTCAATATATAGGGCCAACAATTCAATTTATATTGGGTGTGTTCCTTTATAATGAGCCTTTGGCCGGCGCCCAGATTATCTGCTTCTCGCTGATTTGGCTTGCACTGATGATATATTCGACCGACGCCTATCTGGCTTCCCGCAGAATAGCCATAAACCAGCCAGTGAAGACCTAGCTTGCCTGACAGCTTAGCTGGCAATCTGCCAGTTAATAGTCTCACCAGCATGAAACGGCACCAGTTCTGCACCTGCAAGCACCAGTTTGTCATCAACGCTTATTGGTGTGCGCTGCAAAGTAACCGTACCTGTGTTGAGCGGTAATTCATAAAAATTCGGGCCGTGCACCGATGCGAAGCCTTCTAGCTTATCAAGCGCACCCTCTTCCTCAAACACGGTAGCATAGCTTTCCAACGCGAAAGGTGCATTGAAAATACCAGCGCAGCCGCAAGCAGATTCTTTTGCGGCAACCTCATGCGGCGCACTGTCTGTTCCCAAAAAGAATTTCGGCGACCCGCTGGTCGCGGCTTTGCGCAATGCCAAACGGTGCCGCTCTCGCTTGGCGATGGGCAAACAATAAGCATGCGGACGAATACCGCCTGCAAAAATGGCGTTCCGATTAATATGCAGATGCTGCGGCGTAATGGTCGCGGCGACATTCTCTCCGGTCGCCAGCACAAATTGTACGGCCTGTTCAGTCGTAATATGCTCAAAAACCACTTTCAGCCGCGGCATTTTTTCAACCAGTGATGACAAAATACGGTCGATAAAGACCGCTTCACGATCGAAAATGTCGATATCGCCATCCGTTACTTCACCATGGATCAGCAGCGGCATACCTATGTCCTGCATCACTTCCAAAGCCGGCATGAGGTTGTCAATATTGCTAACCCCATGTGCGCTGTTGGTGGTGGCATTGGCAGGGTATAATTTGGCGGCGGTGAATATTCCGCTCTCAAAACCTTGTCTCAGGTCTTTTGCATCAACACTGTCTGTCAAATAGCAAGTCATTAACGGCGTAAAGTTCAGCCCCTCTGGCACAGCAGCCAAGATGCACGCTCGGTACTCACTGGCTTGTTGTGAACTGGTAACCGGCGGAGACAGGTTGGGCATGACAATGGCGCGGGCAAATTGCCGTGCGGTATAGCCAATCACCGCCTGCATCATGGCACCATCGCGCAAATGAAGATGCCAGTCATCCGGCTGCCTGATCGTCAACATATCTGTCATATCTTTATCCGTAGTTTGCACTGTGCGTCTTGGAAATGCTCTTGCGAAACCCTAATTACAGCAGATGAATGATACTGCAATCACCCAGACCGCAACATATTTGTCCAACCGCGCTGTTATCCGCCTATCGCCCTCAGATGAAGCAGAAAATATACGCGATTTTCTGCAAGGCCTAGTGACTCAGGACATGAACGCCATTGGCGACACAATGTGTTTATGGTCGGCGCTGTTATCAGCACAGGGCAAAGCATTGTTTGACTTTCTGCTATGGGCAGATGGTGATGATATACTGATTGATTGTGAGAAAGTCAGCGCCGAAGCACTTATTCGCCGTCTGTCTATCTATCGTTTGCGGCGCAAAATCACGATTGCTTTGGATGATAATCTGTCTGTGCATTGGTCGAAAACCGACCCCGGCAACAATGCTGTTGTTGATCCACGACTGGCAAGTCTTGGCTATCGCTGGCTAGACAGCGGCCCACAAGAAGCTGGTAATGCAGATGCTGACTGGTTGGCACATCGGTTGCAGCAGGGCATTGCCGAGGGGCAGATTGATTTCGGTCAGGAAAAAACACTTTGGCTCGAATGCAATGCCGAAGAACTAAACGGTGTCTCTTATACAAAAGGCTGCTTTATTGGGCAGGAAAACACTGCGCGCATGCACTATCGCAGCAAGGTCAACCGCAGGGTTGCGATTGTACCTATCGGTGTGGCGGATGAAAAGCGCGTGCGCCACATCTATGATGATGCGCAGCTGGCAGTCGTGCACGCTCCTGTCGACGATATGGCTGACTGGCCGCTCCCCGATTGGCAAAAAAGCGCTATACTGGCGGATTAAATTTGCAGGCCCATTATTGCATAGGTTCACTTTTCTGCACATGAGAGTGCAAAAATAATAATTGATAAATATTGTTATTTATCATCAAACTGCTATATGTGATTACACCAGTGACGTGAATGACTCGCAAATTGGCTAAGGATTACATAATGCCCCGTCCCCAGCTTGACCCAGAAATGATCCGCAACGAAATCATGGAAACCGCTGAAGAAATGATCCGTCAGCGCGGTGCCAGAGACTTTAGCGTCTCAGAAATCGCCGCAGCTTGCGACATGTCACAGTCCAACTTCTATCGCTATTTCGATTCCAAGGAAGCCTTTTACGAGGCGATGGCCGAACGTTGGTTCAAAGAACTTAACGCCATCATGGAAGATGTCATCGCTTCTGATGTTCCGGCAAAACAAAAGCTGTTCAACTTTTTCGATCAGCGCCTGACGGTAAAGCGCGCTCGGTTTGAAGACGACCCGAAACTGTTTGAAAGCTATATGGAAATTGGCGCAGAACATTTTGAGGTGATCCGCGGTTATATCGATTTAGCAGATCATTATATGGCCGTTATTGTTGCCGAAGCCATGGCTGAAGGCTATTTTGAAGGCATGGAGATTGACCATATTGTGTCATTGATCAATTTGATGATCCAGCCATTCGTCAACCCTGAAACAATGATGGGCCTCTGGTCAACGGCAACACCTGAGAATTTGCGCATTATTATAGACACATTGTTCAACGGCCTAAGAATGAACGTTGCACATCATGGTAATTTGCGCATCGCATCCTAAAGACTCTCAATATTGATTTTAAGATTCCGGCCTTGGCGCATCTGTATCCGGGGCCAACCATATAAAATTGACCCTGCTGTCACTGACATTGTTTGATCTGTTATAGACTGCTTCAACACCGTCTTCGCGCAGCCGTTCCAACACAATATTGGCAGCATCTTTGCTGCCCGTTACAGCGACCGGGCCATCGACTCGCTTGATCGCCCATAAAGCCAGTGCATAATTGGCATCATTTTCGGCAAGAGCGCCATCAGACAAGGAAACCCTAGGCAATGCCAGTGCTGGCGGCTCAACAATAAATGTCCATTCCGGATCACGCTTGCTCATGCGCTGCTCCAAAGCATAATAGCTGGCCATGGTAGCACCTGGTAGTGGCTTGGCCTTCGCGACAATCCGCTTCTTCGCTTGGTCGACAAATACATCATCACCGCTCACTCCGGCAACCAGAGCCAATGTATCTACCATGGACGCAATTCGGCGATCCCGCTCTACACTTTGCGCCTGCAATTTTGCAGCAGCCAATTCGGCATTTTGTACATCCTGATCATCAGTGCCAACGCGATATTGGTTGATAGCCACAGAAATGGGAACGCCCAGCTCTTGTGTCAGCAAGCGCTCAACTGTCTCACTGGCCTTTGGTTCAAGATCCGGTGTTAACACCGTCGCTTTTAAAGCAATGGGTTCGCTAACATAATCAATATCAAGCTGGCTTACCCGTGCTTTTTCACTAAAGGCACTGGCCACCACCGAATTGGCGCGGCGAATTGCGTTCGATTCCCATGCAACCTGCTGCAATGACAGCCCAAGCGGTACCGCGAGAACGACAAATACAACAATGGCAATAATGCTTTGCACCAAGGTTTGCTGTGCAGATAGGGCCGAACGAAAGCCGTTAAGCCGCGCCATTATAGCGGCGGTCAAGGCAATAGTCATCAGGTTGGTGAAAAACAGCAGCAAAGAGCCGCCCAATATAACGCCATTGCCCGTTGCTAATCCAAAGCCAACCACCGCAAGCGGCGGCATAAGGGCGGTGGCGATTGCGACGCCAACAATAGTGCCCTCCCGCCCCTTAATCATTGCATAGGCGCCTGCCAATGCAGAGAATAAGGCTACACCCAAGTCGAACAGATTGGGCCGTGTCCGTGCAGCAATTTCTTCTGTGACAGTGTCCAATGGGCTGATAAGCACAATCAAGGCACAAAATAATATGGCTACGATTATCCCGACCAGCAAGGCAATGCTGCATTCGCGCAGCCAGCGCACATCACCAATGGCCAGTGCAAAGCCAGCGCCCAATATTGGCCCCATAAGCGGCGATAAAAGCATGGCGCCAATCACCACCGCTGGCGATGACAATAGCAGGCCCAAAATGGCGATACCGGCCGACATACATGTCATAAAGACATAGCGGCCGGTGAGATAGGATTCACCGTGCACCTTATTTATCACGGCAACATGATCAATATCATGCACCGCATCCTGCCACCAATGCAGCAGCCAATGCATAGCCTCCCGCAAAGGGTCAACCTTGCCCGGGTCCTTTGCCTCGCTCTCGGGCAGAGGAGCTTTTAGCGCCACTGCTTCGCGTTATCCCGCAAGATTACGCAGCACATAATGCAAGATGCCACCGTTCAGGAAATATTCCATCTCATTCGCGGTGTCGATGCGGCACAATGTGTTGAAGGTTGCTGTGGTGCCATCGGCGCGGGTCATTTCAACCTCTACCGTCTGACGTGGGTCCAGATTGGCGACATTTTTGATGGTAAAACTTTCCGTACCATCAAGACCAAGCGTGTCCGCATCAACGCCATCGGCAAATTGCAATGGCAATACGCCCATGCCCACCAGATTGGACCGGTGAATACGCTCATAGCTTTTCACGATAACGGCTTTGACGCCCAGCAAATTGGTGCCTTTGGCCGCCCAATCGCGTGAAGACCCCGTGCCATATTGCTCACCGCCAATGACCACCAGGGCCTTGCCATCCGCTTTATGGCGCATCGCCGCATCATAAATCGGCATAATCTCGCCATCATATTTGGTGTAGCCGCCCTCTTTGCCATCAGCCATTTTGTTTTTGATGCGGATATTGGCAAAGGTGCCGCGCATCATAACATCATGGTTGCCACGGCGTGAGCCATAGGAATTGAAATCCTGCTTGGCGACCTGGTGGCTGGAGAGATATTCGCCCGCAGGGCTGTCTGCCTTAATGGCACCAGCAGGAGAGATATGATCGGTGGTGATGCTGTCACCCAATAGTGCCAATACTTTCGCGTCATTGATGTCGCCAATGGCTTCTGGCGTCATGGTCATGCCATCAAAATATGGTGGATTGGCGACATAGGTGGAACCTGCTGGCCAGCTATAGGTGTCGCTGCCCGTTACATCAATATCCTGCCAAGCCGCATCGCCATCATAGACATTGGCATAGCGGCTTTCGAACATCTCACGGCTCACTGCGCCTTGCATGGCGGCGGCAACTTCATCATTGGTGGGCCAGATATCTTTCAGATAGACATCATTGCCCTGCTGATCCTGCCCAATCGGCGTTTCATACATATCCTCGCGCACAGTGCCTTTCAGCGCATACGCCACCACCAATGGCGGTGATGCAAGATAGTTGGCGCGCACATCCTGCGACACGCGGCCTTCAAAATTCCGGTTGCCGGACAGTACCGAAGACACCACCAGATCATTGTCATTAATGGCCTTGCTGATCGGCGCAGGCAATGGCCCGCTATTGCCGATACACGTCGTGCAGCCATAGCCGACCAGGTTAAAGCCCAGATAGTTGAGGTCTTCGCTCAAACCGGCTTTGTCCAGATAGTCGGTCACCACCTGAGAACCCGGCGCCAATGAGGACTTAACCCAAGGCTTGCGCTGCAAACCTTTTTCGCGTGCTTTGCGGGCAACCAGGCCGGCCGCAATCAAAACGCTAGGGTTTGATGTGTTGGTGCAGCTGGTAATGGCAGCAATGGTGACATCGCCGTGACCAAGATCATAATCTTCGCCCTCAACCGCAACGCGGCCCTTGCTGTCATCAGTGTTAAATACTGCGCCCAGATCGGTGTTAAAACCTTCATCCAGGTCTGACATAGAAACCCGCTGCTGCGGCAGTTTTGGACCGGAAAGAGACGGCACAACGCTCGACATATCGAGCTCCAGCGTATTAGTATAGATCGCCTCTGGTGCATCATCAAAACGCCAAAAGCCCTGTTCCTTGGCATAGGCTTCGGTCAACGCAATTTCGCTTTCTGCACGGCCCGTCAGACGCAGATAATCCAGTGTCTTGTCATCAATCGGGAAGAAACCGCATGTTGCGCCATATTCCGGCGCCATATTCGCGATGGTCGCGCGATCGGCCAGTGACAATGCAGCAACGCCGGGGCCATAAAATTCTACAAAACGGCCAACAACGCCGACTTCGCGCAACATTTGTACGCAGGTCAGAACCAGATCGGTCGCGGTAATACCTTCGGCCAGTTCGCCAGTGAGTTTAAAGCCTACCACTTCAGGGATCAGCATAGATACTGGCTGACCCAGCATCGCCGCCTCTGCCTCAATGCCGCCGACACCCCAGCCAAGAACGCCCAGTCCATTGATCATTGTGGTGTGGCTATCTGTGCCGACACATGTGTCAGGATAGGCAACTTCTGTCCCGGCGCCATCTTTGCTGGACCATACGCCGCGCGCAATATGCTCCAGATTAACCTGGTGGCAAATGCCAGTTCCCGGAGGAACAACAGAGAAATTATCAAAGGCTTTAGAACCCCATTTCAGGAATTCATAGCGCTCCATATTGCGCTGATATTCCAACGCCACATTGTTATCAAAAGCCTGCGGTGTGCCAAATTCATCAACCATCACACTATGGTCAATCACCAAATGAACCGGAACCTGCGGGTTAATTTTCTGCGCATCACCGCCCAATGCTTTAATGCCATCGCGCATCGCCGCAAGATCCACAACAGCCGGAACGCCGGTAAAATCCTGCATCAGCACGCGCGCCGGACGATATTGAATTTCTGCTGTTGATTTTGCGTCTTTTTGCCAATCAACAACGGCCTGTGCATCTTTGGTGTCAACCGTATGGCCGCCATCTTCAAAACGCAGCATATTTTCCAGCAATACCTTCAACGTGTAAGGAAGCCGTGAAATATCACCCAATTTGTCGGCAGCTGCTTTGAGTGAATAAATGGTATAATCCGTGCCATTTACGCTCAACGTCTTGCGTGTACCAAGCGTATCATTTCCGGTCGTTGTCATTTTGGGCTCCATTTCTCAAGGATGCTAAAAGCGCGCACTAAGTCCTGTGCTTGAGAGCTTTTAAGTCAGGAATCATATTTTCGTTTCGCTTAGCCCATCACTGCAGCGGGTGCAATGGCAAGCAAGGCAGAGATGATAGCAATATATTTGTACATCAAACCCTGTTTTCAAAGCCCTTCACACTTTGTTAACCATATGCTGCGACAAGTTTTTCATAGGAAATATCTACGGCCTATTTTGGCCAATGAAGATAATGGAAAGTCGCTATGTTTCTGAAATATTCAAAGACCGGTTCTTCTGCTAGCGCGCTGTTTTACGCAGCCGCTCTTGCTGGTGCTGCGCTGACCGGCGGTTTGTTCGCTTCCGGCACAGCCAATGCGCAAGCACAAGTCACTCAACAACGCGCAACTGTCTCCATTCGCAGCGAAATCTGGGTTGAGCGTAATGTGAGCGAAAATGGTTCTGACAAAACGGAATTGCTGGACCCGAAAAAGGTCACGGTAATCCCGGGCGACAAGCTGATCATTTACAATTTTTATGAAAATGAAGGTTCTACCCCGCGCGATAATTATATTGCGACAAACCCGCTCCATCCGGCAATCGCCTTTGTCTCTGTAGATGAAGAATGGGCGCAAGTTTCTGTCGATGGCGGAAAGACATGGGGCAAATTGCCAGATCTAACCAAGCTGGAAACTGTTGCAGATGGCATAGAAAGCCAGAGCCGTGCAGCATCACCTGGTGATGTGACGCATGTACGCTGGCGCTTTACCAAGCCATTAGCACCCGGCGAAAAAGGCAGGCTGACATTTCGCGGCGTTGTCCGCTAAAATATCCAACTGGCAGAGTTAGATGGGATTGGACTGTTTCGGCAGTCCGGTCTCTTCTGCATTGCCAGCGGATCGTGCAACGATCAAACAACCACTGACAATCAATATAGTGCCTATCAAGGTCGCGATACCGATGGGCTCGTTAAATGCAGCCCAGCCAAATAGAGCGGCCCAAAAGAACATGCTATATTCAATCGGCACCAGCACCTGCGCCTCTGCCCGCGCATAGGCCCAGCTTAGCGCCAGCACCGACAAGATAGCCAGAAACGCCCCCAGCATAATTAGAATGATCCATGGCCAGCCCCATAAAGGATCTGTGCTGAGCAATATATGAGGCGACGCTCCAAAAAACGGGAAAAATGGCAAACACCAAAATATGATAATCGCATTTTGAAAGCTGGCAATTTCTTGCGGACTGGCAATTTGTGCCTGTTGCCGCTGGAGTATCAAGTTCCACGCGTAAAGGCAGGCGGATAAAAGAATAGAGGCTATTCCCCATCGCGCATCGGTCGTAAATTCCTCACCAAATTTGCCGCCAATAATAACTGCAACGCCGATCAACCCCAGAATAGATGCAATGATAGCTGACCGGCTTATGCGCTCACCAAGCAGCAAATAAGCAAGGTATAAGGCGATAAGCGGGGAAATGAAGCTGACACCAATAGCTTCTGCAATTGGTGTTCTGGCCAAGCCCCAAAAGAAGGTGAAAGCCATCACAGCCGTCACGCTGCCCCGAACCAGATGCAGGCGCAGTGCGGTTTTGTCTGGCCATTTTTGTGGACGGCTGGCCGCATATAATATCAACGCCATCACCAGCGCAGCCAAGCAGCGCCAGAACAGTGCGTTATATGTGCCCAGCCCGATAGCCAAAGCCTTCATAACCGCATCCATCGCGCCAAATGTCATGATGCCAAAAGCACAAGCCAGTATCGGCAAATACTGCGCAGAATGTGGTTGCTTCGCTATGGTCATTGCATCGCAATGATAAGATGCGTTGGCAAAGTCCAGTTTTATCGGCGCGTCAATGTGATCATGCGCGCCTGCAAATCTACAGATCAGCAAAATATGCGTAAATATCATCCGCATCACGGCTGGCAGCATCGCGCCAACTGCGGGCATCCTCGGCGGTGTTGACCAACTTTCCTTCAGGCGAAATGATTAGAACATTGGGTGTGCCGCTTATATCTGTCACGCCATAGCGCGATGCGATATCGAGATTGCGCCCCTCACCATCCTGCGGCACATTCACATCAACAAAGACAAGCTCGTAATTCTTCGCGATTAAGGGCTGAAACCGCTCACTTTGCAAATGCCCTGCAAGGCCGCGACTATCATGACACCAATTGGCGCCCATCACGATGATCGTGCGGACATTGCGCAGTTTCGCTCGGGCCAGCGCAGCATCAACATCTGCCGTTGCATTGCGCTTGGCATCATACGTCTCCGCCTCAGGATGCGCCGCCTCTGCATGTTCGGCATCAGGATCAACTGCACCAACCCCAACAGAAAGGCTGGTCGCGAATATAGCAGACAACAAAGCCACCGTTACCGAGATAGTCTCACTTGCCATTGTTCACTCATTCCATTTCATATTTTCATCAGCCATGGCCAGCATAGAACGGGCATGGCGCGCGGCGACCGCTTGCTGATCTTTACCATATCCTCCGCCCAAGGCGCTGGCAATTGGCAAACCGCGTTGGCGTGCCATGCGCACGACCAGCCTGTCCCGCGTTTCAAGACCATTATCGCTCAGTGCCAATCGCCCGAGCCGGTCATCCATATGCGGATCGACCCCAGCCTGGTAGAGCACCATATCCGGCGCAAAATCATCAAATATTGGAGGTAAGATACGCTGTAATTCGGTCATATACGCGTCATCACCCAGATTATCCGGCAAGCCAATATCCAGCGATGATCTGGCTTTGCGGACGGGAAAATTCTTTTCAGCATGAACAGATAATGTGAACACATCATTGCGCCCCGCCAAGAGCGAGGCCGTTCCATCACCCTGATGCACATCCAGATCGACAATCAATATCCGCTGGGCATCACCCTCAGCAATCAAGCGGTTTGCGGCCACGGCCAGATCGTTAAACACGCAATAGCCTGCGCCGGTATCGTGCAATGCGTGGTGGCTGCCCGCCGCACTGTTCGCGGCATAGCCTGTTCGCCGTGCCAATATGGCCGCGCCCCATGTGCCGCCATTGGTGTGCTGCACCCGGCTGGCAATATGCGCGGTCACTGGAAAACCGATCCGCCGTTCTTTCTCATAAGGCACATTGGCGCTCAGCACGCTGTCCACATAATCGGGGCAATGAATTTGTGCCAGCCAATCACGTGGCATTGGCTGCGGTGCGTGCTCTGTCATTGCGGCGCCGCTGCCGCGTAATTCTTCCATCACCAGATAATATTTGTCGAACTTAAATGTCCCGCGTTCCGGCGCGGGCGCCATATAGTCGGCATGGTGAAAGACGTGCAGCATCTGGCCTTATGTAGGATTTGCAGCCGTATTTGCCAGCGTCAGTGCGCGGCAATATATTATTGCGCGGCCTGTGCCTGCATAATCAGCTTGCCAATATTGGGGCCAGCGGCCTGTCCATATTTGCGCAATTGCATTAACAGCGCGCCTTTTTCCTTATCGCTTGGCGGCACTGCGGCGACCGTGGCGCTAAAACCGTCCAACCGGCTGGCGATCATCCATTTGCGGATATCCCCCTCATTGCCCCAATTCATCTGGTTCACCATATTGGCCATGCATGCAGCAGGGTATTGGTCCATCGTATCGGGCAGCTTTACCGGCATAGACAGTCGGTTGCGCTCTGTGTCATCATCGCGGTTTGCTTCCAGATAAGCGCAAAGCGCTGCGCTAAAAGCCGGTTGCGGGATACGCGCCATTTGCGGCACTATCTTGCCTGGCTGGAACATCGGCACCGTTTCACGCAGCTCAACCGCGGTCGCCGTACAATCAATGTACAGCGTATCTGAGGGCATATCGCGGCGGCCTTCAGTTAATGTCATGCCGCCTACATCAATGCTCTGAACCCGGCCCATGCGGATAACATCTCTAATACCGGCCAATATGTCCACCTCGCCCTGCGATATGGTGGCATAGTGGAACATTTGCGGCTCCAATTCTTTGTCGATACGCAGCATGAAGCCATCTGCTTCCAACCGGTGAAATAGGTCAGTAACATCCTCTGCTTCCGCCAACCCTTTGGCCAAAGCCACCTGCCCGCCCATCGCCTGATTGAAATATTCTATGCCCGGCTGCGTGCAGGCACGGTTCAGCAGCCAACTTGCGCGCGGGCAAACCCATGATATCGCATCAGCGGGCGCACCAGAATTGCGCAACCACACGCCAACATCCATAGCCGTCTTGCCCGCACCCAAGATGCAGAATTTATGCGGAATATTGCTGGGGTCTTTCCACAAATGCGGCAAATCATTCGGCGTCACCAGCCGCACATCATCACCAATGGCAAATTTTGGCGTATGTGTGGAGGGCACAGACGTGGCAAAATAGGTAGCATCAACCAGCCTTTTGCGCACCGTGACGCTATGTTCTTCGCCGGACAGAATATGCGTAAAGCGGTGCGCATCATCGCCATCAGGCCAATGATATTCACTCATAGGGAAATAGCGCACGCGCCCTGACGGTATCAGTTTTTGGTGCATCACCTTATGGAAATATCCCGTAACTTCCGGACCGCTGGCCAGCTCCAAATATCCTTTATTATAACCAGCATCATCCACTCGCCCAGAACCCAGCTCCATTGAGTTTACACCATAAAAGGCGGAAGGCTGGTGCAGCGCGACAAAGCTATAAGCATCATTCCAATGGCCGCCCGGTTGCCCATGCTTATCAACAATGATGATGTCACAATCCGGGTCTTCGTCAATCAGCGTATCCGCAAAAGCCAGTCCCACAGCGCCTGCGCCAATGATCAGATAGTCGGTTTCAAATGCGGTCATAATATTTATCTGTCCTAGGATTGGCGATATTTCTCATCTATCGTGTTGGTTCAGTTAGCACCTTGCGACTGCACCATGGCCTCTACATCGGCAAGCAGATTGTGCGCATCGTAAACAATGCCGTCTTTAATGGTCCAGCGGACCCTGCCGACACGTTGCAATGTGCCTGTTTCTTTATTGAGGCGCATATGCCCCGTGCCGTAGAGCGTTTTGAAATTTTGTAGCGGATCTTCCGGTGTGATAACCAGATCGGCCAACATGCCGGCGCGCACCATGCCGATTGGCGCGGTCTGGCCCAATGGTTCATAAATTTCACGCGCACCATCTATGGTTGCCGCCCTCATCACTTCCAGCGGCGTAAGCCCTGCCTCTTGCAGCATCTCCAACTCACCCACATAGGCAAACCCCCAAGTCTGATAAATAAACCCCGGGTCTGAACCCACAGTCACCCGCCCGCCTTTATTCACATAATCACGCACCAAGCGGAACCATTTCTGGTAAAAATTGCGCCATGCAATTTCCTTTGCTGTTGTCCAGTCAAAGAAGAATGAGCCGTGATTGACAGTAGAAGGTGTGTAGAATTTCATCAAAGAGGGCAATGTATAGCGATCATGCCAGACAAAACGCTGGGCCTTGGCCAAATCACGCCCCGCCGAATAGATATTAAATGTCGGCGACATGGTGACCTTATTTTCAATCAAAATATCAAGATAAGCATTCCATTCGTCTGAGCCTATTGCCACACTTTGCTTGGCCAGTTCGGCCACACGGGCAAAACGGTCCTGCTCATCAGCATAATTATAGCCAATGGGGAATTTCTGAATCGTCACGCCGTCCAACAGGCTTTCAAAATGCCCGTAAAAATGGGTGATGCCGCTCAGGCCCAATTGCGCAGCTTGAGCGCCATTAATATCTGCCACCCATGTTTGCGCGATATGCGCAATACTGCCCATATTGTGCTTTTTGGTTTCATCCAACGCAGCAGCAAAAACAGGTTCAGTCGTCGGACCGATAAATTTCACTCCCAAATAGCCTTGTTGCTTGGCCCAGCGCACCCAATTGCGCGCAGCCTCTGGCGTGGTTGGTGGCGCTTCACCCCAATGCGCACCAAATACACCATAAGCGAAAAGGCGCGGCGCAGTAATTTCTCCGCGCGCGCTACGCTCTGCGTCTATCAGGCCCGGGTCATTCGGCACAAAAGTAAAGCCCACTCCGCGCACGCTGGTTACCCCATGCGCCAGCCATAATTTATAGGCATATTCTGAGTTCGGGGCTTTTTCAGGATCACCCAAATGGCCATGCGTATCAACAAAGCCGGGCATCACATACATGCCCTTGGCATCAATGGTTCGCTGGACAGGCTGATCCTTAAAACTACCCACCGGCGCTATGGCTTGAATCCGGTTATTCGCAATCAATATATCGCGTGGCCCCACCGGAGGTGCACCACCGCCATCAATAATTGTCGCACCAGTAATCAGCAGCAACGCATAACGCCCCGCTCCGTCATCCGCCTCGCTCATGGGAGTGGGATTAAGACTTTGGGCATGAACAGGAACGGAAGCCATTCCCAACAGCGCTGAAAGGCAGCCCAACACCGCAATTATATCTTTTATCAACCATGCCCGCATTGCCATATTACCGCATCCCTATGCTGTTTTGCTCATTGCATAGCCTCTGCGAAAGAGATTGTCGAAGGATGCTGTAAATTTGGATATTGGGTCATTGGTGAGGAAAGCCGTTCGACAGGCTAAGGACTGACGGGAATTATAAAGCCCAACAAAAACCGTTAGGGCTTAGCCCTAAGCGTGTCGAAGGGTCAAAGCCCGCTTCTCAATATTCGTTATTGTTCACTCAGCAGCCTCAGCATGCGGATCGAACGCCACTGCGTCACCGGCTTCAATCGCTGCGGCTTTATCTTCCACCAGCTTCACAATATGGTCGAGCATATCCTCATCCTCGACCACATGATCGGTCAAGCCGGAAAGATAGACCATATGCTTGCCTTTGCCGCCGCCGGTCAGGCCAATATCGGTTTCGCGCGCTTCACCCGGGCCATTGACCACACAGCCCAGCACAGAAAGCGATAGCGGCGTATTGATATGCTGCAACCGCTCCTCCAATGCTTGCACAGTGCGGATGACATCAAAGCCTTGCCGTGCACAGCTGGGGCAGGAAATAATTTTTACACCGCGTGTGCGAATGCCAAGCGATTTGAGCATTTCATAGCCCACACGCACTTCTTCTTCCGGTTCAGCGGAAAGCGATACGCGGATAGTGTCGCCAATTCCTGCCCAAAGCAGATTGCCAATACCAATGGCGCTTTTCACCGTGCCGCCGATCAGGCCGCCCGCTTCTGTAATGCCCAAATGGAGCGGGCAATCTACGGCATCGGCCAATTGCATATAGGCGCTGACTGCAAGGAAAACGTCGCTGGCTTTCACAGCCACCTTAAATTCATGGAAATCATGGTCTTGCAACAGCTTGATATGGTCCAGCGCACTCTCCACCAAGGCTTCGGGGCACGGCTCACCATATTTTTCCAGCAGATCTTTTTCCAGACTGCCAGCATTCACGCCAATGCGTATTGCGCAGCCATTGGATTTGGCGGCATCAACCACTTCTTTAACGCGGCTGGCATCGCCGATATTGCCTGGATTGATGCGCAGACAGGCCGCGCCCGCATCTGCTGCTTCCAAAGCGCGCTTATAATGGAAGTGAATATCCGCCACTATCGGCACCTGCGCCGCACGTACAATCTGCTTCATCGCGGCCGTTGATTCCACATCAGGGCAGGACACGCGGATAATATCAACGCCAGCCTCTTCACAGCGGCGGATTTGGTCGATGGTTGCCTTCGCATCACTGGTCAGTGTGTTGGTCATGGTCTGCACAGATATTGGCGCATCGCCGCCCACCGGTACGTCACCCACCATGATCTGGCGGCATTTGCGGCGGTCAATATCACGCCATGGACGAAGGGAGGGGTTATCAGCAGTCATATTTCGTCTCTCGCACCTATGCTCAACATGGCGCGCATATGCTTGGGTTTTTCACCTTTTGCTTGCTAGCGCCATCAAATTGCACAACATATAGGCGATAATCATTTGTAATGCGAGAGAAGGATTGATGATGACCCAATTGTTTAAAGCCATTGCGATCATGATAATAGTATTGGCGCCCACATCATGGGCCGCTGCACAATCTGAAGCCCCCACGCAAGCCGAAAAAACATGGTCTTTGGTGCTGCATGGCGGAGCGGGAACTATATCGCGCGACCGCATTACAAAAGAAAAAGATGCCGAGATACGCGCCAAATTGACCGAGGCACTGGACGCTGGCAGCGCGGTTCTGAAAAGCGGCGGCAGCGCGACGGACGCAATTGTCGCCACGATCATGGTGTTGGAGGATGATCCCAATTTCAATGCTGGCAAAGGCGCAGTTTTTACATGGGAGGGCACCAACTCGCTGGACAGCTCGATCATGGACGGGGCCACGCGCAATGCAGGTGCTGCCGCTGGCACCAGCACCACGAAGAACCCCATCTTGCTGGCCCGTGCCGTTATGGAAAACAGCCGCCATGTGCTGCTTTCTGGCGAAGGCGCAGACCAGTTTTCGCGTGAGCAAGGTTTGGAACAGGTCGATAACAGCTATTTTGCCACTCCGTCGCGGCGTGAGGCATTAGAACGTTTCAAACTGCGGCAAAATGCCATTAGCGCTTTAGGCGGTGATCAATTTGGCCAAGATAAATTAGGGCGCGATTGGCGCTTTGGCACTGTCGGCGCGGTGGCTGTGGACAATGAAGGCAATATTGCCGCAGGCACCAGCACGGGCGGACTGACCGGCAAGCAATGGGGCCGCATTGGCGATAGCCCGATCATTGGCGCAGGAACATATGCGGATAACCGCAGCTGCGGCGTATCCGCCACTGGCGCTGGCGAATATTTTATCCGCGTCGGCGTAGCGCATGAGATTTGCACACGGCTGCGCATTGCCTATGAAACACGGCCCGACTTTTCTAAGACGACAACACAAGACATTGCTGACAGTGTTATAGCAGAAATGGGTGATCTTGGCGGCTCTGGCGGTATTATCTATGCCACACCATGGGGACAAATTGGCTATAGCTTTGACACACCCGGAATGTATCGCGGCATGGCCAGCAGCAAAGGCGAAAAAAGCGTAGCCATTTATGGCGATGAAGAATGTTCTCATCAGAAAGCACAAAACAGAAAATGAACCTTTATTTGAACCGCAACATCTTAACCCCTCTCGCGGTTTTGGCACTATGTGGATGTTCACAAGCACCAGATGCCGAAGCTGAAGCAACCCAAAACGCTGCAGCGCAAACGCCTGATAGAAGTGCTTCAACACCTATTAGCCCGACCGAACCCATAAAAGCGGGCACAGCGGCAAAGATGTTCACGACACAGGGCGCACTCGCAGGCGAACCCTTCACGCTTGATCTGGCGGCCGAGCTTAAAAATGGGCCGGTTGTCCTCTATTTCTTCCCCGCTGCCTTTACGTCCGGCTGTACTTTGGAATCAAAGGAATTTGCCGATCGCAATGCAGAGTTTGAAGCGATGGGCGCAAAAGTTTTTGGACTGTCCGGAGACGATATTGATACGCTGGCTCGCTTCTCCCGCGAAGCCTGCCGCGATGAATTCGCCGTGGCACAGGCTGATGCGGATATCATCAAGGATTATGGCGTATCACTCGGCGATGACAGCCCCCTCACCAGCCGCACCAGCTTTGTTATCGCGCAGGATGGCACGGTGGCCATGATGCACGATGACGGCGATTACCGTGACCATGTTCGCCTAACCTTTGAAGCAGTAGAGAAATTGAAAGCTAATCTGTCATAATGGACAGCTTCACCCCGCCCACGCCCAATTTCTGGGACCGTTATGTCATGCCGCGCTTAATCGGTTGTGCTTGCGGGATGCCGCAGATTATGAAGCGCCGCAGCCAGATTGTCCCCCGCGCATCAGGCAAGGTGCTGGAATTTGGAGCAGGCGGGGGCATCAATGCCGAATTTTATGACCCGCAAAAAGTCAGCAATGTTATTGGCATTGACCCATCGGCCGAACTGATCAACCAAGCCAGCCCCAAATTGGCCGCCGCAAAAGTGCCCATTAAATTGGTTGGAGGCGTGGCCGAGAATCTGCCTTTTGACGATGCCAGTTTTGACACTGTGCTGATCACCTTCACCCTATGCTCCGTGCAGGACCAAGCACAGTCCATCCGCGAGGCGCGGCGTGTGTTGAAAGATGACGGGCAGCTGTTAGTTTTGGAGCATGGCAGCGCGCCAGATGCCAATGTCGCGAAATGGCAGCGCCGCGTTGAACCATTTTGGAAACGCATGGCTGGCGGATGTCACCTGACCCGCCCCACTATCGACGCCGTCACCGCACAAGGCTTCACCATGGTGGATCGCACGGCCGAATATATGCCCGGCGCCCCAAGCATATTAGGCTGGATAGAAAGCGGCGTGGGAGTAAAAGCGGGATGACGTGGAAACCCGAACTTGAAGAACTTGCCGCACGGAGGCGTATGGCGGAGGCTATGGGCGGCGCGGATAAGGTGCAGCGCCAGCATGATCGCGGCAAAATGGATGCGCGGGCGCGTATAGCAGGATTGGTCGATCAGAATAGCTTTCGCGAAATTGGCAAAATTGCCGGGCGCGGCGAATATGATGCGCAGGGCAAATTGGTGCACAGCGCGCCATCAAATCTGATTTTCGGACGTGCCAATATTGATGCACGGCCAGTGGTGGCCTCAGCCGATGACTTCACCGTGCGCGGCGGCGCGGCGGATGCGGCATTACACCGCAAATTCGTGCAGTGTGAGAAGATGGCGCATGACATGGGCCTGCCCATGATCCGCATGATTGATGGCACTGGCGGCGGCGGTTCGGTCAAAAGTCTTGAAGATATGGGCTATACCTATGTGCCCATGGTGCCGGGCTGGGACGATATTATGCGCAATTTGGAAAGCGTGCCAGTGGTGGCGCTGGCGCTTGGCCCAACGGCAGGACTAGGCGCGGCGCGGGTGTGCATGAGCCATTATTCCATCATGGTGAAGGGCCTTAGCCAGATGTTTGCCGCTGGCCCAGCTGTTGCCGCGGCCATTGGTGAGACAGTCGATAAAGAAGGATTGGGCGGCAGCGAAATCCATACGCGCAATGGTGTGGTAGATGAAGAAGTGGCCAGCGAGGCCGAGGCCTTTGCCTATGCCCGCGCCTTTCTTTCCTATCTGCCCAGCGCTGTTGGCCAGCAAGCCCCGCGCCATGACAATCATGACCCCATTGACCGGCGCGATGAGAAGCTGCGCGATATTGTGCCCAAAGATCCGGGTCAGGTCTATTCGATGCGCAGCGTGATGGAGAGTGTGTTCGATCGGCAAAGCGTCTTTGAAATGGGCCGCCGATGGGGCCGCGCTGCCATCACCGCCTTTGCGCGGCTGGATGGCTGGCCGGTCGCGGTTGTGGCCTCTGACCCAAGCTATTTGGGCGGGTCATGGGAAGCGTTGACCAGCCAAAAGGTTAAGCGCTTTGCCGAGCTGGCAGACAGGTTCGGCCTGCCGGTTATCCATCTGGTGGATAATCCTGGTTTCATGATCGGCACTGAAGCAGAAAAGGCCGGCACCATTCGTCATGGTGTAGAGGCGATGAATGCAATTTATAGTGCCAGCATTCCGTGGTGCAGTGTCATCATCCGCCGCGCCTATGGCATTGCGGGCAGCGCGATGAGCAATGCCGAGCGCTTTCAATATCGCTTTGCATGGCCCAGTGGCGATTGGGGTAGCCTGCCTATATCCGGCGGTCTGGAAGTAGCCTATAAAGCAGAATTGGAAGCATCTGACGATCCGCGGGCAAAGCTGGCCGAGATAAAGGCGCGGCTTGACGCAGTAACCTCACCCTTCCGAACGGCGGAGAAATTTGCCGTCGAGGATATTATTGATCCAGCAGATACGCGCGGCCTATTATGTGAATTTGCCGATCTGGCGTGGCGCAAATTGGCGGGCGCCAATCGCTAATCCTGACGATCAAATTTATCAGCACGGCGTTTGCCAAAACGCATTCCGCCCTCCAGCCGCGCTCTTAACTGGGTATAATAATTCTCTAGGAATGCACGTTCATCACCGCCACCTGGCATCCATCCCAACTTATTGCAAATGGCCTCATAAACGGCCCGTTCCGCATCGGCATTGTCTTCGCGCAATACCTTTTCCAGCGTTTTCAGTTCATATTCGCCATAAATATCCAACTCCGCATCAGAGAATTGGTAATCAGTCGAAATCTGACTGGTCATACTCTCGCTAGAGGCGACAATATCGGTCATCTTAGCTTTTTCGGCATGGACAACCCATGTGCCAGCAACCAAATCGCCACAGCGCAACCGATCTTTATTAAAAAATGGAAAGAACAAGAAAATCGCAACCCATATCGCACCAGCCAGCACAGCATAATTGCTAATATCGCCCTGCACACTGGTCGAAATAAGATAAGTGAGCGGCAGGAAAAGCTCAATTTCACGTACCAAGTTGCGTGCAATAATCGATTCTTTGGTCAGCCGTCCGCCATTACGAGAGGCGACCCTTATGCCCAATATACGTTTGCCCCATGTCGCGCTTTTGCTGCCCAATTCAAAAAACAGGAAATAGGCATTGCGTAACACAAACCAAAAAATGATGGAAAAAACGAGAAGGAAAGACCCAAAACTGCCATTTTCATCAATGTCAAAATTGCTTATGATAATGCCCAATAGGATGCCATAAACGAGCATAATCAAAATAATGAAGACCAGATCAAGCACCACAGCGCCTGCACGCGCACCTGCACTTGCTATATGAATATTCAGACCCACGCCCTCTGGTGTGACCATGAGACGGTGCAGTTTTGGCGAATATCCGCCATTTGGCCGTCTGGATTGGCTAGCATTACGCGCCATCAGAATTTCCATTATTCTGAGCCGAACCTTTGCCACGACCAGCAAATACAAAATAGACTATCCAGAAAAGCAACAAGCCATAGCCAATAGCATAGCGGGCAACTGTTCCCGTTATAAGCTGACGGCCAAACCCTTCCAGAACCGCCGCCATAATCAGCATGACAACCACCCCAGTCATAACCAGAGCGCCCTGAGTACCTGCTTTTTGTAAAGCCGCCATATGCGTCAATTGGCCCGGAAAAGCCATGGAGCGCCCAATATGCAAACCAGCGGCACCTGCCAGTAAAATGGCCAGCAATTCAGTGGTGCCATGAATGGAAAGCCAGCCAATAAATTCAACGCCCAAATCAGCATCGACAAAGACCCAAGTCATCGCGCCCAATAAAGTGAAATTATAGATCTCCAGCAATATTGTGGGAATGCCAAATGCAAAGCCGAGCGCAAATGCGAAAATTCCTACGCCGGCATTATTGCTGAACAAAGAGGCCGCGAAAACTGACAGACCGTCCTTAGACCCTTCTTCCACACCGCCAAGAGTTTCTTTCAATATGGCTGGGTCTGCACCGGGTACGCGGCCTCCCGACATTTCACCGGGAACCAAAGCGAAATACCAGTCACTATTCTGATCGACCAGCACATAACCGACAACCGAACCAGCAATCATAATCGCGACCATGATCCAGATTTCTAACTGGATCGCTCTTATGGCACGGCTCCAGCCACCGCCGATAAACTCTGACAACCATCTGCCCAAAGACGTGCGGGTTCCGTAAACCTGATAATAAGCGCGTAAAGTCAGCGATTCCAAATAGGTCACCAGCCCGTCATCAAGCGAGCTTTCCCGAGCGATGGAAAGCGCAGAAACAGTTTTGCGATACAAGGTCGGCAACGCCATGGCATCTTCGTCACTAATGCGGCGTGTGCGGCCTTTCTCAATATGCGTGATGATCGTGTCTAGCCGCTGCCATTCAGCCTCACGCTCGACACGAAAGCGATCAGAGCGCAAAATGGCATTGCTCATGACGCTGGTATCAATACCGCCAATCGTCGTGCTGGCTGTTTCAGCTTGGCTCATAATGCCCCCCGCCTTTTGATCCGCAAATAAGCATTCAATAGATGTGTGCCAATATCCTCTCGCGGTGCCTCAATAACATCAACACCCATGCGTTGCAGCTTGGTGACCACAAACTGTTTTTCGCTAATCAATGCATCAGCCGTTACGCTTTCTGCCAGTGCATCAATACTGCTCGGGCGTTGTTCAGCAATATTGGCCAGCTCATCATCAGCAATCAGCAGAAACAACACCAAATGCTTGTCGACCAAACGGCCCACACTTTCCAGCATCATTTCCGCACTGGTTGTATCAGTAAAATCAGTAAAAATGATGATGAGTGAACGCCGCTGCAATCGTGCAGAAAGCGTTGACAGCGCCAGCGTATAATTGCTCTCTTTCGCGCTATAATCCATCAGACCAGCCTCTGATTGCAGGCGGTGGAACTGGTTGGTACCGGTCACGAAAGGTGAGAAGCTCTGCGGGCGATCAGCAAAAGCCATCATGCTGACCCGGTCACCAGATTTTAGCGCAGCATAACCAGTCAATAATGCCGCAGAAACGGCGCAATCTATGCGCGGCAAGCCGCCAATAGGCTCACACATGGTAGAGCCTGTATCAATGGCGAAGACGATCTGGTTATTACGCTCCGTATCATATTCCTTTGCCAGCAACCTTGTGTGGCGCGCAGAGCCTTTCCAATCAATATTGCGGCGATCCATGCCGGGCTGATAATCGGCCAGTGCGTCGAACTCAGTACCCTCACCGCGAAATTTGCGGGCGACAATGCCATATAGGGCATCGCGCAAAAATAGTTGCACATTGGGGCTACGCACCTGTGCAACATCGGGCGTGACCCGCACTATATGGTCTGATTTCTGAATATATTGCCGCCAGATCAGGCCCATCGGACCTGCCCAGCGTACACCGATACGGCGCACTTCTCCGGGACCACGGCGATTAGGAACAAGCTTTGCAGCACCTTTAAAAATACTGGACTTTTCACCTTCGTCATCTGCGATGTTCAGTGAAAATATGGTTCGGCCTTTTTCGTGCAGACGGTCATCAGTCTCGACAAAGGCTTCCACCTTCTCGGCAAAACCGCCACCCAGTGTCAGCTTTGTCTCAATCGCGCATTCACGCCCCACTTCTGCAAAAAACGGCTCATCAGCTTCAAAATCACGTTTTGTTGCAGCCATAAGAAAATCGGCAAAGGCCATGAGCAGGACCACAGCGGACCAAGCCACGCCAATCGCCCAGGCAGACGGATATATTGCCGCAATCACCAGCGCAATCGGGGCTCCCGCTGCAAGCAGCAAAACCGTTCTTTGTGTTGGAGCAATCATAGCGCCATCTATCGCGGCGCATCCGTATTGACGATCAATTGCGCAACAATATCTTCTGCATTGCGCCCCTCAATCTCCGCAGTCGGCGACAAGACGATACGATGGCGCAATACAGACGCTGCCAGTGCCTTAACATCATCCGGAATTCCATAATCACGCCCTTGTAACGCAGCACGGGCACGGGCCGCATTGGCCAGCATGACCGCTGCACGCGTACTTGCTCCACTTTCCAGGTCATTGGTTTCACGTGTAGCGCGTATCAAGCGCACAATATAATCCACCACATCGGGAACCAGTTTTACCGAAGCCACTGCCTTTATAGCCGCCGCTAGCTTGGCAGGATCGACTTGCGGGATGATACCCATATCCGCTGGGCGCTTCATCCGTGCGCTCTGGCCATATGCTGCGACGATAGCATTTTCCTGATCTGCATCGGGATAATCCACCAAAACCTTGAACAAGAAACGATCAAGCTGCGCCTCTGGCAACGGATAAACGCCTTGCTGTTCAATTGGGTTTTGCGTTGCAACAACCGTAAAATTGCTGGGTAGATCATAAGTCTCGCCATCAATAGTCACTTTGCGCTCTTGCATCGCCTCCAGCAACGCCGCCTGTGTTTTGGGCGGTGTCCGGTTAATCTCATCGGCCAGCAGCAGATCACAAAAAATCGGGCCACGGGTCAAAGTGAAGGTACTGGTCTGAAAGTTAAACAGGTTGGAGCCGAGAATATCACCCGGCATCAAATCAGGTGTGAATTGAACCCTGCCGAAATCCAATACCAATGTTGCTGCAAAGCACTGTGCCAGCAATGTTTTTGCCGTTCCAGGTGGTCCTTCCAGCAAAACATGGCCCGATGAAAAAAGCGCGATCAGCAAATGATCGATAGCGCCATCCTGTCCAATAATCGCTTTTCCGATCTCGCCGCGAATAGCATCGGCCAGTGTTTTTACGCCGGCTATATCTGGCGAACCAGCGGCTTCAGTGCTGTTATCGGTCATAAATTGTCCTTTTTCCAAATATCTATCTGTACCGCTGCATTAACAATGTCCTGCGGCTTTTTGGCGCGTTGCAAATTGTTCTGCAGAACAGAGAATGGCGGTTTATCAGGCTTAGATGCCCTATCCAATTGCTGCGTCACCTGTTCACCGGATGATGATGGTGCAATTCCCAAGCTGCGCATGGCCTTGCGTTTGACCATGGCCAGATAGGGTTCACGCAGCAAATGTTGGCGTGACATGAGCTTGAGCATGGCCGCGCTGTTGCGCACAAGAGCTGTCTTACCAAAATTGATCGATCGGCCACCCAGAATTGGCGGGGCGAAGCGGATGAAATTTTGCCAGCCAATAATGACAGCAGCAATTAAAAAGCAAATTGTCGCCGCCAGAAATGGTGGTTGGAATGCCAAGGTTAAGAGATTCTCTGAACTGCCCAAGCCATTAAAGGTAAGATCGAAGACGACCGGCATATCCAACCCATCATCTATGGCCTGAACCAAGGCAATAGCATGTAGCGCATTGGTCTTATCCGCCATACCCATATTGTTAAACAAGTCAGGATCAGCGACAAACACTACCGGATAGCGTTCATAATCGATTTCATCATATTCTTCGTCGCTATATTCCCGAACAGTGTCTCCGTCCAAACTGGGATAATAGCCGCCATCATCATAATAGCCTATAACAGGCTTTCCGGACTTTTTATCGCGAACAATAGGGCGGATATCTTTACCCTCTAAAACCGTCAAAGCCCGCGGCGTTTTGCTGATAGTCCTTATATTTGAGCTCAGCACAGAAGGATTTTTATTCTCTTTTTGGGCCGCATTCGGGTCAATATTCTTTTCGGTAACCTCGCTGCTAACGCCAAAGCTCTCTTCCATATTGTCAAATGGTGTGGCGGTGACCAGCCGAGCCCAACCGGATTTTAGCTTAGGGTCTTTACGCGCAAACCATTTGGGCATGATTATCAAAGTCGGTCCCGAATAGCTCCGTTTCTCAATGATTGCTGCCAGCTCTTCGCCATCACTATATAATGAGGGTGTGATGACCAACAAGTTAGTCTTCTCAAACTCAGCAGGTGAGCGGCCCAAAGAAACGTCTGTGCCGGTTTTTTCCATCAGGTCAAAAAACGCCGTATAGCCCACCAGACTATTGGATACTGCGTGCCCCTTACCATTATTGTCCTTCTGGCTAAATTCCCCCGTTCCCAGCCCATATAACAGGCCAAGAAATGCCATACTGCCGACCAGAACCAACACCAAAATGGTCATGCGGGAAAAAGGGTTTGCAGATGTGCCAGACATTAGCCCGCACCCCCAAGAGCAAATTTGTCATAAGCGCTGCGTGCTTCTTCCCATGCATCGCGGGACAATGGCTCGCGCGCAAAAATACCGCGTTCCACATGACCAGAAATCATAGCAAATACATCGCGCGCAGAAGCGGACAATATCTCAAACCGGCCAATTTCTCGTGCCGTGTTAGATGGAATGACCGCACGTGGGTTCGCCTTGGCAATATCCGCAATGGAACGCTGTAATATAAGGCGGATGGCCGCTGCATAATCGCCCTGCTCGGCCAATCGATCGGCCTCTCCCAGCAGTGAACGCGCCGCTTCACTATCAGGGCGCCATTCCATAACTTCGGGCATTTCTGTTTTCTTACCAAAACGCGCATCCAATATGGGCCTAAAGACCATATATAATATTATCAACACGCCAATGGCCAACAGGCCCAGCAAAGCATATTGCGCAACGCTCCAAAAAGCCGCTAAAGGACCGGCCAAAGGGGCTAGCAAATCGCTGAACCACGCGCCCAAATCTTGCAACCATTGCGGTGTTTCAGGCGGTTTTACAGGAGGTTCTGGTGCAGGCGGCTCGAACTGTATGCTCTCATCAGAACGGACTGCTTCCCAAGCCTTTTCGGCACTATCTGCCACAGTCTATCAATTCCTTAAATCCCACACTCATTTAGCAGTGATAATGAAAAGCCAAATTTCAGCAACATGAAATATCAAAATCTGGTCTTATACTTGCAATAAAAACACTCTAACGCGCAGATATGAAAATAATTGTCGCTTCGCTCACCCTGATCCTCTCATCTTTTATTGGCCAACCTGCTCTGGCATGGGGGGAATATGCCCATCAGATGACGGCAGATATCGCGCAGGCGAATATTTCTCCCAACTCGAAGCGCATCATAAAAAAGCTGTTCGCAAGTGAAAAACTGTTGGGCACGCCGAAATGTGCTCTCAAAAATCTGCGTCATGCCAGTATTTGGGCCGATTGCGTGCGCCGCGATCGCTTGCGCTGGGGCTATACTGCGCCATGGCATTATCAGGGCCATGATGTGTGCCGACCTTGGGATCCTGATACCGCCTGCGCCAATGGCAATTGTGTAAGTGCCCAAATAACCCGCAATGCAAAGCTGCTGGCTGATAAGAGCTTGCCTGATCATGTCCGCCTCGAAGCATTGGCGTGGCTCGTGCATTTTACAGGCGACATGCATATGCCGCTGCATTCCGGCAGCCGTGACGATTTGGGTGGCAACAGAATTGCCGCTGCCTATGGCATTGTCAAAGGCCGCATGAATTTGCATTGGCTTTGGGATGGGCCGCTTGCCGAGCGTGCAATTAGTGAGGAACCTAATATCGCACGCAAATATAGTGCAGTTTATCGCTCCCAAATGGCTGAAGGCAGTGTTGCCGATTGGCAGTTAGAGGCTTTTACAATCTCGCGCGATATTGTTTATCCCACCGCACAAGAACGCGAAACATGCCTTGCACCGCTAGCTGAAGGCGAACGCGCTATTATCGACAATCAGGAAATTGTCGATCTGGCACCCATAGCCCGCGACCAAGTCCGCAAAGCCGGTTTGCGAATTGCCATTTTAATTGATCAGGCGCTTAATATAAGCCAAAAATAGTGGGGCAATAGCCCCTGTTGAATCAGGCAAGCAAATTGTCCATCATTGCACCTCTTGCTGCTTAATAAAGTCCGCAATAGCTTCACTTACACCAGATGTTAGTGGCAAGTCAGGATTGCTATAAACCTGTAAATTTGCAGCGCGACTATCTCCGCTTACTGATTTCAGAACATGGTTCATATCGGGGAAAATCTTTAATATCGCGGACATATTAGAATTGCGTAACAGCTCACCTTCCGCAACAGGGGTCTGTATATCCTTACCGCCATATATAAGCTGAATCGGCTTTTCAGCACTGGCTATCATTGCTGAGGGGTCATATTGCATCAAATCTCTCAAAAATGGTTGAACCGTATTGCTGAACAAAGGTAGCAACCCTGGGTGCAGCATATCCTCGTCAACGGCCTGACCAGCTTGAAGCTGATCAATCGCAGCATTCGCCTGTGCCAAGATCGGAGCATTGGCGGGATTGGCTGCAAGTTGCGTCCGCAAAATATCCCCAATTGGTCTTCCCGGCGTTGCTAAAAGAATCAGGCCACACACCTTTTGGTTGTTAACTATAGACAGGGCAATGATTCCGCCTTCACTATGTCCGGCAAGCCAGACACATTCACGCTGGGATGACGCAAGCACGGCATCGGCAAAGGTCAATGCGTCCGCCCCATAATCGGCTATCGTCACCATATTGGCATCTTTGATTGCTGACGCGCTTGCCGCAACACCACGCTTGTCATAACGGACAGTATCAAACCCGAGCATGGCCAGATCTTCAGCCAGCAAACGATAAGTCGCTGCGCGCACTCCTAGTGGATTATTACCATCTTTATCAGTGGGGCCACTCCCGGGTAACAGAATAATCAGTGGTGCTTTACCAGCTCTGCTGCGTATCATTTCACCGATAATCTTACCATCTGGTCCATCTATACTGATTACTTTTGTAATTAACTTAGCTTCGTCCTTATTTTGTGACTTTGCAGATGAAGGGCTCGATATAAATATAATACCCCCTATAAGCAGAAAAACGCTAAGCAATAGGACAATGGCTTTTCTCATTTGTATTCATCCTTTTTTATTTCAAATCTTTGATATCGACTATCTCAGCGCGGGCCATCATCCATCGGATCATAATGACTGTCAGAATCAGAGTGATGATAAGGCTGCCAATGCTCAGCCATATGATCAGATGTTCATCTGGACTGTTATCAAATATTACAGCAAAGGGTATTAGACCAAGAATAGGCGTTGCTATAATCACTATCCATATCAGCAGCGCACGCCAGCCTGATGAATTTTGTGGAGTTATCTGAAAAGATCTGCCGTTTTTAACGCATAAAAAAGGCCTTTCACTCGCTTTCCTGCTTGAGCGTCTGGTCATATTTTACTCCTGATTATCATTAGGCAAACGCGGCGGCCGACCACGTGGCCGTTTTTGCGGCGGACCGAGCTTCACTCCACGCCGTGTCATTGCTTCGCGCAGAAGGACTTCGATCTGAGCATTCACACTGCGAAACTCGCTTGCGGCCATGCGTTCCAAAGCATCATAAAGCTCTGGTTCGACCCGCAGGGCAAAGCTCTTTTTCGCTCTGCTATGTTTTTTTTGGCTCATATCTGCCTCCTGATAGAGGAGCGTCCAATAAGACACCCCATATCATGCGCTGGCAATTTATTGGTATAGCGACCCAGTGTTCACTACCGGTTGGGTATCACGCTCTCCACAGAGCACGACCAGTAGGTTAGAAACCATGGCGGCTTTGCGCTCATCATCCAGGTCTACAACCTCTTTTTCATTCAGTTTTTCAAGCGCCATTTCCACCATACCGACAGCACCTTCAACAATGCGAGTGCGCGCGGCAACAACGGCCTCTGCTTGCTGGCGACGCAGCATGGCATGCGCGATTTCCGGTGCATAAGCCAAATGTGTCAAACGACATTCGTCAATAATAACACCTGCCCGCAAAACGCGCTCTTGCAATTCCTTCTCCAGTTCTTCGCTGACCTGACTGGAGTCACCGCGCAGTGTTACTTCATCTTGATCAATACCATCATAGGGGTAACGCGCACCGATTACGCGCACTGCGCTTTCAATCTGGATGTCAACAAATTCTGCATAATCTTCGACATCGAATAACGCTTTGGCAGTATCAGTAACGCGCCACACAACATTGGTCGCAATCTCCACTGGATTGCCGCGCAGATCATTCACCTTTACTGTCTCAGATGTAACATTGTGAACGCGCACAGAAATCTTTTTACGGGTCAACCAAGGCAGAACCCAGCGAAGACCAGTTTCCCGATCTGTACCCTGATATTCGCCAAAAAGCTGAATAGCCGCCGCTTGGTTAGGATTAAGCAGATAAAAGCCACAGAAGCCGAAAAGCGTAACAAGCGCCAAGATGATTGCAAAAACGACAGCCAAAATACCTATTGCTTTGGCTGCAAACAAAGACGCTATCGTTATCGCAAACAGCAAAACCACTACTGCCAACATACCATAGCCATTACGTGTTTGCGCCAGCTTTTCCTGCGTCTCGATCAGACTAGTATCCCTCTGCTCACTCATTCAATTGCTCCTTGATTATTTATTATGATATCATATTTATATTATAATGATTAAAAAATCAAGTATGTTGCCGTTTATATTTGCCGACGAACATTGCACGGACGATCAAAAGCGGCCCCATCAGAGCCGCTTTTGGTCGTTCTTTTTCACTATGTTTTTTAAGCTATGTTAGCTGTCAGATTTTGAAATCTTACAAATCACCAAAATGCTTCAAAGCAGCGCGGGCAATCGGTTCACCCCATTCCTGAACAAAATGGCCGCCATCCGCAATCATCATTGGCTCGGGGCATCCCGTGATGAATTTATGCAGGCCCAACATGGCCTCTTTACCCAGCACAGGGTCGGCTTCACCAATCGCCATAAAACTGTCACCAGTAAAGTCTTTCGACCAATAAGCAGCAGCTTGCTTAGACACATCCACACCTTCCATATCCGCCTCTACAGGTACCAGAGCAGGAAAGACCTGTGCACCGGCTTTATAGCTGGCATCTGGGAACGGCGCATCATAAGCGGCTATTTCCTCTGGAGTTAGATGCGGCGTACCGCGTGCGATAAGCTCTGCTATCGGCAGATCAGGAGTGGACAGAGCATAATTCTTCCAAGCCTTGAATCCTTCGGTCATACCGCGGCCCAGCCCAAGCCCCGTATTCATGACGATAAGGCGTGAGAAGCGCGCGCGGAACTTCTCATCAACCGGCAGAGTGAGCCCCAATAATCCACCCCAATCCTGCACCACCAATGTTATATTTTTAAGATCAAGGCGCTCGACTAAAGCAAGCAGATAGTCACGGTGGAAATGGAAGCTGTAATCGGACTGTTCTGCCGGTTTATCTGAACGGCCAAAACCCAACAGATCAGGCGCGATTACCCGCGCCCCGCTTTCAAGAAATACCGGGATCATCCGCCGGTATAAAAATGACCAACTTGGCTCCCCATGAAGGCACAAAAAGGTGCGATCCGCATCTTTCGCGCCCGCCTCAACATAGGCAATGCGCAGCCCTTCATAGCCCGGCAGGTCATCGACATAGCCGACAGGATAGTCAAAATCGGGAATATTGGCAAAACGCTCATCGGGTGTGCGCAGGGCTGTGATGGTCATGATATTGCTCTCCTATGTGCTTATGGCATATGGTTTATACCCTATCATCCCTTAGGCCCAAGCCCAATATAGCAGCCAACAAAAAAGGCGGACCAATATGGCCCGCCCTTTCCGCTGTACAAATATACAAAAATTTAATCGGCTGAACCTGTATCACCCGTTGGGAAACCACGGCGTTTCAGCAATGCATTTACATCAGGGTCACGGCCACGGAATGCGCGATACGCCTCAGCGCGTTCTGTCTCGTTGCCCGTGGACAGCAGGAAATTGCGGAAATTGCTGGCTACCTGCTTATCCCAAACGCCGTCCGGCGCCTCTTCAAAAGCGGCCCAAGTGTCGGCATCCATCGTCTCTGACCAGAGATAGCTATAATAGCCCGCAGAATAAGCATCAGATGAGAAGAGGTGATTAAATTGCGGCAGACGGTGACGCATCACAATCTCGCTCGGCATACCGATGGCCGCCAGCGTTTCGCGTTCAAAAGCGTCGACATCTTCAACCGGCGTGTCGCGGTTATGCAGCATCATATCCACAATGGCGCTGGAGAGATATTCAACCGTAGAGAAGCCTTCATTAAAGGTGCCGGACAATTTGATTTTCTCGACCAACTCCTGCGGAATAGGCTCACCCGTTTTGTAATGCACCGCATAATTGTTCAGGATATAGGGGGTCAGCAACCAGTTCTCATTCACCTGACTAGGATATTCTACAAAGTCACGCGGCGTACCGCGCAAGCCCGGATAGGTCACATCTGTCAACAGGCTGTGCAGCGCATGGCCAAATTCATGGAACAGCGTCGAAGCATCATCAATGCTGATCAGCGTTGGTTCGCCCTCGCCGCCTTGCACAAAATTATTGTTGTTGGATGACAGCACATTGCGCTCACCGCCCAAGGACTGCTGCGAACGATATGTTGTTGCCCAAGCGCCAGAGCGTTTGCCGCCCCGTGCAAAGTTGTCCATGTAGAAAACGCCGACATTGCTGCCATCGCGCTTATCACTCACCACAAAGGTACGCACATCAGGGTGGAAGACAGGAATGTCGCCAGTATTTTCCTTAAATTCCAGATCATAAAGACGGCCAGCGGCATCAAACATGCCTTCAATCATCTTATCAAGCTGGAAATATGGCTTTAATTCGGCAGCATCCAGATCGTATTTCGCTTTGCGCACTTTCTCTGCATAAAAACGATAATCCCATGGCGCGATAGTGATATTTGCGCCTTCCTGATCAGCAATGGCCTGCATATCAGCGACTTCTTCTTTCACGCGGCCTATTGCGGCTGGCCAGACTTTCATCATCAAGTCCATGGCGTTTTGCGGGTCTTTCGCCATCGTGTCAGCCATGCGGTAATGCGCATGGGTTTTGAAGCCCAACAGCTTTGCGCGCTCAGTGCGGATTTTCAGAATTTCCGCAATAATCGCATTGGTGTCATTCTCGTCACCATTATCACCGCGGTTGATATAAGCGTTATAGACTTGCTCACGCAGGTCACGGCGGGTTGAGTTTTCAAGAAATGGCTGCATGACAGAACGGGTGTTTTTCAGTGCCCAACCGGTTTTGCCCTGATCCTCAGCCGCTTTGGCGATTGATGCAACAAAGCTGGTTGGCAAACCTGCCAGATCATCTTCACTGTCGAGGAAAATGAAGGTTTCCTCATCAGCCAGCACCTTATTAGAAAACTTGCTGTAAAGCGTAGAAAGCTGCGTATTCAGACCCAGCAATGTGGCTTTATCAGCATCATTCAACAAGGCACCATTGCGCACCAAACCGTCATAATCGCGCTCTACAAGGCGCAGCTGCTCTGCGTTAAGACCCAGATTTTCGCGATTATCATACACCGCTTTATAGCGCGCCAGAATACGCGGATCGAGTTGCAATTCACCGAAGAACTGCGCAAGTTTTGGTCCCCATTCGGCCTGTAATGCGCGCACCTCAGGTGAGGACAGGTTACTGTTATACACGCCCCAGAAACTAAACACGCGGCCAATATCTTCGCCGGCCAATTCCAATGCCTGATTGGTGTTTGCAAAATTTGGCGTTTCAGGGTTTGTCGCAACGGCTTCAAACTCTGCTTTCAGTGTTTTCATCGCCGCAGTAAAGGCTGATGGAAACATATCCGACTGGACCTTATCCCATTGCGGCACCCCTTCAAACGGGCCAGGCCATGGCGCGGTAATGATGGCGGCACTTGTCACAGTATTGGCCTGCGCCTCTTCACCGGCGTCGAAGGCGTCGAAGGCGTCCATATTATTGGCCAATACAGGCGTTGCGATGGCGAGCGTTAACAGCCCTGCACCAAGGAGAAAATGTGATTTTTGCATGAAGAACCCTTTTCAAGATAATGTATCGACCCAAATATGCCCGAATGTGACTGCACGATAGCGCATGGGATATTGCCTGAACTTTAACCACAATTTGCGTGCTTGTCCAAGCCCAGCCTTTATCAGAGCCAGTATGAACATGCATAGTGGAACGCAGCTATTGTCTATTCATTCGGGCGTTCGGCCAAAAGGCTTTTGACCAATGGCTGCATATTTTCGTCGTAACGCGCCAGCATGACATGATCATCCGCAGTATCAAAATGGCTGATAAGTTCCCTGCCATTCCACCAATGCAGTGCAAAAGCAGGCGGATCAGCGATAATCATATTGCGACCATCAGGATTTTCCGGGTCAATTTCTTTTAGGTTCAATGCCACTTGCGGTGCCGTTGACGGGCATATGGCTATTGGAATACCGTGCCAATGCGCTTGAATCATACGGTGGATATGGCCGCAAAGTATCGCAACAACCTGCTTTTGACCCTTTAAGCACTCACCAAGCCGCGCCACCCAAGGTTCTTCAGGGTGCGTGTTCATCCATGATATACCAACTTCTACAGGAGGGTGGTGCTGAATGATGATGGTCGGCACATCCTGCTTTTCCGCCAAACGCTCTTTCAACCAATGTGCGCGGACTTCGCAAAAAGCGCCGCCATGGCGCCCTTCTTCCAAAGTATCGAGCACCAGAAAGCGCATACCGCCTTGCTCAACCTCATATTGCACAAAGCCATCATTGGTGGGCACATCGGGAAATTGCTGGCAAAATGTCGCGCGCATATCGTGGTTTCCCATGCACATGAACACAGGGAATGGGCATACAGAAAGCGCGTTATCCAACCGTCTATAACTCTCCAGATCGCCACGGTCGATCAGGTCACCCGTGGCAAACAGCACATCAGGAGCAGGGTCCAGTGCCAGAAGATCCTCAATCGCGCGGTCTAGTCGCTTACGATTAAATTCGACTGGATTGTCAGGATCAAATCCAAGGTGAATATCGGTGATTTGCGCGATCAGCATCAGCTTTTATAAGCCCGCTCTTTGCCGGCCTTTGGATAATAGCCCATTATCATCTCCTATTTTGCGCAACCACTTTTGGTTTCTTCGATTTCTTCTTTTTCTGTTCCTGCCGGATCAACCAAGGCGCGCCGCCATCGGCATGATATTCATGGCACATAGCACATGAGGAAGGCACGTCACTTGCGGTTTCTTTTTCACCGCCATGGCATTCGCGGCATGTCGCTATGCCCGGCAGCAACAAATCGGTCGCTTTGCCGGAGTCTTCTGCTTTATGACAGGTGGTGCACTTTTCCTCTTCATGCGGTGCATGGTCAAACCAGCCTTTATGCATATAGCGGTCCGTCTGCGTCACAGGTGCGATGACATAATCGAGACCGCCATTATTGGTGACGCTATGGCAATCATAACAGGCACCGCCATCTGAGAATACGGCACGAATAGCCTGGTCAGCACGGCTAGGGCGGAAACGTACTGCACGAGCATAATCGGCTGCCGTTCGCGTACGCGGAACATCGCCGGGGCGCTGGCGCGGCAAGCTGCCTAGATTTATAGGCCGGTTAGGACTGGTGGAACGGAAATAGGCGCGCAAATCTGCTTTCACCAATTCGGGTTTGCCATGCGGCAATTGCCGGAATGTCCCACCGATTTTGTCAAAAGACAGGCTGTGACACATGGCGCAATTTTCTTGCATATCCACCGGCTCAAAGCGAACACCGCTAGGGTCTTCGGTGTGACAATCTTTACAAGCCAATGCTTCACCAAAACCATAACGTGCCGACAAACGCCTGCCCATTTGCGCAACACCGCCTCCCTTTTTCAAGTGCAGATCGTGCGGGAATTTTAGGCCATTATTTTCTATTGGCTTATCATCGAGTGAAATGCGGCGGCGCGGTGCATCCGCCTCATCGTCACCCGCAACTGCCTGTTGCAAAATAGCGGGCCTGAATTGCGGGTGTTGTTTGCCAAAATCCGAAGCATTTAAGATTTTTGTATCGGTCAAACGTGTGTCCATTCCGTCATGACAATCTGCGCACCATTGCTGAGCTACCGGTTGCATAGCACCCTCGCCCTCATGCTCGGTGTGACAATCAACACAGGCCCCTTCAGGTTTGTTAAATGCATTAGCAACAGCACGTTGGAACGCAGCAAAGCCCTCCGGCTCTCCGCGAGCCGTAGCAAGGCGCGGTTTTGCAGCGTGATCATGAGCACTGTCATCATGACAGGTCATGCAACTATTGTCCCGCACAGAAACAAACGCCTCTACATGACAGGCCTGACAATCATCTTTCAGGCTTTGGTGCGCCAATGACATGCTGCCAGATGACCAGAACCCATCACCATGCGGTCCATCTGGACGCTTGGCTTTCTCTACATAAGCAAGGTCTTTATAAGTGGCCCAGCTGTAAATCGGCCAAGCAAGGCAGGCAATCAGCACCAGAGCAACAAACCCCCAAGCGCTTCCCCTTTTGCCGGGGACTTTGCCTTTCAGAGTATAAATCGAGCCAAGATCGCGTTCTTCTTCGCTATCTGAAACGGCTGACTCGCGCCGGACAGTCAGGATAGCGGCGCCGCTATCACTCTCACGGCTGACGATAATATTATGCCCGCCAAAGACCAGTTCACCACCGCGCGCAGGATCAATTTCTCCGGATGTGACGGACTTGCCATCCAGATAAAAAGGCTGACCGGAGATAGCAGTTACGGAAAGCAACCCATCAGCAGACTGCTCAACCTGCGCATGTGCAGGATTAACTGCAAGGTCAGGCAAATGAACGGCATTGTCGCTGTTACGGCCAATAGTAATTATGGTTTCACCGGACCCAGCATCACGGATGATTTCGCTACCATCGGCCTTATAGGCGATCTGACGGACTATGAATGACATGATCTGCTCCTCCGCCTCACCAGTAGAAAAATACGCTGACAATATGCGCCGACAGCGCCGCCAGCAGCGCGAACGTCATGGGCACATGAATGAAGAGCCATATCTGCAGCATTGACTTGATCTGTAAATGCTTGCGCAAACGGCCTAAAGTCGCCTCTTTTTTCGCCAGCAAACTATCCACCTTATCGAGCGGGTCATCGCCTAAACGGGGTTGATAGGCGCGGCTACGGCGCAATTCTGCTTGTGCGTTGCGCGTGCTGCATCCGGGGTAACGATTGCCGATACGCTGTAGCAAATGTCCAGCAAACGGATCTTGCTCTAGCGATGACTGCACCAAAGCGGCCTGTTCCGGTACCAATGGCTGCGCAGCATCATGCAGTTGGCGATCAAGCGAACGCAAAGAATCGATCATCTGCGTCTCGGTCATCTCGTCACGATTGGCAGAAAGACTCTGCGGCAATGTTGCATAAGCGTAGATACCATAAATGCCTGAGATGATAACGACCATCATCAACGCCCATGCCAATGTATGCACATTCCAACCAAGCTGAAAGCCGGTATGCAAAGTGCCAATAACAATCAGGCTAAGCCCCAGATAAACATGGGCGCTGGTCCATGCCTTTAATGACCATCCACCGGGCGTCATTGCGCGTTTGCGCATGCCCAACATGGTCAACCAGAGGATCAGAAGCGCGCCAATTGTGCCCAATGTATAGCCATACCAGCTACCGCCATTGTGGCGCGGTTCAACGTCTATCAGGAAATAGCTGACCAGACAGGCAATGCAGAGGATCAGCGCAATTTTCAGCCAGCGGAAATTGCTATGACGCAAAAAGCCTTCATGGTTACGCGTGCGCTGACGCCCACCTGCTTTTTTGCGTGGTTCAGGAGAAGCAACACTGGCCATTATGCGTCCTCCCCTAATCTTGCCACGGTAAGGAATTCATCGGGAGCAACGCGTATTGCGGCACCTGTCGGACATGCACGCACACAGGCAGGGCCACCTTTAATGCCCGCACACATATCGCATTTAATGGCCTTTTTCGGTGCCTCTTCGCCTTCGGGCCGGTTAGCGCTGGCCCATTTCTTATTTGGCTCGCCTGGCCCTGGCCCCGCACCAAAAAACAGCCATGACAAAAGGCTGGGTTTCTTGGGCGGCACCTTATCCATGCGGATTACCCCATAAGGGCAGTTACGCTGGCAATTGCCGCAGCCAATACAGGTATCATCAATATAAACTTCGCCATCCGGCCCGCGATGAATCGCATTGGGCGGACAATCGGCCATGCAATGTGGATGCTCACAATGGCGGCAGCTGGTCGGCACATGCAAATGCGCATAGGTCTTGCCTGCCTCACGGTCGAGCCGCGAGAGACCTTCATGGCTATCCGCACAGGCCTTTTCACAATTGTCACAGCCAACGCATAATTCTTCATCGATCAGCAACACATCGGTAGCTTCACCAATGCCTTGATCGACCAAGAATCCAGCAACTTCCGAATACATGTCTACCAGACCGGAAAAGCTGTCTTTTTTCGCTTCAATAAACGCGTTGATATCCTGCCGTGAGGCCATATCCGCTTTGGTCTGTTCCAGAAGATCAGGATGTTTCTCCAGCACCTTGGCAAAGGCATCACCATCGATTTTGATGACTTCGGAACGGATCGCCGCTTTAACGGTTGCCGTACGCTTGCCACCAGCGATCAGCGCCATTTCACCGACATAAGAACCAGCGGGAAGATAGGAGAGGAAGACCGGCTTTCCGCCAATATCCTTTTCCACAATCATGGAGCCAACGCGGATAACGTAAATATCGTTCCCGTCATCGCCTTCAGTGATAATATGTTCACCCGCATTGACCTTCATAATCTTGCTGGTCTCAACAACATCGGCAATATCATCTTCGGTCAGTCCAGCGCGGAACATCTGCAACAGCTGGCGCTCAGTTGAAATATGCTCAATCCGCTTTTTCGCAGCTTCTGACTGAGATTGCAGCTTCAATGCAGCAAGGCGCGAAATCTCAACACAAATCGTGTCTTTTGCCGCGCGGATAGTGGCACCGCGTTTGCGCCCGGAAATCAGGCCAACCTCGCCAAAAATCGACCCACTATCAATAGGAACCGTGATTGACGGATCACTTGGATTGACCTCCACAACCACGCCGCCATCAGCTATTGCAAAAAGCGAGGAACCAGGTGCATCACGTTCAAAGATCACGTCGCCTGCACGATAGAATTTGGCATCGCTATCCAGCATAAACTCCCGCATTTGCAGCGGGTTAAGACCGTTTAAGATCCGCACATTTGCGCGCAAAAACTCCAGCCATTCGGCAACGCTCTTACGCCCGGGAAGATCAGCGAACTTGGCTTCCAGAATTGGTTCGTCCGCAGGCTTTAGATCAGTATTGCCGTTGATAAACTCAATGACATCATGCCCTTGGTTCATACAGTGCTTGATCAGCGGGTAGCCAGCAAGCGCGCCAATGACGAAAATACCCGGCGCTGTTGATTCAAATACAGGGGAAAGTTCAGGGAAGGCCGTTCTGTCCGGTCCAGTAAAGGCAATGCCGCACTCTTCCACAAACATGCGCGGCGGCGCTGAACCGATACGCGCAATAATCATGTCGCACGGAATACGCTCCTCACCATCGCGGGTATTGAGCACGATAAAGCCCTCTTCAATGGCCTTGGTCTCAGTCTCCAGCCTGATGGTCAGCTTGCCCGCTTCATTATCGGCTTGCAGGGCCTTGACGTTCGCATCCTTTGCTGTCGCGAAATCAGTTTTGCGGTTAAGAATGCTGACCGTATTGCCCTGCGCCGCATCTTCAGCCAGACCGCGCGCATTCTCAATTCCTGCATCACCCGTACCGACAACCACGACATGTTTATCAATATGCTCTGTCGGGTCATCGAGCTGATAGACGACATGCGGTAAATCAGCACCCTCACACCGCATACGGTTCGGGTTGCCCTGTGTGCCGATGGCCATGATGACATTTTCTGCCATCACAGTTTCACCATTGGTCAGGCTAATCTCATAAGGCGGCGCATAGCGCTGAATATGTTTCTCTTCTTTGCTGCCATCACGCTTGCGAATGACAATGGTGTGGACACTGCCCTCTATCGCTGGACCAGTGCCACGTATCGCCTTTACCTCGGCCATATATTTGACATTAACGCCATGACCTTCGGTCTGGCTGTTCCAAGTATCGAGAATATTCTCCCGCTTACCGGCATCAAAATCCATATCAGAACGCAAAACCAGTTGCGATGGAGTGGCCATCACATGCTTGCCTTTTTGATATTTGTAAATCGTATCGGAAAGATGGTCCGTCTTTTCCAGCAAGACGTGGCTCAGCCCTAGCTGTGCTGCTCGGCCAGCGGCACTCATGCCTGCAGGTCCAGATCCTATAATGGCAACGCGAAATACTTCACTCACCGGTTCGCTTCCCCCAAAATGCGCGGCGCTCCGTTAAACGGAAAGCTGTTGGCATCACATGGCCAATATTCCCCATTGGCGCAGCTTTGCGAACTGCTCGCGCAACACTTTGCGCAACGACAGCGTATATCGTCTCAATCTTTGCGAACCCTCGCACAATGTTTAGCAAAGATTGTGATCAATGCCACTGCAATTTCAAAATTTTGTTTCAATAGACTATGAACTTGCCCAAAATCGCTGCAAGATAGAGAGATATACAGATGGAGGATGGGGTGACGGAAACAACGGATTCGCAATCTGGTGCCAAAACAAAGACGCCAGATGGACAGAGCAATCTGCCAAAATGGATACTTGCAGGAGCAGGTTTGGTCGCTCTGGTTGCCGTCGGTATCAGCGTAACGCGCGCCGATGATACATCATCCAATATTAACAGCGCATCGCCATCAGCAGCCATTGCCGGTCAAGAAGCACCCACTGTCACGCAGGTCATTGCCCAGCTCGAAGAGAAGCTGGAGCAAGACCCGGATGATGCCAATGGGTGGCAGATGCTGGGCTGGTCTTATTTCGAAACATCCCGTTTTGGGGAAGCGGCCATGGCGATGCGGCGCGCGACCTCTCTCGACCCCAAAAATGCTGAATATCACTCCATGCTAGGTGAAGCACTAGTTCTGGCCAGTGAAGAAGGCGACATTCCCGCAGATGCTCGGCAAGCCTTTGCCAAGGCACTGGCGCTCGATGCCAAAGACCCGCGCGCACGATATTTTAGCGCAGCCGCAAAAGATATGGATGGCCAGCATCAGGAGGCGATAAATGACTGGTTTGCACTGCTCGCCGATACGCCGGCGGACGCACCATGGGCGGAAGATGTCCGCAATGTGATCCGCAATGTCGGCAAAGAACGCAATATTGATGTAGAGACAAGGCTCGCTTCTGCCAAATTTGCACCGCCAGCTGGTGCGCTACCAAGCGAGGGTGAGGCCTTGGCAACCGCTGCGATTCCCGGACCAAGCCGTGACCAAATGCAGGCCGCTGCTGCACTGCCGCAAGGCCAACAAGAAGAGATGATCCGCGGCATGGTGGAAGGATTAGCTGCAAAACTGGAGAAAAACCCTGCTGACCCCGACAAATGGGTGATGTTAATGCGCAGCTGGACACAATTGGGAGAAACCGGCAAGGCGCAAAATGCTTTAAGAGACGCACGAACAGCATTTCGCAATGACGCCGCAAGTTTAACAACAGTCGAAGATGCAGCGAAAACGCTCAATATTCCAGGAAGCTAATCACTAGAACTGCATATCAACATGTGCATATCAATTCAGCTTGTTTATCACTTGGCCTTCTGCGCTGGTAAAAGTGAAGGCTGAAATATCATTTTTCGCCAATCTGTTGACGAAATCTTGCGCCGCTTTTTTGCTGTCAAAAGGCCCTGCAAGGACACGGTTTGTTTTGTTGAGCGGAGTTGTCCACCCTGTCAGGTCTTTGAAACTATCTGGTGCTTTTTTGACCAAGCGTCGCCACTCAAATTTCAACGCATTTGTATCTGCTCCACCAGCCACCTGAACCCAGATACGGCTCGGATGCTCTGGCTTTGGTGGCTCTTTAGGTTTCGGCTTCGGCTTCGGTTTTGCCTTGGCAGGAGTAATCGCCGTAATGTCCACTGCCTGATCATCAGGAGTGATTTCTTTTTCAGGCACAGCAATAGACCGCATCAGTTCAGCAAAAGCTGGCTTGCGTGGTGCACTAGTCGATTCTGAAGCTGGTGCTGGATTTGGTGCCGAGGCTGCAACAGCTGAAGATGCGCTAACCACTTGTACAGGCGCAGGCTGTGGCGTTACTGCTTTCGCAATAACTGTATCTTGTGAGGTGGCAGCAATGGCAGGCTGAGAATTGTCCGATGCGCCGCTACTGCTGTTAGCACTATTATCCGCTCCCGTACCTGCATCAGCAAGGTCAAAAGACGTTGCAGGCTCATCAGCCAAGCTGGCGAAAGCCGGCCCAGCAGTTTCTGGAGCAGGTTTTGGCGGTTCTTCCGCATTCACTATTGCGTTGATTTTGTCTGGATCGCTAATTTTGCGCCCGGGGCGACGCCGCGGCTTGCGGCTTGGTTTTGGTTTGGCAGCACGCGCTTCGCTGGCATTACCACCCAATGGTTCACCGGCAGGAATAAGCCCCGCATCGGCACGAGTGCCCAGAATACGATCAGGAGTGCGCGATGGATCGAGCGCGGCATAGTCCCCGTTACGAGGATTGTCGCGGCCAATATTTGCCTCTTGCGGAAAGTGCCCAAAATGCGCAGCGGCGGCTTGCTGACTTGGCGTCAGCTTCGGCATGTAGCGGAAAAACGGTTCAATCGCGCGGGCCGTTCGCGGTTGCAGGGAACCACGGGTTATTGCCAAGGCCCCATCAATATCCTCGTTAATGGCCAGCACAAAGGCGCGTATCCGCCACGCAGCACGGTCATTCGCATAAAGCAAAGACGTCAGGAGAGATTCTGCCTCTGTCTTTTTGCCTGCTATACCCAGCGAGAGGGCAAATCGCCGTATTGCTTCCGGATTATTGCCATTGCGCGATAATAGGAAGCGATAATCGTCCTGAGCAAAATCCTGCTTGCCCACAAGGTCGTAAGCAAGGCCGCGGTCCAGCGCTATTTTCTCTCTGCTTGCGCCCAATTCAATAGCCTGATTGAACATAAGCAAAGCTTCATAAGGGTTTTCATTGCCAAGCAATGCCGAGCCCAAACCTGCCTTTACCAATGGGTTACGCGGCGCAATGATGTCTGCCCTGGCGAAAAAGCCGAGCGAAGCCACGGGGTCACCCATTTGCATGGCTGCATTACCAGCATCAATAAGTGCGGAAAGATCTTTTGAGTTACTGGCCAGCCGTTTTAGCGCGCTTTGCAGCTTTTGTGCGCCGTGCGGCGCCTGTGCTGAGCGCGCGTTGGCACCCGCGCTTTGATCAGGTTGCGCCAGCACTGCTCCGGGCGTCAGAAGCAATGCAGTCAATGCTCCCCAAAAAAGGGGCTTTTGAAGAAGTGTGAAACGTGCAGTTCGCATAATGGCTCTTAATATTAGCACGCTATTCAATAAACACCGAATATAAAAGCTGCATGGGGTGCAGCGAGTATATGGTGCGGCAAAGCTGCTCCGAGTGATCGCAATCACCCGGAGAAATAGCTATTGGTTGTTTTGACGATTTAGAAAACGTGGAATGTTAAGACCACCGCCTTCATCATCACCATCGCTGTCATCGCCATCTGCCGCAGCATTTTCGCTGCGCGACAAATTGGCCATGCGTTCAAACAATGTACCGCCACCAGAGGCTATACGCGGTGCTCCGCCCTTGCCATCTGCTGCGCCATCAGTCGCATTGCCTGGCGCGATTGATGCGCTATCGGCACCGTCTTCAGCACCTTCATCCAATGTCAGTTCATCAGCATCATCAAGCGGTTCAGACAAATCCATAACATCAGCGTCATCTTCACCATCCGCTTGATCACCCATCAACGCATTGATTTCAGCAGGGATGTCATCCTGTACTGTCTCTTCTACAACAGCCTCTTCCATGGGTGCCGCAGTTTCAACGACTGGCTCTGGCTCTGGCTCTTCCTGCTTCGCTGCGACCGGCGCAGCCGTTGTCTGAACAGCGGCCGGGTTTTGTCCAGCCTTGCCCTTGTTAGAAAAAGAATAGAAAGCGCGGCTATTATCGCTTTGCGCAGAACCATCCGCATCAATACCGGTCGCCACTACGGAAACACGGATCTTGCCATCAAGGTCATTGTTAAAGGCTGAGCCCCAAATGATATTAGCATCAGGGTCAACCAGCTCACGAATGTGATTGGCTGCTTCATCAACTTCCATCAGGCGCATATCCTCACCGCCAGTGATGGAAATAATCACGCCCTTCGCACCTTGCATGGAAACACCATCCAACAGTGGATTGGCAATGGCCTTTTCCGCAGCTTCAAGCGCACGATTGTCACCGCCCGCCTCGCCTGTGCCCATCATGGCTTTGCCCATTTCATGCATAACCGAACGAACATCAGCAAAATCCAGATTGATAAGACCTGGCATCACCATAAGATCGGTTATTGAACGCACGCCCTGTTGCAACACTTCATCAGCAAGCGTGAATGCTTCTTTGAATGTGGTGTCGGCATTAGCGATCAGGAACAAATTCTGGTTCGGGATGACGATCAATGTATCGACATTATCCTGCAATTCATCAATGCCAGCCTCTGCCGCACGCATCCGGCGTGTGCCTTCAAAGGTGAATGGCTTGGTAACAACACCAACCGTCAATATGCCTTTATCTCTGGCGATCTTGGCTATTACCGGGGCTGCACCAGTGCCTGTTCCGCCGCCCATGCCAGCTGCAATGAAACACATATGCGCGCCTTCGAGGACTTTCTCAACTTCGCTGATGGTTTCTTCAGCCGCGGCACGGCCAACTTCAGGGCGTGAACCAGCACCAAGGCCCTGTGTAATTTCAGGGCCAAGCTGAATGCGCTGATCCGCCGCAGAACTGTTCAGTGCCTGCGCATCGGTGTTCGCGATAATGAAATCTACACCTTCAACATTTGCATTAATCATGTTGGCAACGGCATTACCGCCAGCGCCACCTACACCGATAACGGCAATACGCGGCCGCAGTTCATCACTGGCCGGTGGTCCAATATCGATACTCATATCCTGTACTCCTCACTTGCCTTTTGCACAGTATTCAAAATTACTAATACACTGTGCGCAAAAATTTTCACCTTTTAGAGCGAATTTTTATGTTTTGCTGTTAGCAACATATTTACCATATTTATCGCCGCTTATGATGGTCATTGTTTAGTCTGGCCTTATCGTCAATAATTTTCCCGCATAGCACGCCATAACCGCTTGATTATTGCAGAACCTGAATAGCTATGAACAGTCTGCTTATTAAGCGCCAATTGGCGTATATCTTTCGGGTCGCTATCGGCATATCGCACTAGGCCGGCCAATGTTGCAAAGGCTGGCCCACTATGCGCTTCCGGCAATCCTTCCAAACGCTTAGGGCGGCCAATACGTACTGACTGACCAAACACGCTTTGCGCATAATCCGCCACGCCTTTTAATTCAGCGCCGCCGCCTGCAAGCACAACCATCTTGCCGCGCGGCCCTGTAAAGCCGAGTTGTTTGAGCGAACGAGACACCTCTCCCAGCAGATAATCCATTTGCTGAACAATCACGCTGACCAGATCAGCACGCGCTATACGCTCATCAGCCTCATTTTGCGTGATATTCGGGTCGCTATCTCCATTGCGGCGCACTGGTATCATCTCGCGGTGATCGGCAGGGCTGGATATTGCCGAACCATAAAAGCATTTCAATCGTTCAGCTTCATGCCAGCGGATGCCGAAAGATGATGCAATGGCATCGGTAATATCAGACGCGCCAAATTGGATGCTGTGGAGACCGACCAACATGCCGTGCATGTAAAGCGAGATATTGGTGACCATCGCCCCCATCTCGACCAATGCTACGCCCAGTTCGCGTTCTTCTTCATTCAAGCAAGCAAGGCCTGTTGCAATGGGTGCCGCGACCACGGAGCGCACATCAAGATGTGCCGCTCTTACGCATTGATCGATGTTGCGAACCGGTGCGCCATCAGCAAGCACGACATGAATATCAACCCCCAAACGGTCAGCATGAAGGCCCAGCGGGTGCTTGACACCGGCCTGTCCATCAAGCGTGTAGAGCGCAGGTTCTGCGTGCAAAACCAGGCGGCCATCAGGGTCAATGGCATCGCGGCCATGGCTCAGCAGATAATCAACATCATCCTGCTCAATCCGTCCGCCGTTTAACTCCGTCTCGACCGAGGTAATATGGCTGGACAACCCGCCAGCGGTGCAGCCGACCCAGACTTGGTCGATGCTTACACCGGCCATTCTCTCCGCTTGCTCAATAGCGCTACGTACTGCATGTTCGGTCCGGTTTTTATCAATAACATGACCCTTTTTAACGCCGGAACTGACATGTTGACCCGTACCGAGCGCCAGCAAATTACCCTCTTCGGTCCGCCCAGCAATCAGCGCACTTACTTTTGAAGAACCAATATCAAGCGCTGTATAAACTTTGCTGATGGTTGATGCAGTCATTGTGCCCCCTCTTTCTCGGACTGTGCAGTATCGCCCGCACTATCTTTATCATTATCTTGTTGAGCGCGCGGCAGACGAAAATATGCCTTTTCAGGGTCGCGAAGATCAAAGAATGTGACCCCTTTGCCCAGCAAGCGATTAACGCCTTCCATCCGCGCAAAATTCACATAAGCTGCCTTTGCAGCATCCGCACCTTCCGGCAAGGCAAGTTTCTCGCCGCTATCAAATGTTACATCCCATCGGCGGCGACCAACCCATTCCGCCTCTTCAACCAAGGCAGTGAGTGCAGGTGCCTCCCCCATAATCGCGTCTAGCGCAGCAATATTTTCATTGGCATATTCCCCGCGAATAAGCGGAAGATCAAAACTATGCCCCTTGGACAGTTTTTCGAGCACGCGACCTTCTTTATCGATCAACGCCAGCGTATCGCCATTTTGCCACAAAGCATGGGGGTTATGTTCAACAATATCGACGATCAAACGGTCGGGCAGTTGCCGCGAAATTCTGGCGTCGGCAATCCAGCCAAATTGCACCAATTCATTGCGCAGAGCTTTAAGGTCAACCAGCGGCATAGAGCGGTCTTTCTCTGCCAGCACGATTTCATATACTTTCAGCTCATTGACATTCTCAAGGCCGCGCACCTCTATCTGCCGTACTTCAAACCCGGCATTAGCAGCGGTTTCAGCATATTTCGCATAGGCTTTGTCAGTCATACCAGTGATTGAGGCTACGCTATAGACACCCAGCCCGACTACACCCAGAATGGCGATCGTCATGGCCCGCCTTATCTGCTCCTGCGTGAAGGGCAGAACCGCCAGCATACGATCAAAAATACTTGTCTTCTTGATCGTCCGCCGCTTGCTGGGCTTACGGCGCGGAGATGCTTGCTTGCCGCGTTTTATCTTGGTGCTACTCATAATGCCGCCTCCACTATTTTCTCGACCAATGTTGCATAATCCATACCGGTTGCCGCCGCCTGTTCAGGAACAAGGCTGAGCGGTGTCATGCCCGGCTGCGTGTTGGTTTCCAGTGCGAACAGCCCGTCTGTTCCCATGCTGTCATCCCATCGGAAATCCGTGCGTGACACACCCTTACAACCAAGCAACCTATGCGCCTCAAGCGCATATTTCATGCACAGATCATGCACATCCTGCGGAATATCGGCAGGGCAGATATGCTCTGTAAGGCCATCCGTATATTTGGCTTCATAATCGTAAAAGCCTGACTTTGCGCGCAATTCGGTAACGGTCAGTGCCTGATCGCCGATAACCGCTGTGGTCAGCTCGCGGCCTTTGATAAAGGGTTCGGCCAGCAATTCATCAAATTCCTGCCAAGGCCCCACGGCGTCACGTGCAATCGGGTTGCCATAATTGCTGTCATCATGGACGATGGCCACACCAACGGAAGACCCTTCATTGACGGGTTTCAGCACATAAGGGCGCGGCATCGGGTCAGATGCGTAAAGGGTTTCACTGCGCACAATCTGGCCCTTTGGCATTGGGATACCGTGCGGAACCAGCGCGTTTTTGGTCAGCTCTTTATCAATCGCAATAACCGATGTCGCCATGCCGCTATGCGTGTAAGGGATTTGCATCAGATCAAGCATGCCCTGAACGCGGCCATCTTCACCCGGTGTCCCGTGCAGTGCGTTAAATACAATATCAGGGCGTAATTCGGTCAGAACAGCCGCCACATTACGGTCCATATCAATCCGGCTGACCTTATGCCCGCGGCTTTCAAGCGCTTTGGCAATGCCCTCGCCGCTCATCAAAGACACGTCGCGTTCCGCCGACCAGCCGCCCATCAAGACCGCAATATGAAGTTTGGCAAGGGTCATGCTGCTTCTCCCACGCGTTGAATTTCCCATTGCAGTTCAACGCCCGATTGTGCCTTTACCCGCTTGCGCACTTCTTCGCCCAGTGCCTCAATATCGGCGCTGCTAGCATCGCCAGTATTGATCATGAAATTTGTATGTTTCTCACTCACTTGTGCGCCGCCAATCTGGAAACCGCGACAACCAGCCGCGTCGACCAGCGCCCATGCCTTATGTCCATCAGGGTTTTTGAAAGTCGATCCACCGGTTTTGCTGCGCAAAGGTTGTGAGGATTCACGCGCATCGGCGATACGGTCCATCTCTGCCTGTATTGCCTCTTTATCGCCTAGCGTACCGTGAAAGCGCGCGCTGACAACAATTGCCCCGTCTGGCAAGGCGCTGTGGCGATAGCTATAGTTTAACGCGTCAACCGGCAATGTGACCAGCGCGCCATCGCGCAGCACGACATCGCAAGAGACCAATATGTCAGCCACCTCACGGCCATAGGCGCCGCCATTCATGCGCACAAAACCACCAACAGTGCCCGGAATACCGCGCAAAAATTCTAAACCGGCCTGATGTGCATCACGCGCTTTTGAGGACACCAATATGCCCGAGGCTCCGCCGCCGCACACCATATGGCCGTCATCGTCCTGCGTTACAGTGGCAAAGGCCTTGCCCAGCCGCACGGTCACACCGCGCACACCGCCATCACGCACAATCAGGTTAGAGCCAAGCCCCAATGGCCAAACCGGCATATCCGCATCTATCTGACGCAAAAAATCCTGCAAATCGGCAATATCCGCTGGTTCAAACAACAGGTCAGCCGGCCCACCAGACTTGAACCACACAAGCGGGGCCAAAGGCGCATTTTGCTTTAGCTTGCCTCTTACAACAGGAAGGGTAAGCGCGGCCATCATTTCATCACTTCCTGAACAGCATCGGCCAAGCCCGCCGCCCATTTGGTGATGTCACCTGCACCAAGGCAGACAATCATATCTCCTGCTTGAATTTGTCCGGCAAGCACTGTCGCCAAATCATTGATATTGCCGACCACATTGGCTTCACGGTGACCACGCTGACGCAGACCATTGACCAGCGCCAAGCTGTCTATGCCGTCTATCGGATCTTCCCCTGCGGCAAAAACCGGCGTGATATACACGCTATCAGCATCATTAAATGCCTGCTGGAAATCGTCCATAAGCTCATTGAGGCGCGTATAGCGGTGCGGCTGCATGACGGCGAAAATCCGGCCGTCCACGCCCTCCCGAGCGGCGGCCAATACTGCGCGAATTTCCACTGGGTGATGGCCATAATCATCAATCACCGGCACTTCGCTATCAGATATATTTACCGCGCCAACTTTGGTGAAGCGCCGCTTCACGCCGCCAAATTTGGCAAAGCCCGATTGCACCTGCGTATCGCTAAGGCCCATTTGCAGACCAACAGCCACAGCAGCCAGCGCATTTTGGACATTATGTTTGCCCGGCATCGGCAATTCTATGCCCTCTATCTGGCGGACATCACCATCGCGGTCGCGCACTGCAACGTCGAAAACATTGCCGCCCGGCATTGGCGTAACATTGTGACCGCGCACATCCGCTTGCGCACTAAATCCATAGGTAACGATCCTGCGGTCCTTGATACGCGGCAACAATGCCTGCACTTCAGGATGATCGAGGCACATCATGGCAGCCCCGTAAAAAGGCACATTCTCAATAAATTCGACAAAGGCATTTTTGACTTTTTCAAAACTGCCATAATGGTCCAAATGCTCAGGGTCGATATTGGTGACGACCGCCAAAGTGCCATCTAACCGCAAAAAGCTGCCATCGCTCTCATCAGCTTCAACAACCATCCATTCGCTGGTGCCCAGCCGCGCATTAGAGCCATAATTATTGATGATGCCGCCATTGATAACCGTGGGGTCAATACCGCCTGCATCCAGCATCGCCGCAACCATTGATGTGGTGGTGGTCTTGCCATGCGTGCCAGCAATGGCCACTGTCGATTTCAGGCGCATCAACTCGGCCAGCATCTCTGCCCGGCGCACAACCGGAATGCGGTTCTGCAAGGCATAAGCCACTTCAGGGTTTGTCCGTCTGATCGCTGTAGAGGTCACTAGCACCGCAGCTTCAGCAACATTTTCCGGGCTATGGTCTTGGAAGATCGCAATGCCTTTGGACTTAAGTCTTTGAACGACTGGCCCATCGGACAGATCGCTACCCTGCACCTGATAACCCAGATTGTGCATTACCTCGGCAATACCGGACATGCCGATACCGCCAATGCCGACAAAGTGGATAATTCCAATATCCGTTCCAACACCACGCATTAGTGATTGCGCTCCTTTTCCTGCGTTTTGGCCAATGCAGGTTTCACACTTGCGCCTTGCTGCTTCGCCGGCGCCATACGGATAGCGTCAGAAATTCCACTAGGACCGATATTCTCTACCAAGTCTGCCAAATCACTCGTCGCATTAGGATAGCCGCATTTGTGCGCAGCCAAAGCCGCATTGTTGAGTGCCGCAGGGTCTTTGGCAATCTGCCTGACCTGTTTTGCCAATTGCTTAGCCATTTCGCTCAAGGCTTTGGCATGATCTCTTGACGCTTTGCCTTCCAGATCAGTTTGCTGCGTCACCGTGATTTTTGGTTGCACGATGGTCCGCGCACCCCCTGCTTTTACCATCTCGCGTGCATTGATGGTCTGATGATCATCAGTGGCGAAGGGCAGCGGGATCAAAATCGCGGGTCGGCCCACAACTGTCAGCTCTGCAATTGTTGATGCGCCTGATCGCCCGATAAACAGATGCGACCAACCAAGACGGTCGGGCAAATCGTCAATATAGGTTGCCAGCTCCGCAGGGATATTATGCTCGGCATAGCGTGCACGGACATAATCAATATCTTCTTCGCGGCATTGCTGCGTCACTTGCAGCCGGTGGCGCAAATAGGCAGGCAACATGGCCAGACCGTCAGGCACCACCTCAGACAATATGCGGGCACCTTGACTGCCGCCTGTCACCAGAACACGAAACAATCCATCGGTTAGAAAAGGCGGATAATCTTTGGTTCTCAGCTCCAATATCTCATCACGCACAGGATTGCCGACCAGATGGGTTTTGTCTTTATATTTCGGGTCCAGCCCTTCGATTTTTTTATAAGCTGTCGCAATCGCACTGACACGGCGTGCCATCAGACGGTTCACTCTGCCAAAAACCGAATTTTGCTCATGCACCAGCGTCGGCACTTTCATGGAATGTGCGGCCAGCAAGGTCGGCAAAGCCGGATAGCCACCAAAGCCGACTACGGCTGTCGGTTCAAAAGTCGTGAACAACTGCTTTGCCATTTTGCGCGCTGTCCAAATGCTTTTCAGGCCTTTTAGCCGCGCAATCGGGTTACCACTCAATCGGCCTGTCGGCAGAATATGGATCTGTGCTTCCTCAAAAGCACCGGGTATTTTTGCGCCGCGCTCATCGGTTAGCAGTGCAACGCGGTGACCGCGGCGCATAAGCTCCTTGCCCAGCGAATAGGCCGGTATCATATGGCCGCCAGTTCCTCCGGCAGCGAGCACATAATGGCGCGTGATATTGGTCATCCTGTGTGCCACTCCAAACCTTGGCTATCCCTATTGGTCAGTGAGCGGTCAAGATATGGGTTGCGGCGACTAAAGGCCAGCAGCAAACCAGCGGCAAAGCACAGCGCAATCATGGATGAGCCACCATAGCTGACAAATGGCAAAGTCATGCCTTTGGACGGAAACAGCTGGAGGTTCACCGCCATATTGATCATCGCCTGTCCACCAATTTGCGCAACCAGTCCAGTTACTGCAAGTGAGGTGAAAAGGTCGTTTTCTTCCTGTAGGCGCATCAGCACACGACCAATCAAAATCAAATAGATTATCGCGATTGCAGCACAGGCAAACAGGCCAAATTCTTCTCCAACGACCGAAAAGATATAATCAGTATGCGCCTCAGGCAGCCGAAACTTCGCGGTACCAAGACCTGGTCCTGCACCTATGAAACCGCCATTGGTAAGCGTTTTGTGCGCCAAAGACACCTGATCAAAACTGTCGCCGCCAAATAGCCAGCTGTTAATCCGTGCAGTGGCAGTTGGGTAAAGAAAATAGGCGCCCAGCAATCCGCCAACACCGCCAGCCATGGTCAGAGCAATAATTTGTGCAGAAAGCCCGGCCAGCAGGACCAGCACAAACCAGATGCCGAAAAAGACGATAGTCGCGCCCAGATTAGGCTGCATCATCAGCAGGCAAGCCACGGATGCGAACAAAAAGCCGCTGAACAATGTGACAGGCAGCGACGGGTCACGCACTTTCAGCGACAATATCCACGCAACAGTGACCGCAAAAGCAGGCTTTAGAAACTCTGACGGCTGAATGGTTAGACCATAGCCAATCCAACGCTGCGCACCATTTTTGGACTCGCCTAATATTGGCACCAGCATTAGCAATATACCAAAACCTATCATCGCCAAGATCGCCAGCCTACGTGCCTCTTTTTTGGGCAACATAGACACCACGATCATAACGGGTATGCCCGCGGCCAGCCAACGCAATTGGCGGTAGAAGAAATATAACGGGTCTAACGTCACGCGATCAGTTGAAAGACGCTCAGCAGTGGCGGGAGATGCAGCGGCAATTGCAATCAAACCAATCGCCATCAAGATCAACATTATCGATAAGGCAATACGGTCAATTTCCCAAAACCATATGGCCAATTGCGAGCGGTCAGACCGGCCCAATCTGTTGGAAAAGCGGCGTGAAATGCCCTCACTAAAAACAATCGATGGGCGCTTTACAGCGTTATCGTTCATAGCTGGACCTCCCGAACACCCTGCTCGCACACAATTTTATTGACCACGGCCTTGAACGCATCACCCCGCGCTTCGAAGTCACGAAATTGATCAAAGGACGCGCATGCCGGGGACAGCAAGATGACATCCCCCGTCACAGCATTTTCAAAAGCCGCCATTATCGCGCTGCATAGCATCTCATTATGCTCCACCGGCAAGTGCGGTCCAATCAGCTTATCAAATGCGGGTGCCGCCTCACCAATAAGATATGCCTTTTTAACGTTGCCATAATGCGGCGTGCATTCGTCCAAATTATCAGTCTTTGGCAATCCACCAACAATCCAATGGATGTTTTTATATGCCGCCAAAGCCGGTGCCGTAGAGGCAGGATTGGTTGCCTTGCTATCGTTCACAAATGTGACGCCATTATGCTGCGTCACCACTTCCATACGGTGTGATAGACCAGAGAAAGAACGCAATCCGGAGGCAATCTGTATGCGTGAAAGGCCAAGTTTATAACATATGGTCGCAGCAACTTCGGCATTTTCTAAATTATGCGGGCCTTGCAGATTGGGCCATTCATCCTGCTTTAGCCAAGTTGCTGAACCGCATTGTACATTGCCTGAACCATGGCCTTCATTATAGCTTATTGCACGCAACTTGCTGGCAACTCTGCCCGCTTCGTAATCACTACCCCCGAACACAGAGACGCCAGCGCTCTGCATATCGAAAATCCGCTCTTTCGACGCGACATATTGCGCAAAATCATCATTATAACGTTCAAGATGGTCCGGCGTGATATTGAGTAAGGCCGCAATGTCACAATCAAGACTGTGGGTCAGGTCTATCTGATAACTGGAGAGTTCCAGGACATAAACCGCAGGGCCTTTATCATTAGGCTCCAAAGGCGTTTGCCCCATGATAGGCAGGCCAATATTGCCCCCCATCAGACTGTTAACACCAACGCCTTGCAAAATGTGATGTACCAAAGCCGTGGTTGTCGACTTACCATTGGTGCCAGTGATGCCGACAACTTTATGGTCAGGCAGATTTGGTCGTGCCATAGCAAAAAGTTCGATATCACCGATAAGTGGAACATCATATTTGGCGGCGATATCGCGCACTGGATGGCGGTTAATAGGCACACCTGGCGATACAATGATGGCCGCATAGCCGGTCAGATCCGCCTGTAATATATCGCCAATAACAGTTCCTGCCGGCACTGCTTCACGCGCATCCTGACGTGTGTCCCATGCCAGAACATGCGCTCCGGATGCTAGCAAGGCCTCAACCACAGCCATGCCTGAGCGCGCCAGCCCCAATACGGCAAATTTCTTATCGGCAAAGGCGGTGCTGGTAATCATCTGAGTTTGAGCGTTGCCAATCCTGCCAAGGCCAATATCAGCGAGATAATCCAGAAACGGATAACCACAGTGGATTCAGCCCAGCCTTTTTGTTCAAAATGGTGGTGAATAGGTGCCATCAGGAAAACGCGGCGGCCCGTGCGTTTATATACCGCAACCTGTATGATGACCGACAATGCTTCCAGAACAAACAATCCGCCGACAATGGCGAGAACAATCTCATGGTGAGCAGATACCGCAATGGCACCCAGTGCCCCGCCAAGAGCCAGAGAGCCTGTATCGCCCATAAAAACAGCGGCAGGCGGCGCATTGAACCATAAAAAGGCAAGGCAACCGCCAATAATCGCCCCACAAAATATGGCCAGTTCGCCAACGCCTTCCACATAAGGGATGCCTAGATAGCCGGAAAAAACCGTATTGCCGACCAGATAGACAATGATCAAAAATGTCACGCTGGCGATCACCACCGGCATGGTTGCCAGACCATCTAGGCCATCAGTCAGGTTCACGGCATTGCCTGCTCCCACCATGACAAAGGCTGCAAAAGCAAAATATAACAGACCGAGATCAAAAGCCAGATTGTTGAAAAACGGCACATACAGCAATGTGCCTGTTTTGCTGAGGATCAACCATGCGGCGAAGCCTGCAATAATGAATTCAAGCAACAGGCGAATGCGGCCAGACACACCTTTATGGCTGCCCGAACGCACCTTGTCATAATCATCCAGAAAACCAATAGCGCCAAAGCCCAATGTCACGAACAGGCAAGCCCAGACAAACAGGTTGCGAAAGTCCATCCAAATCAACAATGACGACGTCAATGAGATTAGGATCATCAAGCCGCCCATTGTAGGCGTACCGCGCTTGGCCAAATGGGTTTGCGGGCCATCTTCACGAATGGGCTGCCCCTTACCCTGGCGAACACGCAACATATCAATAAAGCGCGGACCGATCAGCATGCCAATGAATAGGGCAGTGATGACCGCCGCTCCTGAACGGAAACTCAAATAGCGGATGATATTGAAGATGCCTTCAAATTCCATCCATTCTGCCAAAAGATACAACATTATGCGTCCCCATCGGCAGGCAGCTCATCAGTCAGAGCCTTAACCACCGATCCCAAACCCAGAGAATTAGACCCTTTGACCAAAATGACATCGCCTGCGTTAAGCGTTGTGCGCAGCTGATCAAGAGCCTGTGATGAATCCGCCACATGCGCGACTTGCCCCTTATACTCAAGCATATTGGCAAGCTTTTCCGAAAGAATTTGCATCTCTTCACCAACCAATATGCATTGATCGATCTGAGCAGCAATAATTGGTGCAGATAGACCAGCGTGTAAATCGTCTGATTGCGCGCCCAATTCCTTCATCGCGCCCAATATGGCAACCCGCCGCTGCGCCGATGTTTGCCCCAAATCCCCCAGAGTAACAGCCATAGAGGCAGGATTGGCATTATAGCTTTCATCGATGACCAATATACTGCCGTCAGCGACGGTCAGACTGTGCCTTGCTCCGCGGCCTGCAAGACCTTCCACCTCTGCCAACGCCAATCCAGCAACGCCCAGATCACCGCCTACAGCTTGAACGCCTGCCAATATCGCCAGAGAGTTCATCACCCAATGCGGGCCGGGCTGTGCAATGCGATACACCAGCAATTGACCATTGAGCATAGCAGTCACCAAAGTGCCGCCTTCCATAGCCGGAAGCTGATCAACCACATGGCAATCCGCCTCTGGCGACGTGCCAAAAGTAATGATGTTGCTGGCGCAATCTTCCGCCTTTTTGTACAAAATGCCGTAATGCGGATTATCATAAGGGATGATCGCAGTTCCGCCGGCTTCCAATCCTTCAAATATCTCTGCCTTGGCCTCTGCAATGGCGGCCTCATTTTTGAAAAACTCGATATGCGCCGATGCAACCGTTGTCACGATTGCGACATGCGGCCTTACCATCTGCGTCAGTGCGGACAGTTCACCCTTATGGTTCATGCCCATTTCCAGAACCGCAAAATCGCTCTCTTGCGGCATACGCGAGAGGCTTAATGGCACACCGACATGGTTGTTATAGCTCTTGACCGAGCGGTGGGCGCTGCGCGATGGCAGTCTTTCCAGTGCTTGATGCAGGGCTTCTTTTGTGCCGGTTTTTCCAGCCGAGCCAGTGACGCCGATGATGACGGCATCCGTGCGCGCACGTGCGGCGACACCCAAGGCTTCAAGCGCTGCTGCACTGTCAGACACGACTATTGCCGGCCCTTCTTCGCAAGCACGTTCACAAATAACCCCTGCCGCACCATTAGCGAACGCCTTGGTGATATAATCATGCCCATCAGCCTGCTCACCGCGCATCGCGACGAACAGATCGCCCGGCCCGACTTCACGAGAGTCAAAGGCCACGCCATTGGCTGTAAAATCGCCATGAAGTTGGCCATTAACGGCCTTCGCAATGGCCTGTGCTGTCCATAGCGGCTGTTGCGCTTGATCCGTCATGCCGCACACTCCCGAGCAACCTGCACATCATCAAACGGAATAACGCGCTCATCAGCACCAGCGCCGATAATCTGTCCCGTCTCATGGCCTTTGCCAGCCAACAAGATAATATCGCCCTTTTGTGCAATAGAAACGGCATACGCAATTGCTGCACGGCGATCGCCAATTTCCTCGGCATCTGGTACAGACTGCATAATATCATGGCGGATAGCCCCAGGGTCTTCACCGCGCGGATTGTCATCAGTCACGATCACAATGTCGGAGCTCTCGCTCGCCACACGGCCCATTTCAGGCCGCTTGCCTTTATCTCTGTCCCCACCTGCGCCAAATATTGTTATCAGCTTGCCAGATACATGGGGCCGCAGCGCAATGATTGCGCTTTCCAATGCATCCGGCGTATGGGCATAATCGACATATATTGGCGCTCCAGAAGCGCAGATAACCGCACGTTCCAAACGGCCGCGAACGGGTTGCAGGCGCTTGACCAGATCAAAAACACTATCCGCTGCGACACCGCTGGCAATCGCGATAGCTGCTGAAACCAGTGCATTGGCGACCTGATACGCACCGATAAGCGGTAGGTTGATCGCATAATCCTTGCCGGCATATTGCACTGATAATTGCTGCCCCAATACTGTGGGTGTGCGTGATAGCAATTTCACATGCTCGCCTTGCTGGCCAACAGTCATTATCTGCGTCCCGCGCGCTTTCGCCTTTTCTATCACGTCATTTGAATGCGCATCATCAGCCCATATGACCGCGTGACCATTGCTGGACAGCACCTCATCAAACAAGCGCATTTTCGCGGCGAAATAGTCTTCCATAGTGCCGTGATAATCCAGATGGTCGCGGCTAAAATTGGTAAAGGCCGCAATATTCACTGGCAGTCCCTCAGTGCGATATTGCGATAGTCCGTGGCTGGATGCCTCAAAAATTGCATGACTGATGCCCTGTTTTGCCATGCCCGCCATATTGGACAAAAAGGTAACGATATCCGGCGTGGTAAGGCCTGTATAAGCATGGTCGAACGAAGTTGTGATGCCCAATGTGCCGATGGAAGCGGATTGCAGACCTGCCATATGCCAAAGCTGGCGAGTCATTTCTGCTGTCGATGTTTTGCCATTGGTGCCAGTTACGGCGGCCGTCATTTGCGGCATAGGCTGATAGAAACGCGCCGCTGCCTGCGCAAAAATACGGCGCGGCTGCACATCAGCGATATGCGTTCCGCCGGAAACATTGGCTTCTGGCCGTGCGACAATAGCCGCAGCACCCGCTGCCAGCGCATCCTGAATAAAGTCCTCACCATTGAAGCGGGCACCAGCAAATGCACCGAACACATTGCCGCGTGCGACTTTGCGGTGATCAATGGCAAAACCGGTCACCTTTTGGCCACCGGTCGAAAGTCCGTGATCGGGAAAAAGAGAAGCCAGATCCACTATAATCAGCCCCCTGCTTTCCACAGCAAAGGCGTAAGCTCGCTGATATTAACATCGCGTCGTTTATCCGGCATCACACCCAACATCGGGCCGATGCGCGGCACCAGGTTTCTAATCACAGGTGCGGCAGTATAGGCCGCTGTTCTCTGAAAGGATGAGGCAGCATTGCCCGACGGTTCGTCAATCATGCTGATGACAACATAACGCGGGTTATCCATCGGGAAGGCCGCAGCAAAAGTAGAAACGAGTGACTTTTTATTATATCCGCCATCTTCTGGTTTTTCTGCCGAACCGGTTTTGCCGCCGATACGAAAGCCGTCCGCGTCTGCGCTGCGCCCTGTACCATGCACCACAATCATGCGTAGCAATTGGCGCATTCTTGCGCTGGTTGAGGCTTTGAAAACACGGCGACCAGCAGGGATTTCGCTTTCACGCAGTTTCTTGATGCTCGCGGGGCGCCAGATACCGCCATTGACCATAGCCGCATAAGCGGATGCCAAGTGCATTGGCGTCACCGATATACCATGACCATAAGCAATGGTCATATTGTTGGTCCGGCCCCATTTAGAAGGCCATAAAGGTTGCGCCTTTTGATCAAGATCAATTTCGGGCGGCACATCAAAACCAAGTGAGCGCACCAGTTTTTGCATGCGTTCCGCACCCAGATTATCCGCCAATCTGGCAGTCACAATATTGGAGCTGTGCACTAATGTTTCAGGAACATTCAAATAACGGTTTTGTGGGTGGTCATCCTTAATCACAAAACCGGCTATACGGATAGGTTGGGTCGCATCATAACGGGTTGCCAGATTGGTAACGGTTCCTGCATCAAGCGCTGCAGCCACAGTCAATGGTTTGAAAGTTGAGCCTAGCTCATAAACATTATTGGTCACGGTATTGAGCTGACGTGGAATATCGCTTTTCTGAATTTTATTGGGGTTAAATTCAGGCATAGACGCCAGCGCGATAACTTCGCCGCTATCGACATCAAGAATGATTCCAGCCGCGCCCTTTGCCTCCAGCCGCAACATTTGCGAGCCCAATTCCTGCTCCAGAGCGGCCTGAACACGCGCATCCATCGCAAGCTCCAGCGGCTGACTGCGCATATCTTCTTGTTTCAAAAGCGAGTTCATCGCGCCCTCGACACCCATCGCGCCTTCTTCATCGGCATTCACATAGCCCAGCAAATGTGCGCCTAGGCTATGCTGCGGATAAAAGCGTTCATTCTCTGATGGGAAGTCGAAGCCGACCTCACCCAGTGCATGCACGCGATTGGCAACTTCCGGAACGACGCGGCGGCGCAAATAGGTCGGCTTATTGCGGTTGAGAATTTGCAAAAACTTTTGTGCGCTCGTGTCTGGAAATATTTCTGCCAACTGTTCGGACAATACGGCTTTGTCGCCAATGATCTTTTCTGGAACAACGCGGATTGCAAAAGCCTGAATAGTTCTTGCCAAAGGCACGCCATTGCGATCGACAATATCCCCGCGCGGCGGAATGTAGAGCGTGCCATTATTGCTAGCGACATTATGCTCTTCAAATGCGCCAATATAAAAAAGGCGCGAAATCATAGCCACAACCGCCAATAGGAATAGCAGCAGAACAACAATTGCACGCACTTTGGCAACGACCAATGCTTGCGACTGGAAGGTTGCAAGGCGGACACGCTCCTGCCCTTTGGCGACGACCATCATTGTTGCACGCCTCCCGCTATATCAACCTCTGGCTCACTATCTTGCTTCTGCGGCGCTATATTCTCACTATCATCTGCCTGACGAGAGGCTGGCTCATCAGCAATTTGTCCCGATGCTTCCGGCAATGATTGATCCAGCGATGGAACTACTGCGATGGCGACATCTTTAGCGGCACCCTCATCTTGTTCAGCATTGTCTTTGGCCGCATCGTCTTCTGTGGTTTTGGGAATAGGAATGCCATCCCCAAAAGGTGAGCCAATCGTGCCGGCAGCATTGCCAACATCAACCATGGCCACCTGCACAATATCGTTCAGCCTGTCGCGGCCTTTGCCCAGATTGGCCAAAGCACGCTCACTGCCCAGATATTGGTCCGCTGTTGGCGCGCTATAGCCATAGTCCAGCTCGTTCCACAGACCGAGTTGCTTCAGGCTGGCCCGGGTTGCAAATTCCGTCTCCAAATAGCGGATACGGCGCTTACTTTGTACGATCTTGCTCTCAGTACGCGCCAAATCACTGCGCAATGTCGCAACGCTGAGCGACAGCGGATAGAGAGAAATAGCGACGATCAAAACCAGTGCTATCCAGCCCAGATTTTTCAACTTACCAAATGCCAATCTCATGCCGCTTCCTTCCATGCAGGAGCGTCAGTGCGGATTGCGCTGCGCAATATGGCCGAGCGTGCACGCGGGTTGCGAAGACACTCATCTTCGCTGGCCCGCACAGCCTTGGCCGGTTTCAAAAAGCTGGGCGCGTTACTTGCCACAGGAGCAATAGGCATATGCCGCGTTGCGCCAGCAACTTTGCCAGAGCGCTTGCGCAAAAACTGTTTGACCACGCGATCTTCAAGGCTGTGAAAGCTCACAACAACAAGTCGCCCGCCAGGGGTAAGCATGTCTTCGGCGGCCAGCAGGCCCTTGCGTAGCTCTTCCAACTCTTGATTCACATGGATGCGAATGGCTTGAAAGCTGCGCGTTGCAGGGTCTTTCTTCATGCCAGAATGATAGCCCAGCACCTTGTGAATAACCTGCACCAGCTCACGCGTGCGGGTAAGCGGCCTTGCGGCAACTATAGCGCGGGCAATACGCCGCGATTGGCGTTCTTCGCCATAGGTGAACAAGATATCGGCAATAACATTTTCATCAGCATTGTTCAGAAAGTCAGCGGCACTTTCGCCATCTTGCGCCATCCGCATGTCGAGCGGGCCATCTTCGCGGAAAGAGAAGCCTCGCTCGGGTTGATCCAGCTGCATGGATGACACACCAATATCAAAAACTATGCCGTCAACAGTCGCAATGTTGGCAGCACGCAATTGTTCTGACAGATTTGAAAATGTCGCGGCGTGAAAGACCAGTTTTTCAGGGAATTGCGATTGCAAAGCTTCAGCATGACCTTTTGCTTCTGGATCACGATCAAAACCGTGAACAATTGCGCAGGCCTCCAGCATTGCGCGGCTGTATCCGCCAGCGCCAAAGGTCGCATCCACATGCCGCTCACCTTGTTTTATAGCCATTGCCGCAAGCACTTCAGACAACATTACGGGCACATGCTGCGCATATTGTGCGGACTTATCCAAAGAGGGTTTTACCATCAGGCCTTGCCCTCCGCTTCTTCACGAAGGACCGGCAAAATACGCTGAGCATCACGCAATGCACGGACATTGGTATCGAGCGCGAGCAATTTATTTGGGTTCCAAATCTGAAATTGTGGACCTGCACCGATCAACATGGCTTCATCTTCAATTTCCGCCAGCAAGCGCGCAGCCCGCGGAAAAACAAAACGCCCACTGGCATCAAAGCTCATTTCTTCAACCGTGCCGGAACCGCCCAAATCCTCCAACTCTATATCGAAATCAGGGTCCAAGCCCTCTAGCTTTTCCTGTTTTCGCAATGGTTCGCTATCGATTTGCAGCTGGCGGCTTTCACCATAGCCGACGAGACAATCAAATTGGGAAAAGCGCGATACGAGGAGTTTGCGAGCGCCGGAGCTTTCCTCAACCACTTTGCGGAACTTAGCCGGCAGCACAAAGCGGTCTTTCTCGCCGCGCTGTACATAGGCCATACCCCGATATCTATAAGATGGCTGCTCCGCCAAAAACCTTACCCCGCGCTGTGACGGGCCACAACAAAGCTCTCATGTTCTGCAATGCGCGGTGCACAGCGCATTGCGGTGTCCGAATAGACAAACATGGATTAGCCTCTAACCCGATCGTCGATTTCTAACAGGGGTTTTTACGGGATTAAAGGGGTAATCACGGGCAACTGATAAGTAAATTATCTAAACATCTAATAAGTAATGATATTTTCAAAAGCAATTTTACAACAGTTTTATAAAGTTCATTTTTTGTTCTATTTTTGAAAAGTGTATATCATGTGGATAAGCTGTTGATAATGCAAAATCCATGTCCTCTTGAAGAGAGCGGCTATTTGATTATGGGCAGAGTCGCACATGGCTGCCTATGGGTATTACGGCCTAATATTGCACCTGATTTTAGCCCTTTATCCTGCCGTCAATTGCAACAATGATGCGACACTGTTCCAATTACCGCTGCCCAATATGGGCGCATGAGCCTCAGCTCCATCTACAGGGTAAAACTCTGCTTGCAGCATATCTGCATCGCTGACCAAAACGGCGCGGCCCTTGCCGACATTGCACGCTGCAACGGCATCATCATAACGCAGGGTACATTGCGCTTCGCTATTTCCACTTTTTATAAAATGGCCAGATTGCACAACAATCATCGCATTTGATCGGTCGGCTAATGACCATGCGCCTTCTGGTTGATCGTCATCAATCTGCTGTTCCAGCCCCCAATATGCAAATAGGGGTGACAATAATGTAGCGCCCTCCGGACGGCGAGCATCTCCAACGGAGAAGATACTGGGCCAGAACAATGCAGGGTCCGCAAAAACCAAGGCCTTGCCTCCTCCTCTGACCCATGCATCAAATTGCGCCAATTGTTCAGGGGAAAATGGCCTTGATTGCGCCAATATGAGCAAATCTGGCTGAGAGGAAAGCGCTGCGGTAAGATCGTCATAAATCTCTGGTGAAAGTGTGTTTGACCAAAAAACACCTAGGGGGTGAGCCTCTGCATCAGGCTTTTCAGTTGCGCCAAGGGCATCGGCGATATTTGCTGTCTCGGGAGAAAATAACGGCAAGCTCGTCATTATCGCAACATTAGCTGTATCTCCGCTAATGGAAGGATTCGGCGCAGCATCAATTGCTGGTGATTTGGCAGTGTAGATATAGTATGAAACCGCCGCTGCCCCCACGATCATGACAGAATAGAGAAGAAGCATGAAAAAGGACGGTTTACTTTTCGTCATACTTGCCGTTCTTAAGGCACATTGTTTTGCCTACTCGTTACGGCTTCGCCTTGGCTATTTTTATCCTTTGCGGTAGGCAGATCGGGAATATTATCGGATGCGGCTTTTTCGGGATCGCCCAATGTCTGGTCTGGCTTGATATCAGGAACAACCCCAATATCAACCAGGGGCTCACTGGGTGCTTCTGCCGTTGCTGAAGGTTCCTGTTCAGCACCTTGTTGCTCGGCAAGCAATGGATCTACTGGAGCTTCCTCACTGGCATTGCCCAACACCAATGTCGTAATACCCGCAATGACCAATATGCCGCACAATCCTGCGCCGCCAATTTGAAGCCGCTGCCAATAATCATTCCGCTCAGCAGAGCTTGTGATAGGAAGAACTTTTTCAGAAAGTTTGACCATAAGCAACTCTATTGACGTTCAAGCCATGGAAAAACTGGTAGGTTTTTTTGGCGCAACCAATCAGCATTGTATAAGGTAGAGAGATACCGAAAACCAGTATCACATAAGATGGTCACAATGCGCGCATCAGGGCCTAGTTTTTTGCCCAAAGCCACAGCTCCAGCGATATTAATCCCTGAAGACAGGCCAAGACATAAGCCTTCTTTCTGCAACATATGCGCAACCCAGTGCAATCCATCATGGTCAGAAATGCGAAATGCTTCATCTATCGGAGCATCTTCCAGATTGGCCGTTATGCGACCTTGCCCAATACCTTCGGCTACGGAATTGCCTTCTGACTGCAATTCGCCATGCTTATAAAAATGGTATAAAGCCGCGCCATGCGGATCGGCCAACCCGATAGTCACATTGGCATCGCGCTCCTTTAAGGCCATGCCAACGCCAGCTATAGTGCCGCCTGTCCCTGCCGCACAAATAAAACCGTCAAGTTTTCCGTCCATCTGGTCCCAAATTTCTGGTGCAGTTGATTCAATATGCGCCCGCCTATTAGCGACATTGTCAAACTGGTTCGCCCACATGGCACCTTCAGTTTCTTCAGCGATACGCCGCGAAGTATGAACGAAATGGCCGGGGTTTTTATAAGGCGCAGCAGGCACCGTTACCAATTCAGCGCCTAAAGCCCGAAGTGTCGTCATCTTCTCTGGTGACTGGGTTTCGGGCATGACAATAATTGATTTATAACCGCAAGCATTGGCCACCAAAGCCAGCCCAATTCCGGTATTGCCCGCAGTGCCCTCAACAATGGTTCCTCCATCCGTAAGCAGGCCCTTGCTCTCGGCATCTCGCACGATCCATAATGCCGCACGATCTTTTACCGAAGCGCCAGGATTAACATATTCACATTTGGCAAATATGTCGCAACCAGCAGCCTCACTCGGCCCTTTAAGCCGGACCAAAGGCGTATTACCAATCAAATCAAGTGTAGATGTCTGAATTTTATCTGTCATTTGACCGATATAAAGCGCTGATAAGCCAGCGGCAACACCTGACTGAATTATGCTGCCGAACTCATGCGGTCATCACGCGTACGGGTGTCTAGCATATGGCCTGCAAATGTGCGGCGTTTAAGGTCGTTATGGTCAACCTTTCCAGTGAATTCGACGCCAAGTTTATCACCTTCACTCCATCGCACGACAGCTTTAATGTGAATATTGTCAGAGAAAGCCAATATGATGGGTGTCTTTGATGGCAGGTCCAATGGGGCCTCAATCATAGCACCAGTGCTGGAAATATTGCGCACAGTTGCCGGTTCGATCACGCCATTATGATGGAGAGAAATGCGATGCAGCACTTTGCGGCGCGTGTTACGGCTAGGCTCTTTCGAAGTCGCCTTAATTTCCATACCAGGCTTTGCGACCAATTTTGTCGCTTCTTCAGCCGTAACGGGTTCTGAATAAATATAGCCTTGTACGTGAGAACAGCCCAATTTGCGGACAAGGTTCAACTCATCATAACTTTCAGCGCCTTCGGCCGTAGTGTCCATACCCAGAGCCTGAGCCAATGTAACAATTGACGAAATAATCGCATTATTAATGCTGTTTTCCAAAGTGGCGCCGCGCACAAAACTCTGGTCGATCTTGATTTTGTCAAAAGGTGCTTTTTGCAGATAACCTAAAGCTGAATAGCCGGTGCCAAAATCGTCAAGCGCAAGCCGGACACCAATGCGCTTTAGCTGTTCGAACATCGCCACATCGGTTTCATCGCCTTCCAGAAAAACACTTTCGGTGATTTCCAGTTCAACCTGTTCCGGCCTTAGGCCATTATGAGCAATGGCATTGAGGACGGTTTGCGGCAAATTGCCGGATCGGAATTGACGGGGAGAAACATTGACAGCGACCTTCATCTCGCTGCTCCACTGCGCCAATTGCGCACAGGCGGTTCTTAAGGTCCAATCGCCTATCAGTTCGATAAGACCAGCTTCTTCAGCAACCGCGATAAATTTTTCTGGGCTGACCATGCCTTTTTCAGGGTGCCGCCAGCGGGTCAGCACTTCAAAGCCAGAAATAGTTTCCGTCGCGACATCAACAACCGGTTGATAGACCAGAAATAGCTGGCCTTCGTTCAGAGCAACACGCAGTTCCTCCTCCAGAACCGTCCTCTCAGAAGCCTTCGCCAGAAGCTCCGGCGCATAAAAGCGCGCCGTTCCACGCCCAGCATCTTTGGCTGCATAAAGCGCCAAATCAGCATTTCTGATGATGTCCGTATTTTCGGTTTCGCCATCAATCACAACAATCCCGATCGACACACCGATTCTGACCTGACCAAGGCTCAACAAATAAGGCTCGGACAAGCGTATAATAATCGTTTCGGCCAGCGCACTTAGTTGATCTCGATCAATCATCTTTGGCAGAATAATCTGGAACTCATCACCGCCCAAACGGCCTACCTGTCCGTCTTTACCGATGATGGCACATAGCCGCTGTGCCACATCTTTGAGCAGCTCATCACCAGCCAGATGGCCAAGCGTATCATTGACTTGCTTAAACTTATCGAGATCAAGCAGCATGACCGAGCATTTGCCGCGCATATCCCCGCGACCGCGCAAAACATGCTGCAAAATATCATTCATGGACGATCTGTTCGCCAATTGCGTCAACAGATCGAACTTCGCCAGCCGTGTGATTTTTTCGCGTGATTTTTTTACGTCGGTCAGATCAGAACCGATGCCACGAAAGCCGCGAAACTTTTCATTTTCATCAAACACCGGTGAGCCTGATAATGACCACCAGCGTTCATTCTCTGCCACAACCTTGATGTGCAGGTCTTTGAATGAGGTGTGCGTTGACATGTGGAAACCCAATGTCCGGTTCGTTTCGCCATCACTTTCCACATTATAGCTTGCGATGAGATCGGCCAGACGCATCTGCCTGACCATTTTTGGATCTTTGCCAATTCTCTCAATGACAATGTCAGAGATATATTTGATTTTTCCTTCGGCGTCTGTTTCCCAGAACCATCCCTGCCCACTTTCTTCAAAAGCTCTTAGCATAGCAACCGCTCGTGAACCGGAATGGCTATGCCGCAAATCAATCATGCGGCCCGACCATCGCCTTTGGAAAATCAGCAACATCACCGCCGCCATTATAGGCACGGCAACGCTTACAAATGCCAGATTGCTCCAGCCAAATATCAGCGGAGATATAGCCAAAAGCACCATAGCTGTGAGGCAGAGATAAAAGAAGAAGAGGTCCTTACGATCCATAGCCGCTGCATTAGGCCGCAATAGTTATCAATTGATGGACAGCCATCCAAAAATGAGAAACAATCGCATTATATTTACAAGATTTTGCAGATACTTACCGAAAAGCCCTTATTCCCGTCCGGCACGCAATGCAGCAGCCGCGGCAAAAGGGGAGATAGCCGTTAATAAGAGGCTTATCGATGCCAGAAGAAGCAATCCATTCTCTCCTCCAGGGCGGATACTGCCTGCTCCGAAAATCAGCATTGGGATGGCCAGCGGCAGAAATAGCAAACCTGCCAAGGCATTACCGGTCCGCATAGAGGCAATCATGGCCGCAATCATTACCGCCAGTCCTGACAGGCCGGGTGTTGCCAATAGCAAGCCAGTTAAGACGATCGGTATTTCTGTGTTGGGAATATCCATCACGGCAATGGCGATAAGGCTTGCCAGTAATAAAGGCGGGCCGCTGGCGCACCAGTGCGACACGATTTTTGCCAGCATTATCAACTCTTCGGAGACACCACGCACCGCATATTGATCGTAAAACCCTGCACTACGATCAGGAGAAATCAAGCGATCAATAGGCAAAATAGCCGACAAAATCGCGGCCACCCAGATGATGCCCGTGCCCGTTCGCTGTAATAGCGGTGCATCTGGCCCGACAGAGAAAGGGTATAGGATCGCCACAGTGATAAAAAACAAAACAGGCAGCAAAAATCCACCTTGCGCATCGCCGCCACTGCCGCCCAGATTATAGGCGATGCGAATATCACGTATCACCAGATTGGCGAAGATACGGGTTAGCCCAGCGCTCATCCGGCAAATTCCTGCAAATCCAGCGCACTGCATTTTACCGATAAGCGATAGCCGCCCGTTGGTTCTGGTAATGGCAAATGCGACGCAAAGATAATCGCGCCACCCTTTTGGCAATGCTCCGCCATCAATGTCGCTAGTCCGGTTTGTGAGGCAGTGTCCAAACCATTACCCGGTTCATCCAGCAACCAGATTTTCGCGCCTTGCAACGCGGTCATGGCAAGCGCGGCGCGTTTGCGCTGCCCCGTAGAAAAGATGCGCACCGGCACATCTGACAGATCATCCAGCCCCAGCGCAGCAAATATGTCGGCGCGTTGCGTTTTGGACGTTCCATCAAATTTTTGCCAATAATCCAGTGCTTTATCTAAAGGTAAATCATGGTCCAAAGGCAATTGACCATCACAAAGCGCAAGAGTTTCATGCGCCATATATTCACCGGAAAATACCGGAAGCAGACCAGCCATAAGCCGCAACAGGCTGGACTTGCCTACACCGTTAGGGCCAGACAAGTGCAGTAATTCGCCCGATGCCAATTGCATATTAAGCCCGCGAAACAACAGCTTGTCACCGCGCATACAGGCCAATTTGGCGCAGCGTAATAATATGGCTGCGTCATCAGTTGCCGACTTGTTTTTGGCGTTAGCTTCACCCATGTTCTTGGCATAGTCGCAAATGACAATCCGCCTCAAGCAAATAGCGAACCTTATAGGTCCGCAAAGCACATGGTAAAGCATATGGGATCGCAAACTTATGATTGAGAAATTGAACGAAACACAGCGCAAAGCCGCCTTGGACGCCCTGTCCAATTGGCAGTTTGATGCAGATGCTGACGGCATAAGTCGCACTTTTTCATTCGACAATTTCGTGCAAGCATTCGGCTTTATGTCGTCCGTCGCTTTGGAAGCAGAAAAAGCTGACCATCACCCTGAATGGTCGAATGTCTATAACCGCGTCGTCATTTTGCTAACAACGCATGATGCAGGCGGCCTATCTTCGCGCGATATAGATTTGGCGAAGAAAATAGACGCGCTCGTTTAAAACTTAAAGGCCGCCCATAACCTCCTCGGCATTGAGCAGCTGTGTTTGCTGTTTGCGTAGCCGTCCCGGCATCCAACGCGCGGCAAACCATAATTTCTTCGCCATCGCATTTACCGGCTTGTGCACCTTGTCGCCATGCACGGCTTCCCAGGCTGCCGGGCCAATGATGGAAACAGGGCTTACCTCAACACCAGCACCTTCAAGACGCTGTTTGCCGGTCTGATTTGTTCCTTCCACCACATTGGCAATGATGCCTGTGTCAATAAAACCCGGCATCAGCGAACGTGAGCGAATGCCATGTTTACGCAATTCGATATCATGCGACTCTGCCAAACCGCGCACAGCGAATTTGGTGGCGCTATAAACGCTAAGGTCGGCAACACCGTAGATACCCGCGGCAGATGCTGTGTAAAGAATGCAGCTATCATTGCTGGCCTTCAACATATCAAAACATGCGCGCGTGCCGTTTAAGACACCGGTAAAGTTCACAGCGATTGTTTGGTCAATATCTTCGTCGCTCATGTCCTGAATAGGCCCGCCAGAGCCAATACCGGCATTATTGAACAAAACACTCATCACACCGCCACTGGCTTCACCAAATTCAGAAACAACCGTCTTCCATTGGTCGCGATTGGTAACATCCAGAATATGGGTGGAGCTTTTTCCTTCAGGAATAAGCTTAGCGCTTTCAGCCAATCCTTCGGCATTAATATCTGCCAAACCTACAAACCAGCCACGTTCTCCGAAATATCGTCCGACTTCACGGCCAAGGCCTGATGCGCCGCCAGTAATAAAAATCGATTTCACTTGTGACATGTCCTACCTCTTATAATTATATACGGTCCGGTCATTAGCGCGGCCTTTATTTTTCATAGGCTGGCCAAAGCGCACACGCAATGGCTATACACCAATAATGCAAGACAATGTTGTGCAACCAAAAGCCGGGCCCAGAATAAGCTATAGCGGCGTCAGCAAGTCCTATGGCGCCTTATTGGCCGTTGATAGTCTGGACCGTGTCGTTGAACCGGGCACTTTTGTGGCATTGGTCGGTGCCTCAGGGTCCGGCAAATCAACCTTATTGAAAATGACGAACCGACTCATTGAACCATCCGCTGGCAGCATCGCGATTGGCAATGAAGATATCACCATGGGTGATGCGCATTTATTGCGCCGGTCTATCGGCTATGTTTTTCAGAATATCGGTCTTTTCCCGCATATGACAGTGGCACAGAATATTGCCATTGGCTGGCGGCTGGCCGGAACAACGACTATCGATAAGGATCGTATTGCTGAGTTGCTGGACATGGTGGAATTACCTGCCGACTTTGCGACGCGATTGCCCAGCCAGCTTTCGGGTGGACAGCAGCAAAGAGTCGGCGTGGCCAGAGCCTTGGCAACAAAACCTGGCCTTATGCTAATGGATGAGCCTTTTGGCGCTCTCGACCCGGTCACGCGCGAATTATTGGCAGAAGCCTATCGCAAATTGCATGATCGCATGGGGCTAACCACCATCATGGTTACACATGATATGGCTGAGGCATTGCTGATTGCAGACCGTATCTGGGTTATGGCTGACGGCCATATAACCGCCGATGCAACGCCCGCAGAGCTGTTGGCAGGCAATTGCGGAGATGATGCAGAGGCTTTGGTTGCTGTTCCTCGCGCACAAGCGGAAAAACTGGTCGCGATGCGCACAGCCAGCACTGCCCGCAGCAATGGCGGAGAGGCAAGCCAGTGACGATTTTTGGTGAGGCCTTTGCCGATAGCTTTCAGCGCGTGCCTGAATTGTTGGTCGAGCATGTGCGCATTTCATTCAGCGCTTTGGCGCTTGGCCTATTGATCGCATTGCCATTGGCGATATGGGCGGCACGTAGCAAAAGGGTTGCACAAATTGCATTGGGTTTTGCCAGCCTTGTGCAAACCATACCGGCCCTTGCATTGCTCGCCCTTTTTTATCCGCTCTTGCTGGCGCTTACCACTGTCATGGGCGATATTATTTCGCCGCTTGGCTTCCTGCCTTCATTGCTGGCGCTTACGCTTTATGCATTACTTCCTATTATGCGCAATACGGTGACGGGCCTTAATGGCGTCAACCCAGCTCTCAAAGAAGCAGCGGACGGCATTGGCATGACCGGATGGCAAAAATTGCGCCTTGTCGAGGGGCCATTGGCAGCGCCAACAATTATGGCCGGTATTCGCACCGCATCAGTATGGACTATAGGCGCAGCCACTTTGGCGACAACCGTTGGTCAGGCGAGCTTAGGCAATCTCATATTTACTGGCTTGCAAATACAGAATTGGTCGCTTGTTCTGGCTGGTTGCATCAGCGCGGCTGCTTTGGCGATATCTGTCGATATACTGCTGGGTATGGTGGAAACGGGGATTGCTCAGCGCAAAAGGCTGCGCGTTATCATCGCTTCGGTTCTGCTCGCGCTGGGTCTTGGCTATGCATTGTTGCCAGATAGTAGCAACAATGATGACGACACCATCGTCATTGGTGCCAAAGGGTTTTCGGAGCAATATATTCTGGCGCGTGTCATCGGGCAGCGTCTGGAAGAAGCGGGATATAAGGTAAGTTATCGCGAGGGCTTGGGGTCGGCGGTTGTTTTTCAGGCTGTTTCCAATGGCGATATTGATATCTCCATTGATTATTCCGGGACCATCTGGACCAACGAAATGAAACGCGAGGACCGCAAGCCTGCGACGCAAATGCTTGAAGAAATTGGTGACTGGGTGGAAAAAACACAAGGCATCAAACTGCTGGGCGCTCTGGGTTTTGAAAATACCTATGCCTTTGCGGTCCGCAAGGATGATGCGCAAAGACTTGATCTAAAATCGCTTGATGATCTGGCGCGCGTCTCTCCGCAATTTACGTTTGGGACAGACACCGAATTTCTGGAGCGTCCTGAATGGCAGTCGGTTGAGCAAGCCTATGACATGAACTTTAAGCAGGAAACATCTTTCGATCCCACTTTCATGTATAATGCATTGGATAGCGGTCAGGCTGATGTGATCAGCGCTTTTTCTTCCGATGGACGCATAGCCGCTTATGGTTTTACAGTGTTGGACGATCCTAAAGGCGCCGTACCCGCTTATGATGCCATGGTTATGATTTCACCGCGCAGCAAAGAGGATACAAAGCTGCTCTCCGCTTTACAGCCGCTTATCGGTGCTATCCCGGTAGAAACAATGCGCGAGGCCAATTACCAGGTCGATAGGGAAGAAGACAAACAAACCCCGGATAAAGCTGCGCGTTGGTTGCGTGATGCATTGGGGTTTTGATGCACTTTTGAATGTGTCTATATCCCTTGATTAAATCAGGCGATTATGCATTTTGCGAATAATGACACATTGGACCCAATATCTATGCCAATATCCATGAATGCCTTTCGTTTCTTTTTGCTCCTACTCGCCGCGCCCTTACTTTTTTGTGCGCAGGCGGCGCAGGCTGCTGTCACCATCACCTTTTACAGTCATGATTTCGGTAGCAGCTTTCCACACGCTTTCATTGTTCTGAAAGGGACTGTAGACGGCACGGGAGAGGTTATTGATACCAATTACGGTTTCACGGCGGTAAATGTCTCACCGGGCATATTATTTGGCTCTGTCAAAGGCAAAATAGAGACCAGCAAGACGAAATATGTTGCTAATAGCGACCCGCATTTCTCCATCATTTTAACAGACAAACAATATGCTCAGATATTGGCAAAAATGGGTGAGTGGCGCGATAGACCCCAGAAAAGTTATAATCTTGGCAAGCGCAACTGCGTTCACTTCGTCGCGGAAGTGGCGCAATTACTAGGTATTAAAACCAATGCCAAAAGCAAATATTTCAAAAAGCCGAAGAGTTTTTTGCGAGAGGTTAAGAGCCTTAACCCTGAACTCACGCTAGCGACATCGCCAAGTTGATATTAGCATTCGGCCAATATGGCTTTAATGCCGATGGTATCTTTAGGGTTACGGTGCTTTGCAAGTAAATTTCATGCTCTGTTCAGGCAGAGCCCGCAAAGGTGTATGATGGTCAATAATAGATATTTCTCGCAAGATTCGCACCTCTCCGGCCCCTCATATAGGCAAAGCATTATGCTCGAAACGCAGCACTATACCATATCATCGGGCGCTATATATGCCAAAGCCAAGGCTTTTGGTCGTCTTGTGTTGAGCATGTGCATCATCGCCTTACTCACCATCCAGCCGGTTCAGGCACAGCGAGGCCTTTCGATTCTGCGCGATGCTGAAACAGAAGAATTGCTCAAAGAAATGTCGCGTGAGCTTATTATCGCCGCTGGCTTAAGGCCAGAAAATGTCAACGTGGTGATGATCAATAATAACAGCATCAATGCTTTTGTTGCTGGTACGCAGGATGTTTATATTCATAGCGGCCTCATCCGCGCTGCTGAAACCGCCAACGAAGTGCAAGGCGTTATCGCGCATGAATTGGGGCATATAGCTCTTGGGCATTCCATTACTCGTGGGGAAAATGCTGGTAATGCAGGCAATATCTCGATTTTAAGCCTTTTGCTGGGCGCAGCAGCTATTGCGGCCGGTGCTCCTGAAGCGGGTCTGGGTCTGCTGGGTCTTGGTCAACAGGCTGCCCTCAGCAATTTTCTTTCTCACACCCGTAATGAAGAAGCTGCGGCCGATGTTGCCGGAGCAAAATATCTTTCTGCGGCCGGTCTAACTGGTCGAGGATCCATAACGTTTTTCAAAAAGCTGCAAAACTTGGAATTCCGCCTCGCCATCCCTCAAGAAAATAGCTTTGGCCGGACCCACCCGCTATCTGGAGAGCGTGTGACCACATTGCAGGATATTTATGTTAAAGACCCTGCCTGGAACAGACCATTAGACCCTGTTCTGGAAGCCAAGTATAAGCGTGTAAAGGCCAAACTTGAAGGCTTTATCTTGGAACCGCGCGTAACCATCCGTGACTATCCTGAATATGATGAAAGCATCCCTGCACGTTACGCAAGGGCCTATGCCTGGCACAAAAGTGCCTATCCCGAAAAAGCCAAGGCCGAAACTATAGCCTTGCTAAGCGAAAATCAGGAAGACCCTTATTTCCTAGAATTGCAGGGGCAGATATTGTTGGAAAGCGGCAAGCCACAAGAGGCTCTGGAGCCGCTGCGAAAAGCTGTGTTCCTAACCAACAGCCACCCGCTTATTGCGAGTCTGTTTGGCCATGCGCTGCTGGCTACTGAAGACCCAAAGCATTTGCCAGAGGCTGAAAAAGTCCTCAAATCCGCCGTATCGCGTGACACTCGCAACCCCTTTGCATGGACCCAACTCGGCAATGTTTATGCCCAGACAGGTGATACCCCACGTGCATCATTGGCGAGCGCCGAACTGGCCGTTTTGCAAGGCAATGCAGGCGGCGCACTGCGTCAGGCAACCATCGCTATGAACGGCTTGGAAAGAGGCACTCCAGAATGGATACGTGCAGAGGATATTGCCATTCTGGCGCGTGCCGCTATTGAAGATCGCCAACGTTAACAGCCCTGTCGGGCCTAACCGGTTGCCGACCATTTTCAGGAATACTGTATGTCACAATCGAATAAGGTAATGCCGCGCAACGCTGGCTCTGACGCAAAGGCGGGCAAAGAGAGAAAGTGGATATTTATGGCAAGTGCTGTTGGTTTGGCCGCGGCTGCCGCGATAGCGGTATTTTTCTGGCAATCATCTGGGGCAAGTGCGCAATCTAAAGATGCCAATGCAGCCGCACGTGCCGCTGGTATAGACGCCGATGAACAAGCGGCTTTTGAAGCCTTGATTGAACAATATATTCTGGAAAATCCGGAAATTATTCCTGAAGCGATTGAACGTCTGCGCACCAAACAGGCCGCTCAACGCATCAATGGCTTTCGTAGCCAGATCGAAGTCCCCTTTGCCAATGCCAGTTTTGCTGGCAACCCTAATGGTGATGTTGTTCTGGTTGAATATTCCGACTTTGCATGTGGTTTCTGCCGCAAAAGCGTCAGCGATGTTGAAAGACTGATCGCCGAAGACCCGAATTTGAAAGTCGTCTTCCGCGAATTGCCCATATTGTCCGAAGCGAGCGCAGATGCTGCTGCTTGGGCTTTGGCTGCGGCGCGCCAAGATAAATATTATGCTTTCCACAAAGCCATGTTCCAGGCCCCGCGCCCTGATAAAGCGTCCATCAGCGCAGCCGCACAAGCTGCTGGCCTTGACCTTGTGGCCGCTCGCGCCTTTGTCGCTACCCCTGAAGTGCAAAGAGAATTGCAGGAAAATGTCCGTATTGCGCAGCAGTTGGAGTTTACAGGAACCCCCAGTTGGGTTGTTGGAAACCAGATTTTCAACGGCGCGGTAGGCTTTGACGAGCTAAAACAGGCGATAGCAAAGGCACGCGAAGATAAGGCTGCTGGCTAACCGGCTTCTTTGCGTATAGCCCGGCGTTCCAGCCGGAAAAGCGATAAGTCTCCGTAATTTTTTGCAAGGGCGACGCGCCCAACATAGTGGCAATTTAACTCGGGTGCGTCCTCCATCGCCAACATGGCCACAAATGCCTCTGTGCAGTAAATACTATTTGTGGGTGTAACTGGCTCAATCCGTGCTGTTCGTGTCACCTCTGTCCCATAATATAGGTCAAGCTCGGTGATCGCGTCGCGCCCTTTGAACAATGGCCCGTGATGGAGCCCGATGCGCATTCCTCTGCGCTTCTTCTCTTCCCCTACATCCAGGCCGCCCAATAATTCGGCAGAGCCTTGCAATGCCAGTTGCAAATCAATGGCAATATTCGCTGCCACTATAGGATCCTCGATCACAGCATAAATGGCATCGCCCCAGCTGTTGCGGTATAGAACCTGATCGCCATAACGGTTCAGCACTTCACCAATGCGCCCCATGACATGCTGCACAAATAAAGGCAGTTGCCTCTCATCCAGGCCGGAAAAACCGGCATAGTCCGCGAATATTATTGATCGGCGCAATCGCTCTGTGCCCGAAAAAGGCTTGGGCGCTTCAGGAAAAACCAGATTGCGATCGACTTCCCCAGCAGGGACGATGACCGTTTTTCCGCCAATAGCTTCCCATTCAGCAATATCTGCGCGTGTTCCAGCAACTTTGGAGCCACGGCCAAGTGCTTTGTTGGTCTGCTCATTGACGACAGCCAATTGCACGGCTTCGGCAAAGAGATAGCGTGCACGTGTAATCGCCAGCCCCATCGCAACACGCGTAGAATATGCGAATTGATTGTCATCACCGACATAGCGCGCAGCAGTCGCAAATACGACAGAGTCCGCTTTTTCGAGACAGTGCTCAAAGCGCGATATCCATTCATCGCCGCCGCACCGTACCGAAACTTCGCGAAAATCTTTAATCGCAAAGGGAAAAACCAGATTAAGTTCTGCTCCGCGATCAAGCAGCGCCTCAGCGATAACAATATCCGCACCACAGGCCAATGGTCCAAAACTGATGCGGCATTGCAAATTGTCGAGCACCGCATCGACATGCTTGCGCAATGTGGCTTCGGCCTGCCCATCACTGCGGAACATATGGCCGCAATAAACAAGCACCGGGTCCTGCTGCAAACGCGCAAGACCTGAATCGATTGCCGTGCAGAAATCTGGGTTTTGACCCGCATTTCCGCCGCACCCCACATCTCGCAAGCGTTTAAACTGCCTAATAGTAGAGGCAAAATATGCCGGCGGAATGTTCCTGTAAGAGCCTGCATGGGACATGTGGTTTAGCACATCGTCATATTGCCCCAAAAGCAAAGCAACCTCTGCCAATGTTACAGCCTGCCAATAGGATGGACCTTCTTGCAGCGATAATTGCTCTGCCTCTTGTGCGAATTTTTGGGCCTCTTCATCTTCTCCGGCAAGATAATGAAGAGTGGCAGCATTTACCGCAGCAAATGAATCAGGCGCACTATGATGTGTCGCCGCATATTGGTGCGCGGCCTGCCGCATTGTTTCAAAAAATTGCGAATGATCGGGTCCAAGATTAAACGCACGTTCCTTGAGCATCCGACCATAAAGTGTTTCAACCTTTGGCAGTTCGGACTCAAGCATATTGTTGCTTTCGAAATAGGCAATGGCTGCTTCGCATTGGCCAAGTTCGGTCAAGCAACGCGCTTTCCAAAAGGCGAGTAATTTGTCTTCTGGATATGCGCGCAAGGCCTTTTCCGTCAGATCATAGGCTTCCAATATATCGCCATTGGCAACATTGTGCTGAATCTGTTCAACCGTCGGCACGTCCGTCATTATACTATGCTCAGATGCCTTATCTGCACTGTCTGAACCCGTCATTCAGCGACATTTTCTTCAGCAATTTTAAGGCGATCGACATTGCCCAATTCCACATCGTTCAACGTGACATTCTCACGCGTCGGTGCGTACCAGTCAAATTGTTCAAACCAATTGCGCAATTGCTGATTTTTGAAAATATACCCTTTGCGCGCAAAAATCTCATTGCGGGCCAAGCGCAGTTCAAGAGCGTCAAGATCGTTAATCTCCATATTGGTGATCGTGCGGCTATTAGAGTCAGGGATAATGACTCTTGGACTGGCAAACCGAAGACCGTCAAGCACAGGATCGCGTATTTCTTGCTGTTCTGTACCTTCCACCTCACCGCCAGCATCACTCTGATCATCCAGCAAGGTAATCAGATTGCGATTCATATAGCCTGTGCGCCCATCAAGCAGTTTGACTTCCCACCAATTGCCGGATTGCTCATAGGTTTTAAAAATTTCCCCATCCACCACACGGGTTATCACAGCATCTGAGGTATTCGGACCGGAGCGCACATTTGTCCAGCCATCACGGGCATTGATAACAGCGTCACGACCAAAGCGCGCCAAATCCTGTTCTTCACCAGAAGGATCATCACTTATGATGTCATCAACATCATCGCCGCTAGGCCAGAAGATGATGGCCATGGCGATAGCAATCAGGATTGCCACCCCAATAATAGCCTTTACGGCCATAGAGTTTCCGTTATCCTTTTCAATCAGCGGATAATCTGGCTGCGGCGGCACAGGAGCTTGCGGGATCGTATCAGGTCGTACAATCGGTGCGCGTTCAGCGCCAGGTGGCGGCTCATCGGGGATGCCGCCTATAGGCCTCTTATCTTCCGCTGTCTTTTTGGCCGGGGGTCCGCAAAGGTCAAGGAGGCTGGCCTGTACTTTTTGCCAACCATGATGATCAGTTTCACCGTCCCAATCAGCCAATGATGCGACCTGAATCTGGTTAAAAGGCATTGGCGGCAATATGTCGTCTTCAAAACTGGTCTGGATTAGTTTTTTCTGGTTGCGGGCAACGTCAGCTTCCGCCCTTACCCATTCGGACTTACCAGCGCTTTCAGACCATACAACGATAGCGGCTTTGGCCTCGCCAATTTTCTCAGTGATAACTTCGCTATAGGATTTATGCGGCGGCAGTGCATCGTCCCACCAGATATTATAGCCCAAAGCGGTGACGCGCTTCGCCAATATGCGCACCTTATCCTGATTGGCTCGGGAATAAGATATGAAAACATCAACCACCTGATCTGCCCCTCATCCTTACAATCTGCAGGTGAGTATTACCCCATCTATTGTCCCGCTTGATTGATTCTTTTTCTTTATCATAGTCTCTCTTGTTCAAAGCATCAAAATCGCTGTAACAGAGCAGTATGCGGTTACTCCATATCACATGTATATCGGCAATGGTGAATGCGGCTTTTTTATATGCGCCCGTTCAGCCTTTTTTTGCCATCCAAAAAACTGCTATCGCAAACGAAGCGGAGAATAGTGACCAACAGCATGATATTGATCCAAAGCTGGCACCATTTTTTGCACTGCGCGAAACCGATGAGCGCGTAGTATCAACCGGTTATCGCCTATTGGCCGCCAATACACTATTTTGCAAAAACAAGATCTGGAACGCCGGATGGCAGCTGCACACGCTGAGCGATTATAGCGGCAATGAGGATGCGGCGCGGGCGTATAATTTGCGGGATGGTTTTACCGGCATAGCTGCGGTCGCGGCTAACAGCCCAGCCGAACGCGCTGGCTTTAAAACTGGCGATCTACTGCAAATTACAGACAAACAGATTAAACCCGTCAGCGGCAAGCAGGCGGTTAGTTCAGCCATAGCTTTCCGTCCAAACCTGCCAGTGGAGGAGCGTCCAGCTATTCCTGGGCTGGGTCTGCTTATCAAGCGCATTCAGCCAATCCCGGGTGAGATCAATATCGCACTTCAACCGACATGTGCATCGCGTTTTCAGGTCGAGCCTTCGCGCAAACGTGGTGCCTCGGCTGATGGTGAGCTTGTCAGCATCACATCGACACTGGCTGAATTGACGCGAGACGATGATGAGCTGGCCACCATATTGGCGCATGAAATTGCGCATAATCTATTGCAACATCCGCAGCGGCTAGAGGCCGCCAATATATCACGCGGCCTTTTGGGACAGGTCAATGGCGATGCCGCGAAAATCAGACAGACCGAGATTGAAGCAGACCGCCTCTCGGTCTGGTTGATGGCCAATGCCGGTTATGATGTGACGGCGACTATCCGCTTTTGGACATTTTACGGCAAAAAATATGGCAAGGGCATTTTTTCAGCGCCGACGCATTTCCGATGGAAAAAGCGTGTAGCGCTATTCGAAGAGGAAATTACCAAGCTGAAGGCTACACCACAAAAATTTGGCGCATATGCTCCGCCACTTTTGGACGGACAGCCCCCAGCCATTCGCGGCAGCGAATAATCATTGAGCCGCCCTCACTGAAGGGCGGCATCTGCGCTTATTTATCCAGATTGTAGATAGAGTTTATGGGCTTTGCCATGACCCGCCTCACCATTGGTTCAAAAAATTCCAACGGGGCACTATCATAGGCTGAATCGAAAGCGGCCTGATCATATTTGGCGCAAAATTCAGCGCAGTCTTCAAAATGTTCATGGCCGCGATAGGCTTCGCGCATATCGCGGTCCTGCCCAAGATAATGAAAGAAATAATAGCCTTGGAAAATGCCGTGCTTCTCTGTGATCCAATGCAGTTTATCAGAAACAAAAGGCTTTAAGATAGCAGCGGCGACATCGGGATGGTTATAGCTACCCAATGTGTCACCTATATCGTGCAACAGAGCCATAACAACATATTGCTCATCGCGGCCATCACGGTGCGCACGGGTGGCTGTCTGCAAAGAATGTTGCAGCCTATCAATCGGAAAGCCGCCATAATCACCATCTAACAAACGCAAATGGTCCAGAACCCGGTCAGCGACCTTGCTGGCGAAGGGAGAGAAATGATCTGCAATGATTGCCCAATCTTCCTGCGTTCCGCTTTCCATATTGGCGAAACCGGCCTGCGCTTCTGCGCCTATGCCTCCATCATTGTCCATTAGCTCTCTCCTATTTTTTCTATTGCCTAGATAGTGCCGTTTTCTTTTCGCACTTGCAAGCATGGCACACAGTTCCAGTCATATAGTCTTTACATGTGGGTGGTCGAAGGAGAGTTTGCGCTAACGACAAAAGCGGTTAAATAGCGGCCATGGCACTTGTTCCTTTCCAACCCAGTCCGTTTTTTGCGAACAAAAACAGGGCCTTTTGGAACCTGCAAACCGCTGGTTGGGCCGGAGCTATGCTGCTGCGTGTCATCCCGGGTGTCTTTAATGGCCAGGGTTTTGCCTTTTTGGCCACTATCGTCACCAATACAATTATCGGTTACTCTATCTCTCTGGTGATATCGGTAATTTTTCAAACGCTGATAAACCGCCGCCCCATCATCACTTGGAGCATATCTCTTGCGGCTCTGATTATCGCTACCGTGATCTATGCCACCCTTGATGCGTGGATTGTCTCACTTTTCCGGCAGGATAGTGAAACCCCCTTTACCGTTTTGTTATTAGGCGTTTTCTTTTTCGACCTTATGCTCTTGGGGGCATGGTCTGCGCTCTATTTCGCTATCAACTATTTCCTGCAGGTCGAGGAAAAGGCCGATCAGCTGATGCGCATGGAAAATCAAGCGACCAGCGCGCAGCTGGCTATGCTACGCTATCAACTTAATCCCCATTTCCTGTTTAACACGCTCAACAGCATCTCCACTCTGGTGCTGCTCAAAGAAACCGAACCAGCCAATGCCATGTTGTCGCGGCTCTCCTCATTCTTGCGCTATACGCTGGTCAATGAACCCAGTGGCCGCGTCACCGTTGCGCAGGAAGTGGAAACGCTGAAACTCTATCTCGACATAGAAAAAATGCGATTTGAAGAACGGCTCCGCCCTGTCTTTGATATTGACCCCCAGACATCAGATGCCATGCTGCCCTCATTATTGCTGCAACCTTTAGTGGAAAATTCCATCAAATATGCGGTCACGCCCTTGGAAGAAGGGGCCGATATTGTGGTCAAAACCCGACTGGTCGGAGAAAGGCTTCGCATCACCGTCTCTGATACTGGCCCTGGCTTGCAAGACAATGATGCACAGCGCAAGATGGCAGTGAAATCCACGGGTGTTGGCCTGACCAATATCAGGGACAGGCTGGCACAGGCATATGGCGATGATCATCGCTTCGAAATCCGCTCCAAACGGGATATTAGCGGTTTTGCAGTGCTGATCGATATACCGTGTGAACGCAAAGCACAGGCAAATCTGGCAAAAGGTGAAATGATAGAATGACAATCCGCACATTGTTGGTCGATGATGAAAAACTGGCGATACAGGGCATGCAACTGCGCCTTGCGGAATTTGAAGATATTGAGATTGTCGACACTTGCCTGAACGGCCGCGAAGCCATTCGCAAAATTAAAACATTAAAACCTGACCTGGTCTTTCTGGACATTGAAATGCCCGGCTTTGACGGCTTTTCTGTCGTGAAAGGCGTTATGGATATAGAGCCGCCGCTCTTTGTGTTTGTGACCGCTTATTCAGAACACGCCCTGAAAGCCTTTGAGACACAGGCCATCGACTATCTGATGAAGCCCGTTGAGAAAGACCGTCTCGCCGATACACTTGCCCGTATTTACGAAAGACTGACCGATAAAAAAGTGCGCGAAGAGCATGACAAGTTGAAAGATTTGTTGAACGAAGTCGCGCCAGAAGCGGCCGAGGAATATCAGCAAAATGAGGATGAACCGACACCGGATCGTTTTGAAAAACTAATTAATGTCAAAGACCGTGGTCAGATTTTCCGTGTTGATGTCAATACGATTGAGCGCATTGATGCCGCTGGCGACTATATGTGTATTTATACTGCCGACAATTCATTGATCCTGCGGGAAACGATGAAGGATCTGGAAAAGCGACTCGACCCGCGCAATTTTCAGCGTGTACACCGCTCAACCATCGTCAATCTCGATCAGGTCCGGCAAGTCAAACCGCACACCAATGGCGAATGCTTCCTGATACTGGAATCAGGCGCGCAAGTGAAAGTGTCGCGCTCCTATCGGGATGTGGTTGCACGATTTGTGCACTAACCCTTAGCCCTGTCACAAGGAACAGACATCGCAATAGAGAACATCTTCAACTTTCTGCGTATCAATGCACGGCTTACAACGTCGGGACAACCGAATGACGCTCAGTTGGCAGCGTTGAAAGGGTCAGGCGTGCGCATCGTTATTAATCTGGCCCCGCATGACCACCCCAAAGCCCTAACAGACGAAATTGGCTGCTGCGCTAGGCTCGGCTTGGAATATATCCACATCCCCGTCGCCTTTGACCGTCCGCAAGAAGGCGATTTTCAAAAATTTTGTGAGGCTATGGAAGCCAGCAAAGGTGAAACGGTCCATATCCACTGCATCGTCAATGCACGCGTAACCGCATTTCTCTATCGCTATGACGTGAGCCAAAACGGCATTGCCCATGGCGTGGCACAAGCAAAGATGAACAGAATCTGGAAGCCGGGCAATGTCTGGGCAGAATTTATCGGCGACAGCGAAAGAATATCGGCAGAGCATGAATATGCCAGGCGCGATTATTCACCGCGTTAAAAATAAAAATATCCGATTATGACTGCGGCGTAGCGATCCCTTTGAGCATTACCGTTTACGCGCAAAAAACTCTTTGAGCATCGCCGCTGCTGCGTCTTCGCCAATACCGCTATATATCTCTGGCGTGTGATGAATTGTTGCTTGGCCAAATAGGCGCGGCCCGCTTTCAATCGCACCGCCCTTTGGGTCACTCGCGCCATAGTAAAGACGTCTGATACGCGCATGGGCTATAGCACCGGCGCACATAGCGCACGGCTCCAGCGTTACCCACAGATCGCAATCTGTAAGCCGTGCGCTTTGTAATTTCTGCGCTGCAATACGCATGGCGCGAATCTCTGCATGTCCACTAGGGTCATGCTCATCGGGGGTTGCGTTATGGGCCGATGCAATCACAGCGCCTTTATGCACCACCACTGCACCAACTGGCACAGAATCAAGCGATGCTGCCTGACGCGCCATTGCCAAGGCGTCATTCATGAAAGAGAGTGTTGTTCCGACCATCATCCTTGCGCTAATCTTGGTCAGGATAGCTTGTAAAGAGCAATCTGGAGCATGGATTCACGTTTTGCGGATATAAAAGACCAATAATCGCAAGATTCAGATCGGTTCACCGTTGACGATAGGCTCATCTGCCTGTATTGGCCGCCCATTCGAAATCACTGATTTTAGGACAATGATCATGTCGCGTATTTGCGAACTGACCGGAAAAGGTCGTATGGTGGGCAATAATGTTTCCCACGCTAACAACAAGACGAAGCGCGTATTTCTGCCGAATTTGCAGAATGTGACCCTGCTGTCTGATAAGCTGGAGCGTAGCTTCAAATTCCGTGTATCAACTTCTGGCCTTCGCTCTGTTGAGCATGTGGGCGGCCTTGACACATGGCTGCTAAAAACAAGCGATGATAAACTTTCGGCCAATGCCGTTAAAGTGAAAAAAGAATTGCGCAAAAAAATGGAAGAAGCTGCCTAACAGCGCTTTTCCTATCAGGTTATCGATATAACGGCCTGATAACAGATGCTTTTGTAATCATCTTCTAATGATTTAAGGCTGGGGGCGAAACCTCCGGCCTTATTTATTTTGCCATCAACATCGCCGAGCAGCAGCTTGAATTTCATCAGCAAACTGCGCTGTATGCTGTTGAAATTATCGTCTGACGCTAGCCAGACCATGATGTCGTCATCTTCCCGCGTGACAGCAATAGCCTCCATATTGTCGACACTTAATGGCGGGTCAATCGCGGCAATCACCTCACCCTCAAAAACACTATTCGCCACGATATCAGCCGGATCGGCAATGCTGATTCGCGCCGACACGCCTTCCAATACGTTAAAGCGACGATGGAGCAAGATGAGTCGGCCATCAGGCAAAAGTGTTGCATCCGTAATATTATAGCCTTTGGGCGCACGATAAGAGAATTTTACCGCCTGTGTCGCAGGGTCCAGTGGATCGCCGCGAAACATGAATGCTTCGGTCAATCCGTCTTCTGCCTGATCGCCGCTCACCTCTGCATCTTCTGCAAAGACCAGAAAAGCACCTGTTCCCAGTAAGACCATAGCTTCAGGACCGCCATTATCCGGCCAGTCCCGCATCTGCTGCGGCACGCGGAAGACCTCTCTCCTAGTGAGTGCGGGATCATAGCGGGCAATACCGTTGCTATCTTCGAAACCAACCCAATAACGGCCATTTACAGGGTCACGGACGAGGGACTCGCTATCGCGCGTGGCTTTGTCATCATCAATGGCAACATTTTGTGGCAAGGGTGCGATAAAGTCTCGCATTACAGGCGTTTGATTGGCGTTTTTAGGCCCAACACCAAAGCTGAACAGATATCCGCCATCAGATAGCGCAACTATTCGCGAACCTGGCATGACTAGCATTGAAGATATGCCACCGAAGTTATCATTGCTGCTGCGCAATTCCCAACCGACAACAAACTCCAGCGCCCCCACCTTTTTTTGCAATGGTTGCAACGGATTCAGAGTTACGGGAACAAGCGAGATAGTCTGACTATCATCGCGAGACGGGATATCCGTTCTCAAAAATGTGCCCGGCGCGAGCAACACTATAAGGGCAATACAGGCGAAGAAGCGGCGCATGGGTTTTCCATACGCAATTGCGCACTAACAGCAATATCGAATTGTTCAGATTGAGCAGCAAATGCTCAAGATGCGTTGCGTTGCTGCCCCGTCATCTGACGCAATGTTTCCAATGCAGCGCGCAATGCCTCATCCATATCGTCAGGATCGGTAATAGGCTGTGCTTCACTGATATCTGTTGCTTGTCGGCTCGGCTCGGCTTCTTCAACTGCTTTTATGGCCAAATTCTGCCTTATATCATCCTGCACTTTGCCATCACCGGCAAATTGATCCGTAGGTTTGGCAATTTGTGCAACCGGCTCATCAACCTGCTGAACCATAGCTTCAATTTCCGTCGCAGACTTTGCTGGCGCTGTAATAGGCGCTGCATCTGCAGCAGAAACCGTCAGACGCTCTATCCCTTGCTCCAAACGGGCAATCAATTCAGAGAGGCTGAGATCGGCAAGCTCACGCTCATCATCTGCATCATGTTCAGGCGAAACTGACGGTTGAGGCGCAGGAATATCTTGAGTAGTAACCTGCCCTTCTATCTGATCATCATTTTCAAACACAATATTTTGCGATGAATTTTCAGTGTCTACAGCTTCAGGCTCTACAGCTGGTATAGCCTTTTCAACCAATGGCTCCGGCACATTCGCTATATCTTCAAAGTCTTCGATCGGTTCAGCAACGGGTTCAGGCGCATTTAGGTCTTGCGGAGGCGAAACGTAAGCGGCGGCTTCTTCCTTTGGCGCTATTTGGGGGCTCTTTTTGACCACAAGTGGTATCTCATCGAGACTCTGCGTTGTGTCACCAATAAGATCGCGCGGGATAAGATTGCTAATGCGTTTGCGCACATTGGCAACAGTGCCTTGCTCGTCACTGGTCGACTTTTGCGCTGCTACTGGCTCCGGTTTCGACTTTGGCTGGTCATCACTCTCGGAGAGATCACGACCCGCCATTAATGGTGCACGCGGCGGTGCGTCAGGATGGCGATCTTCGCGGCGCAGTTTTGGTAAATCTTCTAACTCGCGAACATCATCCGCACTGGCATCGCCGAAAACAGGCAAGAAACCTTTCAAACGGTCAGCAAGTTTTTGCTTTTTGGGAGCGGGTTTTTGCCGATCCAGATCAGCAAAGGCTCTATCACCATCCCAATCATCTTCGGAATATTCAAAGCGGATATTGTCACTATCACGAACAAGAATGAGCGCTAATACACCAAATACCAATAACGCGGTTGCTAGGGCGATAGCGATGCGGGCTTTCACACCCAAAGGAGGAGCAGCCGCCGATACAAGTTCGCTAATCCCAGTTGTAGAGACTGCACCCTCAATAAAATGATTAGGAATAGTGAGCGTCAGCAGCCCCAAAATAAGGCCACCAGCCAAAGCTATCGGCAATGGTCCAAAGCGGTTTGTTAAGTCTCTAGTCAAGACGCTGCTCCAAAATTCTGGCCATATTGACCACCCTTTTCATCATCAGGACCAAGCGCAAAAATGGCTAGGCCGCCTGATTCATACTCATATCTGATTTTGGGTTTAGCAGATTTTGGTAAACGGGAAGATAACGCTCTATATTCCTCTGCCAATTACGTTTTTCTGCGACATAACGCTGTGCGGTGGCCCTGCGCTCAGGCCATTGCTCTGGGTTATCGAGCATATCTGCCAAGGCTCTGGCGCAATCTTCAGGGCTATCTGGAGCGAACAATGTGCCGGTCACGCCATCTTCGATAAGTTCGCAATGCCCCCCGACATTGGACGCAGCCACCAATCGCTGCTGTGCCATAGCTTCCAAGGGTTTTAACGGTGTCACCAAATCAGTCAGCCGCATGGATTTGCGTGGATAAGCCAGTATATCGATCAGGCTGTAATATTTCTCAACCTCTTCATGCGGCACCCTGCCAACGAAATGGATAGAGTCAGCAACCGACGATTGTTGGCTTTGGTGGCGCAGCGCATCCGCCATAGGCCCACCGCCAACCATTAGCAATTGCGCCCCGGGGTGACGTTCGACCAAGAAGGGCATTGCTGCCACCAAGTCATCCAGCCCCTCATAGTCATAAAAGCTGCCGATAAAGCCGATAACCGGACCATCTTTAAGACCGATATTTTTGGCCAACGCATCATCTCGGGCGATCGGTTCACCAAAAAGCTGCATATCAACGCCATTGGGTGAAATCATAACCTTTTCATCATCCGCAACACCGCGGCTTAGCAAATCAACCTTTAGCCCTTCGCAGATGACAGCGACGGCATCTGCATTGGTGACAACATGGTTTTCAAGCTGGCGAGTAAGCCAATAGCGCGCAGAGCGTTCACTGCCCGTGCCATTGCCAACCGCAGCATCCTCCCAAAAGGCGCGAATTTCATATAATAGGGGCAATCCACCCTGACGGGCCGCACGCTGAGCAGCCAGGCCGTTAAGCGCAGGCGAATGGGCGTGCAGAATATCCGGCTTAAATGCGGCGATAACCTCGCCAACCCGGTCAGCCAATAATGCAATTTCACGCAGTTCACGCAGTGGAGAAACACCCGTTGCAGGCTCCATCGTGCGATAAAATGTCAGATCATCAAAGCTTTCCTGTGCAGCAACATCCTTAGCTTCAACACCCAAATTTTGCTGATGACGCACGCCGGTAACAGCCGCGACCTCCAGTCCAGCCTCTATCTGCGCCTTCATAATCGCACGCGTGCGGAAGCAATATCCGCTGTGCAATGGCAGGCTATGGTCAAGAATGTGCAATATCCGCATCACGCTACTTTCTATGGACAAAAAGGATTAACGCGACGTCAACCCTCATCTCCTATGGCTTTATTTCTGTATTTTCTAACACCATCAGGTAAATTGCGCACTATGGTTGATACAATTTCGATATTATTGACGCATGGCTTGCTGGTCATCGCCTTATGGCGCCTAGCGCATAATGATGAAGTTGATGCCGAAGCACCGCCAGAACCGGACGAAAACCCAGCCGGTTTTTTTCACGAAACTCTGCGCAATAAGCGCGAAAACTGAAGGCGGATTATAAGCTAGATGCGCGATCTGTTCTTCATTGCTTTTTTGGGAATCTTCTTGCTCGCTGGGTTAAAGCGACCCTTTTTGTTCATCATGGCCTATGCCTATGTAGACATTATCGCGCCGCAACGGATGAGCTATTATCTGCTCAATTCCATCCCAATATCGCTGATAATGTTCGGTCTTGCGGTTGGCGGCTATTTGATAGCAGACGATAAGAAAGACAGCCGCTTTTCCGGGAGGCAAGTCCTGATCGTTCTGCTACTCATCTATTGTGGGTATACGACCAGCGTTGCAGATTATCCCGCAGAATCAGCAGAAAAATGGAATTGGGTATGGAAAGCTCTCGTCTTTGCGACCTTCCTGCCCCTGACATTGCGCACCAAAACGCGGCTTGAAGCACTTGCGCTTATCATGGTGTTGAGTGTTGCCACATTGATTATCACTGGCGGCATAAAAACCGTCCTCTCAGGCGGCGGCTATGGCGTTCTGCAATTGTTGATTGATGATAATAGCGGCCTGTATGAAGGGTCGATTATATCTTGCGTATCTATTTGTATCATCCCGCTTGTCCTGTGGCTTGGCAAACATGGCACCGTTTTCAAACCCGATATCAGAGTAAAGGCCTTTACCGTCTTTTTGATAGCAGCATGCCTGCTCATCCCTATAGGCACTCAAGCGCGCACAGGGTTGCTTTGCATCGCGGCGCTGGCGATTTTGCAGTTGCGATTTAACCGCTACCGCTTTGTTTATGCAGGTGCGGCTGTTGCTTTGGGCATATTATCGCTGCCGCTTTTGCCGTCCAGCTATACCGACCGTATGGCCACCATCTTTGAATATCAGGCGGACCAGTCAGCCAGCACAAGGGTGGCCGTATGGTATTGGACCATTGATTATGTGAAAAACAAACCTTTGGGTGGCGGTTTTGAAGCCTATCGCTCCAATGAGATTAACGCCAGCAAGGTGATCACGACAGAGACAGCCGGCGGCACAACTATCGAAACACAGGATTATGTTGAGCGCGGCAGAGCCTATCATAGCAGCTATTTCGAGATGTTGGGGGAGCAGGGTTATCCGGGCCTTACGTTATGGCTACTCATCCATCTGGGCGGCATATGGCGAATGGAAGTGGTCCGTAAACGCTATGATAAGAACCATAAGGCGGGCGAGGAATGGGTCGCGCCCTTTGCGTTAGCCCTGCAAAATGGTCAGATCATCTATATGGTTGGTTCTGGCTTTGTCGGCATCGCCTATCAACCGTTCATCTATATGTTGATCGCCATGCAGATTGGGCTCGACACCTATCTTGCCCGTCGGCGTTCAGAGTCAGCGTTCAAGACTCTCCAAGTTCGCGCCAAGAACGTTAAAGGCGACATAAGTTAGTAAAACGGCTTGAAGGCGCAAATATCATCACTAGGTTCTGGCGATGAAATATATATTCAGTGCGCAAACATCGACCCTTCCCGAAATATCAGAGTCGTTAAGCTCATTTTCGACGTTATCGCGTGATATTTGGACATGGTTAGAAAGCCATAGCGTAGAGGTTGCCATCGCTTTTGCGATCGGCGCCATCATATTTGCGGTTCTGCTCTTTGCGCGCAATCGGATTAGAGGCTACGCCCAAAAACAGTCGGATCGGCTGGCAATTACGACCATCGTCACACGCACTTTGGGCAAAACCAACAGCTTCTTCCTAATGCTGGTATCGATAAAAGCTGTCACCGGTGCGGTAAATACACCTGAAGCAATTAACAACATCATTATATTTCTCTTCACCATAGCCGCTGTCTTGCAAGGGGCTATCTGGATCAGAGAGATCATATTGGGGTTCATCGAAAAACGAGCCAGCAACGAAAGCGGGGAGGTCAGTGAAACGCTGACCAATGCACTGGCGCTAATCCGCGTGATTGTTTCCGTTGCCGTTTTTGCCATCGCTACGATCATGATATTGGCCAATCTCGGCGTTGATGTCACGGGGTTGGTTGCCGGATTGGGCATTGGCGGCATTGCCATCGGTCTGGCTGCTCAAGGTATTTTTGAAGAGCTTTTTGCAGCTCTCTCAATCATTTTTGATAAACCTTTTCAAAATGGCGAAACCATATCTTATGACAATACCGTCGCTACAGTTGAGAAAATTGGCTTGAAATCTACGCGGCTCCGGTCCGTATTTGGTGAGGAAGTCATCATTTCCAACAGTAATTTGCTCGATAAGGAAATTATCAATTACACAAGGCTGGACCGTCGCCGTACCCGCTATGGCATCGGGGTGATATATCAGACTGACCCCAAACAAGCAGCTCGCATTCCAGATTTCCTGCGGGAAATTATCGAAGAACATGATGGCAAGTTTATCCGTTCAGGTTTTGTCGGCTTTGGCGATAGCTCGATAAATTTTGAGCTGGATTTTGATATAATGAGCAGTGATTATGAAGTTGTTTACAATAAGCGCCACCAGATCGGTTTGGCTATATTGCAGCGTTTCAATGATGAAGGCCTAGAATTTGCCTATCCGACTCAAACCACTTTTACAGCAGCGCCAGATGGCAAAATGATTATGCCCTACCCCAAGGATGGTTTTACCATTGCGCCTGACCATTAGCATGCCGTAGCGGCGATTTCTTAGGCGACCGCAACTGCTGAAAAAATTCACTGCCCAACCTTGCGCCTTGGCCGCGAGTGCGGCAGAGATATAGAAAATATTATAAAATCACTTTCAGGAGAGACTGCGATGAGCACTGTAACGCCGCAACAAATGTTGGAAATGAAGGGCGAGAAACTCGGCTCTTCGGAGTGGATTTTGGTCGATCAGGAGATGATCAACAAATTTGCTGATGCCACAGGCGATCATCAGTTTATCCATATCGACGAAGAAAAAGCGAAACTGACCCCTTTTGGCGGCACCATCGCACATGGCTTTCTCAGCCTGTCACTCTTTCCCGTAATGATGGCAAAATCAGATTGCCCGCGCGTCGAAGGCGTGAAAATGGGCGTCAACTATGGCGGCAACAAAACCCGTTTTCTTACTCCAGTTCGCTCTGGCAAGCGCGTGCGCGGCCACTTCACATTGCTGGATCTGGAAGAAAAACGCCCCGGCCAGTGGCAGCAAACACTGGAGTTCAGCGTTGAAATTGAAGGCGAAGCAAAGCCGGCATTGATCGCTGAATGGATCAGTCAGTTTTTCGTCTAATACACCAATGCGCCAAACCCATGCTGGCCGTTAATTGGCTAAGTATATAAGCGCGTGCATTAAATTTTATAAAACCCCCAAATAGCCGTAAAGGACACCCCCAATATGCGTGATGCAGTCATCGTTTCCACCGCCCGTACACCGATCGGCAAAGCCTATCGCGGCGGCTTTAACAACACAGCAGGCCCAACTCTGGGCAGTTTTTCCCTGAAAGCAGCAGTTGAGCGCGCTGGCCTAGAAGGCGGCGAGATTGATGATTGCGTCTGGGGCAGCGCGCTGCAACAGGGCACACAAGGCGGCAATCTGGCACGCAATGTCGCGCTGCGCTCTGGTCTGCCTATATCGGTTGGCGGCATGACTTTGGACCGTCAATGTTCATCTGGCCTGATGTCCATCGCGACAGCCGCCAAGCAGATCATCACTGATCGCATGGATATTGTCGCTGCTGGAGGACAAGAATCAATCTCTCTAGTGCAAACGCCGGAAATGCGCATTGCACCCGATCGTGAGCTAGTGGCTATGCATAATGATATATACATGTCGATGCTAGAAACAGCAGAGGTTGTTGCCGACCGTTATTCCATAAGCCGTGATGCAATGGATGCCTATGGCCTTCAGTCACAACAACGGACCGCAGCTGCACAAGAAGCAGGCCGTTTTGACGATGAGATTGTTCCTGTCACAACCATAATGAACGTGATGGATAAGGAAACCAAAGAAGTCTCACAAAAAGAGGTTACCATCACCAAAGATGAAGGCAACCGCCCATCCACTACCTTGGAAGGTTTGCAAGGCTTGAAACCAGTACTTGGCCCTGACAAAACCATCACGGCTGGTAATGCAAGTCAGCTTTCTGACGGATCTTCTGCCAGCATTTTGATGGAAGCGAAAGTCGCAGAGAAACGAGGACTTGCGCCACTTGGCCGCTATATCGGTATGGCTGTCGCAGGCACAAAACCAGATGAAATGGGCATCGGTCCGGTTTATGCCATTCCTAAGTTGCTTGAACGGTTTAACCTTAAAGTCAGTGACATTGATTTGTGGGAGCTAAATGAAGCCTTTGCGGTGCAGGTACTTTATTGCCGCGATAAGCTGGGCATTCCTGATGAACTGCTCAATGTTAATGGTGGTTCTATCTCTATCGGCCACCCTTATGGCATGACAGGCGCACGCTGCACCGGCCATGCATTGATAGAAGGCAAACGCCGCGGCGCGAAGTATGTTGTGGTCACTATGTGCGTCGGCGGCGGTATGGGCGCCGCCGGGCTTTTCGAAGTCCTATAGTAAACCGCCCGGGGTGCGTCGGCGGCGGTATGGGCGCCGCCGAGCTTTTCGAAGTCCTATAATAACCCGCTCGGGGTGCGTCGGCGGCGGTATGGGCGCCGCCGGGCTTTTCGAAATTTTATAAGCGATAGCCATGCGCGGGACAGCAACCTATCTGCCATGCGCATGGCAACTTTAAGGAAAAGATTATGACCATTGGGGTGATCGCAACATTAACCGTTGCAGACGGTAAGAATGCCGAATTTGAAACCGCATTCGCTACATTGGCAAAAGCTGTTCGCGATGATGAACCTGGTAATGTTTTTTACTCGTTGTTTCAGACCAGCGATGATGCCCAGCAATATAAAGTGCTCGAATGCTATAGTGATGAGGCCGCTCTAGCAGCGCATCGCGATACGCCGCATTTTATCGCAGCTGGCGGTAAGCTCGCAGAGCTACTCGCTGCCCCGCCGCACATAGAGGTTCTGAAAGGCGTTTGAGCGCCCCCACCCATTTAATCAAATGCTAAAAGGCAGTCAGACGCACTATGCGCATGGCTGCCTGACTTTATCAGAAATGCACCATGCCGCCTTCATAGGTCGCGGCGTCTTTACGGTCTTTTTTCAGCAAAGCGGGCTGTGAAAGGTCAACCCAATTGGCCTTTTGCGCCAGCACTAATGCCGGCGCAACACCCAGGCTGGTGCAAAGCATTGAGCCAGCCATCACATGAATGTCACGCATCCGCGCTTTTTCTGCCAGTGACAAGGCCTCAGTCAGACCGCCTGTCTTATCGAGATTGATATTGATCGCACCAAAGCAATCTTCCACGCGGTCAAGATCCTCCGATGTATGGCAGCTTTCATCTGCGCAAAACGGCACAGGGCTTTCAACACCCATAAGCTCATCTTCAAAACCGGCAGAAACAGGCTGTTCGATAAGCTCAACACCATATTGCTGCATGCCCATAGCCATGCTCAAAATATCCAGCTCTTCCCAACTTTCATTGGCATCAACAATCATTCTGGCATCAGGTGCGGCAGCACGCACTGCTGCGACACGCGTCATAATGTCGCTGGCATCCAGCATCACTTTGAGCAGAGTAAAGCCTTTAGCGGCGGCCTTTTGTGCCGCATCATGCATGGCCTCCGGTGTATCCAACGATATTGGATAAGCCGTAACCATAGGTTGCGGCGCTTTCAGCCCTGCCAGTTCCCAAACCGCCTTACCAGTCGCTTTGCTTTCCAGATCCCATAATGCGCAATCAAATGCGTTTCGGGCAGCGCCTTCCATCATAGTTTCGAGAAGATTTTCCCGGCTGATAGGCTTGTTCTGCTTAGCCCGCATCTCAATAGCGTCGACGCAAAGTTCCGCGGTCTCGCCTTCAAAATAAATGGGTGTTCCCTCACCGCGACCGACATATGTGCCGTCGGTGACTTCACAGACCACGACATCAACATCGGTCTTGGCACCTCGTGCCATGATATAGGGCTGCGCCAATGTGAAGCGCTCTACGCTAGCGGATTTCAATGTAATCATAAGGCCGACCTAAGCAATAATATCTCTGAAAACAATGGGCTGAATGGCAATTTTACGCATTATGCGCACTAATCCATTCTTCAACCACTGGGGCAATCTTAGTGCGCCATTTGCTGCCGTTGAAAATGCCATAATGGCCAACATCAGGAACCAGCTCATAGCGCTTCCTGCTATCATCCAGATTGGTGGTCAGCATTAAGGCCGCCTTGGTCTGACCAATGCCGCTAATATCGTCTTTTTCGCCCTCAATGGCTAGGATAGCGACATCATCAATAGCCGTCAGGTCAATCAATGTTCCGCGATGCTCCATCGTGCCATTAGGCAGAGAATGCTTCTGGAACACATGCTCAACAGTTTGCAGGTAAAACTCAGCCGTCATGTCACAGACAGAGCGATATTCGTCATAAAATGTCTTGGTGGAATCCGCACTTTCGCCATCACCGGTCACCAGATGTTTGAACATCTCCCAATGGCTCATCATATGGTTGCCAAGGTTCATCGACATAAAGCCCGCCAGTTGCATAAAGCCGGGATAGACCTTCCGCCCTGCCCCGGGATATTGTATAGGGACCGTGGCGATTGCATTTTGCTGGAACCAGCTATGCGGGCGTTGCATGGCCATAGTGTTGACGGCAGTTGGTGCCTCGCGCGTGTCTATAGGCCCGCCCATCATCGTCAGGCTGCGCGGACGGCATTCGTGGCGCTGCGCAGACATAAGAGCGGCCGCCGCCAAACATGGCACTGACGGTTGGCATACGGCCAACATATGCGCGCCGCGCCCAGTATCATCAAGGCCGATATGCTCCATATATGTGACCAGATAATCTATATAGTCATCCAGATCGAACTGGCCCTCACTGGTCGGGACTTGCCGCGCATCACGCCAATCGGTGACATAAACCTCATGACTTTCCAGCATCCGCAATACGGTGCCGCGTAACAAGGTTGCAAAATGGCCGGACATAGGCGCAACGATCAGCAGACGCGGCGCATCCTCTTGCAAACCAGCATGAGCAAAGCGCTTCAACTGACCAAAAGGCTTTTGCAGCACAATTTCTTCGCTAACAGCAAAGCATTCATCACCAATATCTATTTGTTCAAAACCGAAAGCGGGCTTTCCACGCGGCGCGGCTGCATGCGCAAATACGTCAAGCGCAGAAGCCATGATCGGCCCGCCGCCCAGATATGCAAATGGATTGCTGGGGTTATTGAGCAACTGCGCCCCCATATTGGCCCAAGCACTAGCCCCTGCCAAATATGTGCGCTGCATTTCATAAGCGGTGTAAAGCATGAGAATTCCTGTTATTTGCAACCATCTTTATAGTCGCTGCATTCAAAGGATCGCTATAGCCAAGAGCTTTGGCGTTTCGTTTTGAAAGTTATCATATTTGCATAGACTGTTACTGCGCTTTTGCCAGTTCGACAACCGCTAAGGCAAGCTAGCCCTTTCGCCAATTAACAAAGGCAAAATGCTGTTATTCGGTTGAGACAATCTGGTCAGACTGCTAGCGAACGGCCATGTCCAAGACGCAACCTACAGAAACTGACACGGCCTCGGCGCAAAAACCTGACCCTGTGTCCACAAAATTAAGAGACGCCCCAAAGGCTTCGCCCAAAAAGATCGGCAATCTCAAACTATTGATGAGCTATGCCATGCGGTATCCGCGGCAAATCATCTTTGCAGGCATCGCGCTTCTTTTCGCCGCTATGGGGACTTTGGCCATTCCACGACAGTTGCAGAAAATTGTCGATGATGGTTTTGCTGCTTTGGGTCAGGATGGAGGGTCTATCGCTCCGTTTTTCCAATATCTGCTGATGATTGTTGTGGTCCTGGCCATAGCAACGGCCTTTCGATTCTATTTTGTGTCATGGCTGGGGGAGCGTGTTGTTGCCGATATCAGGCTGGCTGTGCAGCAAAATTTGCTGCGCATGTCACCGGGATATTTTGAAGAAAACCGCCCGTCTGAAATCGCTTCACGTATGACGGCAGATACCGCCATAGTAGAGCAGATTGTTGGCACCACAGTATCAGTGGCTTTGCGCAATGTCGTGGTGGGCATAGGCGGCGTAATTTATCTGTTTTACATCGCCCCGGAGCTTACCCTTTACCTGCTGATCGGTATTCCGGTCATCATCATTCCTATCACCATCATTGGCCGCAAATTGCAAAATGTGTCGCGCACCAGTCAGGACCGTGTGGCCGATGTTGGCAGCAATATTGTTGAAACCTTGGGTGCGATGAAAATTGTGCAGGCCTTTGGTCAAGAGGGGCGTGAATATGATCGTTTCTCTCTGGCTGTAGAGAATACTTTTGCCACGGCCAAGCGGCGGATTATGCTTCGATCCATCTTGACCATGGTAATTATCGCCATGATATTTGGCGCTATCACTTTCATCATGTGGCAAGGCGCGGTTGATGTTGTCGAAGGCCGGATGTCGGGCGGTGATATCGCTGCCTTTATCTTCACCGGTGTTTTGGTCGCAGGGTCATTTGGCGCCCTGACAGAAGTTTATGGCGATCTGCTCCGCGCTGCCGGTGCATCAGAACGGTTGAATGAATTGCTGTCTGCGCAGCCGGACATTGCCCCGCCAGCACAGCCCATCGCATTGCCGCAACCGCCACGTGGTCAATTGACCTTTCAGAATGTTGGTTTTTCATATCCAACACGGCCTGACACTCAAGCGATCACTGGTTTTAATTTGACCGTTACGCCAGGTGAAAATATTGCTATTGTGGGCCCATCAGGCGCTGGAAAATCAACCATCTTTCAATTGGCGCAGCGCTTTTATGACCCCCAGAGCGGCAGCATACGCATAGATGGTGTTGCCCTGCCCTCTGCTGACCCTGCTGACATTCGTGATCGCATGGCTTATGTGCCGCAAGACACGGTGCTCTTTGCAGCCTCTGCGCGCGATAATCTGCGCTATGGCAATTGGGCCGCAAGTGATGAGGAAATTTGGGAAGCCGCGGACGCTGCCAATGCCGGTGACTTTATCCGTGAATTGCCCAATGGATTAGACAGCTATTTGGGAGAGGCCGGAACGCGTTTATCAGGTGGCCAACGCCAGCGTATATCTATTGCACGCGCTTTGCTGCGCAATGCTCCGATACTGTTATTGGATGAAGCAACATCTGCTCTTGACGCTGAGAGCGAAAAACTTGTTCAGGATGCTTTTGACCGCCTGATGGAAAACCGCACAACATTGGTCATCGCCCATCGTCTTGCAACGATTAGGGGCGCAGATCGTATCATCGTCATGGATGAAGGGAAGATTGTTCAAACCGGCACGCATGACAGCCTGATCACAGAGGATGGACTATATGCCCGGTTGGCCAATTTACAATTTAACGGTGATGGACGCGCTCATTAGATTTTCATTCTAGCGAGCAAAATGGTGGTAGCTTTCATTACCAACAATGCCGAACCTAGTCAGCTTGGCGGCTTGTACTGACTTTAGAACACGGCTGAACAGTTCATATCGCGCCGCTGGCGTAGGTGAAACTTGGATTTCGGGTTGGATAGCTTGTTTACTCACACTCATTAGCAGCTCATCGAGCTGCTCCGCTGTAACAGGAATATCATTCCAAAATATAGTATCATTTGCCTGTAAGCTAATCCTATTAACCGGCAGCAGATGACGCTCGAATTCGTCCAGACCATATTCAGTATTGGTGTCTAGCAACATGACATGCATATTTGGCTGTGTGCTCACGATAATCATGATGAGCAGAACAAGCATAACGTCGATCAGCGGCGTTGTATTCAGCTGAGACATATAATCATCTTGTGAGATGGCTTGCCTTTGTGAAGAACCAAAAGAGACATGCTTGCCAAGCCCAGTCACTCTGTAAGACATGTCCCTCCCCATCATACAAGAATACTCTGCCTAATCGCTATGATATATTATTATATTCAAGACGCAACGAATATATCCAAATGGCAATGTGGTCACCTAGGCGGAAAGTTATGATCGCATAATTATAGGCAGTGGTCATTTTTGGCAGGGGCAAAGAAAAAGGGCCACAACCATATGGTGCGGCCCCTTTTGAATTTGTTCGGAAAGCGTGATCAGCCACCCGCTTTTGCAAACACTCTATGTTGTTCATTACCAACAAAACCAAATTTGGTAATTTTCGAGTCTTTTACGAGCTTCAATACTTGGTTTACCCGTTCATAACGCGCTATCGGATGGGGTTGAAACTGCGTTTCAGGCTCCTCCGCAGCCGCAGCTGACTGTAGCAAAAGATTGTTCAATTGCTGTAGATTTATCTGCTCACCGTTCCAAAGCAGACGATCATCAGGTTCAACCAACAATTTGTTCCGCACCGGATCAACAGGAGGAGTCGTCACGGTCGGGTCAGGTTGCGGCAAATCCAGCTTAATTGCATGCATTTGCGGCGGGATTGTAATAATAAACATGATCAGCAAAACGAGCATAACGTCAATCAATGGCGTTGTGTTCATTTCCATCATAGGACTACCATCGTCCTTACCACCACTCATAGCCATGACAGGCTCTCCTTTAACATCGCGGCGATAATACGCCGGAAAATATTAGCGCTTATAGACTTCCGCTTGGGTCAGCGATGAAGCCAACTTTAGGGAAGCCTGAAATTTGCATCACATACATTGTACCGCCGATACAACGAAAAGGCGTATTCACATCAGCACGTATATGCGCTTCAGGGATATCTTCAGGGGCGATTTTATCGACGCCCCCGCGCTGTTCCACGAAATCTTCGATATATTGCGTAGCAAAATCTTGCAGCTCTGTAGATGAAATTGGCGTCACATTTCTATAAACACGGCATTCACCACTTTGGCTAGCTCGTGTATATCCCGCATCGCCGGGGCTCAATCCTGCAGAGTCAGTCGCCGTAACGGAAAGCAAAACGTCTTCAGCCTTGGTTTCATTCGGAATAAATTCCTGATCTGGTAATTGCAGATTTTCAATCGTCTGAATCGCGACAGGAATCGCAATGAGAAAGATGATGAGCAAAACCAACATGACGTCCACAAGCGGGGTCGTGTTGATGTCTGACATCGGCGTATCTCCGCCACCGCCTCCAGTACTAACTGCCATAATATAATCCTAAATCTGGCCAAATATTCTTTGATAAAGTCAGTTGGGTGACAACCATGTGATCGTCACCCTAAGGACTTATTTTTTCACAGGAGCTGCAGCAGGTGCTTTTTTCGCAGGTGCAGCTTTGGCTGGCGCTGCTGCAGGAGCAGCAGGCTTAACCGCACCGTCAGATGCGATGAAAGCCAAAACATCTGTAGAGAAAGAGTGCAGACCTTCTGCGATACGCTTGTTACGCGCTTGCAGCCAGTTATAAGCCAGAACGGCAGGAACAGCCACCAACAGACCAAAGGCGGTCATGATAAGCGCTTCACCAACAGGACCGGCCACGTCGCCAATAGCCGCAGAGCCCTTGGCACCAATTTTCAATAGTGCGTTGTAGATACCAACCACTGTACCAAACAAACCGATAAAAGGAGCGGTAGCACCGACGGTTGCAAGGAATGGAAGACCACCAGCCAATTTGGCATTGATCATGTCTTCTGAACGGCTCAAAGAACCATGCATCCAATCATGTGCTTCCATTGGATCTTTCAAACGGCCATGCTCGTCTTCAGCTTTAACAGCATCATCAACGATTTGCTTGTAAGCAGTATCTTTTTCAAGTTTAGCAGTGCCTTCTTTCAAGCTGCTGGCACGCCAAAATGTACGGCGTACGTCCTTGGCTTGTTTCAAAACTTTATTTTGCTCAAAAATTTTCACGATCAAAATGTAGATTGAGAAGAACAGCATAATTGCAAGAATGCCAGCCGTTGTCCAAGCAACAGGGCCGCCTTCTTCCATTGCAGACCAGAAGCCAAAGCTAGACTCTGGAACAGCACTTTCAGTGAGTGTTAAAATTTCTAAAAACATGATTGTTTCCTCTTCAAAATAGACTGCCATGCGGCAAATAATGCTTAAAATTGTTATTAACGCGGTATCTGCCAGCGAACTGCGTTTGACCATGTACCTTGCATGGGGTTGCCATTGCTATCCAATGCTGGACGGAAACGCGCACGCCGCTGAATATTCTTACACGTCGCCTCATCAAGATCATTATGACCGCTAGAACTAACTACAGTACAGCTATCGACGCGGCCTTTAGTATTAACGACAACACGAAAGCGTGTAGTGCCTTCGCGTTCTTCACGAAGTGCACGTGATGGATAATCGTTAGAGTTAGCCCAACGACCGGGATTGCCACGCGGCTCAGGATTAGCGCGCTGAGGCGGCGGTGGAGGTGGCGGTGGTGGTGGCTCAGGCGCTGTGCCCGGATCTTCCACTGGTGCAGCCGTTACCGTCCGCACAGGATTCTTAGGCTCCTCAACCTGAGTCCGCACTGGCGGCGGCGGTGTATTAAACTGAATTGGCGGCGGAGGCGCAACAATTGGCGGCGGCTCAGCCTGCTTTTCTGGCTCTGGAGGCGGTTCATCCGGTTCTGGTTCTGGCTCTGGCTCGTCCTCGACGATTTCAATCAGCTCAGTATCTTCAAGGACCTCTCGGACAAAATCGCGATTCAACGCGATAATTAGTCCCCAACCTAGCGCGACCATGACAATGGCTGTTACGACCGCCGAAACGATCCTGTTGCCGGTCATATCCTGATCTACATATGACATGCAGAAAAGCACTCCTTAACCCAGTGTTCAACACGCAAAATTACGATTCATCGGATTTGGTTATTCACCTTACCCCATGAGGCAATTTTGTAACTTTATATCATAATGGCAGTGATTATTGCTCATTGCCAAGCATTTTTATCTTTTCCTGTTACCGCTGACGGTTCTAACGGCTAGGCTTGGTACAGGCAAATATTTTTCGCTTATTCATTGGGGATTAAAGGCCTAGTAACCATTTCTGCGCCGTACAGCGCGACTTTTGATGTTAAAAAAAAGGGCAAGAATAATGAGATTTGCTGTCATTTTGGCTTTATTAGCAGCCGTTTTTTTCTCACCGAATCAGTCAACTGCCGTACAATCCAATGTAATAAGTGCAGCGAATCAATCTAATGAATATGTGCGTTTGGTCGGCTTGGCTGATGACTCAGAAATTATTGCCTCTATACAGGTACGAAAAGCCATTAAAGTTCCCATTGAGCGCGCTCTAGGTTTAGCAAATGGCTATGTCAGATTATATGTTGAGGCAGATGTTCTCAATTTGATTAGCGGTGAAGGCGGTCTTCCAGGCTCGATTCGTTACCTTGTAGACTTACCTCTAACCGCAAAGGGCAAGGCCCCGAAAATCAAGAAACAGCGTTTTATAATTTTCGCTAATCGTAACGCTCAAAGAGCAAATGAGGTGCAACTGAACGGCATTGATGCGCAATTGACATGGTCGCCCTCACGCGAAAACGGAATACGATCTATCGCGCGTGAATTGCTTGCGGTGGATAGCCCACCCGCCCTGACCGGCATCAGAGAGGTTTTCCATGTGCCGGGCAACTTAGAAGGCGAAGGCGAAACCCAGATATTTCTTAACACTGAAAATAATGCGCCTATATCGATTTCCGTTATACGCCGTCCCGGCATTAAGCCGAGTTGGGCCATCTCCCTAACAGAAATTGTCGATGCAGCGGCCACCAGACCCGCTCGCGATACATTGCTATGGTACCGTCTAGCGTGCGGCTTGCCCAAATCCCTTCCGCGCGAAGCATTATATTCCGCTAATAGCAGTGCGGATAATATCGCACGTCAGGATTATGCGCTGGTGATGCGTGAATTGGGGCCCTGTAGATAAGATAGGGCGGGCAGACTTTTAGAGTTTGCGCTCTTTCAGCAATATTTCCGAAATGTCATATGTCAGTTGGTTATCGACATCGACGGCATATGCACCTTCATCGAAAATATGCGCAGAAATTTTGACTCCAAAGCGGCGTGAAAGTGCATCCAGCATCTGGTCGAAACTCCACCATTTAAGACGAAACCGGATGAGATTGATAATACCGAACGCTTTGGCGATGGCGCCCTTGGTCTTAATGAACTGGCCTCCGCCGCGAAACGCTTCTGCCGCCTGCAATGCCTTTTCGCTGCCCAGCCAATAGCTATTACAATTGGCAATGGCGATATCAGAGAATTCATAAAAGCGAGTTTGAGCACGCGGGTGCGCAGCCAATATATCTTCTCGCTTGGCGATACCGAATATTGCCTCAGCATTTTTTTCCTGAGCCGTTTGATGCACAGCGCGCAGAGCTTCCGGTGTAATGATAACATTATCGCCCGTTGTGATGAGCAATGGATAAGCCTTATCCGCTTGACGGATAGCCTCTTCCAGACTTTCCACTATTCCAGAACGGGCCTGGCATATCTTCAACCTACCTGCAGCGATAAGCTCTTGCACAATCGGCAAATCGGAAATGACTTCTGCATCGTGAATGGAAATCAAAATCTGATTGTTTGCCCAGGCCTCGCGAACAGCTTCCAAAACCCATACCAACAAAGGCTTGCCCTGAATGGGCACCCTGCATTTGTGAGATACTCCGGCCTTTTCAGCAAGCGGATCGAGACGGCCATCTCTTTTGCCGGCCAGTACCAAGATTGTCGGGGCGTTTTCCTGTTGGGACATAATGGGCTTTCTTTATTCCGCAGCGGACCAGATTTATCAGGCCAATAAGTCTATCGCACTGTTTAAGTAGGGATCAGACAAAGCTATTATGACTTTATCTTTATGCTGGCAATGATGCCGCATTGGATTATGGAAAGTTTATGAGCAATACAGACAAAAAAACCAGCCTTAACATTGGCCTGATCGGACTCGGCACCGTTGGCACGGGGGTCATTCGCCTTTTAACAGAAAATGCTGCGCTTATATCGCGCCGCTCTGGATGTGATCTCCATATCAAGACAATTACTGCGCGTGACCGCAATAAGGACCGCGGTGTCGATCTCGCACCCTATAACTGGGTCGATGATATGATGGCCATGACCGAAGATGATGAGCTGGATATTATTGTTGAACTTATTGGCGGTGCCGATGGTCCTGCTTTAACATTAGCACGCAAAGCACTCTCATCCGGCAAAGCATTGGTTACTGCTAATAAGGCTATGGTGGCCGAACATGGCATGGAGCTGGCCGCTCTGGCCGAAGAAAATGCTACGACTTTCCATTATGAAGCCGCAGTGGCTGGCGGCATTCCCGCCATTAAGGGCGTTCGTGAAGGTGCTGCGGCCAATCGCATGGAGCGCCTATATGGTATTTTGAACGGCACGAGCAATTATATCCTCTCCAATATGGAAGAGACTGGCGCTGAATTTGACGCCGTTCTCGCCGAAGCACAGCAAATTGGTTATGCCGAAGCAGATCCCAGCTTTGATATTGATGGTGTTGATGCGGCGCATAAGCTGGCCATATTGAGCAGCTTGGCATTCGCGGCCCGGCTCGACCTTGATGGCATCGCTATTCAAGGGATACGCTCCATTACCGCAACCGATATTTTGCAAGCGAAAAACCTTGGCTATCGCATCCGCCTATTGGGCGTCGCGGAACGCGATATGTCCGATGGCGGCAATAATTTGTTCCAAAGGGTACATCCCTATCTGGTGCCGGAGAGTCATCCGCTTGCAGACGTTGAAGGCGCAACAAATGCTGTTGTAGCCGAAGGCAATTTTTCCGGCCGTTTGATGTTTACTGGCGCAGGTGCTGGCGACAAACCAACGGCCTCTGCTGTGGTGGCTGACTTAATCAGCATTGCGCGCGGAGAGACATTTGCTGCATTTGCAATGCCCGTCACCGAACTGGATGACTGCGGACGCGCCGAGACCGGTCACCGCATTGCGCAAAATTATGTGCGCTTTCGTGTGGCTGACAGGCCCGGCGTGCTTGCCGAAATTACGGCGGCGATGCGCGATGCGAATGTATCCATTGCCAGCCTGATCCAAAATGTCGGTATTGGCAGCGAAACGCACAAAGGAAGCGGTGATGAAGCGTTAATTGCCATTGTCACCCATGCTTGCGAAGAGCGTTGCATCAACACTGCAATACAAAGCCTGACAGGCTCTCCCAGCCTTTTGCAGGAACCCTTGGTCATTCACATTCTTGATGAATAGGCTTTCTGCCCATTTCCAGCTTTAAGATTGATGCAATCATGGCTTGTCATGCGCTAGGTTTTGGATAGGTTGCGTTGCAGACATCGACTGGTACATGATACCAGCCGAACCGGAATGGAGAGAATGTTATGCAGCAAATAGCCGAGGTTTCAGCATTTATACGCAGGGCATATCGCTATGCAATGTTCAGTGCGATCGCTATTTGCACCGCAATCTCTCCAAATGCTTTTGCACAAGACACTGTCATTCTGGCCGGTGATCTGATCGCAAATGCAGAAAGCGGCAACTCCGGTCCTTCCACAATAACTGTACGAGACGGCATCATCGTTGCTGTCACTCCAGGTTTGCAGCGTCCCGATGGCGAGGCTGATATTATCGATCTTAGCAACTTGACGGTCTTGCCTGGTCTTATTGATTCTCACGTCCACCTCTCTGGAGACCCCGGTGGAGATTTCTGGCGCGCGGCCGTTGAACCAGATGAGTGGGGCGTAGTCGTCGGCGCAAAAAATGCCCGCATCACTGCTCTGTCAGGCTTTACCACTGTGCGCGATCTTGGTTCTGCACCGCAAGTCGGCTTTGTCCTGCGCCGCGGCACCGAAGAAGGTTTTATTGTAGGGCCACGTATTCTGTCCAGCGGATCAACCATTGCCATTATCGGCGGCCATGGTGACATTTCGGGTTTCCGGCCTGAAGTGAATGCGGCGTTGGATGATGGCTCTGCGTGTACTGGTCCGGTTCAATGCGCAGCCGTTGTTCGTACAGCATCGAAAAATGGCGCAGACCTTATCAAGATCACCGCGACAGGCGGGGTTTTAAGTCAACAGGCGCGCGGTCTGGACCAGCATTTTACCGATGCAGAAATGAAAGCCATTGTTGATACAGCAAAAACTCTGGGCCTGAAGGTTGCGGCCCACGCCCATGGCCCACGCGGAATTGAGGGTGCTGCACGCGCCGGTGTCAGCTCTATTGAGCATTGCACATTTGCTGATGAAGCTGCGCTGGACGTTATGCAGGCAAATGGAACAGCCTGTGTGCCGACCCTTATGGCGTATACCGGCATTAGAGAACGGCTTGGTAAGGGCATTTATACACCGCAGGTTGAGGACAAAATCCGCGCGACATTGCAAGAAGTTGGCAAGGCCGCAAATAGCAGCCGTGCACGCGGCATCCCGGTCGTTTTTGGCACGGATGCAGGTGTTTTTGAACATGGCCGCAATGCAGAAGAATTTGCCTTGTTGGTGGAGCTTGCAGGCATGACGCCGCGCGAGGCATTGGCCAGCGCCACCACTGAAGCAGCAAAGCTATTGGGTCTGGAGAATGAGATCGGCAAAATCGAAGTCGGCTATTCCGCTGATATTATCGCTGTTCAAGGCAACCCGCTTGAGTCGGTTGAGACTTTGGAAAAGGTAGATTTTGTAATGATCCGTGGGCGAGTTATCGAATAATCGCTGAGGCGATAAGACACCGCATTATCATCCACGCAATATACATTGTTGACCAAGGATCAATTGGAAATGCAAGGCGTAAAAACACCCTCCCCTAATATTGAAGAGCTGATCAGAATTGGGCAATCCGTCGGAAAGCGTCTGGATGCAAACCCGTCGGTTCAAAAAGTGGCTGTCGATAAGGCACAGATTTACTATGCGCAGAATTTTCTCAATCCGGCTGACTGCAAGCTGCTTATCGATATTATCGACAATGAAGCTGTTCCCTCCACTCTTTACAAAGGAACAGAGCAAGAAGGATATCGTACAAGCTCAAGCTGCAATTTTGACCGTGATAACGCCGATATCGCTCGAATTTCGCAGCAGGTTGCCGACCTATTAGGTCTTGATGTCAATAATGGAGAGACTATTCAGGGGCAGCGCTACCGAACAGGTCAGCAATATAAACAACATCAAGACTACTTCCATCCCAATACATATTATTGGGCAGATGAAATGGCAGGTGCTGGTCAACGCAGCTGGACTGCCATGGTGTATCTTAACCAACCCTCTAAGGGCGGTGCAACGACATTTCCGACACTGGGCATGTCTGTCAGTCCACGTCAGGGCATGTTGCTGACTTGGAACAATATGAAAGTCGATGGCACACCCAACCCCAATACCCTGCACATCGGGTCACCCGTCGAAATGGGAACGAAATATGTCTTTACCAATTGGTTTCGCGAACGCCGTTGGGCGTGATTAAGAACATATTATGAGGCTGTTCGACGAACACCTAATATCTATCGGCTGAAAGCCGCCTATGGCATTGCACTTAACCGGCTAATAGGCTCTATTCTGCGCTATCTAAAGGCTGGCATATATTTGCCGCCTGAACATATTTGGCCGATATATTCATTAGGCCCAACATATTCATCGGCAAGGACATGAACATGCAAAAATTATCAACGCTCGCTCTTTCCCCCGCTCTTATGGCTCTGGTGCTTACTGGTTGCAGCAATAATGGCACTGTCGGGCCGGTCGCAGTGACTGCTTTGGCTGCTGGCTCTGCTCAGGATGCGTCCGAGGCGCAAACAGCTACCGAAGGGGAAAAACTGCGAGCCATTTTTGCCGCTGATGATGAGGCGTCGCTAAAACGCAACCCTTTAAGCGCGTTGTTCCGCGGTGATATGCGCTATGCTGACCAATTGGGCGACTTTTTCACTGACGCCTATAATGATGCAGAACGCAAAGCTGCGATGGAAAATCTTGCAGCATTGGCGAGCATTGACAAAAGCCAACTCAATGCAGTCGATGCCATTGCTTATGACGTATTTCAACGCAATCAGGAAGTTACGGTGAAAGGGCTGAGCGAGGAGATATTACCGCTCCTTGATGTCCGTCCGATCAACCACTTTTTTGGTCTGCACACATTTTACCCAACCTTTGCATCGGGCAAAGGCGCGGCGCCTTTCAAAACGGTAACCGATTATGAAAACAATCTGAAGCGGCATAGCCAGTTTATCACGATCATGGACCGTGCCATCGGCCTTTTCAAAAAAGGTCAGGCCTCAGGCGTTGTTGAGACGAAATTGACCATTCGCAATGTCATTGAGCAGCTGGATACACAGCTAGCGCAGCCTATTGAAGAAAGCCCATATTTCGCTCCGGTTCAAAACTTCCCAGAAGATATGAGCGAAGCTGACCGCGCCCGCCTGACTGCGGAGTATCGTGCAATTATCGCGGACGGTATTTACCCTGCCTATACACGGCTGCGCGATTATCTGCGCGATGATTATCTGGATGATGCCCGTGAAGGGGTTGGCCTGTCTTATATGAAAGGCGGCGACACATTATACCAATATCTTATTGAGCAAACCACCACCCTGCCCCTGACAGCAGATGAAATTCACAATCTGGGACTCAGTGAAGTGAAGCGCGTGCTTGGCGATATGGATGCGATTAAAAACGAAGTCGGCTTTGAAGGCACGTTGAAAGAGTTTTTCGACTTTATTCGTACTGACCCACAATTTAAGCCCAAAAGCCGCGAGAGTCTGACGCAGCGTTATTATGATATGGGCGCGCAAGTTGACAAGGTTATCTCCACACAATTCAAAGTATTGCCCAAAACATCGTTAGAAATCCGCCCCTACGAACCTTTCCGTGAGAAGTTTGAGGCTGGCGGCTCCTATCAGTCAGGTACGCCCGACGGATCACGCCCGGGCATCTTCTATTTCAACGCTTATGATCTGCCCAGTCGCACCACGCCGGGTATCACCACGCTCTATCTCCATGAAGGCGCGCCTGGTCACCACTTCCAGATAAGCCTTGCGCAAGAAAATGCAGCGCTACCCAATTTCATGCGTTTTGGCGGTAACACTGCTTATGTTGAAGGCTGGGCGCTCTATTCAGAAAAACTGGGCTTCCCCATGGGGCTGTTTGATGACCCTTATCAACGCCTTGGCCATTTTGATGATGAAATGCTGCGCGCCATGCGACTGGTGGTTGATACCGGTCTGCACAGCAAAGGCTGGACCCGTGAGCAGGCCATTCAATATATGCTGGACAATAGCAGTATGGGCGAAACCGATGCGACCGCAGAGGTAGAGCGCTATATCGCTATTCCGTCACAAGCGCTGGCCTATAAAATCGGCGCTTTGACAATCCAGCGTCTCAAGGCCGAAGCGCAGACAGAACTGGGTGACAAATTTGATCCCCGCGATTTCCATGACCAAGTCCTCAACACCGGCGCTCTGCCGATGAGTGTATTGGAGAAAAAAATCCGCAGCTGGATAAAAAGCGTAAAGGGGTGATGGACCGCTATTGTTAAAAATCTGGCGAGCCGTCCTCATCCAGCCACTTTTGCAACATTTCGGCGCGTCCCACCGCCAAAAAACTGGCGTTAAGATTGCCGGGCCGGCTCTGTTTGCCCTGCTCCGCATTTTTGCGAAACATTAGCCGCATGCTATCAGCATCGGGTAATGCCTCCAGCTTACGCCTAATATTGGCAAAATCTATATATTGATGCAGTCGCTCGTCTTTTTCCAAGATAGCGAGCCGTCTAAGGTAATTCGCCTTATTCTCTGATATACGCAGCGGCAATTGCGGCGCAGGCAGCATTTTCTGTTCACGCAGACGCACAGAATCCGGCAATACATCGCGCATGATGGTGCGGAAAACCTTACGCCGCATATATCTGTCAGAGATAAATTCCGGAGGGCAGGTCAGCATATATTCCACCAGATTAACATCCAACATGGGAAAACTATATTGCACCCCATAACGTGCAGATGTTGCGGCCATGCTGTTAAGACGGCCCGAATTGGCAATCTGGTTTAGTCCGGCAATCTGGCTTTGCGTAACATTGCCACCATCATGGTCGCGAAGCGGCGCGGGTTTATAGCGCGAACGTAGGGAAGCCCCATCCCTTTGGGCTTCTCCCATGTCAGCCTCCCCACGCCAGCGCTTGCGCAGTGAGCGTGACCAACCCATGGACAGTGCAGCCGTGAATATGATGCTGGCCGCACGCGTGCCCGCACGAGCAATGCCGCCCTGTTTATAAAAATGTCTAACATCACCCCAAACATGGGCAAAATTACCGCGACGTAGTGCATGGGAAAATGCCTGATGACCCAAATAGGTGACCGATTGGTCACCGCCCCATCCGCACAATATGCTGTCAGAACCATTTTGTGCTGCCAATGCGCATGTCCGTTCTTCACGCTTGACATAACCACCCTCTATCCGGTCGGGCTCTGGCTGATGCATCACGCTTGGGTCATCCATAGCGTGGGGAACTTTGGTCATGGTAATGCGGTTAGACGCGGCAACAATATCCTGCGCAACATGGCTTTCATCAACAAATAGTTCAGGGTCACAACTGTCAGAAATGGTGCCAATAAAGGCATCAACATGCTGGTCATCACCACGTAGCAAATTAGCTGCGGTTGCTGTAATCCCTCCCGCATCAAGTCCGGCAGAAAGCTCACTTGCTACAGGTCCATGATCGGGCAAGCGAACCGCCACCGCCTTCTCAAATCGCTGTTTCAAACCAGCGCACCATATATTATAATCCGGATTCTGCTTCGGCAATTTTGGTGGTTTAAGCTGCCAATATTTTTTGTGCGTAAATCCTGAAGGCGAAATTGTTAGCTGGCTGGCGGCAGGTAATAATTTTACACCCTTTACCATGGTGCCGCTGCCCAAATGTGCATTGCGGCCCAAATAATCGAATGACGTTTTCCAGTCGCGTTCGGCTTTAACAAGACCTGAGCCAGTAAATGCGCGTACTAGAGAGGCAAAGGCAAAACCGCCACTGGCGCTCTTGCTATGATATAGCGGCCGAATACCAAAATGATCGCGGCGCAGGATCAGGAGATCCTGATCCTCATCATAAAGCGCGAAAGCAAAATCACCGCGCAGCGCGTCAAGCCCTGCCTCCCCTCTGCTAGTGTAAAGCGCAGCTATCAAGGCGGCATCACATTGCAGACGCAGATCCGTATCCGAACTTCCATTAGCAATAGCCAGCAGCTCATCCCGATTATAAAGGCGGCAATCAGCAACGATATGCACCGCTTGTTTACTGAAAATACCGCATTCTGGCCGTGGTTTGTGCTGCCCGGAAGGTGCTATATCAACAAGAGCAAGTGTGACATCACCAATTGTCAGATTAGAGAAATTCGCGCGGGCATGCAAAGCATCATCAGCAACCAGTGCATGCGAGAATTCATTAATAGACATATAATTATGGAAAGCTGGTTTACGCAGACCGCAGATCAAGCTGACCATAGAATGCCATTCAACATCAAGGGAAGAGAAGTCGGCGTCGCCCCGTTAGGAGGATAAGCTTCCAAAACTAGGGACTGTGACTTCGTTAGTAGCAAATGGTCCGCCTTGTGCTTCGACGATATTTTCGCTCAAACATATCAATTTTGGCTGTGTCCATTTTTTAAGATCAGTTTGAGTATCAGCGTTATTGTGATCATTTTGCATTATGGTGTCTCCACTTTTTATCACGCCTTATATTAAAAATTGGGGTACTATTTTTACTTAGAGAGTCAACAGTTGTTTCTGGACAGGAGCGTATTAATTGCATAAGACACCAATATGCAAAGCAGATTAAGCACCATATTCTTTTCACTGGGCATTGCCATTTTGATTGGTTGGCTGTTTTACATTGGTCGCGATCTTATACTGCCTATCATTACCGCCATCATCATGGTGCAGATATTTTATGCGGCGCAAGCAGCGATAGGCCGTTTGCCGGGCTTTGAGAAATTCCCGCGATGGGTGCTTAATCTGTTTTTGATCACGCTGATCCTAGGCATTGTTTACGCAATCAGCATGCTGCTCATTCTTAATTTGGAAACATTGGGGCCTAGCTTGCCGCAATATGAGGCCAATTTGGAGAGTCTGTTCAACCAATGGTTTGCCCCGCCACTGGCGCTCTTGCTATGATATAGCGGCCGAATACCAAAATGATCGCGGCGCAGGATCAGGAGATCCTGATCCTCATCATAAAGCGCGAAAGCAAAATCACCGCGCAGCGCGTCAAGCCCTGCCTCCCCTCTGCTAGTGTAAAGCGCAGCTATCAAGGCGGCATCACATTGCAGACGCAGATCCGTATCCGAACTTCCATTAGCAATAGCCAGCAGCTCATCCCGATTATAAAGGCGGCAATCAGCAACGATATGCACCGCTTGTTTACTGAAAATACCGCATTCTGGCCGTGGTTTGTGCTGCCCGGAAGGTGCTATATCAACAAGAGCAAGTGTGACATCACCAATTGTCAGATTAGAGAAATTCGCGCGGGCATGCAAAGCATCATCAGCAACCAGTGCATGCGAGAATTCATTAATAGACATATAATTATGGAAAGCTGGTTTACGCAGACCGCAGATCAAGCTGACCATAGAATGCCATTCAACATCAAGGGAAGAGAAGTCGGCGTCGCCCCGTTAGGAGGATAAGCTTCCAAAACTAGGGACTGTGACTTCGTTAGTAGCAAATGGTCCGCCTTGTGCTTCGACGATATTTTCGCTCAAACATATCAATTTTGGCTGTGTCCATTTTTTAAGATCAGTTTGAGTATCAGCGTTATTGTGATCATTTTGCATTATGGTGTCTCCACTTTTTATCACACCTTATATTAAAAATTGGGGTACTATTTTTACTTAGAGAGTCAACAGTTGTTTCTGGACAGGAGCGTATTAATTGCATAAGACACCAATATGCAAAGCAGATTAAGCACCATATTCTTTTCACTGGGCATTGCCATTTTGATTGGTTGGCTGTTTTACATTGGTCGCGATCTTATATTGCCTATCATCACCGCCATCATCATGGTGCAGATATTTTATGCCGCGCAAGCAGCGATAGGCCGTTTGCCGGGCTTTGAGAAATTCCCGCGATGGGTGCTTAATCTGTTTTTGATCACGCTGATCCTAGGCATTGTTTACGCAATCAGCATGCTGCTCATTCTCAATTTGGAAACATTGGGGCCTAGCTTGCCGCAATATGAGGCCAATTTGGAGAGTCTGTTCAACCAATGGTTTGCCCCGCCACCAGAGGCCGCAGTGCCCATGGATACTGGCGCGATGATGGATAACCCGGAAAAGGCTCTGGAACGCGGGCAAAATGCTATACTCGGCTCCATTCATGAGAGTGTGGTCGGCTTTTTCACCACCATAGATTTTGGCGCGCTATTGCAGGCAATCCTGTCATCCTTGGGCAGCTTTGGCAGCTTTGTGTTTATCACTGTGCTTTATGCCGTATTTTTAACCACGGAAATTCGCGGCTTTAAAGAAAAAGTCTGCACAGCATTCGGCTCTGATGAGCGTGCCAACGCCACATTAGATATTGTTGCGCAGATCAACATCAATATCGGTCAATATCTGGCAACCAAATCACTCATCAATATTTTGCTCGGCATTGTGTGCCTGATAATCATGATAGCCTTCGGACTGGAATATGCAGTGCTATGGGCGATTATTATCGGCCTGCTCAACTATATCCCTTATATTGGTTCGATTGTCGGCGTGGCCTTTCCTGCTCTATTTGCCGTGGCGCAATTTGGCAATTTGACCATCCCGCTTATCATCACCGGCTTGCTAACGGCAGCGCAGACAGTGATTGGCAATTTCATTGAACCGCGCATGCTGGGCAAATCATTGAACCTCAGCGCCTTTTCCATCATGATGGCCCTGTCCTTCTGGAGCGCCATTTGGGGCATACCCGGCGCCATATTGGCCGTGCCCTTCACCACCATCATGATGCTGATATTGGCCGAAGGCGCAAATACGCGCCCAATCGCTGCGCTTTTGTCTGAAGATGGGCGGCAATATGCCCCTTTGCAAGATAATGTGCCGCAGCCGCAAGCTGCCGAATAGGCCATATGAACAAAAGCCATAACCGTTCGGCGTCCTTGGATATGCGCAAAGTGCTTTCCATTCTGGAAACGCTGATAGCGTTCGACACAACATCGCGGCACAGCAATTTGGCACTTGTCAAATGGGTTGAGGACTATCTCTCCAGCCATGGCATAGAAAGCCACCGCGTCAGCAATGCAGATGGGAGCAAGGCCAATCTTTATGCCACTATCGGCCCTGCGGTCGCTGGCGGTGTAATATTATCAGGCCATAGCGATGTGGTGCCGATAGACGGACAAAATTGGTCCAGCGATCCATGGACGTTGACGCAGCGAACAGTGAATGGCGAAGAGCGGCTCTTTGGCCGAGGCACATCTGACATGAAGGGATTTATCGCGCTGGCTCTGGCCGCTGTACCTTTGTTCACATCATGCAGCAAACCGGTCCATCTGGCCTTTAGCTATGATGAGGAAGTGGGCTGCACAGGTGCACCGGCAATGATCGCTCAGCTGGCAGAAACACTGCCACAGCCGAAACTGGCCATTGTTGGCGAGCCAAGCTCCATGCAGGTGATAAACGGGCATAAAGGCATTGCTGTATATGAGCTGGTGGTGACAGGTCATGAAGCGCACAGTTCTTTGACGCATTTGGGAATATCCGCCAATCATATCGCGGTTGAATTGATGGCGCAGTTAATGGCGCTATCGGATGATCTGGCCGCACACCCACCGGCATCAAGCGGTTTCAATCCTCCGCATGCGACCCTGACCATCGGGCAGATGCATGGCGGAACTGCTGCAAATATTCTGGCTGGTGAAGCGCGTGTGTCATTTGATCTGCGCACGCCGCCGGGGCTGGATGCCAACGCCATATTAGAACCGTTTCGCGGGCAATGCGACGCTATACACGCCCTCATCAGTACACGCTTTCCCGAATGCACCGTGCAGCTGACAGAAATTGCCAATGCCCCGCCAATGGGGCCTTTGGCTGGGGAAGATAATGAAGCCTTTGTGCGAGCACTGAGCGGCAATAATGAACCGTCCGGCGTTGTGCCTTATGCCACAGAGGGCGGCCAGTTTCAGGCTGCGGGCTTTCCGACGCTGATCTGTGGTCCGGGTTCTATAGAGCAGGCCCATCAGCCGGATGAATGGATCGCGCTCGAACAAATACAGCGCGGCGCGGTCTTTATGGAACGTTTGGCAGAGGCATTACGCTAGATAGAATGGAAAATTCGCCAGCAAAATTACCCCTTCTCTACCACGCACCCATGGCCTGTTCGCTCGCGGTCAGAATAGCCGCTGCCAAAGGGAATGTGCCGATTGAACTGGCTATAGTCGATCTCAACACGCATAGGCTGGCCGATGGCAGTGACTATTATGCCATCAACCCTATAGGCCAAGTGTCAACACTCCAGCTTCCTAATGGAAACTTGCTCTTCGAAAATATTGCCTGTCTTTTATGGGTGCAAAATCAATCGCCCAATATCAGCTTTCGTCGACCGCCAGAGCATCCCGACTCTATTTTCTTGATCCGTTGGCTCAGCTTTGTCTCAACACAATTGCATCAACAGATATTCCGCATCGTCTTTTACGATGAAGCCGATGCCGCAGTGAAAGACAATATCCGCGCGCTGGCTCCTGATCGACTGGCATTGCTGGACGGGCATCTTCACAATCGCAAATGGTTGCTGGGCGGAGAATTTAGCGCGGCCGATGCTTATCTGGTCTGGGCGCTTGGCCTTACCCGTAAGGCTGGTCTCGACATAACGCCCCATCACTCTCTCACGCGATATTGGGAGCAAGCCTTAGCCGATAGCGATATTGCAGACATTATTGCGGATGATACGCTGCGAAAGGCGTAAAAAACCTAATGCCGTAGCGTATTTTGCGTGGCGCGCCGTGCATGGTATAATGCTATTTGTGATATTTGAAAAGCAACAGAGGCTTTAACATTATGCCAGCCGTAAAGGCAGCCAATCCTAAAGCCATTTTTGGCAATGACACATGGCTTATGCTGACACGCGTTTCGCCGTGGCGGGGGCTTGCTCTGATTGCACATGCATGGGCGATAGCCGCACTAACTGCTACGCTCACTGCCTTGCTATGGCAGTTTAGCTGGCCACTCGCTTTGTTGGCGATGCCATTTGCGATCATCATCGTTGGCGGGCGGCAATTGGGCTTGGCGATATTGATGCACGAGGCTGCGCATGGACTGACCCATAAAAAGCGGGCCATAAACAACTTTTGGGGTGACTGGATAGCAGGGGCCGCCACGGGCGCAGACCTACAGGCTTACCGCGCCTATCACCTCACCCATCATCGTTATACGCAGCAACTGGAAGACCCTGACCTGCCCTTGTCGCAGCCTTTCCCTGTTTCTAAAGACAGCCTGCGCCGCAAGATTATCCGTGACCTCACTGGACAGACCTTTTTCAAACAGCGCATGGCACAGTTTGCCATGGCTTATAAAGGATTAGCGGCGATGCTGAGGCCGGCAGTTTCCAATAGCTTACAAAAGCGCGACACGCAGGCCGGAACCGTTTTTAACCGCAGCGTGCGCACCAATACTGAAACACGCAATGGCGTTTCTGCGCCTGTCATTGATGAAGCAGGGGCTATAGCCATGGCGAAAAGTGTCGGGCGGTTTTTGGCTGTGCAAATAGTGCTCTTAGTGCTGGCTATCAGTCTATTAGGGCCAATTGGCGGCGCCATTGCTTATGGCATATGGTTTACAGCATTAGCGACGACGTTTCCGCTCTTTCTGCGCATTCGCAACATTGCTGAACATGCCTGCACCGCGACTGGCAGTGATGACCCATTCAGCCATGCACGCACAACCTATGCCGGATTACTGGCCCGCATGACTGTCGCGCCCTATTGGGTCAATTATCATGCAGAGCATCATCTGTTTATGGCTGTGCCGTGTTATAATCTGGCCAAGGCGCATGCGCTGCTATTAGAGAAAAACTATGGCCCGCGCATGACCATTGCCCAGGGTTATGGCGAAGTATTGCAGCAAATATCGTCAGGGCAAAGCGAGCCAGCCACGGCTTAATCCACAGTCATTTTACGGGTTTTCTACAAACCGGCCGGCTTCACGATCTTTGCGCGTGATCGCTGGGTCAAATATCTGACCATTCATCGCAACATAGACACCATGCGGCAGGGTCTGCACGGCGGCAAAAGCAAAGCCGACATTAAAAGCCGCATCGCTGTTCTTTATCCGGGCGGGCTGTAATGAGCCGGTCAGCACAATCGTCTTGTTCTTTATACCAGCCAGCTTTTTGCCCGTTTCAACCATGGTATCAGTGCCATGCGTGATCAATATATGCTCCGCTTCACTCGCCATGACGGCATCATAGATCGCAGCGCGGTCTTCTGCGGTAAGCTCCAGACTGTCTTTGCGCATCAGCTGTGTTACACGGTGCTGTGCATAGACGTTATTTTCAGCCAGAATATCACTCAATGTTGTCGGACCGACATGAAATTCGGACAAGGCATCAAAATAGACTTTGTCGATTGTGCCACCCGTTGTGAATACGTCTATCAATGTCATCGTTCCTGCGAAAATCCTGCGCGGCTATTATATATCATCCACAGCGCGGCGAGCAGCAACGGTATTGTCAATGTCTGACCCATCGTCAAACCAGTGGATAATATGCCCAAATTGCGATCAGGTTCCCGGAAAAATTCAAGTATGAAGCGCGATGCGCCCATGATGACGACAAACACGCCGGTCAACAAGCCAGGCTTATTGCGCGCATCTGTGCGCCAGAAAAGCCATGTCATGACGATAAGCAGGAAAAGACCTTCAAAGCCGGCCTGATAGAGCTGGCTGGGATGGCGTGGTTCGGGGCCGGCGGCTGCAAAGATAATCCCCCAACTGCCATCTGTGGGCCGCCCCCATAACTCACCATTTACAAAATTGGCCAGCCGCCCGAACATATGCCCCAAGGGGTAAACACAGGCGATATAATCCCCGATCCGCAGCCAGCTAAGCGCCCGTTTGCGCGCAAAAACCAGGATCGCAATAATCACGCCTGCCATGCCGCCATGGAAAGACATTCCGCCGTTCCAAAAGGCCAGTATTTTGAGCGGTTCGGCTATAAATTCTGCGGGTGAATAGAAGAAGACATAGCCCAAACGGCCGCCCACAATAATGCCGAGAAATGCCCAGATGATAAAATCGTCGACATCTTCATCGGTCATAGGCGCGTTTGAACGTTTCAGCATCTGCCGCAACATCCACCAACCGATAAAGAGGCCGGACATGTAGGCAAGGCTATACCAGCGTAAGGTATAGCCAGCGATGGTTACAATGTCCGGCGAAAGGCCAAGATCATCAAATTGAATGATAGAGTCCACCTTCACATCCTCTCATCAGCCAGAAACTCTAGCACAAAATTTAGTTAGCCAGAGCTTCCGCGATCAGTTTGCGGCTATTATCCACGCCATATAGCGCAATGAAGCTACCCATACGCGGCCCCTGTTCGCTGCCCAACAAAGTCTCATAAAGCGCCTTGAACCAGTCGCGCAGATTATCAAACCCGCCTTCTTTGCCTATGGTATAGATAATTGTCTGAATAGCCTCAGCCTCTGTCTCGGCTGTCAGTCCGGCCAGTTCATCATCCAACCGTTGCAATGCTGCGACCTCAATACCTTCAGGCTTACGCCGCTTCAGCGTTGGCGCGATGAAATCACGGGTATAGGCCAAGGCATTGTCGATCAGCCCATCCATATCAGGATAGCGCTCAGGTGACGCGTCTGGCGCATATTGCTGCAAATAGCCCCAGACAGCATCTTTTTCGACATCACCCATGACACCGACCAGATTGAGCAACAAACCAAATGTCACTGGAATGGTATCGCTAGGCACTGGCTCACCCCGTGCTGCATGGACATGATGCACAGGATTGCCGAGTTGCTTATCAGCAGCTTGTTCATGCCAATTGGCGCGAAACTGAAAATAATCATCTACTGCACGCGGGATCACGCCCAGATGCAATTGCTTCGCCGCTTTGGGGTCACGGAAGATGTAAAAGGCAAGACTTTCCTCGCTACCATAGCGCAACCAATCCTCTATGCTGAGGCCATTGCCCTTGGACTTGGAGATTTTCTCGCCCTTTTCATCAAGGAACATCTCGTAAATCATGCCATCAGGTTTGCGCGCGCCCAGCACTTTGGCAATTTTGCCCGATTGCACGCCGCTATCGGTCAAATCTTTGCCATACATTTCATAATCTACGCCCAGCGCGGTCCAGCGCATCGCCCAATCGACCTTCCATTGCAGCTTTGCACCGCCGGACAGGATATTATGCTCCAATACTTCACCGTCACTATCAGTGAAACGCACCAGACCAGCCTGCGCATCCAGCACCTCAACTGGTACTTGCAACACATGGCCGGTTTTCGGGCTGATGGGCAGAACAGGTGAATAGGTCGCCTGCCGTTCTTTGCCCAATGTTGGCAGCATGATATCCATAATCTGCTGATAACGGGCCAGAACCAGCTTCAACGTATCGTCAAACGCACCGGAGCGATATTGCTCGGTCGATGACATGAAATCATAGTCAAAGCCATATTGGTCCAAAAACTGGCGCAGCAAAGCATTGTTATGCGCGGCAAAGCTCTCAAACTTTTCATAAGGGTCAGGAACCTGCGTCAGCGGTTTGTGCAGATGCTCCGCGAGCATATCCTGATTGGGCACATTGCCCGGCACTTTACGAAAACCATCCATGTCATCAGAAAATGCAATCAACTGTGTCGGATTACCGGTCAGCACTTCATAAGCCTTACGCACCATTGTTGTGCGCAGAACCTCGTTAAACGTACCGATATGCGGCAGGCCTGACGGGCCGTAGCCGGTTTCAAACAACATAGGCTTGCCATCAGGTTTGGGCGCAGGCACACCGCGTTCACCGCGATAGCGTTTCAGCAATTTGCGTGCCTCTTCAAAAGGCCAGGCTTTTGAGGTCATCGCTTCTTCGCTGTAATCACGCACTTCTCTGTTTCCTTTTCGTTCTGTATCGGGCAATCACATATTGTGACGAACAATTCCCTACCCTTCCCTGCACTTTATGCAAGCCATAGCGGCATCTGGCTGGCCGATATTTCCGGAAGTTGTCGCCGCATAGCACGCGGTGAGGCCGTTGGTATGGCTGCCGAAACGCCATTGATTGTCCTCAATGCTGTGCTGACCGGGCAAAGATTAGGCTATGCTGATCTGTCCGGCCTTGATCTGCTGGAGCTATTTGCCTTTGTCCACCCTGCACAATTTTGTGTGCCAACACCGGCGGGTCTGTTCAAAAGACTAGGTATGGCCGCAGCATCATCGCCAGCACCAGCCGATGATATGATCGCCCCGATGCTGCGTGAGGCAGCGTCACATTTGCTCAGCGCTATGGATGTACCCAATTGGCCAGAGCGCGAGGGCGCTTGGTCAAGTGCACAGGCCCTGCACCGCCATCGCTGGAGCTGGAGCAGCGAGGTTTTGAAACGGCTCAAAAAGCCGGAACATGCTGAAAAATGGCTATTCTCTCGCTTGACCGAGTGGGAGGAGGAACCACCACCGGCTGCGCCGCGCGGCGTAGTGCTGGACGATCAGGACATTATTGAACATCTCGATTTACTAACCGGAGAAGGCGCAGAAAAACGAGAGGGACAGCAAATTTACGCCCGTCATGCCGGAGCAGTGTTCCGCCCGCGCGAGCAGCGAGGCAGCCCCAATATGTTATTGGCAGAGGCAGGCACGGGCATCGGCAAAACGCTGGGCTATCTAGCGCCCGCATCTTTGTGGTCAGCAGAGACCGGCGGCAGCGTCTGGATATCCACTTATACAAAGGCGCTGCAACGCCAATTGAATAAGGAAACGCAGCGCATTTACCCCGATGCCCATGTCCTGAAACGCAAAGTCGTGGTGCGGAAGGGGCGAGAGAATTATCTCTGCTTACTCAATCTGGAAGATGCGATGCAGGGCGGTTTTTCCGGCAGGCCTGCGATTTTGGCGCAGCTTGTTGCACGCTGGGCTGCCTATAGCCGTGATGGCGATATGATTGGTGGTGATCTGCCAGGCTGGCTGACCACATTGTTCAGGCGGCGCGGCGTAACATCATTAACAGACCGGCGGGGCGAGTGTATTTATGCTGGCTGTCCCCATTACCGCAAATGCTTCATCGAAAAGGCAGTTCGCGCCAGCCAACATGCCGATATTGTGATTGCCAATCACGCACTGGTCATGGTCAATGCCGCCAGAGGACGTGAGGAACAATCGCGCACTGGTCGCATCATCTTTGACGAAGGCCATCATCTGTTTGATGCTGCCGATTCCATGTTTGCTGCCAATCTGACCGGGCAAGAAGCAATTGAAATCCGCCGCTGGGTAATAGGGCCGGAACAGTCTTCCAAGGGACGACGACGCGGACTGGCGGCGCGCCTGTCTGATCTGGCATCCTATGACGAAGAAGGCGGCCGCGCAATTGAGGCAGCACGTGTTGCCGCCAATGCAATGGTCAGCGATGGGTGGTTGCAACGCCTAAACGAAGGGTCGCCGCATGGCGCGATGGAGGAGTTTTTCGCGGCTATACGCGGGCTGGTCTATGCACGCGATGAAAACACCAACAGTGGCAATGATGCCGGCTATAGTCTGGAGACAGAGCTGGCTGAATTGCCGGGCGGTTTTATCGAAGCGGCTGCGAAAACTGCCAATGCGCTCGATGCGCTGCTAAAGCCGCTCATCCAACTCGGCAAAAGGCTAGAAGCCATATTGATTGACGGGCCGGACTGGCTCGACGGACAGGCGCGGGCCCGCGCAGAAGGTGCGCTTAACTCCCTGCAATGGCGCATGGATACGGTGTCCGCATGGCTCAGCATGGTGGCCAGTATTGGCGGGCCGCCACCGCCAGACTTTATCAGCTGGTTGGGCGTAGAGCGTTTTGAAGGCCGCGAATTTGATATCGGCTATTACCGACGCTGGATCGACCCGATGAAACCCTTTGCGGAGATTGTTCTCAAACCGGCCCATGGCGTAATCACAACATCAGCCACATTAAAAACCGGTGATGATTGGGACGGCGCAATGGTACGCAGCGGCGCGGTACATTTGGAACGGCCACCCCAAACCTTTGCCGTGCCCAGCCCGTTTGATTATGCTGCACAAGCAGAAATATTGATCGTTACCGATATCCGCAGAGGTGACATTTCCGGTCTTGCCTCAGCCTATGCGGGGTTAATCCAAGCCTCTGGCGGCGGCGCTCTTGGCCTGTTTACCGCAATAAAAAGGCTGCGCACTGTACATGGCCGTATTGCGGACCGTTTGGCCGAAGAAGGTCTGCCACTTTATGCCCAGCATATTGACCCGATTGATACCGGCACTTTGGTGGATATCTTTCGCGATGAACCGCGGGCCAGCCTGTTGGGCACAGATGCACTGCGCGACGGTGTCGACGTCCCTGGTCATTCGCTGCGACTGGTGGTTATGGAGGGTGTGCCCTGGCCCAAGCCCAATATTCTGCACAAAGCGCGCCGTCTGGCGATGACTGAAAAAGGTGGTGGTAGCGCTTATGATGATGCCATTATCAGGGGGCGGTTGGCACAGGCTTTTGGCCGATTGATCCGTAGTAAAAATGATCGCGGCCAATTCGTCGTCTTGTCGCCTGCCTTTCCATCGCGGCTGTTATCTGCCTTTCCTAAAGGGACAAATATCCGCCGCGTGACCCTTGCCGAATGCCTGCAATCGGTTCAATATAACGCCAGTCTTGCACAGCAATCGCAAGGTGATTCCCAAACTCTATTGAGCGCAAATCTGAACAAGGACGATTTAGGCACATGAAAAAACTAGCCCTTTTTCGTCACGCAAAATCCGATTGGTCCGACGGCGCAACACGTGATTTTGACCGCGCTTTGAATGAACGCGGGCGTGAGGCAGCGGCCTCTATAGGGCGTTATGTCAAACAACAAAGCATGGCCTGTGATCACATCATTGCATCGCCAGCCATTCGCGTGACGGAAACTTTGGAAATTGCACAGCAAGCCTATGGCAAGCCATGGCAGATACATTGGGATAGACGCATCTATCTGGCTTCATCGGCGACGTTGCTCGACCTTATCCACCAACAGGATGATCACTATCAATCGCTTCTTATGGCGGGACACAATCCCGGATTAGAGGATTTGATTTTGGAAACTGTTCCCCTTGGCAGCAATGCACATCGCGACCGCGTAGAAGAGAAATTCCCCACAGGGGCTCTGGCGGTTATCAGCTTTGATTGCGACCATTGGGCCGATATTGCCAATGGCAATGGGGTTTTGGAGAGTTTAATTTTCCCGCGTGAATTGCCGGTTGATATATTGTAGGTGCGTCCTGCTATCTTATCTCACGGAAAATTTACGCCAGCGCCTCTTCCAGCATTTTGCGAATAGACAATAATTCTGCAATCATATCTTTTGTCAATTCACTCTGGCCATCAGCAGCTTTTGCTGGAATGCGCGCATCTGATTTTGACGGGGCGGCCTTAGCCTTGCCGCTTAAAATCTTCTTGGCGCCTTTTATCGTATACCCCTCTTTGTTCAAAAGAGTGTCGATACGGCGCAGCAAAGCAATATCATCCATACGGTAATAACGGCGACCGCCCGAGCGCTTCATGGGTTTCAGGCTAGGAAACTGCTCTTCCCAATAGCGCAGAATATGCGGCTTTAGATCAAGCTCTAGCGAAACTTCACCGATTGTCCGAACGGCATCAGCTGCTTTATTCATCAAAAATGTCCAACTGTTCAAAACCCATCATGGTTTTGGCAGAGAATTTAGCCACCTGCAACTATACGCTGCTTCATCATCTGGCTGGCCCGAAAGGTAAGAACGCGCCTCGACGTGATGGGTACCTCAATACCGGTTTTGGGGTTACGACCTACACGTTCGCCCTTATCGCGCAAAACAAAAGTACCAAAGCCAGAAATTTTCACATTCTCGCCATCGGTTAGCGCTTCGCAAATATGTTCAATGATGGATTCCACGATTTGCGCCGAGTCCGCACGCGAAAGGCCAATCTGTCGATTAATCATATCTGCAAGGTCTGCTCTTGTCAGAGTTCCAATTGAACGCATCTGCTTCTCCTCGGAAAAATTATCGAACCATGAATTGGCACCAAATATTAACGAACCCAAATGAGTTTCGTTCCTTAACTATATCATAAAAATATATAAATGAATATGCATTCATTCTACATTCGTATCAATACAGCACCCCACGTAAATCCACCGCCCATAGCTTCCATGATAATGGTGTCGCCAGCGGTGATGCGGCCATCTTTAACGGCGGTGTCTAGCGCCAGTGGAACAGATGCCGCAGATGTGTTGGCATGTTGGTCAACCGTTATCACTAAACGATCATGCGAAAGGCCGAGTTTCTTTGCCGTTGCGTGTAAAATCCTGGCATTGGCCTGATGCGGAACAACCCAATCAATATCGGCGGATGTTAACCCTGCTGCATCTAATACTTCGGCAATCACAGAGCTTAAATTGGTGACCGCATGACGAAAGACTTCGCGCCCTTGCATCCGCAAATGACCAACCGTCTGGGTCGTAGAAGGACCACCATCCACATATAACAAATCATGCTGCCGACCATCGGCATGCAGGCTGCATGACAAAATACCTTGTGGCTGTTCAGGATTCTCTGCCGCCTGACTTTCCAGAACAACCGCACCTGCGCCATCACCAAATAGCACACATGTCGTTCTGTCATTCCAATCAAGTATCCGGCTAAATGTCTCTGCACCGATCACCAAAGCGGTTTTTGCCTGTCCGGCACGCAGCATGGAATCAGCCACCGTCAGCGCATAGACAAAACCGGAGCAGACAGCGGCTACGTCAAATGCAATTCCGCCATGTGCACCCAGCTTCGCCTGCACCTTTGTTGCTGTTGCGGGAAATGTGTTGTCCGGCGTGGCCGTTGCGACAATGATGAGATCTATCTCATCAGCCTGTTTGCCAGCCGCCTGAAGCGCAGCCACCGCTGCATCATAGGCCAAAGAGGATGTGGTTTCATTCTCATCCGCAATATAGCGTTGCTTGATCCCAGTGCGTTCCTGTATCCAGGTGTCGCTTGTATCAACTTTGGCGGCAAGCTCGTCATTAGTGACCAGCCTTTTGGGCAGTGCGGAACCCGTTCCGGTGATAACAGAGCGCAATCTTGTCACCCATTAGCCCCTGCAGATGGTGAAGATTTGCTACTGTCATTTGCAGCATCGTTGGTAACGTCATTGGTTGCAGCCGCAGACGTCCCTGTTGTTTCCAGATCATCGGTAATCCGCTGAGTCAGATCATTGGCCACCAGACGCGCAGCAACCGCTGCGGCGTTGGCCACACCTTTTTCATCTGCACTGCCATGGCTTTTTACAACGACACCATTTAGCCCCAGAAAGACCGCGCCATTGTGATTATTGGGGTCCAGATGATGACGCAGCAATTCGGTTGCCGGTCGCGAGATCAAGAACCCGAATTTGGAACGCAGCGAACTTGCAAAGCTGCGCTTCAAAATGTCAGTCACAAAACGCGCCGCGCCTTCCACCGATTTCAGAGCAATATTGCCAGTAAAACCGTCAGAGACGATAACATCAATCTCACCCCGGCAAATCTTGTCTGCTTCGGTGAAACCTTCAAACCGCATGGGCAGTGAGGCATTATCACTCAAAATCTGGGCAGCCTCGCGCAGATCATCTGTCCCCTTCATATCCTCTGTGCCGATATTCAATATACGCACTTTTGGCGCTTCATAATCGTAGAGAATACGCGAATAGGCAGCGCCCATAACGGCAAACTGCACCAGATTGCGGGTATTGCATTCTGTATTTGCGCCCAGATCCAGCATGATAACATCATTATCTTGCAGGGTGGGCAATAAGGCCGCGAGTGCCGGCCGATCAATACCGGGAATGGTGCGCAAGGCCAATTTGGCAATCGCCATCAGCGCACCGGTATTACCGGCGCTTAACGCAGCTTGAGCATCACCGTTTTTTACGGCCTGTATAGCCATGCCCATGCTTGTGCCTTTTGACTGGCGTACGGCCTGACTGGGTCGTTCTTCACCAGAAATGGTTTTCTCAGCATGGAGAATATCCGAAGCGGAACGCAGATTGGGGTGCTTATCAAGAGCTTTTTCGATTCGCGGTTGATCACCAACTAACAAAAAGCGGAAGTCATCATGACGGTGCCGCGCCAAGGCAGCACCTGCAAGCATGACAGGGATACCATGATCCCCACCCATCGCATCGACAGCGATTATCGGCATCTATTGCTGACCTCAAACATGTGCATATTCCCGTTGCTTATCGTATAGGGCAAAACGGGCCTACCACCAATTAGTCAGCAGGAGAAATAATTTCCCGACCATTATAATGGCCGCATGCTGTGCACATATGATGTGGACGCTTCAATTCACCGCAATTCGGGCATTCTTGAAAAGCTTCTGCTTTCAAAGCATCATGAGAGCGGCGCATACCGCGTTTCGAGGGCGTTGTTTTTCTCTTGGGGACAGCCATGGCGTCACCTGTTCCAATCTGTTAAAAACTGTAGGTACCAAAATTTTGTGCTGACAACATCCCATCTGTCTGCCTTTGGGCAGGATTCGCTGGGACATTGCTGCGCGTAAGGCGGCGGCTATAGCGGTTTTTTCTAATTGTGCAAGCCTGCTGTCGTGATTTCTTACTGACTTTTCTGTCACCAACCAATTACCGCTTGCCCACGAACTGCGCTCGGTTAAGATCATAACAAACAAAACATATAATAGGGGCATTTCCATGGATCTCAAACTCACTTTAACAATGGCTGCTGCTGCGGCCATTATAAATATCTGGCTTGCCATCCGTATCGGCCAAATTCGCACGAAAGAGAAAATCGGAACGGGCGATGGCGGCAGTGAAGCGCTGATGCGCCGCATGCGGGCGCAGGCAAATTTTGTCGAAAACGCACCCTTTTTTCTTGCCCTTATTGCCGCATTGGAACTGGCGGGCCATGCCAGCCTTGGTCTGTGGATTGTTGGCTATGTCTTTATGGCCGGCCGTATCGCGCATGGCATCGGCATGGATGGCGGTAAGGCACAAATTGGCCGCATGATTGGCACCATCATCACTTTATTGACACTGTTGGGATTAGCCATCTACGCCTTTGTGATTGTGCTGGGTTTTACCCACCATTAAATTGGACCCAGCAATGTGAGTAAGGCCAGTAACATGAAGAGGGAAACATGTTATTCAAACCGAAATGCCCGATTGCACAGGACGAATGGGATTGGCTACTTGCCGGTTTCAAATGGCTAGATAAAGAATTCGGGGCCGATAGCGAACGTAAGCGCAATCTGCATATGGATATCGCAGCAATAGATTTGTTCGAATATGGCGTTACGGCCTATGCAACGCAGCCAGAGCCTCCAGCAGCCCGCTAAGCGCTAACGCGCCGCCAAAACATCATCTGCGACAAAGGCATTGGTCTTGCGCTCATGGCCAAAATTGCTGGTTGGGCCGTGCCCGGGCACAAAGGTCACATCATCGCCCAATGGCCAGAGACGCTGCGTAATGGCATCCAGCAAATCCTGAAGATTGCCGCGCGGGAAATCGGTGCGGCCAATGGACCCCTGAAAGATAACATCGCCAACAATCGCCAATTTTGACGGGCCATGGTGAAACACCACATGGCCAGGCGTGTGGCCAGGGCAATGGATAACATCCAGCACCAATTCGCCGACCGTGACCTGTTCGCCATGCACTAACCAGCGGTCAGGCTCAAACACTTCACCCGCAATGCCATATTGCCGGCCATCATCATCCAGCCGCGCTATCCAAAACCGGTCATCCTCATGCGGCCCTTCAATCGGCACGCCCAATTCTTTCGCCAATTTGCCCGCCTCTCCGCAATGGTCAATATGACCATGGGTGATCAGGATTTTCTCCAGCGTCGCGCCGCTTTGCTGTAAAGCGGCTTTCAGTTTCGGCAAATCACCGCCCGGATCAACAAAGGCAGCTTTTTTGGTTTTGGTGCACCAGAACAGTGTGCAATTCTGCTGTAGAGGCGTGACGGGAACGATAGCCGCGCGCAGTGGCGGGACGTTAGCTGTGCTGGTAACATTGGACATGGCCAAAGATTTGGCAGTGACCAGCAATGATTGCAAGCCCGTTGCTGCACCCTCTCCGTCAATTTCCCCTCTCCGTCCATTTAAAGCATTCGCCCCATCCATACGACCCGGCCGACAATATGCGCTTGCTCACGCCTCAGGCCATGGCGCGACGGATAGACCTTATTGTCACTTATTACCGACAACCGACCATCAGGCGCAAAACTCAGTCTTTTGACCATGAGCGTATCATCCATACGCAGGACATAGATGCCATCACGGCTTTGATTATGTGCATTACTGCTTTGCGCGACCAATATATCGTCACCATCGCGCAAAGTTGGTTCCATAGAATCGCCCTCGACACTGATCATGCTGAGCTGTGCCTTGGCCAACCCCTGTTTGCGTAACCAATCCTCATCAAAGCCAATTTGGCCAATGGCATGTTCAGCATCTGCCAAAGCGCCCTGCCCCGCTGATGCCCCGACGGACAATTTGGCGATGGTGCGCAAATTATCCGCACGCTTATACATATGGTGAGACTGCGCCGTGGCCGCAGCAGGGCGTGCTTTGTTGCCGCCGCGCGAACCAGCGCCCAAAAGCGCCTCATCCACCGCCAGAAATTCGGCAAGGAAACGCCGGTCATGCTCAGCCAGCCTTTGCGGACTGCCGCGATGAATGAACTGATGAATATAAGCCTGATTACGGCCTAGCATTTGCGAAATAGCTGCATAGCTTAGCCCGCGTTCGCCAATCAGCCTATCAAGCACATCGCGGACAGCCTGCGTTTCTTCATCATTTTTTTGCGGTGATTCTGCCATAGCATCTTATAGCATAGGATTTTTCCTAGACAAGTAGGATTTCCTACGTCAATTTAGGATTTAACCTGCGAACCTGAGTCGAAATAAGGAGGCCAAAATGGATATGCTGCGCACAATTGAACGATTTCTAAGGCGACATAATATGCCGCGCACAAAATTTGGTAGGCTGGCCGCGCATGACCCGCGTCTGGTCGATGATATGCGCAATGGCCGTGAACCACGCGCCGCCATGCGAAAAAAGATAGAACATTTCATGAACATTTATCAAGAGGGGTAATGACCATGTTGCAAAATCTTATCACACCAAGGCGTCATCGATCGGTTTTTGCTGGTGATGGCAAAGACCGACCGATAGACCCTGCATCCGCGTTGATACGCGCTTTGCTGGAATTGGGCCGTGGACAAGCGCAATTGCTCTTTCACGAAGGCCATGACTGGCAAAGCGCGACTTTTGAAGGCATGCGCCATAGCCTGGCACTGGAATTTACTGGTGAAGCCGCCATTGAGCGTGGCCGCCATATCGCCTCGATAGTCTCAGAACATGAATTTGATCTGTCTGGTCATATTGTCGTTGATATTGCCGTGACCAAAAGCAATGAGCAGCGGCGCAGCGACCCGCCAGTGCTGCAGCTTGATATCACAGCGCTGACGGTGGAAGATATCTGATTGCTGGAGAGTTTACCGCCCGCCGCCAATGCTCTGCGAAGGGACAGCAGCGATAGGCGGCGCAGCGGTAACAGGTGGCGGCAGATCACCATTTGCAGCAGCGCGCTGCCGTTGGCGGTCAAGCGCCCCTACCCAATCGGCCAAGCTAGCTTCATCGCGCACTTTATAAGGCATGCCCTTGGCGTTGAGGAATAGCCGCTCCATCTCACTGCGCGTAAAGGGACGTGAGCCTAACCGGCCAAACACCGCCATCTGGCCGCCAGTCTCATCGACAGCACGATCACGGTCCAACCCTTTGGCCAATGCCAGAGCCGGTGATGGCGTCTTGGCAAAGGCAATCAATTCCGGTTTCGGAGCAGGTGAGAAACCATAAAATTTAGGTTGGCTTTCCGGTGAGGTGAGTTGCACCACCTTCATGCCATTGCGACCATCTGCCACATAAGCAAAAAGCGAAGCATTGGTGGAACCGACGATAACATCCTCAGCATCATTCAGAACGCCGCCTGCATTATACCGCATATATTCGCGCGGTGCTTTTGGCTTGGTAATATCCAATATCACCAGGCCATCCTGTTTCGCTGCGACATAGGCATAGGTCCGCGCCAAATAGAGCTTACGTGCATTGTCCAGCCGCACCGTCGCTTCGGGAACCGCAACTGGCTGGCGCAGCGATGTGATGTCAAACAGCTTTACGCCTTCTGCATCAGTCACCCAGAGATAGCGGAACTGAACCGCACTGGCCCGTGCATCGGGCAGCGCAATTTGCGCCGTAATTTTGGGCATGGTCGGATCATCCAGATCAACCACGACCAGCCCGCTATCTGTGGTGATATAGGCGATGTGGCCGGCCAATGTGATATGCCGCGCGCCGGTTAGTGCGCCGCCTTCATTCCAAGCATCGTCGCCGCCTGCAAATTCCATACGCTTGAAGAAATTGTTGCGGAACTCACCATCGGCCAGCGTATTAATATCAACGAGGATCAGGCCCTCTTCGCTATCCGTAACCACCGCATAATTATAAATGGGGTGGAAGCTCTGCTCCTGATTTTCTTCCAGCAAGGTGCGCGGCGTGCCATCTTCTTCCAGCACCACATTGCCATCAGCATCGGTTAAATTGGTGTTCGCCATGTCTTCGTTACGCTCCGGCGCGATGGGCTGGGTTGTGGCCAGCGCCATGCATGTGGCATTCTTGCTCTTCACATGTGTGTCCTGCCCCAGAGAAGAGAATGGTGCGCGCACGATGCGTTCGGAGAACCCTTTATTGCCGATAGAGGCGATATCATAAGCACGGAAACCGCCCTTGCCTTCTGCAACAAAGATATACTCGCCGCGATTTTGCAGGCAGCGGACCGAACCTGACGTATCCTGCACCACATTGGCAAATTCTTCGAGCGCTTTGGTTTCGCCAGAGAATTTGTCATCAAATGTCTCGCCGCGCACCCAGTTTTTCAGCTCGCGGCCATTTTTGTCGACATGCAATTTATAATAATCGGGATAGGCATAGCGTTGCAGATAGGAGCCGATAACCGCTTGTGGCTCGTCCCATTCAGTGACGCGCACCGCTTCGAAACCGTCATCCAGACCTACCCATGCATGCAATCCGACAAAGTTGACGAAATTGGTGCCGAGCAACAATAGCTGTGCCATGATGGCATTATTGTCATCCTCTGCGCTCAAATGGCAGTCAGAGCATTGCTTCGTTTCTGTCTTGCGCACCGTATGCGGGAAGTGCGGTGCAAAAGCCTGAGAAGAAAATCCAGCCGCAGAGATAGGCGGTTGCTGTACATAGATACGTTCACGGTTGATATTGGTCGATGACAGAATCAGCGCCGACGTGGAACGGATCGGCGCAATAATACCAATAGGATTGCCATTTTCATCGACTTCGCCGCCCGCTTTGCTGGTCTGGTGACGGCCAAGCTGGAACATCTGATCGCGAGCAACCTGCGGATTATAGGTGGCATAGTTGCGGGTTTCTTCTTCTTTATATTTGTGCGTTTTGGTTTTCCAGTTCGCTTCAATCGGCAAATGGCAACCGCCGCAACTGGTGGTCCAGCTGAGATGACAGGTAAAGCAGGCCATATTGCCATCATCATGCGCGCGGTCGGCCTTGGCGACACCTGCACCAAAGAGGAACTGGCCAGTTTCAGAAGACGCCTTGGCGACCGTTTTTGCCCGGGCAGATTTGACGTTGAAATCGGGGTGGCTGCGGTCAACACTGTCTTTGGTCAGGCTGACTTCCCATTCAATCTCTGGGTCAATAATGGACCGCTGCACCAGCACGCGGCGGCCATCTGGTTTATCAAACCATTCAAAGCGGCGGCGACCATCAGGGTTACGCAGCAATGCCAAATTGGTGCCTTGCGGGCGCGCGGCCAGATTGGATGTTTTCAGCGTTGGATAAGCATCAGCCGTGCCGTGACAATCTTTACAGCCAATTTCCACCGCATTGGCGACTTCGCCATAGATCAGGCCATTGCCATGGCTATCCTGCGCAAAATGGCAATCCGCGCACTGCATGCCAACTTGCGCATGAATGTCCATCATATGCACGGTTTTGCCCGGATTTACGCCTGGCTCAACAAATTTACCCTCATCGCCTTTGCGGAATTTCTCTGGGTCATCATCTGCAACAATATTATTATCGGCATCCAGCAAATTGCCCTCACGGTCACGTTTCAGGATCGCGCGGAAATTCCAGCCATGGCCGTGATAATCAGCAAATTGCGTGTCGTTCAGCTCTTCGTTGATATCATAAACATTACGCAGAAAGTCGAGATCACCCCATAATCCCTTGGGCGACGCGCCTTCTGGATTACGCTGAAGCACAGAATAGACCTCAGCAGCGGTAGGGAATTTTTGTGTTTTGAATATCCGCTTAAATTCCTCGTCGGACATGCCTTCTGGCTGTGACAGCGTATTTTCAGGGCCCGGCCACATTTTCGGTGCATCGGACTCATAATCCCACATGGTATAACCCAAATAGCTGTTCAGGAAGATATTGGGCTGGTGCATATGGCAGTTCATGCACTGCGCAGTCGGGATAGCACGCGTGAACTCATGCTTGATCGGATGGCCGCGTTCCAGTCCGCCCTCACCATCAGCACCTGCGCCGCCTTTGCCAGAATATCCATCATCGTCATGCCCATCGCCGCCATGGCCATCTTCCCCATGACCATCACCGCCATGTGATCCGGCCTTAGCCGCATCATATGTACCGTAAGAGCCAAAGCGCTTCTGCCCTTCATACAGATTTGCAATTGTAGGATCAGCGGTAGCTGTCTGCCCATCACGGCCATATTTGGCATAGGTCAGGCTATGCCGTGGCTCACGATCATTGGCGTAAATCACGTGACAGGCCGCGCAGCCCGATGTGCGATAATCGCCCGGCTGGTCATTGGTGCCCATCTGCCATAGAAAAGGATCATTCAGGCGCGTTTTATGAATATTCAGGACCGGAATAGCCACACGCAGGCCAGTGCCAGGGCCGCGATTGGACTGTTTCAAGTCTGGGCGTCCTGGCTCTTCCAGCCGCTGAATGATGCCGCCAATATTGGGAATACCAATTTCAGGGAATTGCGTATTTACATTACGGCCGCCGCGTTCAAATACGCGGAAGATATCGCCCGGCGGAATAACATGCCAACTGGGCAGCGGATAGAGCACAGGCAGCGCACCACGCGCCTTTTGCGCAGGGGTTACTTCGCCATATTTCGCGCCCGGCTCAGGGCTGGCGGATTTGATGGTGGCTGGCTCACCAGCACGGGTAAAAGCCTCACCAAAAATATAATTTTTGTAAGGTACAATACCATTATTATAAGCAGCACCGCCCCAGAGCATTGCGCCTGTTGACATGAGCGAACGTTCAGATGCCTCAATCACCTCAATATGACAGGCCCCGCACGCATCGCGTACAATGCGATAATCTGACGGATTAACGAAACGGATAAATTCAGGCGATTCCTTGGCGAGTAAGGCATAGGAGCGTTGCGGATTGGCCGATGATGGCCAGTGCCAAGCCTCTGGATATTTGGGCAGAACATGGGCCTTTTTCAGCGCATCAGTATAGCGGGCATCTTTCCAGCCCCAGTCATTATTGCCCACCACTTGCGGATCACCGCCGTGGCAATCCGTACACCCCAGCAGAACCGCAGGAGACGCATGCATTGTCTTTTGGTCGCTATCGGTATGACAGCTGACACAGCCAGCGCTTTTGGCCTGCATCGCAGCCTTTTGCTGAGCCAGAGTATCACCGGGCTGTTGGCGCGGCGCAGGCGGCGTGAAGCTATATTTGACCTTTTGCGGTTTTTCTTTCTTTGCCGCAAAGCCGCTATCGCTGCTGCATAATGTCAGCAACAGGCACAGTGTCAGCATAGCCATGATACGCAATGGCAATTGCGTGATAAGCCGCATGCCCGCAACAGCGGGTGAAGAGTTAGAAGGCCAGAATTGCATTGAACAGCACCGAATAGAAAATATCTGTGTCACCCGATTGGGCAAACAGGTCAGAGAAACCATCGCTAGGGTCAAAAGCAGCCGCAGACAGGCGGAACACTATATTTTGCGTCGCCTTGGGCCGCCAAATGCCTGCAACAGAAAGATCCCAACCTATATCTGTCGGGATGGAACCCTCATTGCGCAGCGTCTGCAACGTATCAGTTTTGTGGAACCACAAATGATTGGCATTGGTGGAAACGCGGACTTCCGGCGTCAGATCAAAATCAGCGCCAATGCCTGCCAATATCGTGCCCGGATTGTTAAAATTGCTTTGTCCCTGCTCTTTAGAAGAGCGCAGCGAGTTTAATATGCCGTTGCGGCCATTGATGCTGACTGCACGCCCGCCGCCAGCAAAAGGTATGGTCTGACGAATCCAATAGCTGGTGTCTGCCCCTGCAAAGATCGGGTTCTCAAAGATTGCGTCAAAACCGCCTTCGGTATTGTTTTCCGGGTCACCATCACCGCTGGCGAACAGGCCTGACAAGCGAAAGCGCATAAAGTCATAATCATAGCTCAGTTCAGCGGCAGCGAAATAGGCTGCAATATCGGCCGGTTGGCTGGTAAAGATGCTGTTGCGGTCTTCACCAAAAGCGCCATAAAGCTGGCCCGTCAGGTTAAACCGGCCAACACGGCCATCAACGGCATAACCCAGATAGACCACATCATAATCACGGCCACGCAAATCGCCAATCAGTGCAGGGCGCACTGGAAAGCCATTATCATCAATCTCTATATCCCCGCCTTCGCGGTTCATATTATAGGTAATGCTGGCCTGACTGGTCAGCCCGACCAAGGGGAAATCCTGCCGATAGATATTGGCAAAAAACACAAAGTCGCTGCGCGGCGTTGCCAATATGTCATTCAGGCCTGAATTGGTGTCTTTCTCCAAACGCCAAAATGCGCCGAGATTATATTGCACCCGGTTATTATCGCGCGTTCCAAAATAGCGCACGCCAAGCTGATTATCCTGAAACAAAAAGCCGCGAAAATCTGCCTGAAAAGGCTGAATACCGATACGGCCAGAATCGAAATCATACCGGTCCGACGTGTTGCGGAAGTGATAGTCAACAAACAGCTCTTGCAGGCCGACAAAAAAGTCCGTCCGTTCGGTGCCTTCCGATGGTTCAACAAACAATACCCGCCGTTCAGGCACATCGACATGATTAACCTGTGTCGCCAATGTCAGACGATATTCGACATCAGGCGGTTTATAGGCGGTTTGCCCTTTAATCAGTGCAAAGCCGGTAATGAACGTTTGGGCCAGCACCAGCGAATCTGCGCGCCCAAAGACATCCAGACTGTCCGGTCTATTGGTGGTCTGAACGCCCACAGGTATTGGGAAACTGCGTGGTTCAATCACCGTGTCAGAAATGGCGTTAACAACGAAGAACCATTCATCCTTGGATTTCAGCCCCAGAAATTTCGGTGTCTTACACGCAGGCAAACCTAGCTGTTCACGTCGCTCCTGTTCTTCATCAGTCGGAATACAGATAGGACGATCGCCCTTATACGTATTCTGATTATAGGGGTCGAACCAGTTTTCCTTCACCACGCCCAGCGATTCAATCAATCGCCAGCGATCCGGCACAGGAAATTGATCGGTGGGAAAGGCTTCGGGTGGCGGTGCTCGCACTGCACCAATATTTTCCTGAATGATCGGGTCGGGCAGGTCTTTTTCAAGCCCCGGACGACGACGTCCATCTATCAATGCGTCTTCAGCATCTGGCCCAGATTCCACTGATGGCGGAACATTTGATGGAGCCGGAATGCTTTCTTTCTGGTCATCCGGCACTGATGCAGATGCGGCCTGACCGCCTGCTTGCGGGCCCATAGCCAGCGCCACAAGCGGCAATATGCTGACCGAAAGGCTCATTACAGACCCTCACACACATTTTGTTCAGCCGTATCCAAAAACGGCGCAAAGGGGCAATTGACATAGCGCAGCCGCACCCGCGTATTGCCAAGATCAACCTCAATACGATCAGCACGAATATCAGGGGGCGCATTGCCCAAAGCGCCGCCAAGCCGCACACCCGCATTATTCAGACCCAGAAAGCTGACCATATCATCCTGGTCAATACCGTCACCCGAAACGCCAATGCCGCCGATCAATTGGCCATTGCGGTAAATGGGAACCGAACCGGGAAAAATTTGAATGCCATTTTGCAAACGGTTTTGGCCAGGAGAAAATTCTGGCACTTGCGTGCAGCGTTGCGGCGTATCCTCGCTGGCACCATTGCTGGCTACAAAGCCCAGATGTTGCACCAGATTGGGCAGCACCAAATCAACCTGCAAGCCAACAGCAAAGGGGCTGAATTGATCAATCGGAACAGAAAATGGCCCATTAGGACGTCCGACTTCACCATCAGGGAAGAAGGGCCGCGACAAGTTGCCGCCAGAACGATCAGCAAATGCAAATGTGCCGGTCAGTGCTTGAGGGTCACCCAGAAAAGCGCGTGTATTGGTGACATAGCTAGGAATGTCCGTCACATTTGGCACTGAAGGCGTCGCCAGCAGTTCATCGCCCGCAACTGCATTAGAGAAGAATGCCGCAGTACGCGCTTTTTGTAAGCTAACATCAGTCCCAAATATTGGTCCATCTGGCGAGCGCACAATGCCCAATATCTGGCCATTGGTATCAACCAGTGAAATCGTCGCCTGCATCCGGCTATCCAGCGGTCGACGTATCTGCGCGCGCGCTCGGCTCAGCACGGCAAATGCTTCTTCTAATATTGCGCGGGCTTCAGCGGCTGTAATCGGTTGCGCAACCGCGCCGCCATCTGTGCCGCCACGAATGGGGAAACGGTTATTACCTGCACCATCGGTTAAAACAAAGGCATCGGAGTTGCCAAATTCACCGGATGTTGCTGCTCTTATGCCAGAGGCTTCACTGCCATAAGCCGTCCCGGCAATGATGGTGCCATTGGTGTAGCCCGTAACCGATAGCAGCGCACCCTGCGTTTCGTTAATGGCGGCAAAATTATTTTGTACCGGGCCAATATCATCTGCGTCCATATCGCTAAACCGCAATGATGTGCCGTCCACGGTAATCTGGTTCGCGCGTATAGTTGTCGGCGCGGCAAAGCCCTGTGTCGCGGCAATGGCAATGGCTTCCTCATCATCCTGATCGACATTCAAAATATTGGTATCAAAACCGTAATCGCCATCGCCCATAATACCGACGCCGCCAACCAGAACGCCATTTTTATAGAGCGGCAAGCCCCCCGGATCAGCCGACAAGCCCAATGGCGAGCGCTTGGGGCCGATAAAGGCCGAGACACCGCCACTTGGCAAGAAGCGCTGCGACAGGTCGGAACATGGCAATTGGCTGAACTGCACACCGAAAAGCGGGCCGCTCTCCAAACCGATAGTGGTCGGAGCAGGAGGGAAGTGCTGCTGAATAATCTGGCTGGCTGTGCGGGTGGTAAAGGCGTTGCCGCCGCTCGATAAATATGCGCCGGTTATCGCTTTGGCTATCGCCGCCGCCGCATTAGGCACCATAGCGCCTTGCAGTGCTGTATCACCATCATTGCCGCCATCACCGGTAACGCTGCTGAAACGGGTTTCGGCGGGCGCGCCAGTCATGCTGAAAACGGCAAGCACGTTACCGACACGGTCAACAACCGCTATATCAGAGGCTAGCCCGCGTGCCTGAGCCTCGCCCACTGCTTGGGCAATAACTTGCTGAACATCACTGACGGTAAGTGCCACCTGCGGCGGAGGTGTGAACAGGCCACCAGTTGGCGGCGCAGGGGCGGGAGCCGGCCCCGCAACAGGTGGCGCCGGAGCTGGAGTAGGCGTGCTGCTATCATCACCGCCGCCACAAGCAGAAGTGGACAGTACACATACCCCAGCCACGACAAGGCCGAGCAGTCTGCGCGAAGAATCGCGCCGGCCTAACTGCATATCCTCATCCTTTTTGTGCAACATATCATCATGGTGTGTTCGATTATTTCCAATAGCCTTGCCAGCATCTGGTCACCGCAACGTCCTAATGGTGCGAACGGCTTGGCCAAGCGCGCGGCGGAACTGTTGGGGACGGAAAGCATTAGGCTCCGACACAGCGGCATAAGCATCATTTATTTGAATGCGCAGTGCATTGGCCCCTCTGGCCGAAACCTGACCATCATTCACTAGGCCGGACAATAGCGTATCCACTGCCATAACAGATTGTACTGCGCCCTCATAATCGGTGAAGCGCGGCGCAATGGCTTCGCTGGCGATCATGTTCATGATGGAAAATGTCTGCGCGCGGGTGAACCGCCCTTTGCTGAACCGATTGGCCAGATTGCGCGACATTTGTGACAATTTGCGCGCTTCTAGCACTGCCTTATCACGACCCAAAGCCATAGCATTGTGAAAAGCCTTAGACTGCCCATCAAATTGCTTCGCCATATCAGGCGCGATCACACGCACCGCCGCGGAGAGCATAATCATATTCTCATCATTATAAGGTGGCATGCCATTGGGGATGGGGCGGCCAGGGTTGGCCAGGAAAGTTGGTCGCGCAGCAGGATCATCATAAATTTTGCGATGGCAGCTATGGCAATCATAGAAATAAAATTCGGGGAACAATCCTTCTGTGCCAAAGCCCGGTTTGGAGAACATATTGAGCGAACGCTCCAGCGCCATCGCTTGACCTACAGCCCAGAATTGAACCGATGATGGCTTGCCCTTACGTTGGATATAATCGCTATCCACATCATGATGCTGTTGCAGCGTGGAAAACAGGTCTAGCTCAAAAGAAATGCGCGGATGCCCCGCCGCCATGATGCGATGGTCGACAAACTGACCCTTTTTGTCGCTACCAAAGTGGCAATCGAGGCAATTGCTGGCACGGGCTTTTGGATTGTCCAACGGCACCAGACCACGCGCGACATTATCTTTATGATTTGCGCCCACGGCATAATGGCTGGAAAGCCAACCGGACGACGGGCCATGACATGCTTCACAGCCGACGCCATCATCAAGCTGAAAGCGCACGCCCTTGCTTGCAGCAGGTGTCGCATGACAGCCCAAACACATTTGCGCGGAACGCGGATCACCAATGCCCAATTTTTTAGCGATGGCCAGACTGCGCGGCTCACCCAATACACGAAATGCACGGCTATGCGCGCCGCCCGGAGTTGACTCCTCTTGCCAGCGCATCAACTCATCCTGACGGACGACCTCCCCATCAGCAGCATTGCGGCCATGACAGGTCGACCCTGCGCAAGACGCGACACCAAGATGCTGACCCTTTGGCAATATATCAGATGCCTGAGCGACAACGGGTTCCGGTGTGGCAAGGATAATCAGAAACGCGCTTAGCGAAGCCGTAACACCTGCGAGAATAGTTGCAGGGTGCCGGACAATAGCCCAAGCGGAATGCCGCGCCAGAGCGGCACGTTGATATAAATTGGCAAATATGTTTGCCTTGGGCATCGTTAAACCAAACGGTCTGTAAGACCGCCCCCTCTAAAACAACGATGCGACCCCCATTACATTCCTGCATTAAAGCTCTTAGCGGCTTTTCTGGCAAGCAGGAATTTACAAAAACTTCTCTATCATGACTGTGCTTTATGTCACAAACAGCATCAATCGGTCCGGCGAATGACCAAATTGCGAATTTCAGTCATATCTTCCATCGCAAAACGTATGCCTTCACGGCCCAATCCCGAATCTTTCACGCCGCCATAGGGCATATTATCAACGCGGTATGATGAGACATCATTGATCACCACCCCGCCGACATCAAGACGGTCCCAAGCATCGAGTGTCTTGAACAGATCACGCGTGAATATACCGGCCTGAAGGCCAAATTTGCTGTCATTCACTTCATCCAGTGCGGCATTGAAATCACTGAATTTAGAGAGCAAAGCCAAAGGACCAAAAGCCTCTTCCCGATTTGCATCAGCAGAGCTATCGACATTTTCCAGCAAGGTTGCTTCCAGCATATTTGCTTTACGTTCACCGCCGCACAATAATGTCGCGCCGCCAGCAACCGCATCGTCAATCCAGCCTTTAAGCCGCTTTGCTTCGCCTTCTGAAATCATCGGGCCAATGAATGTATCACGATCTTTTGGGTCACCGGCAATAAGTGTTTTGGTCTTGGCAACCAGCATATCCTTGAAGCGATCATATATGTCTTCATGGATGATGATACGCTGTACGCCAATACAGCTTTGGCCGGATTGATAGAATGCGCCGAAGATAATACGCTCCAGCGCATCATCCAGATCAGCATCATGGTCAACGATAACAGCGGCATTACCGCCCAGTTCCAGCACAACCGGCTTTTTACCAGCCTTGGCCTTCAAATCCCAACCAACGCCAGGCGAACCGGTAAAGCTGAGCAATTTCAATCGGTCATCGACGGTGAACAGATCAGCGCCATCGCGGCTAGCTGGCAAAATGGAAAATGCGCCTTTGGGCAAATCCGTTTCTGCCAATACCTCACCCATAATCAAAGCACCCAATGGTGTCTTGCTGGCCGGCTTCATAACAAAAGGGCAGCCAACGGCCAGCGCGGGCGCGATTTTGTGCGCGGCCAGATTGAGCGGGAAATTGAAAGGCGAGATGAAGCTACACGGCCCAATGGGAACGCGCTTCCACATGCCCTGATACCCTTTGGCACGCGGCGAAATGTCCAATGGCTGTACTTCGCCATAATTGCGGGTCGATTCTTCTGCAGCGATACGGAACGTATCGATCAGGCGGGTAACTTCGCCCTCTGCATCCTTGATCGGCTTTCCTGCCTCAACGCATAACGCATAGGCCAATTCGTCAAACCGTTCTTTGAAGCGCACCACACAATGGTCGAGCACAGCCTGCCGCTCATAGCTGGCCATACGCGCCATAGGTTCGGTCGCCGCAACAGCGCCCGCTATCGCTTTTTCGATCACATCCGGTGTGGCCAATGCTGTACGGAATGCCACTTCATTGGTGTATTTATCCGTCACCGCCAGATCGGTATTGGGCTGCACCGCCTCATTATTCAGATAAAGCGGATATACATCTTTCAGCTTGGCCATTTGCTAATTCCCCAATTATATCGAAACTCGGTCCGCCACTGGCTGAGTGCCCCCAGCAAGCGGTCAATAATCCTTAAGGCGCCCCTGCCGGAACGGGGGCATGCCTCTCATTCAGAGCTTTTTCGACAATTCTTTAATATCGTGATTCAGAATCTGATCATTCTCGGTATAATCCACCGGACAATCTATCAAATGTACGCCCGGCGTATCACGCGTGTGCGCCAGCAATTCCTGCAAATGCTCTGCGCTTTCAACACGATGACCATGTGCGCCATAGCTTTCAGCATATTTCACAAAGTCTGGATTACCATATGTCAGACCAAAATCAACAAAGCCCATATTTGCCTGTTTCCAACGGATCATGCCATAGCTGCTGTCGTTCAAGATCAACACAGTCATGTTGAGACCCAGACGCACCGCTGTCTCCATCTCCTGACTGTTCATCATAAAGCCGCCGTCACCGCAGATCGCCATAACTTTGCGATCAGGATAGAGCATTGCGCTCATCATCGCCGATGGCAGACCCGCGCCCATTGTCGCCAAAGCATTATCCAGCAAAACAGTGTTGGGGCGGTAAGCAGTATAGCCGCGCGCAAACCAGATTTTATAAACGCCATTATCCAAGCAGATAATACCGTCATCTGGCATGGAATCGCGTACTGACTGGACCAGATGCGGCGGAAAGATTGGGAAGCGCGCATCTTCTGCCAAAGGTTTAGTATGCTCCACCTCTGCTTCGCGGAAACGCAGCATATCATCAAATGTCCAAGCGCCATTAGGAACAATATCTTCCTTAATCTGCCAAACCGCATTGGCAATGTCGCCAATCACCTCAACCTGAGGGAAATAAACAGGGTCAACCTCTGCCGTTTTGGTCGAGATATGGATGACCTTCGCGCCGCCTTCTTTCATAAAAAATGGCGGTTTTTCAATCACGTCATGGCCCAGATTAACAATACAATCCGAAGCCTCTACCGCGCGATGCACAAAGTCATTGGCTGACAATGCAGCACAGCCAACAAATTTGGGGTGGCGTTCATCAATCACGCCCTTGCCCAATTGTGTGGTCAAAAACGGAATACCGGTTTTTTCAATAAACTGACTAAGCATTCGGCTGGTCATGGTGCGGTTGGCACCGGCACCGATCACCAAGATCGGAGACTTTGCTTCCTCAATGGCTTTTACTGCAGCACGAATGGATTTGGTATCTGCTGTTGGGCGACGCACTGAAGAGGCCTTGAGCGGTGTAGAGTCGGTTTGCTCTTCAGCAATATCTTCAGGAAATTCAATATGGGTCGCGCCAGGCTTCTCTTCCTCAGCCAGACGGATAGCTTCGCGCACGCGGCTGGGAATATTGTCAGAGCTGGCCAATTGATGGGTGAATTTGGTCAAAGGCTTCATCATGTCGACCACATCAAGAATCTGGAACCGGCCCTGCTTTGATTTCTTGATCGGCTTTTGGCCCGTAATCATCAATATCGGCATGCCGCCAAGCTGCGCATAGGCGGCGGCTGTCACAAAGTTGGTAGCGCCGGGCCCCAATGTTGCGATGCAAACACCGGTCTTGCCAGTATGTCGGCCATAAGTGGCAGCCATAAAACCCGCGCCCTGCTCATGCCTAGTCAAGATAAGTTTAATCTTGGTGGAGCGTGACAGGCTATCCAGCATGTCGAGATTTTCTTCACCAGGCACGCCAAAAATATATTCAACGCCCTCTTCTTCGAGACAGTGAATGAATAGGTCTGATGCTTTTGTCATGATAATAGGCCCCTCAAAATACGCATAAATGCTATAAGATACTGTTCGGCGACCCTCTGGAAAAGGAATCGTCAGTACGAGTTCGTTTCCAATACACTGACCAATAAGCAATTTTGTGCTGCATGTCACCCGTTGAAAGCATACGATAGTAATTTATCGCACTTATGTGCCCAGCTAGTAGCCGAGTGCCAAATCCACCCTATTGTCGAGCGGCTCACCAGCCACAAATGCTTGCGCATTTTTGATGAAAAGCGCCGCCGAACGCGGGAACATCTTGCGCTGCGCTCTGCCCGAAAGGTGCATAGTAAGCTGTACATTCGGCATCGACCATAATGGGTGATCGGCTGGCAATGGTTCAGGCGTGGTAACGTCCAGAAATGCACCGCCTAGATGATGAGATTGCAAAAGCGCAATCATGGCATCCTGATCAATGCAATCTCCGCGGGCAATATTAACGATGAAGCTCTCTCGTTTCATGGCGGCCAATAAATCGGCATTCAGCAATTGCTTGGTTTCGGCAGTCGAGGGCGTTGCCAGCACGACCCAATCAAATTCACCGATCCTTCTCTGCCAATCATTGCTGCCCAATATATTGCTTTCGGGGCGCGCCGTGCGGGCAGCGCCTGTCACCGCTACACCAAAACCGGAAAGCCGCTCGGCAATGGCCTGGCCAATTGCGCCATAGCCAATCACCAGGGCTTTGGTTTCATACAGTTCGATGGTGCCGGGTGAAGAATTCAACCATTCGCGGTTATCGCTGGCGCGAACAACATCGGGATAGTTTTTGGCAAGGCTAAGCATACCCATGACAGCATATTCGGCGACGGCAATGGTGTTAATGCCAACGCCATTGGTAACCATGGTTCCACGCTCAGCCAATTCAGCAACCGGAAAATGATCCAGACCGGCATAGATTGTGGACACCCATTTCAGCTTTTCACCAGCCAGAAAAACATCGCGCATGGCGGACGGATCATTCATATCCGCCCATGCAATATCGGCATCAACAATAGCATCCTTCGCTTCGTCCGGCGTCATGAACCAGACCGGCTCTATCGCATCAGGCAGTTTGCCTTCCAGTAAAGGCCGGACCATGCCGGATATAACCGCTTTCATACGGGTCAAAACCAGGGCCGTTCATTTTCGACATAACGCTCTTGGAAATCCTCATCATCCGTAACCAGATAGATGATGAATTCCACGAAGGCGATTAAACCAATGATCGCGGTAGGTATGGCCAATAATATAATGCCAAAAATTGATATGAGCGCCATAGCTACCCCGGCCCCATTATAGCCAAGATAGAATTTGTGTACGCCCAGTCCACCAAGGAAAAAGGCCAGCAACGCAGCCACGATCTTATTCTTTTCCGGCTTAGGTGCAGTGCGTATCTTGCTTAGGCCAGCCGAATCTGTGCGAAAGACACTCAACGCGTTTTTGCCATCAACCTCAAAGTCCACCTCGGCGCCGATAGCAGGCGGAATTTTCGCGCTCCAATCCTCACGATCAAATTGATAGCGTGTGCCATCTTCACCTGAAATTTGGCCTTTGCCCGTTTTGGGATCAACACCCAGAACCTTGCCCCGCATAATATTACCTTATTTGAATCGATTATTAGGCAAGATTAGAAAGTATCAGACCATAAAGGCAAGCGTCTTCTGATCATAAAATAGGCGTTTCGACAAACCGCCTCAAAAAACTGCTCAATCAAATCCTAATCAATATGCGATAGCCCATTCCCACCCTAATGGGTCGCCATCCATAACCTCTACGCCAGCGGCCACCAACTCATCGCGCAGCACGTCCGATCGGGCAAAGTCTTTATCTGCCCGCGCTGCTTTGCGCTCAACCAGCTTGGCCTCAATATCCTCTGGCGTGATCGCTGCCTCTGTGGGCGTAATGCGCAAAGTGATGCGCGAAAGCGCCAGCAAATCAAGGCCAAACACCGTGTCAAAACGCGCGATTAACGCAAGCCTTTGCACGGCATCAACACGTTTCTGACCCAATATATCGTCTAATATGGTTAGAGCCTTGGCCGTGTTCAGATCATCGCTGATTGCCGTATCAAAAGCCGCTAATGCTTGGTCGATCTTAGGGTGCGGATGCTCTGGCAAAGCTGAGATGTCTGTATTTTCTGAATAATCAGCCTTATCGCGCAGCTTTTCCATGGCCGCGGCCATGCGCTTCAAGCGGGTAAGTGCTGCGGACAGATTATCCCAGGTAAATTCCAGCTCGCTGCGATAATGCGCCTGCAAACACATTAAGCGATACGCAAGGGGGTGAATACCGCGCTTAACCAGCGTTTCCAGCACCAGAAACTCACCTGCCGATTTCGACATTTTGCCGCCACGATCAACCAGAAAGTTATTGTGCATCCAGATATTGGCGCCGCTATGGCCCGAGCATGTTTTGGCCTGATTCTGCGCAATCTCATTCGGGTGATGAATTTCGCGGTGATCAATACCGCCGGTATGAATATCAAATTGTTGGCCAAGATATTTCATGCTCATCACAGAACATTCCAAATGCCAACCAGGCGCGCCTTTGCCCCAAGGCGAATCCCATTCCATTTGGCGGTTTTCTTCGGGTGAAGATTTGCGCCAAATGGCAAAGTCACTTTGCTGCTTCTTGCCGTCAACCGGGGCGATACGGCTTTCGCCATCTTCTGTGGCTACTCTGGCCAATGCACCATAATCGGGGACGCTTGAAGTATCAAAATACAGTCCGCTATCCAGCTCATAACAATGTTTGGGCGCGATCTCTTTAGCGAAATCAAGCATCTCATCAATATGGTCTGTCGCGACCGACCATTTCGCAGGTTCAGTAATATTCAGCCGCTTAATGTCATGCCAAAAGGCCTCTGTATAATGGCGCGCAATATCCCAAATGGATTGTCCGCTTGATGCAGCGGCCTTTTCCATCTTGTCATCCCCTGCATCAGCATCAGATGTCAAATGGCCAACATCGGTAATATTGATGATATGCGTCAGATCATAGCCTTTGAACCGCAAGGTGCGGCCAAGTGTATCTGCAAACAGAAAAGCGCGCATATTGCCGATATGCTGATAATTATACACGGTCGGACCACAGGTATACACCTTGGCTTGCCCTGCCTCGACAGGCTGGAAAGGTTCCAATTGGCGGGTCAAGCTGTTGTGCAGCATCAATGCGGGAATAGCAGTATCAGTCATGCCGCTCTATTTGTCCAACCATGGCCGAAGGTCAAGCGGTAAGGTGCCTAGACCGAAAGGAGGTTTAACCTCCCTTCGGTCTTATATGCCCTTTGCTTAGTCGGCATCCGACAAAGCTGAATCCTCTGTACCAACTTGCGTATCAGCTTTGCTGGCTGTTTCACTTTCTTCTGCATCTTCCTCTTCTTCGGCGTCGTTCGGCGACACCCAGAGATCATCATTACCCGCACCAGTAACAGGTTCGTCAATGACAGGTTCAAAGCCTATTTCTTCATTGTTCCGAAGTTCGATCAAATTCGTATTCAAACCAATCTCGACAATATCGGTGCTGGCTTCATCATTTGCGTCATCGACCTCTTCTTCAATGACATCGCGATTGACCGTGATCGGTTCAGCAAATTCTTCATTATCCGACGCTGGCGGAGGTGGCGGCGGCGGCGGTGGAGGCGGCGGCGGTGGCGGAGGTGGCGGCGGCGGCGGCGGTGGCGGTGGAGGCGGCGGCGGAGGTGGCGGTGGAGGCGGCGGCGGCGGAGGTGGCGGCGGTGGCGGTGGTGCGGCTGTAGAGCAACTGGCCGGGTCAACAATGACACAGCCATTGATCGTGGAAGCTGGATCAAAGGCAGCTGTACCGCCACCTGATGTAATATTGGTGCTGGCTATAACATCTATGCCGGTAATGTCGTTACCAGCGGCGTCAACCAATATACCATTGATAACAATGGTGGCCGTTGGCTGGCTGATATCAATGTTCAGAACATTTGCTGTAAAACCTCGACGATCATCAAAGTCCATTCCCGCTGCGCTATTTTGAATAGCCAGAAGCGAGCTAGCATTAAATGACAGATTGCTGGAGCGGAAGAACCCGGCATCATTTATGATACCGTCATTATTGGCCAGTCTCACATCAATATCAGCGGCACTCATGCCTGCAATATCAGCAAATGCGGCATTACTTACTGCCAATATCTGGGACGCTGTGACGCCAATAGAACCGGTAAAGCCTGCGCTAGGTTCCAACAATTCTACCTGACCGGTCGCAGCGTTGAGGCGGAATTGCCCACCTGCATCGAAGAACAAGCCATTATCTGCACCGGCATTGCTGACGCTAATTGCGCCATCAACCAGCAGATTATCGCCTGCGTCAAAAAATACGGAGCCAGCCGAACCGATATTACCATCGGTTGTGGTGCCGCTGCCTGACGCTACGCTGATATCCAGATTGCGGATGATGATATCGGCATCAGGCCGCGAATTAGCGAGTGATACAAATTCAATATCACCGCCAGAGAATATACGCGAAAACTCGGCATTATCCAGCACATAACCAGTGCCTCCACTGCCGCCAATCAGCATCGCCTCGCTATTGCTATTGGTAAAGCTGATGAGATCCGTGAGATCTGAACGGCCGATTTGCGCTGTACTACCAATATTCACATCTTCCGAAGTGAAAGAAATGACCATGCCCGTTGCCAGTGCCTGCACATCAATATCATTGCCTGCGGTCACAATCAGGTTATTCGATGCCTGAACGTTCTGCACCAAATTGGCTGATGTTGCTGCAGTGATAATAATATCCCCCGCGCCAGGAGTGCCAACTACAATAGGCGCAAATGGGCGGACAGACAGACTGTCAGGAGCCAGCGCCGATGTTCCGGCTGTCAGAGTGGAAGCCGTAACCGACCCTGTATTGCTGGTGAGATTAATATCTCCAACAGACTCGCCAAGCGTTACTATTAGATCATCAACAGCAGTGATATCGATATTACCATCTGTCGCATTGGCGCTGGTCACCACCAACGAACCGAGCGAGTTGACCAGGACAGCCTCTCCATCAAGCACGACATCGCGCGCAGCGATAAGATTGTCGATCACTTCAACCCCGCCACCATCGGCGCGCAGCAAAAGATTACCACCAATATCTGCCGTGGTGATTGACACACCGGCATCGCCAATAAAATTGGCATTGCCGTTTGTGACAACATCCGTAATCTGAATATTTCCACCAGCATTGACTATAGCGTTAGAGGTGGACAGATTTACCGCTGTCACATCACCCGAAGCATCAATAGTAAGCGCTCCGCCGCCAATATCCGCGATATTCACATTTACACCGTCAACATCCACGACATCAGTTGCACTAACACTTCCCGCGATAGTAACATCACCGCCAGCATCGAGCATTACACGGTCTAAGACACCGCCTGTTGCATTAGGGGAAATGGCACTATTGCCGCTAATGTCACCGTCCGCAGTAAGCAAAATATCGCGGCCATTAATATCACCAAACGCGACAGAACCTCCTGCATCAACAACGGTATTCGCTGAAGTGGTTATATCATCCAGCGTCACAGAGCCGGACGCATCAAAGCTCACATTGCTGGCTATGATATTGCCAGCCTCAATAGCGCCATCAGTCGCAACGCCTGTCAAAACTCCGGAAATATCAACTTGTCCCAAAGCAATAGACTGACCCGTGATATTATGTCCGCCGCCACTCAACGCGCCGATATCCACCGCGCCACTAGCAAGGACATTATTGTTGCCACTGGTAATGGAGCCGACAGTCACATCGACACCATCAATATCCACGACATCAGTCGCGCTAACACTTCCCGCAACAGTAACATCACCGCCAGCATCGAGCATTACACGATCTAAGACACCGCCTGTTGCATTAGGTGAAATGGCACTATTGCCGCTAATGTCACCGTCCGATGTGAGGATAATATCCCGGCCTGTAAGGTCACCAAAGCTAATTGCATCGCCAGCATCGACCAATATCGTGGATGAAATAGTGGCGTCAGTGAGTGACACCGAGCCTGATGCATCAAGATCGACATCGCGTGCGATAATATTATCGACAGCAAGATCGCCCGATGTTGCAAAGCCCGTCAATGCGCCTGAGATATCCACCATTCCCAAGACAATAGATTGCCCCATAATGTCATGATTGCCTCCGCCCAGCGCGCCAATATCAACCGCGCCGCTAGCTAGTACATCGCTGTTTGCCGCTGTGATAGATCCAGCCGAAACATTCACGCCATCAACATCGACAATATCAACGGCGCTAATAGCTCCAGTGACAGAAATATCGCCGCCTGCATTCAATATGATACGATCAAAAACACCCCCGGTCGCATTTGGGGAAATAACATTGCCACCGCTAATCCCACCACCAGCTGTGAGCTGAACATCGCGGCCAGTAATATCACCAAAATTGATGGCATCGGTTGCAGTATAAAAAGCATTGGCGTTCACTATGACGGTGCCATTGCCATGAATTGTTCCGTCCGTGGCATCGACGGTCAATGAGCCACCGATTGTCGCATCGTCCAAAGTAACGTTCTGCGCAGTGATGGCCGCATTACCGGCAAATGCCAGATTGTTAAGATCAGCGTCTTGGCCCGCTATAATATTGGCCGTCTGACCATCAATCAGCGACCCGGCACCAGATATAATATTACCTATAGCATTAATGGTAACCCCATTTGCGCTAATAGATGCCAGCCCGTCAGGCCGCCCATCATGCTGGACATTCACATTGCCGCCAGCATCAATATTCAAGTTGGAGCCAATATCGAAACCGCCGCTATCCGTAATGTCGAGGACGACATCGCCGCCTACATTGATAACCGCATTGCCATTAATAGAGATGGCCCCGTCGCTGCTGGTCACAAACAGACCAGTATCCGGCGCGCCGCCTGAAAGCGATTCAACGGTCAAGCTCTGAAATGTTAAACCGCCATTATCATCTCCGGTCAGATCATCAATAGCGATACGACCGCCAATACCAGTCAAGAAAGTAACTGGAGTGCCGCCTGTAGGATCGACAACATCGCCTACAAAACCATTGGCTGTGAAAAATGTCTGTCCAAATGCAGCGCCGCCCTGAACGCCAGCGGCTCCCTCATCGACAACCACATTAATTGCGCCGCCACCGCCAAGCCCGGCAATACCGTCTGCACCGGCAGGCAAACCAGCCGAAGATTGCCCGCCAATAACTGCATTCCCGCCTATGCCATTGGCTGTAACATTTACATTGTTATTGGCAAAATCTAGCACTCCGCCAAGTGCAGCGAATTCAACAGTTCCGCCCAAAGCATCGCCGCCGCTGCCACCGTCTCCGCCTTGTCCGTCGGGACTGGTAGATGTGTCACCATTGCCGCCTGCACCGCCATTGCCGCCCAGACCAAAAGCATCAAAACTTATGGTGCCACCACCTTGTACGGAAAGAACGGCATCATCCGCAGCGCTTATTCTAACGGTTCCACCAACCGCATCGCCGCCATCACCGCCATCACCGCCATCACCGCCGCTAGAGCCATTGGGATTAGAGCCAAAGTTTTCACCACCTGACTCGCCCTGACCGCCTGTGGCATTGGCTTGCAAATCAAGTGAGGAAATGGCGAAACTGCCGCCCTGTATGACTGTCAGTTCAGCTATGCCGCCGGTTGCATCGCCGCCATCGCCGCCTGCGCCAACATCCAAAGTTAAACCGCCATCACCGCCAATAGCATTGGATAATATTGACGGGTTATCAAGAATAGCATCAACGCCGTCTACTGTGATCGTTGATCGACCGCCAAAAGCATTGCCGCCAGTGCCGCCGTTAAACGCATCACCGCCGCGCCCACCTTGCCCGCTGCTATCAACCGTCACATTGACAAAAGGTGTCGTTGCAATGCCAATCTCTTGCTGCAGGTTGAGCTGCGCCGAACCGCCAATACCATCACCGCCTGCTCCGCCAGTGCCTGCGGCATCAAATGTCGAGGAGAACTCTGTGCCGCCTCCGCCACCTGTCCCGTTCGCCTGCACGATCAGATTGGTTGCCGCAACGCTGCCGTCAATATCATCAAATATTGCCTGACCGCCTGTCCCATTGCCGCCATTACCACCATTAAAACCAGGATCAGCGCCGCCGCCATTACCGCCAAAGCCATCTGCCGCTACTATGATGGTATCGGCGGTAATGACAGCAGTGCCATTATTTGAGAAGCGAGCAAGCCCGCCCATGCCATCACCACCATCGCCCACTTCAACGCCGGTACCGCCAGCACCTTGGGCAGAGAAATTCGTGCTATTGCCATTAGCGGTAATTGCCAATGTCCCGACATTCAATGTACCAGACAAGGCATTGAATATGGCTGTGCCGCCAATGCCCATACCGCCATCACCAGCATCTTGGTTAGAACCCTCATCACCAAAGCCGCCCTGACCACCAATGCCATTGGCCGTCACATCCAGCGTAGCGATGGTTACATCAGCGCCATCAAGATTAAAGATGGTTGTTCCGCCTGTACCTGTACCGCCATCACCAACTATATTGGTCGTTGATGTAAAGAATGAAATTGCACTTCCGCCATCACCGCCAATACCATCGGCACCAATATCAACATCATCCGCATCAAAAGTTCCGCTTAACAGGTTGAATGTGAAATTACCGCCAATGCCTGTGCCGCCATCGCCGCTAACTTCAGCGCCGCCGCCACCTTCAACGTCAAAAAAGACAAAGCCGTCGCTCGAACCTATGAACCTGTCAAAAACAAAAGCGCCATCATTGGTGAGATTAAAAACAACATCGCCACCTATGCCGACACCCAGTCGTCCAGCAGAATCACCGCGCGTGCCGCCTTGGCCATCGGATTCAATCGCCACAGTTGAGTTGAACGTAATTGCGCCGCCATCGGCTGTGATAACAATATCCCCACCAAGCCCATCTCTACCGTCATTTGATGACCCACCCAGAGCGCCAGCGTTGAAGGAGCTAAAAGCCGTACCCGTTAACGCACCGCCATTGGACGAAGTGACGTTAATGTCACCTCCTATACCATCACTATTGGTGGCCCGGCCAAAACGCTGAGCATTACCAGACGTATCCAGAAATATGTTATTCGCGGTAAGCGACGCATTATCAACCAGCAGATTGAGATTACCGCCCACAATCCGTGTATCTGAGCCAAGGTTCAAGCGAGCTGAACTGTCCAGACTCAGATCATCACCAATTGTTAACATACTACCATTTTGCACGACAAAATCGATAGCTGCTCCGGCAGCGGACACCGTAGTGCCCTCTGTCCTGACATCTACAGCGAAATCTTCCGCAATCTGGATAGTTGCGCTGTCCGCTAGGAAACTGAGCTGTCCACTTTGCGCATTACCGCCATCATCCGATTCCGCATCGGCATCAATGAACAGACTATTGATTGTATAATTACCGCCATTGAACCGTATATCGACAGTGCCAGCACTCGCATTTTGTGCGGCATTATCCTCTCCCTCAGACGACGCGGCAGATGCGCCTATGATAATCGTGCCGGTATTTAGTGTTGCATCTGTAATGGAGATCGCAACATCACCCGCAATCGATGCACTGCCTGCATTTGGAGCGATATCCGGTTGGCCTGAAGGTGACCGCGCAGCGGAAGCGTTCGCTGTCAAACTAATATTCTGCGCTTCCAGTACAGTGGATGCACCGGTGACAGAAAAGTTTATATCTCCGGCGGTTGCGCTGCCCACACCCTGCGATGTTAACCCGCCAATGGCATTGGTGCTCAATGTAAGATTGCCACCTATGCGGGCGATAGCACCATCAAAAAGCGTGAAATTGACATTGCCAGCCGTAACATCTTCACCCACCGCTGCACCGGCTGCATTAATAATGCCGGTTACACTTGCACTGGCGGTAAAATTACCGGCTATGTCAAGATTGCCATTAGCCTCTACGGTGACATTGACGGCCTGATCAGCCTGCAAAACCACATCGCCAAAACCTGTAAACGGTGAATTGACGCCAACAAACAAATCAATGCTACCCGTTGCAGTCGCTGAAATATCATTAGTGAAAATCGGGCTGCCAAAAGCAATATTGCCGCCCTGTACTGCGCTATCGCTTCGCGGAACATCTGTACCAGACACAATATTGCTGGTGCTGAGGATAATCTCGCCATCAACCTCAGCCGCGCCCATTGCCGGACTATATCCCAGCGAGCCAGAGACCAGCATGGTAATCGCATCATTTTTGGGCACGGCAACTGCATATATCGCCTGATTATCGGCATCGAGCAAAGTGCCGCCAGGAGTCCTAACCGGTCGCCGTGCCGGCCCGGTTGTTACGCCATTATGGACAATACCATTTGCATCGGTGGTGCCGGTGGTCACATTGATATCAAACAGGCCGTTATTGATGGTGATATCAGCCTGTTCAGCAGCAACATATGCCACTGAACCATTGGCGGTCACAAAACCTTCTTGCACCACTCTTGGCGCTACTAATGCAACATAACTGCCGCTGCGCGGTGTATTGATTTGTGCGCCAGCCTGAATTTCGACAGCAGCCAGACTATCAGCAGCACCGCGAAAACGGATCTCTCCCCCATCACCGAAAATACCGCCATCTGTATCAATATCATTTGTTGTCAAAACCAGCGAACCGACATTAAATGTAGCACCATTGCCAGCGATAATTCCGCCCGGACTATAGAAAAAGATATTGCCGCCAACAGGGCCGTTAAATACGCCATCGCCATCTGTTGACGTGCCCAGAAAACTGTTCACCGTTCCGCCAAAATTAACGCTGCGAATATCCCCATTGGCATCAACGGTCGGCAAGATTCTGTTTAAGACAGTATATCCGCTTGAGGGCCCTGCAAATTGTATCGTCGTATTCTGCGGTAAAAGATTTATCGAATCTGTAGTGGTTGAGAATGGTGTTGTATCAAAGGGTGTCCAGTTGATGATTGTTTCGGCATCGGTCACCGTTACCTGATCCAGCACCGCGATGTTCACGACAGCGACCACAACATTGGGGTCGATTATGGAAACGACACCGGGATCAAACGATCCCCCACCAGATACAAAATTTGGCGCAGCCTGAAATGCACTGCCATTAGAAAAACGCGGGCCAGTCATTTGTGGCTGATTTTCAGCAAGCAAACGTGTTCGGCCGCTAATTGCGATATCTTCATTCGCGCCATTTAGATTTGGGAAATCAACTTCACCGCGAATAGATATTGTGTCTGGAGTGCCAACCAATACAGGGCGGGCGTTAATAGGTGTCGGACGGATTCGCAGATTGGGTCGCTGTTGCTGTGGCTGGTTTTCGACGCGCAGCACAGGAGTTGCTGGCTCGTTCCCGATCACCAAGGGGGACGGGTTAGTGATCGGATTTGGACGGTTATTGGGTAGCCGGCTAATTATATCGGGGTTAACACGCGCAGTGATACTGGTCGTATTGCCATCACCGCGCACGACTGGAGTGGCAATCGGCATAGTGACTGTAGCCGGATCAATCCGGCCAGATATGCTAATTATATCAGGCGTGCCGCGCAATATTGGTGCGACTGGGCCAATGCCGCTTCCGGCCATGCTCGGGACACCATTTTGCGCAAATGCAGGCGAAGACAGGCCTAAAACAGCAATGGCCGCAAGTATAGAAGCAGAAGCCTTCAGGCTGCGCCGTTTTTTGCAGCGGTAAGCGTGAATGCTCTGGGGAATATATGATTGGGTCTTTGTCTTTGTCATCTTCTCGTCCTCACCCGAAAATTCTGAATTTCATGTGTTTCCAACACAGCGTAATTTAAGTTATTTTCGTGTCATTGCGCTCATGGCGCCCGGCCGCGCCAATTCCATGGTGACAATTGCATTGTCAGCGTAAGCAGGAACCGCACATCGCCCGTTTCTGTTTGAAAACCCGCCCTGTTGAGCGGCACAGCAATTGCTGCATCAAGCGTTGCACTATTGCGTATATTGGCGCGCAATCCCGCACCGATGGAATATAATTCCTGCGGATCCAGCCCGTTAAAAGCCGTGTCTTCATTCCACACCAAAGCAGCGTCAAAAAACGCAAATGGTTGGAATGCTGATTTGCCTGGTCCTGATGGAATGAAAGACCCATAGCGCAATTCTGTCCGCGCGCTGATGCCGCTATCTCCGATTATTGTGCCGGGATCAAAACCGCGACCTACGGTGAAATTGCCACCGGAAATCTCTTCATAAGCAAACAAAACATCAGGCGAATATTGCAGCCGCGGCGAGAAAGCTAATGTCAGCTCCGGCACGGGACGATATTCATATTGGCCATTGGCCCGCACCACAAAGGCTGTCGGATCACCCTCTATCCGGCTAGGCAAAATGGCATTAGGCGCAAGGCAACGCACCAGAGCTGGGCCACAGCCATCGCTCGCGCCAAATATGCCAAGCCCTTGCCGAAACTCCACATCACCAGAAAAAGACCATTTGGGTTCACTGATAGTATAGCCGTCACGGCCAGAGATGCTGGGTTTATGAATAGCAGAGAAAGCAACGCGCCCATAAAGCACGCTCAATATATCTTCGGTCAGGGGAGCATCACCAAAACGGACATCTTGATTGATATATTCCAGCCCGAATGTCCCGAAAACATTACTCGCCTGAGAGCGGACAAAAGGATAGGTCACATTCACATCTGCAACCAGAGTTTCAGACTCCAAGGCACCGTTAAGGCCGATGCTTGGCTGGGAAAAACTATAGGTGAAATCCGCGCCGATCGTTAAACCTTCGGAGCCGGCTTTGAAATTATGACCCAGTTGCAAAACTTGCTGTTCGTCAAAATCCAATGTCGTAAAACCGCTAATGATCGTCTCATCGCCAAGGCCTGTCAGGCCATTTAACCTGACACTGGCCAAGCCGCCAAACCGCCCTACAGAGCGCGAACCCAAATTCTGTACGGCCAAGTCAGCATAAACCGGCGTACGGATGACGGAGAATTCACCGATAACATCGCCTTGCGCGCCATTGGCTGGACGCAGCGCTAGGCGCACATCAAGCCCGGGAATATCCTGCATCAGCAGAAGATAACGTTCAGCCTCTTGCGCGTTAAAATATGGCGCGCTGGCAATCTTATCAATATAACGGGCTAACAGCTTTTCAGACGCACCTGCATCGCCGCGAATTTGCACCGAAGATACGCGTGCCACCAACAAGTCCAACTGCACCACACCATCTTTGATGGATTGCGGCGGCACCTGTACCGCAGCCAAATAACCCTTGGCGCGCAAGCTGCTTGCCGCACGGTCGCGAATATCACAGATAATGGCGACCGATTGTTCCTTGCCGACATATTGCGCAAAGCTATCAGCCAACAAAGCGCGATCAATACCATCGGCCCCCTGGAAATCGACATTCTTCAAAGTAAAACGCGTTGCTGCAAATTGCGGCTCAGCCAGAGGACATGGCGCACGTTCAAAACCGCTTTCGACATTCAACGCTTCGGAAGCCGGACGCGCATTGGGCTGCACCACACCGCGCTGTATTTCCTCACGCGTTGGAATGCTGGGGGATGTCTGGGCATATGACGGTATTGCGTAGGCTAGCGGCAGCATTGCCAGCAAAGCATTTCGCGATATACGCCCCAATATGCTTGGTAGCATAGGCGATGATATGCGCGAAAAGGCCTTTGCCCAAAAGACCCTTACTATAGGCGCCTTCCATCTCTTCTGTCCCATCACCATCCCCTATTATATACCCCGCCAATAGCCCTTAATTGGCGGCTGGCGTTGCTTCCCCATCAACAGACTCATCACTGGCCAGAATATCAACCAACAGGTCGAGCTGTTGCTCGCAGCCATTGGCCAATAGAGCCTCTGCAGTGGCATCAAGTCCTTCGGGCATATTGGGCAGCAATTTGACAGTCACATTCACAGGCTTGGCCTCACCACCTGCCTGAAGTGAATATGCTCCACCATTTTGCATTGAGATATTATCGGTGGGCCAGCGGCGCACCTGGCTTCCGCGCCGCCATTTGATGTCTGCCATTCCGCCAACTGCAGCCGACAAAGTCATGGTCTGGTCACTACGGACATCTGGACGCCAGAGCAAAACCTGCTCCGGCTTAACAATACAGTGTGTTCCGCCGCGCGAAACATCAACAAACCACAAATTAGGACTGCGCGTTGCGAGGGTCGGGTTTTGCGGAGCTGCACGCAATTCGCTATTGCCGCCACGAACTGCCCCTGTGCGGGAGCGCCGACGTGGCCCCGTTGCCACAAAGCTGGCAACACGTGTACTGGTCTGCGATGCAGTGGTTTGGCGGTCGAGCGAAAATGTCCCCGGGCCAGTCAACACACGTGTGCGGCCCTTATCCAGAACAGTGACGCGGTCACCTCTTTTCAGCGTGATCGTCCCGCTTGCTGCAATTTTTTTGCCCGCAGGATATTGCGAGGCTGACGGCCCGGTTGACCGCACAACCAATGACTGCGCAAGTGCTGGCGACGCAACGGCAATGGCGCCGATCATAGCGACACTGGCGCACAGCGCTTTCGCCATCTTCCTATTTTGATCCCAAAACATAACTTTCTCCTTTTCCGGTCTGTTTCAGCCGGTTTACCAAGTTGGTCAGGGCGCTATCATCGCCCCATTTCGCAATCATGTCTGTGAGCCGCGTCATAGCCGCGCTATCACCCGCATCATGCGCAGCGACCAAATCGCCAAACGCAGTGCGGTCCTCTGTCGCCCAATCGGGTACAGGTTCAAATATCTCTACTGGTCTGGCCCGCCCGCTCAAAGTGATACGGCCCATAGGCCGGAACCAGTCTAAACCAGTTTTTTCAGCAGCTTCACGGCTGACCAAAACCGATGTTTCCAGCGCCTTGTTGGCTGATTCCAAGCGCGCAGCAGTGTTCATGCTATCGCCAAAAGCGGTATATTGAATACGACCATCACCGCCAAAATTGCCAACAATGGCTTCACCGAAGTGCATGCCAACCCGGGTTTTACCAATGGGCGGTACACCTTCCGGTGCTTCACGGCGAAATGCCTCACCCGCCTCATACATCGCTTGAGCTGCTCGGGCTGCACGTTCGCCATCGTCCGGAAAGCTGATCGGTGCGCCCCAAAAGGCTACTACGGCGTCGCCGACAAATTTATCCAACGTCCCGCCATATTCCAGCACAACAGCCGCCAAGCGGTCCAGATAGTCATTCAACAGCTGCGCCACCATTTCCGGCTCAATAGCATGGCTCAATTTGGTGAAGCCTTCCAAATCGGTAAAGACGCAGAATATCTCGCGCTTCTCTCCATGCAGGGCCAGCTTTTCAGGATCCTTCAAAATCTCTGACGCAACAGATTTCGGCAAATATTTGCCCAATGCGCCCTGTGCAAAAGCGCGCTGCTTAGAGCCAATAACCCGCGCAGCTGCGCTCACACTGGTATAGCTTAGCAACCAGCCCAACCCCCAGCCAAATGACGACAGGTCAAGGGTATGAACATTGTTCGCCTCCAACCAGAAAGGCATAGCCAGAAAAAAGGCCAATTGCCCGATGAGCAGCAGCGCAATAATCCACGCACGGGCAGCGCTTAACGCCGTCAAAATGCCTGCAAGAACCACAAGAATGGCCGCCAGCCACTTGACGACATCTGTAAGTGAGACCGGCTTAATACCGTCCAACAATTGCGCCAACATATGGGCGTGGACTTCAAGCCCGATCATCGTTGTTTGCCCAGTTACGGCATCGCCAGTGCGCGTAAATGGCGTTTCAAACTGGTCAAAATCGACAAAATCGCCGCCAATTAACACATGTCTGCCAGTGATTTGCTCTGCAAAAGCGCCAGCAATTTCCGGATCAGCCAGAAGCTCAATGGGAAATTTGCCAAATACAGGAACTGCATCATTGCTGGCCTGTTCGTCCCCGTCCTGCTCAACACGTTTGGGCGTGCGAAAAACAACAGGCCCTTGATAATCGGCAAAGGCTTGCGATTGTGGATTGTCTATACCAGCCAAAGCGATTGAAAAAAACGGAGGCAGCCCTTCGGGTTGATCCGGCCAGCGACGAATAACGCCATCACCATCTGTTTGCAGTCTTATGCTGGTGGCTGCTGAATTGCCTTGCGTTGCCTCTATCAGATACTCTTCCAGAAATTGCTGCTGCTCAAAATAGATTGCCTCAGAATTGGTCTCGACACTGGCATAGGCAATGTGCGTGGGCGTCTGCATATTGTTGAGCACATTCAGCAATAGCGGATCATCATCCTGTGGTTGGTCAAACAGAATATCGATACCAATAGATTTGGCACCCATCGCGTCCATATTGGTCAGTGCTTCAGCCAAAACAGTGCGGTCCACTGGTGATCGCTGGCCAGTCTGGCGGATTGTCTCATCAGTATAGACAACCATCACAATGCGGTCATCCTGCTCGGCCAAGGGCGCAAAAATGGCTGCCCTTATGTCATATAAAGCGCTCTCCGCATCACGCACCAAAGGCAAGTCCCAACTAAACCGTGCCAAGATCAAAGCCAATATGATGAACATCGTGGTCGCGATCATCCGTATTGGCCCCAACTGCTTAAACAGCTGTTGGAGCATACGGCCGCGCTCCTGCAAATGCAGTTTTTCTTTACTGGCAGAGGCAGGTTTATCAGACATATATCAGTTCGTGCTCGCTGCTTGTGTGGGAGTCGCTTTTGCCAGTTCAGCAGGGCGTACCGAGCGCGCACCATCACCAACAATGGCAAAACCGGCCCAATAATAAGGATGTGATGTCAGAGGGTCGTCCATCAAAGGTGTTCGCGCACGGGCCATTGCAGACCAGATGGAACGCCCGCCACCTTCTGATATGACACCGGTAATCAGTCTGTTGGTCGCTTGATAATCATCAGGGGCTGGCCAATGGCTGGCCATGACAGAGCGTCCACCGGCACCAACAAATGCACGGACCAAACCATCAAGAGAACCGCCGCCGCCAGTTGACAATCCAGCTTCGCGTGTTGCGGATATCGTTGCTCTGCCAGCAGTATCGCAGGCCGATAATATCACCAGATCAGCATCAAGCCGCAGGTCAAAGATCTCGCGAAAGGTCAACAAACCATCAGAATCATCTGTGCCGAAGGATGTTAAAAGAGCAGGTCGTGCAGGACATTCGGGACGCGGCGCACTGACCAAACCATGAGTGGCAAAGTGCAAAATGCGATAGTTGGAAAGGTCATTACGCGCCTTTACATCGCTATCCGTAAATTGCGCGCCGATCAGCAAGGTAGATTGGTTCTGGCCAATAATATCTTGCGCCTTAATCAGCTCGTCTCCGGAAATAGGCTTGTTCCACTCGGCAAGCGGCCATACGCAGCGGTTGGCCTCTTCACTGCGAAAGCGCGGCAGCTGCGACAATGCACTTTTTTCAAATACTGGCGCATTTTGACCAAGCCCAAGATATTGCCGCGACGCCTTAGAAGAGGGCGCATTACGCGCATCGACAAAAGCGCGCGCAGACACTGCCGTGCTGACCGCCACATCACGAGCAAGCCATTGCACATCACTGACATCAAATGGGTCGCCATCAATAGCATCAGCCCGTTCAGCAAAACGATCAAGCGAGGCATCGTCAGTGACCAGCAAATCAATTGGCAACTTCAGGAAAGCGCCATCAGGTTCGAAAACCAGATGATCAAGAGATCGCAGCTCACCATCCACTGGCGCGAAGATATCGCGATATAGTGACCGCGCTTCGGCTACAGCAAAGGGCGTTGTGATATAAGCGCCCGCCGCGGCATCATAGGACGAGATACTATCGCGGATTGCATCGACCCGCCTCTCCATCTCTGTCGCCGATATATTGGCTTTATAAGCGCGCTGAACATTACCATCTGTAAAGAACACAAAGACTTTGTTCGAAGCTATTGCCAGACGCAAAAAGCCTTCACCTGGCTTCATAGCGGACTGCAATTCGTCCAGCCCCAAAAGACGGGTAGAGACAACAGTATATTGCGGATAGGCAGATAGTTTAAGTAGCGTCGCTTGTTGGTCAGCTTCTAACTCGGTTATGCGCGCCGAAAGCTCTGCACGGCGCGAAACAACGGCTGGGCGATCTTCCATCGCGTTGACTGCGGCAAATTCGGTACGCAGTCTTTCAATAGCACGATTGATATTGTTCGATTGTCGGAAAAGCCGTGATGATTCCTCACTACCGCCGCTTAATTCACGTGCCAATACAGCTTGCGTTTCTGCAACACCTGCACGGACCAGAATCTGTGTCGCGCGGAAAAACTCAGCCGCATCCACTTCATTGCTATTACCATCCGACAAGAGAGAGAAATACGGCTCCAGCTGATTGGCAAAGCCTGTCATAGGGTCACGCCGGCTGAGCGATGTGGACACAATCTCCCGGTAGATAGTACGTGCTTTTTCAGGCTCACCATTACGTATGTAATAGCTGGCCAAGCGCGCCCGCGTGGCATTAAGTGCACGGGTTTCAGGATATTGCACAGCGACAATATCAATCGCTGCTTGAAAGTAATTCTCCGCCTCTTGCTTACGGCCCAATTGCTCAGACACCAGCCCAAGTTCAGCCAGAATTTGCGCCCGCAAACGAATGATGGAAACCACACGGCCATCACGCACCGAAACCGCCTGATTAAGGGCTTCTAAAAGACTGGTTTGCGCACCTTCAAATTCACCATTTAAGCGTTTGGCGGTGGCTGAAAGCTGCTTTGCCTGAGCATCGATAATGATGGCCCGTTCTTGCGGTGATAGCTTGCGATCATCGACAAGATTGAGCAATGTGCCCAGCCTGCCATCCCCATTAATACGGCCAGCAATTGGCAATGTAATCTGCGCATCCTGATTAAGGGCATTGGCACTTTGCTGCAAAGCCTCTACCGGTTGCAACAGCCTGTTTATTGCCGCTTGATACTGGCCTTGGTTGATAAGGTGTATCGCTTCATAATTTCGGCTAAGACGCGATTGCACAGGGTCTTTGCTAAGCGCCGCCTGAGCCTCTTCAAACAGTGCATCCGCTTCGGCAAAATCCCCCAAATTGGATTGCTGCAAAGCGCGATTGATTAAAAACTCATTAGGATCAATATCAGCCTTATCTTCACCAGACAGTCTTTGTTGCAATGTTTCAAAAAATGCAGAGGCGTCAGCATAATCACCGCTATTGTTGCGGCGATATCCTTCTGCCAAGGCTTTGTCGGGCGCCAGGGTCAGCGCTTGGATACGGGCAAAAGCCTCTGTATCGCCCACAGACGTCGTAACGATTCTGATTTCGCCTGGCACTATGCGATCAGCAATGATGGATTGTTGGGCCAGATCAATAGCATCTTTATAAGCCGCAAAACCTTCTGCGACATAGGTGACTTTGCCCTGTTGCTTATAAGAAACCATGTACGGAATATTGCCCGCTCGCCAAATGCATTGCGCTTCAGATGCAGCAGTAACGCTGGAACAATCCACATTCTCACTGCGACGCTGGTTAGTGCGCGCATTTATGTCGCCCGCCGTTTCGCGTAAGGCAAAAATATATCCTACTGGCCGCGCTGAATCACGGCACACAATCGCCCAGCTACGTTCAAATGGTGACTGCAATATGGGGTTGGAAGATTCGCTTTGCACCTGACACAAAACATCCCCGCCACTGCCAATTGGAAAGCTGTCTTTCAGCGCAAGGGATTGCTGCGCATAAACAGCCGAAGACATCAGCGAAACAGAAGCGCATAACATTGATGTTAAGAGCGCCTTAGCGCAGCATTTCGGTAACGCCAGAGAGCGCCGAAGCCGGATACTATCAGATAGTGAGTCACCATTGGCCCATGCAAGACCAATGTTCGACCATATTATATTTTTCATTGCACACCCCTCACAGAACAAGGCACTTGGCAAAACCAAGCGCCCCAACCCCATCACCGGATATGCGACCCATTAAAACTTAGTATGAAACATCCGCGTAACGAATCATAGTATAGAACAGCCATTTTTTCGCCAATGTGGATTGTGTCACAGGCTCAATTCGGGACAGCGCGCAATATAATATTAAAGCCGCGCCACTGGCTGAAATGTTTAATCAAAGCCGTGGAATGTAACGCTTTCATCCATCGGTGCGCGCGGCACAGGGAATGTGTTGATAAGCGCATCTTTATCGCGATAGCCAATCGCCAATCCGCAGAAAAAGATGTCATCTTCAGGGATAGAAAGTTGATCGCGAACAATGTCGCCATAAATAGACCATGCCTCTTGAGCACAGCTATCTAGCCCGGCTTCACACAGCAGCAACATCAGCGTTTGCAACCACATACCGCAATCAGACCATTGCGGCGGCCCCATATATTTGGGCAGATGCACAAACAGGCAAACCGGCGCATCAAAAGCGCGAAAATTCTGAGCCATTTGCATCATGCGACCCATCTTGTCGTCACGGTCAATATTCAGCCCTGCATACATGGCCTCTCCTACACCAAAACGGCGGGATCGATAAGGGTCTGGCAGTTTTGGCGGATAAATGGGGTATTCCGGAGTTTGGCCAGCCGGACCTTCAGGCAATTTTGCCGCGACGGCAGCTTTTAGGGCTTCCAGCGGCTCCCCTGTCAGTACCTTTGCATTCCAGCTTTGCAAATTGCCGCCAGATGGAGAGCGTTGGGCTTTTTCCAAAATGCTGCGGAGCAAATCACTATCTACCGCCTGATCTGTAAAAGCCCGGATTGACCGGCGATGGGCAACGGCTTCGCTAACATTCATATCAGGACTCTCCCTCTGCTGCATTATCAGGGGCAGTGGTTGATGATGCGCATGATCCAGCGGCAGGCGTTACCCTCCAGATAATGCCCGCGACATCATCGGTAACCAGCAGCGCGCCCTGACTATCAAAACCCACCATAGTAGGCCGCCCTTTTGCATCACCATTATCAGCCAAAAAGCCGGTCAGCACATTCACTGGCAGGCCAGCTTTATCGTTGACCTTCTCTTCATTAGGCCGCGCAATAGGCTCGCCATCCTCTGCATAAGGGATGAAGACAACATCATAGCCAGATGCCGGTTTGCGATTCCATGATCCATGCCGTGCAACAAATGCACCATTGGCAAAAGCCTTACAAAAAGCGCTCTCACCTTCACGCGTAAACACCAGTCCCAGAGGCGCAGTATGCGCGCCAAGAGCATAATTTGGTCGACGCACATATCGACTTTCGTCGCGGCGTGGTGGAGGATTAACGCGCTTATCCTCATATCCACCCCAATAATAATGCGGCCAGCCAAATTGCGTGCCAAGTTGAACTCCGGTCAGATAATCCGGCACCAAATCAGGGCCCAGCATATCGCGTTCATTTACCACTGTCCAAAGCTCACCGGTTACGGGGTGGAAATCCATACCAACAGGGTTACGGAGACCAGAAGCGAACACTCGCGTCTTATTATCTTCATCCAGCTTAATCTCAATAATGGCGGCGCGGCGCTCCTCGCTGTCCATGCCATTTTCACCAATATTGCTATTGGAACCAACAGCGACGAAGAGACTTGTACCATCAGGTGATGCAACCAGATTGCGTGTCCAGTGATTATTGGGTGCAGAGTCATTAAGCTCCGCAACTTTTTTGCCCTCACCAACAATAGAGGTTGCGCCCTCTTTATAAGCAAAAGCCAGCACTGCATCAGTATTGGCGACGTAGAATGTGTCTTCTACCAAAGCCATGCCGAACGGCGAGTTGAGCCCTTTAAGGAAAACTGTCTTCTGATCAACTGCGCCGTCACCATCTGTATCTCGCAAAAGGCTGATACGGTTTGCAGAAGCGGAACCTGCCCCTGCTTTGGCGATCAGGTTTTTGAAAACCCAACCTTCAATTCCGCTATTCTCGCGTGGTGGGCTATTGGTTTCCGCCACCAATATATCACCATTGGGCAAGCGGTATAATGATCGGGGGTGATCCAATCCTTCTGCAAAGCGGGAGACCACCAACCCATTTGCAGCTGTGGGCATGTCATCATCTGCCCAACCGACAACATCGGCTACATTGATGGTCGGAAAATTTTCCGGACGCGGATCAGAAATAACGGGATAAGGTCCGCTTAATTCTTCCAAACTATACACACTGGTTTGACCACGCAGCAGAAAATATAGCGCGCCCACTATAATCACTGCCACCAGAACAATGAAAATCAGCGAATTGCGTATCCATGGACGCATAATAACCACCCTTTACAAAACTTATAGTATCGTATTTTGATATAGGGCGATCCGCAGCATGTGTCACGCCAGACATTGCATCATCGCAGAAATATCAGCCTGCTAAGGCTTTACTGGCCCATAATGGTTAGAGCCTTCCAGCCAATATAACTTATATAGCAGAGAAACAGAACCACGCCCTCTGATCGCCCGATGCGATAATGGGTTGCCGCGCAAAGCAGCATCAACAATGCTGATAGCAGCAATATCGGCAAATCCGGGAAGACCAGACTTACAGGAAATCCGCCAGGGGCCAATATCGCCACAATGCCGCCTATGCCGAGTATATTGTAGATATTTGAACCCAGAACATTGCCAATAGCAATTTCACCCTGCCCCTTGCGAGCAGCGATGAGCGATGTGACCAATTCGGGTGCTGATGTCCCCAATGCCACAATGGTTACGCCAATCAACGCTTCGCCCATGCCAAATTCTGATGCGATAATGATGGCATGGGTTACCACCACATTGCCGCCAGTCAAAATCATCAGCAACCCGCCCAGCAACAGCAATGATGCAAAAACAAATGGGTTGCGCGCAACGGTATTTTCAATCTTTTCTACCAGCCAATGGCCTGCTTCGCTCTCATTCACTGCGCCATCATGCGCCAATGTTACGTCACTGGCTGCGGTAACCCCGCCGCCCGAGCGTTCCTGATAAACCGCATATCCCAAATAGCTGAACAATAGCACCAGCATGGCCGTACCCGGCAAAGGTCCGACAAATGCATCTGCTGCAAATACACATAGCAATAGCGTCGCCAGCAAGGTTACGCCGCCATCGCGCCATAATGGTCCGCGCTCAACTGCCAATGGAGCCAGTATCGCAGTTGCGCCCAATATCAACAGGCTATTCGCCATATTGGAGCCAACAACATTGCCCCAAGCTATCCCGGCAGCGCCAATGCGGGTCGCCTCAATACTCGCCGCCAATTCTGGCGCAGACGTCCCGAACCCGACAATGACGATACTGACAACCAGCGGACTCACGCCTAGCCGCGATGCAAGATCAACCGCACCACGAACCAGCAATTCCCCACCTGCAACAAGCAGCAACAAACCAAAGATCAGAAATATGATACTTATGAAAATTTAGGCTCTCCTGCCGCTAGGTGAATATTGTCATGATCATAGATAATGTGAAATCTGATGAGGCAAAACTCATTAGATCGTTACGCTTTCGAGACGCTAATTATCGAACAAGGTCGCCATTTGGCCGAACTTATTTTGGTCTTGTCCACATTGTACCTATATGTGTAACGAGATTGTTATGGCTACACAAATTAACAGGAGATTTTTGGGCATGCACAAGATATTCAACAATAAGTTAGCGAGCAAGGGGTTGCTCGGCGCAGCTTCAATAATTGCCCTCATCTCGGCTGGGACGGCGCACGCCAACCCGTCCAAAGTATCCGATGAAAATGCTACTGAGGAAGGCGTAAAAACCACCGCTGAAGATTATTGGGGTGAATGGGGTATTAACACCAATTATATTAAAGATAGCGTACACCCAGGCGATGATTTCTTTGCTTATGTTAATGGCAAATGGTTAGATGAATTTGAAATTCCTGACGACCGGTCCCGCTATGGTGGATTTACGTTGCTGGCAGAAAAATCTGAACAGCGTGTACGTGCAATTATTGAAGAATTGGCTGCGAAACAACCTGAACCCGGTTCGCTAGAAGGCAAAATTGCCGCTTATTTCAATGCATATATGGATGTTGATGCAATCAATGCCGCGGGCCTAACGCCGCTTCAACCACAATTAACACAAATTTTTTCTATCAAAGATCGCGCTGATCTGGCCAAAGCATTTGGCACCGTTGGCATCTCATCACCTTTTGGCGGCTTTGTTGGCGTTGATTCCAAAAATACAGAGCAATATACATTTTATGTCGGCGTTGGCGGTCTGGGTTTGCCGGACAAGAGCTACTATTTAGACGACACAGAGACCAACCTGGCGATACGGGCAGAATATAAGAAGTATCTGTCATTCCTGCTTGGCAAGGCCGGCTATCCTGATCCAGATACGGCCGCAACCGCGGTGTATCAATTGGAGCGTCAAATTGCTGAGCAGCATTGGGACCGCGCCCTTAGCCGCAACCGCAACCTGACCTATAATAAAGTCAACCGTGCTGAGATGCTGGCTATGGCTGGTGACTTTCCTGTGACCAACTTCTTGAGTGAAATTGGCCTCGATAAGCAAGACGAATTTGTTGTTCGTCAATTAAAGCCAACGGCAGAAGAAATTGCAGATAATGGACTAACCGCCGAACAGCTTGCAAAACTGGGTGATGGTGTGCCAGGTATTTTCAAAGTGGCCAATGAGGCTCCTTTGGCCAATTGGCAGGCCTATTTGGCTGTGCGCTTGCTATCTGGTTCTGCATCCGTACTGCCTAGCGACATTGATGAGGCGAGCTTTAACTTTTATGGCAAAACCCTGCGTGGACAGGAAAAGCAACGTGAACGCTGGAAACGCGGCGTTGGTGCGGTTGAAGGCGCACTTGGCGAAGGCGTTGGTAAAGTTTATGCATCGCGCTTCTTCCCTGCTGAAAACAAAGCAGCAATGGACGAATTGGTCATCAATTTGCGCAAAGCCATGTCTGCCAATCTGGATGACATTCAGTGGATGAGCGATACAACCAAGATTGAAGCACGTAAGAAGCTGGACAAGTTTACGCCAAAAATCGGCTTTACAGAAAAATTTGAAACCTATGACAGTCTAAAGGTTACTCAAGATAGTGCTTATGCAAATTCACTGGCCGCTGGCGAATGGGCATTTAAGGACAACCTTGCCAAATTGGGTCAGCCGATTGACCGGACCGAATGGGGTATTTTGCCGCAAACGGTAAATGCATATTATTCACCCAGCTTGAATGAAATCGTCTTCCCAGCCGCAATTTTGCAACCGCCATTTTTCAACCTGTCTGCTGACCCAGCGGTTAATTACGGCGCAATTGGCGGCGTTATTGGTCACGAGATTGGTCATGGTTTTGACGATCAAGGTTCAAAGTCTGATGGCGACGGCGTATTACGCAACTGGTGGACCGAAAATGACCTGAACAATTTTCAGGGACTCACAACAGCGCTGGTCGATCAATATAATGCATTGTGTCCGTTGGATAATGGCGAAACATGCGTTAATGGACGCCTGACATTGGGTGAAAATATTGGTGATCTGGGCGGCCTGTCCATGGCGTATCGCGCCTATAAAATCTCACTCAATGGCCAAGAAGCACCAGTGATCGATGGTTTAACCGGTGATCAACGTTTCTTTATGGCGTGGGCACAAGTATGGCGTAACAAGCAGCGTGAAAAAGCACTGCGTCAGCAATTAACCACTGATCCGCACTCACCTGCTGATTACCGTGTAAACGGCATCGTGCGTAACTTTGATGAATGGTATGAGGCCTTTAACATTGGTCCAGAGCACAAATTATATCTGCCGCCAGAAAAGCGTATCCGCATCTGGTAAGCGTGCAATATCTATCACCAAAAGGGGCGGCCATAGCGATATGGTCGCCCTTTTTTATTGGCGGCTATTGTGCTGTAATACCGCGCTGTGTTTCCAAATAGGTGGCAAAGCTGGCGAGCCAGTGGCTGCCCGAATAATGCTCGTCACTCACTGCGGCAATGCCGGTTTCTTTATGCAGTTTTGCTGCTGCTAAGAGCGCCGCAATACGTTGATCGCCCTCTGGCAAGACAGAAGCAATGCCCTCCAACGCCCAAGCGCGTGAAAGATTGACACCGTCAAGATGCACCAGCTTGCCATCACTGGCATCGCGCACCACACCGGGGGTTAGCCAGTCGCCGCTGCCATCAGTGGGAATGACCGGCAAAAAGCCGCGCAACCAATCAGAAAATTCACCAGTTGGCATCACGCGGCGCATCAGATCCGCCTCCATCAGGCAAGGCGAGAGGAAATCTTCTCCCGAAGGTTCATATGCCAATGGGCAATTGCGATCACTGGCATGAAACTCCAACGATTTGGCAACCAATGCTTGCTCTAGCTCTGCATTACCGACCGTGCGCGCATAATCCAGCATCAGACCAAAGGCAAAAGCGCTTTGATTATGTGTGCCCAGTCTGATCGGGTACGCCAATTTGGGCAGCCATTGCAAAGTCTCCGCGACAATAGCATCCTCTAACGGTGCTAAAATCTGGCGATATTCGGTTAGTTTTTCATCATCGCTTTCATGCAATTCAGCCACCAATTGCAGATACCAAGCAATGCCATAAGGTCGCTCAAAACTGCCGCGATCTTCCCCTTGATAATAAGCAAGTTCACCGGCCAGATTGTCTTTGGTAAAACTGCGATCCAATGATGCCAAAATATCATCACGCATTGGGGTGTCAGGGTCGGTTTTGAGTATCCGTGTCAGCAACCAATGGCCATGCACTGAGCTATGCCAATCAAAACAGCCATAAAAGGCTGGATACAAATCACGCGGAGCAGCGACATCGTCTGACCCGTTAAGCACATGGCTGATCTTATTAGGATATTGCTTATGCACACAGGCCAATGCGAAGCCTGCAAAACGATCTGTCAAAACATCTGCGCGGGCATCGGGTATGGCAATAGGCGTTGCATTAGCCGCATCATCCGGCAAAGCGACTGGTTCGCAAGCGGCAAGCCCTGCCAAAAGCGGCAGTATCATCCATTTTGACTGGAGCAGCAGCCGCGAAGATTGTCGATATTGTGTCATGTCATTCCCCGATATAGTCATTCATATGTGCAGCAATATCAAACCATTGCATAGCCGATCATACAACATATTTCGCGATTATTGCGCGAACATTGACCTTGGCTTTCAACCGACTGGCCAGCAGATAAACTCCGCTAAACTTGCGCTGGATGAACAGAGTATCGACCGGCGGCAAATGCCATAGCTCGCGCTCTGTTGCCAATTCCATACCCATATCACTGAGGCGCTGTGTTATCTGAGTATTACTGAAGTCAAAGGGTTCATCATATTGCAAAGGCTCCATCGCAACTTTGGTCATTTCCATGATCGCCTTTTGATGCTTTGGCTTCATGTCGCTGGCGATAAAGCCGATATCGGTTGCAGCTTGCACGCCTGCGGCCTCATCACCGGTCAATACAGCACGCATGATAGTGCGATAATCTTCCATCGTTTGTTCGCGAATTTCCTGCGTCGCGCCAAAATCGAGCAGCACAAGGCGATCATCAACTGCATTAAAACGATAATTGGCAAAATTGGGGTCGGTTTGCATCAGACGGAATTCAAACAATTCCCGCATGAGCAATTCCAGCAATAATGTCGCCAACCGGTCACGCACTTTCTGTGACGCCCGCTCCACCTGCTCAATAGGGACGCTTTCAATATAACTCATCGCCAATATGCTGTCTGTGGTCAGCGCAGCGTAAAGCCTAGGAACCTGATAATCAGGATCACCTGCCAACAAGTCACCAAAACGCGCAAGATATCCGGCCTCACGCTGATAATCTGCCTCTTCATGCAATTGGCGCTTTGCCTCTTGTAGCAATGGTTTGATGTCCAGCTCCTGCGGCACCAAATTGGTCACACGCAACAATGATGCAACATTGTTCACATCACTATCGACACTGCCGCGCACGCCCGGATATTGCACCTTGATCGCTAGATCATCGCCAGCAATAGTGGTGGCACGGTGGACCTGACCAATAGAGGCAGCAGCAATAGGTTTATCACCAAATTCGGCAAAATTGCTTCGCCAGTCAGCACCCCATCCTTTTTCCAGTTGAGCTTCCAATTGACGGCTGGGCATATGCTGCGCATCAGAGCGCAATTGCCCCAAGATATCGGACAGTTCGCGCGGCAAAAAATCGCCTGTGTCCATGGACAGCATCTGGCCTAGTTTCATCGCTGCGCCGCGCATATTGGCTAGCTGATTAGTGACCTTCAACATATTGGCCGGTGTCATCAGCAGATCATTCAGTGATGGGCGTTTACCGGTTGCAAGCTGCTGTACGCCATCAAAAAACATGCCCCCGGCCACCCCTGCTGCCATGCCGCCAAAACGGGCAAAGCGCGATAAGCGGCCAAAAGGTACAGGCCGACCATCCTTTGCATATTTGTCCTGCACAGGATTATGGCCCTTATCATTCTTATCTGGCGGTTCGTCGGTCAGAAAACATTCCTTGCTTATAGGCGGTGACAGCAGCGCAGTTGATAATCGCCATCTATCCGCTTTGTGGCGAATGCTAAGCGCTGCGTCCAGATATTACCGATCAATGGCGCATTTTGCCGAACAAAGGGCTACGCTCGCCAAAATTGACTTGTGATAACTGCGCACAACCCGCTAATCTTTACCATATAGATATTTGTTTCGTCATAGATATGATGTAGCATAGCCACAAATTAGGGAGCAGCGGCAAATGGGTTTTTTCTCAAAACAGTTTATTGATGTTATCGAATGGCAGGAAGAGCCGGGCCAATTGGCATGGCGCGTGCCGATGGAAGATAATGAAATCCAGAACGGCGCACAATTAACTGTCCGTGAGGGGCAAGGCGCTGCTTTTCTGGATGAGGGCAAGCTGGCCGATATGTACCCTGCTGGCCTGCATACATTAAACACAGAGAATATGCCGATCCTGACCAATTTGAAAAATTGGGATAAGGCCTTCAAATCACCCTTTAAGTCTGATGTTATCTTCTTTTCTTTCCGCGAACAGACAGGTTTGAAATGGGGAACGGCGCAACCCATTACTGTGCGTGACCCGGAATTTGGCGCATTGCGCATTCGGGCCTTTGGCACATATTCGGTGCGCATCAATGATGTGACCAAATTTTTCGGCAATTTAATGGGCACGACCAGCGAAATGTGGATCAGCGATCTGGAATCGCAATTGCGCTCCACCATCAGCACCTGCCTTGCCGCCACCTTGGGCTCGGGCCAGATTCCATTTCTCGACCTTGCCGCCAACCAGGTATTGTTGTCAGAAACATTGGAAAAAGCCGTCGACTCCGCTTTGGAGCAATGGGGCCTAGACACAACGAAGCTGTTTGTTGAAAGCCTGTCTTTGCCAGATAATGTTCAGGAAATTCTCGACAAGAAGAGCTCTATGAATGTTTTGGGTGATCTGGACAAATATGCGAAATTTCAGGCAGCCGAAGCGATGGAAACTGCGGCAGAGCAATCTGGCGGTATGGCTGGGATCGGCGCAGGAGCCGCAGCGGGCATGGCCATTGGTCAGACCATGGCATCCAGCATCGCGCCACAAGCACCAGCAGCACCTGCCGCTCCGACACAACCTGCAGAAGACCCTATGGTAACGCTTGAAAAACTGCACAAGTTAATGACCGCAGGGGTGATTAGCGAAGAAGAGTTTGCTGCAAAGAAGACTGAGTTGCTAAGCCGTATAGGGTAAGATTTCCTCATGGATTTGCACTGTCCCAATTGCGGCGCTCCGGTTCAATTTCCCTATACCGGTCTGTCGATGCAGGTTTGCGGGTCATGCCGCACTTTGCTGCGGCTGGAGGGCGCGGCAATACAGGCTGTTGGTCAATGCGCTACTTTGCCATTTGATGTCAGCATCTTTCAGATCGGCACGACATTAAACATAGCCCTTGGCAATGGCCGTCACGCGCGCGGCAATCTGGTCGGCAGAGTGCGCTGGGGCTGGGATCAGGGTTCCTGGAATGAGTGGTTATTATACCTGCCCGACGGAACGATTCGCTGGATCGCCGAAGAATCGGGCATGTACATGGTAATGCAGGGTCAGAGAGCGAGACAGGCACAGGATGCAGCATGCCGCGCCATGCTGGAACATGGCAGAAGCGCATTGGGCCATGCCTTTATGTTCAATGACACAACATATTATCTGTCAGACATTAAAACCGTGCGCTGCGTCTCCAGCGAAGGTGCGCTGGATGAACCTGTCTCTACTGGATACACCATTCAGAGCATTGATTTTCGCAACGCTTCCGGTGGTAGCCTCACTTATCAGATGGAGGATGATGGCGGCTATTTCTATGAAGGCTATTACGCGCAATTAAGCGAGCTTGACCCAAAAAATCTTCGTGGTCTGGATGGTTGGGCCAAGCCTGACTTTACAGCATTAGCGGATAAAAAACAGGCAGGCGGGCGATGAGCGATACAGCGACAGCCGAGCACCATGTACCATCAGTTCGGGCATTGGACTGCCCTGCATGCGGCGGATCACTGGAGATCATGGCCGCGGGCTTCACCACCAATATAGTCTGCCAATATTGCGGCAGTGAGTTGGATGCCGTTGATCCTGAGATCAAACTGATTGCCCGTCATCAGGAAGCCGCAGCCAATCTTGAAATACCGCTTGGCACACGCGGAACACTGCGCGGCGTTGAATGGGCAGCTATTGGTTATCTGGAACGCAGCGACAATTGGAGCGGATGGGCTGAATATCTCTTGTTCAACCCTTATCATGGCTATCGCTGGCTAACACGCACCAATGCAGGGTGGAGCTTTGGCACACCATTGATGAAGCTGCCCAATGGTGCAGATAAGCCTTATTTCGAATTTGATGGCAAAAGATATATAACATTTAACGCCAATATGATGATCACTACAGACTATGTTTTGGGTGAATTTTACTGGCGCGCGCATAAGGGCGATACAGCAGTCGCGACCGACTATATCGGCGTCAACAAAATGCTGTCTGAAGAAACAAATGGAGATGAGATCAGTTGGACGTTGGGGGAATGGGTACCTTTTGCTGAGATGCATCGGGCCTTCGGAACTCCCAATAATCCCGAATGGCCACGCACCGGCGCAGCACCTTTGCCGCACCAGCCTTCACCTTATCCCAAAGACCTCATCAATTTTTCGATTATCGCGTTTGTTTTTGCGGCCATTGGCTTGGCATTGGCGACATTTTCCGGTCTGCCGGGGCAGAGAAAATCAATAGATATCAGCGTTGATTATAACAAACCTTCACAGGAATGGACGCTTGGGCCCATTGACGTGCCGGGTCGAGAAGGCATTGTTACTGTCGAAACGGCAGGCAAGGTTGCACGCAATAGCTATGTAGATTTTGATTTTCGACTGGTTGAACGCAATACAGGCGATCAAATCGCTGCAGCAACAGCTTTGGAGCGGTATAATGGCCGAGATGCCGATGGCGATTGGTCCGAAGAAAAGAACGACGCGACATTGAAGTTTTCCAGCGTACCAGCCGGCTCTTATAATCTTGAGGTAGAAGCGACTCCAGCGACCGGTGTAGGGGTTTCAGGACCAGCTTATAACGTCACTTTAACGGCCTATGCTGGCGGAATATTCCTTTCAAATTATCTGCTGTTCCTGCTGTTGCTGTTCACGCCTGTGCTATTTCTGCTATTCAGGCATATATCATTTGTAAATCATCGACACAGCGAAAGTGATGCCGCCGATGACGATTGATACTAACCTTTAGGGAGCGCGTTAATGACTAAACTTCTGATATATATCATATGGTCAGTCGCTATACTGGGGCTATATGGCTGGTCAGCGGCTTATGGCTATTCTCCCTTTGGAGACGGCCAGAGAGTCAGCACAAATGGTGTCTTTATTGGCGGGTACAGATCTGGTCCAGCGCACAAATAACCTAGCGCTCGTTCGGCCATGAAATAAGGGGAATAACATGTTAAACACTGATACCATCTTAGCAACAGGCGTTTATGCCGGAATTGGCATATTGATCTTCATCATCAGCTTCGTCCTGGTTGATATTCTGACACCTCAGCGTTTATGGCTGGAAATTATTGAGAAGAAAAACATGGCCCTCGCCTTTCTGGCTGGCTGTGTGGCGATTGGCTTGTCGATCATTATCGGCGCGGCCATTCACGGCTAAACATCATTTCAGAACCCGCTTACGATTCCATGTCTGATGAAGCAGAAGCAAAGCAACCTGCTGGCTTTGCGATTATCATGCTGGCGTCAGTCTTTGTCGTCGCGACTTGTGGGCTGGTTTATGAATTGCTGGCTGGCACCATAGCCAGCTATTTGCTGGGCGACAGCGTTACCCAATTTTCAACAGTCATCGGCACCTATTTGTTCGCCATGGGCGTGGGCAGCTGGTGCTCGCGCTATGTCAAGCAACGCGCGTTAGAGGTGTTTATCCGCGTTGAAATATTGATTGCACTTATTGGTGGGTGCACGGCGGCATTGCTGTTCATGCTTTTCCCGATTGTTGATAGCTTTAGGCCTATTCTTTATGCATTGGTATTTTGTATCGGCTTTTTCGTCGGGTTGGAGATTCCGCTTTTGATCCGCATTTTGCGTGGGCGTTTTGCCTTTCGTGAACTGGTATCCACGGTGTTGACTTATGATTATGTTGGCGCACTGGCCGCATCGTTGATCTTTCCGCTCATATTGGTGCCGCAATTGGGGCTGGTCCGTTCAGGCTTTGCCGTCGGGCTCACCAATATCATCATCGCCTTGTTGCTTATCTGGCAATTGCGTTCCAGTCATAATCTGGTGGCAGAAAAAATAGCCGCCAGCATTGTCGCTACACTCTTGCTGACAGGTCTGCTCATGTCCGACTATCTACAAAGCTGGTCGGAAAGTGCAGCCTATGAAGACCCCGTTATTTATTCCAAATCGACCGAATATCAGCGGATTGTTCTTACCCGCCGCAAAAATGATATTCGCCTGCACCTTAACGGCAATCTGCAATTTTCTTCACGCGATGAATATCGCTATCATGAGGCATTGGTGCTGCCTGCTCTTGGCCGAGTAAGCCGTCCGGAAAATGTTCTGATCATGGGCGGCGGCGATGGCTTGGCCGCACGCGAAGTGCTGAAACATCCTAATGTTAAGACCATCACATTGGTCGATTTGGACGCAGGTATAACCGACCTTTTCAAAACCGTCCCTGCACTGGCGCGGCTAAACAATGGCGCATTATCTGCGCCGCAGGTCACAGCCATCAATGCCGATGGGTTTGTCTGGGCACGCAAGGCTGAGCAGATCTTTGATCTGATAATTGTCGATTTTCCCGACCCTACCAATTTTGCTATCGGCAAATTATATAGCCGCGCATTCTATAGTCAGCTTTCGCGATTATTGGCCGATAATGGCATATTGGTTGTGCAAAGCACCTCTCCTTTGGTGGCGCCAGAAAGCTATTGGACGGTATCGAACACCATGGAGAATGCGGGACTTCAGACGACAGGCTATCATGCCTATGTGCCCAGCTTTGGCGAATGGGGTTTCACCATGGCATCGCATGGTCCCTTGCCACCGCTAAAATGGCTGCCTGACAATACACGTTTTCTTACCCGCGCGGTTGAGAAAGACTTGTATCTTTTCCCGCCTGATATGGCGCGCCGGCCTACTGCGGTAAATCGCCTCGACAATCAGGCATTGGTGACCAGCTTCGCCAAAGAATGGCGGGTTTATGATGGCAGATAACCCCGATAGCAACAGTCAGGCCCCTTTCCCGCCTCAAGTCAAAGGCCCGCCTCAAGCCGAGGGCCCGCCTCAAGCCAAAGGTACGCACGTCCTGCTGGATATATATGGCGTAAAGCGGCTCGATGATCCGGCGTATCTAGAAGATGTAATGCGCCAATCCGCCAGTGCCGCAGGAGCGCATATTATTGGCGCGCATTTCCATCATTTCGGTTTGGAGCAAGGGGTGACGGGCCTATTGCTGCTCGCGGAGTCACATATCTCTATCCACACATGGCCGGAGCGTGACTATGCCGCTATCGACCTGTTTCTCTGTGGCAATATTGCTGGCGTGGATGCGGCTATTGATATTTTGACCACTAGTCTGCAACCCAAAACCACCAAGGAACAGCGCATCTTGCGCGGCGCGCCTTTACCAGACTGACGCAATGTGTCGCTTGCTGCGCCCCGGCGACCTGGCGCGTGACAATGCAACAGATTTGCGATAGCTTCTAACATCATGTAAACAGCTATATTCATAAAACCATTGGGCCTTGGGGGAGGGACAATTGGACGGTCGCGCAATACCAGATCAAGATATTACACCAGATCAAGACACTGGACATTTCCGCGCATTTGTTAGCTATAGCCATGCTGATGCAGCACTGGCCAAGAAACTCCACCGCAAAATGGAAAGTTATAAGCTGCCCAAATTGCTGCGTGGCATGCAAAGCGGCGGACAGAAAGATGGCCGTCTGGGGCGCCTTTTCAGGGATCGTGAAGATCTGCCCGCGACGCTCGACCTATCGGAATCCGTAAAGTCAGCACTTGCCCAGTCTGAGGCCCTTATAGTCTTATGCTCGCCCAATGCCAAAAATTCACTTTGGGTCGCAAAAGAGATTGAACTGTTTCGCGAACTTCATCCTGATAGACCAATATTGGCCGCTCTGGCTGAAGGCGAACCAGCCGATGCTTTCCCCGAAGCGCTGACCCTTGCTGGCGAGCCATTAGCAGCAGATTTGCGCAAAGAAGGCGATGGCTGGCGATTAGGGTTGTTAAAACTGGTGGCAGGTATCGCGGAAGTTCCACTCGATGCCTTGATCCAGCGCGATGCACAAAGACAATTTCGCAGCGTGATGAGCGTCACGCTGGTTGTCGGCGTGGCACTGCTAGCTATGACTGGGATGACGATATACGCACTTCAACAGCGCAACGCAGCACAGTTTCAACAGGCTCAAGCAGAGGGCCTGGTAGAATATATGCTGACGGATCTGCGCAACGAACTGCGCGGCGTTGGCCGGTTGGATGTGATGACAGACGTCAATGAGCGAGCCATGGACTATTATAAGGAACGTGGTGATCTTAGCGACCTGCCCGCAGAAAGCCTAGAGCGACGTGCACGGATATTGCATGCCATGGGTGAAGATGATGAAAAACGCGGCAACCTAAGGCTTGCACTGGAAAAGTTCACCGAAGCACACCGCGTCACCGAAGCACTTTTGGCACGGGAACCAGAAAATCCAGACCGCATCTTCACTCATGCGCAAAGCGAGTATTGGGTAGGTTATATAGCCTATTTGCAAAACAACTGGGACGAGACAGCAGTGCGCTGGCAGTCCTATCAAAGCCTAGCGCAAAAATTGATTGTTATAGAAAATGACAACCCTAGTTGGTTTCAAGAAGTGGGGTATGCACATGGTAACCTTTGCACATTGCAGTTGACAGAATATGGTACCGCCAAAGCAGCCGAAAAACATTGTAACGCAGCATTAGATGCAGTCAAAAAAGCGCATGAAATCGCGCCCTCTGACAATCTTATTTTAGAGGCTTTGATCAACCGTTATGGTTGGTCAGCTGATGTCTATGTTGCGCAACACAGCACAAACAAAGCATGGAAATTGCGCCGTATTCAATCCGACCTAGTTGACCAATATGCTGCGCGCGCAGGAGCCGAGAACCGCCATGCGATTGAATTGAAACTGCGTGTTCTCATTCCCCAAATCAAGCTGGCCGCAAATCGCTCAGACGTTGACGCGACGACCCTAGAGACTGAAGCACTAGAAAAAATAGCTATTTTAGAAGGGACTGACGAAAAAAATATCGTCTGGAAAAGTTATAAAAAGATGATCAACCAAAATTAGGGGTTAAGATTATGAGAAGATATTTCAACCAGCGCCAGATTAAACTTGATCGGCCATCACATTGGAACGAAAAAAAAGAGAAGTCTATAAAACTTTTTGTCAATATGGATAGCGATATTGGTATCACATACGAAACCGAAACAGAAGTTACCGGCACAACTGCCCAAGAAGATCAAAATGATTATGTAACCGATGCGCTAGATTTTGCCATATGGGCAAAGTATATGCGCGTAGAAATATATCTAAATCGCGCACCCGCTAATATAGAGTGGCGCTGGTCTAGAAAACTGGATGCGTTTACAACCAAGGATAGCTCTCGTCACTGGTATTATGGCGACCTGCATTACAAAACAGATAATGACGACAAGACCTGGGTCAAAGCACGGAAATGGCTAAGGGATGATTTATACAAAGAGTCAAAAGCTATTATGTTTCGAGCAAAGCAAGCCGGAGGCAGCAAACCAGGCTATCATGCTTATAGTTTGAATATTGAGATAAAACAAAGCGATGGACGCTGGCTACCTATCACCATAGATCCTGACGTTCGTAATCCGCCGACTACACCTGATCTTTTGACTGAGACAATTAACGCGATGATAGAATCACGTGAAGACAAAGGGGGCCTCCAAGAGTTTATGCTCTTCGATCAAAGTATTGAGGCTTAATGGAAAAAACTCCCACCCTCCCCCAAATCCTGTCTCTGGCCCGTGCTGGTTCTCCGGCGCGGGCTTGGGCTGTTTTTGTGGGTGCGGGTTGGGATAAGGTTCTGGATGATCCCAAGGCGCTGACGCTTAAAGGCCGGTTGCTGAAAGATCAGGCCAAGGCTGCATCTCAGCCGGAGCAACGCGCCGAACAGGTCCGCCTATATGGTGAGGCAGCGCAGGCTTATGCAGAGGCAGCGGAGATACGCACCGATAGCTACCCGCTTATCAATGCCGCAGCACTGGCGCTGTTGGGGGGCAATGCTGAACAGGCTGCTAATCTGGCCAAGCAAGTATTGGCACTTATTGATAGCGATCCGAACGAGGGCGAAAATGCCTATTGGCGCCGCGCGACCCGTGCCGAAGCAATGTTGTTGCTGGGCCGTGAAAATGAAGCACAGGCGGAGCTGGCCGATGCGATTGCGCAATTGCCCAATGCCTGGGAAGATCATGCCGCCACCATTGGGCAATTCGCGCTCATCCTCAATGCGCAAGGCCGCAGCACAGAATGGCTTGACCAATATCGCCCACCGTCCAGCATTCATTTCAGTGGAATGATCCGGCTAGACCCGTCTGATTTCAGTGCATCGCAAGCTATTGAAGAGTTCTTACAGCAAGAGCAGCCCGGTTTTGCCTATGGTGCATTGGCTGCTGGCTCCGACCTTTTGTTTGCCAAAGCATTTTTGCAGCATAAGGCGCGGACCAAGACTCTCGCCGAACTTCATGTGATATTGCCCTATCCGACGATGCAATTTCGTGCGCTATCCGTCGCCCCATTTGGCCCGCAATGGGAAGAGGGTTTCGATCAGGTCATACAGGCAGCAGATACGGTCACCATTTTGGGATTGGATGACCCTCCGCCGGCATTGGCGGTTGAGATTGCCGATCATTACGCCATGGGCAGAGCCTTGCGTAATGCCAATAATCTGCAAAGCCGGGCCAAAGCCGTCACCCTTGCCGGACATGGTGAAAATTTGCGTCCGCAATTGCAATATTGGCGCGATGTTGGCCAAGAGCTTGCCATTATTTACGGTCAGAGGCAGCCATCAACACAGGGCAGCTTTGGTCAGCAGAAAAGTGTGCAATCTCTGGCCACATTGATATGGCTTGGGCGCGGCACGAAGCAGGTCATGGAACGCGCCAAGCAAGCTGGCGTAACATTGCACCTTCACAAAAAGGGCTGCTGGTTCATCCATTATGATATTGTGACTGCCTATCGCCTTGCCAAACACATTGCGGGGAGCGCAGATGATGGACAGCAGATCGCTTTGCTTCACGCTATTATGGATGTTGAAAACCCCGCGACGGAATTGCTGAGCCACGCAGAAGCATTGGCATCGGCCTCGCGCTCTGGGGCAATTACCACAGATAATATTGGTGCCATGGCTTTGACGCTCACCAGCGCTGCGCAGAGCATTGAAGAGATTGGTGAGCTAAAAACCATATGGGGCGCATTACCGCTTTGGCGGATTATCTAAGGCGCGGCATCTGACCAAAATCAGATAATCAATGATTCCAGCAATCCGCGCGAGACGATCTGCATCTTGGCCTTGTCACGGTCAATAATCCCGCGCCTGACCAGAGCATTGACTGCCCGCGATGCCGTCTCACGCGTCGTTTGCGCGGTTAAAGCAAGTGCGGCAATAACCGGCGGCGGGGCCACTTTATCCTGTTCATCTGCCAAACGCAGCAATTCGCGGTAAACGCGGCCCGTTGCCGTTAATGTGACATGCGATGCGAGCCGATCCAATATCGTATTGAACTGCTTACCCAATATCCGCGACAGCCCCGCGCCCAAACTCGGATATTCGCGCAGCAGGTGATGCAACTCATGCGTCGCTATCTGCAATGCCGTTAAATGCCCATAGACCTTTACGTCCATATTGCTCACCGCTGCTTCAGGGAAAGCACCGAACAATTCACCCGGCCCATGCGTCGCCAGCAAAGTAACCTGCCCTTCATAGCCAATGACCTGCAACTGCGCCTTACCGCCCAGAACCAGCCATATCTGTGCGTTTTCATCACCCTGATGAACAATCACATCTTTATGAGTGAAATCCTGTTGTGACATAGCCGCATCCAATGCTTCCGCAACGTCAGCCGTGCAGTTCAAAAAGGCCATAAGCGCCAATATGCGTTCGTCGTCATGCATGAAAATGCGTCCACCCAGTTTTGCACAAAGCCTATAAATAAACGGCAAAAGATCAAGCATGATCAGCAACAGCAATGCTTAGCAACAAATGCGCCATGCAGTTGCGATGCATCATATAGTCTATGCCGCCGAGACAATCTCGGCCCAGCTCAGTCCAAAGCGGGCAAGGTATTTTTTTAGCCTGTCAGCATCATTTGCACTTTTGCGGCGCTGGCGCGAAGATGCAAACAGCGTCCGACCCGCATCTGACATGGATTTGCTGTTGCGACATACCGATATGACCTCTGCCAATTGCACGCGATCAAAAGGATCAAGTTCGTGCAAGGTGCCTTCGCTCAGCAGCCCACCAAGATCATCCTTGGTATCGGCCTTGCCGCCATGCCAAAGCCGTTCCAATTTGGTAATTTCTTGCTCCACAGTGTCGCGCCCAATGCGCCCTGCAGGCGACAGGGTTGCCATTCGTGTGACACTGGCAGCAAGATCGCGGAAATTGCCTGACCATGATGCTGTTTTGGAATTTGCAAAGTCCAGATATTTTTGCCGCGCCTCTTTATTAAAGGTGACGCGGTTGCCCTCGCGCTCCGCAAAGCGATCCAGCTCATAGTCAAGATTGGGTTCAATATCCTCCTTGCGGTCAGCAAGCCCGGGGAGAGAAAACGTCCAGAGATTGAGCCTTGCAAGAAGGTCGTCACGAAAACTGCCTTCGATTACCGCAGCATGCAAGTCCTTGTTGGTGCCGGCAATCAATTGGAAGTCCGATACGCTTTCCTTATCAGCGCCTACAGGCAGGAAACGTTTCTCTTCAATAGCGCGCAAGATCATGGCCTGCTCATCTGCGCCCAGTTCGCCAATTTCATCAAGGAAGAGCATGCCTTTGTCCGCCGTGCGAAGCAGCCCTGCCCTCTCTGAAGCAGCACCTGTAAACGCGCCCTTGGTATGGCCAAAAAGTGCCGCCATGGCATTATCGCCCCGCAAAGTAGCACAGTTGACTTCCACAAAGCCGCCAGAGACCTGATGCTTGCGCTTTTTAAGCTCGTAAATCCGCCGTGCGAGATGGCTTTTACCAGCGCCCGTTGGCCCGGTTAGCAAAATTGGTGCCTTGGAGCGTCCGGCAACCTGCTCAATTTCATCGATCAAAGTGTTGAAAGCGCTGTTTCTCGTTTCAATGCCCGATTTCAGAAATGAAGACCCTTCCGCCATCTGCACCGCGAAGCGCGACGCCAAACTATCATATCGCGACAAGTCGAGATCGATCATATTCAGACGGCCTGGAAAAGCGCCTTCCATTTTTTTGGCAGGCTGTGTTTGCAAAAGCCTGCCCGGCAAAAAACGGGCCTCAGTCAAAAGAAACAAGCATATCTGCACAACGTGCGTGCCTGTGGTAATGTGGATCAGATAATCCTCTTTGTCAGGGTCAAAGGGGTAATCCTGCGCAAAATCCAGCAACTTTCCGTAAACCTCCTCAAAATCCCAAGGATCATCAAGCTCCATAATCCTGGGCTCAACATGCGTCTCTGGTGAAACTGAGCCAATATCTGCGGTCACCAACTCAGCCAGCCGATGATGCTGCGCACTATGGATGAGGATGAAGCGATCAACCCGCAAATCTTCATGCATGGTCAGGGATACCGATGGCCGCCATTTATTCCAACGCGCAGCCTTAAACGGCCCGGCATCTAGCGTGGAACCCAAAAATCCTATTACAGTGAGTGGCTTCATAATTTATCTTATAAGATAAATTTATATCCAAAGATATATAAATTTAGAAAAATTATGAAATGACTGTTATCGTTGCAATTATAGTGAGTAGTGGAAATTTTGTTATTTTTTAATGATATAGGCAGAAATATACCTCTCTACTCAAAAACTGGCACGGCCTCTGCATAATAAAGCACATCCGGATGATTGCTCAAACATGGTCAACCGGACGATGCGGAATATCGGAGCGGCTGGAATGGGCCAGCCGCTCCCGGAGATTTCCAAAGAAGAGATTTAAGAAAGGAAGATGCACATGGCTAACAAAAGCCTTTTTGCTTCCATATTCGGAAAAGATTCACCTGAAGCCAATGTCACAAACCATCAGGGTGCAATCGCTTATGCTTATAAACCAAAACATAAGCTGGCACAGCTTGCGGCAACGGGTACGTTCAATGATACTTTTTACGCTTCGGCGGAAACGCAACTATCTGACGTCCTTGATGTAGCCCAAAAAGTCGATCCAGTCTTTGTTGCAAAGGCAGCCCTTTATGCCCGCAAACGCGGTGCGATGAAGGATATGCCTGCACTGTTGACTGCATATTTGACTGTTGCTGATCCGGACCTTGCCGTGGCGGTATTTAATCGTACGATCGACAATGGCCGTATGCTCCGCAACTTTGTCCAGATAATGCGTTCTGGTGCCGTTGGCCGAAAGTCTCTTGGTTCGCGTCCTAAGCGCCTTGTTAAACAGTGGTTGGAAGATGCAACAATCGAACAACTGATCCGAGCTTCAACGGGTAAAGATCCTTCTTTGGCGGACATCGTCAAAATGGTTCACCCGAAGCCGGTTTCTCTGGAAAGACAGGCATTTTATGGTTGGCTTATTGGACGTCCTTATGATGTCGAAGCGCTGCCGGAACAATTACAGGACTTCGAATTGTGGAAACGCGATCTTGGTCGTCAGTTGCCTGATGTTCCTTTCCAATGGCTAACGTCATTCGATTTGACTGCTAAACGTTGGGTTCTTTTGGCCGAAAAAGTGGGCTGGCATGCATTGCGTATGAACCTGAACACTTTAGCCCGTCATGGTGCTTTTGGTGTAAAGGGGGCAACCGATATGATTGCAAATCGTCTTGAAGATGCAGATGCAATCAAGCGTGCGCGTATCATGCCTTATCAGCTTCTGATGGCACTGAATGCCACCAATGACGCTGTACCGCTAAAAGTGCAGGCCGCACTGGAAGTGGCACTTGAGAAATCGCTGACCAACGTGCCTGTAATGCAAGGTAATGTGGTTATTGCTCCAGACGTATCGTGGTCCATGCAATCACCGCTAACTGGTCACCGCGTTGGCGCAACGACGGCAGTAAAGTGCATCGATGTAGCTGCCCTTATTGGTGCAGCAGTACTGCGCAAGAATCCTTCGGCAACATTAATGCCTTTTGAGCAGCATGTTGTATCGGTTGATCTTAAGCCCTTTGCTCGGGTTGCGGTGAACGCAAAGCGACTGAGTCAGATTGGTGGTGGCGGAACGAATGTTTCAGCGCCATTGGCATTGCTCAACAAGCGTGAAGCAGATGTCGATCTTGTGATCATTGTCTCAGATAATGAAAGCTGGGTTGATGATAATCGCTACGGCGCGACGGAAACTATGAGACAGTGGCAGAAGCTGAAAAGCCGAAACCCAAAAGCCAAATTGGTTTGCATAGATTTGCAACCTTATGGAACGACTCAGGCAAAAGAACGCAAGGACATTTTAAATGTTGGTGGGTTCTCTGATGCCGTGTTTGACACCATTGCCCGCTTCGCGAGTGATGTGGAAAAACAAGATTGGGTTCATGAAATTGAAGAAATGGAGATTTAAATATGTAATCGTGACGAATGCCTACGGAACTACATCCTTTACCGATAGTCCGATGAGTAATGCGCCCGATATATTTTGGGAGATGCGGTTCAAGTCCGCCACAAGAGAGTAGCATAAGGACAATTGTTTCGTTGAAACTTGTCGTCACGATACAGAATTTATGACGGCGAATGCCGAAGGGATTACATCGACTCCAAATCGCCAGGTCGCGGGTTCGAATCCCGTCAGGTCCATCATTTGGGGGCCTGTAGCTCAGCTGGTAGAGCAGGAAAATCTCTTCAAAACCTTGTCGCCGTCACTTCGTTTCAAAAGGAAATTTGCAAATAGCTGGCGAATGCTAGCAGGACTACATGGTTAGAGCACTCGCGAAGGCGAGGGTTTGGCGGTTCAAGTCCGCCCCCGGGAAACCGGAGTAGCTCAAGAAATGTCTTGCTGATCTCTTGTCGCCACACCGCTTTCAAGCGGATAAAGAATGATAAGGAGGCCTATCATGGTCGAGACAAAATACGAATTTATGGACGTTGAGGGCGGTCATCCCATTAAATTGTGGACACGTGGTGTCCCTGTTGATGATGGCGCTCGCAGACAGCTTTCCAAAGCGGCACAGATGCCTTTCATCTTCAACCATATCGCGGTCATGCCCGATGTGCATGTGGGTATTGGCGCAACTGTGGGTTCGGTTATTCCTACTAAAGGCGCGATTATTCCCGCTGCCGTAGGTGTCGACATTGGCTGCGGTATGATGGCAGCACGCACATCATTGGTAGCAAGTGATCTGCCTGATAATCTGGAAGCCATTCGTTCAGCGATTGAGGCTGCGGTTCCGCATGGCCGGTCGGCTGGACGTGGTCGCCGTGACACCGGCTCCTGGGGTGATCCACAGGAAGAGATTATCGATGCATGGACGCCTTTATCGGCGCGCTTTACGCGCATTACTGATAAATATCCACGGTTTAAAAACACCAACAATGTCACGCATCTGGGCACGCTGGGAACGGGAAACCATTTCATCGAGCTGTGTCTGGATACTGAAGATCGTGTCTGGATCATGCTACATAGCGGATCACGCGGTGTTGGTAATGCTATCGGCACGCAGTTTATCGAGCTGGCCAAGCAAGATATGCGCAAATGGCATATCAACCTGCCGGACACAGCTCTTGCCTATTTCCCGGAAGGGACAGACCATTTTGACGATTATGTCGAAGCGGTTGAATGGGCGCAGGATTTTGCGATGGCTAACCGTAAGATGATGATGAAAAACGTCATTAAGGCGCTGCGCGGTCAAATTGCCAAAGCTTTTGACGCAGAGATGGAGGCGATTAACTGTCACCATAATTATGTCAATCGAGAGCGGCATTTCGGTCAGGACGTCCTGATTACCCGTAAAGGCGCAGTGCGCGCCTCAAAAGGTATGATGGGTATCATTCCCGGATCAATGGGCGCAAAATCGTTCATTGTTCGGGGCCTTGGTAACCGCGAGTCTTTCGAAAGCTGCAGCCATGGTGCTGGCCGCGTAATGTCGCGGACACAAGCCAAAAAAGCAGTATCGCTGGAAGAGCATATCGAAGATACCAAAGGCGTAGAATGCCGGAAAGATATCGGTGTGATCGATGAAACGCCCAAGGCATATAAGCCGATCGAAGCGGTAATGGCCGCGCAAGACGATCTTGTTGAGATTGTCCATACGCTGAAACAGATCGTATGTGTGAAGGGATAAACTTCACAGATACGATCAAAAACAGGACACCAGTTGCAACGTCAGAATATGACCGCGCAGCTGGTGTTTCTAATACTATATGAATAGGTGAACTTATGATCACAATTGACGGCTCTGAAGGAGAAGGCGGCGGCCAAGTACTGAGAAGTTCTGCCTCGCTCTCGCTTGTCACTGGGCAAGCCTTTCAAATCACTAATATTCGTGGCGGACGTGAAAAGCCGGGTATGATGCGCCAGCATGTCACGGCTATTGAAGCAGCTTGCGCGATTAGTGATTCCACATGCGAAGGTCTTGAGGTCGGGACGTCCGAAATCACTTTTCGCCCCGGCACAATGAAGGCCGGAGAGTATAATTTCGCAGTCGGATCGGCTGGCAGTGCAAATCTGGTGCTGCAGACAATTTTGCCACCTCTGCTTTTTGCGGGTGGGCCTTCGCATATCACGCTGGAAGGCGGCACGCACAATATGGGTGCACCGCCATATGATTTTATTGAACGGGCCTTTTTACCGCTCATCAATCGCATGGGGCCAAGCGTATCGGCAAAATTGGTGCGCCATGGTTTCTACCCGCGCGGCGGTGGTAAGATGGAAATCGATATTCAACCCGCGCCTCTGCGCCGGATTGATTGTCTTGACCGCGGCGAATTGCGTTCTGTTATCGGCACCGCAATTTTCGCTGGCCTGCCATATGATATTGCTGAGCGTGAGGTAAAAACTGCGCAAAATGTTCTGAACTGGGAAGAAGATGCCATTGCTGTGCGGCAATTGCCTGAGGACCAAGGGCCGGGCAATATTCTGCTGCTTGAAGCAGAATATGACCATGTTACCGAAATCGTCAGCGGCTTCGGCAAATTCGGCATCAAAGCAGAGCGGCTGGCAAAGACAGCAGCGATGCGGATGAAAGGATATATGGAAGGTCAGGCTTTTGCCGGACCATATCTTGCCGATCAGCTGCTGCTACCTTTTGCACTGGCGGGAGGCGGATCATTTACATGCGTAAAGCCAAGCCAGCATGCACGGACAGGCGCAGATATTATTGCGCGTTTCACTGGACGAACTTTCGCATTTGACCAACAAGAAGACGGTCATTTTTTGGTCAGCCTGCGCTAGCCAATATTTGCGCTCAAGAATTATTTTCTTGTTTTTTGAATCCTGATCAGTAAATAGCCGCAATATTCGCAACCAATATGCGAACAAAATTGGAGAAATGCATTGTTGGAAATATTCGCACAAACGGGCACGCAGCCCAGCGGTTTCCAGACTCTGCCATAGCATATCCCATATGCTGCGGCCGGGCCTGAAACCCAAAGCCGCGCCCCCTAAAATCTGAATATAATACGGAGGCACCGCGTGCGTATTTTGCACGCTGTCCTGCCTTCCGTTGGGAATGGGATATTATGAACGAATTTCACATCGTCCGCAGCATGCTGCTGCATATGGGCAAAGACATATCGGCCAAATCGCCGGTCGCTAAAGCGATAAAGCGATGGGTGCTGGATAATATGGGCTGGCTGGACCTTGGCGTGAGCAAAAAGACGCTCAAGGACCGAGACAGTTTAATGGAGGCCATCCACAATTGGCAGGTTAATGAAGCGCCCGCCCCTTATGTTATGCAATTGGCAGACGGGCTGGCCGACATCCTTGGGCTTGACGAACAAAATCATAGACTGCTTGTGCTGATGATTGCATGTGATCGCTTGCCCAAGGTTCGTGCACTGGCATATCTGGCCAGCAGCAAAGGCATAGATTTGCCTATCATGTTGGGCGAATTGGCAGGAGTGGAAACCCATGATGCCGCGCGTTTTGTGCGGCTTTGTCCGGTTGTGAAACTGGGTCTGGCTTCATTCCAAACCAACCGGCACGATGTTACCTATGTCGATATTCAATGGGCGCTGGAGACCCTGTTAGACCGTGCGCCAGCATTGGGCGACGAACTGGCTGATGCGCTGATTGGCATACGCCAATCCACTTCCTTGGATATGTTAGATTTTGCCCATGTTGAAGATGCCCCTTTTCTGCGTGATCTGATTATTGGCGCAACCAGGGAAAAAGCGCGCGGCATCAATATCTTGATCCATGGCCCGCCCGGCACTGGAAAAACAGAATTGGCCCGTGTCCTCGCCGCGGCGGCGCAGGCAGAATTGCACGCTGTTGGAGAGGCAGATGAAGATGGCGAAGAGCCCAATCGCTATGAACGTGTCAACGCGCTGGCTCTGGCACAGCGTGTTCTGGACAGCAAAGGCAAGCAGCGCGGCGAAAAGACCGCAATATTGCTCTTCGACGAAATGGAGGATTTCATAGGCGACAGTCAGCGCGGGTCCGGCGATTGGATGACCCAGCGCACTGGCAGCAAGGTCTTTGTCAATCGGCTGTTGGAAACCAACGCTGTGCCGGTTATCTGGACCAGCAACGCGCTTGGCAATGTCGATAAGGCGATCATCCGGCGGATGAGCCACGTACTCAAACTCGACTATCCATCGCGTAAGACCAGCGCGCGTATTTACGATCGTATTGTAGCAGACGAGCAGGTTGAAAAGTCAACAGCGATGGAAAAGCTGATCGATAAAGCGCCAGAAGCTGCGACAGTTTTGCGCACGGCTATTCGCGCCACGCGGCTGGCCTCAGCGCCGCCTGAGAGCAACAGGTCGGCAACATCACTGGTTAAAGCTCTGCGTGGCGGTGAGGTACCGATTAGCAAAAGCCCAGATATTGATCTCAATCTTTATCAATCGGAACCACCCATCGCATCCTTGATTGACCGGATTGCAGATGGACAATTTCTCGATGTCTCTTTGCTCCTATCTGGTCCACCAGGCACAGGCAAAACGGCGCTGGCGCATTATTTTGCACGCAAAATGGATCGGCCATTATTGGAAAAGCGGGCATCCGACCTTCTATCTAAATGGATTGGCGAGACCGAGGCCAATATTGCCGATGCCTTTATAGATGCGCGTGAGAATGAAGGCGTTTTGTTCTTTGATGAGGCGGACTCAATCATGCTCGACCGCACGGCCGCCAAAGCCAATTGGGAGGTTAGCAGCGTCAACGAGCTTTTGTCCTGGCTTGATCGGCATGACTATCCAGTACTGGCTGCAACCAATAATACCGAGCGTCTGGACCCGGCAACTTTACGCAGGTTTGACTTTAAGGTGACCCTCAAACCGCTGTCTGAGGAACAGCTGGAGCATGCCTTTATCAAATTTTTTGATGTCGAACCGCCAAAGGCTTTGATGGCGTTGCAGAACCTTACGCCAGGTGATTTCAAGGTTGTACAAAAACAGCTCCGCCACAAACCAGACCAATGCAGCAAAAACATCTGTGCAGCGCTGCGCCGTGAGTCTGAATTAAAGCCTGATAGCAATCAGAGAATTGGTTTCTGAAGATGACCTTTGCCAAAGTCGTACAAATGACCTTGGGGAAATAACGCAAATGCGCCTTATATGGTTTAAAAGTTCGCTATAACCCAAGGCCAGTTTATCCATCATGATCAAGTGGTTGCAGGCCTTGCAGCCCGAGTCTGTGGCGATCGGCCAGTAAACCAATATTCTGTTCCGCAAAAAAACTTACTTTCCCTTTTGACGAGAAGGAGATCGGCTCTAGGCAATCATGTGTGCTTATTTTTTCATAGTTTCACAAGCGCACATCATTGAGGGAGACGTAAAATGAATATCGAGCTAACATTTCGCAACCAATCAGACGCCAGCAAAGTAATGGATGTCGTGATTTTTCAAAAAAATCTCGCCGCCGATCACATGGCCAGGACACTCGCCTGGCAAGTAATAAAGGAATGCGGTCCTGACCAATTTCATCCTTTCACCTATTCAATGGGTCTGCAAGCATCGGCATTGGATAATTTTGGAAATCAATTTTACCCGATGGATGTCTCGCCAGGTCAGCAACTTGCTATCATTCACGGTTCTCTTAGTAACGACTTGACGATAACAGGTCCTAGCGCTGATCCCCATCAAATCGAAATACTAAATAGCCGTGACAAGGGTTCGGTGAATGGGTTGATCGTCAGAGGAGGGTATAGATTGGCTGAGCAAACTGCGATCAGCCCAGGCGAAAAAGCCATCTTTGAATTCGAAGATACACTATGGATTGGCGTGACTGAAAAAATTGAGCAGGGCCAGGTTTTGGACCATGATTTGGTCGATAGCATCGAAACCGAATTACCTTTGGTAAACATCGCGAGCGCAGATATCATTATGCAAGGCGGCGGGGACCAATCCACGCCATTTACCTTCAAACTTGATAATGTGGTTACACGCTAAATCTTGCTGCATTGGCTGCTGGCACCCAATATTGCTGAGCTTAGATTAGCTCACATATTCTGTGCCAGCAGCATTAGATTGCTATCAAATAAAAGAGCGCCATTAATGATGTCTCTCCCCTCTATCATGGCCAAGATGATGAAAAGTGATGGCAAAATAGGGGCATCAAAATTGAGGCTTGCCGCTGCGGCGTGTTGGGCGCTATTGGCGTGGCTAAACATTCTGTAAAAATATCCTATATAACCATTATACAGCTAACGATCTGATGCCCATTTGCGGACGGAGACACGAAATCATGCAAAACCCGTTACAAAACAGCCTTATAACCATTTTTGGCGGTGGCGGTTTTATTGGCAAATATATCAGCCAGCAACTGCTCGCGGCAGGTGCACGTGTTCGTATAGCAGAACGCAACCCTTCCAACGCACATAAGCTGAAACCGCTTGGCAATTTGGGGCAGACGCAATTTGCTGTTGCCGATATTCGTAAGCCGGAATCCGTTGCCCGCGCAGTACATGGCAGCGATGCCGTCATCAATCTGGTCGGCATATTGGATGGCGACTTTCAGGCTTTTCATGTTAATGGTGCCCGCAATGTTGCAGAAGCTGCGCACGCCGCAGGCTGCAAGGCGCTGGTGCACATGTCGGCTATTGGTGCCGATTCACATTCGGATAGCCGATATGGCAAGAGCAAAGGCGAAGGTGAGGCTGCCGTGCTGGAGGCTTTTGCAAATAGCGTGATTTTACGGCCTTCCATTGTGTTCGGGCCGGAAGACGGTTTCACCAACCGCTTTGCCGGGCTGATTTCATTGCTGCCCGTCGTTCCTATCATTGGCGGCGATACAAAGTTTCAGCCAGTCTATGTTGATGATGTTGCCAAGGCTGTCCATGTTACCTTGGCCGATATGCTGGCTGGCAAGAAAACGCATAAGGGACGCACTTACGAACTGGGCGGGCCAGACATTATTTCGATGCGTGAATTGAACCATCATATCGCGAAAGCCAGCAATAATGGGCCAGCATTTGTTGATATGCCGGATATAGTGGCAGGGCTAATGGCAAATCTCACGGGTTGGCTGCCTGGCGCGCCCATGACGCGCGACCAATGGATCATGCTGCAACAGGACAATGTGGTCGATGCCAACGCCAAAACGCTCAAGACACTTGGCTTGGCTGCAACGCCGCTATCCACCGTGATTGATGGATGGATGGTGCGCTATCGCCCACATGGCCGATTTGAGACTAAACGCGGCTGACCATCTTAACGGCCAGTCTATTTCGGCCAGTGCTTCAGATTTTAATCATTAGCCGGGTTCTGGCTAGGGCATAGCTGTTCGCTTACGCCATGCCATTGTGACAAAGACTGATTGAGCCTTTGCTCGGCCAATTGCCGCGCACTGTGCCGCGCCAAGCCCAGAGATACGGATAAACGCTCGCCCATCAAAGCATCGCCCAAAGCCATAATCACCAGTGCCAAAGTATCTTCGCGCAGATGCTGATCATGTGCTTCATCCTTTGCCAGATCATCGACCAGCGCATGAATGGCATCAACAATCGGGTCCAGCGCATCTTCGTTGCCGGAAAGCAACATCCAAGATGCTAACGCTCCTGCGCCCTCACGATCAAAAGCATCAAAGGTCAGATCGACAATAGCCCGCGCTGGCGCTTCACCCTTGCGGGTTTTCAGCACTGTCGCACAAATGGTCTGGCAAATAGATTGAGCCAAATAGGCAGAAAGCGCCTTTTGCAGGCCTGAGGCCGAACCGAAATGATGAAGCAAATTAGCATGAGTACGGCCCACTCGCGCCGCCACGGCTTTTAAAGTCACAGCTTGCGGGCCCGTTTCGATCAACAGTGCTCTAGCCTCTACCAATGCGGCGAGACGGCTTTCTTCCGGACTAAGGCGCTTTTTCTTTATCGGCATTAATGTGAAAACCCATCTTCAATCAAAGCCATAGCATAGAGTCTTTTATTCAAAACGCCACACTGAATGCTCAGTCCAGACTATGGTGGAAACAATCTCCCTATGCCGATCTTGCGGCCTTTCTGTAATTAGAGCCCGCGCCTATAGCCATTGCAACGTCACCACATGCGAACAATACACAGCCTGTCTCACGCCATTGCGCTTTTGCAAAATTTCGCCTAACCTCTTCCCTATAAAATAAAAATATAGGAGAGGATTATGCGGGTAAGGGGAGCGTTGGTTGCGTCTGTTGCTGCAATGGCCTTTATGGCCGGCTGCACTGCGCAGGATGAACAAAATGGTACAGGCAATATAGATGCCGCGCCGGAAGAACGCACTTCGGGTTATAGCGAGGAGCGCAACGCTTATTTTGGTGACCTTCATATTCACACCAAAAACTCTTTCGACGCCTATATTTTCAATGTCCGCACCACGCCGGAAGATGCCTATCGCTTCGCACGCGGGGAGACGGTGAAACACCCTAGCGGTTATGATATTACGATCAGCGGTCCACCACTCGATTTTCTGGGTGTGACCGATCATGGGGCCTATATGGGCATTTTGCCTGCCATGGATGGCGTTGACGAGCGGCTATCAAAACTGCCCATTGCCAAAGAGCTATACGGCACTGACCCAGAGGTCATTTTGCGCGCCTTTCAACTTATCGGCGGCACTGTGCGCTCTGGTGAAGCCATAGAAGAAATTTACGATAAAGAGATTATCGGCCAGACGTGGAAGAATACGGTTGCTGCGGCAGAGAAATATAATGAGCCGGGCGTCTTCACCACATTTTCTGCTTATGAATATACATCCACCTATGCACCAGGTCAGGGCAGCGACAGTTTTGCCGGCGGCAATTTGCACCGCAATGTTGTTTTTAAAGGCAGCGCGCCAGACCGGCCATTTAGCACATTGGATTCGGTCAATCCCGAAGATTTGTGGGATTGGATGGATAAACAGCGCGATGCAGGGCATGAATCGCTGGCCATTCCACACAATTCCAATGTTTCCAACAGTGAGATGTTCAAACTGGCCACCTTAAAGGGCCAACCGCTGACCAAGGCCTATGCCGAACAGCGTATGCGCAATGAGCCCATTGTCGAAATTACGCAGGTTAAGGGCACATCTGAAACACACCCATCTCTCTCCCCCAATGACGAATGGGCAAATTTTGAGATTTATGATAAGCTCTTGGCCAGCAATATCGTCTCCGACACACGGCACAGCTATGTTCGTCAGGCAGTCCGCGATGGGATGGTGTTGCAAGATACAAAGGGTTTCAACCCGTTTCAATTCGGCTTTATCGGTTCGTCTGACAGCCATGTCGCTGGCGGCTCATATGCAGAGAATAATTATTGGTCAAAGGTTGGTGTCGTTGATGGCACCGCCGTTGCGCGCGGTTCTGTGCCGCCCGGTGGTCAAAAGACGTGGGACGGCGTAACCGTAGCTGACAATGCCAAGAACTGGTTCTCTCGCTGGGCTGCCTCTGGTCTGGCCGGTGTCTGGGCGGAAGAAAATACCCGCGAGTCCATTTTTGCCGCAATGCGCCGTAAGGAAACATTCGCAACGTCGGGGCCGCGCATCAAATTGCGGTTTTTTGGCGGCTTTGGCTTTGAATCATCTCTGCTGGAAGACCCGATGCTGGTAAAGAAAGCCTATGCCAATGGTGTCGCCATGGGCGGCGATTTGCTTGCAGAAGGCGACAAAGCACCTGCCTTTATTGCATGGGCGATGCGTGACCCCGATGCCGCGCCATTGCAGAGATTACAGATCATCAAATTATGGTCAGATGGCAAAGACAGCTATGAAAAGGTGATTGATATCGCCTGTTCGGATGGGCTGTCCCCCGATGCAGCAACGGGGCGTTGCCCCGATAATGGTGCAGGCGTTGATTTAAGCAATTGCTCGATCACACCGAACAAAGGTGCTGGCGAATTGCGGACTGTGTGGCGCGACCCGGATTATAAGGCTGGGCACCGCGCCGCCTATTATTTGCGCGCTCTGGAAAACCCAACCTGTCGTTGGTCCACTTGGGACGCTTTGACGGCAGGTGCCAAGCCCAACCCTGCTCTGCAACCAACCTTGCAGGAACGGGCCTGGTCCTCACCGATTTGGCTGGCTCCCGCTGGCTAAGCTCAGGCACTTTTTACACTGGCCATAGGGCATAAGTCCGCATAAGAGGCGAGCATGAAAAACTGGTGGAAAGAGCCTTTTGTACATTTCGTGCTGCTGGGCGCGCTCTTATTCGCGACGCAGAATATCTGGTCGCCTGCTGCGCCGGAAAGCACGGATATTGTTATCAGCAAATCCGCGCAAGACCGGCTTTTCGGCCTCTGGACTTTGGAAGCGCTGCGCGAGCCGACAGCGCAGGATAAGCAGGATATTATCGCGGATTATGTTCGTGAAGAAGCATTGGTCCGCGAAGCAGAGGCGCTAGGGCTGGCCGATGGCGATACTGTCGTGCGGCGGCGACTGGCGCAGAAGATGCGTGAGCTGATCGAAGACAGAGTGGATATATCAGAGCCAAGTGATGATGAATTGCGCAATTGGTTTAAGAGCAATCAGCAACTCTTTGCCACACCCGAGCGCCGTACATTCCAGCATATTTTTTTCGCCGGACAAAGTGCTGAGGCCAATGCTGACAAGATTATCACGGCACAATCCGCATTAAAAGCACAACAAAATTGGCAATCCTTGGGCGACGCCTTTATCGAAAAGCGTGTCTATTCTGATATCAGCATTGGTGAAACAACACGCATATTTGGTCGCGGATTTGCTGAGAACATATTTGCAGAGCCACAAGGGCGATGGTCTGCGCCAATAACTTCTGCCTTTGGCCAGCATCTGGTGCGTATAGCGGCAATCAACACCGGAAAAGCAGCCAATTTTGAGGAGAAGCGCCCGCAAATATTGTCTGCTTGGCAAGAAGCGCAGCGCCGGAGCGCCAATCAAGCAGCCGTTGATGATGTGATTGCACGCTATTCTGTTGAGATAGAATGACAGACATCTTCCCACGGCTAACATGGAACGCTTGGCGATCCATGCTGATGGTTTTGGTCAGCACCATGGCCATTATTTTTGTGCTCTCTATGCCCGCACAAGCGCATGAAGTGCGGCCCGCATTGCTGGAAATTACAGAGACAGCACCGGGGCAATTTGATGTGCTGTGGAAACAGCCCGTCACTGATGGCAAAAGATTGCGCCTTACGCCAATATTGCCGGACAATTGCATTATTGCGGATGAGCGTACCAACCGCTTTGCAGGCAACACGATCATTGAACGCTGGAAAATGACCTGCCCGCTCTCAGCAATCGACACTGGCCGTATTGCGATAGAAGGTCTGGAGCGCAGCCTGACCGATGTTTTTGTGCGGATTGAACGACTGGACGGAGAACAACGTAGTCAGGTGCTTCGTCCCGATGCACGTGTCTGGCAATTGGCGCAGCAAGACTTAGGCTTAAGCAGCATTTTCAGCTATTTGATCATCGGGGCCGAGCATATGTTACTGGGCTTTGACCATTTGCTGTTTGTCCTTGGTCTGGCGCTGCTGGTGGTGCACAGACAGATTATTGCGGTCATTACCAGCTTCACAATCGCGCATAGCATTACTTTGGCGCTGACCGTTTTTGATGTTTTGAGCCTACGCGCTGCGCCGGTAGAATTGCTTATTGCGGCATCCATCGTGCTTTTGGCGGTAGAGAATATCCTGAAACGGCGTGGACGCGAAACGCTGGCATCGCGTCGTCCTTGGCTGATCGCCTTTGTGATTGGCCTTATCCATGGCTTGGGTTTTGCTGGCGCATTGAGCGATATTGGCCTGCCGACCGGCGAAGAAGCACAGGCCTTATTGCTTTTCAATATCGGCTTGGAGCTTGGGCAGATCGCTTTTGTAGCACTGGTTCTTTTGCTGTTGGCATTACTGGCGAAACTCGGCGCCAAAATACATGATAGCGCACAAATGGTAGCGATTTATGGCATCGGCGCGATGGGTTGCTTCTGGTGCTTTGATCGATTGATTGGTTAACCTCCGGACCATCATAACAGACGCACATTTCGACCATGAAAAAGGGGAGCGACCTGTAAAGACCGCTCCCCCGTTTAGGGCTTATTGCCCCCTCTCCTAGCTCGTTTAGAACTTGGCGCGCAGTGTTGCACCATAGGTGCGTGGTTCCTCAAGGAACGCACTGCGTGACGCTGTACCAGCAGCAGCAGAACCAACCAAAGGTGTGTTGAACGTAATTGCACGCGTCACTTCATTGGTCAGGTTACGGCCCCAAAGCTCAATAGTGAATTTTTCATCCGGTGTTGTAAAACCAAGACGGGCATTCACTTTGAAGTTTGCATCTTGAATATCGAAAGGCACAAGCCCAACACCATCATTCGGGTTTGTACTTGTCCGGCGATCTGTTTCATAACGCAGATTGACATTGGCCAGCATTGTCCACTCAGAGCTGTTAATCGGGCCATCATATGTGGCGCCAACAATGCCTGTCCATTCTGGCGCATTGGTCAGAGAGAAGCCACAAAGGCCGGCGGCCGGATTGGCTCCACCAGCAGCAACAAATGATGCGTCACATGCATCACCATATTCAGCATCGGTGTAGGTAACAGCCAAATTGGTGCTGATATAATCAGACCATTGACCAAAAAACTCAAGTTCAAAGCCTCTAGAGCTCACATCATCAACGTTGAAGGTCTGAAACTGCGTTCCTGTGAACTCCAGAACTTGGAAATCAGACAGATCAGAATAATAGAGCGCCAGATTGGCCCGCACACGGCCATCAAGCAATGTGGTTTTGAGGCCCAATTCATAAGCGTCTATTTCTTCAGAGTTGAAGCGTGGATCTGCACCGCCGATAGCAGCGGAAGCATCAAGGTTGAAGCCACCTGCTTTATAGCCGTGCGTAAAGCTGGCATAGAGCAATATGTCATCATTGGGTTCCCATGCGGCTTGTAATGTATAGATAAATTCATCGTCAGAGAAATTATCTGCAAATTCAACAGGCAAACCGGCAGTCAATGGATTAGTACCACCGCTTGGGTCTGCTGGAGCAGAGAAAACAAAGCAGTTCAACGCATTACCTGCTCCTGCAATAGCTGGTATTTGTAACGCACCCGCACCAGCTGCGCCAAATATGGGTGTTAGTGCGCCGTTAATAGCTGCCAAGCCAGATGGATCACCCGCACCAGCTGCGCCCAGAGCAGAAACCAGTCCTGTAAAGAATTGGCGGCTTGCGGCACATGCATTGCCAGTTGATGAAAGCTGATCAAATGAGGCGTCTTTGGAATCATCCACATAACGCGCACCAACGGTCAGACTTATCGTATCAGTAACGCTGAAGATATTGTGCGTAAAGATTGAGAAGGACTCGCCGCTTTGATCAAACCGATTAAGGGCTGATTGCTGTGACAAAGGACTTTGTGCAAAAGTACCCTGAGCAAAACCCGGATCGGTCGGGTCAAAGATGCCGTTTGAGAAAATCGAACCTGCATCAGCAACACCTTGAAGAGCGAAACCAGGCAGGCCAAAGGACTGCCCAATCAGATTACCAAAATCAGGACCAAGGCCCAGTGCAAATTCCTCAACGATTTGTTCATCAGAATAAAATGCACCGATCAACCAATCGAGTTTACCATCAAAAGCATCGCCTTGCAGCCGTGCTTCAGCAGTGAATGTTGTAATGTCATCAAAAGTTGGTGGTGTGCCATCCGGGAAGGTTATGCCTGATACCGAATAAACCTGACCAGCATTAAATTCATCCTGACGACTTTCGCCTAGGAAATCACGATAGGACACGATCGCAGTCAACTCAGCGCCACCAAGATCCCAATTCAACTCACCAGAAACACCCCATTGTTCAATATCATTCACAAATGCTTGGGAATTTGACTCACGACGGAGAGGGAACGGAAATTCGTTTGGAAGTGGGCCAGTGCCTTGAAATTGTGGTCCACCAGGGAACAGCGCATCAGTTATAGCAGCTGGCGCACCGCCTGCACCACTTAACGTTACTGATGCACAGCAGTTTTCGTTAGTTTGCTGATAATCACCAATCAGACGAATACTAATATCAGGTGACGGCTCCCACAAGAGCTGGCCGCGCAGAAGGAAGCGATCACGGTTATTAGACTCAGATCCATCAGCCGCGCTGGTAATAAAGCCGTCACGGCGACGATAAGAACCAGAGAAACGCACACCCAGCGTATCCTGCACCAAAGGAGCATTCAAAACGGCTTGTGCATTGAACAGGTCAAAATTGCCATATGTTGCGACAAATTCTGCAGCATATTCATTAAGGTCAGGACGTTTATTGCGGACGACCAAAGCACCTGCAGTGGTATTACGACCGAACAATGTGCCTTGTGGGCCACGAAGAACTTCAAGTTGTTCAATATCTACAAGTTCACCCAGCGCAACGCCGGGGCGTGACTGGTACACACCGTCAATAAAAACACCAACGGCTGATTCCAGACCAATATTGTTACCAGTAGTACCAACACCGCGAATACGGATCGATGTGCCTTGCGACTCTGTTTGGGATGATTGAATGTTGAAACTTGCCGCAACCGCACCCAATGTTTGAATGTTGGCGATGCCTTGGCGCTCCAGCTCCACCGGTGTAACAGCCGTCACAGCGATAGGAATGTCCTGAACATCGTTCGCCCGCAAGGTTGCGTTCACGATGATAACATTGCTGTCATCAAACTCTTCATCGTCGGATTGTGCTTCTTGCGGCTCCTGACCGTCCTGAGCATAAGCTGTTCCACAGGCCAGCGACGCCACAGAGACCGAACAACATAGGCCCAACACAGGCTTCCAAATCTTTTGCATCCTCTTCTCCCAAAGATATTTTGTTTGCAGTGACTATTCACAATCTCACGTCATAAATTCATCACTTGAGACAAAACTGTCATAATTACGGTTCCGATGCAATTTTTTTCGCGCAGCATTTTTGTAGATGCCCCACCTAATGTTGACGCTACGAAAACCTTAATTTTTTACATATTCCCGTATATGCTGCGCAATATTTTTGCACAATAATATGCTTCTTTATGCAAGGCCGATGCGAATTTATCACATATCTGAGCGCATCCGGTACTGCCCAATCGTTCATCTTCCTTTGTATGAATAGCGTTGACAAGATTGCACTGAGTGGCAATTCGCTGGACCATATATAGAAGGAAGCAAGATATGGCAGGCGCATTAGACGGTGTTACGATAGTTGAGATGGCAGGAATCGGCCCAGGACCATTTGCTGCTATGATGCTGGCAGATCATGGCGCCCGTGTGATCAGGGTAGAGCGACCAGGCACACCCAAAATGCGGGACATATTAAACCGCTCACGTGAAGTGATAGAGATTGACCTAAAATCCGCAAAAGGCATTTCCCAAGTGCGGGATTTGGTCAAGCAAGCGGATGGTTTGATCGAAGGCTTTCGCCCTGGGGTTATGGAACGGCTTGGTCTTGGGCCTGATATATTGCTGAGCGACAACCCTGCACTGGTTTATGGCCGCATGACCGGCTGGGGCCAAACGGGAGCTTATGCGCCTTATGCTGGCCATGATATCAATTATATCGCTTTGTCAGGGGCATTGCATGGTTATGGCCGCGCTGGCGAGAAGCCAACACCTCCCGTCAATGCTGTCGGCGACTTTGGCGGCGGCGGTATGATGATGGCATTTGGCATGGTTTCCGGCATTCTCTCCGCGCGGCAAACCGGAAAAGGACAGGTAATAGACTGCGCCATGACCGATGGTGCCGCATTGTTATCCGCCATGACCTATACATTTTTGGCAAACGGCCAGTGGCGTGACGAACGCGGAGTTAATCTGCTCGATACAGGTGCGCATTTTTATGACACTTTTGAAACCGCAGACGGCAAATTTATCTCTATCGGTTCTATTGAACCGCAATTTTATGCGGAGCTGCGCAAGCGCGCAGGCCTTGAAGACGATAGTGATTTCGATGCACAGATGGACCCCAGCCAATGGGGCCCACTCAAAGACAAGCTAACCGCCTTATTCCTTACCAAAAGCCGTGATGAATGGTGCGCCCTAATGGAGCATAGCGATGTTTGCTTTGCCCCCGTGCTAAGCCTGACAGAAGCGCCGCAGCACCCGCACAATAAAGAGCGGGAGACATTTATTACTGTTGACGATGTTCTGCAACCGGCCCCTGCCCCGCGCTTTTCAGCCACACCGGCTGCAAAACCGAAAATGCCCTAAGCGCAACAACCCAAGGATATATTTTGCTACAGCGCCTTATCCCTGATCGCTTCATTCTGGTGCTCAGCGCGACAATTGTCTTTGCCAGCTTTGCGCCCCTGCCCGCCAAATGGAATGATATGGGGCAGATGGTGGCTGGCATTGCCATTTTCTTTCTGTTTTTCCTCCACGGACTGCGCCTTTCGCGCGCGGATGTGGTGCGAGCGGCTAGCGACTGGCGATTGCAGGGGCTTATCGCACTGTTCGTTTTCGGCATCATGCCGCTTAGCGGTCTTGCTGCCTCTATCATGGCTGGCCCTTATCTGCCCGCAGGTCTGATTATTGGTATTATCTTTGCCGGCATTCTACCGACAACCGTGCAATCAGCGATCAGCTATTGCTCGATTGCTGGCGGCAATATTGCTGCATCAGTAATTGCATCGGCACTGCTCAACCTGTCTGCCATCATTGTCACACCCTTGCTGCTTATCCTGTTATCCGGATCAGCATTAGAAGGTAGCGGCGCGGAACTGGGCCCTGAATTTGCCATCAAGATATTTTCTATCCTGTTACTGCCCTTTTCACTGGGCCAGATGATGCAGCGCTGGCTAGGGGAATGGGCCAGCCGACGTTCCAAGATGCTGGGCATTATGGACAAAGCGGCCATCGCTATGGCGGTCTATATCGCCTTTGGCTCTGCGGTTGCTGGCGGTTTGTGGCAGGTGGTGGATGCCAGCGCCTTGCTGATTATCATCATGGTTGCCATTGCCATGCTGGTTGTGGCCTTTGGCGGTAGCTGGCTAGTTGGCACTTTGGCTGGTCTGGGCTTACAGGACCGCATCGCTTTGATGTTTTCAGGCTCGCACAAAAGCATTGCTACAGGTGCGCCCATGGCGGCGTTGCTGTTTCCCGGACCAGAAGGCGGCATGGTCATCCTGCCGGCTCTGGTTTACCATTTGCTGCAATTGATAATTTCGGCGCCTCTGGCCAACCGCTTAAACCAGCATGGCGAAACAACCCGCAAAATGGCGCTTTAGTAGACTATAAGTGGCGCAAAGCCTGTGCAGGTTTGGCGGATAGAACAGGCCATGATCCGACCAGTCCAATAATAAGTGTCAGCCCTGCCCCGCCAAATAATGTCAGCAAAACAATGGTCCAATCCGGCACAAAGCCGAACTCGAAAATCTGGGTCATGACATACCAGCTGGCGGTTAGTCCCAATGCCATAGCCACACCGGCTAGCACTAAGGACAATAAGCCATATTCCATGGCCTGAACTAGCAGAATCTGCCGCCTTGTCGCGCCCAGCGTTTTTAGAATAACGCTGTCATAAATGCGCGACTGGCGTGCTGCTGCAATGGCGCCAATCAATACAGCCAGACCTGATAATATGGTGATAGAGGCCGCGATACTGATCGCTGCTGCCATTTGCTGCAATATGGTGCGCACTTCGGTGATAATTTCGCTCACCTCCACCACAGTTGAAGATGGGAAAAGCTCCAATATAATGCCTGAAATCTGGCGCTCTAGCTTGCCATTTCCGGATTCCGACAGGCTGACGGTAGCAGCCAGGCTATGCGGTGCATCCGCCAATGCATTGGGCGAAAAGACCATGGTGTAATTAAAGCCTAATGTCTCCCAATTGACCTGTCGAAAAGACGAAATAGTCGCGCTGATCTCGCGGCCCAAGACACTGACTATCAATGTGTCGCCCAATTCAAGGTTCAATACCTGCGCCATCTGCGCATCAACCGATACCAGAGGCGGTCCATCATATTGCTCCGCCCACCATTCACCAGCTGCAATCTCGCTGCCCTGCGGCAGATCTTGCGAATAGGTTAGGCCGCGATCACCGTTTAAAAACCACGCGCCTTCGGGTAATTCTTCCAAATCAGCTACGCGCGTATTGGCATAGCTGATAATGGTGCCGCGTAGCGCTGGGACAGTGTTAATCTCTGCCTGTGGGTCGATTTGCGCGATACGATCACGCAGGATCGTTTCCTGATCTACGGGAATATCGAGCGCAAACAGATTGGGCGCACGTTCTGGAACAGAGCGGGTAATCTCATTGCTCAGGCTGGTTTGAATCGCAGCCAGCATAACAAACAAGGTCAACCCAAGGCCAAGGGCAACAACCAATGCGCCGGTTTGTGCGCCCGGCCTATGTAATCCGGCAATGGCCAAACGGACCAATGGCTGGCGTGAGCGCGGTAATATGCGCGATATCCAGCGTATCAGCCAACCCAATACCGCAAGGATGAGCAATATCGCTAAGGATGTGATCAAGAAGCCGCCCGAAAATAATGGATCGCGCGCAGTGATGATGACAAGCGCAAATATGCCCAGAAAGGCCAGAGCCGAAACCAGATAGATGCGCCAACCTGCGCCGCGCCCGGCATCGACCAACCCGCGAAACAATCCAGCAGCGGGGATGTGCCGTGCTCGCGCCAATGGCGGCACCGCAAAAATGACCGCGATCAACACGCCATATAATGCCGATGTCAAAAGCGGGATTGGGAAAATGCTAAAACCCGGCTGTACCGGCAATATATCGCCAGCCAAACCGATGATAATGGACGGGACAAAGGCACCAAGAGCAACACCGATAAAAATTGCTGCCGAGCCTACAGTGGCAATTTGCATCAAATATATGGCGGTAATATCACGCGAATGTGCGCCCAGAACTTTTAATGTGGCAATCGCGCTGCGTTTACCAGCCAGATAAGAGGCAACACCATTACCGACGCCAATGCCTGCGACCAACAAGGCGGTTAGCCCTACCAGACCCAAAAACTGGCCCAACCGTTCGATAAAGCGCGTAGTCCCGGGCGCCCCTTGGTCGCGGCTCTTAATCTCAAAACCAGCGATAGGGAAAGCACTTTCCAGCGACGCCACCATGGTCTGTAAATCTGCATTGGCGCTGGTGCGAATACGGTATTTGGCCTCATAAAGGCTGCCCGGCTGCACCAGACCAGTGCGCTCCAGCCCGGCAATCGAAACCAATGCCACTGGCCCCAGCGTAAAACCCTCGCCAATACGGTCCGGCTCCTCTGCCAAAATACCGGTGATAGTAAATTCCGCTGTGCCGAAACGCAGCCTATCCCCCAATTTAACATTCAGCCGGTCGACCAACCCTTCGCCGACAAAAATCTGATCCGCACTCGCCGGTCCATTAGAGCTTTTGCCATCCGCAAGAACCAACTGGCCATAAAGCGGATAAGCCTGATCAACGCCTTTCAATTCAGCCAAAACGCGCACTGTGCCAATATCATCATTACCGCTGGCCGATTTGCGCTGCGCGATGCTATCTGCTGGCAGTTGCGCCATTGCGCGCATTCTTACCGTATCGGAAACTGTGCCTAGCTCTTCCAGAGCAGCATGTTCTTCATCCGTGATAAGCCGCTGCGACAAAGCGACCTCTATATCACCGCCCAATATCTCTTGGCCGCGGTCCGTCAATTCCTTCGTGATAGCGGTTGTTAAGCTGCCTATAGCAGCCAGTGTTGCCACGCCCAGAAACAGGCAGATAAACAGCAGCCGAAGCCCACGGAAGCGGCCATTGAGATCACGCCGCGCTATGGTCCATAATTCACCAGCGCGCATTATGCGTGTCCGGCAGTGGTGCCAGATTGCACATCATCGGCTGCGAGCTGGTCATCCACAATCTGCCCGTCGCGCATAGTGATGATACGGTTGCAACGCCGCGCCAATGCTGCATCATGGGTGATGATGACCAATGTTGTGCCGCTCGACAAATGGCGTTCAAACAAAATGTCGATAATTGCCTCACCCGTCTCTTGGTCCAGATTGCCCGTCGGTTCATCAGCAAATAAGATATCGGGCGAAGAGACAATTGCGCGCGCAATAGCAACGCGCTGCTGTTCTCCACCAGAGAGCTGCGTTGGGTAATGGCCCATACGGTGCCCTAATCCGACCTTTTCGAGCGCATCACTGGCCCGCGCCCTGATGTCATTACCGCTATCCAGCTCCAATGGCACCATGACATTTTCCAAAGCTGTCATCGTCGGTAGCAAATGAAAGGCCTGCAAAATCACACCAATGCGTCCACGCCGCGTCTGCGCCAACTGGTCTTCATCCATGCCATTTATATTCTGTCCAGCCAGCAAAATCTCACCGCCACTGGCTTGTTCGAGACCGGTCAGCAATGCCATCATGGAAGACTTCCCCGAACCAGATGCGCCCAGAATTGCCAGACTTTCACCCCGTTTTATATCCAGATCAATGCCTTTCAATATCTCAACCGGAGCATCATTGCTGCCCAAAGTCAGGGTGACATTGCGGGCGTGGAGCACTATATTGTGCGCATCACGCGCTAAAGCTTCGGAGGCGGCCATTTCAGGGGCGGTCATTTGGCATTAGCTTTCAAAAATGGAAATAATTTCAGGACGTCACATGCCATATAAGATCAAATTGTTCCTGTACCAGTTGCCTTTGTTGTTATTGGTCGCTTGTGGAAGTCCTTCATCAGAAAGTCCGGCGAGTGGACAAGGGCAATCAGGCGATCGTGCGGCCAATCCTGCAGAGCTTGCCATTGTCAAAGGCCCCAAAAGCGCCGAAGAAGCCAAGCTGCTTGTGCTTGCTGTGGGAGACAGTCTTTACGCCGGTTACCGCCTGAACCGCGGGGAAGGTTTTCCTGAAGAATTGCAAAATGCGCTGTTTGATGCTGGGCTTGACGCCTTTGTATTTAATGCCGGCGTATCTGGAGACACCAGCGCAGCAGGCCGCAGCCGCCTTGACTTTGCTTTGGAGGGGCTGCCGCGCAAGCCGGATCTGGTGATATTGGGACTGGGCGGCAATGATATGCTACGCGGTATAGAGCCGGAGCAAACACGCGAAAATCTTGACGCGATGACACAGTCATTGCGCGAGAAGGATATTCCCGTAATTTTGACAGGCATGTTGGCCGCGCCGAATTTGGGGCCGGATTACGCCGCGCTCTTCAATCCTATCTATCCGACATTAGCGAAGAAATATGATACCGGGCTTTATCCCTTCTTCATGCAGGAAGTGATCGGCAACAATGCGCTGATGTTGGATGATGGCATTCACCCCAATGCCGAGGGTATTGACAAGATTACCAAGGCCATAGCCCCGCTGGTGATCGAGAAATTATCGGATATCACCAAAGACAAATAAGCGCGGCGCTCGGATCAGCTATATTGCTACCAGGCTGTGAAACTACGCCTGCCTGCTTATCTATTTATTATCTCTTTATATTGTCATTAAGCGCAATAAACACAGCAACCAATGCACCGCCGATCAAGCCAACGATAAACCCCGCAGATGGCTGACCAAAAGCAAAGCCGCCAAATATCGTGCCAAATATGGTGCCCAAGGCAATGAACACACCGCCTGCTGCAGTGGCGCGTTTGGGGCTCTCTTGCTTGGTTGGCGAATATGCGGCGCCGTCTTGCTTTTTTTGCTTATCATCCATGGAGGCTATTTGGGCCTTTTCCTCGTGCATTTCCAGCCCATTGCCGGAGAAGCGGAGAATAATCTGACAAAAACAGATATAAGATATCCATTTTGAAGATTAATTTTACATTCACTATATAAAGAAAAGCGATTGGAAGGGTTGTGTAGGTAACGAGTTTGTTCTCAACGTAACAAGGTGTGTTAATGTCTCAGTCCAAGTCTTCGGACCCGAAAGCCCCCGTCTCTGCAATGGGTGCAAAAACGGGCAATCTCATAAATCCTATGCCGGTATTTACTGACCGTATGGCTTATGATGAAGCTGATAATATGCTGACCATATTAGGGCAAAATGCGGCACTGCACGCAGCAGACAATGCAGATGACGCACGCGAACGCGGTAACCATATCCGCTTTTGCCATTGGCGTCAGGTCGAGCGATTGATTGTTATGCTGAGCGTGCAAAAAAGCTTTGGCACTATCCACTAAACGCTGAGACTATTCTGCCTGTCTCAACCTGAATGAAACGGCCATGGTCCGGCAATGCTGCGAACAAGCTGGCATCTGTGCCAGTCATCCATACTTGCATATTGCGCTGGGACAGTTGCTCGAACAAAGACGCCCGGCGCGACGCGTCAAGATGCGCCGCTACTTCATCCAACAATAATAGAGCGGGCAGACGCGGTCGGCGTTCAGCGACCAGCTCGCTATGCGTCAATGTCAAAGCGATCAGCATCGCCTTTTGTTGGCCAGTAGAACATGACGCAGCAGCTTCGCCGGTCTGGCGCATCACCACATGCATATCATCACGGTGCGGGCCATCAAGCGTGCGGCCTGCGGCTCTGTCTCTTGCACGCGCTGATCGCCAGACTTCGGTCAATGGGCGTTCAGTCCCATTCTTCAGATACTCACTGCGGGAAACGATGGACAGGCATGGTTTTGCAAAGCCGCCATTATGGGTTTCATCAAACATCGTCTCTAATTGTTCGACCAATTCACGGCGTCCCGATTCAATCGCCGCCGCATAGCGCTCCATCCGGCTTTCCAGCGCATCAAACCATAATGGGTCCATCATCTTACCATTAAGCCGCTCATCACTGAGCAAACGGTTGCGCTCGCGCATGGCGGCTTCATATTGCTGCACATAGCCCAAATGGCCAGGGCGGATGGCCGCTGTTAGCCGGTCCAGATAACGTCGCCGCGCGCCAGCGGTTTCTACAAATAATCTGTCATGCGCTGGAGTCAGCCAGTTCACCGTAAGATATTCGCCCAAGATATTCTGGCTTGCCTGACTGCCATTGATGCGCACCAGACGGCGACCGGGATGCTTTACATGCATGCCGGTGCCCAGCTTCACAGGACCAGCCGCGCTGCCAAGCGATGCGGAAACGGCAAATCCGCCCGCACCATCCCTGCGCGCAATCTCATTATTCGCCGCACTGCGCATGCCCCGGCCATGACTGAGCAGTGATAAGGCCTCCAATATATTGGTCTTGCCTGCGCCATTATCACCGGTCAGCACATTTAACTGTGCCAGACCATCTAACTGGCTTGCCGCATGGTTGCGGAAGTCAGTCAGACTAAGCGTCATCAATGCATGAAAAGCGTTATTCATATCTTTAGCAATAGGCATGGGCGGCCCATGCGACAATCATATTGCGGTTATTCTGCCCATCTTGTTCATCTGCAATTCATCAAATCCCAACATTCGGGAAATTTTCCCAATTTATAGGATTTTACAATTTATTATCCATAGTGAAAAATATGATGATTATATCTATGTATTTGATTTTAATATGTTTTAAAAAACTGGCACGCCTTCTGCATAGTATGGTTTGTCCAGAGAGGAAACAATCAGGACAGTTCAAAACCAAACCAAGGAGTAATGCAATGACCACATATTTCTCACAAATCGCTTTCACAACAACCATCATCGGCGTTGTTGCAATGTTCGCTTCATTCACCACCGTTCTTTAACAACACTCATCAAAAGGAAAATTCAAAATGCCCGCATATTTCTCACACATCGCTTTCTCAACGACCGTTATCGGCATCGTCGCAATGTTCGGTTCTTTCGTTTCCATCATCTAAATTTTAACTAACACGTTCAACCTGGAGGATATCATGAATACTACAATGATCGCACAATTCGCTTTCACCACTGTTGTCACATTCACCATCGTCACAACCGTTCTTTTCGCAGCTTCGATTTGACCGCGTGATATCATGACCAGTAAGAACAAAAAACCAAACTCGCTAAAAAGCCACAACATTACGAAAGACAAGGGAAACAACACGATGAGCAAGAAATTTCAACTCGACAAAGCCAATGCAAAGCTGATGGGCGTATGCAGCGGAATCGCCAACTGGTCAGAAATTGACGTTACAATGATCCGTATTCTTTGGGTATTGGCTGTATTGTTAGGCTTTGGCTCACCAATATTGATTTACATTCTGATCGGCCTGATCGCGGATTGATATCACTCCGTCCGAACCAACCAAAAGAGTACAGAATTTTATAAAGCCAATTGCCATATTTTATTCTATAAGGCGGATATGCACTATCCCATCAGAATAAAAAATATCGCAACCATTTTAACCAGCATGTTCTTCGCCGCGGTCTTGGCCTCTTGCCAGGCCGCTGGAAAAACGGAGCAAAGCGTCCCCTCCGCGAAACTTGGTCTTTCCAAGGCTGAACGCGGAGAGCGAACCGAGGTCACCGTGATCGGCATGATCCATAGTGGCCATCGCACATCGAGCAAATATCCGCTGTCGCTTATTAAAACAGTTGTTCGGGATATTAAGCCGGACATTATCCTCACCGAAATTCCGCCGAACCGCACTGCAGCGGCCTTGTCTTCTTATAAAGACACCGGAAAGGTAACCGAACAACGCACCCGCGCATTCCCTGAATATACCGACGCCATCATCCCGCTTCAGCAGGAATTGGACTATGTCATCAAAGGCACAGCCGCATGGACGCCTGATATTGCCTCAACCCGCCGCGCTGCGCTTAACCGCATCAGAGACAATCCTGGCCGTGCAGATCAATGGCAAGCCTGGCAAAAAGCGCAAAATACATTCCGCAATACATTAAACGGCCGCGGCGATGATCCGTTTTTCATCCATAGCAAGGCCTATGACCAAGCGGTCGAAGCGCGCTATCAGCCCTATATGCAATATTTTGAAACAGATATTGGCAAAGGCGGCTGGCAAAGCATTAACCGCGCCCATTGGGCCAATATCGCCGCTGAACTTGACGCCATTAAAGGTCAGGGCAAGCGCGTCCTCATCACCTATGGCGGTTTTCACAAATATTGGTTCTTGCGCGAGTTAGAAAAGCGTAGCGATGTAGCGCTCACCCCGGCCCTGCCCTATTTTGAAGCAGCCAATAATTAGAGCGCATTATGACGCGTGCAATCGCCTATGTTCTTTAGCCTAGCGCTCAGGCGTTAGCGGCTCAGCATGATGGCCACCCCACATTTTGATCGTCATTGCCATGATGATCGGGCCTGCCATTGTGTCAATCAAGTCGCGATAATGCCAAGGCCAGAAAATATCCTCCCAACCCCAATTGCGGATCGCAATCAGCTCATAAATATCCAGCACTTCACCCATCAGCGCTGCCACAGTCACCGCCAACAACGCCAACCATATCTTTCGGCGAAAGACTAACAGGACCAAAAAGAACACCATGAAGCCGACCAGAATGTGCAGGGCCTGTTTATCAAAGCCCAGACTGTCCTCCAGCAATTGCTTACCCTGTTGAAATGGGCCCAGCGTGGTCGCCGACCAGAACCAGTTCACTTCAGGTCCGTTTTGAACGGCGTGAAACTGGTATTATCATCATAGACATCAATACCTTCCGCCTTTTTTAAACGGCCAACCACCACATAAGTGACGGGCGTCAACAGTGCTTCCCACAATACTTTCAGCCCCCAATTGGTCACCATCACGGTCAATACAGCCGTGCTATCCCACACGCCCCAAAAAGCCAGAGGGTAAAAGATCATGCTGTCCACGCCCTGCCCGACAATGGTCGAGCCGATGGTGCGGCTCCACAAGGCTTTCCCCTGTGTCCATATCTTCATGCGTGCCATGACATAGGAATTGACGAATTCACCGGCCCAGAATGCGACGATAGAGGCAAATACGATACGTGGAACTTGCCCAAAAACGCTCTCATAGGCGGCTTGCCCGTCCCACACATCTGCCGGCGGCAGTGACACCACGACCCAGCTCATAAACGCCATGAACAGCATGGCGCCAAAGCCAGCCCAAATAACCCGCCGCGCCCGCGCATAACCATAAATCTCTGTCAGAACATCACCAATGACATAGCCCAGCGGGAAGAACAAAATGCCCGCGCCATACACCCATTGCTCGCCATCAATCTCCCAATAGGTCAGCTTTGCCGCACCAATGATATTGGATAACAGCAAAATGGCCACAAAAGCCGCCATAACAAAGTCATAATAGCGGAATTGGTGGGTCGACAGATCAAGGCCGTCACTGCGCGTCAAAACACGCTCAGGCGTAGCGGAATCATTATCAGGCATGGATATGCAATATCGCAGTTGGCGCGCGATGCAAATATGGCTATGAGCCAAAATGCGAAATGCACTTAGCGCCCGTAGCTCATCTGGATAGAGCGCGAGACTTCTAATCTTGAGGCAGCAGGTTCGAGTCCTGCCGGGCGCACCATTTTTCTCTCTCGCGATAATTCGCTGCGCTCATATCTCCGAGGGGCGGGCTACCGCCCGGCGGCCGGTCGGCCTTGCGATCCTTGTGGGTTCGATGTCGCACTTCCTAGCGCGCCATTTCTTTATTTCCCTGCCCTCGGAAGTAGAATAGGGAATGCACTATGCGTTTTACCATTTTATTATCAGCCATGGCCTTGCTGCCTGTGAGTGCCTGTATCGCTGATGCACCGCTTCAAGCTGGTGGAAGCAATACAGCCCAGCCTACAGATATTTTAACGCCGGTCCGAATTACGGAGATATTATCTGCCGACGATATGCAGGGCCGTCTGGCTGGTGAAGAGGGAGCCGCCAAGGCGCGTATATTTTTGGTGGAGCAGCTTCGTCGGCGCGGCCTCACGGTTTCCGAGCAGGGTTTTACCTTTCTCAATAGCCAAGGTGAAGTGAAGAACGGCATCAATTTGCTGGCGCGTATCAACGGCAAGAATTCGGCTTCAGCCATGGTTATTACTGCGCATTATGATCATGTCGGCATCATTGATGGTGAGACATATAATGGCGCAAGTGACAATGCCACGGGTGTTGCAGGTGCCTTTGCCATTGCCGATCAATTTTTGGCAGAAATGCCCGAAAATGATGTGATTATCGCCTTTTTAGATGCGGAAGAACCGGGCCTTTTTGGTGCCAAAACTTTTGTCAAACAACGTGCATTCATCGGCAGTGATATCGCCTTCAACATTAATCTGGATATGATAGCAGGGTATGAGCAAGATGCACTTTATGCCTCAGGCAGCTATCACAATCCGCAATTGCTGCCATTGCTCACAACATTGGCGCAGGACGCTCCGATAAATGTCAAACTAGGGCATGATCGACCGGAACAGGGCGCGGATGACTGGACTTTGCTGTCCGATCATGGCCCCTTCCACAATGAAGGGATACCATTTATCTATTTCGGGGTTGAAGATCACAAATATTATCACCAGCCGGGCGATACATTTGACACTTTACCCAAAGAGTTTTTTGCTGGCGCATTGCGCACTGTTGTCATGGCCGCACAGGCTATAGACCGGCAATTAAAGACTGCAGCTACCAAGCCACCTAACGATTAAGGCATAGTCCTAAACCAAACGGGGTCCACATATCCGCATCACCAGTAGCGAAAGACAGATAGTGAACCCCTTCATGGAGAAGGTATATGCAAAAAATTTACATGATGGTCATGAAGCCAATCGCCAGAACTGCTGCCCAAGAAACCAAGTAAATTGGGGTCCGCAAGCCAGGAATGCCAGCAATATAAACAACGGCATGAGCGAGCCGTGCAAAGAAGAAAATCTGTGCCCAAGTGCCAATTTGCGCCATGTTCACTGGATCACCTAGCGACAATGCAGCAACAGTCACTGCGATAAATGCTGGCATGGTTTCCACCATATTGAGGTGAGCACGTTTTGCACGTTGTGCCCATAGTGGCGCCTCAGGCTCTTGGGCCGGAAAGCCTTCTGGGTAATTGTGTAGAAATGTTGGTATCCCCCAAACAAAGACCCGCGCCAGAATATAGGGTGTCCAAAGCAGAATAGTGAGTAGACCGCTAAGAGCGAGATAATAAATGACTGTTTCCATAATATATGCTTCCAATGTTTAGGGATAAAATTTGCAGTGCCAATATTTGACCCGGAAGATATGTCCTCCGGGCCAGATATGGTTTACAATTTGGTCGCTTCGGTGCTGCGGATCGCTTTCCATTGCGCCTCTGCTTTGGCAATCGTGCCAGCAGGGTCTTTTTGATAGGCGTTGAAGATATCTTCGCTCAAAAAGACATATAGTTTGCCGTCACGAACATCGGCCCAGCGTGGGTCACCATCAAACTTCTTGCCAACGGATACACCAAAGGTGCAGAAACCGCCATTTTGCGGGAGGAATTTGGCTGGAGAGGCAGAAAAAGTATCGAGGTTTTTCTGGCTTGAGAAATAATATGCCACGCCGTCATGCACAGCGGTAAACTTCGCAGAACCTTCGATACGGTTGCCTGTGCCGATAAAAGCAACGACATCAACACCGTGCAATGCCAAAGGTGCGCTTGCTGCTGTCAAACCTGATGATACATTATATTCGTCAGCAGCTAGCGCTGCGCCTGCGGTAAGTGTCGTCAAAGCTATAGCTGCAGTTAATGTGACTTTTTTCAACATATTCATATTCCTATTCAAAAGGTAAGGAGCGCCAACATTATGCGATGAGTGGGGGGGACAGGGTTCTGGTCATCATCACCGATTATCACAGCAGTGGATTATGGCAGACCAGATCATCATCACATGTTTAGCGCTCCTTTATGGTGCTTGATAATCGATAAGTCCGAGTTACTCCTGCTACGCAAAATAACAAGATTAGCACGCTAGATTAGGACGTTACGTCAAAACCCATGGACGATATGTAGATTCAGCGCACTGCGCGTCTATGTGCACTGGGCGGGTCACCAAATTTTCCTGCGAAAGCCCGCGTAAATGCTGCACCGGAATGATAGCCAGTTTTTGCAGCCACCTGTTTGATGCTAAGTTTGTTACCTTCCAATAAAGACAATGCTTTTTGCAAACGCCAGTCTGATAGATATGACATCGGCCCCTGCCCCATCGTTTGCGCAAAGCGATCGGCAAAACTGCTGCGCGACATACCTACTTCTTTAGCAAGAGAATTGACCGACCATGTATTGGCCGGATCCTGATGCATTAAAGCCAAGGCCCGGCTAATATAGGGGTCGTGAAATCCTTTTAATGACAGACCATTATATCGCTGATCTTCATTCTCGATCGCTATCCTTATCAACTCAATAAACATAGCCTCGGATAACCGGCGAATCGAACTGTTCAGCCCGCTTGTTTTTGAGAGTGTCTGACGACTAACCAAGCGCAATATATCATCCAGCCAAGGATTTTCGGCACGTATCGCAGATGTAATCAGAATATAATCCTGCATATGCCGTAATATGGCATGATCTGCTCTATTACGGAAAGAGAAGTGGCCGCATATCATGCGTGTACTGGCATCTGGATCACCTTCCCCAATCACCAATACGCCTTGGCCATCATAGCCATTGTCTTGCAATACTTTTTCCAATGATGGCGGCTGCGTAACAGGCGCATCAGATAGGCTATGGGTTTGACCATTGGGGATTAAGATTAAATCTCCTGCGTGCAAGGTCACATGTTGATTATCGGGCAATTCAACACAGCACTTGCCTTGTACAACCAAATGGAAACGTGCAGCGCCTGTCAGAACGGGAACCTGAACCGACCATGGTGGGGAAAAGTCGGTCCGAAAATACAATGCGCCCTTGAGATCAAGGGTATCTAATATATCGTCTAAAACATCCATGGCTTGCTCCAATATTCTCTATAAGCCCCAATATATTGGCTAATATGAAAATTTTGAAGCACAAGTTTACCCAAAAGTCCAGAATACCTTGTACATTCTGGTTATTGGCAAATGTAAATATGCATGATTATTAGCCGACAAAGGCACGTTCTATGACATAGCCGCCTGGCTTCGCGTTGGAGCCTTCGGCAAAACCCAAATCATCAAAATATGCAGAGAATTGCTTAATCATGTCCATACTACCGCACATCATGATGCGGTCAGTCTCTGGGTCGAATGTGGTGGGGCCTCGAACGGGATCTGCAAACAGACTGCCATTGTCTATCAGCTTATCAATACGCTGATTAGTACGGAAATCTTCGCGTGTTACTGTTGGGATATAATGGAATTGCAGCAATGCCTCGTCCTGTACCAACGGATCGCCTGCCAATTGCGCCGTCATCTCGTCATAATAGGCCAAATCACTAACGCGGCGCACACTGTGCACCACAATTGCCTGCTCAAAGCGCTCATAAATATCGGGGTCACGCATGATGCTCAGAAACGGGGCCAAGCCTGTTCCTGTAGACAGCATGAAAAGTCGCTTGCCCGGCAACAGCGCATCAGAAACCAATGTGCCGGTCGGTTTACGGCCAAGATAAAGCTGGTCGTCAGTGCGAATTTTCTGCAAACGAGAAGTAAGCGGGCCATCATCAACCTTGATGGACAGAAATTCCAGTTCGTCAGAATATGATGGGCTGGCAATAGAATATGCCCGCACCAAAGGCTTGCCATCAACCGGCATACCCAACATCACAAATTCGCCTGAGCGAAAACGGAAACTGCGCGGGCGGGACACTGCAAAACTGAAAAGCCCGTCATTCCAATGCTTGACCCATTTGACATGAACAGTCTCAAAAGCTGTCGCATCTGGAATGATCGCCGGGGGTCTGGTTTCCATATTCACTGTTATAATTCCTTATCAAATACGCAGCTATTTGCGCACTGACCAAATGGCCGTTTGCTGGCCATGAGCGTGTTGTAGATAATATGATCTATGCCATCCGCCAATTTGGCGCATTTCATCAAGGGCGCGGTTCGCATAGGCTGCTTGCCGCAATTATGATGTGCAAAGAACGTACAAATATGCGTTTGTATCCGCCGCATTTAAGAATTGCCGATTGCACATTCCAGAAATACTGTCTTTCAACCCTGCAAGCTGGCTTTTCCCGTTGCAGTATCACAGCAATTCTGTGACCTTGCTGTTCAAAGCGCGCCTTGCAGCTGTTTGACGGAAAGCAAAGATGAAAAATATCATGGTCTTCGGCGCATCTGGGACAATTGGCCGCGCTGTTGTGCAGGCATTGTCGCAGCGCGGATATAAGGCCATTGCGATAATGCGGCCTGCCCATTCCGACTCTGCCCATAATCCCAATATGTTACTTGACGTAGAGAATTGCGAAACCGCCCATCTGGATATTTTTGATGCGCAGCAGCGCAATGATTGTATGAAAACCCATCAACCAGTAGCAATTATCTCCTGCCTTGCCTCCCGGACAGGAACCCCTGCTGATGCACAAAAAATCGACCTTGAAGCGCAAACGCTTATTTTAGACAGCGCAAAGGCCATGGGAATTGCACAGTTTATTCTCTTATCCGCTATTTGTGTGCAGCGTCCCCAATTGGCTTTTCAAAAGGCAAAGCTGCTCTTTGAAAGCCGGTTAGCCGATTCCGGTCTGGCTTATTCTATCGTGCGGCCAACGGCATTTTTCAAATCGCTTTCCGGACAGGTTGCCAGAGTGAAAGCGGGCAAGCCCTTTCTGGTATTTGGTGATGGCAAACTGACATCGTGCAAGCCGATAAGTGACCGCGATCTGGCACATTTCCTGGTTGATTGCCTTGATGACGAGCAAAAGCACAATCAGATTTTGCCCATTGGCGGCCCTGGCCCACCCATCACACCACTGGATCAAGCAGAAGCGTTGTTTACATTTACCGGCAATGATCCAAAAATACGCCATATTCCCTTATGGTTTTTGAACGGCCTGATTGCTCTGCTCCGTCTTGCCGGATTAATATTTCCGGCAGCAGCGGAGAAAGCCGAGCTGGCAAAAATCGGTCGTTATTATGCTACCCAGTCTATGCTGTTATGGGACGATAAAGCCCAATGCTATGATGCCGAGGCAACACCATCCTATGGCAGCGACCATTTGTTTGAACATTATCAGCATGTGATATCCGGCACAAAGCAGGTTGATCTGCGCGATCATGCCATTTTTTGAAACGCTCAGCGTTCACCATCATTATCGATTTTGCCGCCATGGATAAGCAGCATAAGAAATGAGCAAGTCGATTGTTTTTTTCTATCGCAAAACTGATTTTTTTATATTCGACTAAATGAGACAATATCACCATATCACTCTCAACAAAGAGATTACCTTCCCTTGCACCGATTATCCCTTTCCCGGTGCATTCAACTGGTGCGGAGCTGCGATATCCCCTATGCACTCCCAAAGTCGTCTGTTCCGCACCATTATTTTCTATTATGGCTGTAGTAAGCAGATGGAGAGAAAACTGTGGCCGGTTATAATGATGAAGCCGAAGAGTTCTTCCTGAAGGATTTTATCAATAAGGAAAGCGCCGCTGGTCTTATCTTGATCGCGGCTGCCATCATGGCGCTTATCATCGCCAACACATCGCTCTCTGCTGGCTATCAAGATCTGCTCAACTTACGCATCGTCATGATATTGGGCGACTTTTCCATCGATAAAACTGCATTACTATGGATCAATGATGGCCTGATGGCGCTGTTCTTTTTTCTGATCGCCTTAGAGGTCAAGCGCGAAGTGATGGTTGGGCAGTTTCGCGATAAACAAGCCGCCCTTTTCCCGCTAGTTGCGGCGATTGGTGGCATGGTTATACCCGCATTGCTGTTTGTCGGTCTTAACCTTGGCAATAGTGCCACAATCAATGGTTGGGCTGTCCCCGCCGCGACAGATATCGCTTTCGCTTTGGGCATATTGGCGCTTATGGGCAGCCGCGCGCCGATGATGCTCAAAACATTGCTCCTTGCCATCGCCATCATTGACGATATCGGTGCCATATTGATTGTCGCATTATTCTATACCGAAAATATTGCGCTAACACCGCTCTGCGTGGCACTCATCCCGCTGGTTGGCTTGATATTGGCAAACCGTTTAGGCGTTGCCAGCACTGCACCCTATGTCATTCTCGGCACAATCCTATGGGTCTGCATATTGAAATCCGGTGTGCACGCAACCATCGCTGCAGTTATTACTGGCTTCATGGTCCCGCTCTATGTGCGCGGGGAAGAGCCTTTGGAGCGCATTGAACACGCACTGCACCCATGGGTCGCTTTCATGGTGCTCCCAATTTTCGCTTTCGCAAATGCAGGGCTTGTTTTCGGCGCAAACACATTGGATGGCATCAGTTCGAATCTCAGCCTGGGTATTATTGCTGGTCTGGTCATCGGCAAACCTATCGGCATCTTTGGCTTATCATGGCTTGCTGTACGTATCGGGCTGGTGAACAAACCTGATGGGCTAAGCTGGATGCAGATTTTGGGATTGTCTTGCCTTGCTGGTGTCGGCTTCACCATGAGCCTGTTCATTGGCGGCTTGGCTTTCTCAGACCCCTTGTTGATTGAACAGTTAAAACTGGGCGTGATTGTCGGTTCTACTGTCTCTGCTCTGCTGGCAGTAGTGATATTGGCTTATGCCGCCAAACAGCGCAGCACGTTGAGCGCTAACAACAGCATCATCACCCAAGGCTGATATAAGCGTCTATACCGGCGGCCTTTGTCTATTTGCTCAGAACACGCCCTGCCACGGCATCCAACTTCGCCAATGTTTGTGGATCGCGGGCTTCTGGCGCGGTAATAAGAGCGAAATCTAGGCAATTATCTATGGGACATGCAGATCTGCTCTGCGGCAGATTTTTAGCAAGGTTGATGACCAATTGCCGCGCCTTTTCTGCATTAGCACCCATTTGCGCAATAACCGCTTCTACTTCCACGGCATCCTCGCCCTCACGCCAACAGTCATAATCGGTCACCATGCCAACCAGTGCATAAGGCAGCTCTGCCTCACGTGCCAGCTTCGCCTCTGGCATAGCGGTCATGCCGATGACATCTGCGCCCCAATTGCGATACATATGGCTTTCAGCGCGTGATGAAAATTGCGGCCCTTCCATAGCAAGATAAGTGCCGCCACGATGTGTCGCTGCGCCTGCTTCGCGTGATGCAGCCTCGGCCAAATGAGACAATCTGGGACATACGGGGTCAGCCATGGAGACATGTGCAACCATTCCAGTGCCAAAAAAGCTAGACGGGCGCAGGTGTGTGCGGTCAATAAATTGGTCGACAATAACAAATTTGCCCGGCGGCAATTCTTCCCGCAATGATCCAATGGCAGAAATGGCCAAAATATCCGTGCAACCAGCCCGTTTCAAAACATCAATATTTGCCCGTGCATTCACCTCGCTGGGCGGAATAGCGTGCCCCGCACCATGGCGCGGCAGAAAAACGAACTTTACGCCATGGATATAGCCAATGATGACAGAGGAGGACGGCGCACCAAAAGGGCTTTCAATCGCTATTTCCTGCACATCGTCAAGGCCTTCAATCGCATAAAGGCCCGAACCACCAATGACACCAATTGTCCATTCGCTCATCATTATTTCTCGCTGATTATCGGCCCGGATGGGCGGAGGGGTTATTCCGGTTTGGCAGAGCTGTCCATGGCGTCAATCCATGCACCTATCAAGGCCAAACCAGCCTCATCATTAACATTTCGGCCCAGTTCCGGCATCGCGATGCCTGGCTCTATCGAGCCCATGCGATAAAGCATAATCGACTGGTCAGCATGACCCGGCGCGATGGCAAAGTCACGGCCGCCGCTGCCACGGCCAGCCGCAACAGGGCGTTTGCCAATACCAAGCGCGACAGCATTGTCTTCCTGATAGGTCAGAAACAGGCCGGAATTGCTCGCTGGACCCTTGCGATTATGGCAATGAGAGCAATTGATATCGAGATAGGCGCGCGCACGATCTGCTAATGGCGCCTGTGCATCAATGGCGGGCATCACAGGGTGGTCAGGTAATATGTCCGGCAAAACACCAGCCTTTTGCAATCGCGCTATCTGCCCCGGCCCATCGCCATTATTAAGATTGCGCAATTTGGGACCGATAGGTGTGACGATGTTGTCAAGCGAATGGCACCCTTTGCACTGGTTCTTATTGGGCACGGCATAGCTGATTTGTTGGCGACTACCATCAGGCAATGTAGCGTCCACCATCATCCGCCGACCACCCAAGGCCAGCTTGGCATCGCTGCGGTCTTCATTCCATATATAAGGCAGCGCAACCCAGCCCTCTGGCCGGTGCAGCAAAAGCCGTGTTTCCACGGACTTAAAAACACCTTCTGCATCAGGATAGCCAAATGTTTTGACCAATACGCTGCCCACCGGCAACTGCACTACGGCATTAATGTCATCAACCCCGACATCACTGCCTACAGGCACATAGATTAGGCGCTTTTTCTGCGCATAGTCAGAGAAAAGCGCCGCGTTCAAAGCATATGGGTGGACATTATTGGCTGGCTCTAATGCTGTGAGATCAGCAAACAGCCCAAATTCTGACAGGTTACGCACATAGCCACCATTTAAGATCGCCTCTTCATTGACGCTTTGGTTATTGGCTGCTGGCGGTTGGGCCGCATCCATATTATCGCCGCCAGACAAAGCCGGCAGCGCCATCATAACCAAAGACGCCAACATAACGGTACGGATAAGCGATTTTGTGATCACAGAATTGCGCGCCATTAGCGAATTTTAGCTTCCATAGCTTCAGGCATGATGATGGCAGGCAAGTTAAGAGTAACCTTCGATGCTGCCACTATGGCAGGCTGTGCCTCGTTAATAGGCTGTGATGATGTCGTCAGTCCAAGCGACAGAAATGGCACTGGGTCGGAAGAATTCACATTGGCGGCCTCGCCCTCTACACCATCCCAAATGATCGGCGGAACCGCGCCGCCCAATGCTGCGGCCAATTGCGTACCGCCGGGAAAGGCCGGAGCATATCCCGCTTTGCCATGTTTGTTCTGGTCGACCCGCACATTGCGAGCAACCGGCTGATAATTGGGATCATCAAATTTCTGCTGATAGCCAACCACAATCACATTGGCAGAGCTGTTATTATCAAACACATTACCGAAAATCTCTACATCGCGATTGGCGATAACCATCACACCGCTGCCCATCGGTACACTGGCAACAATATTGCCGGCCGGCGCGAAATTGGGTGTGTCATTATCAGTGACACGATTGGAGAAAACCCGGACATTATGACCGCCTTGTTGTGGCAAATTGGGCAGATCAAACACCAATATGCCGCCCGTATTGTGCATGGCGATATTGCTATGCACATCCGCATCAAAGCTATTCTCAATCTCAATACCGGCGACATTAAATAATGCCGTACTATTGCGCACGATAATATTGCGTGACTGACCAACATAAATACCCGCATCTGATGCGCCGATAACAACAGCCTTATCAACCAGCACATTTTCGGATTCTACCGGATAGATGCCATAAGCGCCGTTGCTGGTCTTTGGTCCGCCCGTCCATTCAACGCGCAGATTATAATAGACAATATTATCGGCACCTTTCGACTTAATGCCATCGCCCTTTGTATTGATCAGCGCAAAATCACGCAGCATCACATTATCCGATGTCACCAATAGCCCTTCACCACTGCCTTGCTGGCCGGTAAAATCCAATACGGTTGCATCTGGGCCAGCTCCGCGCACGGTGACACCATCAACATCTAGCGACAAGCCGTCACTCAGCACAAACTTGCCTTTGCCCAAAATAATCTCATCGCCTGTCTCAGCAAGGATCAACGCTTCCTGAAGCCGCTCCTGCGCTCCATCTTCTGCCGTGACATTGATTGTTTTTGCCATTGCAGGGCTGGCGATGAGCGGGGCTGCCAAAGCCACCGTAAAAACTGTCATGAAAGACGGCGCGAAAGAAAATTTTACCATTGTTGCATCCCCGAAATGTAATTATTGAACAGCGACGGCCTAATTACGGGGTAGGAACCCATATTCGGCCATTTCTCATTCATAATATATGCTATAACAGATGAGGAAAGTTTGGCAAAAACAACGGGAATATTTGATGCACAACAGCTTAAAGTTTTTGGTAATGGCAACCGCCATAGTCAGTGCAACGCCGGCACATGCTGCACCTGCGCCAGTAACTGGCAAATGGATCACAACAGAAGGTGATTCCGTCATTACAATATCCCAATGCGGCAAGACCGTATGCGGCCGTATCTCCAAAATACTGGTTACTACACCAGATGCCAATCTCAGAGATGTCAACAACCCCAACCCCAAATTACGCAGCCGTTCAATTGTCGGTTTACCCATCTTGACCCAGTTTACGCCGGACGGAAAAAAATGGCGTGGCAAGATTTATGACCCACGCAATGGCAAGCAATATCGCTCTATTCTAACATTGCTAAAAAATGGCAAGTTGAAGGTTGAAGGATGCATCGCATTTTTTTGCCAGAGCCAATATTGGACGCGGGCAAAGTAAAACCTAAACCCGTCATAATGCGGCTTAAGATTGCGACTAACCGCCAACCAAAATACGGTGCTTCACCATCTTCTTGCGTATAGCGCGCAGTCTTTTGGTGGTTTGAATCAAATTGCTGGTTAGTTTTGCGGGCATGAATGTTTCACCAGCATTTCGGCATGCCAATTGGTTATCTGGCCTATGCAGGTTTTTTAGGCGCATTTTTTCCTTTTCATAACCCAAATATTGGTCAGCCTCAGCCAGGATAGAAATGATTTCCCTGCGCATTCTTGAGATGCCGCTGTCATGCAGGTCAAAAGCCGTGGGATCCAGCTTAGCCAGATAAGCAAACATGGCGCGCCGGCATTCAGTAACCTTAGCGCTTGCCCCTGCCGCCATGGCGTCTTTCAATGCGCTGCGGTGCTCCGCCAACTTATAGCAAAGGGCCTGATGGTCGCTTGGGGGCATTGTATTGTGCACATAGCTCTAAACGACAGACCAAAAGCTAAGTTTAGGGCTATTGTTGCAATATCAGAACGAACCTACACCAAAATACCGCGCATCATGATGTCTTCGACCTGATCAGCATAGGAATCGCGCATCTCCGGGGTAACCGTTTCCTGATCAAAGCAATGGCGCAAAACCAGCCTTGCCGAAAAGAAGCGGTCAGCAGTACCTGTCACCATGAAGTAAAAAAGCTGCGGGTCTGTTTTGCGGAAAATCCCTTGTGAGACACCTTCGTCAATCAGCTTGTCATAGGCTTGTGACAATGGGCGCAGATAATCATCGGCAATTTTTGCTGCGTCTTGCGGCGCGGCATCGCGCACCAAACGCATCAAAAGACGATTGAGATAAGGGCAATCATAATATGTCTGTATCGCCGCACGTATATGTTTGCGTAGCTTCACGTCCGGCGCCATGTCTTTGGCCAGCAACGCATCGACGCTGGCCAAAATACGGCGCATATCGCTATCCAGCAGGGCAAGCATCAGGCCCTGTTTGTTGCCGAAATAATATTTCACCAACGCACTGTTTAACCCTGCACGCAAAGACAATTCACTTAGCGATATATCAATCGTGTCACCATCGCGCATAATCTCGCGCGTGGCAGACAGCAATTGGTCGCGGGCATTGCCGTTATCGGCTTTATCGTCATTGCCGGCCTGGGTCGATTTTATCATCTGCTCACTCATGGCCTTTATTGATAGTCCGGTTCTTCCCACCAAGGGAAGAAGTCAGGCATATCTGTCGACACCTTATCGGGATAGATAGGCGCACGCTTTTCCAAAAAGCTGGCAATACCCTCTTTTGCATCGCCCGCTCTCGCGCGTGTGAAGATAGCGCGGCTGTCCACCCGGTGCGCCATCATCGGATGTTCGGTCGCAGAATTGCGCCACAGCATGGCGCGGGTAAGCGCGATGGAGACGGGCGCCGTATTATCGGCGATTTCACGGGCCAACGCTGTTGCAGCAGGCAGCAAATCCTCTGGTGCATGCACCGAACGCACCAACCCACCTGCTAAAGCCTCGTCCGCCTTGAACACGCGCCCTGTCATGCACCATTCCATTGCTTGCTGCATACCCACAAGACGCGGCAAAAACCAGCTCGATGCCGCTTCGGGCACAATACCGCGCCGCGCAAAGACAAAGCCGAAACGGGCATTGGTGCTGGCCAGCCTAAAATCCATGGGCAGCTGCATTGTCGCGCCAACGCCTACCGCAGCACCATTGACCGCCGCGATAACCGGTTTCTTACATTGAAAAATCCGCAAGGTCAGCCTGCCCCCGCCATCGCGCACGCGGCTGTCAGACAGATCGGTTATATCGTCACCACTGGCAAAGACTTGCCGATCATCATCTGGCGTAAGATCGGCACCAGCACAAAAGGCTCTGTCTCCACTACCCGTTACAATGATCGCGCGAACATCATCATCGTCATCCGCAGCATCAAAGGCCGCGCACATTTCCTGCTGCATGGTGCCGGTATAGGCATTCATCTTTTCAGGCCGATTCAGGGTAATAGTGGCGATGCCATCCTTCACCGCGTAGAGAATTTGCGTATAATCTGCCATCATTACCCCCTGTTTTGGAACTCGGCCCAACGTGTAAGGCCTTTAATGTCCGCCTTGTTTAACGTGGTGCCATTCTGATGCCGCCATCAAGGCGGACATCTTCACCGTTGAAATATCCGGTTTCGATCATGCACAGCGCAAGTTTTGCATATTCATGCGGTACGCCCAGACGCGGCGGATGCGGCACCATCGCGCCCAAAGCATCGCGCACCGGTTGCGGCGCACCGGCCAGCAAAGGCGTATCGAAAATACCGGGCAGGATCGTATTTACCCTGATCCCTTCGCGGCTAAGATCACGCGCAATGGGCAGGGTCATACCCACAACGCCGCCTTTTGATGCGGAATAGGCTGCCTGACCGATTTGGCCATCTTCTGCCGCGACGGAGGCCGTGTTCACCATGGCGCCGCGATCACCGCATGCCAACGGATCAAGCGTCAACATACCTGCTGCTGATTTAGCAATACAACGAAAGGTGCCGACCAAATTAACCTGAATGACAAAGTTGAAAGCATCCATTGGAAAATGTTTGATTGAGCCATCTTCCTTGGAACGGCTAGCGGTTTTGATCGCATTACCGATACCTGCACAATTGACCAAAATCCGCTCCTGACCATGGGCCGCACGCGCCTTTGCAAAACCAGCATCAACACTGTCATCTTCGGTCACATTCACTTTGCAGAATGTGCCGCCCAGCTCACTGGCCAGCGCTTCGCCCTTTTCTTCATTCAGGTCAAACAGCGCAACCTTTACGCCTTTGCCTGCCAGAACACGCGCGGTTGCCGCACCCAAGCCAGATGCACCGCCAGTGATCACTGCGGAGATTTTATCGTTCAGTTCCATGGTTTTGTCTTTCTTAAATTATCGTCATCCTGAACTTGTTTCAGGATCTTTCTAGGTCAAAGCCGAGATGATAAAGATGCTGAAACAAGTTCAGCATGACGAATTAAAGGCCGAATTAGCCCAAACGCTCAATGATGGTGACATTGGCCTGACCGCCGCCTTCACACATGGTTTGCAAACCATATTTGCCGCCGCGTGCTTCCAGACCGTTGAGCAAGGTTGCCATCAATTTGGTGCCTGATGCGCCAAGCGGGTGGCCCAGCGAAATTGCGCCGCCATTCACGTTCAATTTGGCATGGTCGCCGCCCGTGTGCTTAAGCCATGCCAGTGGCACAGGGGCAAACGCTTCATTCACTTCATACAGATCAATATCATCAATTTTCATGCCCGCACGGTCCAGCGCGCGATCGGTCGCGAACAATGGCTCTTCCAGCATGATAACCGGATCACCGCCGGTAACCGTCAAATTATGAATACGCGCACGCGGGGTCAGACCATGGTCTTTCAAAGCCTGCTCACTCACCACCAGAACAGCGCTTGCGCCATCGCAAATCTGGCTGGCATTGGCTGCCGAGATATAGCCGCCTTCACGGATGGTTTTCACCCCTGCAATGCCTTCCAGCGTTGCATCAAAGCGAATGCCCTCATCAACCTTATGCGTTTCTTCACCTTCTGGCGTTTCGATGGTCACTGGTACAATCTCATTGTCGAACGCGCCGCTTTCAGTCGCGGCCTTGGCCCGCATATGGCTTTCCAAAGCATAGGCATCCAGATCATCTTTGGTCTGGCCGTGCTTTTCAACAATCATTTCCGCGCCATCAAACTGGCTGAACATGATACCGGGGAATTCCTTTTCCAAACGCTCCGACTTATAATTGCCCAGACCTTGCTTCATAAATAGCGCCGCCGTTGACCCCATGGGCACGCGGGTCATGCTCTCAATACCACTGGCCAGAACAATATCCTGCGTGCCAGACATCACTGCCTGCGCTGCAAATTGGATGGATTGTTGCGATGAACCGCATTGCCGGTCAATCGTCACCGCAGGAATGGAATTGGGCAGATTAGACGCTAATACCGCATTACGGCCAACATCCATTGTCTGCTCCCCGCCCTGCATAACACAGCCGGTGATCACATCATCAATCTTGCTGGTGTCAAAATCATTGCGCGCAGCAATGGCGTCAAACACTGCAGCGCCCAAATCCACTGGGTGAACCCCGGCCAACCGGCCCCCGCGTCGTCCACCAGCAGTCCGTACTGCATCAACAATATAAGCATGAGCCATAAATTCTCTCCTATAAAACACTATTTAATCGCTTGATTAAACTGTGGCAGGAGCATGGTCAATGGGGAAGGTGGGGCGGCACAATTTGGTCACTTTTCAGCAACCATATTTCTACCTTAAAAGGCCACACGGAGATACAGCAAAAAGGGGAGCGAGTCGTAAGCCCTCTCCCCCTTTTAATCTTCAATATGTGTTAGGTGCGGGAAATTACGCTGCCTAGCGCTTTACCGTAATCACTTGCGGATAGGTAAATTCCAGCAAACCCTCTTTGCCATATTCCGCGCCAAAGCCGGATTGTTTATGACCGCCAAAAGGCGCAAATGGGGAGAGGTGCATAAATTCATTCACCCATACTGTGCCGGTTTCCATCTGTTCGGCAACCTCAACACCCTTATCGGTATCGGCTGTCCACACTGCGCCGGCCAGACCATATTCCGATGCATTGGCGCGTGAAATCGCTTCGTCCACCGTTGCAAACTTCATCAATGGCATCACCGGGCCAAATTGCTCTTCCGCCACAATGCGCGCATCTTCGGGCGGATTGTCCAAAATTGTGATCGGCACATAATAGCCCGTGCCCGTTGGGTCAGTATCACCGCCAACCAGGAATTTATGGCCATTATCTTTGGCGTCCTGAATCAGCTCCAGCACCCGCTCATATTGCTTTTTGTTCTGGATCGGGCCGACAGCTGTGCCCTGTTGCGCCCCGTCGCCAACTTTTACATGACGGGCATATTCGGCAATCGCTGCGGACAGATCATCATAAATATCTTCATGGATATAGATGCGTTTCGCGGCAATGCAGACTTGCCCTGCATTGGTAAAGCTAGACCAGAAAAGCTGTTCAGCCACTTTTTCAACATCGGCATCCGGCAATACGATAGAGGCGTCATTGCCGCCCAGCTCCAATGTGATGCGCTTCAGGTCTTTTGATGCGCCTTCCATGATTTTCTTGCCCGTTTCGGTCGAGCCAGTGAAGGTGATTTTATCAATATCAGGATGGCTTGTGATAAGCGGGCCAAGGCTATCTTCGCCGGTAATGATATTGACCACACCTGCGGGCACGACATCTTTAATCAGCTCGGCCAAACGCAAAGTGGTCAGCGGCGTGAAGGGTGAAGGCTTCAGCACGATGGTACAGCCAGAGATTAAAGCTGGTGCGATTTTCTGCACCGCCATCATCACGGGGAAGTTCCACGGCACAATGCCGCCAACCACACCCACCGGTACACGGCGCGTGCGCGACAGGCGGGTGTCGCTATCTTCGTTAATCTCATCTTCCAATGTCAGTGTTGATTGTGCCGCCGACATGGCCGCCGCGCCGCCAATTTCCTGTTGTGCTTGCGCATGGGGCTTGCCCTGTTCAGCCGTAAGCAAACGGAACAATTCGTCCGCATTATCTTTAATAGCTCCCGAAATGGCCTGTACAACTTTACGGCGGTCGTCAATCGGGGTTTTGGACCATGTTTTGAACGCTCGGCGCGCCGCCGCAACTGCTGTGTTCAGTTCATCTTCACCGCAAGAGGGAACGCGGCCAATCACCTCCTCATTTGCGGGGTTTACAACGTCCAGCATATTGGGTGTATCAATCATCTGCCCGTCAATAAGGACTTTATAAGCGGTGGTCATTTTCTGTCTCCTAAGGGTGTTTATTGTTATCTGTGTATCACATTATCACGTTGCAATGCGCAGCGGCAATGTTTTCAGTCCGCCAACAAAAGTAGATTTAGCTCGCTGCGGCTCACCAGCCAGTTCAAGCCCTTCCACTCTGTCGAGCAAAGCATCGAACAATATGCGCATTTCCAGCCGTGCCAGATGCAGGCCAAGGCATTGGTGCGCTCCTGCGCCGAAGGCCATATGCCGATTGGGCGTGCGCGTGGCATCAAATGCACGCGGATCGTCAAATACGGCATCATCATGGTTGGCCGCGACATAGGACAGCATCAGCCAATCATCTTTTTTGATATGCGCATCGCCCAGTTGTACATCTTGCGCGGCGGTGCGCATAAAGTGCTGTACTGCGCTAACCCAACGGATCGCCTCCTCTATCAAGCCAGGCAAAAGCGAACGGTCCGCTTTTATCCGCGCAAACTGGTCGGGATCTTGCGCCAATGCCATCATGGCGCCAGCGGTTGATGCCGATGTCGTGTCATGCCCCGCACTGGCAACAATGATATAATATCCTGCCATAGCCCGGTCATCGAGCGGTGCCCCATCCACCACAGCATTGGCAATAACACTGGCGACATCTTCCGTCGGGTTTGCGCGCTTTTCTTCGGTTATCTTGGCGAAATATGCTTCAAAATCAGCAACAGCACCGGCAACCAATTGGGTGATCTGTTCCGGAGTCATATCAGCTAGGCCGGTTTTGTTCAAATCTTCGTCCTGACCGCCAAACATTTGCTGCGTCAGGAACAGCATGCGCTGCTCATCTTCCTCTGGCACACCCAAAATCTGCATAATGACATGCAGCGGATAGGGCGAGGATACAAGCGGCACAAAATCAACCACACCATCATCAGAGGCCTGTGCCGCAGAAACCAGCCGATCAGCAGTTGCCGATGCCAGAGCGGTAATTTCATCCTCTAACATTTTCAGGTTTTTCGGCATGAACCAGCTTTGCGTCAGCTTGCGATATTTCATATGCGTCGGGCCATCAAAGGTGACCAATGATTCAACCAGATGAGGGCTGCCGCCAGTGATAGCTTTGACCAGAGCATCGCCCGCTGTAACACCATAAACCACCGATTTGGGGTTGTTTAGGAAACCCGCATTGTCCTTGCTGATGCGCATCACATCTTCATGCCGCGTGACCAGCCAAAATGGTTCATGCATATCGCCATTATCAATCCAGGCGACAGGCGTGCTGGTGCGCAGCGTGTCGAAATCATTCAGCAGACCGTTCCATTCAGCATAGCTTGCTGGATCAACAATGCGCGCCGCAATATCTGGCGCGGCCTGCGGTTTATCAAAGTTGCTCATTTTCTTTCTACCCTTCATGAAATAGGGGGTGGAAACCGATAATGCCCTGAGGCGTATCGGCTGCGAAACACAATAGCTGATAATATTCCGCCGGTTCACCCTCTGGGCAATTGTCCGGCGCAGGCTCGAAACCAAAGCGCGGATAATAATCAAGACTGCCCACAAGAACACAGCCCGCAGCGCCGCGCTGGCGCAGCATATTTAGACCATAGTGTATGAGCGCACTGCCAATGCCGCATCTTTGCATATCGGGTTCAGCACAGACCGGCCCCAGAGCATAATATTGCCCTGTGTCTTGCTCAGAAACAGCAGGCGAAAAAGCGATATGGCCGACAACATTCTCTTCATGCTCAGCAACCAGCGAAATCTCCAGCGCACCATGTGCACGCAAAGCGTTTACCAGATCCTGTTCATTACCTGCGGCAAAGGGCATGGGCGCAAAGGCCCTTTTGGTCAGATCATAAATTACCTGCTGATCGGACGCGGATTCCGGACGAATATGCCATTCAGGATCCGGCATCTCCTTCATACAATCTTGCTATCCGCCTTGCCCCAATATTCATCGCGTAGCAGACGTTTATACAGCTTACCTGTCGCATGACGGGGCAGTTCTTCGCGAAAATCTATCTGCTTGGGCATTTTTACACGCGACAAGTCCGCGCTCAGAAATTCGCGCAGTTCATCGCCCAACGCATCACCCGCATGTGTCAGGTCGAGCGGCTGCACAACCGCCACCACTTTCTCACCCAAATCAGGGTCTGGCGCGCCAATAACGGCGGCATCAGCAACTTTAGGATGCGTGACCAGCAAATTCTCTATCTCTTGCGGATAGATATTCACGCCGCCGGAAATAATCATAAAACTTTTCCGGTCGGTCAAATATAAGAAGCCGTCTTCATCAACCCGGCCAACATCTCCCAAAGAGGTCCAGCCATGCTTGTTAGCGGCTCCTTGGGTTTTCTCAGGATCATTATGATATTCAAATGCGCCGCCGCCTTCAAAAAATATCTGACCCTCTGTGCCAACCGGCACCTCATCACCATTATCATCGCAAATGCGGATCGTGCCCAGCAATGCTTTGCCGACCGAACCTTTATGCTCCATCCAGTCTTCGCTGGAAATGAAGGTAAAGCCATTGCCTTCTGTACCGGCATAATATTCGCGCAGCACAGGCCCCCACCAGTCAATCATCGCTTCCTTGATCGGCACTGGACAAGGCGCAGCGGCATGGACAGCACATTTCAGGCTCGACACATCATATCTGCCACGGACATCTTGGGGCAGTTTTAACATGCGCACAAAATGTGTCGGCACCCATTGGCTATCCGTCACATGATATTTTTCAATGGTCTGCAATGCCGTTTCTGGGTCAAATTTTTCCATCACGATGACCGTGCCGCCCAAACGGTGAACTGTCTGGCACCAGCGCAGCGGCGCAGCATGGTAAAGCGGTGCCGGTGAGAGGTAAATACTCTCACTGCTCAAACCAAATGCGCCGACCGCCAGCATAACCAATGCATTTGTCGCAGCAATATCGCCATCTTCAGGCAGCGGCAGGCGAATACCTTTTGGCCGCCCGGTCGTGCCAGATGAGTATAGCATATCTGTGCCTGCTCGTTCATCAGCGATAGGCGTATCTGCCATGGTGCGGAAAAGTGAATCGGCTTCATTTTCGCCCTCCGCTCCGAACACCAATTGTTCAACATTGGGCACCAATTGTTTCACTTCTGAAAGCAGATGGTTCATCGCAACAGATGTCACCAACATCTGGGCGCCGCTATCCTCCAGAATATAAGCGATTTCCGGCGCAGTCAGCCGGTTTGAAATCGCCACATATATAAGGCCGGACCGCTGTGCGCCCCAAACAACATCAAAATAATGGGCCTGGTTTTCCATACAAATAGCAATTGTATCTCCGGTCTTCAGGCCATTTTTGCGAAATAGATGGGCGACGCGATTGGATCGGCGATCAAGTTGCGCATAGCTGATAGTTTCGCCGCTATCGGCCATTATAACCGCTGGTTTATTACCATTGGCCTGTGCATGAACACTAGGGTGCATCAATCTCTCCTGAGCATGGGTGTGATACCCTTATCTTTATTGACGCGCAGGATTGTTTAATTGATCGATTAAATCAAGCGAAGATTTTTGACATGGCTATTTATCCGGCCAAATTGCGGACCATGGCACAATGCAGGAAATGAAATTAGCGGCCAGAAGCCCGCCGCTCAAAAAATTGCGATTATTCGCTTGGTCCACCAACGGCAACTTGCTGCGCGTTATTTATCCGCTCTTCCAATGCCACCAGATAGGCGGTGGATTCCATGAATGGCGCAGGATTAACCGCGTCACCATTGATACGCACTTCATAATGCAAATGGCTGCCGGTTGAGCGACCGGTTGAACCCATAAAGCCGATCAAATCACCGCGACGGACACGCTGATTAGGCGCCACATTCAGCCGGGACATATGACCATAACGGGTCTGAATATTGCCGCCATGTTCAATCTCAACATAGCGACCATAGCCACCCAGCCATTGCGCGCGGCCAACAATACCGTCAGCAGTCGCATAAATAGGTGTGCCAATGGGGCCAGCAATATCAATACCTTTGTGGTTTTTGCGGCGACCTTTAAATGGGTCTGTGCGATAGCCAAACCGGCTAGTGATAACGACATTATCTACCGGCATGCGCGATGGAATGGATACAAGACCATTTTGCGTTTCGTCATGCGATTGCCACGTTGCAAACAAATTGCGAAATTCACTGTCAGGAATGCCGATGGCCGTGGCAGCTTCTTCATCTGTTGATGGCAATACCCGCTCAACAATATCTGTAGTTGCAGAGGCAGCAACCGCTGGCGCGTCTTCATTAGCAGGTAAAGGTGCTGCTGTGGTCGCCATGGCAGGAGCAGCCAAGCCAAGTGATGAGATTGCAAGAAAGCCAGACAGCCGCGTCAAAGTCTTCGATAGAAACTTGATCATATATTCTTGCACGCGCCCACCCATTTTATATTCGCTAAGGGCAAATGCGTAAAATATTATGACGCAATCACCGCTAAACTTTTGCGATTCTTTTGATGAGCCTATGTAAAATCATATCTCTTCAGGTAGCAAGCGCCGCGTAATAATCTTGGGTTAAACCGGCTGTCGCACGCGCCGAGTCGTTAAATGGTGCTTTCAAACCGCCACGAAAATGCCGTTTTACAAGCATTTGCCAATGCTGCACCGCAGCAAAACTTTGTTCTTGACAGCCATGCCGAAACCAATGGGTGCCATAACCAACATGTTTTATCTCATCGTGATAAATTCTGTTCAAAATACGTGCCGACGCCATATCATTCTGGCTTTCAAAGCGCGTCACTGTGGCGGGTGTAATATCAAGACCGCGTGCCTCTAACACCATAGGGACAACAGCCAGACGCGCCAAGGCATCATGACGCGTATCATGCGCGGCTTCCCACAGGCCATCATGCGCTGGCATATCCCCATAATAGCTGCCCAATTGTTTTAGCCGCCTATCCAATATCGCAAAGTGCATCGCCTCATCAGCACCAACGCGCATCCAATCACTGACAAATTGTGCGGGGAACTGCGCGCCAAACCGGCCAATCAGGTCAAAAGCCAGATCAATGGCGGAAAATTCAATATGGGCCAGCGCGTGCAAGAGATTGCTGCGGGCTTTTACAGAATCGCCTTTGCCACGCCGCGGCATTTTATTGGGGGGCAGCAATTCCGGTTTATCGGGGCGTGCCGGGCGTTCCGGCATCGCCACATCAAATATATGCGCCAAACGGCCTAAGCGCCATTGCCGCGCCGCCCAGCGCGCCGCCATTATCTTGGCAGCAGGCTCTGCACTGGACAATACCATATGGCACGCCCCTGCAACTGTATCGATCGATTGGTCAGAAGGTGATGATTGCGGCAACCGCTTTAGCCAACCAGCTCTTTGGCCGCCTGTAAAACAGCCTGTTCATGCTCTTTCACTTTTACCTTGCGCCATATATGCGCAACCTTACCAGCCGCATCGATAAGAAATGTCGAGCGTTCCAGCCCCATATATTTGCGGCCATACATATTTTTCTCAACCCAAACGCCGATAGCCTCCGCCATGGCTGTCTCTTCATCGGATGCAAGGTCGATAGTCAGATCATATTTATCGATAAACTTCTGGTGCTTTTTTGGCGGATCTTTTGAAACGCCCAATATCTTGACACCCAAAGCATCAAATTCTGCTTTATTGGCACTGAACGCCTGTGCTTCTTTCGTACAGCCCGGCGTATCGTCTTTGGGGTAAAAATACAGAACCCATGGCGAACCGGCATAATCGGCAGGTCGCAGTTCAGAACCATCTACGGCCGTCATGGCTATATCGGGAAGCGTATCACCAATGGCAATGTCTGTCATATTTCAAACTCCTGAAAATGCGTGTCGAAAATGCCCCTCATGAGGGCGAATCGAGTTGGGGAATAGCGCCTAATAACCTTTGTCGCTCTGCACATACAATGGTGCGCACCTGCTCATATCGCTTTTGCAAATCAATCCAGCTATTCTCTCCGCAAATCTTTGCGACCAATGCTTGTGTTGAGGCAAGCTCTAGCTTGTCATGATCTTCCACCAGCCGCAAAATAATAAGCAAGCGCGTCAGAAAATCATGCGCATCGGCAAAGGCTTCAGGCAAGAGCCTGGCCGCTATTAAAATGTCGATCGCTTCTGAGAGGTTTCCCGAAAGGCCCTTTTGATGGGTTAGCTGCAATACATGCACGCAAAACTCCAGATCAACCAATCCGCCCTTTGCCAGCTTGGCATCCCAATAGCTGCTCGGCGGCTTGGCCATGGCAATGTCTGCACGCATGGCTAATGCGCGTTCCGCTATGCTGTCACCAGCATCAATATTTGCACCAACATGCATCAAAAAACCGGTAATCTGCGTAGACAAGGCATCACGCGATTGTGATGATCCATAAACCGGCCGCGCACGGCATAGCGCCATATGTTCCCATGTCCACGCCGTGTCTTTTTGATATTGCAGGAAGCTCTCTATGGAGACGGCCAAAAGCCCCTGATTTCCAGATGGTCTGAGCCGTGTATCGACATCATATAATGCGCCATTGGCAGTAGGCACTGAAAGAGCAGCAACAATACGCTGCGCCAGCCGGTTGAAATATTGGGTGGCGCCGATGCTTTTGGGACCGTTGGAAACGGCATCATGATCGCCGGTGAAGAGAAAGATCAAATCCAGATCAGAAGCATGAGTTAGAGCTTCGCCGCCAAGCCGGCCCAAGCCCAAGATCAACAGTTCGCCACCCTCAATATAGCCATATTTGGTAACAAAATCTCTGGTCACAGCCTCGGCAATCACTTCAATGGCTGCTTCGGCCAACTGGCTATAATCGCGTGCTACCAAAAGCGGATCGCGGCGTTGCTCTATCAATTTCATGCCCAGCACAAAGCGGTGTTCCGCCACGACCAGTCGGACATGATCGAGCAATGCCTCCATCGCTATATCTTGCACAGCGCCGCGCAAATCGGCCACTATCTCTTCGCGCCCGGTCAACCCTCCCAGAGCGCGATTATCAACAAGCGCATCGAGTAAATCCGCCCGTTGTGACAATGCCCTGGCCAAAGCCGGTGCGTGGGTGAGGACAATAGCCAGTTTGCGTCTTAAATTCGGCCGTGCTTCCAGCAAGTAAAACATGTTGAGGACACTGGGCAGCTTTTGCAGCAAACCATCCAAACGATTGATGCTGACCAAATCGCCGCCATTTTCTGCAATATGCCCAAGCAAAGACCCGATAGTATTTTCAAATGCCCGTAAACTGGCCGGATTGCGCAGTGCGCGCACACCGCCATGTCGCCACCTGCTGATCAAGCGTACTATCGCGCCTGTCTCATAAAAGCCCATAGCAGCCAGTTGCATAGTCAAGCGGTCATCATTATCGGCCAGCATTTGCGGCATATCATGCCCGCTATCATCCTTATTGTCCGCAGATGACGCTGCACTGCCCACGCCATAATTGGCGAGCAATTGGTCATAATGCTCGCCCACACTTTGCACCACAGGGGCAAGGCTATCCAAGAATTCCTGACCATCATCCCAACCAGCAAGACGCGCTACATTGTCCAGCGATTCTTCCTGATTGGGCAAGCTATGGGTCTGCCTGTCATCGACCATTTGCAACCGGTGCTCGGCATTGCGAAGGGTTATGTAATTTGCAGCCATAATATCCGCAGTATTGGCCTGCAAAATACCGTGATCAGCAAGTGCCGAAAGCGCCAATAAGGTCGTCCCTTGTCGCAATTCAGGGTTCCGCCCACCATGAACCAATTGCTGGGACTGTACGAAAAACTCAACTTCTCTAATTCCGCCACGACCGCGCTTCAAGTCATAGCCTGCGCTAAAAACCTGCCCTTCGGCATAATGTTCGCGGATACGGCGCGTCAAATCAGCAATCGCATCAATAGTGCCAAAATCAAGACTGCGCCGCCAGATAAAGGGCTGTATCTCATCCAGAAAATACGCCCCCAGCTTGGCATCGCCGCCGCTAAATCGTGCCCGAATGAACGCCGCTTGCTCCCAAGCAAGCGCCTGCGATTCATAATGGCTGATCGCGCCGCTAATAGGCAGCGCCAAAGGGCTTACCTCCGCTGCAGGGCGCAAGCGCATGTCAACGCGGAAAACATAGCTATAGGCCGTCCGTTCGCTTAATGTCGCGATAAGTTGGCGACTAATACGCTGCGCTGCATCAACAGGCGTTTCCCGCCCACGCGTCGGAATGGTTTGCGGATCAAACAAAAAGATCGGGTCAATGTCACTGGAATAGTTAAGTTCCCGCGCCCCCAGCTTTCCAAGGGCAATCACTGCAAAGCCCGTCGGCTCGCAATCATAGCGCCGCCGGAAGAGATCCTGCAGCGCCTGATCGATGGCGCCATCGGCGAAGTCCGATAAATGCTGCGTCACTTGCGAAAACGACATATGCCCGGAAAGGTCAGCTATCGCCAGCGACAGGCTGAGCGCAGTGCGCTGTTGTCGCAATGCTATATCTATGCTCTCACTTTTGCCCAATATGTGAGACGCCGCAATCGCACCCTGAATATCACCATCTGCCAGCAATGCAGAAATATCGGGAAGATTGTCTATAGCCCGGCGCAGAAATGGCGAATATCGGTGTGCCCGGTTAATCACCTTGGGCATGTCAGACACAGCAATTGGCGTTTGCGACATTGGTGACGGCATTCTTTATACCCTTAGCAAAAGCATCTTATATGCTCTTGGCCCCGCCCGGGCCATTCGCAGACTGCCCATCGCTCAAATTGTCAAGATCATTCATAAGATCGCTAAGCGGACTGTCACCGCGCTGCGACGCATTGGCCAGACTGTCCTTATCATCGCTTTCCAAAAGTTTTTCGAGTGCCGTTCGCGCTCTCGCCACTCGGCTCTTAATGGTGCCAATAGCGACATCGCAAATTTCTGCTGCCTCCTCATAAGAAAAACCGCCCGCACCAACCAATATTAGCGCTTCACGCTGCGCAGCTGGCAGAGCGTTTAGCCCCCTTTGCACATCGGCAAGGTTAATCTGGTCATCTTGCTGGCCTGACATGCTGAGCACACGGTCGCTGGTTAACTCATCCCAATCGCCAACAAATTTGTTGCGCCGCATTTGTGATAAAAAGACATTGCGCAAAATGATGAAAGTCCAGGCCCGCATATTGGTGCCTGCTTCAAATCTCTGCCGCGCGGCCCAGGCCTTGAGCAATGCCTCTTGCACCAGATCATCAGAAAAATCGCGATTGCCGGAAAGAGAGCGCGCATAGGCACGCAGGTGCGGAACCACATCCGTCAACAAAGCCTTGAACTCACTATCAGGCAGGGATGTTTTTTCTGCGTCCAAAAAAGCCTCTCTGCCGTTTAATATTGCTCAAATAAGAGCGTCAAAAGCTGATACATAGCCATTTACATTGGCCTTTATTACCCAAAGCCATTTTCACGCCATGACAGCCGTTTTACGCAACAGCTCGTCATAATTGGATGGCCAGACTGCAACCTCAAGACAAAATTATATTGCAATACAAGGAATTAAAGGCTTTTAATCTTGTTCGCTACTACCATCGCTATATCACCCTAGCAACCATTTTTGACGGTTGGATATTCACTGATATCAATGCTTCCTGAGTTGATCTTTCAATGAGCCGCAAAGCATTACACAATTTGATCAACCTTACACACTTGTGCCCATGGTCGTCTTCTGGCAAATCGCTGTGCAAAGAGGCAAGTGCCTTGAATAAATGGAGACATGATAATGGTCAAAACTTGGTCAATAGCTGTAGCTGGACTGGCTTCGATATTACTAACGGGATGCTATGTTTCGTTTAGTGACGAGAATGAAGCCATGGACATTCCGGAGGTCGAAGCCGGTGATATTTCCATGGAGACCATGAAAACCATTACCGAAGAATTGTCTTCCGATGCGTTTCAAGGCCGCGCGCCCAGCACCATTGGCGAAGAGAAAACACTCGCTTTATTGACTGAGAAATTTGAAGCAGCCGGATTACAACCCGGAAATGGCGAAAGCTGGTTTCAAGATGTTCCTTTGGTCGAAATCACAGCGGATAAAGTGTCTCCACTGGTGATTAGCGGCGGTGAAGGCGATACGCTATCTTATAAATATGGCCCCGAGATGGTTGTCGGGACATATCAAGAGCAGGCCAAGACCTCGATCGCGAACAGTGATATTGTCTTTGTCGGTTATGGCATCAACGCTCCAGAGCGCGGATGGAACGATTATGAAGGCGTAGATGTCAAAGGCAAAACCGTTATCATATTGGTCAATGATCCTGATTATGAAACGGAAGGCCTTGAAGGAGACTTTGGCGGACGGGCTATGACCTATTATGGCCGCTGGTCCTATAAATATGAAGAAGCCGCACGTCAGGGTGCAGCAATGGCCTTGATCGTTCATGATGAATTCCCTGCGGCTTATGGCTGGAATGTTGTGGAATCAAGCTGGAGCGGACCACAATATTATGCGCAGACATCCAATGGCGGCGCAGACCAGACAGGGGCTAATGGCTGGATACAAAAAGATGTTGCAGCCGCTATCATGGCCAAAGCCGGTCTGGATCTAGAAGCAGAAATGGCTGAAGCAAAAACCAAAGGGTTCAAAGCAAAAGCGCTCGACCTGAAAGCCGAAGTATCTTTTGAAAACTCCATTTCGAAAAGCAATTCAAAAAATGTTATCGGCATATTGCCTGGAACCGAACGGCCAGACGAATATGTGATCTACACAGCACATTGGGACCATCTCGGCATCTGCAAGCCAGCACCTGATGGCGACAATATCTGCAATGGTGCCGTGGATAACGCCACTGGCACAGCGGCCTTGGTCGCATTGGCCGAAGCCCATGCAAAAGCTGGCGCAACGGAACGGACCATTATATTCTTGGCAGTGACCGCTGAAGAATCAGGGCTGTTAGGTTCCAAATTCTATGCTGAAAACCCCATCTATCCGCTCGCGCAAACTGCTGGCGGGGTGAATATGGATGCATTCCTTATTGCAGGTCCTGCCAAGGATGTGACCGTTGTTGGCGGCGGCAAATCGCAGCTCGATGACTTTCTGGCCGCAGCGCTGAAATCGGTTGATCGAACTGCAACACCGGAATCGACGCCGGAAAAAGGCTTTTACTACCGCTCTGACCATTTCAGCTTCGCCAAATTGGGTGTGCCCATGCTCTATGTTGATGGCGGCGAAGATTTGATCGATGGCGGCAAAGAGGCTGGTGCCGCAATTGCCGAGGATTATACGAAAAACCGCTATCACGGGCCAAAAGACGAATATGATCCTAACTGGAATTGGGATGGCGTCGCTGCGGACCTGCAACTTTTCTATCGCCTTGGCCGGATGCTGGCCCAAACCAAAAGTTGGCCCAATTGGGTTGAAGGTGACGAGTTTAAGGAAACCCGTGACAAGAGCCGCGCTGGCGCTGAATAAAATATTTTGAGTCCGCCTTTTTCTGATCCGATCTTTTTTCGTCCGGCATCAATAGTCTGGCAATGATTACGAAGTCTGGCCTATGATCGAAGCAGCATCTGCCAGTCAAAAAATGCCGGCAGAGTGGGAAAAGCATGATCTGTTATGGATCGGCTTTCCCCATGACGATGAAGAATGGCAAGGCCATATAGCCGCAGCGCAAGAAGAGATTGCACGCTTCGCCTTACTCGCATTGCAACATGGTGAGCCTGTGCAACTTGTCTGCCGCAATGCAGAAAATGCACAATTGGCGCGCAGTTTGACCCAGGATGCTGTGCCTATTGCGGTCCATCCCTATGGCGATATATGGCTGCGCGATACCGGACCGCTCGTGACAATTGGCGCAGACGATAAAAGGGTGCGTCTCGCGCAACTGTTCCGCTTTAATGGCTGGGGCGGAAAATATGAAATGGCCGGTGACACAGAAATTGGCCGTCACTTGGCCGATGCAGCCAATCTGCCCATTGTGCAGCATGATTGGATATTAGAAGGCGGCGCAATTGACGTGGACGGCCATGGGCGAGGCGTTACGACGGAACAATGCCTGCTGAACCCCAATCGCAATCCGAAACTGTTAAAACCCAATATCGAAAAACGCTTGGCCAGCGCATTGGGCATCAATGATCTATTATGGCTGGGTGATGGCCTTGTGAATGATCATACAGACGGGCATGTCGACAATCTGGCCCGTTGGGTCGCGCCGGGCGTTTTGGCTCTGGCCAGCCCGTCCGGTAATGATGACCCTAATGCCTATATCTATGCCGATGCTCTTCGCCGCGCGGAAGCCGCTGGCATTACCACCACATTGATCCCCTCGCCCGGTCTTGTCATGTCTAATGGCGAGGTCACGCCTGCCAGCCATATGAATTTTGTCATCGGCAATCGTGCGGTTTTCCTGCCGATTTATCAGACGCCATTTGATGACATTGCCAGTCAAGCATTAGTAAACCTGTTCCCGAAACGTGCGATCATTCCTATCCCATCAATAGGCATTTTACGGGGCGGCGGCAGCTTACATTGCGCCAGCCAGCCATTGCCTGCGCCGATACAGTAATATGGCATAACAAAGAGTGATAGTTTTGATTACGCAACAATATTGGACCTAGGGTGCAGCAACAGTCTATCGCATTAATGCAAATATCCTTTCGAGCTACAAACCTAATAAGGAAAATTGATGGCCAGTAATATTCTCAGCGTTCTTAGCACGCTAACCTATATGTTTGTTTTTGCGATTGGCTTGGCCCTGATTGCGATTGTGGTGATGTTCATCATTGATATCACACAAAATCAGGATGCAGTTCGTCGCAACTATCCGGTCATAGGACGGTTCCGCAAAATCTTCTCCGAACTGGGCGAGTTTTTCCGGCAATATTTTTTCGCTATGGACCGCGAAGAAATGCCATTTAATCGCGCAGAGCGTGACTGGGTTGCTCGCGCTGCAAAAGGCGAAAGCAATACTGTTGCCTTTGGCTCCACCAAAAATCTTGACCCAATTGGCACGCCGATTTTTGTTAACTGCCCCTTCCCCACTCTTGAACAGGATGCCGCAAAAACGTCGAAGATGACCATAGGGCCATATTGCGCAAAACCTTATGAAGCGCCCAGCCTGTTCAATATTTCTGGCATGAGCTTTGGCGCGCTCTCGGTCCCTGCTGTGCAGGCTTTGGCACATGGCGCAAAAATGGCCGGATGCTGGATGAACACTGGCGAAGGTGCACTCTCCCCCTATCATCTTGAAGGCGGGTGCGACATTGTCTTTCAAATCGGTACAGCCAAATATGGCGTCCGTAATGATGATGGATCGCTGAATGACGATAAACTACGCAAAGTGGCGGATCATAAGCAAGTACGCATGTTCGAGATAAAATTGTCGCAAGGCGCAAAGCCCGGCAAGGGTGGAATACTACCCGGTGCAAAAGTGACGAAAATCATCGCCGAAGTCCGCGGGATTACAGAAGGTGAATCCTCCATCTCACCCAATCGCCACCCTGAAATTGACAGTATAGACGATTTGCTGGACTTCATCGCCCATGTTCGCAAAATCACGGGCAAACCAACCGGTGTAAAGGCCGTTCTAGGGGCCTATGGCTGGATCGAAGACCTGTGCGAAGCCATACATAAGCGCGGTATAGAATCAGCGCCCGATTTCTTTACATTAGACAGCGGTGATGGCGGCACAGGCGCCGCACCCATGCCTTTGATGGACAATGTCGGTCTACAGATTGATGAAAGCCTGCCCATGTTGTCAGACATATTCCACCGCTATGGATTACGCGACCGGATCAAAATCATTGCTTCTGGTAAGCGCATCACCCCTGCGGATGTGGCATGGACTTTATGTACCGGTGCCGACTTTGTGGTCAGTGCTCGCGGGTTCATGTTCTCATTGGGATGTATTCAGGCGCTGAAATGCAACAAAAACACATGCCCGACCGGCATTACGACCCACGATCCACGACTGCAGCGCGGTCTGGACCCACAGGACAAAAAAGTAAAAGTGGCCAATTACTGCAAAAATCTGGTGCATGAGGTTGAAACAATCGCGCATAGCTGCGGCGTAGATGAGCCGCGCAAATTACGCCGCAAACATGTGCGTATCGTTCAGACTAACGGCAGATCAGTGCCTATGGATGAGCTTTATCCGCGCCCCGAGCCTTTGCCCGAATATGTCAATCAAGCAGCAGAATGATATTAGTGCCTATTGATATGCATATTGCTATTTGAGCGCGAGCGGTTTTGCGCTTATAGAGGCACTTAACCTTCCCCTGCGTAAAAGGACATTTCTGATGAAATCACTTATCGCCCTTCTAACCGGCGCTGCTGTTATCGTTGCCGCACCCGTTCTGGCCCAAAATGCAAATTCAGCCCTTGAGACGGCCTTGGCATCGGAAACGCGCGATGAAGACCGTGCGCGTGACGCTTTCCGTCATCCGGCCGAGACGCTCAACTTTTTTCAGGTTAAGCCAGAACATACTGTGGTGGAATATGCGCCCGGTGGCGGTTGGTACACGCGGCTATTGGTGCCTTATCTCGCGTCAAGCGGGCGCTATCTGGCTATGAATGGTGACAGTGATGCCCGCATCTATCGTGACCGCGCCAGCGAAGCACGGACCAAAGGCTGGACTGAGCGCTTCCCAGAAGCAGCAGCCGAATGGACCGGGATGCCAGTTGAAAAAATCACTGCATTTGAAAGTGATGAAGTTCCAGAAGATGTTGCCGGTCAAGTCGACCGCGTTGTGATCTTCCGTTCTATGCACGGGTTGCTGAATGGCAATCGTGCCGATGCTGAACTGCGCGCAGTGCGCGGACTGCTAAAGGATGACGGCATGGTGGGTGTGGTGCAACATCGCGCCAAAGCCGATGCCCCGTGGGAAATAAGCCATGGTACCCGCGGTTATCTCAAACAAACACAAGTCATCGCTTTGTTTGAACTGCACGGCTTTGAACTGGTTGGTACGTCCGAAGTCAATGCCAACCCAAAAGACCCCGCCAATTGGGATGGCGGTGTTTGGACATTGCCGCCAATTTTGCGTTATGGTGATGAGAACCGCGCGCAATATGAAGCGATTGGCGAAAGCGACCGCATGACCCTGCTCTTCCGCAAAGCGAACTAAGCATCGCCCTCAAACCTCCCCCAAATCGAACTATGCTCAATGAAAGAATGAATATGACCAAAGCAGCTTTATTGGCACTATTGACCGCGACCAGCCTGATGGCATGTACACCGGTTGATGTTTCAGAAGACGGAAACGACATTGCAAAAGAAGAGGCCGCGCATATAGCCGCATTGGATAGCGTTTTGGCGGCGGACCTTCGCGCAGATGATCGTGCGCGTGATACCTTCCGTAACCCAAAGCAAACGCTGAACTTCTTTGATGTAAAGCCTGACCAAACAGTGATTGATTATGCGCCAGGTGGCGGTTGGTACACCCGTATATTGGCCCCCTATTTGGCTGAAAACGGCAATTATATCGGCGTAGGCTTCCCACCGGAAGCAGCAGCCAGTATTGGCCCTGAATTTGTTGAACGTGTGCGCGCCAGCGGTGAGGCTTTTGCCGAGACACAAAGTGAAAGCATAGGCATTCCAGCTGAAAAACTCCCTTTCTATTTCTCCAATGCTTTGCCTGATGATCTTAACGGTAAGGTTGATCGCGTTGTGATTTTCAGAATGATGCACAATCTGCTGCGCTGGGGCATTGCCGATGCTGAAATCGAAGCGATGAAATCGGCGCTGAAGCCGGACGGCATGATCGGTATCGTTCAGCACCGTGCAAAAGCTGATGCTTCGGATGAAAGTGCCGATGGCAATAAAGGTTATATAAAACAGGCTGCACTTGTTGCCTTTATGGAAAAGCACGGTTTTGAACTGGTCGCTGAGAGCGAAGTTAATGCCAACCCTAATGACACCACCGACTATGAAAATGGTGTGTGGACTTTGCCCCCTAACTATGCCGAAGGCGAGGATAGCAAAGAAAAATATGACGCGATTGGCGAGAGTGACCGTATGACTTTGCTCTTCAAATTGGCAGAACAAGGCGACGCAGCCGAATAAACCCATAGGTTTATACCCATGCATGCAATCACCATAGCTGCGATGCAATTGCCACTTGCGGGCGGCTCTGTGCAGAATATTGCTGCTGTCAGCGATATGGTGGTTGCGGCTGCGGAAAGAGGCGCAGAGATAATTTTGCCACCTGAATTGTTCAGTGGCCCTTATTTTTGCACCATTGAAGATGAAGCACTTTTTGCTCTGGCTGCACCGACCGCAGATCATCCTTCGGTGCGCGCCATGCAAAAGCTGGCAAAACAACTCAAGGTAGCCATCCCCACCAGCTTTTTTGAACGCGATGGCCATCACCATTATAATTCTCTGGCGATGATTGATGATAATGGCGAAATACTGGGCGTTTATCGCAAAAGCCATATCCCTGATGGGCCGGGCTATGAAGAGAAATTTTATTTCCGTCCTGGCAATAGCGGTTTCAAAGTCTGGGATGTAAAAGGCACTCGCATCGGCGTCGGTATTTGCTGGGACCAATGGTATCCGGAATGTGCCCGCGCAATGGCCCTCATGGGCGCCGAATTGCTGCTCTACCCCACGGCCATTGGCTCAGAACCCTATGATGCAGCGCTCAACACCGCCGATATGTGGCGGCGTGTGATGCAGGGCCACGCTGCGGCCAATGCCATGCCGGTAATTGCCAGCAACCGTGTTGGGCGTGAGACCGATGCTGCGGGCAATCATCAAAGCTATTATGGTCATAGCTTTATCACCAATGAGCGTGGTGATCTGATCGCCGAATATGGCGATAATGAAGATGGTATATTAATAGCAAGCATTGACCTAGAGGCCGCACGTCTGTTCCGCGCGGGCATGGGCTTTTTCCGTGATCGCCGGCCAGAACTTTATGGCAGACTTACCGAAGATAGGTAATGCTCGCTATTCAAGTTTGAAAAGGCCTAACGATGTGCCTCAACAAACCATAATGACTTGTCAACCGCACGTGTAATCTCTGTTAGCAGATCAGCTGTGACGGCATCACCAATATCTTCCGCTTCACCAATTGCTTTTCTAACAGCGCCGCCAAATTCAGCCAAAGCAGATGACAATGCCTCCACATGCTCCGCCTGATCGCTAGCGTCCAGAGGATATTCGGTAAGGCCAGTCTGCGCGGCTGCGGCGCGGATTGTCGCCTTTGTCTGGCCACCTAAGGTTACGAGCCTCTCTGCCAACATATCCGCCTGACCCATCGTCTCAGTGTGAATAGTGTCAAACAGTTCATGCAGCGCAATAAAGCTGGTGCCTTTAATATTCCAATGCGCCTGTTTGGCTTGACTCGCCAGATCAAGACTGGCTGCCAAGTGCGTTTGCAGAATGTCGATTACCGCTCGGCGACTGTTATCAGGAAGCATATTTTTTGTCGTGTGCATGACATAAGCCTTTTTCATTCGAGAGAGTTTTATTTTTTTATAGTAAGAATATAGTGGCTCGGATGCTGTAAAAAATATGTTTTTATTGATCAGAGTTATCTAATTTTTTAATTTTAGATTCGCCGTAAATTTGGCTCATCGTTCGAAACATCGTCACTACAAAGTGCGATCAGTTTTTGCAGAAATCATCCATATGGATCGTACCAATATCAGTTCAAGCTAAGAAATATTAACTATGTTTTAGACTTTGGTTTCTAAGCACAGACTATCCAGATATGAATTTGGACAGGCTGCAAGCGCCATATCGGTAATGGGTGAGTGGGAACGAGGACGTAATGATGCAGGGGCATGAAATAGATTTGTACCAAACAGATCAAAAACCAGCTTTCTTTAAAAGAATGTTGGGAGCTTTCTCTGCTATAGCCGGACAATCAATCTCAGTTAGGTCTAGCAGAATCTTTCGCCTTTCGGCCTTGTTGGTCATCTTGCTGGGTCTTGCCGCAGCTTTGGGCTTTATACGCACCGAACAGCGTGTCAGCAGAACCGCAGATTTAACAGAATTTGCCTTTCTTATTGCGAAGACTGACCAGCTCATCCATGAATCCAAAGACAATATGGGCGCGTATCGCGCACGGGGATTTGATGCAGAAATAATCGATTTATCAATCTCTCAGGCGCGCGAGACAATTAACCTAGCATCCCAGTTAGAGGCAGCCGCAATATCAGTCGATACGGCTTACATCATCGCTATTGATGATATTCAAACCGGTCTGCAAGGCATTGAGCAAAGCTTGATAGAAGTCAAAAGTGCACCACGCGATATTGTTGAGCAAGAGAGCTTTTTAGGGCCACGCTATGATGCGATAGATACTGTCATTCACAAAATTCAAGCCCTGGGCGATAATGCATCACGGCGTGTCGAAGAAATATCAACGACCGGAGTGTGGGAAATCCAGCTGCTCATCATCATAATGATTGTGATCGCCATATTCGCTCTGGCGCTGGTCCTGGTAGGACAGAATTTCATCGCAAAACATATTCTACTGCCGATCAGCCATATTAGCGATGTCAGCTTAAGACTGGTCGAAGGCGAAACCGGACAGGATATACCAGAGACAGAACGGGGGGATGAGATTGGCGCCATGGCCCGTTCACTCAGCATGTTGCAGGAACGTTCCGTCAAATTGATTGAGGTACAGCAAGAAATAGCAACCAAAGCCACTGCGGAATTACAGGCACAAAAAGACCTTCAACAAGAACGCACAAATCAGGCGCGCACACTGCAAATGCTTGCCGATAAATTTGAGCAAACAGTGGGCAATGTTGCCAATGAGGTCAGTCAGGCCACTAGGCAGCTACAATCGGCTGCAACGGTGATGGCCGACAATACACAGCGCTCTTCGGACGAGAGTAAATTAGCAGCAGAACGCCTGAAAGAGGCTTCAAGCGGGGTTACGGGTGCTGCGGCTGCCAGTGACGAATTTATGATGTCGATAAATGAAATCAGCAACAAAGCCAAAGTATCTGCAGAACGCGCCCGAAGCGCGAATGATGTAGCCGAGCGCGCCAATCATACAATTTTGGCATTGGATGAAACGGCATCGCATGTTGGCGGTATTGCCGAAATGATTTCCAACATTGCCAAGCGGACAAATATGCTTGCCCTTAATGCCGCAATCGAAGCCGCACGTAGCGGCGAAGCAGGCAAAGGCTTTGCCGTTGTGGCATCTGAAGTAAAAGATTTGGCCGAACAAACCAGCCGGGCAACCCAAGAGATCGACCAGCAAATTAAAGCCATTCAGAGCAGTTCTTCTGCTGGCGTAGGCGCGTTGAAAGAGATTGTTGGTGAGATCAACGAGCTGGAATTAACCGCCCTTTCCATAGCGACTGCGGTCGATCAACAATCCGCTGCCGGTCAGGATATGGGCTATAGCATCGATATTGCGGCACAAAATACCGAAGCGGTGAGCCATAATGTCCATCTGGTAAGCGAGATGTCGGCTAAAACAGGCGACACTGCGCAACAAGTCGTCAATTCTGCCAATCAATTGGATAAGCAGGCGGATCTTTTGCGGCATCAGGCCGGAGAGTTTTTGAAAAACGTGCGCAGCGCCTGATATTTTATCAGGCATGATAAACAGCGTAGATTAGAACGCCTTATAGGCTCTCTGGCTCTAAGTAGCGCTCTTAACTCCAGCCCAACTCGATATTCAAAGCGTCTCCATTTGAAGATAAGCCCAGCTTTTCCAGATACCGATAAACGACCGGTCGAATTTGTCATATCGCGATATCAAACCGGGCAGTGGTTTTGGCAGCCACGTCATCAGCTGTAACGCTCGGTGCAAGCTCAATAAGCCGGAATGTGCTGTCATGATCAGGGCGGTGGAAAACGCCCAAATTGGTGATAATCATGTCCACGACATTCTTGCCAGTTAGCGGCAATGTGCATTCGGGAATAAATTTGGCGCTGCCATTTTTGGCATTATGGTCCATCACCACGATAATTTTCTTAACGCCAGCAACCAAGTCCATCGCGCCGCCCATGCCTTTGATCATTTTACCCGGGATCATCCAATTGGCGATATCGCCATTTTCCGCAACTTCCATTGCGCCCAATACGGTCAAATCAATATGCCCGCCGCGGATCATGGCAAAACTATCTGATGAGCTGAAATATACCGATTGCGGCAATTCACTGATTGTCTGTTTGCCAGCATTGATCAGATCGGGATCTTCCTCTCCATCTATCGGGAAAGGCCCAATGCCCAGCATGCCATTTTCACTTTGTAATGTCACTTCAACACCATCAGGAATATGATTGGCAACGAGCGTGGGGATACCAATGCCCAGATTGACATAATAGCCATCTTGCAGCTCCTGCGCTGCGCGTGCTGCCATTTGGTTGCGGTCCCAGCCGGGGGTGTCACTAGCCATTATCGTCCTCTTTCTCATCAGGTGTCAGCGTTTCATCAGGGGCGTTATCTGTATCAATAACATTTGGTTGGAGATTGAAAAATTCTGATCTTTTGCTGCGGCCGCTTGCATCGGCAGACTGCGCTTCGTCTTGTCCATCCCTGCTTTGAGGTTCATCCGTGACCAGAAACCAGCCATTGTTAAAATTGCGTTCTAGCGCGACCGCAAAATCAGGGTCGAGCAGATAGTCATAGAGTTCATCAAAGTCGCCGCGGGCATCGCCCAAAGTTGCCAAAATACAATAAATCTCCGCAGCGGCCCATCGCCGCAATTGCTTGCGATCATCCGTGCTGCGATTGAGTGAGACAAAATCACTTTCACCTTCTGGCAAAAGATTGTTGGCTTTTAATTCCTGAATAATCGTCAATGCCTGCTCTGCTGGCCGTGCAGAAAGCCAGATGACAGTGATTTCCGCCTCCCGCAATTGCGTCAATATAGCTGGCAAGCCAGGCGCAGAGAATCTAAATGGTGCAGCTTCGGCTTTGTCAGAGGAACCTCGATCAACATCAATAATGACCGCCGGTGGCAAATCCTGACAGGTCATGCTTTTCGGGCTAACAAGCGACACGCGCGGAACAAGCACAGCAGACTGATCCCATTGGCCTTCATCCCATAACCGTTGACGCTCAAGACTGACCGAAAGGAAACGCTCATAAGGAGTCGCCAAAGAGGGCAGCCTATTGTCTCGCTCGGCCCCTGGCGGCGATGCCAATATGTCGGATAGACGCAGTTCCCCTTTTGGCGAGCGCAGTGCCACATCGGTTGCTGCCGGCTCATCCGTAACATTTTCGGCATCCGCATTACCTACTGTTACAATGGGTTCACTCTGTTCGGAGGTCACTGCGATAAGACCCGCTTTTTCACGCGCACGGTCTATGCTTGTCTTACCAATGGCACCAGCAGCGACGATCGGAATCGCCAACGCAACACAGCCGCTCAGCAAGCTGAAAAAGGCGATTGGTGCCAAGAGGACGGTTAGTCGTGGCAAGGTCTTAGGCCGCTTCGCGCACCGTTTTGAACTCAATCTTCTTATCATAGGGCGCGCCGCTGATCAGGCGCTTCACATAGATGCTTGGCAGGTGGATAGCATCAGGGTCCAGCTCTCCCACCTCAACAATCTCTTCCACTTCGGCAACGCAGATTTTTCCCGCTGTTGCCATGGGCGCGTTGAAATTACGCGCGGTTTTGCGGAATATCAGATTGCCTGCTTTGTCGGCTTTCCAGCCTTTGACAATACACAGATCAGCGAAAATGCCGCGTTCCAATATATAGGTTTCATTGACCCCGTCTTTATTGGCAAAATCCTTATGTTCTTTGCCCTCAGCAACTTGCGTACCAACGCCCGTTTTGGTGTAGAAGCCGGGAATTCCAGCACCACCAGCGCGGCAACGCTCGGCCAGAGTGCCTTGCGGGCAAAATTCAACTTCCAGCTCACCAGCAAGATATTGCCGTTCAAATTCTTTATTTTCGCCGACATAGGAAGAGATCATCTTTTTGACCTGCCGTGTGCGCAGCAATTTGCCCAGTCCTTCGCCATCAATACCGGCATTGTTTGACGCTATGGTCAAATCCTTCACCCCGCTATCGCGAATGGCGTCAATCAACCGCTCTGGAATACCGCATAGGCCGAAACCACCTGCACAAATATCCATGCCGTCAAACAATAATCCCTCCAGCGCGGATTTGGCATCACTATAGATTTTTTGCATGGGGTGGTTGCTCCTTATGCGATTGATTCGTCATCAGCACCTATAACGGTATGCGATGTGTGTCACCAGCTTAGCAAAACATCAAAACAATCCAGATTCGCACAGCAATTATGCAGTTAGAATGGTTAAAAGCATTCCAAACTGTCGAGAACATGCAATCTTGCTCTGAAATTCCCTGTTACACTGCTTTGCAAGCAGTAGGGCATGCGAAACGGGGCACATAATAATGCGAGCAATTTCTGGACATAGTCCGGGCCAAAGCCATTTTGGACGTACAGCCAAGAACCGTCCCGCCTATTCGCCTAAGAACAATATGAAATGGGGGGATGAAATGACTATACATAGTGATTTGACGGTTACCAAAGACGCTGACGGCTTTTACCGCCCATCCACTGAGGCTGAGGTCATTAGCCTGATACAATATGCCGTTAGTGAACAACGGCAAATCCGTGTGCGCGGCGCGTCACACTCCATGGCGTGGAGTATCTATACCGACCCTGTTGATGGCAACCCCACAAATAAAGTCAGCGTGCGCAAAGCGCCGGATAGCGATGATTTGAATCTGTCTTTAGTGAAATTCGGTGATCTGGAATGGATCGATGAGGAAAAGGGTATTATTGAAGCAGGGGCAGGCATGCATTTGGGCAACGACCCATATGATGCTGAAGGCATATCCACGCTAGAGAATAGTCTGCTCTACCAAATCGCGCAAAAAGGCTGGGCGGTAAATGATCTGGGCGGCATTACGCACCAGACAGTAAGCGGCTTTGCGCTGACTGGTTCAGCAGGCGGATCAACCCAATATTCTTTCGATAATATCGTCGCTTGGTACATTATAGACGGCACTGGAACGGCCCGTTGGGTTGAAGCGGGTGACCCCCACTTCCCTGCTGTTTCTGTATCCATGGGCCTTTATGGTATTGTTACCAAGGTACGGCTACAATTGGTGCCAATGTATAATGTTGCAGGCACCGAGGTAACAACCCAGATGGTGCTTGATGCCCAGCCCAGTGATGAGGCCTGCCCGATAGATATGTTTGGGCCGGGGAAAGATGGCAAACCATCGCTAGAGCAATATTTGCGGGAAACGCCCTATACCCGTTTTGTATGGTGGCCACAAAAGGGGGCCGAACGGGCCGTGATCTGGAAAGCCGATCGCGCACCGGTCAGCACTCCCGGCGGGAAGCCACCAGTCCCTTATATGCAATTTCCAGAAAGCCTGTTTGGGTTACTTGAAGAACTGTTGGCCAGCGTGTTTTTCACCCTATTGGGCAATCACGGCGTCACACGCATCTTGCAGGTCTTAGCTCCAAGTTTCTTCCACGCTCAGCATCTTTTGACCGAGCTATGGTCACAGAAAGTTGGCCGCTTACTGGCCGGATTGGGTTCTACAATCATCATCCTGCTGGTGGCAGCTATATTGTTCATTCCTGTGCTTATTTTTGCACTTTTCCCTGGCATATTACACGCGCTCTTCCCGGTTTTGATGCCAGTCTTTGAGTCGATGACAAAGGGTAATCCGCCGACCACTTTTAATGATTATTATTGGCGCAGCCTACCCATGGATAACACGGCAGATGATGTTCTGCTGGGCACAGAGTTCACCGAAATATGGGTGCCTATCTCTTACGCTCAGCAATGTATGAATTTGATGCAAGATATGTTCACCAAGGGCGGCAGCGCGGCAACTGGTTATTATTCAACGGAAGTCTATGGTGGTGCGCCCAGTAGCAATTGGATGAGTGCGGCCTATACAGATGGCAATGACGAGTTTAAGGACGGCGTCATCCGTTTTGACGTATATTGGTTCCGCAATAATGAGAAAACACCCAACGAAAAACAGGGCTTTTTCCAGCAATATTGGGATCTGTTCCTGTCCAACAACATCCCATTTCGCCTACATTGGGGCAAGTTTATCCCAGCTTATGATTTCCCGTTCTGGGCTGAGCATTACAGGAAAATGTTGCCCCATTTTGACGATTTTCTGGCCCTGCGCGCGCAATATGACCCGAACAATATTTTCTTCACTGAATATTGGCAGTGTCGTCTGCTTGGCGGTCCGCTGACGAAATAGTGTCAATCAGGGTCGCAGCGTCGCACAATTCGCTCATAAACGGCTTTGTTCTGAAGCCTATCCAGCCAATGCCTGTTCAAGATCGGTCAAAGCCTGCTCCCCGCTGGTAACTTTGATCGCGGTCATGCCAAGGGCTGCTGCTGGTTTGCAGTTGATACCTAAATCATCAAGATAGATGCACTGCTCCGGCGTGACATCCAGCGCCTCACACATCATTTCATAAATACGCGGGTCAGGCTTGCGCAGTCCTACCTTGCTGCTTTCTATGACATGGTCAAAACGCGCCATGATCGCCGCAATTTCGCTCGCTTGTTCCTGCGTCATCGCCATGCCGGAACCTTTCAGGCCAGAGCCCTTACCTGCCGGCACATTGTTGGTGATACAGGCGACCGTGTAACCCGCCGCTTTGAGATCATCCAGCTTAGCCACCATGGCAGAGCGCACATCACCCGCCAGACAGGCCAGCACATCTGCGCCGCTTAATCCTTTTATGCCTAGCGCTTCAGCTTCAGCAGTAAAGGCAGTATCGAAAGCCGCCGCATCAATCTCAGCTCGCTCAAAACGCGCCCAGGCATTATCGTCCGGGTTGGTGCTGTTGACCCGCCGCACACTATTTAGCGGCACACCGCGCTCCGCCTCCAGCCGGTTAAATGCTTCAAAAGGGGAGGACGTAATAACCCCGCCAAAATCAAAGATAATAGTGGTGATAGGCATTAACTTTCCAACCTTAGTCCGGCGCGGCTCCAGTTCATTTTGACGAGTTGGCCGGTGGCAGACAGACAGATATAGGCCGTCTTCATATCATCTCCGCCAAAGGCGATGTTGGTGGTGAATGGGTCCATCATGGGCACAAATTCTACCAACGCCCCCTCTGGAGAAATCACGCTAATGCCTGCTTCACCAATAGTGGCAACGCAGATATTGCCACATTCCTCAACACCCAAAGAATCAAAATATTTATATCCTGCCGGACTGTATAGAAATTGCCCTTGCGGCCCCAATAGCCCAGGTGTGAAGGCGATTTCCCCCGGCGCGGCAATGTCATAGGCCCATAATTTGCACGTATAGGTTTCCGCCACATAAAGTCGCTTGCCATCGGGCGACAGACCAATGCCATTAGGATTTTCTGATGGGAAGATAACCTCTTTCAACATGCTGCCATCTGCCTTGGCATAAAATACGCCAGTAACATCACGCTCGCGTGGGCGATTTTTGCCATGGTCAGTGAACCAGAAGCCGCCATCCGCATCAAAAACAATGTCATTCGGGCCGCGCAATACACAGCCGAAATCTCCATCTTTATACAAAATTTCTACTGTGCCCGTTGTAATGTCTACGCGTTCAATACGTCCGCCGGAATAGTCATCCGGCTGGCCATGCGGCACCAGAAAAGGGGCATCTTCGCTGCCGCCATTGATATAATTAAACCCGCCATTATTGCAGACATATAGCTTACCATCAGGCCCCATGGCCGCGCCATTTGGCCCGCCGCCTGTTTCTGCCACCAGCGTCTTGCTGCCATCAGGGGCAATGCGCGTGATACAGCCCGCCGCAATCTCAACCACAATCACGGAGCCGTCGGCCATGACCACCGGCCCTTCGGGAAAACGCAATCCTTGTGTCAGAATTTCCATGCCATCACTCTCCATTATTATTATATTGCTTTCTTTTGTCACAATCATTGCCGCGCAAGGGGCAACTGTCTAGGATAAAAGAAAAGAAATAAGGATGCATATGCATGACCAACTACCCTGAAAACCTCCAACTGCATATTGATGGTGAATGGATTGATATTGGCAATCGCGATGCCATAGCCGTGACTAACCCCGCAACGGGCGAAGCAATATCCAGCCTGCCTAAGGCCACCAATGATGATCTGGACCGCGCATTGGATGCTGCGCAGCGTGCATGGCCTGTCTGGCGGGAAACACCGGTCGAGCAGCGCGGTGCCATCTTACACAAAGGTGCAAATCTGATGCGCGAGCGGGCCGATATGATTGGCCATTTGATGACGTTGGAACAGGGCAAGCCTTTGGCACAAGGCGTTGGCGAGGTTATCGGTGCAGCTAGGCAATTTGATATTATGGCTGAAGAAGCAAAGCGCTGCTATGGCCGCGTTCTTGTCCGCCCCACTGGCCAAAACAGCTTTGTTAAATATCAGCCTGTCGGTCCAGTAGCGGCGTTTAGTCCATGGAATTTCCCGCTGTTCACGCCAGCGCGCAAATTGGCTCCGGCACTGGCGGCTGGGTGCCCAATAATCCTGAAACCCGCCGAGGAAACACCAGCCAGCGCGATTGAAATGATACGCTGCCTTGTTGATGCTGGTCTGCCCTCCGGCGTCTTACAAATCGTATTTGGTAACCCTGCGCATATCTCGGAGCATCTCATAGCTTCGGATATTATCCGCAAAGTCAGCTTCACCGGATCAGTGCCTGTCGGCAAGCATTTGATGCGGCTGGCTGCGGATGGCCTGAAACGCACCACTATGGAGCTGGGCGGCCATGCGCCAGTACTGGTTTTCGATGATTGCGATCTGGAGACAACGCTGGATGCTCTTGTCGCTGGCAAGTTTCGCAATGCGGGACAGGTGTGCGTCTCACCAACACGTTTTTATGTTCAACAGGGCATTTATGATCGCTTTGTCAAAGGCTTTGCCGAGCGCACAGAGGCGATCAATGTTGGCAATGGTATGTCGCCCAATGTCAAAATGGGGCCATTGGCTAATCAACGCCGCCCCGACACAATGGAACGGATGATCAGCAATGCAACATCTGCTGGCGCGAAGCTGCATATTGGCGGCGAGCGGCTAGCCGGACATGGTCAAGAAAACGGTTTTTTCTATCAACCCACCGTTATCAGCGATGTGCCCCTACAGGCTGAAATCATGAATGAAGAACCTTTTGGACCCGTCGCTGCGATCCGTCCTTTCGCCACGTTGGATGATGCTATTGAGCAAGCCAATCGCCTGCCCTTGGGATTGGCCGCCTATGCCTATACCAGTGCACTCAAGACCGCGAACATATTGGGTGATGCCATTGAGGCCGGCATGGTTGGCATTAACACACAAACCGTATCCCCCGGCGATGCGCCCTTTGGCGGTGTCAAACATTCAGGCCATGGGCTTGAAGATGGTCCGGACGGGCTGATGGCCTATATGGTAACAAAAGCGGTGCATCACGGATGACAGAACGGAAAAAAAGAACGGGCGGCGAAATTTTGGCCGACCAATTGATCATTCAGGGCTGTGATCGCCTATTCACCGTTCCTGGCGAGAGTTTTCTGGCCGTGCTGGATGCGCTGCATGATCGCACCGACGCAATAGAAACCGTGATTTGCAGGCAGGAAGGCGGGGTATCATTTATGGCCTGTGCTGATGGCGCCATGACTGGCCAGCCGGGCATAGCCTTTGTCACCCGCGGTCCGGGCGCCACCAATGCCAGTATCGGCGTGCATGTCGCGCATCAGGATTCGCAGCCCATGATCTTATTCATTGGCGATGTTGCGCGCAGTGACCGTGATCGTGAAGGCTTTCAAGAAGTCGACTTCATGCAGATGTTCGGTCCATTGGCCAAATGGGTCGCGCGCATTGATGATGCACAGCGCATCCCTGAATATATCGCGCGGGCCTATGCGACCGCTATATCCGGACGGCCCGGGCCTGTGGTTCTGGTCCTGCCCGAAGATATGCTGCGTGATCGGCTGGCAACCCCCGACCGGCCAAAAGTCACGCGCCCTGCCCAGCCGGTTTGCACCGATGCTATGCAGCAGATGATGGCGATGCTGCGTGCTGCCCAAAACCCCATTGCAATCATTGGCGGCGCGGACTGGACGCAAGAGGCTGGCAAACATTTGCAATCCTTTGCCGAAACCATGGGCCTTCCCATAGCCTGTGCCTTTCGGCGTCAGGATGCTTTCCCTAATGACAGCGCGGTCTATGCCGGCAATTTGGGCTATGGACCCAATCCCCAACTGATAGAACGCGTAAAACATGCTGATCTAATTTTGGCTATCGGCGCCCGTTTAGGCGAAGCGACAACTGATGGTTATACGGTGATATCGCCCGATCATCCGGGGCAAAAACTGATCCATATTCACCCAGACCCTAATGAATTAAACAGCGTCTATCGCACCGATCTTGCCATCGCCGCCGATATGCCAGAATTCTGCAAGACAGCCGCTCTTTGGGATGACGCTCTGCCCCGTTTTGGAAATGGCGTCGAAGCACATCAGCAATGGCTGCAATGGTCTGCCCTGCAAGAAAATGGCGCTGCACTTGATCTGGGGGCCTGTGTCGCTGCAATGCGCCAATCCTGCCCGGCTGATACGATTATTTGCAACGGCGCTGGTAATTTTTCCGGTTGGTGGCACCGCTATTGGCCCTATGGCCCCATGCCAAGCCAGCTTGCCCCCACAGCAGGCGCTATGGGCTATGGCGTGCCTGCCGCTATAGCCGCTGCACTGCGCTTTCCTGATCGCAATGTGGTGGCTGTTGCTGGCGATGGCGACTTTCTGATGAACGGTCAGGAATTAGCCACCGCCGCGCAACATGGCGCCAATCTGCTCATATTGGTGATCGACAATAGCGGCTATGGCACAATCCGCATGCACCAGGAACGTGACTATCCTGCACGCCCTAGCGGCACACAGCTCAGCAACCCCGATTTTGCCACTTTTGGCAAAGCCTTTGGTGCATGGACTGCGACTATTGAGCAAACCGATGAATTTGCTCCTGCGCTGGAACAGGCAATGGCGCGCACCGGCATTCGGTTGTTGCATCTTAAAACCGATATGGAATATCTGACCGCTGGCGGGGCGAGGGTCAGCAGCTTTAGGAAGCAATGAATGACAATTTCAAAAACATATCTAGCCTTGGCCAGTGCTATGGCTTTGGTTCTAACCGCTTGTAACGGCACCACCTCGGATGACAGCAATAGCGACATAGTCTCCGATAACGCAGCACAGACTGATCAACCCTCTGGCGAGGGCGAAACCTTGGGCCTGAACCATATCGGCATGACGGTCAGTGACCTTGATGCATCAACAGCCTTTTTCATTGAGACATTGGGATGGCAAGCTGCTGGCGGACGGCCAGACTATCCTGCCAAATTTGTCACCAATGGCGAAATGTTTGTGACTTTGTGGCAAGCCGAAAAACCGGAAAATGCCGTCGCCTTCAACCGGAAAAACAATGTCGGATTGCATCATATGGCGATCACTGTCCGTGATCTTGACACTTTAAACGCATTGCATGAGCGCTTTTTGGCGCTCGATAATGTTACTGTCGAATTTGCACCGGAATTTCTGGGTGAAGGGCCAACAACCCATATGATGATCAGGGAGCCATCTGGCATTCGTCTGGAGTTCATTGTGCCGGCCGACAGAATAACCTCCGCGCCGGAGTAAGCAGAAACCAAAAACCGCCAATCGCTCAGGTTAGTGATGGTGGTATTTACAATCAATTATTGGGTATAATAATGAGTATAAAATTTATACACGAGAAAGACTCGCGTTAACATTTGTCGTTTAACTTCTTCTGGGTCTTACTGTTCGCCGATTACCTCTCTTTGACAGGCCAGAATGTAAGCCGTCTATATGTTCAAACAGATCGTCGCTGACGCTTTGCCAAAGTGGATCTAGAATGAATTGTATACCTTCTCGACGAGCCAATTTAGCAGCAGGTACGAAATCAGAATCACCAGCCACCAGCACAATTGTCTTGACTAGCTTTTTGAGTGTCAAAGATGCTATATCCAAACCGATCCTCATATCGACCCCCTTTTGCCGGAGGTCCATTTTTACCATCCAATCCTCTAACTGTTGCCAGTAATCTAAATTGGGTAAAAGTGCTTCATACTCGTCTCTAGGGATAGTAATTGAACCATCTGCATTTGGTTCTAAAGACCTTAAATATTTCATATTATTAGCTGATCGCAACAATTTCTTTAATATATCACCACTTAATGTCCAATCGTTGATTTTACTAACATATCCCAACCTAAGAGCAAGGTTACGCTCTTTTTTCAAACAATCAAAAATTTCATACTGCTTCTGAGCCCTTTCACTTTTCCCAAAATTGATTGGTTCGTTCGTAATAGGATGATGGGCTTGACCAGTGAAAGGGTATGCATCGTAATAAAAATACGATAGACATGCTTATGCCACTTTTTTGGATCGCAGTCAGTTAGTGTATAAACATGATTGCAACATAAGTCTCTGACTTTATATGCAATATCCTGTGGCGTTAAGGCAATATTTTTACCTACAAGATGACTTAATTTTTTAGTGAAGAAGCCGCCATCTACTAAGATTGCAATTTCACGCAACATTTTGGCTCTCCCAAAACCAAAAAGCCCCAAGATTTCGGTAACACTCTGAATGATTGAGTGAACCTAATTTCGAGGGGCGGATATGAAGTATATAATGCAATTTATCCAAACAAACAATTAAAATTTATTCAAATAAATTAAAAGAGTTTAGGCAGTTAAACGAATATCGACCAACCTGTCTTCCGCACCAGCTCCTCCAATGCGATGGCGCCGACCATTGAGGTGCCTGCCTCATTCAATCCCGGTGACCATGTCGCAACTGTTCCATAGCCTGGCGCAACCACCAATATACCGCCACCGACACCGGATTTTCCGGGCAAACCAATGCGATATGCAAAGTCGCCGCTATTATCATAATGGCCGCTCATCATCATCACGGCGTTAATCCTGCGACAGCGCCGCGAGCTAAGCACACGCTTGCCGCTGACCGGATCACAGCCGTCAAAAGCCAGAAACAGCGCTGCGCGCGCCAATTGCCGGCAGCTAATGGCAACCGCGCATTGGCGGAAATAGCTTGATAGCGTCCTTTCAATATCACCCTGCACAACGCCAAAACCCGACATGAAATGCGCCAGTGAACGATTGCGGGAACCCGTCTCACTTTCTGACAAAGCGACCGCTTCATCAACTGCTATGCTCTTATCCCCCGCTTGATCCTGCAGCAAAGCCAGCAACTGCCCAACAGCACCTTGTGGATGCGCGCTATTCTCACTATAATGCTGCACCAGATGGTTGGTCGTCACTATCGCTCCTGCATTTATCAATGGGTTGCGCGGAATGCCCTTTTCGCTCTCCAATTGAACAATGGAGTTAAAGGCTGAACCGCTTGGTTCTCTCCCAACCCGCTTCCAGAGGTCATCGCCATAAATTTGCAGCGCCAATGCCAGCGTGAATATTTTCGATATACTCTGCATCGAAAACGCCTCATCCGTATCACCGATACAATGCATTTCTCCATTGCCCAGCGCGACAGTCATGCCAAATTTATGCGGGTCTATGCAGGCCAGTGCAGGGATATAGTCCGCAACCTTGCCAGAGCCAAAATGCGGCTTGGCACTGTGATGCACGGCCTGCATGATGTTTGGCCAGTCTGGACTATCTGTCATTATGACTGACTGTTGGCGGACATGGACAATATCTCTGCCCATTGATCGTGTGTCACTGGCGCAACAGAGAGACGCGTTTGCCTTATAATTGCTAGGTCAGAGAGTTTTGGATTCTGCTTCATGGCCTTTAGCGTCACAGCATTGTCCAACTTGCGCACAGGCTTAACCTTAACGGCTATCCAGCGACCGGTTTCATCAAATGGGTCTGGCATCGCCGTAGCACTGACTTCCATAATCCCCACAATTTCCAGACCCTGACGTGAATGATAGAAAAATATCTGATCGCCCAGCGTCATGGCCTTCATATTGTTGCTGGCCTGCGCGTTTTTTACGCCATCCCATATACCTTCACCTTCGGCGATAAGATCATCCCAGCCATATTCATCGGGCTCTGATTTCATGAGCCAATAGTTTTTTCCATCACTCATCGCTTTCTTTCGCCTTTCCAAATATCTATACTGTGTATTGCTACTAAAGCGGCGGTATAGCCTTATTCCTAGGAACATGTCATGACCCAATTGCCTATATTATCTCTGGCCCAGCCAGCAGACGAATTTGCCCAAGCTATAGGCAAGAGCTTTCAACAAACAGGTTTTGCTCTGGTGACGGATCATGGGTTGGACCCTGATCTGGTGTCACGCGGATGGGCGATGACGCAGGCCTTTTTTGCACAGGATGAAGCGGAAAAACGTCTTTATGCCGATAAGGTGGTGGGCAATCAGCGCGGCTATATCCCTTTTGGGCGGGAGATAGCCAAAGATGCCAAAGTTCATGATCTGAAAGAGTTTTGGCATGTTGGCCGTGATGTCGCGCCAAATGACCCCGATGCTGCGACCATGCCGCCCAATATCTGGCCCGATGCACCGCAAGGCTTTCGCGGAACGTTAAGTGCACTCTATGCTGCACTTGACCAAGTGGGTGCGACCATTTTGTCGCGTATCGCGCTCTATCTTGGCTTGGCTGACGACTGGTTCGATGGCGCCATCCATAATGGTAACTCCATTTTGCGCCTGCTGCATTATCCGCCGATCATAGATGCGCCCGAAGGGGCCATTCGTGCCGGGGCGCATGAAGATATCAATTTGATTACGCTTCTTTTGGGCGCGGAAGAGGCTGGCCTGCAATTGCTGACGCGTGAAAATGAGTGGATCGATGCCAGCCCCCCCGAAGGGGCCTTAGTCATCAATGTTGGTGACATGTTGCAACGGCTGACCAATCATCACCTGCCATCAACTACGCACCGTGTCATCAATCCCGCATCCGAACGCAGCAGACATAGCCGCTATTCCATGCCGTTTTTTCTACACCTACGGTCAGATTTTCCCATCAAAACGCTAGACCAGTGCATTAGTGCAGATAACCCCAATCGCTACCCCGAACCGATTTTGGCTGATGACTATCTGCACGAACGTTTGGTAGAAATTGGATTGATAAAAGCCTGACATCAACGTGATGGGCACGTCAATATCAGGCCTGTTATCATATTATTTCGCAAGAACCGGCTATAGCCCTGCTGCACCATTGACCGGTTCTCTTGCGATATGGATTATCCAGCTGGTGTTACCACTGTATCAATTACGTGGATGACGCCATTGGTTGCAGCAACATCTGTTGCCAATATTGTTGACGTGCCGCCATTGGCATCTGTCAAAACAACATTTTCACCGTCCAGTGATGCTGTCAAAATACCACCATTGACCGTTGTAATTTCCGCTTTGCCGCCATTTTCTTCGATCAATTTCAATACGTCAGCCGCTTTCACTTCGCCAGACACCACATGATATGTCAGGATACCGGTCAAAGTGTCTTTCGCTTCCGGCTTGGTCAGCTCAGCAAGCGCATCGCCCAATTTGGCAAATGCTGCATCATTGGGTGCAAACACGGTGAACGGGCCATCGCCAGACAATGTCTCGACCAGATCAGCTGCAGCAACGGCAGTGACAAGTGTTGAGAAGTCTGAATTGGCAGATGCAACTTCAACAATATTGCCTGTTGCTTGTTCAGCACCTTCGTCGGTTACCTCTTCTGTGCCTTCGCCATCTACAGGGGCTTCGGCCTCAGTGGCTTCGCCGCAAGCGGTGAGGGTCAGTGCCAAAGCGGGGACAATGGCGAGAGATTTTGTAATACGCATTATTCATTTCCTTCCTCTTGGTCCGATATATGAACCGCTCTGTCTACGCCTGTGTTGGGCAATGGTTCCACAAAGAGGTGGTGATATTTTTGCACCTGCGAAGAAATTGGTGCGGTGGCTAGGCCGTCAGTCTATTCGCCTGCGAGATGGACAAAATCCTGCTGATAGCTTTCCAGATGTGCCCCGCCATCAATATATAATAGCTGGCCAGTCATGGCCTTAGCACCTGCAATATAGGCAACAGCAGTAGCGATATCCTCAGGCGTTGAGTTCCGCTTGAGCGGCATCATATCGGCAATAGCGTCCATCTGCCCAGCGGCATAATCCTCTGTTTCCAATGTCATGCCAGGCGCAACACCATTTACGCGCAATTGCGGCGCACATGCTCTGGCAAGCGTGCGGATGGTCTCGGCCATGGCCTGTTTGGACAATGTATAGGAAAGCTGATCGCCATGCGGATTGCGCACCCGCTGATCGACGATATGAACAATATTTGCCTGTTGCCCGGGCGCAAGCTGCTTGAACAGCGCTTGGGTTAATAATGTTGGCGCAAGGACATGAATACGCCAATGCGCTTCCATCGCTTCAGCGCTTAATGTGTCAATCGCATCATCTTCAAATAATGACGCATTATTGACGATCAAGTCCGGCGCACGCCCAAAATGTTGGGCAACATCTGCCACCAATACACTTGTTGCCTGTGCATCCAGCAGGTCTGCCTTGAAACCGGCATAGGGCGTTTCTTCACTCTCCAGAATGCGCGCCAAACTGTCTTCCGGCTGTGTATCGCTATGTCCATGCAGCGCCAATGCCCATCCCTGCCGTGCCAAGTGACCAGAAATCGCAGCACCTACACGGCGGCAACCTCCAGTTATCAAGGCAATTTTGGTATGAGGCGATAATGGCTTCACCGGCGCCGTCTCGTCATAGTGATACCGATCTGCTCATCATCTTCAGCAATTGCCAGTTTCACAATCTTGATTTCCGCCGCCAATATGCGTGCATCCTGCTTGAACAATGTCGCGATAATATGCTCTGCCACCGCTTCGATAAGTGTGAAATGCAATCCTTCAGGCAAGGCCGTAGATGCAGCCTCTTTAAGGTCCATATAATTCTTGGACGCACTTAGCGGCGTGTCGGGCGCATAATGATCGGCCATATCCAACTCGACACGAATACTGATCCGTAACGGCTGTGGCAGCTTGGTCTCTTCTGAATAAATACCTGTCAAAACAGGCACTTCAAGGTCCAAGACCTCCAATATCAGTAGGTCGTTAGGGTTTAAGGGCATAATGGTTCAATCTCAAAAAGCCGGACCTGTTCAGGCAGACCAGCGAGCAAATAATGCGGTGGGCAATAGCAGGCGGCCGGTTTCCTCGGCAACAGCCAATTCGCCAACCTCAATCTTACCGGGCAGATCAGAAAAATATTCTGTCAAAAGTGCGTGCAGCGCAATGGCAGACATACGCACGGCATAGACAGTTAAGAAAAGAAATCGCGATTGTTCATCCAAAAGCTGCCTGCAATCAGCCAACAGATCAGGCAGGTTTTCCTCAAGCTGCCACCGTTCACCACCGGGTCCGCGGCCAAATTTTGGCGGATCGAGAATGATGCCGTCATAGCGCCTGCCCCGCCGGACCTCACGGGCGGCAAACTTGCCGGCATCCTCAATAATCCAGCGCACAGGCTTATCTGACAGGCCGGCAATATCCGAATTTTCACGGGCCTGCGCGACGGACTTTTTTGATGCATCGACATGCACCATATGCGCCCCGCTTGCCGCCATCGCCAAAGTGCCGACACCGGTATAGCCGAACAGATTCATCAGTTGCGGCTGCGCATGATCCGCGACACATTGCCGCATCCAGCGCCACACCGGGTCCATATCCGGAAAATAGGCCAAGTGCCGAAAGGGTGTACACTTTGCCTGAAAATCCACTTCACCATTCCAATTGGCAATCCAGCCCTCGCGCAAAGTCTCATCGCGCAATTGCCAGCGTCCGCCGCCATCTTCATCGGATGCGGGAATAAACTCACCATCTGCGGGCCAGTCATCCAGTCTGGGGCTCCACATGGCTTGCGGCTCCGGGCGAATGAAATGATAATCGCCATAGCGTTCATATTTGCGGCCATGCCCGCTATCGACCAAAGTATAATCAGCCCTTGGCTGGCTGATCATAGTGATCAGTTCAGGACCAGTAACGGCCAGAGCATCAGACATGGTGTTAACCCGCCTGAGACAGGTCAGAATTTGCCTGTGCCAATATATAGGCGGCCACCGCGTCATAATCGCCCGGTAGCTCTTTGAACTTTTCCTGCCGGTCAAACAAATCGCCAATGCGGCCCGGCAGAACCGGACGTATGCCACATGCCCGTTCTACCGCATCTGGGAATTTTGCGGGATGCGCCGTAGCCAGCGTTACGAGCGGAACAGACGTATCGATTTGTGCATCGCGCGCTGCCGCCAGGCCAATGGCTGTGTGCGGGTCCAGCAATTCACCCGATGCGCGGTACGCCCAATCAATTGTGCGTGCCAAATCATCATGCTGCACAGCCGCACTGCTAAACAAAGCGGTGATCCGCTCCCGAATATCACTATCGATGGTCAATCTGTTGGTGGCTTCAAATCCCTGCATCATATCCGCCAGACGTGTGCTGTCTTGCTCAACCATATCAAATAGCAAGCGCTCAAAATTGGAGCTGACCTGAATATCCATGCTTGGAGCGGCCGTTGGTTCCAGCGCTGAGCGGGAATAGTCACCGCTGCTAATTGCACGATCCAAAATATCATTGCGATTGGTCGCCACAATCAACCGCTCAATCGGCAGGCCCATTTTGTGCGCAACATAACCAGCAAAGACATCACCAAAATTGCCCGTCGGCACAGAAAACGCAATTTTGCGATGCGGCCCGCCCAACTGCAATGCAGCAGCAAAATAATAGACGATCTGCGCCATCAACCGCGCCCAATTGATGGAATTCACCGCAGACACATGCACAGCATTATTGACATGCGGGTCATTAAACATGCGCTTGACCATGGCCTGCGCATCATCAAAACTGCCCTCAATGGCGATATTGTGCACATTCGGGGCCAGTACCGTTGTCATCTGTCGCCGCTGAACATCGGAGATACGCCCCGATGGATGGAGCATGAATATCTCTGCGGCTGCGCGGCCAGCAACGGCGTGAATTGCCGCTGAGCCAGTATCACCGGAAGTCGCGCCAATTATTGTAAGGCGTTTGCCGCTGCCCTGCATAAATTCTTCGAACAGACCGCCGAGCAATTGCAAGGCGACGTCTTTAAAAGCCAATGTCGGGCCATGGAAAAGTTCTAACAACCAATGTTGCTGGTCAATTTGCACCAATGGCGCAACAGCGTCATGGGAAAAGCCGCCATAAGCTGCATCGCAGAGCGATTTCAGCTGCGCATCGGTCAAACTATCGCCAATGAAAGGCTGCATGATGCGGCAGGCCAGATCAGCATAAGGCAGACCAGCCCAGCTTGCGATGGTTTCCATGTCGAATCGCGGCCAGTTTTTTGGCACATAAAGCCCGCCATCACTGCCCAGACCAGCAAGGGTTACATCGCGGAAACTCTGGCCCTCTGATTGGCCTCTGGTGCTAATATATTCCATGCTGACCGGTTAGCTGTATCAGCCGTTTAGCGCAAGCGGCGGCGTATACGACCACGCACTGCGAGCAGGTAAATAATTGTCGCTATAGCTGCGAACAGAAACCATTGGACCGCATAAGCCAGATGATTATTGGGCAGGTCTTCGGGCGACGGTGCCGCGACATCACTCAACCCGCCAACGCCTTTAGCGGTTACCAAACGAATGATTGCGCCGCCATCAGGCGCAATAATGCCGCTCACCTTGCCGCCAACCCAATCGGGCGTAAGCGGAGCTTTGCTCCATCCAGCGACAAATTGCGCAGTTTTGCCTGCATCATCCAATCGGCACGTCGCAACATGCACCAGACCGGGTGCATCATCGCCGCTGCGACCACTGGTTTGGCGCCAATCTGTCACCTCTAAACAATCAAAAGCGGAGGCACGGTAAAGCGGCGGGTTATCTGCATCAGGCACGATGGGCCAGTCAATCGCTTCCAGACCGTCCACTTGGCTATATTGCGCAATTAAGGCTGCTTTCTCCTCTGCACGGCCCATTTGCCAGATACCCAAAGCAATCATCACAGCAACACAAGCCGCGACCAGAATGGTAGGAATAATGGGAAGCCGTTTTATCACCTGTCATGCACCTTATAAATCATCTTCCGTTGCTGCCAAACGGCCCTCTCGGAAAGATTTGCGATGTTCCTCAATCAGCAATGCAGCCTTGGATAATCGTAACAGCCCAATCACCAATAAGGTGATGACAATTGGCCAGATCAGCACATGCACCCAAAATGGCGGGAACACTGTAAATTCCAGAGCCAGAGCCAGTGCGCAGACAATTGCACCGATGATAAGGGTCAGAAATGCAGCAGGACCATCGCCAACATTATAGCGGTCATAATTTAGGCCGCATGAAGGGCATATGTGGCGAAACGCAATCCAACCTGTAAACATGCTTGAATTGCCGCATTGCGGACACAAGGCCCGCTTTGCCTGAATAAGCAAATGCGGCGGTTTGGATATTTTACCAGTGTCTTGCGGCGCGGGCATCTAGATCAATGCCCCGCCACAATCACAATGTGCAGTATCGCTAAGGTGAGTGAACCGATCAGTGGACCGGTGCGCCCCAGCCACCCCAGACATAAACAACCGCAAAAAGGAACAACCATACGACGTCGACAAAGTGCCAATACCAAGCGGCTGCTTCAAAACCGAAATGCTGTTTAGGGGTGAAGTGACCCGCATAAGCGCGGCCCAGACAGACCATCAAAAAGATGGTGCCGATCAAAACGTGGAAACCGTGAAAGCCTGTCGCCATGTAAAATGCTGAACCGTAGTTGGTCACACCAAATGGGAACGGCGCGACGCTATATTCATAGGCCTGTACGAAAGAGAACAGGATGCCGAGCAAAATGGTGATCCAGAGACCTTTGATCAGTCCATCGCGATCGCCGTGCAGCAATGAATGGTGCGCCCAAGTAACGGTTGTACCAGAAAGCAGCAAAATCAGAGTGTTAAGCAAAGGCAATTCAAAAGCATTCAGCACTTCAACGCCAGCAGGTGGCCATTGTACCAGAGCCTCTGCTCCCTCTTTACCGATCAGATTTTCGACCAGCGCTTCGCCGCCATTTTCTGCGGCAGAGAGGAATTCCAAGGGTTGCGGAAATAGCGAATAATCAAACCATGCCCAGAACCAGCCGACAAAAAACATAACTTCTGAAGCGATGAACAAGATCATGCCATAGCGCAGGTGCAGCTGCACTACAGGGGTGTGATCACCGGAATGCGCTTCACGGATAACATCTGACCACCAGCTGTAAAAGGTGAACAATACGCCAGCAAGGCCGGCATAAAACACCCATGCACCATATTCGCCCAGTACAGGCGCGTTCATCCACATGATGCCGCCCATGGCCATCAAACCAGCGGTCAGTGAACCAACCAGTGGCCACGCGCTTGGCGGAAGAATATGATAATCGTGATTTTTAGCACCAGACATTTGCTTTATCCCCAATTGCCGCTTCCGGCAGTCATTAACAATAAACTATTAGCCGCCCACATTGTCCGGGTCCACCCGATAAAATGTGTAGCTGAGCGTAATTTCTTCGATATTTTTGGTGTCCTCATCCTCTAATATCGCAGGATCGACATAATAAAGGACTGGCATCCGTACTTTTTCACCCGGTTGCAAGGTCTGCTCGGTGAAGCAAAAGCACTGGATCTTGTTAAAATATTTACCCGCCTGAACCGGCGTAACATTATAGCCTGCACGGCCAGTAATCGGCTGGTTGGTCAGGTTTTCTGCGGTATAGATTGCCATATCACGCGTACCGATGGTCATATGGTCAGAGACTTGCTCTGGCGCAAATTCCCAAGGCAATGCAGAATCGGTATTGGCATCAAAGCGCACAGTGATGGTCTGTGTGCCGATTGCCACAGTGCTGGCCTTTGCCTGATCAACAATTTGCGGTGTGCCGCCAAAACCCGTGACTCGGCAAAACAAATTATATAGCGGAACGGCCGCGAAACCGAGCGCAACCATACCAGCCACAAGAGCAAAACCCATAAAGGCCGAGCGGTTATTGCGTCGCTGTATCTCGGGGGAAATTGCCGCGCTCATCCCCACAACCCAATCTTTACGATAGTGATCATGAAGAACAGTATGCACAGGCAGAACAGGCCAATGGCCATAAGATTAGCCCGCGCACGCTGCGCTTTTAGCACTTTAGCGGACTCTTCCTTATTGAGATGCTGGCCGGTAGCCCGACCTTCGCCAACGGAATTATCCAGCTCTGGAGTAAGCGATTCACGCTTTGCCAATCCTTCAACGGCCTGTGCTCTGCTATTCGCATTTTGCGCCTTTTGTTCCATCACGCGCCACCTAACAATATGCGATCAGCGACGAGTACGCCGAAAATCACGAACAAATAGATGATGGAATAGGCAAAGAGCTTCTTCTCATAGCGCATTTTCTTGGCGTCATCTTGTTTGGCGCGGAAAACCTGCACCGCGAGCACAAGGAAAAATGCGGACAAGCCCGTTGCAAACAACCCGTAAAGCGCGCCAGTAAGGCCCAATGGCCATGGCAATATTGTCACCAATAGGAGCAATACAGAATAGCCAAGCATCTGCTTGCGCGTTTCTGCCTTGCCATGGGTAACCGGCAACATGGGTATGCCAGCCTTGCTGTAATCCGCTTCAACAAAAAGAGCGAGCGCCCAGAAATGCGGCGGGGTCCAGATAAAAATGATGGCGAACAAAATGATCGGCAATGCCGTTACATCACCTGTTACAGCGGCCCAGCCAATAACTGGCGGAAATGCACCAGCAGCTCCGCCAATAACAATATTATGCGGCGTATTCGGCTTGAGCCACATCGTGTAAATGACAGCGTAGAAAAAGATGGAAAATGCCAGAATTCCAGCAGCCAGCCAGTTAACAGCAACGCCCATTAAAAAGACGGAGAGAGCTGACAGCCCGATACCGAAATGCAATGCCGATGTGCGGTCCATTCTGCCTGATGGCAATGGCCGCTTTGACGTGCGTTTCATAATGCCGTCAATGTCAGCCTCATACCATTGGTTTAGAGTTGCTGCGCCTGCAGCCGCCAAGGTAATGCACAATATAGCGGTAAAGCCGATGATCGGGTTGATACTGCCCGGTGCGGCAAGCAATCCTGCCAAGCCAGTAAACACAACCAACCGCAAAACGCCGGGCTTGGTCAACGCAATGAAATCACGCCAATCAGCCACAATGGCGTAATCTGCCATCATGCTGTCTGATTGCGTATTTCTGTCTGTGACAGTCTGCGTCATCTTATACCCGTTAATATTTAAAGCCGCATTCCGGCTTTTCGAAATCATTCTAAATTTGCAATCCGGGCTCCGTCAGCATGTTGCTCACGGAGCCCGAAATGTTCTCATGCAACCAAATTACTTAATGGTTGGCAGTGTTTCGAACTGGTGGAACGGCGGTGGGCTGGACAATGTCCATTCCAATGTCGTTGCACCTTCACCCCAGTAATTGCCCTCTGCGCGGCGACCGGCAACGAGTGCGTAACCGATATTGACGAAGAAGATGAGCATACCAGCGGCCATGACAACATAGCCAAAGGTGGATATTTCATTCCAATAGGCGAATTGCTCAGGATAGTCAGGGTAGCGACGCGGCATACCCTGAACACCAAGGAAGTGCTGCGGGAAGAACACAATGTTCACACCGATGAAGAATACCCAGAAGTGCAGCTGACCCAGCAATTCGCTGTAATGGCGGCCGCTCATTTTCGGGAACCAATAATAGAAGCCCGCAAAAATGGAGAAGACAGCGCCCAATGACAGCACATAGTGGAAGTGAGCAACCACATAATATGTGTCGTGCAGATTGTCATCAACGCCGCCATTGGCCAGAACAACACCTGTTACGCCGCCAACGGTGAACATAAAGATGAAGCCCAGTGCCCAGACCATAGGTGTTTTCAGGCTCAAAGAGCCGCCCCACATGGTGGCGATCCAGCTGAAAATCTTAATGCCGGTTGGCACTGCGATGACCATTGTCGCCGCTGTGAAGTAGATTTTCATGTTCACGGTCAAACCAACGGTAAACATATGGTGCGCCCAGACCACAAAGCCGACCACGCCAATGGCAACCATTGCATAAGCCATGCCCAAATAACCGAAAACCGGTTTTTTGGAGAAGGTTGCAACAATATGGCTAATCATGCCAAAGCCAGGCAAGATCATGATGTACACTTCAGGGTGACCAAAGAACCAGAACAAATGCTGGTACAATACTGGGTCACCGCCGCCTGCTGCATCAAAAAACGCAGTGTTGAAGTTACGGTCGGTCAGCAACATGGTGATCGCTGCAGCCAATACTGGCAGAGCCAGAAGCAACAGAAACGCTGTGACCAGAACTGACCAGACGAACAATGGCATTTTGTTCAATGTCATGCCCGGTGCACGCATGTTAAAGATCGTGGTGATGAAGTTCACCGCACCCAAAATCGATGAAGCACCAGCAAGGTGGAGCGACAGGATCGCCATGTCCACCGCTGGACCGACAGAGCCGTTGGTTGAAAGCGGCGCATACACAGTCCAACCCGTACCAGCACCAAGACCGCTGCCACCAGGTACGAAAGTTGAGCCCAAGAGCAGCAGGAAGGCAGGAACAAGCAACCAGAAACTGATATTGTTCATACGCGGGAACGCCATATCTGGCGCGCCGATCATCAACGGAACAAACCAGTTACCAAAACCACCAATCATCGCAGGCATCACCATGAAAAAGACCATGATAAGGCCGTGCGCTGTAATCAGCACGTTCCAAAGGTGATAGGATTCATCCAGAGTAGCCGGGCTGCCCTGAAGATAGCTGGCCCATTGGCCAAGATATTGAACACCCGGCTCAGCCAGCTCAACGCGCATCAGGCCAGAGATAAAGCCGCCAATAATACCCGCTACAATCGCGAATATAAGGTAAAGCGTACCAATGTCCTTATGGTTGGTTGATAAGAACCAACGGGCAAAAAATGCCGGTTTATCATCATGATCATGTGCGTGATCGTGCATGTCACCAGCGGTTGCAGCAATAGTTGTCATCTTGCTTCGTCCCTAAATCTTATTGCGCCGAAATCGCGGCTACATCCAGAGCCGCAGTTTCAACGGCATCAGTCTCAACGGCTTCATTGTCATCAGCAGGAGCGGCTTGCGCAGTCGCAGCATCACCATTGGTCCCACCTTGAGCCAGAACCCATTGCTCAAACTTCTCACGTGGCAGCGCCTCAATCGCGATCGGCATAAAGCCGTGCCGCGCACCACAAAGTTCAGAGCATTGCCCGTAATAAACGCCAGGCTCATCTATGGTCATAACCTTCTCATTCAGACGGCCCGGAACAGTATCCAGCTTGAACCAAAGCGAAGGCACGGCGAAACTATGAATCACATCTGCGCCTGTAGTAATGATGCGGATAGGTTCACCAACAGGAACAACCATGCGATTATCTACGGCAAGCTGAAATGGTTCACCACGCGCAGCCGCCTCGTCTTTATCTAACATGTTGGAGACAATCTCAAAGTCGCCATTATCGGGATATGTGTAACCCCAATACCATTGATAGCCCGTAACCTTGACTGTGAGCGACCCCGCAGGAGCGGTTTCATATTGCTTGGAAAGCAGACCAATGGATGGAATGGAGATAAACACCAAGATCAGTGCAGGAATGGCCGTCCACAAAATTTCGATCAAACTGTTATGAGTTGTTTTTGACGGAACAGGGTTTGCTTTCGCGCGATAGCGGATAATCACCCAGGCCATCAGCGCCAGCACGAAGATAGAAATCAATGTGATAACGACGAGCAGGATATTGTTCAACGATTCTGCCTGACGACCAATTGCGCTATATTGATCCTGAAAACCAATTGATTCCAGAGGTTTTGTGGTGCTGTCAACCGGCATACCTTTGCCAATAACCGGCTTCATTGGTGTATAGCTGCCCTGTGCAGATGATTGCTCCGCATCCACCGCACCAGCATCAGCAGCGATGACAGGCGCGTTAGTGGTGGATTCAACAGGAGCTTCTACCGACTCAGTCGCAAGCTGCGCAGATGCGGGCGTTGGCGCGATGCTTAGCGCCATAACCCCTAATGCCATAAGCAAGGCAGTCACAATAGGTGTCGCCTTCAGGCCTGACTTCGAAAATAATTGCATTCCAACCTCAATGTTCAAATACCGTATAAACGCGGCGGCTTTAGGCCGCGATGTCCCCATGCACAATAGCAAAACGGCATTTTATATTGTGCTGTATAGGCCGGTTGGCGATTGGCCTCAAGGGGAACTGCCATTTTTGCGATTGAATTTTACGCAACTATTGCCAAATTCATCGCAAGTAGAAAACACAAGCATGATTGCCGTAACGTAAAAGGATATTTTCATGACGCAAGAAGACATTTTGGCTGAGTTTCGCGCATCAAAAGCGCTGCTGGAAGGCCACTTTTTGCTGTCTTCTGGACGGCACAGCGCACATTATTTGCAATGTGCGCGGATATTGATGGACCCAATGCGTGCCAGTCGTATGGCCAGCGCCATGATTGCAGGGCTGCCGCGCGAACTGCGCAGTGAAATTGATGTCGTTGTCTCTCCAGCCATGGGTGGCGTTATTATTGGTCATGAAGCAGGCCGCGCGCTGGGCGTTGAAGCCATGTTTTTGGAGCGCCCCGAAGGAGTCTTCCATCTGCGCCGCGGTTTTGCACTGACCAAAGGGCAAAAAGTGCTAATGGTCGAAGATGTGGTGACCACAGGTTTATCATCACGCGAAGCGATTACTGCAATTCAGGCTGAGGGCGGAGAGGTTGTGGCTGCAACGTCGCTTGTCGATCGTTCTGCAGGAAGCGTCGAACTGCCCGTTCCCTTCCATCCACTTATTGCCATCAATTTCCCCAGCTTTGCAGATGATGAAGTTCCTGAAGAATTGGCCGAAATTGCCATTACCAAACCCGGCAGCCGGAGCGTTTGATGCGCGATAACGCCCCTCAAAACGCACCACAGAAATTGCGATTGGGCGTCAACATTGACCATGTTGCCACAATTCGTAATGCACGCGGCGGCGATCACCCCGACCCAGTCCGCGCGGCAGAGATAGTGTCTGCTGTTGGCGGTGACGGCATTACAGCGCATTTGCGGGAAGATAGGCGCCATATCCGCGATGGCGATCTGGAGCGTATAATGCAGGCAACCGCATTGCCGCTCAATCTGGAGATGGCCGCAACAGAGGAAATGCTGGAGATTGCTCTGCGCCATAATCCGCATGCAGCCTGTATCGTGCCGGAAAAACGTGAAGAACGCACCACTGAGGGTGGTCTGGATGCTGCTGGTCAACATAACCATCTCGCGCCCATTGTTACCCGTTTGAGAGATGCCGGCATTAGGGTCAGCCTTTTCATAGAACCTGAGCCCAGACAGATAGAAGCCGCCATTCGTCTAGGTGCGCCGGTGGTTGAATTTCATACAGGCCGTTATGCCCATCTGGCACTGGATGGCGAAACACAGGCAATGCAGGCTGAATTGCGCAAAATTAGCGATGCCGCTGCCTTGGCCTCGAAAAACGGCATCGAATCACATGCTGGCCATGGCCTGACTTTTGAGAATGTTCAGCCTATCGCTGCCATTCCGCAAATAGCAGAATTGAATATAGGCCATTATCTGGTTGGTGAGGCGATTTTTATCGGACTGGAAGGCGCAATTACAAAGATGCGCGATTTAATGGATGAAGTGCGATGATTATCGGCCTGGGTTCCGATCTATGCAATATTGAGCGTATTCAAAACTCGCTGAACCGGTTCGGCGAACGTTTTGAGACGCGAGTATTTACAGAAGTAGAACGGGCCAAGGCCGCACGGCGACCATATACCAGAGCAGGCACCTATGCGAAACGCTTTGCCGCCAAGGAAGCCTTTTCAAAAGCTGTCGGCACAGGGTTTAAGCGCGGCGTCTTCATGCGCGATATCGGCGTAGTAAATGCAAAATCTGGTGCGCCAACTCTTGCTTTAACTGGCGGTGCCAAAGAAAGGCTTGATATGATGATCCCACTGGGGCATCGCGCCCATATTCACCTAACGCTCACCGATGATCATCCATGGGCACAGGCATTTGTGATTATTGAAGCATTGCCCATTGCCTAAACAGATTATCAACAACAGAAATTTTACCCCGCAGCTATAAAGAGATACCCATAGCATCTATGTCGAAAAGCAATGATAAATCCGATGAACCGATAAATTGGTGGCACGAGATTCGCGGTCTTTTGCTGCTTTTGCTGGCCGTTCTCGGCGTGCACAGCATCATTGCAAAACCCTTTTATATTCCTTCAGGTTCTCTTGTTCCCAATATGTTGATCGGCGACAGGCTGGTGGTCAGCAAATTCCCTTATGGCTGGTCTTGGGCCTCGGCATCTTTTCATATTCTGCCAGAGTTTGATGGTAAGCTATTTGGCAAAACACCGGCCTATGGCGACATCGTCATTATTGCACATCCGGTGACTAAGCAGGATTATATCAAGCGGGTAATCGCATTGCCCGGTGACTCTATAGAAATCCGATCCAGCCAGATCATTCTTAATGGCCAACCTGTTCCGCAAGAAATAGTGTCTGGCGTAACCGTGAAATGTCACGCCGTTTTTGCCAAAGGCACCACAAGCTGCGGTGAGTTTGCAGGTTATCAGAGCGTAGATGAGGATGGCGATACTGTATTCGAATTGCCGTTGCTGCGTGAAACCCTGCCCAATGGCGCCCAATATAATATTGTAGACACAGAAGCCAATTATGGCAGCCACGACGACTGGCCCACCACAGGTGAGCCCTATACTGTGCCGGACAATCACGTCTTTTTGATGGGTGATAATCGCGACCATAGTGCGGACAGCCGTGTATCGCTGGCAGGGCAAGGTTTGGGCGGTGCAGTGAAGCTGGAGAATATTGGCGGCCGCGCAGAGTTCATCATGTATTCTCTCGATGACAAAGCCACCTATAATCCGCTGACATGGTATGGCGCTTTGCGGGGCGAACGCGCCGGCATGTCGTTAAGGCCTAGCAAAAAAGCCACTGAGCAGTAATTCCTGCCTAGCCATATTCGCGTCAAGTCATAGCCAATATGGCTAGTCATAACGCTGTTGCATCCATATGTTGTAAATGACAGCATAGCTCAGGCGGTAAACCATCATGTCCGATCAAACTACAGAACTTAAGGCCAATAAAGAGCAGCCCGGCCCAACCGAATTGCGCGACCCCTTATTGCAACAAGAGGCCAAAAAGGCTGCGATTTGGATCGGTATGGCCGCTGCACTGGCTCTGATCGTATTACTTGCTCAACCCTTATTGCTGATTGTTGGCGGCCTCATCGTGGCTGTGATGCTGGACGGAGGGACTCGCTTGCTCGGCAAGGTTTTGCCAATAGCGCGCGGCTTTCGACTGGCCATGGTCTTGTTAATGGTTGCAGCCTTTTTTGTCGGGGTCGTGTTCTTTGCCAATCTGCAAATTGTTCAGCAATGGGCAAAGCTCCAAATCATTGTCGCTCAACAGATCGACCTTTTGGGCATACAGGCAGCAGATGCCGGCATCATGGCCACGCCTGGCGACCTGAAAGAATTGGGCGGCCGTATTTTCGCCAGCCTCGGTCAGTTAACAGCCGCTGTTACATCGGTCCTGGGCGCAGTCACCAGCTTTGTGCTGATGTGTGTGCTTGGCATCTTCATCGCCATGGAGCCAAAGCTTTACGAGCGCGGCATGGCGTGGATGATCCCCATGGGTCAACGGACATTCTTTTACGAAACGATGAGCCAGATTGGCTACACCATGCGCCGCTTATTGGCTGGCCGCATATTGGGTATGGTTATCGAAGGCTTCGGCACATGGTTCTTGCTGGCGCTTGGCAATGTGCAAATGGCAGCCTTATTGGGCCTGATTACCGGCCTGCTGGCATTTCTGCCCAATATCGGCGCGATTATCTCTGGCGCGTTGATACTAACAGTCGGGTTTTCAACCGGATATGAAACAGGTCTTTACGCGCTTGGTGTCTATCTGGCGGTGCAAATAGTTGATGGCAATATCATCGTGCCCATGGTGGCGAAGAAGACCGTTGATCTGGCCCCTGCACTGGTATTGGCCGCCCAATTATTGTTCGGTGCATTATTTGGTATCATCGGACTGGCCCTAGCCGATCCGATCATTGCCGTTATCAAAATCGCCTTGGAGCGCGGTGCTCGCCGCAGTGCGGACGAAGCACAAGATAAGGATGCGCCAAAAACGCGATCTATGCTGATGCGGTTTTGAGCTAGCCAAATAAGGGGCGAGGGCTGAGCCTCGCCACATCTTTATTGCGGTGGAACCACTCCAGGAGGTGGGCCAACTGGACCGCCCGGCCCACCAGGTATTCCGCCTGGAGGACCACCAACACCTGGTGGCAGACCTTGTTGCAATTGCTGTTGCTGGCGAAGCTGTGCTTCCAATTCGGCCAATGAACGGAAATCAATCAGTTCAATTTCAAATTCCAGATCAGAATTGGGCGGGATCTCGCCTTGTGCAACATCGCCATAGCCAAGCTCTGAAGGAATGACCACGCGGTATTTACCGCCGCGGTTCATTTGCAAAATACCCTCACGCAATCCCGGAATGATTGTCGGGAAAAATGGTGGCGGCGCAGGATCATCTTTACCAGCGAGTGAGAAGGGAACCTGTTGATTGCTGTCAAACACAGTGCCATCTAGCAAACGCCCTTCATAATTGACCAGCGCCACGTCACCGCTGGCAGGAGAAGCCGAATCTTCGCCTTCCTCTAAAGTGAAGACTTTTACGCCGCTTTCCGTAGTTACAAAGTTACCGCGTATTGCAGCGGTTGAAGCCCAGGCAAGACCAGCGCCTATAAGAATGAGAAATGCCACACCAAGCCATAATTTGGTTAAAGACCCTTTTGCGATAGGCTGGATTGGAACGCGTGTTACCGACATGTTGGCCCCCTTAAGGCAATAAATTCATTGCGATGCTTTTCCCCGACTGGTGCGATGCAATCAAGTCCTAATTGTCATCATAATGCATCATGGGGATGTAACGCACAAAAAGGCGGCAAAAGCCGCCTGATCTGTATGTATTTTGCTGGCGAACTTATTTCGTACCGTCACGCTCCATACGCTTACGCTCCATTTTACGCGCACGGCGTACAGCAGCAGCTTTCTCGCGGGCACGCTTTTCTGATGGCTTTTCGAAGTGACGACGCAATTTCATTTCGCGATAAACGCCTTCGCGCTGCAATTTCTTTTTAAGGGCGCGCAGCGCCTGGTCTACATTATTATCGCGAACTGTAATTTGCATAAGTCTCAATCGCTCCGTTCAAAATCTGTTTCGTCAAAAGGCCGAGCAAACCGCCCCAACCCATATCGCAAGCTGCAAAACCAAATGCATGATAACAAAAGATATTCTCTTGCCCAAAGGTCTTGGCACCAAAATATCAGGATGCAAAGAATCATACACGGCCAAGCATAATAGCTCCGTGAATGCAGCGCGTCTTACTTACATATGGGGCTTTTTCAAGCATTTTCGACCCCAAAGTGTATTTTTTCGCCGTCATCTTGGCGTCGGTCATCATGCTTATAGCCGACTAAGACATGAAATACGCAGTTGCCGATTGCCCTGCCCTTGCATAAGGTAGGTGCAAATTATAGCGCCGCGCAGGAGAATGACATGGCCACCGCAATCAAAACCGCACCCGAAATGAGCAAAGACGAACGCGAAGCCCGTAAACTGTTGGCCTCTTGTTACCGCGTGTTCGCTATGATGGGCTGGGACGAGCTGATCTTCAATCACATCACATTGAAAGTGCCTGGTGAAGATAATGCTTTTCTAATCAACCCCTATGGTCTGCATTTCTCTGAAGTATGTGCTTCCAATCTGGTCAAGATCGATCTGGACGGCAACACTCTTGATGGCTCGCTCTATCCAGTGAACAAGGCCGGCTTTACTCAACATAGCGTATTCCACCGCAACCGGCCTGATGCGCATTGCATCATCCACACACATACAACGGCTACTATGGCGGTCTGCTCAACCGAAGAAGGTTTGCAGCCCACCAATTTCTACGCCTGCAATTTTGTCGGTCAGGTCGCCTATCATGATTTTGAAGGCGTGACCGTGCGCTCAGAAGAAGGCGAGCGGCTGGTAAAGAATATCGGCGACAAAAATGTTCTGTTGCTGAAAAACCATGGCCCTGTCGTCATGGGCAAGACCCTGCCAGAGGCTTTTCTTACCTATTGGGCGTTGCAGCGCGCATGCGAGATTCAGCTGGCCACGGCATCGGTTGGTACGCCTCTAATGGTCGGGCAAGACGTGATCGACGTGCACCAGCGCGACATCGGCCAAGCCGCAGCCCCTGGTGGCCCCGGCGTTCCAGATTTTGCCGCCATGGTGCGCTTGGTCGACAAGATTGATGATAGCTGGCGCAATTAAGTCAGCAGCGAATATCCATATGGTTTGTTGCTCTGAACGCAAATATCCATTTGGCATTGCTATCATTGGGGTCGATACCGGCATTACATGACCAAACTCACCATCAATGACCGTCCGGTCCAATATAAGATGGCGCCAGAGACTCCGTTGCTCTGGGCCTTGCGCGATGCGTCCAATCTGACTGGCACCAAATATGGCTGCGGCAATGGTGATTGCGGCGCATGTATGGTGCAGGTGGATGGAGAGGCCATTCGCTCCTGCCTTGTGACTTTGCAGGAGGTGGAGGGGCGGTTTGTGACCACCATCGAAGCGCTCAGCCGTGACCGTAGCCACCCTGTGCAACAGGCATTTGTTGCTGAACAAGCCATTATGTGCGGTTTTTGCACCCCCGGCATGGTGATGGCTGCGGCCATATTGCTGAAAAAAAATGACAACCCCAGCGACCGTGACATTGACGAAGCCATAGGCAATCTTTGCCGATGCGGCGTTTATCCGCGCCTATATGAAGCCATTAAGCGCGCAGGGCGCGTTATGCGGCGCGAAGAGCGGATATCAGCCGCACCGCCGCCGGGCATATCTCCCGAAGATGCAGCAAAAGCTGTGCCTTCACTGCGCATGCCGGAGCTTGAGGAAGCTGCACAAGCAGATAGCGAAGGCTAGTCATTCTGGCTTTTATCTAACCCATACAATAAAGAATAAGCCGTTTGAGCCGGTTTGTTCGCAGCATAAGTACCAAAAGATAGTGGCAAATAGCCCTGAATAAAGCGGCCAAACGGCCCTAATGCTGATAATCTGCGGCGATCACATGCAGCACATCATCAGAACCTTCCGGTCACCGTAAAGCGAGCATTGAGGGGGGCGCCCACAGTGATGTTATTGGCAGTATGGGAATTAGGGAAATAATCTTCGTCAAACAGATTTTCGATATTGACCTGAAGACGCAGATTTTCATTCACATTATAATAGATGGCGGCATCCACACGAACAAAACTTGGCAGTGTAGTGTTGTTGCCATTATCGGCAAAGCTCTCATCCTGATAGGTCAGACCTGCACCAAGACCAAAAGCGTCAGTAAACTGGTAATTGCTCCACAGATTGAACGTATGCTCTGGCAGTTCGCGCAGGCGATTGCCCTCATTGCCGAAATCATCAACCTGATTGCCATCGAGATAGCTATAGCCAGCCGAGATAAACCAATCTTGCGTGACATAACCTTGCAGCTGCGCTTCAAAGCCCTGAATGTCGCTTTCAATAACATCCAACGTGCCGGGATCATTATCGGAAACCTGCGGCGATTCCTGCTCGATCTGGAAGATTGCGGCTGTGAAACTTAGCCCTGGAGTAAAGTCCCATTTCAGGCCCAGTTCCAAATTCTGGAAGGTGTTCGGGGCAAGAGCGTCATCAGGTGGATTGATATCAGCAAATTGCTCACCCGAGCGTGGCAAGAAGCTCTCACTAAAGCTGCCGTAAATGGAGATGTTTTCCTGCGGCTTCAAAATGATGCCCAGACGCGGGGAAAATTCTTCATCCGTACGCGTTAATATCTCGCGTTGACCAGTGTTGATGAATGTCTCAACATTGTCGACGGTGATATCAAAGCTGTCAAAGCGGCCGCCCACTACCAGATCAAGCCAATCGGTAACCTCAATCTGGTCCTGAATGAAGACAGAAAAGACCGTGATGTCAGCTTCGGTATCGTCGTTCAAATCTGAAAAAGCAAAGCTGGTCGGGTTGCCCGCAGCATTCACGCCTACAAAATTGTTTAGCGCAAGCGGACGGTTGGCAATGAAGCTCTCCATATCATCCTGCGTAGTATCGAAAAACGCGTTGAACCGGTCATTATTGTTGACGGTATCAAGAAACTCGCCGCCAAAAATGAGCGTATGGCCAATGCCGCCAGTTTCAAAATCACCAACCAGATTACCGGCCAAAGTCAAAGTCTGCCGCTGTGTAGTGTCAATATAGCCATCCAGCGTGACCGTATTTGCCGCTTCATCAAAAGCGGTCGGGAACAGATTGGAATAGACCTTATCATAATCGCCATAGGACGCGATGAAATTGCCTTTGAAGTTCTCAGAGAATTGATGCTGTACATTGGCGCGCAGCACATGCGCTTCAAAAGTGGTGAAGGCGTTGGCAGGGTCGGTGAAGACAATATCTTCCAACTCGGTCGCTGGGCGACCATCTGCGCCTGCCGGTATGCCGCGATCCACAAAGCGCTCATTATTAATATATTCGTAGGACAGATCGACAATGGTCGACGGGCCAGCCTGAAAGCGTATTGTGGGGTTAATGGCAAAACGATCACCATCAAAAAAGTCGCGATGATTGTTCAGACTTTCATAAGCGCCATTGATGCGCAGCGCGGCATTGTCGCCCAATGTAAAATTGCCGTCTAACTGAAGATTGAAAGCGCCAAATGTATCGACGGAAGCGTTATATCCGACAAATTGATCACCCAGCACACCCTTTTTGGTGACGCGGTTCAAAATGCCGCCAGTGCCACCACGCCCAAAGAGCAAAGCATTGGGGCCGCGCAGGATTTCCACTTGCTCCAGATTATAGAAAGAGCGGAAATATTGCACATCATCGCGCACACCATCGATAAAAAAGTCAGCCGTAGAACGCACACCGCGGAAGACAACCGCGTCACGGTGCCCCTCACCCTGTGATTGGGTAACGCCGGGCGTGTAAAGCACGATATCACTGATGCTATCAAAGCCCTGCAAGATAATCTGGTCTTGCGTGATAATCGATAATGATTGCGGCACATCAATGATCGGTGTTGGTGTCTTTACCGCGTTAATTTCGTCAGCATAAAGAACCTGACCAACCACAACAATGCGCTCATCATCAGAACCGGCATCTGACGCTTGCGGACCATCGCCAGCCGCAAATATGGCGGACTGTCCATCTTCACCATGCAATTGTTCTGGTGCAGCACCTTCCTCCAAAGCAGGTTGCGGAGGGGTGACATCCAATTTGTCAGAAGCAAAAGCAGCTGTGCTGAAGCACATGGTGCCGACAGTACATAATAACAGTGAACGCATGGACATATACAAAACGGTTTTCCCTTTTATCGCCTCTGGAGCAATTGGCCATTAGGCTCTTATTGCAAGCGACTCTCATTAGAAATTGAGGGACTAATGCAAATCATTCTTAAAAGCAAAAGAAAGTTTCAAGAAAAATGAAAAGGCCAAATTTTGTGCAGGATAATGCTTGAGATGGTGCTATGCTTGCGCATGATATAAAGGCTGCATAAACCGGCAAACATAAGCAGCGAGACAGTAAAGGAACAACTATGAAGGCCACAATCTGGCATAATCCGAAATGCGGTACATCCCGCAAAACTCTGGCCATTTTGCAGGAAAGTGAAGGCGTTGAACTGACCATTGTCGAATATCTGAAAACAGCGCCCAGCCGCGACAAGTTGGCCCAATTGTTCCGCGATGCCGGCATGACCCCGCAAGAGGGTTTGCGTGTACGCGGATCACCTGCTGAAGAATTAGGCCTGACCAAAGATGATGTTTCTGGCGATGCCATATTGGATGCCATGGCCAAAGAACCAATTTTGATAAACCGACCATTGGTGGAAACAGAAAAAGGCGTGCGCCTTTGTCGCCCGCAGGACATTGTTCACGAGATTTTATAGGCCGCTCGGCAAATACGGCTCCCATATTATATTGCGCGGCAGAGAACGGAATTGGCGATGTTGAAACTTCTGAAATACCTTGTGATCTTGCTGATTGTCGCAGTTATCGGCCTTGGCATCTGGGGCTATGCGCCTGATCGTGATGTCGCTGAATTGCGCGCGGAATATGCAGGTAAACCATCGCAATTTGTTGAATTGCCAAATGGTCAGACTGTCCATATTCGCGATACAGGCCCTCGTGACGCACCGACATTGCTGCTCATCCATGGCTCGGGCGCTTCACTCCACACATGGGAAGGTTGGGCCGATGCCTTGGGTAATGATTATCGCATTATCCGCTATGACCAGCCGGGCCACGGCCTCACCGGCCCTCATATTAGTGGGGATTATAGCGGCAAGGCATTTTCTGACACGGCGGCTATGGTCATGGATCATCTGGGCGTCAGCAACTATCTGGTCGCAGGTAACAGCATGGGCGGCTGGGTCGCTTGGATCCATGCTCTGGCCTATCCGGAACGCGTAAAAGGTCTAATTTTGATAGATGCTTCAGGCGCACCATCTGCAGCGCCGCGCAGCATACCCATTGGCTTTCGCCTTGCGCAAAGCCCGATTGTTCAGCCCTTTATCACTGTCTTCACTCCGCGCAGCATCATCGCCAGCACGTTGGAAGGATCTGTAGCCGATAAAGAAGCGCTGACCGATGCGCAGATTGATCGCTATTGGAACCTGCTACGTTATCCCGGCAACCGTCAGGCAACGCTGGATCGTGGCAAGGCAGCGCGCACCCCGTTAACGCCAGAAAACATCGCTCAGATAAATGCGCCGACATTGATATTATGGGGCAGTCAGGACAAGTTGATACCAGTGGATGCAGCACGCTGGTTCGATAGTCATATTCCAGATAGCAATTTGGTGATTTACGGCGATCTGGGGCATATTCCTATGGAAGAGGATGCCGAAAGAACCGCCAAAGATGTCGACTCTTGGTTAAAGGCGAAAGGATTGGACACACCGCCACCATCAGTCACACCAGGGGCTACTCTATCTATATCTGAAAAGGCACGCGCCGCAATTGGTGCCGCGAGCAGCCCGAAAGAGCAATAATCGACGACTCCATCGCGCCGAATTGTAAAGGCCATATTGGCCGTGAAGCAGAGTCCAAAATTGGCACATTTTGGAGCACTGTCTTTGCTGTTCACTGGCCACATATTATGATATGACATATTTATGACAACTATTGCGGTGTATAATCTCAAAGGCGGCGTTGGTAAGACCAGCACTGCCGTAAATCTGGCGTGGTGCGCAGCCAATGGCAGCGGTAGGAGTACACTTATATGGGATCTCGACCCGCAAGCGGCAGCCACCTATTTAATCGGCAAGGACAAGGAGCTGAAAGACGAAGCGCAGAGCGTCTTTACCAAAAGCGTTGCTGCACAAAAGCTGATCCGCAAATCCACTGTCCCCAATATCGACATATTGGCCGCGGACTCCTCATTGCGCGGTCTGAACCGGATGTTCTTTGATATCAATAAGAAGAAATATCTGAAAAAGATGCTGGCGGCTTTGTCCAAAGATTATGACCGCATCATTCTTGACTGCCCGCCGGGCTTGACCGAAACAAGTGACCAGATATTGCGCGCCGCGGATCTTGTGATTGTGCCGGTTATCCCGTCACCATTGTCGCAAAGAGCTTTTTTTGAAGTGCAGGAATATTTGGACGGCCGTTCAGGCAAACATGCGCCCATGCTACCCGTTTACTCTATGGTCGATCGCCGCCGGGCGCAGCACAAAAAGGCATTGGATGACCATCCCGATTGGCCGGTTATTCCTTATGCCAGTCTGGTAGAGCAAATGGCCATGAAGCGCGCGCCCTTGGGCAGTTTTGCCTCAGCCAACAATCCGGTTAATCAAGCCTATCGGCAATTATGGACCGGTATTGAGAGGAAGATTGACAGCCTTGGCGCTTAGCCAAGACCTCTCCTTCCACGACGCGGAACCAAGCGGATTAGCGCGGCAGAAATGTGACAGCGTCTACCATGCTGGGCACAGCGCATAAGGTAAGCACCAACGCCAATCGCGCATAGTCAAATGGTGTCCCGCCAAATCCTTCGCCTTTAGATTCAAGACGCGCAAACAGGCCGCTCATAATATCGCGATGCGTTGCATAGGCAATGGAGAGTGCTTTTGTCATAACACAAGCGCTATGGGCAAAACCTTACCAATTTCTTAACGCCGTTCCCGCATTGTATTGAGTTTACAAAATGATTTTGCCTCAGATGGTGGATATCCATATATCTTGACTGGTAAATAGCTATGAACACCATTATCTCCAGCGGCAGAAAATACGCACTCTTGCTCAGGAACAGCAGCCGTGAAAATTGCCATCGCATCAGACCACGCCGCATTGGACATGAAGGCCGAACTTGTCAGCTGGTTGGGTGATCAAGGGCATGACGTGGATGATCTGGGACCGCACAACAGCGACAGTGTCGATTATCCCGATTATGGATATACACTTTCCAGCGCCATTTCAAATGGTCAGGCCGAGCGCGGTATTGCCTTATGCGGTTCGGGCATAGGTATCTCTATTGCGGTTAATCGTAATCCGGCGAGTCGCTGCGCACTTGTTTCAGAACCCACTTCTGCGGCTCTTGCACGTGAGCATAATGACGCCAACATCATCGCCATGGGCGCTAGGCTGATAGGCATAGAGCAAGCCAAGGCATGCATCGAGGCGTTTTTGCGCACCGATTTCGCTGATAAAGATAATGAGAACGGCCGCCATCAGCGCCGCGTCAACAAATTGGGCCAATAACCCGCCAATACAGCAAAGGACATCTTTGATGAGCAGCCAGCCAGACAATTCCATCCGCGCCCAAGGTTTTTTTGATGAAGCATTGATGAAAACCGACCCCGCCATTGCAAAAGCCATTGGCGCAGAATTGGGTCGCCAGCAAAAGCAGATTGAACTGATCGCCTCGGAGAATATTGTCTCAAAAGCGGTTCTTGAAGCACAGGGCTCTGTCTTCACTAACAAATATGCAGAAGGCTATCCCGGACGCCGCTATTATCAGGGCTGCGCACCTTCTGACAGTGTTGAGCAACTGGCCATTGACCGCGCCAAGGAGCTTTTTGGCTGTGCCTATGCCAATGTCCAGCCACATTCTGGCGCACAGGCCAATGGCGCTGTTTTGCTGGCTTTGATCAAACCCGGTGACACCATTTTGGGCATGTCGCTGGACGCTGGTGGCCACTTAACCCATGGCGCGCGCCCTGCCCTTTCCGGCAAATGGTTCAATGCCGTGCAATATGGCGTGAGCAAAGACGATCATCTGATCGATTATGATGAAGTGCAGCGTTTGGCCGAAGAGCATAAACCCAAGTTGATTTTTGCAGGGGGTTCAGCCTATCCTCGCCAGATCGACTTTGCGCGCTTTCGTGAAATTGCTGACAGTGTCGGTGCCTATTTCCAAGTCGATATGGCGCATTTCGCGGGGCTGGTGGCGAGCGGTCACCACCCATCGCCGCTGCCTTATGCCGATGTTGTGACAACCACCACACACAAAACACTGCGCGGACCTCGTGGCGGTTTGATACTCACCAATGACGAGGCTTTGGGTAAGAAGTTTAATTCAGCTGTATTTCCAGGTCTGCAAGGTGGCCCGCTCATGCATGTCATAGCCGCAAAAGCCGTGGCCTTTGGCGAAGCATTACAGCCTGAATTCAAAGCCTATAGCGCAGCCGTTATCGAAAATGCCAAAGTCATGGCCGCGCGTTTGCAAGAACGCGGCGCCAATTTGGTTGCTGGCGGTACTGATACGCATGTCGCATTGGTTGATCTGACCCCGCTGGGCGTTACTGGTAAGGATGCCGATGAGGCTCTGGAGCGTGCAGGGATTACGTGCAACAAAAATGGCATCCCCTTTGACCCGCTGCCACCACTTAAGACCAGTGGTATCCGTATTGGATCACCAGCAGGGACAACCCGCGGTTTTGGCCCAGCGGAATTTCGTGACATTGCCGATATGATTGCCGATGTCCTGGAAGGTTTGCGGACCAAGGGTGAGGCTGGCGACCCTGTGGTGGAAGCCAATGTCAAACAGCGTGTAGAAGCGCTGTGCGACCGCTTCCCGATATATCCAGAGGGTTAAGGCGGAGAGTTGAGGCAATAATTTTGCCTTGACTTTTCAAGCGTGTTACCCACATAATACGGGTATGACCGATCAAGAAAAACCCCAAACCAAAATGTACACCTGCTTGAGCTGTAAGCATGATTACAGCGCGGGCACGAAATTCTGCCCGCAATGCGGGGAAAAGACGCCTGAGCAGATCGCCGCAGAAAGTTTCCCTTCTCAAGCCAAGCATTATGTAAATGAAGCCGCTGAAGAATTATGGGAAGCAACAAAAGACGCTTCCAAAGCAGCCTATGATAATGGCAAACATCTGGCCGATCAGGACTCTGCGAAAAAGATTGCAGGCGGCGCAGCATTGGGCGCTGCAGCCGGATTGTTGCTGCCTATCGGGGTAGCGGCTAGCGCTGTTGTCGGTGCTGGAATCGTTGGCTATCGGCACGTTACCAAGAAGAAGCAGGACGAAGTCGAAAAGAAAAAAACCTGATACACCATGGCCAATAATTTGGCACAGACAGGATTATGACTGACCCCACCATCTTTGAACAATGCACCAAATGCCTTGAAACGGTAGATGGGGATGTTCGCTATTGCAGCCAGTGCGGCGCATTATTGGGCAGCAAAGATGAAGGCGACATTGTCGAGCAAGCCAAACATTATGTTTCCCAAGCCGCGCAAGAGCTTGCGGAGACCGGCAAAGAGGCAATGGAAACAGAGCTTGGCAAGAAAATGGCTGGCGGTGCAGCTATAGGCGCTTTGGCTGGAGCACCCATCCCGATTATTGGCTGGTTTGCCGGAGCACTTGCAGGCGCTGGCATAGTCGCCTATCGGCATCGCAACCGCGACAATGCGGATCAAGATGATGACCCCGAGTAATAAGGTGCCCACCCCGCAATGCGCTGCCCCTTTTGTGCCCATGAGAACAGCCAAGTAAAAGATAGCCGCCCGACAGAGGATGGCACAGCAATCCGGCGTCGCCGTCAGTGCGAGCAATGTGCTGCGCGCTTCACAACATTTGAACGCATTCAGTTGCGCGACATTGTGGTGGTGAAGAGTGCAGACCGGCGTGAAGCCTTTGATCGCAACAAACTTGAATTATCGGTCAGTCTGGCCTGCCGCAAACGCGATGTTAGCCAAGAGAAGATTACCCAGCTTGTCTCTGGCATTCAAAGGCAAATCGAAACCAGCGGCGAGAATGAAGTTCCATCCCAGAGAATTGGCGAATTGGTGATGGACGGGCTGCGGCAACTTGACAGTGTCGCCTATATTCGCTTCGCCAGTGTCTATCGTGATTTTAGCGAGGCCCGGGATTTTGAAGAATTTGCCAGCAATGTGAAAGATGTTGGCAAAAGATGAGCACGGCCAATGCCAAACCCGCCCAGCCCGTCATCGTGCTGGTGCGGCCGCAATTGGGTGAGAATATCGGCAAGGCAGCGCGCGCCATGCTGAATTTTGGTCTAACTGAACTGCGTCTCGTCGCCCCTAGGGACGGCTGGCCGAATCCCGATGCGGGGCCTTCCGCAGCAGGCGCAGACCAATTGTTAGCCGACGCTAAAATCTATGAAACAACTGCCGAGGCAGTGGCCGATTGTCATCAGGTCTATGCTACCACTGTGCGCAAACGCGGCGTGACAAAGCCAGTATATACACCGCAAGATGCGGCAGCCAAAATGCGCATGGCCAAGAGCGATAATGGCCAACGCACCGCCATATTATTTGGCCCTGAACGATCCGGGCTCGACTCCGATGATGTAGCGCTTGCTCGTTCAATCATAACCATTCCTATCAATCCTGACTTTGGCTCTATTAATTTGGCGCAAGCGGTCATCATTATCGCTTATGAATGCGCACAAATGGCTGATCTGGCACAGCCCACTTGGCAGGTACCGGAAAATCCAGCTTCACAGCATGATTTGGATGGCATGATTGAGCAGCTCTTCGCTATGCTGCGGGTGAGAGGATATTTCTTCCCTGAAGACCGCACACCGGCAACCGAGCGGACATTGCGCACTTTGCTCACACAGGCGAGTTGGAACGAAACACAGGTTCGTGCCATGCGCGGCGTATTGTCACATCTGGACAGAACCCCGCGCGAAACAGCAGAGTGAGTTTTTAGAGCATAATTAACGCGCTCAATTATTCTGATCCCAAATGTTCAACTCATAAGCAATGGAAGCCTCTACCAGATGGTCCCATAGCTCTCTTATCGCTTGTTCTGGCAAACCGTTTTGCTGAGCATAGGCAACAGCGTTTTTAATAACTTCTTGTTTACGGTCTTCATCGCGAACAGCATTTCGCCGTGCCTTTATGCGTGCAGCGGCGGCCATATAATCAAATCGTACTGTCAGCAGATCAACAATATCTTTATCGAGGGAATCTACTCCAGCCCTTACATCCGCCATAGTTTCACAAGCGATCGGGCTCAAAGTCGTCTTTTTGTTCATCCGTATGTATCTACCCTGATTCTTTTAGTCGTGTACTTCAAAGCTAAATATGTGTAAGCTATTATTGAAACTGGGCAATACATTAAGGGAGCAATGCACATGTCTTTATACGCCATAATCCTTATAAGTGCCGCTATGGGCGGTATACCTCAAAGTGATTCCGATACTGAAGAAACCCAGCAAGTAACAACTGAAAAGGCATCTTCTACAGAAGCACAAGAAGATGCTAACGATCGCCGCTTCAAAGTTGGTAACCGCTTTTATGAAGGGGATGAGGTTGTCTGCAAAAGAGAGCGTGTTACCGGTACGCGGGTTAAGAAAAGAATATGCAATACCGCGCGCCAATGGGTTCTGATTGAAGAGAATACCAGGGCCCTAACCGAGGAAATGCGCACAGGGGTTAACAGCATTAATGAGAATCCTACAGGCTGATATTATTATCGGATTATTACTGATTTAGCGGATCAGTTTTCAAAGCCAGCTATTTTGCTTTATCATTTTTCTGTCGGCATTCCGCAAATATAAAACGCATATTTGAACTAAGCCATGTCGTGGGCGCATTAAAATAGCGCCCAAATCGTAAGCCGCGTCTCCCACTGTGCTTAATGCTTGACATTAGCGGGTCTCTTGAACATAGCAGCGATCGCAATTGGCTCCGCACCCCGGTGAAGCGGTAGCCGCATGATGATCAACTGTTCATCATGGTGCGATCCGGGACAATGAAACAGCAAGTTGGAGCTATATTATGTCAAAGCGTACATCCGCTAAGTATAAAATTGATCGCCGCATGGGCGAAAATATTTGGGGCCGCCCCAAATCACCCGTAAACCGCCGCGAATATGGCCCTGGCCAGCATGGTCAGCGCCGCAAAAGCAAATTGTCTGACTTCGGTATTCAACTGCGTGCCAAGCAAAAGCTGAAAGGCTATTATGGCGATGTGACCGAGAAGCAATTCCGCCGCGCTTATGGTGAAGCTGCGCGTATGAAGGGCGATACTTCGCAAAACCTTATCGGCATTTTGGAGCAGCGTCTGGACATGATCGTTTATCGTGCCAAATTCGCGCCAACCATCTTTGCCGCGCGCCAGATCGTCAACCATGGTCATATCTTGGTCAATGGTGAGAAGTGCAACATTCCATCACGCCGCATCAAAGTGGGTGAAGTTGTTGGTCTGTCGAAAAAAGCGCAGGAAATGGCACTGGTCATTGAAGCGCAAGGCTTGGCCGAGCGTGACATTCCTGAATATGTACAGCCTGATGGCACCGACAAGGTAACTTTTGGCCGTATCCCAACACTGGATGAAGTACCTTATCCAGTGAAAATGGAACCCAATCTGGTCGTCGAATTTTATTCGCGTTAATCTAGCGGAATACACCAAAAAAAGCGGCCCGTTACAGGCCGCTTTTTTTGTGTCTGGTGATGTCGAAAATGCTCAGCATTATAGGTTTGGTTTGCATCCAACCTCTAAGTGAGCTTCGACCGTTACGGCTGATCAGCCTTGGTGGAAAAACAAAGCCTGTGAGATAGCGGCACGAACACTATCGCGCTGGAACGGTTTGGTGATCAAGAAAACCGGCTCCAAACGCTCCCCTGTGAGAAGACGCTCTGGGAATGCCGTAATAAAAATAACCGGAACATCGATCTCGTTGAGAATATCAGCCACAGCATCAATGCCCGAACTGTTATCAGCCAACTGAATGTCCGCCAATATAAGACCCGGAGATGTCTTGGCCGCAAGCGCCACTGCCTCATCGCGTGTCGCTGCGATACCGGCGACCTTGTGGCCCATATCCTCAACAATAGTTTCAATATCCATCGCGATAATAGGTTCATCTTCAATGATCAGCACATCAGTTGTGATTTGATCTTCAATATCGCGCATGGCTTGATTAACCAAATCACCAACGGTCGCCACATCACTGTCAATAATGATGGCCGCATCACTGTGAGAAAAACCTTCAACCACGGTCAAAAGTAGCGCCTGACGCGGCAAAGATGGCAGACTGCCCAATCGGCTTTGCACAATCTGCTCGCGTATATCATCTGTCGCTATATCCATATCATCATCATGGTCATCCCGTGTCGATGACCAGATAATATGGAACATCCGGTACAATTCGACTTTGATGTCACTACCAGTGCCAAATTCGTCTGGTGCGGCGATAATGGCTTCCAGCGTAGCCTTAACATAGGCGTCACCACGCGCCTGTTCGCCATTTAAGGCGCGGCTATAACGGCGTAAAAACGGCAGATGCGGGGCGAGTTCCTGACCTAAGGACATTGTCTCAAATTCTCCAATTATTCTTTCCTTAACCCTTGGTGATCACATCGCCATATTGCAAGACCCATTCGTATAAAGCAGCGATGCGGGCGTGAAGATAGATCGACCTTTTACCCGCCGATACCTCTAAACAGCATGGGCCTGGAAAAACCACATCATACAAACTGTCCTCTATATACATATACCAAGGAACTTTATATCAACTGAGGTGTTGACCGAGTATATCATCAGATAATAGGGATACTGTAGGTTCAGATCCGTGCATACTGATCAACTTATTTCTATCGGCGCTGATAATGACAATGAACAAATATCAAGATCAAGGCAGTGGGCAAGACCGTAATAATGCCTTTGATGATAGCGGCGACGATGCCGCGCGTTCAGGGTCGATTGGTCAAGCGTTAAAATCGGTATATCAGCAAACGGTCGAAGAAGAACTTCCCGAAGACTTTCAAAAACTGCTGGATCAGTTGAAATAATTGGGTCTGGCTGTCATTGCTGGCGTATCGCAGGGCATAGGCCTGATAAAGAATGTGACCTGAATAGCGACAATATAATGGACATATTGACCTTCGAGAAAGGCCGAGAATTATCCGATGGCCGCTGATAATTTTTACTGGACTGACGAGAACAAGCCCAGGGCCTATTCGACCGGCCTGAAACTGTTTTTGATACTCTTGCTGGCAATGGCTCCACTGGCGCTAATTGCATTTCTGGTGACTATCCAGATTGACCGAAACAGCAAAGATACCCGCAATGATGTCGCAGTAAGCTCTCTCAACCTGAGTGCTTTGCGACTAAATAACGCGCTATCTCTTGTGCAGGAAAAACTGCTCGAAACAACGCAGCCTAGAATTAATGGCGATGAGAGCGCAGCCTGCAAACAGTTAAGTGCCTTAGCAAGAGAAGATAGCGTGGATAGCGCATTGCTCATCAAAGGCACATCTGGCGAGCCAATTTGCACTATCGGGGTCATGCCGGAAAATATTACCCGCCAGATTATGATCGGTACTCCTGACCCCTTGCAAATTGCTAACAATCAAAGCGGGTTGATCCTGCATATTCGCGAGCCGGACCAGCGTCTGGCGGCAAGTGTTTTTATTAGCGCGGCTACGCTTTTGCGACTTGCCGATCCACAGGACGATCTGCCTCTGTCCCATATGCGGTTACATTCCGGCAATGAAGACCTGCTACTAAAGCAATTGCCGATTCGTGATAAAAATAGGCTGGAAGGCGGTATCATTGCCACTCAGGCTGTTCTCGGTATGGAATTGGTGTTGCAATTGCCCAAGCCTCCTACTGTCTCACCCAATTATTTTATCCGTATATTGCTGGTGATGATGACAGTGTTCGCCGCAATGATCGGTTGGGTTATCGTCAATCGCATGTTGCTGGGTCCACTCAATGCCCTGCAGAAAAAGATGCATGATTATAGCCCCGGCGCGCCAGTTTCAGAATTGAAGTTAAGTGGAACAATAGCGCCGGAAATTCGCGAACTGGACACTGTGTTCAATCATTTGGCTGGCAAGGTGAATGATGACAAGACCGTGCTGGCAGATAGTCTGGAGGACCAGATCAAACTGACGCGTGAGGTTCATCACCGCGTCAAAAACAATTTGCAGATCATTACCAGCCTTCTGAACCTGCATGGCCGCAGCATTGCCGATCCGGAATTGAAAGAGCAATATTCCATGATTCAGCGCCGCGTCGACGCATTGGCCGTGGTGCATCGCAATCATTTTGCTCAAGGTGAAGCCGCCAAAGGCATAGCATTGCGAGCCTTGATAAATGAAATTGTGGCCAGTTTTCGCAAAGGCGGACGCAATGATATCGCCGCACGCACGCACATTCGCTGCGAGCAGCATAAGGTTGAGCAAGACACAGCCATGCCAGTGGCGTTTTTGCTGACAGAATTGTTGGAAGTTATCGAAACACTTGATCGTGATGCACCTAACCGTCTCACAATCTCTGCCGAGGCCGACTCAACCGGAAAACTGTTGCGGCTTAAACTGTCCAGCGAATCCCTGATAGGTGATCAGGCCATAGCCATGCTGGGCCAGCATAATATCAGCAAGGTCATTACCGGCTTGTCTCGGCAATTAAGAACAGACCTTGTCCACAATCATAAGACTGGTGCCATCGCCATGGCCATACCCGTTATTGCGCACAGTCAGTCAGAACCAGACGAACCCGCATAATATTGCGCCAAAAATTCTTTGTGGAAACTCGCAAAATGTCCATCCCCAATGGCGGACCGTATATCAGCCATAAGCGACTGGTAAAACGCGATATTGTGCTGCGTCATCAGCATAGCGCCTAATATCTCTTTCGAACGGATCAAATGGTGCAAATAGGCACGGCTATATTTGGCGCAAGTGCCGCAATCGCATGTATCGTCAAGCGGTGATTGATCCTCTGCAAAACGGGCATTGCGCAGATTGATAGGGCCATTGCGCGTAAAGGCTTGCCCATTACGCCCTGATCGCGATGGCAAAACACAGTCAAACATATCAACCCCGCGCGCCACGGCGCCGATAATATCATCTGGCTTGCCAACCCCCATAAGATAGCGCGGCCTGTCTTGCGGCAGCTGTTCTGGCGCATAGTCCAGAACTGCGAACATTTTCTCTTGCCCTTCACCCACAGCAAGGCCGCCAATAGCATAGCCATCAAAGCCGATATCGCGCAGTTCCGCCGCAGACTGCGCGCGCAAATCTTCAAATAATGCGCCTTGCTGAATACCAAATAGCGCAGAGCGTTCTGCATGCTCTATGCCGCTGTCAAAGCCTTGGCGCGAGCGTTTGGCCCAGCGCATCGACATCGCCATGGATATTGCCGCTTGCTCATGGCTGGCGCCATTGGCGGTACATTCATCAAAGGCCATGACAATATCAGAACCTAGCATACGCTGGATTTCCATCGACCTTTCTGGTGTCAGCAAATGGCGTGATCCATCCAGATGGCTTTTGAAAGTGACACCATCCTCCGTAACTTTGGTGAGGTCCGACAGACTCATGACCTGATAGCCACCACTATCTGTCAATATTGGCCTGTCCCATTGCATGAATTGATGCAGACCGCCCAACCGTTCCATACGCTCTGCACCCGGGCGCAGCATAAGGTGATAGGTATTACCCAAAATAATATCTGCGCCAGTTGCACGCACTTCCTCTGGACGCATAGCTTTAACGGTTGCAGCAGTGCCAACCGGCATAAAGGCGGGCGTACGGATCTCTCCTCTGCGCATGGTAATGGCACCCTTACGGGCTTTTCCATCTACGGCATCGACGGCAAAGTGAAAGCGGGGAGCAATATGTGTCATTAGGTGCGGCAGATAGACACAGGCCCGCTAATGGTCAATCTTTGTACAGGGTCCAGTGATGCAACACCGTTGACCGCACACAGGATTTCTGCGATTTACTGTTTCGTAGCTGTTACAGCTATTAAGAGATTCAATATGTCGGAGACTATGATGAACAAGATGACACGCGTAACTTCAGTTGCAGCTTCTATGCTGGCAGCTGCTTCATTGGCTGCTTGCGGCCAAGCCGAAACCACCAGCGAAGAGACTGCTTCAGGCGACGCTGCACCTACAGAAGTTGCTGCAAAAGAAAAATGCTATGGCATTTCCTTGAAAGCCAAAAATGATTGCGCTGCTGGTCCAGGTACAAGCTGTGCCGGTACATCAACCGTTGATTACCAAGGCAACGCTTGGACTTATGTTGACGCTGGTGAGTGTGAAAAATATGGCGCAGAAGGCGGCGATTACGCACTTCCAGATGGCCGTACGGGTTCATTGGAGCCGCTGGAGCGTGACAACGCTTAAGCGATACACCATCTGAATAGTGAAAGGGCGGCCATTTGGTCGCCCTTTTTCTTTGCCTGTCATCTTTAACTATTTTGGCCGAGAATGGTTTCGCCAGTTAGCGTGGTAAGAGCAGTGAAGCGTCACCATAGCTGTAAAAACGATAATCATGCGCCATCGCATGTGCATAGGCATTTTGCATAACGTCTAAACCCATTAATGCACTAACCAGCATGAAAAGGGTCGATTTGGGCAAGTGAAAATTGGTCAGCAAGCCGTCAATCACACGAAAATTATAACCCGGCGTGATGAAGATATCGGTATCGCCAGCAAAAGGTCTGATCACGCCATCCTCATTGCTCGCGCTTTCCAGCAAACGCAGGCTGGTCGTGCCCACAGCAATGATACGGCGGCCATCGGCTTTTGCATCGTTTAACCGCTGTGCAACGTGCGGTGTAATCTCGCCCCATTCTGCGTGCATGATATGATCGTCAGTGTCCTGCGCTTTGACGGGCAGAAATGTGCCCGCCCCAACATGCAGGGTCAGCGTTTCCATAGTCACTCCGCGAGCAGCAATCTGCTCCAGCAACGCCGGGGTGAAGTGCAGTGACGCAGTAGGTGCAGCCACTGCCCCTTGGCGTTCAGCAAAAATGGTCTGATAGTCCTGAGCATCACGCTCATCTATATCGCGCTTACTGGCGATATAGGGCGGCAAGGGCATGTTACCTGCGCGCAGCAACAGCGTCTCGACAGGCTCCTCACCCAGAAATGCCAGAGTAAAGCTGCCATCATCATGCCGCAGTTCGACACGCGCTTCTACGTCATGGCCAAAGTCTATAATGTCATCACTGCGCAGTCTTTTGCCGTTGCGGACAAAGGCCTGCCATCTGCGCAGATCAAGCCGCTTGTGCAAAGTCGCGCCAATTTTTGCCTGACCTCTTATCCCAGTCAATTGTGCAGGAATAACCTTGGTGTCATTGACGACCAAAATATCATCAGCACGCAATATGTCCGGCAAATCTCCGACCCTATGGTCAGTCAGATTTGGCCCTTGAGCCACCAGCAGCTTTGCAGACTCGCGTGGTTCTGCCGGGCGCAGAGCGATATGCTGCTCTGGCAGTGCAAAATCAAAATGCGAAATATCCATGTCGTCTATCGCTCCGCAGTGCAAAGCGCGCAGCGCAATTGCTGATAGCCTTAGAAATTAGCTGATAGGCGCATTCAGATCATCAACGCTGATTTCTTCTTCTGGTTCAGCTGCACTAAAACTCGGCTTAGGTTTATTCTGACTGGCCAATGATGCTTGCAGGATGCGTGATGGCTCGGTCGGTGGTTCGCCGCGATTGATCGAATCCACATATTCCATGCCAGAAACAACGCGGCCAAAATTGGTGTAATTTTTATCAAGCGAGAAGCGCGGGTAAAACACGATGAAAAACTGGCTATTCGCGCTGTTGGGGTCATCGGTACGCGCCATAGAAACCGAACCGCGAAGATGCGGCAATGGGTTAAACTCTGCTTCAAGGTCAGGCATTGATGAGCCACCCTGACCTGTACCGGTCGGGTCGCCGGTCTGCGCCATAAAGCCGTCAATAACGCGGTGAAAAACTATCCCGTCATAAAAACCATCGCGCACCAATGTCTTGATGCGTTCAACATGCTTGGGGGCGATTTGCGGCAATAAGCGGATAGCAACACGTCCGCCAGTGGACAGGTCAAGATACAGTAAATTGTCCTGATCGACGTCAATTGTCTGTGGTTGCGCAGCAGGCTCAGACGGAGTGGTATCTTGCGCAGATGCTGCACTTGCCAAACCCAGAGCAGCAACACATGCCAAAATTGAAGCAAAAACCGATCTTATCATTATACAAAACTCTCTTACGCGCTGGTTACGCTATTTCATCCTATCGGGTGCAATGCCCTTCAATCAGGAAATATGACAATCAGCCTGACAATGCAATGAACGAGAATGCTCAGATTGCCACTTACTGGTCTTTTAGCCAGTTTTCTTTGATACGGCCCATGACATCTTGCCGCACAGCGGGGGTCACAAACTTTTCAATCTCGCCATCATATAAGGCAATTTCTTTCACCAATCGCGAGGCAATGGGTTGCAGCGCGACATCCGCCATCAGAAACACTGTTTCAACACGGTTGTTAAGCTGGCGATTCATGCCGGTTAGCTGATACTCATATTCGAAATCAGTAACGCCTCTAATGCCGCGCAATACTATGGAAGCGCCCTGTGCATCAGCAAAATCCATGAGCAGTGAATTAAAACCCACAACCTCAATATTTCCTGTCCCCAGAGCAGCGACTTCGCGCCGCACCATAGCCATACGCTCATCATCACTAAACATGGGTGATTTGGCAATATTGGTGGTAACACCGATAATCAGTTTATCGACCAGCTTTGCGCCACGTGCGATAATATCCATATGCCCCAAAGTAATAGGGTCAAATGTACCGGGATAAACACCAATCCGCATAGCCATTACCGGTCCCTTTCGACGACAAAGCGCGCCAAAGATCGCAGCAAATCTGCTTCGCTGCCAAAGTCATGTAATTGCCCAATAGCCTGCTCAACCAAAAAATGTGCTTGTTCGCGCGCGCGTTCAATGCCCAGCAAAGACAGAAATGTCTCTTTACCCGCATCGGCATCTTTTTTCAGTGCTTTGCCGGCCAGTTCTTCATCGCCCTCAACATCGAGCAGATCATCCGCAATCTGAAAAGCCAGACCGATATCACGCGCATAACCACGCAATCCGCTGCGCCCATCAGGTGCCAACCGACCCAGAATTGCACCCATTTCAATTGATGCGCTGATTAAGGCACCCGTCTTTAACTGCTGCAATTTGGTGACTGTTGGCAGGTCAAAATTGCTGTTTTCCGCTTCCAGATCCATCATCTGACCGCCTGCCATGCCAGCCGGGCCACTCGCCCCCGCAAGGCAGGAGATCAGTTCGGCACGAACAAACGGGTCGCCATGCACTTCGGTCGACGACAATATTTCAAAAGACAGATCATGCAGCGAATCCCCGGCCAGAACCGCAACTGCCTCGCCATAAGCCTTATGCACGGTCGGCTTACCGCGCCGCATATCATCATCATCCATGCAGGGCAGATCGTCATGGATCAGCGAATAGACATGGATAGCTTCAACCGCAGTACCGGCCAGAACCGCAGCATCACGATCAACATTGAACATGGCCGCTGTCTCACACAGCAATAAAGGACGGAGCCTTTTGCCGCCGCCTATACAGGCATGTCGCATAGCCTCATATAATTTTGCGCGTGGGTCATCCGGCACTTGCAGCAGACCATCAAAACAGCGATCAACATCGTCGCCAATCTCGCGAAACGCGTTATGCAACGCCGAATGATCCGGCTGGTCCTGCGTCATCATGCCCCCAAATATCTGCAACTAAAAATTCTATGCCTAACTATCAAATGGCGATCCAGCCAGACTGCCATCAGCCTTTTGCGTAATCTTCTCAATCCGGCTTTTCGCGTCATCGAGCCGCTTTTGACATGCATTGCGCAATTTTTCGCCATAGGTGTAAAGATTGATCGAACTGTCGAGGCTGGCCTCACCGCTTTCCAACTGACGAACGATATTTTCTAATCTGGCAAGCGCATCTTCAAAACTAAGCGCGGCAATCGCTGCATCATCCAAAATTTCTGTTTCTTGCGTCATCGTTCCGCTTTGAAAGCTGCACGCGCCAGCGTCAAGATATTTGCAATATATTTGCCAAGTTGTGACGGGTAATATGCATGCAATATACAAAAGTTGCATTTCGCAATCTATTATGCTGTATGAAAGACCAAAAATATAATAAGTACCGAGAATAGGCGCATTCTGAGAGGATGATATCCATGTTCATTGGCCATTTCGCACCTGCCTTTGTTGCCACGGCTTTAATTGCAAAAAAACAAACGAACAGTGATCTGGCCAGAAACAGCGCATGGCTGGGCGTTATGTTTGTTGCCGCGCAACTCGTGGACTTCGGCTTTTTCGCTTTTGTGCTCACCGATATTGAACATATGCGCATCACTCCTGGCATCTCTGCCATGGTGCCGTTTGATCTTTATGACATGCCCTATACCCATAGCCTGCTGGGCAGCCTTGTCTGGGGCATGGGCTTTGCTGGTCTTATCCTCGCATTGAGTAAGAATCGCTACGCCGCCTTAATGGGTTTTCTGGTCGTGGTGTCGCATTGGTTCCTGGACGTTTTGGTTCATATCCCCGATATGACAGTGACAGGCGGCGAACCCAAATTGGGCTTTGGTCTGTGGAACCATCCATGGATCGAAATGCCATTGGAACTGGGCATATTGCTCGCATCATTCCTCTATTATACGCGCTGCTCTGTCCCAATCGGAAAACGGGCAGGTCTATCAGCCGGAATACTTCTGGCGTTATTGCTGCTGGTGCAGGTCTTTAACTGGTTTGGCCCCGTGCCAGAGACATTTACGCCAGATCTGGCATGGAGTGCTTTGGCAGCATTTGCTATTCTGTCAGTCGCCGCGCATTGGACAGCCCGTCAACGCATGGCTTGACAGCCAGCACATCGCATAAGTGAATGGCGCATTTTTAACTGAGCAATTTTGCCGGATAATTTTGCTTAGCATCTGGCTCTGTTGCGCCTGTCACGCTAAGGGCAATTCATGACTCAAGACGCCAGCCATAGCCCGCCCGAAATCACGCCTGAAATCGTTGCCGAACACGGCCTGAGCAGTGGAGAATATGATGTCATTCTCGACAGGCTGGGCCGTGCGCCCAACATAGTTGAACTTGGTATTTTCTCGGTCATGTGGTCAGAGCATTGCTCCTATAAATCATCGCGCATCCATTTGCAGAAATTGCCAACCGAAGGGCCGCAGGTAATTTGTGGACCAGGAGAAAATGCCGGTGTCGTTGATATTGGGCCCGGTCCTGACGGCAAACCACTGGCAGCCATCTTCAAGATGGAAAGCCATAACCACCCCAGCTATATTGAGCCTTATCAGGGCGCAGCAACCGGGGTTGGCGGCATTTTGCGCGACGTCTTCACCATGGGTGCGCGCCCTGTTGCATTGATGAACGCCTTACGTTTTGGTTCGCCCGATCACCCTAAGATGAAGCATCTGGTGCGCGGCGTCGTGGCGGGCATTGGCGGCTATGGCAATTGCGTCGGCGTTCCCACTATTGGCGGTGAAACCAATTTTGACCCAGCCTATGATGGCAATATCTTGGTCAACGCCATGGCAGTAGGCATTGCCGAGCAGGACAAGATTTTTTATTCCGCAGCCAGCGGCGTTGGCAATTCCATCGTCTATGTCGGCAGCAAAACAGGGCGTGATGGCATTCATGGTGCCACCATGGCCAGCGCCGAATTTGACGAAGATAGCGAAGAAAAGCGCCCCACTGTACAAGTGGGTGACCCCTTTACCGAGAAGTTGTTGATCGAGGCCTGTCTGGAACTGATGGCGACCGATGCCATTGTTGCTATTCAGGATATGGGCGCGGCAGGTCTGACGTCTTCCAGTGTGGAGATGGCCAGCAATGGCGGCGTTGGCATCCGCCTTGATCTGGACCATGTGCCGCAGCGCGAGACCAATATGACGGCTTATGAAATGATGCTGTCTGAATCGCAGGAGCGCATGCTGATGGTGCTCAAACCCGGCCGCGAGGCTGAGGCTGAAGCGATCTTCAAAAAATGGGAACTGGATTTCGCGGTTATTGGCGAAGTCACCGATACTGGCCGCATGGTGCTGGAGCATCTGGGTAAAATTGTCTGCGATATTCCGTTGGCACCGCTGGCCGATGATGCCCCGCGCTATGACCGCCCACATATAGAGGTGAAGCCACAAGAGCCGCTAAGCGATATTCCCGAAAGCGTGGATATTGGTGCAGATCTGTTAAAGCTGATGGCATCGCCAGCACTGGCCAGTCGCCGTTGGATATGGGAACAATATGACCATCAGGTGATGGCTGACACCGTGCAAAGACCGGGCGGAGATGCCGCCGTTGTGCGTATTCACGGCACAAATCGCGCTTTGGCCATTACCACCGATTGTACGCCGCGCTATGTAAAGGCTGACCCTTATGAAGGCGGTAAACAAGCGATTGCAGAGGCCTATCGCAATTTGGTCAGCGTTGGCGCAAAACCGCTGGCAGTGACAAACTGCCTGAACTTCGGCAACCCTGAACGGCCAGAGATAATGGGGCAATTTGTTGGTGCGCTGAAAGGGATGAGCGAGGCTTGTTTGGCACTCGACATGCCCATCGTCAGCGGCAATGTCAGCCTGTATAACGAAACGACAGGGCCGGACGGAATAGCGCGCGCGATTTTACCCACGCCGGCAATTGGGGCCATTGGTCTGATTGAGAATTTGGACAGCATGATGACCATGGGATTGAAGTCCGATGACGAACATATTGTGCTGATCGGCTATGGGCCAGGACAATTGGGGCAGTCTTTATGGCTAGATATCTGCCATGGCCGCCGCGAAGGCCCGGCCCCTGTCATTGATCTTGCTGTTGAACGCAGATTGGGTGAATTGCTACACCGGCTAAACGCTCAAAATATGGTCAGCGCTGCGCATGATGTTTCAGATGGCGGGCCATTGGTTGCACTCAGCGAAATGGCAATGGCTGGCAATATCGGCGCGGTTATGGCGGAAACTGATAATGGCAATAGCCCCGCAATGATGTTCGCTGAAGATCAAGGCCGCATCTTGGTCAGCACTACTGATCCGCAAGAGGTTATTGCGCAGGCCAATGCAGCAGAGCTGTATGCCCTGACCATCGCAACCACAGGCGGTAATGTCATTCGCATTGGTGAGAGCGTGGTGACATTAGACGAACTGCGCGCAGCCAGCGACAGCTTCTTCAAGGATTGGATGGAAGATTAACTTCCAAACGCTGATCCACTATTGCGGCCATTATTGCGTGCCGTTTTTGATCTGCTGGATAATATGGCGGCGCGATAACGATCCACAGCGTTGGTGGAAAGCCGGATTGATCATGCTGGCTACCATGCTGATTGATCTGGATCACCTTCTTGCCACCCCCATTTTTGATCCCAATCGCTGCTCAATTGGCTTTCACCCACTGCACAGCATCTGGGCAGCGATACTATATCTGGCCCTGCTATGGGTTCCGCGCTGGTGGGTGCGTGCTATCGCATTGGGCTGTTTGTGGCATTTGATGACAGATGGCGGCGACTGTCTTATGATGATGATATGACTGATCCATCATCTGCATCCAGTGCCGGCTATTCAGGCACACCATTGGCCAAGAAACTTAACCTGCGTGACGGCTTGCATGTCTGGTTCGATAATGTTCCTGAAAATGTCGATGATGAAATTGCCGAATATGCGCTGGACCTTATCATCGTTACTGGTCCAGATGATGAACCCGATGCGGCGCTCATCTTTCTGAAAACCCGTGCCGATATGGAAAGCAAGCTACAACAGCTTCGCAACACACTCACACCATCGGGCCATATTTGGGCTTGCTGGCCGAAACAGGCCTCAGGCGTCTCTACCGAAATTGGTGAACATGATATCCGCGATTTTGCGCTGGAATTGGGTTATGTTGACACCAAGAAGTGCGCAGTGGACCATATCTGGTCCGGTCTAAAGCTGGTGATCCGCAAGGAACTGCGTTGATAGTCATTGAGATTGGCCGTTCTAAGCCAGTCGGCCCTAAACAATCCCGCTTTAGGCAGTCTGACCAAGCAAGTCATAAGGGTTGATGCCCCGATTGCGCAGCTCCACATGAGCTTCACGATAGCGGGTTGGTGCAGCAATATTCAACCGCGCGCGCGCTGCCTCTAAAGGTTCCGCCAACAAAGCGGTAATATCCTGCTCAATCAACCGCGGACATGCCGTGCCAGATTTCTGCGCTTGCCGGACAGCTTTCAGCACCGGAGCCGACCAGCTTGTTGTCTTTTTCATGTTAAGCGCAGCCATATAAGCGATGAAGATATTGGCCGGAGATGGGTTTTGGCCATAGGTGAATGCCAATACGCTGGCCTCCCCTAAAGCATCGCGGCCATAGCCAGTCAAAACATGCAAAAGATCATGCACATCGCGCGAGCGGTTAAAATACCATTCAATCTGGTCATGATATTTTACTGTGCTGAACTTTTCAAATTCTGCAACCAAGCCTGCTGCGCTTAGTCCTTCGCTTTCCATAAAGTCGCAATAGGCATGGGCAACAGACCCTATAGGCATGGCACGCAAACGGTCATGATCGTCTAGCAAATCAGGCAGAAATGGCTCACGCTCTTTCAAAGCCTGACCAAAGTCAGTTTTCAAGAATTCTACGGCCTCACCGCGAAAGGCTTTGCGCGGCAAACATTGGAAAATATGAAAAACCTGCTCGGTATCCTCCTTGTCCGCGATCAAATTGCGGAAATGCTGAACTGCCTTAAATGGCCGCCAACGTAATTCAGGGCGATCGGGATGGATAAAGGGTTGTTCGGTCATATCGTGGGTGAAGCTCCAATTCTAATATAGACGACATAATATAAGTCACCCTTACTTACAATAGTGTTAATAGTGGTGCCGTAAATTTTTGCTATAAATTTTTGCCATTCTGCTCTTACCGGATTAGAGCTTCCAGCCATGAAACCACATGACACCCTGCCCTATACCGATTTGCCTGATTATAATGATGCAGAGCGGGTCGCCCGTGCTCACGCTTTTTACGAAGCGCTCAAGACACGGCGTACCTGCCGCTATTTTGCGCCTGACCCTGTTCCGCGTGAAGTAATTGAACACGCGATACTGGCGGCTGGCACTGCCCCCAATGGGGCCAATCATCAGCCATGGCATTTTGCTGTTATCACTTCGGCTGAAAAAAAGGCCGCATTACGTGCTGCTGCCGAAGAAGAAGAGCGTGCTTTCTATGAACAAAAGGCCAGTGATGAATGGCTTGATGCTTTGGCCCCGCTCGGCACCGATGCTGACAAGCCCTTTCTGGAAATTGCCCCCTATTTGATCGTCATATTTGGACAGCGCAAAGGCGGCATGTACCCGAATGAAAAGAAACAAAACTATTATGTGAACGAAAGTGTTGGCATCGCGACCGGCATGCTGATCACTGCATTGCACGATGCCGGATTGGCCACTTTGACCCATACCCCAAACCCAATGAAGTTTCTCAACACTTTGTGCGAGCGCCCATCTGACGAAAAACCGATGATGGTATTGGTGGTGGGGAAGCCTGCAAAAGACGCGACAGTGCCTGTTCATGCCGTACATAAGAAACCGCTCGACCAGATCAGCAGCTGGCTCTAACATCAGACCCTTATATAAGGGGACCAAGTAAGTGAGCGATATTTCCAAGCAAGCTGCAGAGCAGGCAGGGCAGCGGAAGGGGCAAGCCGACAATTTTATTGTCCCTGGCGCACGTTATATTGAACTTGATGCCCTGCGCGGATTTGCGGTTATGGGCATATTGGCGATGAATATTGTCGCCTTTGCCCTGCCTGGCAATGCCTATATGAACCCCGATATAGTTGGCGGCAGTGCAGGCGCTGATCTGCTGTCATGGTTTTTTGGATTCATCTTCATTGATGGAAAAATGCGCGGCCTGTTCTCGTTGCTATTTGGTGCCAGCTTATTCCTTGTCACCAGCCTGGCCGAAGCAAAGGGCCAATCCCCCGCCAAAACCCATTATAGCCGAATGTTCTGGCTCGGCTTTTTTGGGTTGATCCATTTCTTTTTCCTTTGGTTTGGCGACATATTGTTTTTATACGCCGCCATTGGATCCATCGCCTATCTCTTCCGCAACTCCACCGCCGAATCGCTCATCAAAAAAGCAGTCGCCATTTATGTCGGCGGTTTTGTGATGTGGGCGTTCTTAATGGCCACTATTTTTGTCTTTCAAAGCCAAGCAGAAATACCAGGGGCAGATATATTGATGGTCGAAGCCTATCAGGAAATGCTGGATGGTATGGGTTTCACCAGCGCGGCAATAGCCAAGGACGTAGCTCTATATCAGAGTGGTTTTGTTGACATCGCAAATCATAAGCTGACTATCATGACATTTCAGCCGCTTTATTCTATATTTCAAGCTGGCTTTGAGACTTTGCCGTTCATGATGCTGGGCATAGCGATGATGAAAAATGGCTTTTTCCTCGGCAAATTGTCGCATGAAGCCTATCGCAAATGGGCGCTATGGATGACCCTGATCGGAACTATATTGTCTACAGCTCTGGCCCTATTGGCCTATTATAGTGATTTTGAACCGGTCCTGTTGATCAACATCACAATCGCATGGACATTGCCGACACGGATGATGATGACCATCGGCTATGCTGCGCTACTCATAGTATTAATCCAGCAATATAGTCATCATTGGCTGATTCGCCGTGTCGCTGCTGCCGGACGCGTTGCCTTTACCAATTATCTGGGCACCAGTGTGATTATGTGCGCGATATTTTATGGCTGGGGTTTCGGTCTATACGGTGAAATCAGCCGCAGCACGCTCTGGTTATTTGTGATTGGCATGTGGTGCGTCATGCTGCTTTGGTCGCAACCATGGCTGATGCGCAATCGTTATGGCCCGCTTGAATGGCTTTGGCGGACATTATCGCGTGGTCAGGTTCAGCCTTTGGCAATTCGCTAAAGGATTTTTGCAAATAATTCGCATTAACCATTGCAAACCATTCTCATTATCGCTAAATAGAGTGAGAAGGAGCCGCTTATGGTTGTCTGTGTTTGCAATGCCATCAAGGAAAAGGATTTACGCGCTGCGTTTCAGCAGTGCCCGTCCCAGCGTCCTCATGATGTCTATGCGAAACTCGGCCGGAAGCCAAAATGCGGCCAATGCCTCCAGTTTGCGCAAAGCATTATCAATGCGGAAGCTGCGAGCGCATAGCAATAGCACCTTAAAAAACCTAGCTTTTCTGCGGGTTTCAGCCTTTTCATCTTAACAATTCATCCCTATATAAGGGTCAGTATTTGAAAGGATGATATTATGCGTGGTGACAAAAAAGTCATTGAATTGTTAAATGAAGCCCTGAAAAATGAGCTGACTGCCGTCAACCAATATTGGCTGCATTATCGCTTGCTGAACGATTGGGGCGTGACCAAGCTGGCCGAATTTGAGCGTCACGAATCCATTGACGAAATGAAGCACGCCGACCAGTTGGCGGAACGCATTTTGTTTCTTAATGGCCTGCCAAACTTCCAGATGCTTGGCCGCTTGAAAATCGGTGAAACCGTTGAGGAGATTATTGACGCTGATCTGGCGCTTGAAGAAGAAGCGGTAACCATGCTCAAAGGCGCTGTCGCCTATGCCGAAAGCATTCAGGACTTCGTAACTCGTGATCTGTTCGCGGCCATCCTTGCCAGCGAAGAAGAGCATGTCGATACGCTGGAAACACAAAAAGCCATGATTGAACGTATGGGCATTGAAAACTATACGCAGCTTCAATCAAAGCCTGCCGAAGCGCATTAATAGCACACAAACAAAAAGGCGCGCCGCAACATGGGTTACGGCGCGCCTATTGCTGTCTACAATCCTAAATTTATAGTCGGCCGAAACTCTGATTTGATGAGGCAAATTCACGGCGCTCTGCACCTGCACGCTGCACCAATGGATTGGTTTCCCTTTCCAGGGCAGCTAGCGAATCTTCGAATAGCTGACGTAAGCCCACCACCAATGGCAGCAATTCATCCGGCTCTTGCCGATATTCCACACATTGCCGCGCTTCAGTTTCAATCTTCTCGGCAAGTTCCGTTAATCTGTCAGCGCCGAACTGGGCCGATTCCCCCTTAAGTGTATGGGCAGGAATCACCAGTGCTACTGCGTTGCGTTGGCGAATGGCCTCTTCAATAGCAGCAACTGATTTGGTGCCATCTTCTCGGAAATATCCCAGTATTCTAACAAAGTCAGCGCCCAAAACTGCACGTGTTTCAGAAAAACTGCTCCAGTTTATAATATTCTTGGTCTCGTCATTCACTGCTCAAAGCTCCTAATTGCGGGACCTGGTCCTGACGATGAGAATAGCTTTAATAAGTAAACAGTTGGTTGAAGATGGCATCTAAAGTCAATTAGCTTGCTTAACTGCCTTGGCTTTTGTGATAAGGATTTTTGGGAGAGCGCAGATTTAACCGCACCGGCACAGCATCAAAGCCCAAATCCCGGCGGATCCCATTTATCAGATAACGCTTATAGCTCTCCGGCAGGCTATCAAGCCGCGTACCAAAAAGTACAAACCCCGGAGGGCGAATTTTGGCCTGTGTGATAAAGCGCAATTTAATGCGCTTACCGCCAGGTGCAGGTGGCGGTGTTCTGGCCAACGCATCATCAAACCAGCGGTTTAGCATCGCCGTTGGTATCCGCCGTGACCATGAACGGCGAACGGTGAATGCCGCCTGTATCATCTGGTCAAGACCTTTGCCTGTTGCGGCTGATACAGTAATAACGGGCAATCCGCGAACCTGTGCCAAACCTTCGTTCAAAGCCTCTCTTATGCCGTTATAAAGATAGCTGGCATCTTCAGCGACATCCCATTTGTTGATGGCGATTATCAACGCACGGCCCTCTTGCAATACACGATCAGCAATCTTCAGATCTTGCACTTCCAGACCTTTGGTTGCATCAAGCAGGAGCACAACAACCTCAGCAAAATCTATTGCACGGCGGGCATCAGCGACGGAGAGCTTCTCAAGTTTATCTGTGACTTTGGCCTTTTTGCGCATGCCAGCAGTATCAATAAGTTTGACCGGTCGCATCGCGCCTTCACCATCTTGCCACTCCCAATCGATCGCAATGCTATCACGTGTAATACCGGCCTCTGGTCCGGTAATCAGCCTGTCTTCACCCAAAAGGCGATTGATAAGGGTAGATTTACCAGCATTCGGACGGCCAACAACCGCCAATTGCAGCGCGCCTAGCTCTTCTTCGCTCGGCACAAATTCGATATCAGGAGCATCAGGCGCAATAACCACATCGACCTTTGGTTGCGACAGCAGTTCTTCCCCTGCAAGCACGGATGCTTCTTCAGCTTGTTCTATATGCGGGCGCAGCGCAGCGAACAAATCGGCCAATCCCTCGCCATGTTCGGCGCTTAACGCCAATGGATCGCCAAGGCCAAGGCCATAGCTTTCCATGATACCGCTTTCTCCAGCCCGGCCTTCCGCCTTGTTCGCGACCAATATCACAGGCGTATTGCTCACTCTTAGCCAGCGTGCAATTTCTTCATCCAATGGGGTCAGGCCAGCACGTGCGTCAATAACAAACAGTGCCGCTACAGCAGAGCCAACCGCCGCTTCGGTCTGTTGGCGCATTCTGCCCGGCAGACTGGCTGCGTCCTCATCTTCATAACCCGCAGTATCGACGATCTGAAATTTCAGGCCCAACAGGTCTGCTTCACCAAAACGCCGGTCACGGGTTACGCCGGGCTGGTCATCAACCAGCGCGATCTTCTTGCCAACCAAACGGTTGAACAATGTCGATTTTCCAACGTTCGGGCGGCCGACAATGACAATCTCGGGAAGCATGGGTGATCCTTACCAGTCTGCCGCAATATCGCAAAGCAGCCGGAGTATAAATTACATGCACATAAAGCGTGCAAAAGCGAAATTACCGATAGGCGTTAATTCGTCCGCTGTCATCCAGGATAATCAACGTGCCATCAACCGCGATCATCGGGACAGATACAGGCTTATCAACCTCAAACATGGTGGTGATTGCACCATCTGCTGGAGAGACAGATGATATTTCACCCTTTGATGATGCAACAATCAATCGATTCCCTGCCAATAGCGGCCCGACCCAACGGATAGGACCTTTCTTTTTCTTGGGCGACTCCCAGCGCTGTAGCTCAGCAATCCAGCGTACCTTGCCAGTTGTTCTTGCGATGCACAGCAATTTGGCATCGTCTGTAAGTGTAAACAGCCATTCGCCGCCCAGTGCTGGCGTTGAAGTTCCGGCAATATTGATTTCCCAAATACGTTGGCCGACCACTAGTTGGTAAGCAGCCATGCGGCCACCCTCACCCAGCGCATAGACACGGCCCTGATCAATAATCGGATCGGCATCAATATCGGACAATGTTGCCACAGCCGTTGAAATCCGTGTGCGCGCTAAAGCATCTGACCAGACATTGGTGCCGTTTTCAAACCGGTGCGCAGAAAGCTCACCAGAAGAAAAGCCTGCAATGATAGTTGCCTGTCCAGCCGCTGGTGCTGCAACGCCAAACACGCCTGCTTGACGGTTAGACGCGGCCTCGCTCCATAACACTTCTCCATTGGCAGCATTGAGCGCAAAAAGCTGATTGTCCTGCGTCATGACATAAGCAGAATTAAACGCCAAAGTCGGAGAACCGCGCAGGGGGCCAGCTGGCTTTACGCGCCAGATGATTTCGCCATTGCTGGTATTCATTGCAGCGACTTCGCCAACACCATTTGTGGCGTAAAGACGGTCACCAAGAACGCTCACGCCGCCGCCAAAGACTGATGGACGACCATCGCCCTTCACTGAAAAGTCGGCTGACCAGATGCGACTACCATTGGCAAGATCAAAAGCGTGTATCTTCGCGTCAGTGTCAATAACATAGACACGGCCATTGGATGCGACCGGGGCTGAAGCGAGTCGGGCACGAGAAGACGATCCAGCAATCTGTGCACTCCAAGCGCGCACCGGTGTATCGCCAAGCGCCACATGGCCGATATTCTTGGACGCGTTGCCGCCGGATTGTGACCATTCTGTATTCCGAACAGCAGGCGGAACAATCACTGCTGTTTGCGCTATTTCAGGGTCAATTTGCGCGCTTGTTTCCGTTGTGCTTAGCACATTGGTGCGCTGGCCAAAGGTCGGCGTTACTTTTACCTTCTCATCATCACCGCCAAAGGCGTTACAACCGCCTAATGTCAGAGAAAGCGAACATAATGTCGCCAGCATAATCCGATTCAATTTTGTCGTAACCAACATATATTTTCCCAAAATATGCGCTTAATGCGCATCTCCCCGATCTTATCCTATTTCGCCCATCACATTCCTATCCCGGGCGAATGACGGTGAAGCCTTATTCAGAAACCGCAGGAGCCACTGGAGCTTCTGCGTTCTCATCGTCACCTTCTTCAATATCCACTGTGTCGATGCCGAGTAGACCTGCCATCTGGCTAGCCCTGTCACGCACGGTTGGCGGCACACTTTTATCTTTTGCAAGCTCACCGAATATTGGCCCTGCCAAGTCAGGCTTGCCCATTTTCAAATGAGCAATTGCCACCATTTCACCAGCACTGGCAAACCATGGCTCACCAGGTACAGCTAATGGCTTCATTCTTTTAATAACCTCGGCAGGCGCCAAAGTATCAAATTCCGATAAAGTACGCCGGATCGTTGCAAGATCGCGCAGTTCCTGAGGCACATTGTCGTCAGCCGCTATGGCTTCAAAACCTTTTCTGGACTCTTCAGCCTTGCCTTGCTGCGCCAAAAGGCCAGCTTCACCGACTTTTGCCAATGCGCGATAACCCGCTTGATCAGCATCTTTAAGTGGCTGTAAAGCGTTGATTGCACCATCAACATTGCCGCGTGTATTGGCATCAAGCGCAGAAATAAATTCTTCGCTCTTGACGCCTGCGGCTTCCTCGACACTGTTTTGATAAAACAGCCAACCTGCAAAAGAGGCCAGACCCAGAACGATCACGCCGATGGTGATAACACCATATTTTTGCCAGAACATCGCCAACTGGTCTTCACGCATGGCTTCATCAACCTCACGCGAGAAAATATCGGCCTGTGTATCGGTCTTGTCGCTAGGGCCCTTTGATGGGCCGCCTGCGGGCTGGGGCGTTGTAGGTTTGCGCGCCACCTGAAAATCCTCTTCTTTAATCTGTCAGCAAATCGCTTAATTGCGCTCTTTAGCTGCGAAACCCGATGCTTTCCATCGCTATTTTCGCCAAAATCGATTCTGCTGCATTCTCTTTGGTTGATAGTGTCCAGACGCCGCTGAACGGTCAATGAAGCCGCAACGCTTTTGGAAAATTCTGTGGATGGTTACAAAAGCGAAATTGTCTAATCAAGCAAGGGCTTGCCTGAAATGCCGCTATAAAGCTTGGCATATCGTGCAATCATATCTTGCTCATCAAAATCATCCTTGGCTTTTTGCAAATTGGCCGCACCCAGCTTGTCGCGCAATTGCGTGTCTGCGACCAAGGTATCGAGCGCCGATTGCAAGCCTGCCATATCATCAGGCCGCGCAATATAGGGGCCATTGGCGCTGCTGATCATATGCGCGACATCGCCCACATCAGTGGCAATAACCGGCAAGCCAGCCGCCATTGCTTCCATAAGGGAAATAGGGAATTGCTCGCTGTCAGAGGTCAAGGCAAATATATCGAACAGCCCAACATATCTGGCTGGATTGGGCAAAAAGCCCGGCATCAGCACGCTGTCGGCGATGCCCAATTCTTGTGCGCGAGCGGCAATGGTCTCTTTTTCAGGGCCTTCCCCTACAATGACCAGACGTATTTTGCTCGCACTTTTGGCTACCAGCTCAACCAGCCGCGGAATATTTTTGATGGAACGCAGACCGGCGACAGTGCCGATAACCACTTCATCAGCCCGCGGCTTAAAACCGGGGATCGCGCCTTTTTGCGGCTTCTTGCTATAATCCTGCAATGCGATGCCATTGGGTATAAGCTGCACCCGTGATTTCGGCTGATGCCATGCAGTGTGCGCAATATGCTCCAACCGCTTTGACGGCACCACCAACGCGGCGCTTCGCGAAAGAGCCACTGTACGGAACCAATTGCGGCGACGTTTCAAACGGTGCTGCTCATCGCTATTAAAACCATCTTCATGATGAATAAGCGGCGCCAGTTTTTCATAACGGCCAAAAATCGTGTGCGCCATAACCGCATCCATTGAACCCCAATTATAAGTCAGGATCAGATCATATGCCTTCATGGCTATCGCCAAATAGCGATAACGAGTGATTGCCGGTTTGCCTTCCAAGGAGGGAAATTTTTCAGGAAAGCGCACTTTTGAACGCGGGCTGATTGCTTTGCGCGCACCCAAGGCTCCTGGGATGGCGCTGACAATATCATGGTGAACCCTTGGCCCCATGGCATTGATAAGCTGTACGCAGCGCGCCTCTTTACCGCCATGGTCAAAAGTCGAATGCAGGTGCAATATACGGACGGTCTTCGTCATGAATTTACCTCAATACGCGCCAACAATGCGGCAATAGAGGCGCGGCTTTGCGGCTCATCAAGTGTTGGTGCATGGCCAATGTTCGGAATGTCCAGCACATCCAACTGGGCCTGCTTTTCTTGCATAAGAGCCACGGTCTCGTTGGTCAGGAGATCGCTCTTCTGGCCACGCACTAACAGCATAGGAATGTCAGTCAGCGCATCAAAGGCAGGCCATAAATCCACACCTGCTTCACCGCCTGGCATCGCAAATGGCTCGGCAATACGCATATCATAGTCCAACACGATACGCCCACTGCCGGTTACTTTCATCATGCGTTTTGCCAGCGTCAACCAATCATGCACAGTGAAGCCAGGATAAATCTCTGCGAAATCCTCGTTCAGCCATCGGGCTGAATGCATCCATGTAGCAAAGCTGCGTCCTTGGCCGACATAGCCGCGAATACGCTCCAAACCTTGCGGGTTAATTTCTGGCCCAATATCATTTAGTAAAAGACCTTTTATCCGGCCGGGCCGGGTTGATGCCAGCAGCATAGAGATAATACCGCCCAGAGACGTGCCAAAGGCAACAAATTCGTCAACACCCTCTTGCGCCAATAATGCTTCTACATCCTGCACATAAGTTAGCGGCACATAGCTTAGCGGGTCTTTGGCATAAGCGCTTTCACCGCGGCCGCGAAGGTCAACGCAAATGACGCGCCAATTTTCGGAAAGATGATCGGCCAAATCCTCAAAATCGCGGGCATTGCGGGTCAGGCCGGGCAGACAGACAATCGGCGGTCGGCCGGATGCCGCATCCTGATTCTGCGCAGGATAATCCCTAAAGTGCAGACGCAGGCCGTCATTTGACCACCAATAGCCATTTTTATATGCTGATATCCGGCCCATCTTACTTGCACTGCCCCTTTTGTAACCCCACTAATGCCCATATGGATAGCCAATCGCAAGGCGCTGCGTATCGCGGCACGAAAACTTTTACTGCATTGCAGGAATTACTGGCTGATCCAGTAGCCCCTGCCGACTTCCCCAAACTGACCCTGCGTACGCGTAATGACCGTGCAGCAGCGCAAATTGGCCTCGATCATTTAAGTAACGAACAATGGCTGCACCACTTTGGCCGGTTCGCGGCTTTACCCGACAGTTTAGAAACACCTTTGGCGATGCGCTATCACGGTCATCAATTCCGCGTCTATAATCCTGAGATTGGCGATGGACGCGGTTTTTTGTTTGCGCAGATGTTGGACCAAGATGACCGGTTAATGGATCTTGGCACCAAGGGGTCGGGCACAACGCCATGGAGCCGCAGCGGTGATGGACGCCTGACGTTAAAAGGGGCGGTGCGCGAATATCTGGCGACAGAAATGCTGGAAGCTCTGGGCATTAACACCAGTCGCACCCTCTCCATTGTGGAAACGCACGAAGAATTATGGCGCAATGATGAACCCTCCCCCACCCGTTCAGCGGTGATGGTGCGGCTTAGTCATGGTCATGTCCGCTTTGGCACATTTCAACGCTTGGCCTATCTGCAAGACGAAGCAGGAATGGCAGCACTGGCTCGCTATTGCCTTCAACATTATTATCCTGAGCTAGCGACAGATATTGGCCAAAAAAGCGACGCCGAATGTGCTGGCGCACTGTTCAATGGCGTTACACAACGCATGGCTGAACTGGTCGGCAGCTATATGGTTGCCGGTTTTGTTCATGGTGTTTTGAATACCGATAATATGAATATTTCTGGCGAGAGCTTTGACTATGGCCCCTGGCGTTTTGCGCAATATTGGCAGCCCGGATTTACCGCCGCCTATTTTGACCAGCAAAGCCTTTATTGTTTTGCTCGACAACCAGAAGCTTTTCACTGGAACTTAGGGCAATTGGGCACAGCTTTACGCATGATATGCCCGGCCGAACCGCTCATTGACGCGTTAAATGACTTCGGCCCTCGCTATCAAATAGCCCTGACCAAGCAATTTTGTTGGCGTTTAAACATCGTGCCGCAGGGGCTGGAGAAGGACGCCCTATTGGTGCAGGCGGCAGAGCAATTTCTGCTCACCGAAACCATGACCATTGATGCATTCTTTTTCTTTGCGCGGTTCTGGGGCAGGTCTGATACGCAGTCCAGCACACCAAAAGGTATCCCGCAATTAAAAGCCGATGAGGAAAAACTGCTGAATGACTTCCTTAGCAAGCTGCGCGAATATAAAAGTGCTGGTGATGATAAGCATGATTATTGGCAGAACTCCGAACCACAATCCATGGCCATTGAAGAAGTTGAGGCAATATGGTCCGACATCGCCGAGCAGGATAATTGGACTGCGCTAAACAGCAAAATATCGGCTCTGCGCGCCATGGGAATCGCCTATGGGCGGTTTGTAAAAAAGTAACCCCTTTTAGATTATAGATGTGAGATAAGGTTGAGATTCTAATGGTAAAGCAATAAAGCCTTTGATTGTAGAAGAATTCAGCTTAACCATCTGCGTTAAGCACAGAGAGGTCGACAAAGAATATCCGTGAGCGAAATTATTTCCTACGAACCGGCAACCGGCAAGGAATATTGGCGTCGTGACATTAGTGATGTCGACGAAGATGTCGCCGCAGCGCGTGCTGCTTGGCCACAATGGGCGAGCCAACCTCTTGCCAAACGATCAGAAGCGCTGCGCCGTTTTGCTAATGAAGTGCGGGCAAAGTCTGAAGAACTGGCCAAATGTATCTCTAGTGAAACCGGCAAACCGCTATGGGAATCGCGGACAGAAGTCGAAGCTGTCATCAACAAAGTCGATATTTCGATAAAAGCCTATAGCGAACGCACGCCGCAACGCAGTTTGGACAATGCATTATCTGGCAAGATGGCATTGCGGCACAAACCGCATGGGGTAATGGCAGTTCTGGGCCCGTATAACTTCCCAGCCCACTTGCCCAATGGGCATATTGTTCCGGCCCTGTTGGCGGGCAACACTGTGGTATTCAAACCATCAGAGAAAACACCTGCAACCGGCGCTATGCTGGCAGAATTATATGCCGCTGCCGGAATTCCAGCGGATGCTGTTCGGCTGGTCATTGGTGGCCCGAATGAAGGCAAGGGCCTTGTCGCACATAAAGATGTCGACGGGGTTTTATTTACCGGTTCTGCCCATACCGGCCTTGCGATAAACAAGGTTCTGGTCTCACAACCACAGAAAATTGTCGCGCTGGAAATGGGCGGCAACAATCCGCTAGTGATCTGGGACACTCCCAAAATTCCCGATGCGGTATCGATCATCATTCAGTCGGCATTTACAACTGCTGGCCAGAGATGCTCCGCAGCGCGGCGTTTGATCGTCAAAGACTCCATGTATGACGAATTGATCTCTGAACTGAAAAAGACAACCGATCGTTTGATTATCGATGAACCATTCGCTGATCCGCAACCCTTTATGGGACCAGTAATCGATGGCGATGTCGCTGATGGCCTGACCGAGAGTTTTCTAGCGCTGCTCAATCGTGGCGGCAAAGCCATTAAACATATGGCACGCCCGAAAGGCGACCTGCCCTTTGTCACGCCAGCCATTATCGATGTCACCGCTATGAAAGAGCGTCCGGATATTGAGCTGTTTGGCCCGTTACTACAGGTGATCAAAGTCAGCGGCTTTGAAGAAGCCATAATTGAAGCGAATAACACGCGATTTGGCCTCTCCGCTTCCTTGATTGGCGGCAGCCCGGAGCTTTATAATCAGTTCTGGGCCAACAGCCGTGCTGGCATTGTTAATTGGAACCGGCCTACCAATGGCGCATCCTCTGGTGCGCCTTTTGGCGGTATTGGTCTGTCAGGTAATCATCGGCCAAGCGCATATTATGCCGCTGATTATTGTGCTTATCCGGTGGCATCTGTGGAAGTGGACCAGCCGCGCGCGACAATCGGCATAGGCTTATCCGCACCGCAGACACACTTTGAATAATACGCTGCTAAAGCTGATCTAAAGCTGCCCCATAGTCAGCAATGAAGTTATTCTTCATGACCGGCAAAAGATTATATTTTGATTGATCGACACATGGCATCCACATGGGTGTCATCGCACAATGTATCGTGCGGACCAGTCAAAAGGTAATGGCCATGCGCAATGCTACGCACAACCAGCAATCCCCAACCGGCGATAATACCGGTGCTCAGCCCCATATAGGGCATGTCTATCTGGTCGGTGCAGGACCGGGCGACCCCGATCTGCTGACCGTCAAGGCCGCGCGCCTAATCAGTACAGCGCAGATAATCGTGCATGACGGCTTGGTTGATAATGCTATTTTGGCGCTTGCCCCTGAACATTGCCGTATGATCTCGGTCGCCAAAAAGCGCGCCCGCCATACCGTGCCGCAACAGGGCATTAATGCATTGCTGGTCGCAGAAGCTCGTAAAGGGCATGATGTTGTGCGCCTTAAAGGCGGCGACCCGTTCATCTTTGGCCGTGGCGGTGAAGAGGTGGATGATTGCCGCGCTGCAGGTGTACCTGTTTCAGTCATTCCCGGCATCAGCGCAGCCAATGGTGGCGCGGCACAAGCCTTATTGCCGCTTACCCACCGCGAAGACAGCAGCGCTGTCACATTTGTTGCAGGCCAATGCAAAGGTCTGTCCGAACAGAAATGGGCTGGATTGGCCGGCAAAGGTCGCACATTAGTTATCTATATGGGTGTCCATACTGCCGAGGCGATCGTTGAAAAGCTGATAGATGATGGTGTCACGCCGGATATGCCAGTGGCAGTATTGGAAAATGCAACCCGCAGCGATGCCCGCGCATTGCGCACCCTGCTGACGGATCTACCTGATATGATCCAACGCAATGCGATCAAAAGCCCAGCACTGCTGGTGATTGGCGATGTTGTGCTGCGCGCCGATGCACAAGACGGGCTTGAACAGATTAAACACACAATCCCTGCAATGATTAAGGAAGCAATGGCATGAAAATTGTAACCGGAAATGACCTCAAAACCGGTGATGTCATCTGGTGGTCCGGCGGCGAAACATGGTCCCGTCATTTGGGTGATGCCATGGACGCTGGTGACGAAGCAGAGGCCGTCGCAGTGCGCGAAGAGGCGGCAATGCGCGTCAACGTGCCCTATATCGTGCCATGTGAGCAAAGCGATCAAGGCCCCATGCCGCTGCACATTAAAGACCGCGTCCGCGCCTTTGGCCCGACAGTTCGTGCCGATCTGGCCATCAACACCAATATTCCCATCGTGAAAGGGTAACATTCCGATGTATCAATATGACCAATATGACCAGGCAATGGTCGATGCACGCGTCGCTGAATTTCGCGACCAATGTGAGCGGCGTCTGAAAGGCGAGCTAAGCGAAGACCAGTTCAAGCCATTACGGCTAATGAACGGCCTGTATCTGCAACTTCATGCTTATATGCTGCGTGTTGCTATCCCTTATGGCACATTAAGCGCAAAGCAGATGCGCATGCTCGGCCATATTGGCCGCAAATATGACCGTGATTATGGCCATTTCACGACGCGCCAGAATATTCAATATAACTGGATCAAGCTGGAGGATGCGCCTGACATTCTGGCCGATCTGGCCACTGTTGAAATGCACGCAATCCAAACTAGCGGCAATTGTATCCGCAACATCTCATCGGATCAGTTTGCCGGTGCCGCAGCCGATGAAATTGCCGATCCGCGCCCTTGGGCTGAATTGCTGCGCCAATGGTCGAGTTTCCACCCGGAATTCAGCTATTTGCCGCGCAAATTCAAAATCGCTGTAATAGCCTCTGAAGAAGATCGTGCCGCGATGCGCCTGCATGATATCGGCATCCAGCTGGTGCATAATGATGCTGGCGAACTGGGCGCCAAATTCTATGTGGGCGGCGGCATGGGCCGCACGCCGATGATCGCGCCAGAGATTCGCGACTTTGTCCCTGCCGATGAACTGATCCATTATGCAGAGGCCTGTTTGCGCGTGTATAACCGCTATGGCCGCCGCGATAACAAATATAAGGCGCGTATCAAAATCCTCGTGCATGAACTGGGCAAGGACGAATATACCCGTCAGGTCGAAGAAGAATTCGCCCATATGAAGACATTGGGCCTTAATCCGCCCGTGGCTGAACTGGAGCGGATTGGTACCTATTTTGCCGATCCTGATTTCGATCAAAATGCTCCCGATGATCTGGATATGTCAGACCCTGACTTTCGCATCTGGGTGGAGCAAAACACCCATGCGCACAAACAATCTGGCTATGCCATTGCAACAATCAGCCTGAAGCCGACCGGCGGTATTCCAGGGGACGCAAGTTCTGACCAAATTGACCTGATGGCCGATCTGGCGGAGCAATATAGCTTTGATGAGCTGCGTGTTACACACTCACAGAATATTGTGTTGCCGCATGTCAAAAAGGCGGACCTTTATGCCTTGTGGCAACAGCTTGATGCTGCTGGTCTGGCTCCTGCCAATCTCGATCTGGTCAGCGATATGATCGCTTGCCCGGGCCTTGATTATTGCAGCCTTGCCAATGCCCGTTCCATCCCGCTGGCGCAGAAAATTTCTGAGCGCTTTGCCGATGTTAAAAGGCAGCAGGATCTAGGCGAATTAAAGCTGAAAATTTCTGGCTGCATCAACGCCTGTGGCCACCATCATGCTGGACATATCGGCATATTGGGCGTCGATAAGAAAGGCTTTGAGAATTACCAGCTTTCGCTCGGCGGTTCTGGCGCAGAGGATACCAGCCTTGCCAAAATCACTGGCCCGGGATTTGACGAGGACGGCATTGTCGATGCTGTTGAAACAGTCACCAATCTCTATCTGGAAACCCGTGAAGACGGCGAACGCTTCATTGATACCTATCGCCGCATCGGCATGGCCCCATTTAAGGAGGCGCTTTATGGCTAATCCCCAATTTTACCTGCGTGAAGACACACCTTGCAGCGACGCTCCGATTGCCTTTGCCGATTTTGGTGAGGCCAGCAATGCCATCGCTGTACGCATCGAACCGGGCGATGATGCTCGCAGTCTTTTGCCTCATTTGGGCCAATTGGCGATGATAGATATCAGCTTCCCCGCTTTCGGGGACGGACGCGGCTATTCATCAGCGCGCATCTTGAGAGAAGCCGGTTATGAAGGCGAATTGCGCGCCAGCGGTGATGTTCTTATCGACCAGCTGAACAATATGCGGCGCTGCGGCTTTGACAGCTTTGCCCCTAGCACACCCTTGGACGAAAACGCCGCCAAGACGGCCTTTGCCACTTGGGATGATGTTTACCAAAAGACTGTTGATGCACGCACGCCAATCTGGGCAAAACGGCATGGCTGAACCTGCCTCATCAAGAAACCGCATGATCGACAAAATTGATGTCGGTCCGCGCTTTAGCGAAAGCGACGCCGTGCGCCTTAACCGGTTATTCCGCGGCAGTGAAACGCAAGAGATGCTACGCTCCGTTATCAAGGATAGCATGGTGGGCGAGCTAGCGGTTGTCTCATCCTTCGGTGCGGAATCTGCGGTATTGCTGCATCTTATCGCACAGATTGATCCAGCGACGCCTGTACTTTTCCTCGATACCGGCAAGCATTTTCCAGAGACAATTGCTTATCGTGACACATTGTCGGCGCATCTTGGCCTGACCAATGTAATTATTTTAACGCCTGAAGAACAGACTGTGCACCAAAAAGATGAGAGTGGGCTTCGCTGGTCTTACGATCCTGATGGCTGCTGCGAAATCCGCAAGGTCATTCCGCTTGCCAAAGCACTGGCAGGCTATGATGCCTCCATAACGGGCCGCAAAGGCCATCAGGCCAGCACACGCATCGGCTTACCGCGTTTTGAGATGGACAATAGCGATGCGCAGGGCCGGTTGAAAATCAACCCGCTGGCCAATTGGACTGCTGAGGATTTGGAAGCCTATCTTGCAGACCATGATCTGCCGCGCCATCCCTTGGTCGCGCAGGACTATCCATCAATCGGCTGTGCACCTTGCACCAGCAAAGTTGCGCCCGGCGAAGACCCACGTTCGGGCCGCTGGAAAGGCTGGGACAAGACCGAATGCGGCATCCATTCACCTGTTGAGGATGCTGTCTCTCCAATCCCCGGTACAGAGAGTGACGACGGCGCCAACGATCCGATTTTCTGATCGGCACTGAATACCGCGTCTAACTAAGCCATTAGGGCAGAGCTTATCGAAGCCTGTTTGCCAACTTGGCGCAATACTGGAAGACGCCCTTCAACAGGCTCAGGGCTAGCGGTATTTATATATCTGTTTAGTCTAGCTCTCAAAACGCAGAATTCTGAACCCGATTACTCATAATCCGGCGTGCCATAGGCATCATCCGCAAGATCGGTAAATTTGGTGATTTTGGCTTCGAATTTCATGCGCACTTTGCCAGTTGAGCCATGCCGTGATTTGGCGACCACCAATTCAGCAAGGCCGTAAACGCGCTCCATTTGCATCGCCCATTGCGCATGGGCATCATGGATGGATTGATCATCACCCTCTTGCGGTGTTTTGGGCTCTTTTGACTGCACATAATAATCTTCACGATAAACGAACAGCACCATATCCGCGTCTTGCTCAATCGAGCCGGATTCACGCAAGTCAGAAAGTTGCGGCGTTTTGTCTTCGCGCTGTTCGACCGCACGGCTAAGCTGTGACAGCGCCAATACGGGCACTTGTAGCTCTTTGGCCAGTGTCTTGAGCCCTCGGCTAATCTCCGAAATCTCATTAACACGGTTATCGCTGGCACGCCCTGTACCTTGCAAAAGCTGAAGATAATCGACCACAATTAGGCCAATGCCATGCCGCCGCTTGAGCCGCCGTGCGCGGGTCCGCAAGGCCGCAATGGTCAGCGCTGGCGTATCATCAATGAACAGCGGAAGATCCTGCAAATCCTGGCTGGCTCGGCTTAAATTCTGGAAATCTTCGCGGCTGATTTTGCCCATGCGCAGCGCTTCGGAAGATATGCCCGATTCTTGCGCCAAAATACGCGTGGCCAACTGGTCCGCCGACATTTCCAGCGAGAAGAAAGCCGTTTTAGCGCCCACGCGCTGCTTTTCTTCAATGCCGTCCTCTTCCTCACGCCGCCAGCGCTGCGCTGCGTTAAAGGCAAAATTGGTTGCCAATGCGGTCTTACCCATGCCTGGACGTCCAGCCAAAATCAGCAAATCACTATTGTGCAAGCCGCCAATCTTCTCATTCACATTATCAAGACCGGTGGTCACACCTGACAAATGACCGCCAGAGTTAAAAGCCTTTTGCGCCATTTCGACCGCAACCAATGTGGCGCGGCCAAAATCAACGGCACCGCTGCTATCGCCTTCACCCTCCATCACAGAATAGAGCGCCGCTTCGGCATTTTCCACCTGCGCCTTAGGGTCAACGCTTTCGCTTGTGTCCATAGCGTCATTGACCAAAGTCCGCCCGACCGTGATCAATTCTCTCAACAAAGCGAGATCATAAATTTGTTGCGCAAAGTCGCGTGCGCCAATCAAACCTGCGCTGTCAGCGGTCAACTTGGCCAGATAGCCCAAACCGCCCACCTGTTGCAGCGTCTCATCGCTTTCGAAAAATGGCTTGAGCGTGACCGGGGTCACCACAAGATTGCGATCCAACAGCTTCATTATACGGTCGTAAATACGGCCATGCAGCGGTTCAAAAAAATGCTCGGCTCGTAGCGGAATGCTAATATCTTCCGACACGCGATTATCAATTAGCATGGCGCCCAGAAAAGCAACTTCCGCATCTATATTGTGCGGCAGGCTCTGCGCTTTATCGGCATTGCCGACAGCGGCATCATTACCAGCCATATCCATGCTTAGGGAATCATTATCAGGGGTAAATATAGTAGCCATAGCCACCCTATGCGCCGCCCAATATGCTGGTGCAACCGCAGCGACGATAAAAGACGATTGTGGATAAGGCGCAAAACTATAGCTTGACCTTTTTAGGCTTGCCGAACCCTCCCCGATAGGCGATGCCCACAGACTATGGCCGACTATCGCATCACACATATCGAACTGGATGAGCAGACAATTGTCTGGCGCAATGCCGATATTGAGCAGGAGCGTCGTATTGCCATCTATGATCTGATCGAAGACAATAGTTTCCAGCCGCTTAGCGAACGGTGCGCAGTGTGCGATGGTCCTTACTCGCTCAAACTCTCTGTTACAGAGGGACGCTTGGTGATGGACATTGGCCGCGAGGACAAAACGCCATTGGAAACCATTATCTTGGCCTTGGGCAGGTTCCGCAGACCTATTCGCGATTATTTCGCCATTTGCGACAGCTATTATCAGGCCATCCGCCAAGCAACCTCACAAGAGATTGAAACCATAGATATGGCGCGCCGCGGTGTGCACAATCAGGCTGCCGAACTGCTTATGGAGCGGCTTGAAGGCAAAATTGCCGTTGATTTCCCCACCGCAAGACGTCTTTTTACCCTTATTTGCGTACTGCATATCAAAGGCTAAAACGGCTATTGGTGAAAGCGGGTTTCACGAATCACAGCATCATTGAAAGAACGGGAACAGATATTGGCGCGAAACGGGGGAAAAAGATCAGGAGTTTTGACCGGCTTGTTGGTGGTTGTGGTTGTCCTTGGCCTGCTGGCATGGGCAGCGTTCAGCTTTTCCCGCAGCTGGACGGCGCCGCGCGATCAATATCCGCTCCAGGGCATCGCTATATCTGCGGATAATGGCACTGTTAGCTGGCCTAGCATGGCCGCGCTGAATATCAACTTCGCCTATATGCTGGCGACGCGCAGTTCCGATTATCGCGATCCGGCATTTGGTCAGAATTTTGCAGAGGCGGAAAAAGCCAAGATAGGCTTTGGCGCACTGCATCATTACAGCCTGTGCAGGCTTGCCACCGATCAGTCAGAGAATTTTGTCACCACCGTGCCCCGCCGCCCCAAAGTGCTGCCTCCAGCCGTATATCTGGCCTTTGAAGAGGGGTGCGAAGATCGCCCTGCCCGCGCATTGGTGCTGAGTGAGCTGACAACTTTTCTCAACCAGATTGAAACCCATAGTGGCAAGCGCGCCATTATACGCATTTCCCGCGAGTTTGAGGATAGCTATCGCATCAGTGCCGATATTGGCCGTGATATATGGCTGGAAGGCAATTTCTTCCCCCCCGATTATGCCAGCAAAGCCTGGGTCATGTGGTCAGACAATGATAATCATGCGATGGAAGGCGTTGACCAACCGGTTGAGCATGTTGTCATCAGACAATCAGAAGATCAGGGGCAAAATCAGAGCCAAAATCAGGAAAGCGCACAATGACCTCTCTCATAAATCCAGAAGAGCTTTTGGATCAGGCATTGCGTGCGTCCCATCAGGCTTATGCGCCTTATTCGCAATTCCATGTCGGCGCGGCCTTGTTATTTGATGATGGCACGGTTGTTACTGGCTGTAATTTTGAGAATGCTAGCTATGGCCTGTCATTATGCGCGGAGACTAACGCGATTGTTGATGCCAATCATCGGGGCTTACGATCGGGTTTAGTAGCCGTTGCTGTCCATGGTGGCCCGCTCCAAAACGGCAAAATATCACCCAATGCCCATGCCATCACTCCCTGTGGTCGCTGCCGCCAGATGATCAACGAGGTCGCACAATTGGGCAATACTGATCCGCAAGTCTATTGCGGGCATGAGGGCGGTTATACACAATATAGCCTTTCCGCGCTCTTGCCAGCCGCATTTGGCCCAGCCAATCTTGACAACTAACCGGTTAAATCGGTTCAAACTGGAAATTTATCATGGCAATTTTATCGGATCGCTGGATACGCGAAACAGCATTAGAAACCGGGATGATCGAACCCTTTGTTGATCGCCAACAGCGCGATGGCTGTATCAGCTATGGTCTTTCCTCTTATGGATATGATGCCCGGGTTTCTGACGAATTTAAGATATTCACCAATATTGAAAGCGCCGTGGTCGATCCGAAGGATTTTGCATCGACCAGCTTTGTCGACAAAAAGACGGATTGCTGCATTATCCCGCCCAATAGCTTCGCATTGGCGCGGACAGTCGAATATTTTCGTGTTCCAAAGGATGTTCTGGTTATCTGCTTGGGCAAATCAACCTATGCCCGCTGCGGCATCATTGTGAATGTCACCCCCTTGGAACCCGGTTGGGAAGGCCATGTGACACTGGAATTTTCCAACACAACGCCATTGCCCGCGAAAATCTATGCCAATGAGGGCGCATGTCAGTTCCTCTTTTTGCAGGGCAATGAGCCATGCGAGGTCAGCTATGCAGATCGCGCAGGCAAATATATGGGGCAAAAAGGCGTCACCCTACCCAAATTATAAGTCACATAATCTAACATCCCCACACAGCCCTATCTCTTGCAAAACTGGCAAAAGGGCGCATATGCGAGTGGAAGAATGTATTTATAGCTATAATGATAATTAGGAGCCTGAGAACATGACAGACAAAGCCAATCGCGAATTTGACATCATGGTCTATGGAGCCACCGGCTTTACCGGTCGTCTGGTGGCGGAATATTTATCCCAGCAATATGCCGGTAAGGATGACGCACCCAAATGGGCTATGGCCGGCAGGTCGCAGGAAAAGCTGGAAAGTGTCCGCGATGAAATTGGCGCGCCGGCTGATACACCTTTGGTGGTTGCTGATGCTAATGACCCGACCTCTCTGGAGGCAATGACGAAATCAACCAAGGTCGTTATCTCAACGGTTGGTCCTTATGTTCTTTATGGCAATGAACTGGTTGCAGCCTGTGCACGTAATGGCACGGATTATTGCGATCTGGCCGGTGAGCCAAATTTCATTCTGGACCAGATTGAAGCCAATAACGATCAGGCCAAAGACAGCGGTGCCCGCATCGTCTGCTCAGCTGGGTTTGACTCCATTCCTTTCGATCTGGGCGTTTATATGGCCCAGCAACATTGCAAAGAAAAATTCGGCGCGCCCGCTCCGCGCATTAAAGGGCGCATGCGCGGCATGCAGGGGGCGGCCTCTGGTGGAACCGTTGCCTCGATGCAGGAAGTGGCAAAAGCAGCTGCAAAAGACCCCAGCCTGATTGCCAAGCTGATGAGCCCGTTCATGCTAACCGAAGGTTTTAACGGGCCTGAGCAACCGCGTGGCGATAAACCACAATATGATGACAAGCTGCAAAGCTGGAACGCGCCCTTTGTCATGGCACCGATTAACACCAAAAATGTTCACCGGACCAACACATTGCTTGGCCATGCATATGGCGAAAATTTTGTCTATGACGAAATGGTGATGACCGGGCCGGGCGAAAAAGGCGAAGAGCTGGCCAAGCAACTGGCCGCTAATCCCAGTTTTGGTAGCAATGATAAAACACCTGCACCGGGCGAAGGCCCTAGCAAAGAAGAACGCGAAAATGGTTTTTATGATGCGGTTTTCTTCGCCGAATATGAAGATGGCAACGGCGCTATCCTATCGGTCAAAGGTGATAGAGATCCCGGCTATGGTTCGACATCCAAGATGATAGCCGAAACGGCTATGTGTCTGCTGCGCGATGTTCCGCAAAGCACTGGCGGTGTATATACCCCGGCATCATTGCTGGGTGAAAAACTGGTGCAACGCCTTGAAGCCAATGCCGGCCTTACTTTCACGGTAGAAAGCTGAGTATCGAGCATTTGGGGCGTTAAACCTGCCTTAATCCCGGCCAGCGCATTGTTAGCCGGACAGCTTTAGTTATTCTTATGATAAAGTCTTTCTTCTCCAAAAAGCGGGATCAAGAAGCCCCGCCCCCTGCTGTTCCTGCTGGCCAGCGTGTTTATGCTATTGGCGATATTCACGGGCGGCAGGATTTGCTGCTCAAATTGCTGACCATGGTTGATGAAGATGACGCCAAACGTGGGCCAGCAGATACACATCTGATCTTTCTAGGGGACCTTGTTGATCGCGGGCCAGATAGCAAAGGCGTTATCGATACCGCATTATCCCTTGCCAAAGCGAGTGACAAAGTGCGCTTCCTCACTGGCAATCATGAAGAGGTCATGGTGGGCGCATATAGCGGAGACCCTTCAATGGTTCGCTTCTTCTGCCGCATAGGCGGACGCGAAACCATATTAAGCTATGGCGTGCCATTGGCCCGTTACCGCAATATGGAGATTGATGAGCTGGCGGAGCTGCTTCCCGACCTGTTCCCGGCAGAGCATATGGAGTTTCTGTCTACGTTTGAGGATCAGATCGTTTTTGGCGATTATGTTTTTGTTCATGCGGGTATCCGCCCCAAAGTGCCACTGGCGGAACAGAGCCGCAAAGACATGCGCTGGATCAGAGAAGATTTCATCTCTTATGAGCGCCGTCATGAAAAATTTGTCATTCACGGGCATACGATCAGTGAAGATATTGATAGCCAGCGCAACCGGATTGGCATTGATACCGGTGCCTATTTGACTGATCGGCTGACAGCTATCGGCCTTGAAGGCACTGAACGCTGGTACGTGCAGACACTGCCACTGTCATAAGCAGATAATACATAAACAAATAATCATCGCCCCAGCGTCCATTATCCTTGTTTATTGATAGTTATCATTGCCTTTCACGGCACGGTCGGTCAATATTCCGCCATGCAAAAAACCATCCATAAATTCGCCCTGATCACGGCCTCTATCACCACAGCTATTGCCGCTATCTGCATGACGCCGAACGCCATTGCTGATGATCAAAAAAGCAATGCCGATGCTGCGCATTTGCGCACATTGGTGGAGAGGCTTGTTGGTTTTGGGACACGTCACACGTTATCAGATGTTGATAATCCAACCCGCGGTATTGGTGCGGCACGACGCTGGGCCGCATCCGAATTTGAGCAAATAGCATCCCAATGTGGCGGCTGTATCACTGTCGAACGACTGGACCGACGTTTCTTTGGCCCGCGTGCGCCTGACGGCGTTAATGTGGTTGATGTTCTGGGCATTCAGCGCGGGAGCGGTGATCCTGACGATATCATCATCCTGTCGGCACATATTGACAGCCGCGTCAGCGACCCGCTCGATGCCACTAGCGACGCACCAGGCGCAAATGATGATGGTTCCGGCACTGCCTTGGTATTGGAAGCCGCCCGCATATTGAGCAAAGAAAAATTCGGCCCAACAATCATCTACGCACTGCTGTCCGGTGAAGAGCAAGGGCTATGGGGTGGTCGTATCTTAGCCGACACAGCAAAGGCCCGTGGATGGCGCGTCCGGGCATTGCTGAACAATGATATTGTCGGCAATTCTGTCGGTCAGGATGGCCGCATTGTCGATGACCGTGTGCGGGTTTTTTCAGAAGGTATTCGTTCTTCAGAATCGCTTGCTGAGGCTTTGCAAAGACGTGGCAGCGGCGCAGAGGATGACGGGCCTTCACGCGCATTGATGCGTTCGGCGGCACGCATCGCCAAAGCGAACCCACATATTGGCCTGAATGTATTTGGCGTACGTCGGCCCGACCGCTTCCGGCGTGGCGGTGACCATCTACCCGCTTTGCAAGTCGGTTATCCAGCGATACGCTTCACCGTCGGAGTGGAGAATTATGACCATCAACATCAGGATCTGCGCACCGAAGATGGCCGCAAATATGGCGATACCATTGACGAGATGGACTTTGATTATCTCGCCAAAGTCACCAATTTGAATGTGGCACTTGCACGTGAACTGGCAACGGCGCCCACTGCACCAAGATCAGCATCATTGGCAGGCGCGGTATCAACCGATACGACTATAAACTGGGAGCCTGTTGATGACGCAGCAGGCTATAAAGTGTATTGGCGTCGCAATGATATGCGTGATTGGACAGATTCACAGGTTACTAGCGCTAATGCCAAAGAGCTAACACTGCCCGGGGTGATTGTTGACGACTATTTTGTTGGCGTGGCTGCAATAGGTAATAATGGTGCGGAAAGCATCATCACCTTTGCTGGCTTGCCGCAACGTAACCGTTGAGTGAGAGATATGGACCAAAAATCTCCAAAATTTCTGGATAACGACACTTCCTCTATCGAGGCTTTGAGCAATGAAATACGGGCATGTACAATTTGTGAGCCGTTGCCTTTGGGTGCCAAACCAATCTTCCAGTTCAACAAACGCTCTCGCATTCTGATCGCCGGACAAGCACCAGGGCGCATTACGCATGAAAAAGGTATCCCCTTTGACGATCCGTCCGGCAACCGGCTGCGCGAGTGGCTGGGCGTTGACAGAGAGGCTTTTTATAACCCCGACATTTTCGCGATCATACCCATGGGGTTCTGCTTCCCCGGCACAGGCAAAAGCGGTGACCTGCCGCCGCGCCCGGAATGTGCAGCACAATGGCGCAACCGTGCTTTGAATAGCCTGCCCGATATCGGTCTGACATTGGTCATTGGGCAATATGCGATGGATTGGCACATGCCCGATCGCCCAAAAGAAACGCTAACCAAAACGGTGCAAAATTGGCGGGAATATTGGCCCGATATATTGCCCCTGCCGCACCCCAGCCCGCGCAACAATATCTGGCTGAAGCGCAACCCTTGGTTTGGGGAAGATGTCCTGCCTTCATTGCAAGAGCGCGTACAAACTTTGATAGGGTGAGAGCTGTACCAAAGCGCATGCGATACGCAATAAAAAGGCCGGTCAAAATCATGACCAGCCTTTTTGATGACCTTGTTAGGTTAGGAACATATCAGACGATTAAGCCGCTTGGCTCTCTTCAGTCGCATTAGGATCACGCAGTACATAACCACGGCCCCATACTGTTTCGATATAATTTTCGCCATCGCAAGCAAGTGCCAGTTTTTTGCGCAATTTGCAGATGAAGACGTCGATAATTTTCAATTCGGGCTCGTCCATGCCACCATAAAGATGGTTCAGGAACATTTCTTTGGTGAGGGTCGTGCCTTTTCGGAGCGATAATAGCTCCAGCATCGCATATTCTTTACCGGTCAGGTGAACACGGGCACCGTCAACTTCAACAGTCTTAGCGTCAAGATTAACCGCCAGCTTACCGGTACGAATAACCGATTGTGAATGGCCCTTAGAACGGCGAACAACCGCATGGATACGCGCCACCAGCTCTTCGCGGTGGAATGGCTTGGTCACATAATCATCGGCACCAAAACCGAAGGACCGTACCTTACTGTCCATTTCGGATACACCGGAAAGGATCAATACAGGCGTTTGCACTTTCGCGACCCGTAATTTCTTCAGGACGTCATAGCCATGCATATCTGGCAGGTTAAGGTCCAGCAAGATAATGTCGTAATCATAGAGCTTACCCAAATCGAGGCCTTCTTCGCCCAAATCAGTGGTATAGACATTAAAGCCTTCCGTTGTGAGCATCAGCTCAATGGCTTTTGCTGTTGTTGGCTCGTCTTCGATCAATAGAACGCGCATGAAGCTGCCCCTTTATGTGTAACGCTGTTACCGTCTGCGAAACGGCATCAAACCGTCTCATCTGTTGAATTAACCATAAGAGAGATGAACATTAAAGGTTAATTTTACGTTAAAGCCCGTAAATCCACGAGTCGCAGACTATCATTTTATGGTCAGCATTGGCAGAAACGACTCAATTCTGCGGGTTTTCACGCTGTATCAGCAGCTATATCCACAAAGAGCGCTTACAAAAATTTATTCGATTCTTGTATCAAAACTTACCAAGAGCGCGGCAGAAAAAGTTCTGATCACCCCAAAATTAATATTTTCAGCCGCTTTGACATGCCGCGATAATCGCATCCATGACCACTCTGACCCGTGGCATGTTTCGCATATCATGATGCACGCCCATATAGATGGGTAAGGTGACCGGATCAGCATCTGCATGGACACGGGCAATATTGGGCACCTTGTGTTCAATCAAATGCGGAAGGCAGGCAATACCCATGCCCAAAGCTGTCGCTTCCGCCTGCAATATCCGGTCATTTGTTCGCAGCACAAATTGCGGTGCGTCAAAATGACGATAGAACCATTGAACCTGGGGCAGATGCTCTTGATCCTGCAACACGGTGATTAGGGGGCTTTCCGCTGGCCAGTCGCTAATATGCGGGCGCCTCACCTGTTGAGAGGATGCGGCAAAAAGATGATGGTCCAACTTACCAATTTTGCGCGTCACCAGCATATTGCCCTCAAATGGCAATAAGCGCACCGCAATATCAGCCTCACGCCCTGTTAAACTAAATGAACGTGTCGCGGGCACCAATTCGACCACTAGGCCAGGATGCTTCTCTTGCAGAGACTGTATCGCTGGCAATAGCAGATAATGTGCCAGCACCTCGACCGTTGTCACGCGTACCAAGCCCTCCAGCCGCTGATCACGCCCTTCAATAGTCCTTTCCACAGAGGTCATCGCTTCATGCATTGTCCGGGCATGACCCAGCACACTTTCTCCTAAGGATGTCAGCACAAAACCGCGCGGTACGGCTTCTAGCAATCGTGCGCCCGCCTTTGCTTCCATAGCCTTTAACCGACGGCCCAATGTTGGCTGCGTTAGCATCAATTTGCGCGCTGCTGCGGAAAGGCTGCCCTCTTCTGCAATCGCCAAAAATGTCTGAAGATCATTCCAGTCAAGTTTATTCATGCATTTTTGCATAGATAATATGCAAATAATGTCAATTCCATGCACTAAAGATTGCACCTATTCATTCATCAACGAAACGCAATAACCAATGGAGACATCATCATGACAAACCCATATTCCACACTGACCAACCCTGCCAACGGCATCGCATTGCTGCGTATTGCACAGGGTTCGCTGCTTTCTGCCCATGGGCTCTTAAAACTGCTGATATTTACACCTGCCGGAGCAGCAGCCTTTTTTGAAAGTCTCGGCCTTCCAGCTTTTGTTGGCTATCTGGTAATTGCTGCCGAATTATTGGGAGGTTTGGCTCTCATATTCGGGTATAAAACGCGCCTCGTCGCACTTGCACTTGTTCCATTAATGATCGGCGCCACCTTTCCACATATCGCCAATGGATGGTTATTCTCCAATAGTGGAGGAGGATGGGAGTTCCCTGCCTTTTGGACACTCACTTTGATTGTGCAGGCCATTTTGGGCAGCGGCGCATTTTCGGTCGACAATACGCAGCTTGCCAATCAAACCGCCACCCCCGCTACTATCTGATGACAAGAGACCAGGAGACTGACAATGTTTGATAAACGCGAATTTTCATCACTGGGCCATGCTGATCATGGCTGGCTCAACGCTCGTCACCATTTTAGCTTTGGCCAGTATCACGATCCTGCCCGTATGGGCTGGGGTGCAGTACGGGTCTGGAATGATGACCAAATTGCAGCTGGAACGGGCTTTCCCGAGCACCCTCACCGCGATATGGAGATTATAACATTTGTTCGCTCCGGCGCGATCACCCATAAGGACTCGCTTGGCAATATAGGCCGTACCGAAGCCGGTGACGTGCAGGTTATGAGCGCAGGAACCGGCATCCGGCACAGCGAATATAATCTGGAAGATGAAGAAACCAGCCTTTTCCAAATCTGGGTATTGCCCCGCGAAAATGGTGGTGCTCCGCGCTGGGATGCGAAACGCTTCCCCAAAGGAGAACGCGCCAACAATCTCGAAATACTCGCCAGCGGTGATAAACAGCATATCGCAGATGGCGCACTGGAAATTCGGGCAGATGCTCAAATTTTGGGTGCTACACTCGATAACGGCAAGACGTTGCGTTACGATCTTTCTGCTCATCGAAAGGCCTATCTCGTTGTTTCTAGCGGCGCTATATTGGTCGATGGTACCCCCGTGTCAGAGCGCGATGGTATAGCTCTTGATCATAACAGCAATATAACGATTGTCGCAGAGCAAGATTCTGAAATCATCATTGCTGAAACCGCCGACCCACTCACCCATAATTAATTCAGGAGCATAGACATGACCATATTACATATCGATGCCAGCGCACGCAAAAACGGTTCATCCACACGTAAAATGTCTCAGAAGATAGTCGCGAAATTGGGTGTTACAGATATTATCCGCCGCGACGTAGCCGAAGGCCTGCCCTTCGTGACTCAGGACTGGGTCAATGCCAATTTTACCGATGAGAGCGAACGGACCGACGAGCAAAAAACGCTCTTAGCCGGTTCGGATGCCCTTATAGACGAGCTTGAACGCGCAGACATCATCGTTATTGGCTCGCCGATCTATAATTTCAGCATTCCTGCGGCATTAAAGTCATGGATCGACATGGTTGCACGCGCCCGCAAGACATTCAAATATACCGAAAACGGCCCTGTTGGCCTATTGCAAAACAAGAAAGTCTATCTGGCGATCGCATCAGGCGGCACCGCTATTGGCAGCGAAATTGACTTTGCTACAAGCTATTTACGCCATGTCTTGGGATTTATAGGCTTAGATGATGTAACAGTTATTGGCGCCGGACAACAAATGGCCAAGTGTCAAGATGCCGTAGACGCAGCTTTAGAAAATATCGCAAAAATATAGATACACATTGGTCACTGCTTTAACATGTAAAGGGAAGCCAATATTATATATGTTGTTTCGCCATCATATTGAAGGATGACAGTTTGAGATTGACTTGATAGCATCCTTGTAAATGAATGGGGAAATATCATGCGTTTAATGCTCATATTTATAGCTATACTTGCCATAGGCTGGCCGAAACTGGCCTATAGCAAGTGGCATAAAGCCAGCAGTGACCATTTTCTAATTTACGCAGATCAATCGGAATCTGATTTGCGTGACTTTGCTGAGAAGCTGGAAAAATATCATTCCGCGATGGAGCTGGTGAGCGGTCAATTATATAATCAGAAAGCTTCTGGGCCACCCTCGCCATCGAACAGAGTTACCATCTTTGTTGTCGGCGGACAAAGATCTGTTCGCAACTTGGCGGGTGAAGGCTCGCGCTATGTTGCTGGCTTTTACCGTTCGCGTGCTGGGGGCTCTGTGGCTTTTGTCCCCCGTGTGCGCGATGGTCGCGGTAAAGAAGTGTCATTCAGCGAAATAGTGTTGCTGCATGAATATGCTCACCACTTTCAACTCAGCAATTCTCAATGGCGTCTGCCGAACTGGTTTACAGAGGGCTATGCTGAATATTTTGCTTCTGCTGCTTTTGAACGTGATGGTGCTGTTTGGGTGGGTAGACCGGCTCAACACCGCGCTGGCGAATTACTGAATTTGCGTAAAGTTCCCTTAGAGTTACTCTTTGACGCAAAGGCATATGCAGCAAAGAAGGAGAAATCCTCCAGCTATGACAGCTTCTATGGTCGCAGTTGGGCCTTGTTCCATTATCTGACCTTGGCACGTCTTAATAAAGATGCCGAACGTGGCGATAATATTGGTCGTTATATCAATGCGATTGCCAAAGGGGAAAACCCAGTAGCAGCCGCCCAAGCAGCTTTTGGTGACTTTAAAGAGCTTGATAAAGAGCTGGATCGGCATATTCGCAGAAGGATGAGTGCCTTGCGACTACCACCTGAGTGGATAAAATATGGCGCCATCACAGTAACGCCACTTAGCGAAGGCGCAGGCAAGATAATGCCGATCTATCAACAGTCACGAAACGGAGTAAACCGTGAAGAGGCTCTAGAATTGGTAGTAGAGGCACGCGAAGTTGCGGCACGTTACCCCAATGATGATTTCGTTCAGGCAGCATTGGCTGAAGCAGAGTTTGATGCGGGAAATAATGAAGAAGCTATTGCGGCTGCTGATCGCTCCATTGCCAGCAACCCACAGAATATCAACGCCTATATCCAAAAAATGTATGCTTTGTTTAGCATTGCGCGCAAAGATGAAGGCAGTGAAGAGGAAAGCAAAGCGCAATGGAAAGCGGCACTGGCATCTGTAACAGCAGCAAATCGCATTGAGAATGACCATCCCTTACCGCTTATCTATTATTATGGCAGCTTTAGGGATCGTGGTAAGAAACCGACAGAATTAGCTGTCCAAGGTTTGCAGCAAGCATTGGGCATTGCGCCTTATGATGATCGTGCGCGCAGAATGTTGATCGGCCAGATGATCAATGAAAAACGCTATGACTTTGCGCGATTTTATCTCAACCCGCTTTTGAGCGACCCGCATAATAATGGCCGCGGCAAGCGAGCGGAAATGTTGTTGGCCAGGATTGAACGTCTCGAAAGCGGAGAAACACTGGAGTCGTCCAGCGAAAGCGAGACATCATCAGACGGTGATGGAGCTTAATAACAAAGGCGACCCAACCGCCTAGGAATCCCAATACTTAAAGCCAAATAATAAAGCCCCGTCGGATCGCTCCAACGGGGCTGTATTTATGTGCTATCTGGGCTGACATTTCCAAGAAAAGCCAGCCGACAGAAAATGGCAGATTTATTCGCCTTCGCTCGCTGCAGGCTCTGGCGTAGGCGCTTTCGCAGCAGCCATTGCGTCAGCCAGTTTCTGTTGCTGCGCACGCAAAGCGGCATCACGTCCAGAAGCTGCGATACGTTTCCGCGCCATGCCCGCACCAGTACCGGCAGGGATAAGGCGACCCACAATCACATTCTCTTTCAGACCGATCAGCGTATCCTTCTTACCTTCAACAGCAGCCTGCGTCAGCACGCGCGTCGTTTCTTGGAAAGATGCGGCAGAAATGAAGGAACGTGTTTGCAAGCTGGCTTTGGTAATGCCCAATAATATAGGCTTACCAACCGCAGGCGTTTTGCCTTTAGGCAGCTTGGCATTAATTTCGTCCATTTCCTCATGGTCAACCTGCTCGCCAGGCAGCAATGTTGTGTCACCACCATTGGTGATTTCCACTTTTTGCAGCATTTGGCGGACGATCGTCTCAATGTGCTTATCATTAATCTTCACGCCTTGCAGACGATAGACTTCCTGAATTTCTGCAACCAGATATTCTGCCAGAGCTTCTACGCCCATAACTTCGAGAATATCATGCGGATCAGGCGAACCAGAAACCAGCGCATCGCCTTTCTTGACATAATCGCCTTCCTGAACATCAATCACCTTGGTTTTGGGGATCAGATATTCAACGGAATCACCCTCTTCAGGGTGGATCGCGATTTTGCGCTTGGCTTTATAGTCACGCACAAATTCGATACGGCCAGAGATTTTAGCAATAACCGAATGGTCTTTCGGGATACGCGCTTCAAACAGTTCAGCAACCCGTGGCAAACCACCAGTAATGTCACGTGTTTTCGCCGCTTCACGGCTAGCACGTGCCAGAACATCACCCGCTTCAACCTGTTGGCCATCAGTAACCGACAATGTTGTGCCGACAGCCATCAGATAACGTGCAGCTTCGCCGCTATCATCATCAAGCAATGTCAGGCGCGGGCGAAGGTCTTCTTTCGCTTTGCCGCGACCTGAAACACGGTGTTCCGTAACAACACGCTGGGCGATACCTGTTGCCTCATCGGTTTGCTCAGTCAGTGTCTGGCCATCAACCAGATCCTGATATTTCACCGTACCCGGTTTTTCAGTAATAACCGGCATGGTGAACGGATCCCATTCAGCAAGACGGTCGCCCTGCTTCACTTTTTCGCCATCACCAATCAGCAAATTGGTACCATAAGGCAGCTTGTGAACAGCGCGCTCACGGCCCTCATTGTCAATAATCGCGATTTCACCGTTACGGGCCAGCGACAAGCGACGGCCTTTCTTATCGGTAATGGTGGGAATATCGCGATATTCCATGGTGCCGTCAGCAACGGCTTCCAGATTGCTTTGCTCGTTCAACTGCGCAGCACCACCAATGTGGAAGGTCCGCATGGTCAGCTGTGTACCAGGCTCACCGATGGACTGTGCAGCGATAACGCCAACAGCTTCACCGATATTAACCGGAGTACCACGTGCAAGGTCACGGCCATAGCATTTGCCGCATACGCCCTGCTTGCTCTCACAAATGAGGGGCGAACGAATACGCGCAGCCTGAATGCCGGCTTCTTCAATCTTGGCAACAGCCGCTTCGTCGAGCAACGTGTCTTTCTTGAACAAGACTTCGCCATCTTTGCCGACAACCATATCTTCGGCCAATGTCCGGCCCAAAATACGCTCCGCCAATGAAGCAATGGTTGTACCACCTTGAACAATCGCTTTCATCTCCAGCGCATTTTCGGTGCCACAATCATTTTCGACGATGGTGCAATCCTGGCTAACATCCACCAAGCGGCGGGTTAGATAACCAGAGTTAGCGGTTTTCAACGCGGTATCGGCAAGACCTTTACGCGCACCGTGAGTCGAGTTGAAATATTCAAGAACGGTCAGACCTTCTTTAAAGTTTGAGATGATTGGTGTTTCAATAATCTCGCCCGAAGGTTTGGCCATCAACCCGCGCATACCGGCAAGCTGCTTCATCTGCGCTGGCGAACCACGCGCGCCAGAATGGCTCATCATATAGATGGAGTTAATTGCCGCTTCACGACCATTTTCGTCTTTCGGCGTCGCTTTAATCTCTTCCATCATGGCGGCCGCAACTTGGTCACCACAGCGGCTCCAAGCGTCGATCACCTTATTATATTTCTCTTGCTGCGTGATCAGACCATCCTGATATTGCTGCTCATAATCGGCAACCAATGTCTTGGTTTCCTCGATCATTCCATCTTTGCTGTCTGGAATAATCATATCGTCCTTACCAAAGGAGATACCCGCCTTAAAGGCGTGGCGGAAGCCAAGGACCATGATCGCATCTGCGAACAAGACAGTGTCTTTCTGACCAGTATGACGATAGACTTGGTCAATCACGTCACCAATTTCTTTCTTGGTGAGCAAGCGGTTGACCACGTCAAACGGCACTTTGAATGATTTTGGCAGACATTCGCCAATCAACATCCGGCCCGGCGTTGTTTCGAAGCGCTTATACACCAGATTGCCATCTTCATCGGTTTGCGGCACGCGCGCCACGACCTTAGAGTGCAAAGTAACAGCGCCAATTTCCAGCGCCTGATGCACCTCAGCCATGTCAGAGAGCAACATACCCTCACCAGGCTCGCCTTCGCGGTCCATGGAGAGATAATAGATACCCAAGACCATATCCTGTGAAGGTACGATGATCGGCTTACCATTGGCTGGTGACAGGATGTTGTTGGTCGACATCATCAAGACCCGCGCTTCCAGCTGCGCCTCAAGGCTCAGCGGAACGTGAACAGCCATTTGGTCACCGTCAAAGTCGGCATTAAACGCTGAACAAACCAGTGGGTGAAGCTGGATGGCTTTACCCTCAATCAACACAGGTTCAAATGCCTGAATGCCCAAACGGTGAAGCGTTGGCGCACGGTTCAGCATGACAGGGTGTTCGCGGATCACTTCATCAAGAATGTCCCAAACTTCCTTACGCTCTTTCTCGACCCATTTTTTCGCTTGTTTCAGAGTCATGGACAGGCCTTTTGCGTCAAGCCGCGCATAGATGAACGGCTTAAACAGCTCGAGCGCCATTTTCTTTGGCAGACCACATTGGTGCAGTTTCAATTCTGGACCAGTCACGATGACCGAACGGCCAGAATAGTCGACGCGCTTACCCAAAAGGTTTTGACGGAAACGGCCCTGTTTGCCTTTCAGCATGTCAGATAGCGATTTCAACGGACGCTTATTCGCGCCAGTGATGACGCGGCCACGGCGGCCATTGTCGAACAATGCGTCAACTGCTTCTTGCAGCATCCGCTTCTCGTTACGCACGATAATATCTGGCGCCCGCAATTCCATCAGACGGCGCAGACGGTTGTTACGGTTGATAACCCGGCGATACAGATCGTTAAGATCAGATGTCGCAAAGCGGCCACCATCCAGTGGCACCAAAGGACGCAATTCAGGCGGGATAACCGGAATGATTTCAAGGATCATCCATTCAGGACGGTTGCCTGAATCGATAAAGCTCTCAACCACTTTCAAGCGCTTGATGATTTTCTTCGGCTTCAGCGTGGATTTGGTTTCTTCCAGCTCTTTCAGCAGATCGTCGCGCTCTTGAACCATATCCAGGTCCATCAGCATCAACTTCACCGCTTCTGCGCCAATACCGGCAGAGAAAGCATCTTCGCCATATTCATCTTGCGCTTCAAGCAGCTCATCTTCGCTGAGCAATTGATATTTCTCAAGCGGGGTGAGGCCCGGCTCGATAACAACATAATTTTCGAAGTACAGTACACGCTCAAGCTGTTTCAGCTGCATATCCAGCAGCAAACCGATGCGCGACGGCAGTGATTTCAAGAACCAGATATGCGCAACCGGAGCAGCCAGATCGATATGGCCCATACGCTCACGGCGCACCTTGGTAACAGTGACTTCAACGCCGCATTTTTCACATACAACGCCTTTATATTTCATCCGCTTATATTTGCCGCACAGACATTCATAGTCTTTAACTGGGCCAAAAATACGCGCGCAGAACAGGCCATCGCGCTCCGGCTTAAATGTCCGGTAATTGATGGTCTCAGGCTTTTTGATCTCGCCAAAGGACCAACTGCGGATTTTCTCCGGGCTGGTCAGGCCAATCTGAATGGTGTCGAACGTCTCGGGCTTTTGCACCGGATTGTTGAATTTCGTCAGTTCGTTCATTGTTTTTCCTTATCAGGGCCGCCGCCCCGTCAAACTATGTCTCTGGTTGACGGGCGGAGCCGCAATAGCCCCGCCCTATCGACATTCAATATTACTCCGCAGCTTCAGGCAGCGCGTCCGGACCGTCTTCATCGTCAGGCGTGTCGTAAGACTTCAGCTCGACATCAAGACCCAGTGAACGCATTTCTTTGACAAGAACGTTAAAGCTCTCCGGAATACCGGCCTCAAACGTATCATCACCTTTAACAATGGCTTCATACACCTTGGTCCGACCGACAACGTCATCGGACTTGACGGTGAGCATTTCCTGCAATGTGTATGCAGCGCCATAGGCTTGCAGTGCCCAGACCTCCATCTCACCAAAGCGCTGGCCACCAAATTGCGCTTTACCGCCCAGTGGTTGCTGCGTGACAAGCGAATAAGGTCCAATTGAACGGGCGTGGATCTTATCATCAACCAAGTGGTGCAATTTGAGCATATAGATATAACCCACGGTCACCTTACGGTCGAAACGATCACCTGTTCGGCCATCATAAAGGTCAACCTGACCCGATGTGTCCAAACCAGCAAGTTCCAGCATGTCAGAAACGTCTTGCTCACGCGCGCCATCAAATACCGGTGTACCCATAGGAACGCCGTTTTTCAAATTGCCAGCAAGTTCAACGATTGATTCTGTATCCCGACGATCGATATCTTCGTGATATTGCGGGCCGTAAATCGTTTTCAGACGGTCTTTCACTGCATCAGGCGGGCTCGCTGCCTCTGGATCAGGATTGGCTTCGCGCCATTCTTCCAGAGCCTTGGTAACCTGTTGACCCAGACCACGTGCGGCCCAGCCCAAATGGGTTTCAAAAATCTGCCCGACGTTCATCCGCGATGGAACACCCAGCGGGTTGAGCACAATGTCAACCGGCGTGCCGTCCTCAAGGAATGGCATGTCTTCTTGCGGCAATATACGTGAGATAACACCTTTGTTACCGTGACGTCCGGCCATTTTATCGCCCGGTTGCAGCTTGCGCTTCACCGCCACGAACACTTTGACCATTTTCAGAACGCCCGGTGCCAATTCGTCACCACGCTCCAGCTTGTCACGGCGATCGTCGAAACGCTCAGTGATCAATGTGACGGCATCGTCATATTGTACTTTAACCGCTTCCAGATCAGCCTGACGCGCGTCGTCCGCAACAGCGAACTTCCACCATTCGTGACGCTCGACTTCTTCAAGATTTTCCAGCGTAATCTCGTCGCCTTTCTTGAAGCCTTTCGGTGCGCCTGTAGCGACTTGACCGACCAGCATTTCGCGCAGACGGTTATATGTCGCACGGTTCAAAATAGCGCGCTCATCTTCGCGGTCTTTTGCCAGACGCTCAATCTCTTCACGCTCAATGGTCAGTGCCCGCTCATCCTTGTCGATGCCGTGACGGTTGAAAACGCGCACTTCAACAACTGTACCAGCAACACCCGGCGGCAGTTTCAGAGACGTATCACGCACATCAGAGGCTTTCTCACCAAAGATAGCGCGCAGCAATTTCTCTTCCGGTGTCATCGGGCTTTCGCCTTTTGGCGTGATCTTACCAACCAATATATCGCCCGGATGCACTTCTGCACCGATATAGACAATGCCCGCCTCATCGAGGTTCCGCAGTGCTTCCTCACCGACATTCGGAATGTCGCGAGTGATATCCTCTGGCCCCAATTTGGTATCGCGGGCCATAACCTCAAATTCCTCAATGTGGATCGAGGTGAAGACATCGTCCTTCACAATCCGCTCGGAAATCAGGATGGAATCCTCATAGTTATAACCATTCCAAGGCATGAAGGCGACGAGGCTGTTTTTGCCCAGTGCCAATTCACCCAAATCGGTCGATGGACCGTCAGCAAGGATATCGCCTTCCTGAATGATATCACCAACTTTCACCAAAGGACGCTGGTTGATACATGTGTTCTGGTTCGAACGCTGGAATTTCTGCAAACGGTAAATATCAACGCCGGATTTACCCGCATCAACTTCGCCCGTTGCCCGCAACACGATCCGCGTTGCATCAACCTGATCGACGATGCCAGCGCGCTTGGCGGTAATCGCCGCGCCGGAATCGCTGGCCACTGTGGCTTCCATACCGGTTCCAACAAACGGTGCTTCGGCTTTCACCAAAGGCACGGCCTGACGTTGCATGTTCGAGCCCATAAGCGCGCGGTTGGCGTCATCATTTTCCAGGAACGGAATAAGCGATGCCGCAACCGAAACCAGCTGCTTTGGTGAAACGTCCATCAATGTGATGGACTCGCGCGGTGCGATCAAAAATTCGCCTGCTTCACGCGAGGAGACAAACTCCTCTACAAAAGCGCCATCTTCGGTCAGTTCAGCATTGGCCTGTGCGACAGTGTGCTTTTGCTCTTCCATGGCGGAGAGATAAACAACTTCTTCGCTGACCTTACCGTTTTTGACAACACGATATGGCGTTTCAATAAAGCCATATTTGTTTACCCGGCTGAACGATGCCAGCGAGTTAATCAGACCGATGTTCGGGCCTTCCGGCGTTTCAATCGGGCAGATACGGCCATAATGGGTTGGGTGAACGTCACGCACTTCAAAACCTGCGCGTTCACGTGTCAGACCACCGGGCCCGAGAGCAGAAACGCGGCGTTTGTGCGTGACTTCAGACAATGGGTTGGTCTGATCCATAAACTGCGACAGCTGAGATGAACCAAAAAATTCACGCACAGCAGCAACAGCTGGCTTAGCGTTAATCAGATCATTGGGCATGACGGTCGAAACATCGACGCTGGACATACGCTCTTTAACCGCACGTTCCATGCGCAGCAAGCCAACACGATATTGGTTTTCCAGCAGCTCACCAACCGAACGAACGCGGCGGTTGCCAAGGTTATCAATATCATCAACCTCACCCTTGCCGTCTTTCAGATCAACAAGCGTTTTAACCACAGTCAAAATATCTTCTTTGCGCAGCGTGGTGTGCGTGTCTGGCGCATCAAGATCCAGACGCATATTCAGTTTCACACGGCCAACTGCGGACAGATCGTAACGCTCAGAGTCAAAGAACAGACCTTCGAACAACGCATCAGCTGTCTCACGGGTTGGTGGCTCACCAGGGCGCATCACGCGGTAAATGGCATCAAGACCCATATCGCGATGCTCAGATTTATCGACGGCCAATGTGTTGCGGATCCATGCACCAGTGGTGACATGGTCAATATCCAGCAACTCAATCGATTCTATGCCGGCCTTATCGAGCTTTTCCAAATTCTCGGCACTAACTTCTTCGCCTGCTTCGATATAGATCTCACCCGTTTTCTCATTGATGAGATCATGCGCAGAATAACGGCCATAAATCTCGTCAGTCGGGATCAACAGGTTCTTCAAACCATCTTTTTCGGCTTTTTTGGCACCGCGCGGTGTAATCTTCTGACCCAGCGCGAAGACGATTTCACCGCTATCAGCATCAATTATATCAAATGTCGGCTTCTGGCCGCGCCACTGCTCAGGCGCGAATGGAATTTTCCAGCCCTCACCTTGTTTGGTGTTAGAACGGGCAAAAGTGATCTTGTCATAGAAGTAATCCAGAATTTCTTCTGAATCCATATCAAGCGCATAAAGCAGCGCCGTAACAGGCAGCTTACGCTTACGGTCGATACGCACATTAACAATGTCTTTCGCGTCAAATTCAAAATCCAGCCATGAACCGCGATAAGGAATAACCCGCGCAGCGAAGAGGAATTTGCCAGAAGCGTGTGTTTTGCCGCGATCATGGTCAAACAAAACGCCTGGCGAACGGTGCATCTGGCTGACAATAACGCGCTCAGTACCATTAATGATAAAAGTACCATTATGCGTCATGAGCGGCATATCGCCCATATAAACGTCTTGCTCTTTAATATCGAGAACGGAGCGCGTCTCTGTCTCGGTATCGACTTCAAAAACGATCAAGCGCAGCGTCACCTTCATTGGTGCCGCATAGGTTATGCCGCGTTGACGACATTCCTGCGTATCATATTTCGGGTCTTCCAGCTCATAATGCACAAAGTCCAGCTCCGCAGAACCAGCAAAGTCACGGATCGGGAAAACACTGCGCAATGTTTTTTCCAGACCGGACACATAACCGATTGACGGGTCAGAACGCAAAAACTGCTCATAGCTCTCGCGCTGCACCTCAATGAGGTTTGGCATATCAATAACTTCGTGAATGTCGCCGAAGATTTTACGGATACGCTTCTTTGCGGTGGGAATCAGCTTCTCAGCCGGTGATTTCGCCTTGCTTGCCATAATATGAGTCGTCCTCAAAAATTTACTTTCAAAGCATTTGGATTGACCACCCAAACACCATCTTTGCACACGCGCCAAACGACAAAAAGCCGCGGTATCCCCTGTGTTTAGGGGCCGCAGCTTCGCGTCATGTGAAAGTCAGCCTATCATTCTTCATATCCGTTCCGCGCAAAAACAGATCTGTCTCGATAGCCTGATGTTGTCAGCGATATAAGGCGCTGTTGGATTCCCGTCAAGAGTGGAGAAACACCCAACGTCTAACGAGAGACTGTAACTGTAACAATTACAGTTGTGAGATAAATATAAAAAAACGGACGATATGAAATCCTGCTACATCTGCAGCTGCAGCAGGAGGTTTACTTACAAAAAGTCAGGACTACCCCATTCAAACCGAGCATCCCAGCCCCAATTCGGGCCGCCCTTTGTGAGTTTCAGTATTTTTCCAATGATTTTCATATTTCTTCCTTTCTTGTGTGCCAAGCTATATTGGCAGTTAATTAAATAACTTAATTATAAAAATTTTTCAATATCTTAATAATGCATTTCACCTTGTATATTGTGCATTTCACCCACCCATGCTTCAAGATTCAAAATTTGAAATATTTGTGTGTTATGTATCGAAAATATTTCTGTATTGTTCTTAAATTTATCCATCCATTCATCAGAGAACAATTCCAGACTCCAACATTTTCCTGAAATGATAGCTTCTCTTATTTGATCAATTTCTCTTCTAAGAAACTCCAGATAGATTTGCTCTGGAGTTCCTTTAGTAAATCGTCGCAGCATGATCTCAGGCAGGTCGTTTCGAAAAGCATAGCGTGCAAGGCCACGGCCTATGCCACGATGAGTGAATAGCCATGTGGGAATTTGGAGACAGGCCTCTACAATCGGTTGACAGTTAAAGATATGATGATGCGGCAAATCTCCAAAAAAGTTAAGTGGGTGCCGAGCGGGCATTGGCAAATAGCAGTTCAACATTGACTGCACGACCTTGCCTTTGGGCAAGACTTTCTTTGAGCGTAAACCAGGGTGTACTAACGCTAAGTCTAGCATCTCATCCATGGCGCTTTTGGAAAGGAGGCCTTGCGGAGCACCGCCTCGACTTGCCAATTGAATAAATTCATCAACACACATCTTATCGCGAAGCTCAGCAATGGCAGCTTTAAGCACGCTAAGAGTTGGGCGTTGCGTCCCCCTGGCAGTTGACAGCAAAGTTTCCCAAAATCCCGAGCTTAAGCCATTACTTCGCACGAAATCCATCACTGGAAACATCCCAGAAGATTGGCCTAGCAATCGGTCGCCTCCTACGCCTGTAAAAACTGCGTCGACTGCCTTGTATCGATGGGATCGGTCCGGACTTGCAGCAATATCACCAAAATCAAAAACCCGCTCAGGCTTAGCTTGGTAATTGCATGACATAACGCGGTCGAAGTCAACTTTTCGTGAGTCTAGAAAGCGTATATCAAGGTCGAGGCCAAAGCTTTCAGCAACCGCCTTTGTATAAAAAGTCTCATCTCCGCCCCGCTTGTCAGTTGTATATGTCAAAAGTTTTATATCAGGACGATTTGGAGCATCTTTTAAGCAAGACAATACCATTGAGGAGTCCAATCCTCCTATTGGCAATAATATGTGGTTGTAGCGTGAGGCTAATGTATGGACTGCTTTTCCAACGGTTTTCCTAAGAAAATGGGCGCTCTGCTCGAATGTAAGAGCAGATGTATTGTCTAAATAATTATATGGTGACCACCCTATAGCTCTGCCCCGTATCCGAGTTTTCTCATCCCATACTTCAGCTGGCAAAACCTCATCAATACCTTGGATCCCTGTGATGTTTTTTTCCAGTCGGGGGTCAGCGACTGTCGAGCGGAGGAAGTAATCATTAACTTCCAACTTAGGCAGCAACATCGCAACATCTGGAAGATCAGAAAAGAATATCGTCATTGATGCTATACGCGCGTAATAGCATGAAATAGAGCCAGTAGGGTCACGTATGATCAAAAACTTATTTGATTTCTCGTCATTTAAGAAAGCCAGATACTGCCCCCAAGCATTATCGAAGAGCCACACTCCTTGCGAAGCTACAATTTCTGCAATTTCAGACTCTGCCAAACATAATGGATGGTCAATTTCGTCGTCTGATTTTCGAAACGCAAACCCGATCATCTCACAGTCAATTAATCCAGCATGCGAACGCCCAGATTGGACATTCTTATCTCCACATTCTTCGCATATACTCCATAAATGAAACTTGCTCGTTGAGTAAGTCTTACACCATTCTCTACTGCCCTTGCCTAATGTATTGGTCCATTGCTGCATTACAGCCTTATCACGGAATGTATGCTCGTTCGCATCAGCAAGAAAGGCTACAAATCGCACCTCAGACCCTTAGGATCTGAGAAAAGCGGCAAGTGCGCGCAAACTGATCATTATAAAGCCAGTCACTATCTTCGACCCAACAATGGGCAGAAAACGGATATAGAGTCACGCCGAAACACCATCTTGGCATCACTCCCCAATAAGAAAGATACAATATCAAGGATAAAGAATTGAGCGTACATCTATCGTGGGCATCATAAAAAAATGGGCGGGAAATCTTATATATCTCTACCAGATCACTTAATTCATTCTGGTCTCTCGCTATCAAACATCGCTTTTCTCTAATTTGATTAAGAACGCCTATCGCTTTTTTTAAACCCTTATATTTTAGAAGATAGCCTGCATGTGAGATGGCTCGACCAACTAGAAATACTGATCGCACACTTAATGAAGGAGCTTTATCAATAAGTGGTCCAGGAATTTCCAATTTGGCACTACCTGCGATAGGCATTGCATGTGGTTTGCGCTGATGGGAGAAATGAAAACAACCTAGCCCAAGCAATTCACGAAGATCTAATTCAGGGAATTTATCTTCGATATATGCAGGAGACTTACCAAATACTAATTTTAAATATTGCGTATTTTTTTTGTCTATATGAATATAGTTTTCAGTATTAATATCAAGTATTACAGCCTCTTGCTCTGTATAAACAATATGACAATCGTTTCGAATGCATAATAATTTATCTTTATTGTCAATATGTGTAATCACAGAATACTACCCGTTCAAACGATAGCTATAGGGTATGCAATTCACGATTCATGTACATTGTTATACGTTCAATCTTGTAAATTTTACGACGTGTGAAATGACATGATCTATCGAGATGTGCTCTTGAAGCTTTACTGCATCAAGAAGCTAGCAAAGGTCTCTAAAATCATTGTACATATTGCGACATAATTCAATCCAAGACCTATATCTCTTCGTCAAGCCGCTGCAACACATGCCACTTGCAACATTATCAAATTCATGCTGATTTAGCTGCATATTAGGAGATAATGATGAAATATGCCGCTTTATTCGCCGCCTCAGCAATGTTGTTGACCAGCCCAGTCCTTGCCCATTTTGGAATGCCTCAACATCATCAAGACAAGAAAGAGGCACCGCAAATCCAAACAGGCAATGGTGAGCGGAACAACATTATGCTGGAAGGCGCAACACGCTCGGGCGCGACCTTCACTTTCCCGCGTGTGGAGATTGAACGCAATGGCTGGCTCGTCATGCATCCGTTCAAAGATGGCAAGCCGGTTCCCACCGTTTATGTCGGGCATACGCAGGTCAAAGCAGGCGTTACAGAAAATGTTGATATCGACGTGGACACCGTGCCGGATAACGGTGAGATGTTCATTGTCATGCTGCATTTTGACATGAATGATGATGGCGTGTTTGACTTTAATGATGGCATTACTGTTCCGGACGCACCGGTCTTTGAGGGCAGTACATTGGTAGCCTTGCGCTATGTGACACCTGACGATTCAGGCGCGCAATAAAGCATTCAGCTTTTGCCCGGTGGCAATTGCCCGACATCGCATCCACGCGCATCCAATATATCGCGCATCTCCCAATAGGCCGCAGGCGTGTCAGTCAGCGGAATATAGGGGTAGAGATGGTGGATGATGTGATATTGCATGCCCATTGATAGGATATTACCGGCGCGGCTACGAAACGCCTTAGTGTCGCGGTAACGGCCGGTTTTGTCAGCAGGCTGATGCGGTGCCCAGCTGAGAAAAAACACAATATAGGTGGAACCTATATGCCGCGGCAGCCACCATAGCAACGCCGCCTCTAACGCATAACCGCTAAGCGCCAGCCCGATATGCAGTCCGTAAAAGAATAAGGTATAGATGGCCCCGTCGAGAATAGCATCTGGGCGGCCAATCCGCTCCAACACCTTGGCATAACCGTTAAAGCCCGCATCATCCACACCCGGCTGTCGCGTGCGAATAGAATTGATGATCGCATTCCACCGACCGCTGACATTGGCATTGGCATGATCAGGATCACGCGCCGGATCATTGGCGTGTTTGTGATGCTCCAAATGGGTAAGTTTTGCCACACGATAGGGCAGCACCAAGGGAATAGTAGAGAGATGGCCAACCAGTTCATTGAGCCAGCGCCATTTTGTCCCTGGCCGGCCAATAATATCGTGCTGCGCTTCATGGCTTGGCAAGTAACATAAGGCGACATTTAATGTGGCGATTGGAAAGGCCAGCCATAACGGCATGACACCCAAGAAAACCAACGGCCAGAGGGACAGCCATATAGCCAGATTGCCCAACCCCCATATAACCGCTTCCCACGGCAAACGGTCAGCATATTTGCGGGCGATCGCCAGTTCAGTGCGTCTCCACTCGCGCTCTGTCATATCCAGCGCCCCTTTATCTGCGCAAATACACCCCATGCTCCGCCAAGAGCTATTGCTGGCCAATAAACCGACAGGCCAAATATTTGCTCATAACCGGCCAACATCATAATCTGCGCAAAAAGCGGGCCGAAAAAGCCAAAGCCAAACAGCAATGGCATATAGTGCAGAAGATTTTTGATGGTCCAGATCATGTAAGGCAGCATAACCGCGATTATAAAAACTGCAAAGGCTTATTAACATCGATGTTAATATAAAGCCGCTCCAGCGTCAAATAGCAAAAGGGCGGCCATGCTGCTGCATAACCACCCTTTGCAATAAAGATTTCCAACCGCCGGAGCGATGTGGAAAAAGGCTTATTTAAGCTCGACGGTACCGCCTGCAGCTTCGATTTTGCCTTTAATTTCTTCGGCTTCAGCTTTGTTGACGCCTTCTTTAACTGGCTTCGGTGCGCCTTCAACCAGAGCTTTGGCTTCGCCAAGACCCAGACCTGTGATCGCACGAACTTCTTTAATCACTTGGATTTTCTTGCCGCCGTCGCCGGTCAGAACAACGTCAAATTCGTCTTTCTCTTCAGCAGCCGGTGCATCACCGCCGCCGCCAGGTGCTGCAACAGCAACCGCAGCAGACGCAGAAACGCCCCATTTTTCTTCCAATGCTTTAGACAGCTCAGCAGCTTCCAAAACGGTCAGCTCAGAAAGCTGCTCGACGAGTTTTTCAATATCAGCCATGTTTATTCACTCCAAAATTCTAATAATTCAAATCAATGATAAAATACGGATTGCTTTATGCGTCTTCTTTCGCTGCATAAGCGCCAAATACGCGGGCCAGTTGGCCAGCCGGTGCTTGTGCAATCTGTGCCAGTTTGGTGGCAGGTGCTTGCACCAGACCAACAATCTTGCCGCGCAATTCGTCCAGCGATGGCAAAGCTGCCAAAGCCTGTACGCCAGCAACGTCCAGCACTGTCTCACCCATTGAGCCACCGACAATCTCAAGTCTGTCATTGGCTTTGGCGAATTCGACAACGATTTTCGCTGCTGCAACCGGATCATCCGATGTTGCCAGTGCCGTAGGCCCTGTCAGCATGTCGGCAATACCCGCATAAGCGGTACCTTCGGCTGCGCGTTTGGTCAGACGGTTTTTCGCAACTTTATAAGCAGCACCAGCATCACGCATATTGTTCCGAAGCTCTGTTGACTGTGCCACAGAGAGACCCAGATTGCGTGTTACAACAACAACCCCGGCTCCGGAGAAAATTGCGTTCAGATCGGCTACTGCCTGTTCTTTCTGCGAACGGTCCATACCATTCTCCTTCATTTCATGACCACACAGCACGAAGCGCTGAGCGGCCAAATCCAAATGCTATACAGCCCGCAAAGGCGGCATAGCGGCGAAATGTTCGAGGGGAGCATCGGCCAATCAGAAACATGGCCATGCAATCAATGCATAAAGCAGATGACTGCGTAAATAACTATCCCCGTCTCGGCTGGAAATTAAGAAAGGCAGACCCCTTCACCAACTGTCTCGAACGGTGATCATTGGAAAAATCCAATGTTCGTGAGCGCACCTAACAGTACGAACCATTATGTCAAGTCAAAAGACCCACCACCTTACAGCCTAATTATCAACATATCTGCCGAAAACTGTAACATGGCCATTACTAAGAGCGAACCAACGATATCCCCTTTACTATTACACATAAGGATATGCCCCACTCATGAAAACACCCGTTATGACGCGCGCCGCCACTGGCCTTTTGCTTGTTACTGCAATCGCTGCGCACGCAGCTCCAGCTTTTGCCAAAGATGGTGAAAATGCTGGCTTCTATCTCTCCGCTAAAGCCGGCGCAGAATTCCTTAATGACAGTGACTTTATCGGCATTCAGGCACCCGAAGCCGGTGTGCCCGGTGTTGTTGATGGCCCGGCTGTTGTCGATGTGGATTTTGATACTGGCTTTTCTATCAACGGCGCTGTTGGTTATGACTTTGATGACGGTTTAATCAAATATCTGCACACCCGTGTCGAACTAGAAGCAGGTTATATTGAAGCTGATGTTGGCGGCGGGGCTTTTAATGGCGGTGACCAAAGCTTTGGCGGTGACATTAGCAATTTTACGCTCACTGCTGGTTTCCAGACGGATATTGTTTGGGCAGATGACCAAAAAGTTGTCCCATATTTTGGCGGCAGTATCGGCATCGCTGTGGTGGACGCCAATATCAACTATTTCCCCAATAATGGTGTGGCAACGGCGCCGACATTTGGCGTTTTCGGCAGTGAAACAGGCTTTGTATCCCGCAACCAGATTGGCGTAGCGGTGAAAGCCAGCGATCGTTTTGATATCTTCGCTGAGGCACGTTACACCCGCACTGGCGATCTGGACTTTGAACGGCGTTTTGTCGCAGGCGGCGCAGATGGATTCTCCGCTGATGTTGAGGATGACATTGAATCGTTCGGCATAGGCATAGGTTTGCGCGCACGCTTCTAACCATAAACAGCTCTGATCAAGAGTAAGCCCCATGACCAGTATTGAATGGTCATGGGGAGAGCTGGGCACAAAAGAAAAGGGGCCGGAAGAATAAACTTCCAGCCCCTTTTTCTATGCGACGGTTATAATCTGAAGCGCTTATGCGCCTTCAATCTCTGCCAGATCAATTTTCAGACCAGGGCCCATTGAAGAGCTAACCGAAACTTTGCGGACATATTTGCCCTTCGCGCCAGATGGCTTTGCTTTGACAACAGCGTTAACCAGCGTGTCAAAGTTTTTGCGCAAATCACCTTCAGAGAAGCTGGCTTTGCCAATGCCGCTATGGATGATACCGGCTTTCTCAACGCGATACTCAACCTGGCCGCCTTTGGCGTCTTTAATGGCCTGTTCAACATTCGGAGTAACCGTGCCCAGCTTAGGGTTTGGCATCAGGCCTTTGGGGCCCAGTGTCTTACCCAAACGGCCAACAACGCCCATCATGTCCGGTGTCGCGATGACGCGGTCATAATCCAGATTGCCTGCCTGCATATCTTCCATCAAATCTTCTGCGCCGACTTTATCAGCACCAGCAGCAACCGCTTTGTCAGCATTGTCACCGCGCGCAAAGACGGCAACTTTGACGTCTTTGCCGGTACCTGATGGCAGCGACACAACGCCGCGCACCATTTGGTCAGCATGACGCGGGTCAACTCCCAAATTCATTGCTACTTCGATCGTTTCGTCAAATTTGGCGGTTGCCAGTTCTTTGATGGTTTTGATGGCATCATCAACGCTATACAGTTTTTCACTGTCCAGCTTGGCCATTTCTTTTTGCTTTTTGGTCAATTTCGCCATTGGTTCAATCCTCCACCTGGAGGCCCATGGCGCGCGCCGAGCCTGCAATAATTTTGACCGCTGAATCCATATCGTTGGCGTTCAGATCTTTCATTTTCAATTCGGCAATTTCTTCCAATTGCTTACGTGAAAGCGTACCGGCACTGTCCTTACCCGGGGCAGACGACCCTTTTTTCAGCTTAGCGACCTTTTTGATCAGATAGCTTGCTGGCGGCTGTTTGGTGGTGAAGCTGAAGCTACGATCAGCATAAACGGTGATTTTTGTCGGGATCGGCGCGCCTTTTTCAAGGTCACCAGTCGCAGCGTTAAACGCTTTACAAAATTCCATGATATTCACACCGCGCTGACCCAATGCAGGGCCAATTGGCGGTGACGGGTTTGCAGTGCCGGCGGGCACTTGCAGATTGATATAGCCGGTAATCTTCTTGGCCATAACATGCTCCTGTCGTTCTGTTCGGACCAATGCTTGCGCAAAGGCCCATCAAATTAAGCGGTACAAATGATAGAGTCGCCCCTATCTCCCGCGCGGAAATGCTGCCCGAAAGCAGCGAAAGAGCGCCTTAGCGGATTATTGTAAGAATGCAAGGCGAACCTGTTATCGTCACCCATTAAAAGGGGCAACGGAATAACCCGCTTTACCTATTTGAACAATTCAACCTGTTCAAAATCGAGTTCAACCGGTGTAGCCCGACCAAAGATAGAGACCGACACTTTGACCTTACCTTTGTCAAAGTCCAGTTCCTCAACAATGCCGTTAAAGCTGGCAAATGGTCCTTCGAGGACTTTAACTGAATCGCCGATTTCATATTCGACATCAATTTTAACGCGCGCTTCACTACCCGCATCTTCAACAGTGTCGAGCATGCGGTTCGCCTGAACATCGCTAATCGGCTGTGGTTTGCCACTTGCACCCAAAAAGCCAGTAACTTTGGCGGTATTTTTCACCAAGTGATATACGTCATCGGTCATGGTCAATTTGGCCAGAACATAACCAGGCATTAGCTTACGCTCATTCTGAACCTTTTTGCCGCGCTTCACTTCGGTAATGGTTTCGGTTGGCACTTCAACAGCTTCCACCAGCTGAGTCAGCTCAAGACGCTCTGCCTCTGCCATAATCGATTCTTTAACCTTAGCTTCAAAGCCTGAATAAGCGTGAATTATGTACCAACGTCCCATAACCAAAATCTTCTCTCAAAACCTGTAATTCAAAATATAGCGCAAAGGCCACGCAATCAGAAACTGATCAGATGGTCATGCTCAGCAAGGATTCCACAATCCAGTTGAACACTGTGTCGACACCCAGAAAAAACAGAGCAAGTAATGTCATCATGATAAACACCATGATCGCCGTGGTTATTGTTTCCTGACGCGTAGGCCAGACCACTTTCGAGGATTCGATCCGCACCTGACGAACAAATTCACCGGGGTTAATTTTTGCCATATCGTTTGCCGTTCATCCATTACTTTGCCCATAAGCGGGACAGGTTTCTTCGTCTTCGCCTGTCCGGTAAGAGCTGGCGTAGACCTGAATATATGCCCGATGTCTGGGAATTGCGAGGGGCTTAGCGCTCCTATACAAAAATTGCAAGCAGCTTCACTGACGCGCTATGGTTATTTCACCACTATCCAATGCGTCTTGCGGCGTGATTTTGCTGATTTCACCATCTGGCCAGCGCACATGAATGAAGGAAACGGTCTTTTGCCCCAGACCGAAATGCGCAGCAATGGGGTCAAATGACTGAAAACCGCCGCTCGCCTTAATATCACGCATCTGGCATTTGCCAGGCTGAAGTGATGTAACGCCGTTCATGCAGATGGTCACTGTCGCTCCCACGGCCATGCTATTGCCCTTCATATCACGCAAATACACCCATAGGGCTTTGCCTGCCGGCCGGTCATTACGATGGACAATCATGCGCGATGCAGTTGCATCACGGATTACATCAATGTCGCCATCACGGTCATAATCAAAGCTGACATGGCTATAGGACGGTACAAGATCAGTAAAACCGAAATCCCCGGTTCGGTCAGTGAAACCATCCTTATTATTGCGATAGAAGACATTGGTTGTTGATTGGCTAGATGCAAGCCATATACCCGTCATAACCAGCAAATCCTGCCAACCATCCTGATCCAGGTCGGTAAAGCGGCTATTCCAACTCCACCCTGGAGTGGACACACCCGTTTCTCCGGCGACATCGGAAAATCCGCCAGTTGCCGTGCCTGTCATCAATATGTTCTTGCTCGACAGGGACGGCTTGTGCTCTTTCTTAAGCTCTTGATGGTTCAGTCTAGGAAATGTCTCCGTCGCATAAGCATCGCAAAAATACAGCATTTCAGGCGTCACCGCGAGATGACGTTCACATTGCTGTTTTGCTTTTTCGGCTGTGGGGGTCTTGCGTTTTTTGACTGCTTTGAGCAGCTGCTTGTGATATTCCAAGGCAAAGCATATTGTGGTGTGCTGCTCAAACTGTGCTGCACTGCATGAAGCCAAACCAGCCGAGGATTTGCTTGCACGAATAAGGTCGATGGACTTCTGTTCAATTGCACAAGTGCGCGTTCGCTGTACATCCCATCCATTATCCTGCGCAAATTGCTGGCATATCTCCAATATGCGGCCGTCACCTCTGGTTGCTTCGCGATCGGTCTGCCTGCCATTGGCTATTTGCCCGCCATAATAGTCACGCCGCAAATCATTATTCCAGTCACCCACATCATAGCTCATGCTGGTCCGCATGAAATAATCAAATGGCTGGGAGTCAGCTGTGATTGTCGCTATCTTACGGTCACTTTCGAAAAACAGAATCTGGTCCGTACCTGCAACATCATCACCTTTGAGTAAGTCAGCTCGGCCATCATCGTTAAAGTCACTGACCAGCAAAGTGAGCGTCTGACCAGCGCTGCCGATTATATCCCTCTTTTCCAGAGCGCGATCACCATTATTCCATAATATCTGGTTGGTCGCCATTTTTGATGTCAAACTGCCCCATCCTTCAGTGCCAGCACCATCAGCCCAGCGCCCCAATATTATGTCGAGAAAGCCGTTCGAATCCATATCCGCAAAAGCCAGCGAAGTCGCCAGATCAAACTTATGCGCCTCTATATGCGTGCTATTTTCCTCGTCAAAATATCCGCCCTGATTATAAAAGATATAGATGCCATCACCAATGGTCGACGCCACCAAATCAAGCTGCTGATCATTGTCCAGATCAACAAGTGCTGGCACCAAAACGCGCGATTGCATGATCGGGCCAAGAGGCATGTCCTGCCGCTGAAATCGGCCGCCAATATTGGTGTATAAAGACAGGCCTGTCGCGCCTGTCGGACGGCGCGTGACGATATCAACCCAGCCATCACCATGCACATCGCCTGATGCTAGGCCGCCATTCATCATACTCGCGCCAAATTGCATATGGGGGTGAAGCATGCCCAGCTCTTCCAAGCCGATTTTCTGACCAGATATACGCGTAAATACCGCCGAAGGATCGGCCTTAATAAGACTGTTATCCGCCCCAACCTTCGCTGCTTGTGTTAAAGTGATATTGCTGCCTTTATCGCCGGCAATGTCAGCAGCGAGACTCTTCGAACCATAGCTTTGCGCTGCGATTTTATCACTCAGCTGGCCAAAATCTGGCGCGCTTGGCAAAGCAGCAATTTTTGGCATCTCCACCATATTGGCATTTATAAGATGGTTCTCTGCGCGATCCTTATAATATGCCTGCTCATATTTCTGGGTCATTTTGGCGATGACACCCCCAGTGACAGCCATACCCATAGTTAAAACCCAGATAGACAAAGCGGTTTTGAGCGATATGGAGCGCCACAAAATAATGAAAGCATAAATGCTAAATGTCCCCAGAGAGATAAGGATTACGGTCGCATAACTTGTATTCAGCCCGATGCCGAGCAAGATAGCCGTTAGGATGATATCCAATGCAATTGGTGCAGGAGCAAAAGTCGCCACAGCCGCCAGTGCGATCATGGCAATGATGATTTTTACAGGGCCTATAGTGGGGAGCAGATATTTCAACGCGCTGGTGTCAAACCATGTGGCCACTATTGCACCCAGCATGGCGGCAACAAACATCATTGGGACAGTGATGATAGCAATATAAAAGAGGTTGCGACCAAAAACCCGTAAATACCATGTCACAGCGCCGAAAAAATTGCCGTCATGCTGTTCATATTCTTGCGGAGCGAGCGCTTTGGCGATCCAGCCAGTAAGGCCTTTCGGTTCGGAAACCTTGCTTAAGGCAGACATATTATTGGCGCTGGCGGCGGTTTCCTCTTTCAGCCAAAATTTGCACAAAAGCGGAATGACCAGCAAAACCATGATGAGCGATAACAAAAGCTTTGTTCCGGCGACATGAAAAGGCAGAAGCGAGAAGCTCATAGTCACAACGATGACATTAAGTGTCGGCGATGCAATCAATGCAGACAATGTCGTCTCCAGCCGCATCCGCCCCATATGAAGACCAAGCGCAATGGGCGCAGCACAGTTTACACACACACCCAATGGCGCCCCGATAACCGCGCCCAAGGCCGCATTAGCGAAACCGTTTTCGAACGACTTTTTCTTGATCACGGAAAGCAGCGTCAACATGGCGGCACCAAAGAGCACACCAAAGGTCATGCCCTTCAAATTGGTGAAAATCCAATTGGCAATATTGGCAACAAATTCCCACCAGAGCGGACTGTTAGGAAAAATATCGAAAATGATATCAAAAGACAGCCCGGACAAAGGAGTGTCGCCACCCATCAAGGCTTTTTCATTCAGTGCCGGATAACGTGATTGGGTCCAGAAAAATAATGCCAGTGCAATCAACGCAACAGCACTGATAAGTAACCTTGTATCCAAACCAGTTTTGCGTGTTAGCGGATTGCTCATATGATTGGCCGTTCCGTGATTATATGTTGTCGTTACGTTGCGAGGTAATGCTGCAAAGAACAGTTATATTTGGGCATAAACGCACAGATGGCACGTGCTGATACACCGCCACTCTATGCATGCGCATTCGCCCAAATAATTCCATAAGACCCCCATTTTAAGAGGAAGGTATCAGCATAATTTACCGAAGATGTAAACTGGTTTCTATTGATATGAAGACATCATCCAAGCAGTAGGAAGCAAGATACAATAGCGCTTTGCATCAATGCTTGTTATCGAGCCTGTAGAATGTTGTCATATCAAAGTCAGAGGGATCGCCTGTATTGTTCTGCGTATAGGTTCCAGCCTTAAAGTAGTTCCACTCATCGACACGGTCATAACCACTGCCTTCAACAGCCATATCAACGAAATTATGACCAATAATCTCTCCATCACTGTCGCCGCGCCTGATGATGACATCGATGCGAGAGCCCGCTTGGATAATTTCATAAGAGAATATTTCATTGAGCGCGATGCCATTAGCCGGATCAGTGCGGTCATCCGGTTGGCTGTCACGATCAGTATTTTCCGGGCCGACCACGACAAAGAATATATCGTCTCCGCCGCGTATCTCATGCGCGAAGTAGATGAAACCACGGTCATTTTCGGGGTATTTGCGATAATAAAGCCGGATAGGTTCATCATTTTCGGCATGAATCTGCCCGATAATCATGCGCCCGACCTGAAAATCGCTACCAGTGGAGGTGACATTATTCACAGCCAGCGTTCCAGTAAGCACGCCGCCACGTCCTCCGGTCACTACACCTGGGTCAGGTTGATAGCCCAGCAACCAATTGTTGCGGTTAACGCCTCGTGTGCTGATGCTCCGATTTCCTCGTCGCAACATCTCGCGTAGTTCAGAACGGGTAAAATTCGAATTTTCAGAAGTTGTGGCACCGGCAATTGTCGAGCGGAAAACCATGCCACCATCGGCTGCCGTGAAGAAAAACGCGTCAGAGAAATTGGCCAATTCCCCTTCTTGTGTGCGCTGTGCAAGGCCATCATCAGGGTCGGTTTCAGGTGTATCTAACGCCCAGTCAATCAATTCAAAATTCTGACCCGGCGTAACATTTGGGTCGAGCCCGAAAATACTGGTGTCAAAATCAATCGACGTTACTGGCGTTGAAGGGGAAACAAGCGAGCAACCGAATATTTCTGCCTCAACCACTCCGAAGGGATTATTATCGGAAGTGCCGGTTGCCGTAATTCGTACAAATTGTGCCGGCGTGTCCGTCACGTCATAACGTTCAAAACTGAGTGTCTCGCCAGATGAACTGAGATTGGCTTCAAGCATATCAAAGTCAGAGCCATCTGATGATACTTCAATTGAGAAATCAATTACGCGCTGGTCCCCCAAATGCCAGGCGATACCAATATCGCGCACCGACACCTGCTCGCCAAGGTCAAGCGTCAATGCTGCGGGAAGGCTGTCTGTTTCCCAACGGGACGCCGCGGACAAATCATCATCGATCGCATTTTCAATTCCGAAACCGGCGTTTCCGGCCTGATTGGCTGTTGCACTGGTTATGTTCAATACTTCCAACCCAGTACATGTAGGAGCGGGTGGCGGTGAAGGAGGAGGAGGAGGAGGTGGTGGTGGTGGAGGCGGCGTAGTCGCCGTTGTCGGCGGTGTTACACTAATGATAGGCGTTGAACTGGAGTCACCACCGCCGCACGCGGAAAGCGGAGCAATGACGCAGCTTAATGATGCGTATAGAATATATCGAGATTTCATACCTGACATAAGCGCATCCCCCAAATTGTGTTCTAAATTCTTATACAGAAATGCCGGTCTGCTTAGCTAAGCAGTGCGGATCGTCTTACAGTGTTTTGGTATTGGCGGGCGGACATGAGATGCCCGCCCACCTTAAAAATCAAAAGGCGAACTTCACGCGGAATGTGCCACCGATTGACGAATAATCGGAGGAAACTTCTCCATCGATCGATGCGCCAAATGTCAGGTTATTGTCGCCGAAGAAATTCACACCAGCGCCCAATTCAACGCGCTCATCATTGGTTTCAATGCCTTGCAAGACAACAGTCTGTGTGCCGAAACGCGCGGTCACATTGGTTGCATTATCGCTTAAGTTGACGACATAGGCGACTTTACCAAACAGGTTGATAAACGAACCATTATCAGTCTCCGCCTCATAGCCGAGCAAGAACCCGCCACGCGCTTCGACAAAATCAGTCGATTCAACGTCAATCAGCAGATCAAGGCCACCGTCTTCAACATAATCATCGGTGCTGAAGCGGCTATAGTTTAAACCAACAAGCGGCGCGAAATAGCCATTCCCACCCAAACTAATGTCATAGCTGGCATTAAGCTGTGCGCTAAAACCATCAACATCAAAATCACTGCGGATAGTGCCCGCTCCCAAATTGGTAAGCCTTATCGCCTCAATATCTGACGTGGTATAACCTGCCTGACCAGACAGGAAGACCGGGCCTGCACGATGTGCGGCGTAGACGCTAAAGTGATAAGCATCCAGTTCTGACTCGCCTCCTGATGCACGATCAAGATCAGTATCAATATTGGAGTAAGCCACGGATACACCCAACAAGGTGCTGTCGCTCACTGCAAAATCAAAGCCCGAGGCTACCGATAGAATATCGGATTCATAGCCATTTGATGGGCCGCCGGTATTGTTGGTGTTATCCTGATCCGCCACACGATATGTGCCGTTAATCCAGAAACCGGTTTGGACGTTATAATAGCCGTCCGCAGCGTTTGCCGGACGAACCACGTCATCGGCAGCTGAAGCAAGCTGCGTTCCCGCATCAAAATTAAATGCCGAACCACTGCGCCGCGAAGCGTTGCCAATTCTGCGATTAATAATATCGCCGACATTGCTGACCGCTTCAAACACCTGAACCGGAGCATTGTTCGACAAGTCAGGCAGCAAGCTCTCTGCTGCGTTGGTGAAGCCCTCTTCGTTCAGAGCGCCCAAAAGTGCAAAGGTCTGACCATCAAAGTCGCCAGCGCCAAAGCCAGTTACAATCGCATCACCAAAAGCATCAACATTCGCATCGGTAGACGTGAATAATGAGCCAGCTGGTGGCGGCGGAGGTGGAGGCGGCGGAGGTGGTGGAGGCGGCGGAGGTGGCGGCGGAGGTGGTGGCGGTGGAGGCGGCGGAGGTGGCGGTGGCGGTGGCGGCGGTGGTGGAGGTGTAGCCGTGGCCAATTGCGCTTCAATCACCACATTGTTCGGGGTTTCATCAACCACGACAAAATCAAGCAAGAAGCTGTCGTCTACTGCGGTGAATGACAATCCTGCATTATTGGTCAGTGTGCCGCCAGTCGTTATCAGCGTAAAACGCTGCCCAGCTGCGGTTACCAAACCGTTGAGGTCTGATACACTAATAATACTACCCATATTAAGAGTAACATTGCCGAGTACGTCTAGCGAATCAGTGCCAAGCAAGAAATCAATGGTGCCGTCTGAAACCAGATTACCATCAATCATCAAGGCACCATCAACGTCCAACGTAGCCCCAGACGCAACATTCACATCAACACTTTGCAACACATTGCCACTGAGCGTTGAAACACCGGTCGTGAAATTCAACGTATCCACCACATCACCGGAAGTGCCGAGGAAGTCACCGATCAAGGAACCGCCTTGCTGATCAAATGTAATGGCTTCACCGGCATCAGTAAAATCAACTGAAGCGCGTGTGCCACTGATCGTGCCGGCATTGGTGAATACATTATTGACCGCAGCAACTTCGACATCGTTCAAATTCGATGGGCCGATATCAATAGTGATTGTCGAACCTTCGACCAGAACACCGGCATCACCGCCAGTAATCACCCCGCCAGCAAGGTTGTTCAGTGTTACGCCTGCGCCGCTAATCACGACACCAGCACCAGACGTACCGGTTATTGTGCCGGCATTGTTAATAGTAAGATTATGCTGAGCATGGGCACCATTAATGTTAATGGCATTACTGGCGCCGGTAATCTCTCCGCCAGCTTCATTCGTAATAGTGCCGCTAATAACAGCATCCTGCTCAACGCGGATAGCTGCGTTAGAGCTGTTATCACGCGCGGCAGAAATGACACCGCTATTGGTAATGTTGACTTCAACTTGGCACAAGACTCTCGTGCCATCAGCCTCTAAACAACCACGTGCTTCACCGCCGGTTGTGCCGGGATCGCCATTGAAATTGATAGCGTCACTATCTGAGTTTTCTGTGCCGGTGTTGGAAATCGTTCCGCTGTTGACCAATGTGAAACGGGCAATGCCTGCCTCATCACCAACGGTATCGGAGGAAGGATCATCGCCGAGCAGCGTGTCCACGCCAATTGTCGCACCACCAATACCAGTTATCAAACCCGAATTTGTGATCGAGTTAACTGTGCCATCAGAATCACGGTCAAAATAGATAACACCTTCTGTGGCATCGCCTGTCCCGCGAATAGTGCCTTCATTGGTGATGATTGCACCATCACCTTCATAGAATATAACGCCATTAACGCCTTCTAGGGCGCCTGTTGCAGCGATATTGATAACAATATCATCTTCAGAGTTGTCGACAAAGATCACAACGTCTTCATCAGAAGTGTCGTTGTTGATCAATGTGCCAGCAACGTTAATGATCGTGTCATCATTGGTGTCGTCTTCAAGCTCAATATTATCACCATCATTGACCGTCTGCGTAACACCTTCAGCCACATTCACTGTGTTGCCGCCCGGATTTTCAATCGGCGTATCATCGACAATTTCGATAACCATTTGGGCCGATGCAGGCGAAGCCATGTGCGCAAACATAATTGTCGCAGCAGATGTCATCAAAAGCGGTTTCCCAACCCGCTTTTTCCTGCCCCCATTAATGTAAAGCTTAGAAACTGAAATATCGGTCATTATAACGTCCTCTCCATCGCATAATTCTGGCATACTTGAAATTTGGTATATTCTTTTGGTATGCTTATTTGGTATATCATTGCAAATGATAATTGCTAGTCCGAAAATAGTGACCAGATATTAGATGTGATTGCATTTCTGTGTTACTAAAATCAGAAATGGTTCATGTTTAACGTCATATTATGGACAAAGAATATGTTCCGATTTCGTAATAATGGAAATACGAAATTGGTATGGAAATATGCCGAATATGGAGAGTGATAATATGGTAAAACCACACACTATCATCAGTGCAGCGAAGCACTCAATTGGTGCAGTTCTTCTTGTGGCTGCATCTGCAACAGTGTCAGCGGATGAAGGCAAGCCCGTCGCGCCTGGCCAGAAATTTGATCTGAGCTATTGGAAAATCACACTGCCTGCTGATGAGAATGGTGATGGCAAGGTTGACGAGATTAGCGTCAAATCAATCCAGAATTACTCTCACCCAGATTTTTTCTATCTTGATGAAAATGGGTATATGGTTTTCGCCGCGCCAAACAGCGCGCCGACAACCGCCAACACAACCAATACACGGAGCGAATTGCGACAGATGCTCCGCGGCGCAAACACCAGAATAGGCACCCATGACCCGGGTAACAATTTTGCTGTTGAGGCGCGCAAAGGGTCTAATAAATTTGGCGCCATTGGCGGCAAGATGGAAGCCACGCTGAAAGTCGATCACGTTTCCATCAATGCAGGTGACCCATCAAAAAGGCCGTCATATTCGGCAGTAGTAGGCCAGATTCATGCCTTGAAATATAAAAGCACCCGAAGTGGTTTCGGTTTTGGCAATGAACCGATCAAAATTTATTATAAAAAATTTCCGGGACATAAGACCGGTTCCGTTTTCTGGACCTATGAGCGCAATCTGGCAAAGGACAATCCAGACCGCGAGGATCTTGCGATACCCGTTTTCGGTTTTGATTGGGATGGCAAAGAAGACCCCGGTGAAAAGGGCATCGCGCTGGGCGAAGAGTTTAGTTACACAATCAATGTTCACCGCAATACCATGTATCTGACATTCCATAATGACCGCTTGGGAACCATCGAACAGAGTCTAAGTTTGGTCAGGGCAGCAGACTCAAAAGACAATCCCTATTCATATGGCGGGGATTCACTCTATTTCAAAGCTGGCGTGTACAACCAGTGCAGCACCAGAAAAGGCAAATCACAATGGTATGCGGGATGCCCCGGAACTGGTGACTGGGAAAAGGACAAAGCCGATGGGAATTATGCACAGGCAACGTTTACGCGGCTGAAATTAAGCAAATCCACACCGCCAGAAACAAAGAAATGACGCTATAAATCATATCTTACATATTGTAATGGCGATCTGGTCGCCTTTGCAGTCAAGTCGTTTTCATTTGGCAGCAAGAGCACAGAATATTTTGTGCTCCAAAGGCATATATGTGCGCCTCTATCGATTACTATATTGCTTGGGCAATACCTAGGAATCTTTCGCGGCTTTCTATCGCACGCTGCTGCACTTCACGCAATGCTTCTTGTTCCGATACATCCAACATGGAACCAATTAAACGCAGGAAATGCTCTCTCATTGCACGCCGTGCAGCGGCGGGATTACGCGCCTTTAAGGCATTAAGAATATCAAGATGTTCTTTAGCCCGTGCCTCTGCATCGTCATCACATATTGCTTCATAGCTATAGCGTACCTCTGGCACTTCTTCGCGCATGCGCCATAAAGCCTCAATAGCGTAGACCATCGCACCATTTCCCGATGAGCGTGCAATTGTAGCGTGAAATTCTTTATCAGCCGCGAGCGACACAGCATTATCGCTGCTCGCCATAGCGTCCATTAAGTCGTCCAGTTTTTTTAGATTTTCATCAGAAATAACTTTGGCAGCCAGAGCCGCATTTTCCGCTTCGATAAGAGAACGTGCCTCTGTCACTTCAAAAGCACTAACCTGCGGGAGTTTGCCTGGGTTCTGCGGTTGCTCCCCGCAAACATAAACGCCGGAACCGCTTTTTATTTCGATGCGCCCGATAGCTTGTAAAGCAATTTCTGCTTCACGGACCGTAACACGACTGACCTCAAACCGTTCAGCAAGATCACGTTCTCCGGGCAGATTCGTGCCGGGAGGAAACACACCTTGGTCAATAAGCTCAGCGATCTGATCAGCTACATTATGGAATAACCGCTTTTTACTCATCGACTTATCTCGCTTCTTTCCCAAGGCTTTCATCTGTGTTTTATAATGTACATTCCACTATTAGGTCAAAATTATCCGCAAGTGAGTGTATTTCCTCACTTGCGGGTATAATATGATTTCAATTCACATCAGAATTTGAACCGTACACCAGCAAAGATACGTGGTCCGAAAACTGAAACAGAGCCCAGATCATCAGGCGCTCCGCGCAAATCGGTCCGCGGCTCGTTGAACAGATTCAGGCCCTCCAGTGTAAAGCGGACATTCTTGTTCAAAGTATAGGATATCCGGGCTTCGAAAACACCGACATCATCGATCAGACGAATACGGCCGGGCGTCGCAATGAATTGCTGGAAATATTCGCTACGATATTTGTAGACACCTTGGAAATCGAAATCGCCAATTTCATAATAGACCTGTGCTGACAGAACATGTTCGGAAAAGCCGAACAGGTTTGAGGGCGGTATCAAACCATTGCTGACAGAGGTTGTACCATCTGGATTTGGCGTTGTGATTGCGCCCAGAACATCATCCTCAAACTCAAAGTTTGAATCGGCATAGTTATAGCTGAGTTTAAAGCCCAAGCCGTCAAGAGGTGCTGGCAAATAGCTGAACCTGTGCGCAGCTGTAACCTCGATGCCGACAATCGTGCTTGTTTCATCAGTTGTATCGACCGATGTCACAAATTGACTTTGCACAGAGCCGTCAACAGTGAAGTCTTCGAAAAAGCCGATTGTTTCGAAACCACCGTTAAAGCTCTTATAATACGCATTAACGGCCAAAATCGTATCGTCATTAGGGTACCATTCAAGGCCAAGATCAACATTCCATGATAGCAACGGGTCTGTAAGCGGGTTGCCGTTTGCCGTTACCTGATCGATACCACTGGTCAAAGCCTCTTCCGGAGTGGCAAAATCATCATTGTTCAAGCTGAACGTGCGGCCATCACCAAGATTAGATGGGTCAGGACGTGAAAGTGCCCGAAAAACACCGAAACGTGCCTGAAGATCAGGCTGCAATTCAGCCACCAAGTTCAAGCTAGGCAGGAATTCGGTATAGGATGCCCGTGTTTGGCTGGTCGTAAACGTTCCTGGCACAGAAACCAGATTAAAGTTACCCGCATTATCAACTTGGATATCCAGTTCAGAGCGAAGCCCGGTAGAAAGGACACTGGTGCCAACCACACGCAAACCAAAGTTTCCGCGAACCGGCAGACTGCCTATTTCATTGTCAAAATTGGCTTGAGCATAAAAAGCCCAGCTGCGTTCTTCGACATCAGTATTGTCAACTGAATCAAAATCACCTGTTGGGAAAATCGGCACGCCATCTTCGTCAAATTGCAAGCCTTGCGGATCTTCGCGTTCTAGCACACGCGCAATACACAGTGCATCAAAGGTCGCAAAGGTGTTGGTTGTGCTAATAACATTGCCATTAAGGTCAAGATTGGTAACCAATGGGTTGCCACCCAGAACAGAGGAGAGGAAGCCCGTCTCTGGGAAAGAGGTCCGGCATTCCTGATTAGCTACTGCTAATGCGCCAGTGCCTGGGGTATCGTTAAAATTGATTTCCAACCGGCTCGTACCATTCTGCGCACCGGGAACATCTCGATAAACGAGTTCTTGATAACGTGCGCCCGCTTGTATGGACGACAAGAATCCAGTCATCTCATAATTGAAATCACCGCGAATTGACCAAATGCTGTTGAAGCGGTCCTGCTCCAAATCGGCACGCAGACGCGGATCATTAGCAAAAAGATTATGGTCATTAACGTCAAAATTCTGAACGAAGAAATTCAGAGCTTCAGAACCATTTTGTTGAATCTGAATGGCGGTTTCAACCCTATCATCCTGTGTGCTGCCATCGCTTTCAATACTTGGCGTAAACGCTCCGGTATTACCAAAAATGTCTTCATCATCTTCTGTCCGGAAGCGGATTTGAACAGCCTCTTCAATACGGGTTGTTTCCGAATATGAAGCATCAAGTGTAAAGGTCAGTCTATCGCTCAACCTAGCGTCAAATGACAGGCCGCCACCGATATATTCTTCATCACGCTCAAGATATTCACTCACAGCCTCAATACGCTGCTCACCCGTAAATTGACGCAATGCCCCAGTTTCTGTGAAAATAAGGTCAAAATCGAGGCGATTTGGGTCACCAGGGCCATCGATACGGCGGCCCTCAGCAAAGTTCAAATCACTACGCTGCTCAGTGAAAAGACGGTTTGAATATTGGAAGTCAGCGTTAATGTTAACATCAGGACTTGGTTGAAATTGGATGGCGGCAAAGAATGAATCTCTAACATCATCTGTGATGTTAGAGCGTACAGAATATGAGTTACGCGCAATCACAAAATCATCGGTAACCGTGCCATCACGCAATCCCGCAATAGTCGTGCCGCTTGTGTCACAATTGCCATCATCAAACACACCATCACTGGTATTGGTAGGGTCAACCACACAGGCACGAATTGTATTAGAAACATTGGCTTCTTGCTCAGGATTGGTAGTCACATTGCGCGAATAGCCCAATGAAATGCCCAGTTCACTATCGCCCAATTGGAACTGATCAATATAGCTCACCGTTCCGCGATAGCCAAATTTCTGAAGACGCTGGTCGGCATCAATATCAAGATTGTCGGGGTTGATGTTCAGCTTGAACTCGCCCTGAAGCCTTTGCTTACCATAGTCCAGAGGACGCACGGTTTCCAAAACCACCTGACCGGCCACGCCGCCTTCAATAAAACTGGCTGATTGGGTTTTGAAAATACCAACCTTGTCAAAAAGCTCAGAAGGAAACTGACTGAAATTAACCGAACGATCACCGCTACCATTTGTGGCCAGACGGCCGTTAATCGTTGTCGAACTTAGAAAGGGACCAAGACCACGTACCGAAATCTCTGTCGCGCCGCCTTGTTCACGGTGCGAAGCAGCGCCGGTTAGCGTTTCCAGAGCTTCGCCAATAGAAAGCGCCGGAATATCGCCAATCTCATTGGCAGAAAGGCTATCAAACACCTGTGCTGATTGCCGTTTGTCCTCAATGGAAGATTGAATGGTTGCGCGAATGCCATCAACAACGATTGTATCCGTAGCCTGATCGGCAGTTTCATCCTCGCTCGCATCAGCCGTCTGATCTGTCTGAGCCCAGACAGGCGCGGCCACCATGGCGGTACTCGCCAACAATACGGAAATGCTATTTTTGATTACATTAGACGCAGAAACGCTGCTCGCACGGACACGCATATTCATTCCTCCCAGATTATCTTTTTTTGGTACGTGCCTTTTATAGACCAAGCTGTCAACCCATAAAGCAGACCAATTTATCCTGACTGGTCTAAAGTTATTTCACTCCGGCCATGTATATATGAAAGGCATAGGTCAGACAGATTGACAGCGAATATTATGAAAGCAGAAGAGTATAGAAATTGGTACGCATGCCCAATTTTAGCCCAAAGCATATATTAGTGGGAGGCTTTATAAAGTTAGTAACCATGACATCCAGAAGGCTGCGTGGGACTATTTTGCCTCACGGCCGAATCGGGTAAGTTGATTCAGCTCTACATCAGCAGTAAATATGATACTGCGAAGCATGAATGTACAATAATACAAATACATCAAATATTTGGCGCGTTTGCACCCAACAATATATGAGAAATAGATTCTAAGAAAATGGCAGGGGCGCACGGGCTCGAACCGTGGGCCTTCGGTTTTGGAGACCGACGCTCTACCAACTGAGCTACACCCCTATACGCATATCTACCAAAATAGGCGCTGCGTAAGAAAGGCCATGTAACGTGTCCATAAGCCAGTGACAAGCGTACAATTGCCAATCCAGAAAATTAGCCCTTTACTGTTTCATGCCGCGGTCAGCGTGGTTAGAAGAGGTTAATGACTATCGACCCCGAAACATTGCTGCGTGCTTATTCTATTGGCCTGTTCCCTATGGCTGATTCCCGTGAAGCCGAAGATGTCTTCTGGGTTGAACCCAGAGAGCGGGCAATCTTGCCTCTCAAGAAATTCCATATGTCGCGATCGCTGCGCAAGACTCTGCGGCGCGATATCTTTGAACTGCGCTGCAACCATGCTTTTGCCGATGTGGTACAGCATTGCGCAGCAGCAGTGCCTGATCGCGAAGAAAGTTGGATCAACCAATCCATCTATAAAAGCTATCAGCTTCTTCACCATGTCGGTCATGCGCATAGTGTAGAATGCTGGCAACAAGGGCGGCTTGTGGGCGGTCTATATGGCGTATCGCTTGGCAAAGTGTTTTGCGGTGAAAGCATGTTCAGCCTAGCGGATAATGCTTCAAAAACGGCATTGGCCGCTCTGGTGACCGCCATGCGGATGGCGGGATTTCAGTTGCTCGACTGCCAGTTCATGACAGACCATCTGGCTAGCCTGGGTGCAACAGAAATCCGGCAGGAGGATTATATCACTATGCTGGATAAAGCTCTGGCTGGAAGCCGTTTTGCCAAAGCGGACACAAGACCGAAGCTGGGCGTTACAGGCTTAGAAAATACACCGGTTGAAGGTTATCCGTCAACGTCGTCCAGCAAATCTTCAATCGTTGGTTCTGGCAGTGTTGGCGCCTCTGGTGCGGAAGGCGCAGGCGAACCTTCATTACCAGCGGCATTTGCCGAATTGCTTGGTACTCCGGGCTCTGAATCTGCGGGCGCGCTATCAGATGATGCAGCTGTATCGGGCGATGTTGAATCAGCATCTGCCACTGGGTCAGCGATAATATCTTCTTCTCCGGGGAAACGCATCGCACAATTTTTGAGCCAAACATCATAAATAGGGTGTTCAACGACATTCACTGACGGCGATTCTTTAAACAGCCAACCTGAGAAAATACGTTGCCATTTTGGCTCTTCGCCGCTGTTACGCCGAGGCTTGCTTTGCACCAGAACCTGCACAAAGGCCCCGGATTCGGCTGGCGATTCCCAAGGAGCAGTGCGTTCACATGCTTCCAACCGAATAACCACATTACCGATGCGCCGGGCCTCACCCGGCTTCATCTGTAGATCACGCGAATCATTGTTACGTTTGTTCAAAAAGCCGATGGTCGCGACACGGTCCGCCATGGGCGTGCCCAATTGTCCGGTGTCAGCTTCCTGCACAGTATCTTTGCCAGCAACGATATTGGCGGCAGCTGGCGGAAGATCTTCGCTTTGTGCGGGTGAAGCGCCCTTATCAGCTTCATCGGTCTTTGTAATTCCACATCCGGAAAGCGCCAACATCATGAGAGGCACAGCGCATTTAAGCGCCACAAATCTGGATGACGAATAGGATGTTTGAGAGCGTTTGCGAGCCAAGTGTCAGTCTTCCGGTGACCAGGCTTCATAATCTCCACTGGCCGCAGCTCGCTTGGCTCCGCGCTCCAATGCGCCACTTGGCCTATAAGCGCTGGCTGTGCCTGTCATATTGGGCACATAATCTTTTTCCCAGATACGCGGCGGGGGCAAATGGCTTTCCGGTACTTCATCATAGCTTTGGTGCAGCCAACCATGCCATTCAGAAGGCACACGGCTAGCGTCATTGGCACCGTTATAGATAACCCAGCGCCGCTCTCGTTCACCGTCTTTCACTTTTTTGCTACGATAATAGGCATTGCCGAAGGAATCCTCGCCAACGCGTTCGCCCTTACGGCTGGTCCACAACATGGTGCCGATGGTCGCGCCATCCCACCAGGTAAAGATTTTTCCCAAAATTCCCATGGGCTCCGCTTACTCCGTGTCATGCGCCAGAGGCAATAAAAAATTGCCTGTTGCGCCAACGAATAGGTAAAAAATACGCTCAGATGCGTGGATCGACCCATTGCACAACATCTCCAGGCTTAAGACCCAATTCTGCGGATCGGCCAGCGACCAGTTCCAACACCATCGCGACAGGCTCACCAGAAGGCACACCTTCCTCTGAATAAGGGACAGTATTTGCGGCAATGCTCTCTATCGTGCCATCGCTTCGCACAAAGATGATATCGAGCGATATCTGTGTGTTTTTCATCCAGAAATTGGCTGGCCGTGTTTCCGAAAATGGGAATATCATGCCTTTATCAGGGGCCAGCTCAGTCCTGAACATAAGACCGCGCGCTTGCTGTTGCGCTGTTCTGGCGACCTCAACCGTGAATGCGTGAGTCGTATCGCCGCTTTGTACAGTCAAACTGGCTAAATCCAGGCCTGATGGCGCGGTTGCAACCCCGCTACTTGCTTCGTCTCCACTCGCACCGTTTACAGCGCTTTCTGTAGATTGAGAACATGCTGACAGGCTGAACGCTGCAAATGCTGTGAGGAGAATCGGAAATAAGTGGCGAAAGGTCATCAAAGCCTCCAATTATTTTGCGAGTTGGTTGCGATCATTAAGCTGCTAAACAAGCGGTTCCATGGCGTCCAGCGCCGCATCCAGCCCATCATCGCCTTTTTCACGCAAAACCGCAAAATCTGGAGCATCAATAACCGTGCATACAACATGCATATCATGCCCCGCCCTTAACATTCCGGCAATCTGACGGTCCCTTACAGATCGATCGCCATTATCTTTGTCCGGCGCTTTGCCGTGCACTGGCCCGGAAAATGGGCCAATTCTTTTGCGTCGTGCATATAAAAGTGCGGCCCTCCACTTTGCAGCCTCGGTAAGAGAACGGGCCTCCAGCGCATCATCATCGGCAATGCCTGACATATATAACATCGCATCCACACGTCTGGCGCCATAACCGCGCCGCGCAAGATCACTCGCTTTTTGCGCGGCATAGAGCGCATCATCGACAAAGCCTTTATCCACACAATAGCCCACCAGCGCATCAATATCCGGTTGGTCATCGCCCTGCCATTCACGTTCGCGCAACTTGCGCGCCAGATAATCGCGCAATTTAGCAGAACTCGTGGCATAGCGCGCAACATAACGCATTGCCAGATCACGCAGCCGCTGTGTATCCAGCGGCCTTGGTTTGCGCTGCGGCCTTTGCGAAAATGAAGGATTTTCTTTGCTCATTTCAGATTGTTATATCGCTTCATTTTGCTTCTCGCCATCATTATGCCATAGTCGCGTCTAAATTTAGGCCAGACTTTGGTCTTTGGGGTATATTGAATAATTGGTTTACGTACCGTGGACACGCTCTGCATTGCGCATTGCATGCAAGCGGATCTTTTGTTTTATGGAACGTGATTGTGTTGGGAATTATAGGCTATAATGATAAAAACTGTGCAACCCAAAACTGACACCAAAGTTAATGGGGGTGATATGAGTGAGGCGACCATGACAGAGCCGACACCAACATTTGATGAACTGCCCCGCATTTTTGCTGAATTTGATACTTTGGGCGATGCTCTGGATTATGCTGCCACGGGGACACGTGGGCTGAATTTCCATGATGCACGTGGCAATTTGGCGCGGCCATATACATTTGCCGAATTGCAGCAAGATGCCCTTTCAAATGCATATCGGCTGATTGCCAATGGCGTGAAACCGCAGGAACGCATTGCTTTGGTTGCAGAAACCGGCGCTGAATTTGCAGCATTGTTCTTTGGTGTCGTTTATGCAGGTGCATGGCCGGTTCCGCTGCCCCTGCCCACCAGTTTTGGCGGCAAAGAATCCTATATTGATCAGCTATCAGTACAATTGAAAAGCTGTGACCCAACCATGTTATTCTTCCCCGCAGAACTGTCGGAAATGGCAGGCGCAGCGGCTGATAGCTGCGGTGTCAAAGGGGTGGTTTGGGATCAGTTTACCGATCAAGCGGCGGAACAATGCGCATTGCCGACGGCCGATCCGCAAGATATTTGCTATCTACAATATTCCAGCGGTTCCACGCGCTTCCCGCATGGCGTTGCCGTGACGCATCATGCGCTGCTCAACAATTTGTCAGCGCATTCCAACGGCATGAAAGTGCAAGACAGCGACCGCTGTGTATCATGGCTGCCTTGGTATCATGATATGGGGTTGGTTGGCTGTTTTCTGTCCCCCATCGCCAATCAGGTGTCAACCGACTATTTGCGCACCGAGCATTTCGCCCGTCGCCCCTTGGCATGGCTGGATATGGTCAGCCGTAACACAGGCACAACAATCAGCTATTCGCCGACTTTCGGCTATGATATTTGCGCGCGCCGCATTGGCAACCAGTCAAAGGTTGAAGAACGCTTTGACCTGTCGCGTTGGCGCTTGGCAGGCAATGGCGCGGATATGATCCGTCCAGAGGTTATGCAGAGCTTTGTCGATGCATTCGGCCCAGCCGGATTTGACGCAAAAGCCTTTTTGCCCAGCTATGGACTGGCAGAGGCAACACTGGCCGTCACAATCATGCCGCCGGGTGAAGGCATTAAGGTTGAGATGGTGGAAGAAACCCGCCTTTCCGGCATGTCTGACATGAGTGAAGGTAACGACGATGGGCAAGTGCGAATGCGCGCCATTGTCAATTGCGGCAAGCCGGCAAAGGATATGACCGTAGAAATCCGTGAGGAAAGCGGCAAGACACTGCCCGAAAAAGCCATTGGCAAAATCTGGTGTTCCGGCCCCAGCATCATGCACAGCTATTTCCGCGATCCTGAATCAACCGATGCCTGTCTGGTTGATGGTTGGCTCGACACCGGGGATATGGGCTATATGTCTGGTGGTTATCTGTTCGTTGTCGGCCGCGCCAAAGATATGATTATCATCAATGGCAAAAACCATTGGCCGCAGGATATTGAATGGGCGGTCGAGCAACTGCCTGGGTTCAAAGCGGGCGATATTGCCGCCTTTGCAGTGACCACACCGGGCGGCGAAGAAACCCCTGCCGTACTGGTGCAATGCCGCACATCCGATGATGCTGAGCGTTTACGCCTGCGTGAAGAGATACGCGAAAAAGTGCGCAATATTACCGGCATGAATTGTGTGATTGAGCTGGTACCACCCCGCACCTTGCCGCGCACATCATCCGGCAAATTAAGCCGTGCCAAAGCGCGCAATCTCTATCTTTCTGGCGAAATTCAACCTTATCAGGTTGCGGCATAATCTTTGAGGCCGCGTTAGACCTCAAGCACAGCCATATAATAGTTTCGATAACAGCCTGTTATTGTTCGACAGTTTACGGCCTTAGCCCTTGCACCCGACACTCTGTATTACTAGGTTGATACAGTAGTTTAGTGATAATCTACGCTTTCGCTTGAAAGAATGTGGTTATGATTGCATTCTGACAATGAAACGAACGTGATAAAGGGATAGTAGATGGCAACCGAGACCAAAACCGAAACCGTGGACATCGGCCTTGAGCTTAAAGCTCCCGATCCGGTCCCTGTGGTTGCTCCCGAAAAGGCGGCCGGTCTGGTGCCCGTCACAGAAGAGCAGAAATCAAAGTTGGAAGAGAAAGTCGACGGTTTTGTTGATGATCTGATTGCACAAGACGCGAACTCCCCCGAATTTGGCAAGCGCGTTGAACAGCTGACTAATATGGGCCGCAAGGAGATTGCGGAGGCTGCTGGCCAATCCAACCGCTTCCTTGATCGTCCAGTGCGCGCCATGGGAGAAAATGAAGGCGTAGGCGCAGACCTTGCCGAATTGCGCCGCACCGTTGAAGATCTGGACCCAGGCAAAAAGGGTGATCTTCTCACACCGCGCAAAATCTTCGGTATCATTCCTTGGGGCAATAAGCTGCGCAACTATTTTGACGGTTATAAATCCAGCCAGGACCATATTCAGACTATCCTCAGCCGACTGGCAGGCGGCAAAGACGAATTGCTGATGGACAATGCCGCGATTGATGTTGAACGGCAAAATCTCTGGGCAGCAATGGGTCGACTTGAGCAAATGATTCATATCTCAAAGGTCATGGATGCTCGGCTTGAAGAGAAAGCGAACGATCTGGATATTTCCGATCCGGCGAAAGCAAAGGCCATTCGCGAGACAGCCTTATTCTATGTCCGCCAGCGCACACAGGATTTGCTGACCCAGATGGCCGTCACCGTTCAGGGGTATCTCGCGCTAGATCTGGTCAAGAAGAACAATATCGAGCTGGTCAAAGGCGTTGACCGCGCCAGCACAACAACCGTCGGCGCACTGCGCACTGCAGTTACTGTTGCGCAGGCGCTGGTCGGGCAAAAACTTGTGCTGGAGCAAATTACGTCGCTCAACGCCACCACAGCAGGCATTATTGATAGCACTGGCGATATGCTGAAAAACCAGTCTGCGCAGATTCATGAGCAGGCCGCCGCGTCAACCATCCCGCTGGAAACATTACAGCGTGCGTTCCAGAATATTTATGACACAATGGATCATATTGATGACTTCAAGATGAAGTCTCTGGAGACGATGAAAACAACGGTCACCACATTGTCCGACGAAGTTGAAAAATCGAAAGGCTATATTGCCCGGGCCGAGGGACAGGCAAAAGCCGCTGAACAACCCGATGCAGAAACTTTGCTGACATCATTAGAAAATTAATAGCGGAGACACCTTAAATATATGCCCGAAACCGCCGAAGAAATTATGGCCAATGCGCGCGATAGCCTTCAAAATGTGCGCTATAACCGTTCCATCGGTTTAAAGTCACGCGCGCTCAAACGCAGACATTTCTGGGGCAAATTGGGCCGCACCGCGATAGCAGTGGGTGCCGTGATTGTTGGAGCAGGAATTGTAGGCGCCATTATCGGTGGCATCGGTTTTGAAGGCGTGATGATAACTGCGCTCGCTGTAGCAGGGGCTTCATATTTCTTCAGCAAATATCCCAAAATGCCAATCCCGAAAGCTGAAGACCTCTCGAAAGAGAATCTCGACGTGTTGGCCGGTAAGACTGAGATATGGCTGGAACAGCAACGCCCTGCTTTACCAGCACCGGCAATAAAACTGGTCGATGATATCGGTGTTCAGCTCGACGCACTGGCACCGCAATTGCAGCAATTGGATGAAAGACAGCCTGCCGCCTTGGAAGTGCGCAAATTGGTGGGTGAGCATTTGCCCGAATTAATCACAGGTTATCAGCGTATCCCTGCATCTTTGCGCAAAGAGGAGCGCAATGGCTCAACACCCGATGCACAGCTTGAGGATGGGCTGAAGGTTATTTCCAAAGAGATTGATACGGTGACACGGCAATTGGCCAATGGCGAATTGGATAAGCTGGCCGTTCGCGGACGTTTTCTGGAAATGAAATATATTGGCGAAGAGAGTGTAGATTGATAATAATACGCTGGTAGAGAGTAAAAATACATTCTTCAGATGAAACGAACCATATTTTTGGACCATAATATGATTTTTCTATCGTCAGATATTGTAAATCATGCAATTCATCCTATATTAATGTTAGTAAAGGAGGGGCAATGCTCGAGTTTTGGTTGGTTTCGGAAAATCTGTTTTTCACCATCAGCTTATTGCTCATGTCCCTATTGGTAGTTTTTCAAGTCATTGGCCTAGGCGAATTGCTGGGTGATGCCGATATTGAAATGCCCGACCCTGATATTGATGGCGACTTAGCCGGTGCCGGAGATGGCCTTTTGGGCATTTTGGGCTTTGGCAAAGTACCGTTGATGATTTTGCTGATGCTGATGCTCGGCTTATTCGGGATGATCGGCCTGTCTGGACAAATGGTCTTGCAAAACCTGACCGGCAGCATGTTAAGGCCGTGGTTGGCCGTTCCATTGGCGGCTTTTGCCAGCCTTCCACTAACCGGCGCAATTGCGAGGCCATTGGCCAAAATCCTGCCGCGTGACGAAACCACAGCCGTTGGCCGCGATACATTGGTCGGCCGCTTTGCCACAATCGAATTGGGCAAGGCCGAAAGCGGCTCTCCTGCCCGCGCAAAGGTACGTGACGTTCATGGGCAAAGCCACTTTGTAATGGTCGAACCGGATAATGCTGGCCAGATATTAGAGCAAGGCGAAGAAATTTTGCTGGTCCGCCGCGATGATGATATATTTCGCGCCATAAGCCGCGGCCAGAACACACTGCCTCGACTATAGGTCGAAACGTAAATATTCCTTGCCATTTTGGGATCACCCATTCCTGAATGGCCTGTCAAAAAACAAGCCCATGAGGTGATAAGCAGGTGCGAATCCTGGGCTGGATAACCACACGCACCGCACGAAGAGAAAGAGAGATATGTTAGAAGGACCATTATTCATTACCGTCATGGCTGTTGCCGGACTTATCCTGATTGTCGGGATCATTATTACCATATTGCGGCTCTATAAGCGCGCATCCAAAGAGATTGCTTTTGTGCGAACCGGTTTTGGCGGTGAAAAAGTTGTGATGAATGGTGGTGCTTTGGTCTTGCCAATTTTCCACGAGACTATGCCGGTTAATATGAACACAGTCCGCCTGGCGGTTGAACGCAAAAATGCCGATGCATTGATTACACTGGACCGGCTGCGCATTGATGTGAAGGCCGAATTTTATGTCCGTGTCCGCCCTGATGCCGATGCTTTGGCTATGGCAGCGCAGACGCTTGGCCTGCGCACGATGCATCCGGAATCGCTAAAAGATCTGGTCGAGGGCAAATTTGTTGATGCCTTGCGCTCTGTTGCAGCGGGCATGTCGATGAACGAGCTGCACGAACAGCGGGCAGACTTTGTGCAAAAGGTGCAGCAAGTCTCATCCAACGATTTGGCGATGAACGGTCTTGAACTGGAATCGGTATCGCTGACCGGACTTGACCAGACCAGCATTGAGCATTTCAACGCCAATAACGCATTTGATGCGGAAGGTTTGACCAAGCTAACCGAACAGATTGAACTGCGCAAAAAGGCGCGGAACGATATCGAGCAAGAGACGCGCGTTCAGATCGAGACGAAAAATCTGGAAGCTGATCAGCGCTCTTTTGAGATTAGCCGTGACAATGAATTTGCGCGGTTGGAGCAAGAGCGTGAGGTTGAAATGCGCCGCGCCACTCAGGCATCCGAAGTCGCAACAGAACAGGCCATTCGTAACCGTGAGGCAGAGCAAGCGCGCATTGAGGCAAAACAGCTAATCGACTCGCGGCAGATTGAAGCGGATAAGCTGGTCAAAGAAGCGGAAATCGCGCAGCAGCAAACCATTGAGATTGCGCGGCAGGAACAGCAAATTGCGATCCAGAACAAATCCCGCGAAGAAAGCCAAGCCAAGGCGCAAGCTGATGAAGCGCGTGCAACTGCCGTCGCTGCTGAAGAGCAAGTGACGACTGCGCGGGAAACCGAAGTCGCCGAACGACAAAAGCGTATTGAGCTTATCGAGGCAGCCAAGCAGGCAGAGCGCGATGCTATCTCAGTCAAGGTTGAGGCAGAGGCGGAAAAAGAAGCGGCATCCAACCGTGCCGCCGCCATTCGTGTCGCTGCTGAAGGTGAAGCAGAGGCAGAAAAACTGCGCGCAGAAGCCGCACGCGTTCGCTTTGAAGTTGAGGCTGCTGGACAGCGCGCCGTCAATGAAGCGGCTAATATTCTGTCATCAGACCAGATTTCGCTGCAAACCAAATTGGCCTTGCTCAATGTTCTGCCCGAAGTGGTTCGCGAATCCGCAAAACCAATGGAAGCAATCGACTCGATCAAGATCGTACAGGTCGATGGCATTACCCAAAATGGTGGAGGCGGTTCTGGAACCAGCGCGGCGGCGAACAGCGGCGGCAATGGCAATCTGGCCAGCGACGCCGTGAGCGCCGCTCTGGCCTATCGTGCACAGGCCCCGGTGATTGACGGGCTTATGAAAGAGCTGGGTTTGAGCGGAGGCTCGTTAGACGGTCTTGTCGCCCAAAGCACAGGTTCAAGCGAGATCGGTAATTTGGTGGAAGAGCAATCATTATCCGCGGAAAAGCCGGTTGAAATATCATCTAAAATGAGTCAAAATTCCAAAAGCGATTCAGCGTCAAAGTCGGATTAACCGACATATTGGGTGAGGCTGATTGCCTGGGCAAGGGCAGTCAGCGGTGAGGGATAGCGCGGGGCTTATGGTCTCGCGCTATTTTCTTTTTGCCAGACATGGTTTAGCGTTAGTCTATGACCGATAAGACCTATCAAAGTTTCGCTGAATTCTGGCCCTTTTATCTACGAGAGCACAGCAAACCACTGACCCGTGCCTATCATTATATCGGCACTAGCATTGTCATTGCCATTGCGGCTTATGCCTTGCTTGCTGGCCAATGGCTGTGGCTGCTCGCCATGCCGGTTGCGGGGTATTTCTTTGCATGGTTGGCACATTTCACGGTTGAGAAAAACCGCCCTGCGACGTTCACCTATCCTTTATGGTCATTGGGCGCAGACTTCAAAATGTGGTGGTATGCGCTGACCGGACGTTTAGGGTCGGAGTTGGAAAAAGCCGGGGTAAAACCGGTTAAAGGCTAAACCACATACAGGCTGTTGCAGCGGCCTCTTAACGCTGCATAAACGCGGCAATCTCTTCCATAGCTTTGTCCGCTTCTTTCATCGGCAAAATCATCCAGACATGCTGCATCTGTTCATGCACATGATAGTCCAGAGCGATATTTGCCGCATCTGCCTTGGCTTTCAGCTTCTTGGCATCGACATACAGAATATCGTGCGTTCCCGTCCACACACCCATTGGCGGCAGACCCGTAATATCGTGCAATAACGGACTGACTGGAAAGTCTGAAGGGTCACCACCCTCACCAGCCCACCAACGGCCCATGGCCTGAATAGCCGGCAGCGCGATAATATTATCCTTTGGCGCGATAATCACTTGTTCTGGATCATTGGCATTGCCATCAATCCATGGAGAGAGCAGCGCAATCTTACCCGGCAGTTTCTCGCCATCATCCCGCAGCATCTGCCCAAGCGCCAATGAGAAACCACCACCCGCACTATCGCCCATAAGCGTAATATCGGCAGGGTCAATTTTCCCGGCCAATTCGGTATAGAGTTTGCGCGCCATGGCATAGGCCGGGCGCCAATCATTTTCCGGCGCCATTGGGTAGATGGGCACGCTGAGCGAAGCGCCCGTTGCCTTAACCAATTTGGTCAGATATTTCCAATGCTCTGGCGCAATATCCAAGGCATAGCCACCACCATGAAAATATAGGACATGATGGTCAGAGCCACCCGATTTAGGCGTCAAATGATAGACCAAATGGCCATCAATATGCTCTTCGCTAATATCGCAATTCTGGGTCAGCCATGACACGGGTTTCGCCGGACCACGCGCACGATCTTCTGCGATACCTTTCAGTGCAGCCTCTTCGCTGGAAAATATCTTTTTGATACCGCGCAATTTCAGGATGATATTGACCATCTTGGCTGAAAAACTGGTCATAACATTCCCCTAATTGCTTATCTTATGCGCATATGTGATGCGGTGATTATAGTCAGCCTTTTGCTTCAAGCCGCCTTTTGTATGAATACTGTACCCGCCGAATAGCCAGCGCCGAAGGAACAGATCAACCCTTTTTCACCAGCTTGCAAATCTTTGCTATGCTGATGAAAAGCAATGATGGAACCAGCCGATGATGTGTTGGCATAGCTGTCCAGTACTGTCGGGCTTTCATCCGCAGTCGCTTCATGGCCAAGCACTTTTGCTGCAATAAGACGGTTCATGCCCGCATTGGCCTGATGCAGCCACAGCCGGCGCAGTTCATCGGATGTAATGCCAAGCCGGTCCATCTGATCCAAAATCATCGCCGCAACCATGGGCACCACTTCTTTGAAAACCTTGCGGCCTTCTTGCTTAAACAATTTATCCGGGTCATCGCGTGTTTCGGGGTGCGTGCGGTTCAAAAACCCGAAATTATTGCGAATATTGTTCGAAAATTTGGTCTTTAGCTTGGTGCCCAAAATCTCCCAATGCTCAGCCGGGGCCAGGTCTTTCGCTTCCACCAATATCGCGGTTGCCACATCGCCAAAGATGAAGTGACTGTCGCGATCACGCCAGTTCAAATGCGCGGAACATATTTCCGGATTGATGACCAACACCGAACGCGCACTGCCTGAGCGGATATAGTCCGCTGCGGTTTGCAGGCCAAATGTAGCCGAAGAGCAAGCAACATTCAGATCAAAGCCAAAACCATCAATGCCCAGCTCATCCTGAATCTCAACAGCAATAGCAGGATAGGCACGCTGTAAATTGGAGCATGCAACCAGAACGGCATCAACATCTTCTGCTTTGCGTCCGGCGCTATCAAGCGCTTGCCGCGCCGCCTTTACGCCGATTTCCGCTAGAATAGATAATTCTTCATTGGGCCGCTCAGGCAATTGCGGACACATGGTATCCGGGTCCAATATACCGTCTTTATTGAGCACATAACGCGCTTTAATGCCGCTTGCCTTTTCAATAAATTCAACTGAGCTGTAGGTGAGCGCATCCAAACTTCCAGCCGCAATGGCATCAGCATGTTCGGCATTATGCTTATCAACATAAGCGTTAAAACTGGCGACCAGCTCCTCATTGGTGATTTTCTGGTCAGGCGTGAACAGGCCTGTCGCCGAGATTACAGGTGTGAATTGCGCATTTGCGGCGTGCTGGTCAGACATGGCTCTCCTAACGATATATGTCTATGCGTGGGTTAATAGACTTTGCTTCTTCGCCATTAATATGGGGGGTATGCCTTATCCCGCATCACCAATTGTTACAAGTGTCTATGCCGTGTTCGTAAGCAAGCAGGGCCTTGCGCATTTTCTGCACCGCGCCATTGTGACTGCATGACGGACCAAATTCCCGCTGCTCTGATTGATACTGCAATATTGGCCTTATTCTCTGCAAGGCGCGATGGTGCCACCTTGTGCCCGTCTGACATTGCGCGGCATATTGCCGGTGAGGATTGGCGCGATATCATGCCGCTCATCCACCGGCATGTAAAAGCCAGAGCACGTCTTGGCGCACTACGGCTCACACAAAAAGGCATGACTGTGCAACCCGATGATCTGCAAGGCGTTTATCGCATAGCACGGCCCGCAAAAGGGCTCATCGACAAAGCATAAATCAGCACCAGACCTTTAGGACAAGGACCAATATGCCCGCTGCTCTTCCCGGACTGCTTTCCGACCCGATGGATTTTACCCCTGATGCAGCCAGCGCACAGGCGCAATTGCGCAACTTTGTGCCCCGCGCAGGCAATGCCTATGCCAGCCAGCGCAACTATGATTTCGGGCCGGAAAAACGCGACAATATCTCCTGCCTCTCCCCCTATATCCGCCACCGGCTGATAACAGAGGAGGACGTGCTAACGGCAACGCTGGAGCGTTTTGCGCCATCAACCGCAGAAAAGTTTATTCAGGAAGTTTTTTGGCGCGGCTATTTTAAGGGCTGGCTGGAGCATCACCCCAGTGTCTGGCGCGATTATGCCGATCAATTGTCCGATCTGCATGCCAAACTGGCGGCGAATAGCGGGCTGGCCACAGCCTATGATGAAGCAGTTACTGGACGCACCGGCATAGACTGTTTTGATGCGTGGGCGCAGGAGCTGGTGCAATATGGCTATTTGCACAATCATGCGCGCATGTGGTTTGCCGCGATCTGGATCTTCACCTTGCGCTTGCCATGGGCCTTGGGCGCAGAGTTTTTCCTGACCCATTTGCTGGATGGCCATGCGGCCAGCAACACCTGTTCATGGCGCTGGGTCGGCGGACTGCACACCAAGGGGAAACATTATCTGGCGCGCGCCAGCAATATTGCGCGTTATACCGATGGCCGCTTTGCGCCAACAGGCCTGAATGAACAGACCGCGCCATTGGAGGAAGAGAATAATCATCCGCGCCAATTGCTTACCCTGCCAGAGGAAGACGCATTGCCTGATGATTTCGCTCTGCTGATCCATGGCGAGGATTGCGCAGCGCAAAGCCTGCCCCTGCAAGGCAAGGCACCCAGGCTGATAGTGGGCCTAAAGCCGGATTGGAACGCGGTATCTTCGCCGCCTGCCGGTGCAGTACAGGTATTTTCTGCCGGAGCGGTCGATGACGCTTGCGCTCGTGCAGCCTCCACATTTGCTTGCCCAGCCAGCGATATAATCTCTGCTGATGCGCTTATTCAGGCCATGCAACAGGCGGGCCTAAAAACATTGGTCATGGCCTATATCCCCATTGGTCCGCTACGTGATATATGGGATAAACGCTCCACCTATCTGGCCGAAAATGGCATCACCACCATGACCATATTGCGCGATTATGATCGTCTGGTCTGGCCCCATGCCAGCAGGGGTTTTTTCAAGCTGAAGCAGAGAATTCCAACGATATTGGATGAACTCGCCCTGGGATGAAAGCGCTTGCCATTTGCCCATAGCCTAAATGCGCGGCAGGCTTTAGCATGCTGCAAAACAGATACGCATTTATAGAGGATGGATATATGGATTTTGCGGGCAAGATAATCTGGATCACTGGCGCGTCATCAGGCATTGGCGCTGCTCTGGCCCGCGCGTTTGCGGCGGAGGGCGCACAGCTAATTCTGTCCGGTCGGCGCGAAGAGGCGTTGCAACAGGTCGCCAATGACTGCGCTGTGCCGCACCTCATTCTGCCATTTGATACGACCGACTGGGCAGCATTGGGCGACAAAGTTAAGGCCGCTATTGGCTGGCAGGGGCATATCGACATTTTGGTCAACAATGCCGGGATCAGCCAACGCAGCTTGGCCAAAGATACGCAGCCAGAGGTGTATAAGCGTATTTTAGATGTCGATCTGCTTGCGCCTATCTGGCTCACCCAATTGCTTTTGCCCCATATGGTTGCGCGGGGCAGTGGGCATATGGTGGCCATCAGCTCAGTCGCGGGGCGCATCGGCGTGCCCTTGCGCACCGCCTATTGCGCCGCCAAACACGGGTTGATCGGGTATAGCGATGCACTGCGCGCCGAGGTGGAGCAGGTCCATGGCATTGGCGTCACGACAATCTTACCCGGATCGATTAAGACCGATGTTGCGCGCAATGCGCTCACTGGTGATGGCGCAAAGCGCGGCGAATCTGATGCCGCCATAGATAATGGCCTGCCGCCAGAGGAATGCGCCGCGCGGATATTGGCCGGCATGAAAGCAGGCACAAAGGAAATTATGGTGGCCGAAGGGCAAGAACTGGCTGCTGCGCAATTGCGGCATTCCAACCCCGATATGCTGTTTCAAATGACCGCGGGCATTGGCGCGGCTGTGGCAGGAAAGACGGTATGATAAACACATCTTATAAAGCATTAGCTGTCATTGCCGCTGCATCTTTGTCGTTCGGCGGATGTACGAGCGAAACGGGCGCAGATGCGAGCACGGAGAACAGCACCGATCAGCAAAGCGCAGCAGACACATTTTATGCATCGCTGATGGCGCTATGCGGTAAGGCCTATGCCGGAAAGCTGACCTCCAACGATCCGCAAGATAGCGACTTTGCCGGGGCAAATATGGTCATGCATGTGGCCGCATGTGATGCGGAACAGATCGCCATTCCTTTTCATGTCGAGATGCCAAGTGAGACAGCAGGCACGCAATGGAACCGCTCACGCACTTGGGTCATCCACCACACCGAAAACGGCCTATCACTGCATCACGTCCACCGCCATGAGGATGGTAAGGAAGACAGTGTGAGCCGCTATGGCGGCACGGTTGCTAAAGCTGGTCAAGCAACACGACAGGAATTCCCCGTTGACCAATTCTCTATCGACCTGTTTAACGCCAATGACCTTGCTGCCTCGGTTACGAATGTCTGGGCAGTGGACGTGAATGACACGCAATTTGCCTATGAGCTGAAACGCGAAGGCCGGTTTTTCCGTGTAGAATTTGATCTCACCAAACCAGTGGAAGCGCCGCCGCCACCATGGGGCGAGACGATACCAACATTATGAGCCAGTCTGACAATCTGGGTGCGATTGATCTGGACGCAGTAAAGCTCGACGCAAGCTGGAAAACCGCGCTGGCGGGGCCGCTCACGCATCCGCGCATGACCGCGCTAAAAGCATTTTTGCGTGCGGAAAAAGCAGCGGGAAAAACGATCTTTCCCAAAGGCAGCGCCATATTTCGCGCGCTCGACCTAACCCCTTTAGACACGGTGCGCGTAGTGATTTTGGGACAAGACCCTTATCACGGGCCGAACCAAGCGCATGGGCTGTGCTTTTCAGTGCAGCCGCAGGTCAAAATCCCGCCCTCTTTGGTCAATATTTATAAAGAGCTGGAAAGCGATTTGGGCATTGCCCCTGCCAGTCATGGTTTTCTGGAATCATGGGCGCGTCAGGGCGTGCTGCTGCTTAACTCTGTTTTGACCGTAGAGATGGGCAAAGCCGCATCGCATCGCGGGCGCGGTTGGGAGGAGTTTACTGATGCAGTTATCGCTCAGGTGAACGCACTGCCGCATAGCGTGGTTTTCATGCTTTGGGGCAGCTATGCGCAGAAAAAGGCTGCTTTTGTCGATAGCCGGCATCTTGTGCTGCACGCGCCGCACCCTTCCCCCTTATCTGCCTATAAGGGGTTTTTGGGGTGTCAGCATTTCAGCCAGTGCAATGATTTCCTAAAATCACAGGGCACAGCACCAATTAATTGGGCAATCCCTGCAATTTAGCACCTGCAAATTAAGGCCTTTACGGTTGCCGTCTTTTCACTGGCTTGCCGCCACCGGGTTTGCCTTTATTCTTTTGCTTACCGCGAAATTTGGGCGATGCACCGACTTTCTTTGGCGCATATTTTTTGCCATCTTTTTTGAAATCGCCCTTGGGCCCACCCTTATATTCGGGGCGCAATTTCTCTCTTGCGACAGGTTTGCCAGTGTCGGCTGCACTGCCTTTATCCGGCCCATTGTCGGTTTTTGCTCGGTCCGGTGCAAACCCATCTTTTTTGGGTCTATCACCGCGTGGCCCGTCACTGCGAGGTCCATCATTGCGGGGGCCATCTTTTTTGGGCCAATCCTTTTTCGGGCGATCTTTATATTCACGCCGTTTTGGTTTGCCCCCATCACCGTCTTCGCGCCGCTTAAAATTGGGTTTGCCGCGATGGCTGCCGCCTTCGCCGCCACGTCCTTGATATCCACCTTTGCCGCGCTTGCGGTTCTCTCGCGCGGCATCGCGCGGTGGACCATCGGCTTTCACGATCTCAACATCATCATCTTCATCCTGTCCGGGGTTCTGGACAGACTGTGCAAATTGCTCTGCTGATTTGGCGGCGATGGCCACAAAACTTTCATTCCCCATGATGCGGATGGCGCCAATATCATTGCGGGTAACGCCGCCGCGTCGACACATGAGCGGCAATATCCATTTCGGGTCGGCATTGTTGCTGCGCCCGACATTGACACGGAACCAGATGGCATCGTCAAACCCGTCACGGTGCGTTTCTTTGGCGCGCTCTCGTTTGCCGTCATCCAGCAAATCTTCAGCCGATGGCATTTTGGCGCGGTGCGTAGAAACCAAAGCAGCGGCTATATTTTCCGGGCTCATCGTTTCCAGTAATTTTGCACCCAAAGCGATATCGGCCTCATCAAATTCAACGGGTGCCAATAGCTTTTCCAGCAACCGTTCATGATCTTTGGCCTTAATCTCTTCGGCGCTGGGTACCGTAATCCATTCGGCATTGATCTTCGCGCCGCGCAGCATGGATTCCACCCGCTTGCGCCGCTGATAAGGCACAACCAGAACAGCCGTACCTTTTTTACCCGCACGGCCCGTGCGGCCCGAACGGTGTTGCAATGCTTCTGCATCGCGCGGAATTTCAACATGCACCACAAGCGTAACACTGGGCAAATCAATGCCGCGCGCTGCAACATCTGTCGCCACGCAGATGCGCGCTCTTTTATCGCGCAATGATTGCAAGGCATGGTTGCGCTCTTGCTGGCTATGTTCACCCGAAAGCGCGACGGCGTTAAAGCCACGATTGGTCAGCTTGGCATGCAAATGCCGCACCCGCTCTCGCGTGGCACAGAACAAAATGGCGGTGTCCGGCTCATGCAGGCGCAGCAGATTGACCACCGCGCTTTCTGTGTCAGGCGGAGCGACAGTCACTGCCTGATAGGCAATATCACCATGGCCGCGATCTTGCGTAACCGTTGAAATGCGCATCGCATCCTGCTGGTAGCGCTTGGCCAGCGACACAATCTGCTTCGGCATAGTGGCAGAGAACATCAATGTTCGGCGGTCATCGGGGCTGGCATTCAATATATCTTCCAGCTCCTCGCGAAAGCCCATATCCAGCATCTCATCCGCTTCGTCCAGCACTGCGACCTTTAGCTCAGACAGGTCCAATGCCCCGCGCTCCAAATGGTCGCGCAGACGCCCGGGCGTGCCGACAACAATTTGCGCACCATTTTTCAGGTTACGCCGTTCTTTGCTGGCATCCATGCCGCCAACACAGGTGGCAATGCGTGTGTGCGCTCCGGCATAAAGCCACATCAGCTCGCGGCTGACCTGTAGAGCAAGTTCACGCGTGGGCGCGATGATAAGCGCTGCGGGCAATTTGGCCAGGCTCACCAGCCCACCATCCAAAATTTGCGGCGCCATGGCCAGGCCAAAGGCAACCGTCTTACCGGAACCCGTTTGCGCAGAGACAATAAGGTCTCTACCTTCCGCTTCATCTTCAATGACGGCGGTCTGGACAGGCGTCAGCGTGGTATATTCGCGCGCGGCCAATGCCTCACTCAATAAAGCGGGGATATTTTCTAATGACATTATTTTTCCTTGAACAATTGCGCCCCATGCGCCTTTGGTGTGCAAATGTCTATTGCCGACTGCACTTGGCTGACGTTAAAGTCGAAATAATCTGCCCAATGCGTCATATTTAGAGCACAACATAACAATAGAAAGACTTGCCCCATGAAAACCCGCGCAGCCATCGCTTTTGAAGCGAAAAAGCCATTGGAAATTGTTGAACTTGACCTGGAAGGGCCAAAGGCTGGCGAAGTATTGATTGAAATCATGGCGACCGGCATTTGCCACACTGATGCCTATACGCTGGACGGGCTGGACAGTGAAGGCAAATTCCCTGCTATTCTGGGCCATGAAGGTGCAGGAATAGTGCGCGACGTCGGTGCAGGCGTGACCTCTGTTGCGCCTGACGATCATGTCATACCGCTTTACACGCCGGAATGCCGCCAGTGCAAAAGCTGCCTGTCCGGCAAGACCAATTTGTGCACCGCCATTCGCAGCACACAAGGCCAAGGTCTGATGCCCGATGGCACCAGCCGCATGTCCTATAAAGGGCAACCGGTTTATCATTATATGGGCTGCTCCACCTTTTCGAATTTCATCGTCGTGCCTGAAATCGCAGTCGCCAAAATCCGCACCGACGCACCTTTTGACAAAAGCTGTTATGTTGGGTGCGGTGTCACCACCGGAGTTGGCGCGGTTACTAACACGGCCAAAGTAGAACCTGGTTCCAACATCATTGTTTTCGGGTTGGGCGGCATTGGGCTAAATGTCTTACAAGGCGCAAAAATGGTTGGCGCAGACAAAATTATTGGCGTTGATATCAATCCGGAGCGCAAAGCCTGGGGAGAGAAATTCGGCATGACACATTTTGTCAATCCGGCTGAGGTTTCCGGCGATCTGGTCGAGCATTTGGTCGCGTTGACCGATGGCGGCGCGGATTACACCTTTGATTGCACGGGCAATACCAACGTCATGCGCACCGCATTAGAGGCCTGTCATCGTGGTTGGGGAGAGAGCATCATCGTTGGCGTCGCTGAAGCGGGTAAAGAAATTTCCACCCGCCCCTTCCAGCTCGTGACGGGCAGAGTTTGGAAAGGCACGGCTTTTGGCGGTGCAAAAGGGCGCACTGACGTACCCAAGATCGTCGACTGGTATATGAATGGAAAAATTCAGATCGACCCGATGATCACGCATGTTCTGCCATTGGAAGAGATCAACAAGGGTTTTGACCTGATGCACGCAGGCGAGAGTATACGCTCCGTCGTGGTGTTCTAAGCCTCCACTTCAAAGATATTGAAGGCGCAAAAAACCGGCCGATGCATTGAAACACCGGCCGGTATAGAGTCAGGTATAGAGAGGATATCTATACTGGATTAGAATGTTGCACGAGCAATGAAGGTAAAGCGCCTGTCATTGCGGAAAGCATTCCGCAGTGCTCGTTGGCTTGATGCCGAGATAGACTGCTCAGTGACAGTAATATCATCCAACAGATTCACACCTTGGACACCGATTTTGATATTATCCGTCAGATCAAAGAAGATGGATGCATCAAGCTGCCCAGTTGCTGGTTGAAAGATTGAGGCAAATGGGAAGATCACATCGCGCTCTGTTAGCAAGAATGAACTACGCCAATTATAAGCGAGACGTGCCTGAACACCAGATTTTTCATATAGGCCGATCAGGTTGATATTATGCCGCGATACCCGCGGGAATATACCGTCATCTATATCAAATCGTGCGGTTGGTGGATCATCACTCGCAAGAGCAGTGTCCAGCTCGTTGGATACGCCATTGGCTTCAATATAAGTATAGTTGAATTGTAGGCCTAGCCCACTCAATGGCCCTGGCAAGAAATCGAAAAACTGCTGATAGGCCAGTTCGAAACCAAGAACATCACCAGTGTCGCTCGTATTGACCTCTGTATTACGCAACACCTCAATATCAGCGCCTTCAAATGTTAACGGAACAGGAACCGGCTGAAAAGCAATGAAATTACTGATTTCTTTATAAAAACCAGTCAGAGTTATCGATCCAGCAGTTGCAAAATACCACTCCCACGCTACGTCAAAATTCCACGCCGTTTGCGGAAGCAATGCAGCATTACCCGTAGCATTGCCTTGGAATCCGCCAAAGTTGGTAACTGTACCACCTGCGCCATCAGGAACAATGGTTCCAGGAATTTGATTGACGAAGATACGCTCATTAAGCTGATCCACACCCGGACGTGTCAAAGTGCGTGAGATAGCCGTCCGCAGAACATGCCCGCCCGGGATATCAAGTTTCAGGTTTAGACTTGGCAAAAACTCCTCATAATCAGTATCAACTCTTGTTTCGATAAACTGACCATCGCCAAATGCAGTTTCCAGCCCGACCAAATCAAGACCACATGCTGCTGGAACTTGGAAATTGGGTATTCCCGCTCCTGCACCAGGGGCACATAAAGCGAGCAATGAGGGCGGGAAGATCATATCAAACGGATCAGTAGTGATAGATGTATCTACTGATCGTTCGGTACGCACATAGCGTAAACCAACATTACCGCTCAGCTTAACACCAGAATCGCTCTCTGGCGATTCAAAATCAAGACGGACATAAGCTGCAAAATTGTCTCTGGTTATACTGCCAATTTCACTTGGTAAAAATGGTGTGCCTGCAATAACGCCTGGCCGCTCAGTCAGAACATTTGCACCTGATGGGCTGCCACCAACGGCGTTCAGGATGGTTGATATTGTGCTTTGGAAACCATCAAAATCTCTAGGAGAGATACCGTTGGGAGAGACAATAGTACCAGTCGGACTTGAAACTTCGCCACGTTGGAAATTATCAAATTCGAAACTGCCTACCAACGGCGCAACCGCCGCATCCAAATCCGGATTAGGGTTACCACCTAGCAGAAGGACAGATTGGATAGCGTTAAAATCGCCGCCAGACAGCCCTTGAATATCATTGGCTGTCCAGACTTCTGAAATCGCACCCCAGTTAAAGTCAGACTGACGCAATAACAGGTCTTGTTGGTTATAACGTGCACCCGCACGGACAGACTTTAACCAGCCATCGCCGCCAAAGTCATATTCAACATCACCGCGAAAAGCGAGCGAATCGCCTTCATTTTGTGTTGTATGGTCCAAAAATGCGCGAAGGAAAAAGTTGCTTGGATCTGCAAAGAAACCGTCAGGCACGTCAAATGAAACATCCGGCACTTGACCAGTGGAACGATCAATAGCGATAGGCGCAAAAAATGAACCAAAGACACTAACATCGTTCACATTAGCTTCTGTCGCAATATATTGCACATCGAAATTGAAGCGCAAATTATCCGTCGGCGCAAATTTCAGGTTGAAGCCGTAATCTTCTGTGCGATCCTCTTCAAGGCGTGTGCGGAAAGTATTTAACTGCTGCCCACCTTGCGTACCTGCGCCGCTTACCAGAGCAGCCGTACCATTCGGTCCACGCCATTGTGAATTATCGATGATTGTACCGCTTTCGAAAACGCCATCATCGTCAAATACAAAGTCGCTTTGGTCAAATCCAGCACGCGGACCAGATGCGTCCACAACCGTCTCAAGGACATTTTCGCCCCAGACTAGCTCGGAATCTGAGCGGAAGAATTGTGCAGTAGCCTGCCAACGTTCGTCAATACTTTCCCACTGCAAAGCACCGGCAATAGTAAAACGTTCGCGGTCAAATTCTTGCGTACGAAGGCTACCGCCACCTGGAATAAACAGAGCATTGCCATTAGCGTCTGTTATCAAATTATCATCAGCATTGAATAATATGCCATCGGCGCCAGCATCACGATCTAACGGGTCGGCAAAGGCGCTACCATCAGCGCGTGATAGCAGTTCGGAATATGCGACATTAGCCAAAATACCGATACGGCCGATACCAGTATCCCAGTTATTGGAATAAAGAGCCGAGACAGTTGGCGCAAATTCTTCACGCAAGTCGCCATAGTTAAGCTCGCCCGAGATTGAGAAAGTCTGGCCATCAGAGTCAAACGGCAAACGGGTCCGTAGATCGATTGTACCAGCGGCACCACCCTCGATGAGATCAGCAGAAGAGTTTTTGAAAACAGCTACGCTACCGAGCAATTCGGGCGAAACATCTTCAAACCCTAATACTGCACCTGAGCTTGCGCCAAACACATCGCGTCCGTTCAACTCTGAACGCACAAAAGGCAGACCACGAATAACCGCGCCTGAACCTTCAATAGCAAAGTGATCCGGATCATTAGGACCAGCAAAGCGAATGATAGAAACACCAGGGACACGCTGCAGAACCTCTGAAACAGAACGATCTGGTAAGGCGCCAATGTCTGATGCCGTCACAACATCGACAACGGTGTCGGAGTTACGTTTGATATTCTGCGCTGAATCGAGCGATTCGCGAATACCGGAAACGATGATCAAGCCTTCATCCTCAGCACCGGCATCGGTTTGAGGATCTTCAGCATCATTTTGCGGTAACGCTTCCTGTGCTAACGCTGGCGTAGCTGCAATCAAACCGATCGACGAAACGCCTATAAGCAAATTGTGGCACAGATTGGTAGGCGACCGCCCTAAAATGGTTTTCATAACCCCTCCTAATGTCATTTATAGTATTTTGTTATTAGCCTATATCTTCGAAAAATTGACAACCTTGTCAACGAAAAAATCAAATTTGTATTCTCCCGTTGAAAAATTCTTATTTTGATTGGTATTTCCAGTGGGTTAACAATGCACCTATGATCCAACACAATCATCGATAAAAGTTTTATGGGCGGGCATTTGATCAGATGCAGTCGCAATCGTATTACCAATGCTGGTTATAACGTGACGGATCCTTTCCATCGGCATTTTTGCAATAAGCGGGTTTGATGCTTCAGGCGTAATGCCCTGCCCGTACATGACAGCAACCCAGCTGGCAGTCCCAAAAATATCATTTGGTTCACTAAATATACGTGACGAAGCACGGAACTGATTCATCCGTCGCTGCAAATTGTCTGATGTGCGAATCGACTGGCAATGACGCCAAAATGGCGTGTCATCTCTTTTGGTTGCTGTGTAATGCAGTACCAAAAAGTCACGAACCCGCTCATATTCGAACAATGTTCTACTGTTAAATGCTTCAATATCAGCAAGATTAAAACGCTTGTCGGGGAAATGTGTCAGCAATCGCGCAATAGAGGTCTGGATAAGATGGATACTGGTTGATTCCAGTGGCTCCATAAAACCGGCCGCCAGACCGAGCGCCAGCACATTCTTATTCCAGAATTTTTTGCGATGGCCCGTTACAAAGCGCAGCAAGCGCGGATCACCCAATGGCTTTCCATCAAGATTGGACAATAATGTCTCACACGCTGCATCATCATCAATATAGTCGCTGCAATAAACATAGCCGTTACCTGTGCGGTGCTGTAAAGGAATCCGCCATTGCCAGCCGGCCTCTCGCGCGGTTGCGCGCGTATAGGGTATGGGCTCATCTATTTTTTCACACGGCACGGCAACAGCACGATCACATGGTAAATGGCTGCGCCAATCCTCATAGCCAGTGGCCAAAGCTCCTTCGATCAAAAGGCCGCGAAAGCCCGAACAATCAATAAAGAAATCAGCCGATAATGTCCGGCCATCTGTCGTGGTAACAGACTGAACATGGCCCGTTTCGCTATCTTGCGCAACATTGCCTACCCGCCCTTCAACCCGAACAATACCGCGATCTTCTGCATAGCGGCGCAGATAGGCCGCATAGAGCGCTGCATCGAATTGGAAGGCGTAATTTATACCCGCAAGCGCGGATTTTGGCCGGTCTTTCAAAGGACGCATAAATTTCTTTTTTCGGCATGCTTCAACCATCAGGGAATATGCAAAGAGGTCGTCCTTTTCACCAGCCAGTGCTTTGTGAAACCAATATTGGTAAAATGGGATAGCATCGAAATCGACACCAAAATCCCCAAAAGGGTGGATATAGGATGAGCCTTTTTCGTACCAATCGACAAATTCAATGCCCAATTTGAACGTCGCCTTGGTCTCCCGAATAAATTCATTCTCATCTATGCCCAGCATCTCATTATAGGCAATGATAGGTGGGATAGTGGCTTCGCCTACACCAACTGTGCCAATCTCCTCCGACTCAATCAGCGTGACCTTTGTCTTCGTGCCGCGCAGCAAATTGCCCAGCGCCGCAGCCGTCATCCATCCGGCTGTACCCCCACCAACAATAACAATATCATCCAGCAAATGCTCATTCATGGTTATTTGGTCTCCATTGCCACGGGCGCCGCTTTGCAGAAACGCTCGATAAAGGCTTCATGCGTAGGCATGGCCTGTTCGGTTTTTGCCAATACGCCGCTCATATTGGCAACACTTTGGCGCAAATTATCTTCGCTCAGCATATTTGCCATTGGGTTATATCCTTGCGGACCCCAGCCCTGCCCCTGCGCAACGGCCAGCCAGCTTGGCAGGTCGAACAATTCAGCGTCATATCTGAAAAAGCGGCCAGCATTTTTCAACAATTCCATCTTGTTGGTGAAGCTGTCCGGCACGTCCATAGTCCGCACATATTCCCAAAAAGGTGCATCGCTGCGTGTCGTGGCTTTATAATGCAATATCAGAAAATCGCGGATATGCTCATAATCATCGGTCATCAGACGGTTATATTCGTCGCGTTCTATTGGCGAGTCTGTGGTGTTGGGGAAAAGCGAAATCAGTTTCGATATTCCGGCCTGAATAAGGTGAATGCTTGTCGATTCCAAAGGCTCCAAAAAGCCCCCTGACAGGCCGATTGCAACGCAATTTCCTGCCCAGAATTTGCGGCGATGGCCTGTCATAAAACGCAAATGATTGGGCGAAGATATCGGTTCACCCTCTAATTTTTCGAGCAATTGCTGTTCTGCGGTATCACTGTCCATATAGGCATCGCAATATACGTGCCCATTGCCCACCCTATGCTGCAAAGGAATGCGCCATTGCCACCCTGCCGTTCGCGCGGTTGAGCGTGTATAGGGGTTTAAACTGCCAGAGCCTTTGCAAGCGGCTGCAACTGCTCGGTTCACTGGTAGCCAGCGACTCCAATCATTATAGCCAGCGGCATATGCACCCTCGATCAACAATCCTCGAAAGCCAGTGCAATCCACAAAAAAATCAGCAGTAATGTGCCGGTCATCTTGCAATGTCACTGCGCTGATCAGACCCGTTTCTGAATCCTGCTCAACATGCTCTATCAGGCCCTCCACCCGCTCAACCTTCTGGCTCTCGGCAATGCGGCGCAAATAGGCTGCATAAAGCGATGCATCAAAATGAAAAGCATAGGCCAGCTTATTCATGACCGGGCCATGGCTTTCTTCAGGCCGCAAAAATTTGCCCGCATATGCCGCCAGTGTATTTAATGAATAATCCTCAAGGCTTTTGGCCTCGCCCATAGCGGCAAGACGCGACCAGAAATGGTGAAACTCTATCCCTTCAAGGTCGAAACCAAAGCTGCCAAAGGGATGAAAATAGCGATCCCCAAGCGCGCCCCAATCAACAAATTCGATCCCCAATTTAAACGTCGCTTGGGTTTCACGAACGAATGCATTTTCATCGATACCCAGATGCGTATTAAACTTGCTGATCGGCGGAATGGTCGCCTCACCTACGCCAACAGTGCCAATGGCTTCCGATTCAATCAGCGTAATTTTTACGCCGGTCCGGGCGCAAAATTTGGATAATGCCGCCGCCGTCATCCAGCCAGCGGTACCGCCGCCGGCAATCACAATATGACGAATGGGATTCGCGTTCATATATTCTCCAATTGGCGCTTTAACTGGCCTATTTTGCCCCGTAACTGATCCAGCCATATAAGCAGATCCTGCTCTGAAAGACGGTCTGCCAATCGGTCATGGTGCAATGGGTTGCCGCATTTCGTCAGCAATATTGTCAACCATTCTGCGGGGCTGAAAACTTCATAATCCTCGACCGGTATGCGCCCGCAGGTTTGAAATACTTCGATTTTGCGGCGCAATGCAGGTCGCTGCGATATGCTCTTATCATCATTGCCAAGCAGGTAGACCATATCGGCAATGCGTTCGCTCTGCTCTTGGGACAGGCGGTTATATTCACGCCTTTCCGCCGAGCCGCCACCACGTGTGGGCAGCATATCTATAAAGCGTTGTATCGCGCTATAGAGATGCGATGCTTCTATGCCTTGGGGCTGATCGCTATGTGGCAGATAAAGGCTATGATCGTGCCAACCCGTTTCTGCCAAACCAATACTGCCTGCCCATTGCCCTGAACGCGAAACATCAATGAAAAAATCAGCCTCAAACTGGGCATCATCCGTTGTAATAGAATAGGGATAATCTGCGCTGCCTTTGCGCACAGTGACTTCGGCCGCAGAGACAATCTGCGCCCCTAAATCACGCGCTTTAGCTAGCAACAAATGCCCATAACCAGCGCGATCAACCTGCAATCCAAAACCAATGCCAATCTGGGCCGCAATCGCCAAAGGCAATTGTGCTTTGCCATGATGTATGGCCAATGATGGTGAATATTGGTCCAAACCATATGACTGCCCCAGCCTATTCCCTTTGTTCCAATAATGGTGAAATGCAGCGCCATCACGGGCCATACCATAATCGCCAAAGGGCAAAGCAATACGCCCACCATCATAGGCACAATCAACCGCATAAACAGCGCGCGCTTTTGCCCGAGATTGCAGTGCATCGGCCTGTATTTGCAGGTCATTATGCAATCGCTGCATATCGGGCCTGAGTATCATGTCAGCATCAACAATATCTGCATCAGTACAGTTGAGCACAATGACTTTGGTCGCCTCACTCACGCAATGTCTGGCAATGAGCGCTGCACACAGGGCAAGACGTACGCCGCTGCCAGCCAGAATGATTGTGCGAAGCGGTGCCATATGCGTCATGAAGCCGCTGTCACCGGCCGGCGCGCCATATTGTTGTTCTGAATATAGCTTGCATGGTCCTGCATAGACATGGCCGCTTGGTGCATATGGTTGCGCAAGCCAGACAGATGCTTTTTGATATGCCCCTTATCCAACCGATCTGCACGCCAGTCATAATGCTGCGGCATGACACGCTGCCCAATATAGACCGCTACCCAACTTGGCATCAGGAACAGCCCATGATCATAGGATGCAACGCGTCCGCTGCTTTTAAAAAGCTCTATTTTTTCGGCCAGACTATCGGGGATATCCATTGTCCGCATATAATTCCAAAATGCCGAATCATCGCGTTCTGTGGCATGATAATGCAGGATAAGAAAATCACGAATCCGCTCAAACTCCAGGTCCATTCGGCGGTTATATTCTGCTGCATGAACGGTGAAATTACTGGTCTGCGGGAACATCTCCAATAGCTTGGTAACACCTTCTTGTATCAGGTAGATGCTGGTGGATTCCAAAGGTTCCAGAAAACCACCGGAAAGGCCAATGGCAATACAATTGCGGTTCCACAATTTGCGGCGTTTGCCCGTGACAAAACGTAACTGTCTCGGATCAGCAAGCGCTTTGCCTTCAAGGTTAGCCAGCAGAGAATCCGTTGCCACATCATCACTGGTGAAACCGCTTGAATAAACATGCCCATTGCCTGTGCGATGCTGCAAAGGGATGCGCCATCGCCACCCGGCCTTATCGGCAGTAGCCCGAGTGTAAGGCAACAATGTGCCCTCATGCTCACAAGGGACCGCGACAGCACGGTCACAAGGCAGCCATTTCGACCATTCATCATAGCCTGTCTCAAGGGTCTTCTCGATCAACAAGCCAAAAAAGCCAGTACAATCAATAAACAGATCGCCAGATATGCTCTGGCCATTATCCATGGTGACGCTCAATATATCCCCGGTCCCACTGTCTTGATCGACATGGGTGACCTTGCCTTCAATTCTGGTAACCCCGCGTTTTTCAGCATGGTCGCGCATGAATGGCGCATATTGCAGCGCATCAAACTGATAGGCATAACGATAGGTGGAGAGAACCGAACGTGGATCTTCGGATGGCGGCTGAAACTTGGCCATTTTGCAGGCCAGTATCGGCAGGGAATATTCGTCCAAAGCGCCAATATCAGGCGCGGTTTCGGCATCATCCTGCATGCGCCGCCAATAATGGTGAAACGCCACGCCTTCATTAGCCAAGCCAAATTCACCAAATGGGTGGATATAGCTATCGCCCAACCGGCCCCAATCGCAAAACTCTATGCCCAGTTTAAACGTCGCAGATGTTGCAGCCATAAACTCGGCTTCGTTGACACCGATAGTCTCATTAAAAAGCCGAATATGCGGAAGCGTTGCCTCCCCAACACCAACAATGCCGATAGCCTCTGATTCGATCAGAGTGATATTCAAACCGGTTTGACCCAGCATTGATGCAAGACCGGCAGCTGTCATCCAGCCAGCCGTGCCGCCGCCTATAATGACAACGTTATTCACCTTATCCTGCATATATGCAGCAGTCATTTCCTCTCCTTTGCCTCAGATAAGCCTTCCTTTCATAAAGAATCTTATCCGAACAGAGCGCACGTTCAGCTTATACGACATTGCGGTCAAGGCTGTAATCTATCTTATAACAAATGCTCTCTTGACGCTTTCTATAATTCAGTCATATTAAATTGACAACGATAGACAAGATAGTTGTTTGGAGGGGAAGATGATGCAACGGGTCCGCATGGGCATGGTTGGTGGTGGGCAAGGTGCCTTTATCGGCAATGCTCATCGCATGGCCGCTGCATTGGATGGGCAGACCTCTCTGATATGTGGGGCGTTCAGCCGAGACCATAACAATTGCAAAGCAACCGGCGCGCAACTGGGGCTGGAGGCAGAACGCTGCTATTCCGATTATGAGACTATGTTTGCACAGGAAGCATCACGCCGTGCCGCTGAAGGCGATGCAATGCAATGTGTCTCCATCGTCACGCCAAACCATCTGCATGTGCCAATAGCCAAAGCCGCAGCGCAAAATGGTTTCCACATTATATGCGACAAACCGGCGGCAGTCAGCCTGTCTGAAGCAAGAGAACTTTCAGTAATATTGCGTGAAAATAATGTCTATTATGCGCTAACCCATACATATCTGGGCTACCCCATGGTCTGGCAGGCACGCCATCTTGCAGATTCGGGCCAGCTTGGCGCAATCAAGAGAGTTTTGGTAGAATATCCGCAAGGCTGGCTGGCAGGTGCGCTGGAAGATAGCGGCAATAAGCAAGCAGCTTGGCGCATGGACCCGAAATTGTCTGGCCCCGCCGGTGCTATGGCCGATATAGGCACCCATGCGCAAAATCTGGTTGAGTTCATCACTGGCTCGCCCATGACTGAAGTATCCGCACGATTGCGCACGCATCGAGAGAATCGTGTGCTGGATGATGATGGCGATGTTGCCTTCACCCTTGCCAACGGGGCGACAGGCATGTTGGTCGCCAGTCAGGTGTGCACTGGGGAAGAAAACTCCCTGTCCATTCGTGTTTATGGTGAGAAGGCCAGTCTGGAATGGCGACAGATGGAGCCGAATACACTGTTTGAACGCAGTAATGACGATGTCAGCAAAATACACAGAGCGGGCATAGATCGCCCCTTATGCGATGCAGCATTGGCGCATTGCCGGCTACCTTCAGGGCACCCTGAAGGATATTTGGAAGCCTTTGCCAATATTTACAGGCATTTTGCCTTAGCCATTCGCGAACCAAATCAAAATACCGCCCAATATGTGCCCGGCATAGGGGCAGGATTACGCGGCATGGCCTTTATTGAGGCCGTTATTGCCAGCAATGCGCATGGTGGCGTTTGGCAAACAATAGAAGAACACAATGCCAATTTGATGATGGAGCAACAAGTGTGAAGCAAATACAGGGTCCTGCCATTTTTCTGGCCCAATTTATGGGTGACAAAGCCCCATTTAATAATCTGGACAATATCGTCAAATGGGTTGCAGATTTAGGCTATAAAGGCATTCAAATCCCGTCAGGTGATATGCGTTGCATGGACCTTGAAGTCGCGGCTGAAAGCCAGGATTATTGTGACGATCTGATCGGTCGGTGCGCCGAACATGGTGTCACGATCACTGAATTATCCACCCATTTGCAGGGGCAGCTTGTTGCTGTTCATCCCGCTTATAATGATCTGTTTGATAGTTTTGCTCCGCCACAATTACACGGCAAACCCGATTTGCGCACAGAATGGGCTGTCGACCAGATGAAGAAGGCCGCAATTGCATCACGCCGCATGGGCCTGAAAAGTTGCGCCAGTTTCTCCGGTGCGTTGATGTGGCATCTGGTTTACCCTTGGCCGCAACGTCCCGCTGGACTAGTAGAGCAAGGTTTTGCCGAACTGGCCCGGCGCTGGCGGCCAATTCTTGATGCTTTTGATAATGAAGGTGTCGACATTGCTTATGAAATCCATCCCGGTGAAGACCTGCATGATGGCGCCAGTTTTGAGGCATTTTTGGATGCGGTCGACAATCATCCACGCGCCAATATCCTGTATGACCCCAGCCATTTTGTTCTACAGCAATTGGATTATCTGGGCTTTATTGATCGCTATCATGAACGGATAAAAGCCTTCCATGTAAAGGATGCCGAATTCCGACCTGATGCACGGACCGGCGTATATGGCGGTTACCAAAATTGGGCTGATCGCGCTGGACGCTTTCGATCACTGGGCGATGGCCAGATCGATTTTCGTCAGATTTTCAGCAAGCTGACCCATTATGGCTTTGATGGCTGGGCGGTTCTGGAATGGGAATGTTGTTACAAACACCCCGAACAAGGCGCAGCAGAAGGTGCACCCTTCATTGCCGATCATATTATCCGGCCAACGGAAAAAGCCTTTGATGATTTTGCTGGAGGCAAAATTGACGAAGCAAAAATTGCACGCACGCTGGGCATCACGCGATGATGTGATGCGTACAGGAATATAGCTGCCCAAATCACACAAAATAGAGGCAGCGATATAAGGAGGTGGACTATGCAGGCGATAGAGTATCAACGTACCAGATTATTCTGGATCGCAGTTTTGGGGCTTTTTACAGCAGCGATGCTGTTCGGGCTGCGCGCCGGATTAAACAGCGGTATGCGCGATGAAATCTTCGCTGGCACTGTCAATTCCGGAGAGTTGATTGCATCGGCTTTCGGCATGGCGTTTTTCGGCTTTGGATTTACCCTTTTCGCTGCGAGCCCGCTATTGGACAAGATTGGCATTGGCAATGTCCTGCGCGGCTCCGCATTATGTTTTATCGTCAGCGTGGTGATGATCTATGTGGCCACTATGGTGGACAGCGATACCATCAGCCATAATCTGTTTTGGATAGGCATGTTGGTTCAGGGCATTGGCTGGGGCGGGCAAGAAGCTGCTATCAACCCCATGACGACAGCGCTTTACCCAGAAGACAAGACGCACCGGCTCAACGTGCTGCACGCATGGTGGCCTGCAGGTATCATCGTTGGCGGGTTGATCGGCTTTGGCATTGGCTGGTTTGATATCCCTTGGAAATTGGCCATGGCGGCACCGCTTGCGCCTGCAATTGCACTGTTGCTGATGTCCAAAGGCGTCGCCTTTCCGCAGACAGAGCGCGAAGCGGAAGGCATATCATTTTCTGATATGATGCTGGAAATTTTCCGTGCGCCCAGCTGCCTGATCTGGTTCGGAGCCATGTTCCTGACCGCTTCGCTAGAACTGGCGCCAGGGCAATGGATTGAAGCTGCATTGTCTGCCAAGGTCGGCTTTAATGCCGTTCTCATATTGGTATATGTTGCTGGATTGATGTTTGTCATGCGCCACTTTGCAGGGCCGTTGGCGCACCGACTATCCAATCCTGGTCTCTTATGGTTCTCCAGCCTTTTTGCAATGGTGGGCCTGTATCTTATGGCGACGGTTGACAGCCCCTTCATGGTCATCGTCGCCGCCACAATCTGGGGCACCGGCGTGTGCTTCCTATGGCCAACCATGATGGCCTCTGTTTCAGAGCGCTACCCCAAGGGCGGCAGCTGGTTCATCGGCCTGATAGGAACATCGGCGGCATTGGCGATGTATTTCGTTCTGCCCATGCTTGGCCGCCTATATGATACCGCCATGGCACAGGCCGCGGGCGGGCCGGAAAAGCTGGAACTATTAAAAGCAGAAGGCACGGCCATTGCTGCCAGTGAATTGCTGGAAATCGAAAAAACAGCCGCACCGCAAGCATTCGAATTTGTTGCGATGCTGGCCATACCATTGCTCCTATTGTTCGGCATCGTCTGGCTCTTAGAAAAGCGCGCACAGCGTATCGCCAGCCAAGCACCAGAAACCGCGCAACAAAAAGCGCTTTGAGGATGATTATGCAAGACCAGACACCTAATAAATTGATTGATCGCCCTATTGGCCGGCGCTCGGCCTTACGCGGTATCATCACTATAGCAGGGATTTCGGTAGCATTGCCTGCGATGACATCGCTTGCTGGCTGTAGTCAGGCACCGTCCAGCATCACAGATAAGGCTAATCTTATCTCTGCAGTGGCGGGCAGAATTATTCCCAAAACTGATAGCCCGGGCGCGGTTGAAGCAGGGGTTCCTGACTATATAGCGGCTGTGTTCGAGCAATATTTCACAGCCGAACAGCGAAGCGCATTTGCTGATGGATTGGGTGCGTTTGAGGCGATGGCTAAGGATAAGGGTGCGGAATCGTTCGCAACTGCATCAGACGACGTAAAAGACAAGATACTGACCGCTTTTGATCAAGGCGAAGAATCTATGTCTGGCTATGAAACATGGCGCAGCCTTCGGGAAATCACGATATTTGGATATTACACATCGGAAGCAGCCACCAAGGAGCTGAATTTCGAGGAATTACCCGGGCGCTATAACGGCTGTGTGCCGATGGAAGAGGTCGGCCGCGCATGGCTTGATCGCGGTGTTTGACATATAAGACAGAACGGAAATTACATAATGACTAAATCCGAAAATTTTGATGTCATCGTTGTTGGCTCCGGCATGTCTGGCGGCTGGGCAGCGAAAGAGTTCACAGAAAAGGGAATGAAAACGCTGGTCATTGAGCGCGGTAAAATGAACGAGCATGGCAGCGGCTACATCACTGAGAATCAGAACCCTTGGGACATGCCCTTTCGTGACCGCGCAAACCCGCAATTGGTGGACGCGGAATATCCGGTACAAAGCACTTGCTATGCTTTTAGAGAAAGCACCCGGCATTATTTCATCAACGACAAGCAAAACCCTTATTCAGTAGAAGACGGTAAAAAATTTTCCTGGTTGCGCGGTGACCAAGTAGGCGGCAAATCGCTCATGTGGGCAAGGCAAAGCTATCGTTGGAGCGATACGGATTTTTCCGCCAACAAAGCAGACGGCCATGGCAGCGATTGGCCAATCCGCTATGCCGATATCAAGCCTTGGTATGAATATGTTGAACGTTTTGTAGGCATTAGCGGGTCCGAAGAAGGGCTACCTCAATTGCCAGATAGCATTTTCCAGCCGCCTATGGATATGACATGCGTTGAAAAGTCGGCCAAAGCAAAAATTGAAGCGGCATTTCCTGACCGCAAACTGATTATCGGTCGCGCCGCACATCTGACCAAACCGACAGAAGAACAGATCGCCCTTGGCCGTACCAATTGCCAATTCCGTAATCAGTGTGAGCGCGGCTGCTCTTTTGGGGCTTATTTCTCAAGCGTATCAGCATTGCTGCCTGCTGCACAACGCACTGGAAATATGACGATGTTGGCGGACACTGTGGTTGAGAAAATTCTCTATGATCCAAAGACTAAGAGAGCAACCGGCGTGCGCACCATCAATCGTAAGACCAAGCAAAGCAAAGATATAACGGCACGCGTTATCTTTTTATGTGCATCGACAATCGGAACAGTACAAATCATGCTGAATTCCAAGTCGGAAACATTCTCTAATGGCTTTGCCAATTCCAGCAATGTGCTGGGTAAATATATCATGGACCATCATCATCAGATTGGCGCTTCAGGGCGCATGCCTGGCTTTGAAGATGACTATTTTGCTGGTCGCCGCCCCAATGGAACATATCTGCCGCGCTACACGAATCTTGATAATCGTACCGATGGCGAGTTTTTGCGGGGCTTTGCCTATCAGGGCAGCAGTTGGCGCCCATCATGGACGCGCGCTTTGCACGATCGTGGCTTTGGCGCAGATTTGAAGCAGAAACTGCGTACACCCGACGGATGGTGGATGAGGCTGCAGGCTTTTGGTGAACACTTGCCGCAAGCCGAAAACCAGGTACGTCTCCACCCTAGCAAAACCGATAATTACGGCATCCCGCAAGTCCATATGGACGTAAATTGGGGGGACAATGAATTTAGGATGCGTCAGAAAATGAAGGCAGATGCTGTTGCAATGCTAAAAGCTGCAGGTGCAACCAATATTGAAGCCTTTGATGAAGACCCAGTGCCGGGCCATTGCATTCATGAAATGGGCGGAGCGCGCATGGGCAAAGATCCTAAAGATTCTCTGCTTAACGGTTTCAATCAAACTCATGATGTACCCAATGTTTTTGCAACTGATGGTTCAGCATTTGCTTCTGTTGCATGTCAAAACCCATCTTTGACCTTTATGGCGTTGACCGCGCGCGCAGTAGATTATGCAAGCCGCCAAATGAAAGAAGGAACCATATAATGACCTTTACCCCTGATCGTCGCACCATATTGGCAGGCGCCATTTCTGGCGGGGCAGTATTGATGTCTGGATGCTCTATGGACAAGAAAGACTCGCAACAGGAAGAGAATGTTGTTCCTTATACGGGGAAGCTGGGCGTCCAGCTCTATACGGTTAGAGCATTGTTTGAAAAAGACTATCAGGCAACACTGAAGGCGCTAGCCGATATCGGCATAAAGGATTGTGAAACGGCAGGATTTTTTGCGCATAAACCAACTGATGTGCGCAAAGCGATGGATGATTTGGGATTAATCAGCAATTCTGGGCATGTGCAACTTGCAGATATGCGCGAGGATTTTGATGGCGTGCTCGAATTGGCCGAAATCATGGGCCAGCGCAATTTATTTCTTCCATGGATTGCTGAAGAGGAACGCACATTAGATGGCTATCGCGCCATTGCAGACCTACTTAATGAACGAGGAGAGCAAGCGAAAAAGGCAGGTATGACCGTTGGCTATCATAATCATGAATTTGAGTTTCTGGATCAAGATGGCAGCAATGGATACGATATCTTGCTGGAGCGTACTGAGCCTTCACTGGTGTCAATGGAGATTGATCTTTTCTGGTTACGCAAAGCGAGCGTTGACCCTTTTACCCTATTTGACAAGGCACCCGGACGTTTCATCGCGTGTCACATAAAAGACATGGATAGCAGTGGCAATATGGTCGATGTTGGCAGCGGCGAAATCGACTTTTCCGCAATTTTTAACAAAGCAGCACAGGCAGGTTTAGAGTATTTTTATATCGAGCATGATGACACGCAAACGCCCATAGCGTCAGTCGGTCGCAGCTACGAACACTTGACTGCATAAACAACAAATCATCTTACCCTATTGCAACGTCAGTCAATAGGGTAAGATGATGATAGTTTACTCTATCAACGCTTTGAGCATGGCTTTATCCCAGCCGCTCTCATCCTTATATGCAGCGAATGTATTGCTATAAGCCCATAAGCACCAAGGGATTTCAGCCTGTTCCATCGCTGTCTTTACAGCACCGGCCCATTTGACGCGCTCTTTATTGTCGATAGGTTCATTAGCACCAAATTCGCCCAAAAATACCGGCCGGTTGATCGCATCGCGAAAAGCGACGGCTATAGAGACCGCGTTGGCCAGCTCCTCTTTATCGGTCTTGGAACCCCAACCTCTTTTGCCCTTGGGCATAGCATCGCCCAACCAGGTCGCTTGCTGATGCGTAAAGTTGAATGGATCATAGTAATGGAAGGTATAAACAATATTGTCATCAGGCGGAGCAAGGTTGCTCGCCAATGTGCGGATATTGGAATATTCCTCTCCGCCCAGAATAATAATCCGCTCCGGATTGTCACGGCGGATAATGGCTATGGCTTGTGCCTGTAACTGGCGCATAACCTTGCCTGATAAATTTGTATGCGGTTCGTTTAAAACCTCGAACCAAACACTGTCAGGCAGTTTGGAATAGCGCAGTGATATCTGGTCCCAAATTGCTCTAAAACGGGCCATTTGCTCTGTGGGGTTTTCCATCAATTCATTAAAATGGTGAACATTGATGATGACATTCAATCCAGCCTTATTCGCATTGATAATATTTTGATCGACAATTTTCGCGAATTCGGGGTGAATGGTATAGTTGGAATCTTTGTTGAGATAAGCGCTCCACCGCACGGGGATGCGAACTGTATCAAAACCAGCATCTGCTATGCGCTGATAATCCTCTGCTGTATTAAGGCGTCCGCCCCATGTTTCATTGGCCGGTGTCTCAAGTGCATTGCCCATATTCAGACAACGTTTCATTGAAAAAACAGTTTTGGTCGTTTGATCTGCATTGTCTTGAGACGTATCTGCACTTGCAGCAACTGCCTGTACGCTTGCCCCCATAGTAGATAAGGCCAGTACCGCCATACCCAAAATAGTCGGTATTTTTTTCACCATTTTCTCCTATTCTAATGAGTGATAGTTTTTTCGCTTATCTGTGCCGTTGTCCCCCTGAGCACAAATTCATAATCCAGTACGATCCTTTGCGGACCGTTGATGCTGTTGTTGGTAAGACTATCTATCAACGTTTCGATCGCGACCTGGCCCAATTCCTGTAAAGGCTGGCGGATTGTTGTCAGTTCTGGACGCATGCGCACCGCAACGGCGGCATCATCAAAGCCAACGACTGACAGGTCATAGGGCACATTCAAACCTTGCATATTTGCGGCCGTGACAATGCCGGCAGCCATATCATCATTAGATGCAAAAATTGCTGTGGGTCGGTTATCTTTGGCCAAGAGCTTAAGCCCAGCATCATATCCCGATTGGAAACTAAACTCGCCTTGAGCAACAAGACCGGGGTCAACTGTCAAACCTGCGGCATTCATAGCAACACAAAAACCCGAGTAGCGCACATGCGATGATCGCTGGTTTTCTGTCCCACGCACAAAGCCAATTTTCTTGTGACCAAGTTGTACAAGATGCTGTGTGAGCTCTATAGAGGCCTTATAATCATCTATCTCGACCAATATCCCCTGATTAAGAAGCTCAACGGGGCCAATCCGCACAACCGGGATACCAAGCTCCTCCAGCACAAATCCGATTTTTTCATCTCCAGCATATGGAGCAACCAGCATGATGCCATCAGGCTTATGATGGCGCAAAATACTTTCAAAGCTTGATTTTATAGTCTGGAATGATGCTTCTTCCAAACCTTCTAAAAGGCTTAGTGACAGCTGATACCCTAGTTTCTGGCAAGCGATCACTGCGCCGAACTGAATAACGGAAACATAATCGCCGCCCGCTGCATGACATATCAGATTGATGTCATAGGATTTGTTTCCGCGCAGTGACCGTGCCGACTGGCTGGGGACATATCCCAATTTTGTGACCGCATCACGGACTTGTTTGCGTAACTTTTCTTGAACATGTGGCTCGTTATTTAACACACGTGACACCGTCTTGATCGACACTCCTGCCAGATCTGCAACATCCTTCATTTTGGCTTTATGGTTATTCATATCGCTCCTAATTCGATAGCTCCTGCACAATTTGCGCATGTATGTGACCTGTAAGCGGCATCTTGTACAAAATGATGCATGTAACAATCAGTAATGCAGCTGGAGATAAAGCTATTGCATATTGAATCATGAGCGCCGTATCAGGCGACTGACTGGCAAGCTGAGGATCATAACCGATAATCGAGAGCAATACACCGACCCCTAGTCCCGCTATTGCGCCTGACGCCTTCTGCACAAACAGGCTGGAGCCAAATACTGAGGCTTCATCTCGCATACCGCTATGATATTGGCCATATTCTACAGTATCAGGAATCAACGCCCAGATTATCACAGCGAAGGCGGAACCACTAAAACCGATTGCAATAATTTGTATCGGTACACCAAATATGATGAAAGGCCCAAAAATCGCCAGCCATAAACTCCAAATCAAATGCCAAATAGTTGCTATATACCAGCATCGTTTTTTGCCGAATTGGCGCGCTATCAATGTCCATATTGGCGTGCCAATCAGTGTCGAAGCGGCTATTAAAGACAGAACCACTTCTTTATTGGCAAAAATATCAGAATTGGCTTCAAGATAAAAAGCCAAGGGGATTGTCCACAAAGCGCCAGCGGCTGAGTTCAGAAAAAGCACCAGCAACAAAGGTACCAAAGCCCGGTTATGCAGCAAGGCATCGACCAGATTCACAATCCATAGTTTTTTGTTATTAACCTCACCGCCCAAAGGTTCTTCCTCGTTAGTAAGGAAAAAACAGACTAACAATGCAGCAGTGCCGGCAATGGCCGAAAGGCAGGCCGTAACCAAGAAACCAATCGCCGACAACTCTGATCCATCCCCGAAAAAGCGCACCATGGGGAAGAAGAAACTGGATACACACAAATACCCCAGAAATGCGAATATCATGCGCATTCCGGACAGTTCTGAGCGTTCATTGCTGTCAACGGTCATACGTGATGACATCGCAGCATAAGGGACAGCAACAATAGTGTAGCAGGTGCGAAAAATAATCGCTGCGACCAGCAATGTCGCAATCTGCAAATATCCCTCAAAAGGCGGGACCCAAAGCAAAAGGCAGAATGACAGGCCCAGTGCAAAACTGCCAAATAACAAAAATGGCCGATAAGTGCCAAAACGACTGCGCGTGCGTGATGCCAGAGACGCCACTAGTGGATCAGAAATAGCATCCCAAGCCAAACCCAAAAACCAAACTAGCCCTGCAATTTTGGGGTCCAACCCGACAATCTGGACATACCAGAACATCAGCATCAACGTTAGGCTGTTCCAATAGATATTGAGGCCAAAATCGCCTACACCATAGCCTGCCAAACGGCCAAGCTTGCGTGAAAGCGTTGTCATCCCAAAAGGTCTTTCTTCATACCAGTAGCAACATTGCTCAAAACCGCCCACTCCCTTTAGCCAATGTTCTTACGCGGTATAATCGGTTCTGGGCAGTAATAAATAATGTGCGTCCATCTTCACCAAAGGCACAATTGGCTGTCGCTCTGCCTGTAGCGATGCGGCCTAAGCATTTGCCAGCATCATTAACCACCAAGACACCGCCCGGACCTGCCACGAACACATGCCCGTTGGTTGATATTGCCATACCATCAGGCAGTCCTTGATGACCGCTCATGAAAGGACTCGCGTCAAACCAAGGCGCAACGCTTTGCTGCATATCGGCAAGGCGATAGCGCCTGACCAGCGCCTGTGAAGGGTCAGACTGCGAAACATAAAGATATTTCTCGTCAGGGGAGAGTATGACACCATTGGGGAACGTCATATCATCGATGACACGTTCAACTTTTCCATCAGGGTTACGCTTATAAACCCCGTTTACTGACATTTCTTTCAAAGGTGATTCGTCCAACCCCTCCAGCCCGTAAGGCGGATCAGTGAAATAGATTGTGCCATCGCTTGCTTCTATCAGATCATTAGGACTGTTGAATTTTTGCCCCTCGAAACGATCTGCCAAAGTCGTCCTTCTGCCAGTTTGAATATCCATGCTTTCAACGGAGCGACTGCCATGATTGCACAAAAGAAGCTGACCATTATCAGACACCAGTAAACCATTAGCACCAGGTTCACGAAAACCATCTGCACTAGCCGCACCGGACGGATCGAGAAAAAGCTGCGTGCCTGTTGGTGCTTGCCATTTATACGCACGATTGGCCGGTACATCAGTAAAATAAAGGCTCCGATTTTTTGCATCCCATGCCGGCCCTTCGGCCCATTGATAGCCATCAGACAGCAATTCACCATTGGAAGTTATGTCAACAACAGACAAAAAATCAGAGTCAAATGTCTCATAGGTCAGGGCTGTTGGGCCTTGTGTTACACCCAAAACTGAACCTTTATGCGTACAACCAACAATTACAGTCGCGCCGAGCCAGGTGCATAACGCCCTGCGTGTTACCATTAATGCACTCCCCTATTTGCATTTAAGGTTATGCAAAATTGACAACCTTGTCAATTTTTTCTCTTATGGCTACAAAAGGTGGAAGATTCGAACGGCGAAACCTGTTCACTCAACAATAAGGGCACTTCCTTGTGCCATATAATAGAGGATTATACAGTGAAAAATATTGTCCGGCGATCAGCCCTATCTGTCCTGGCACTTACCATAAGTTGTGGCTGGGTAATGAACAGCACTGCCAGCGAAAGAGACAATGAGCCAGCCACTGCTTCTCCTGCCGCTGCTAATGCTGAAGGTGCGGCTATACATCCTGAGAAATGGCCTGTGCTTGAGCGCAAAGCGCTCGATCCAAAAATCGAAGCCCGCATAGACGAAATATTGGCGCGCATGACGGTTGAACAGAAAGTCGGCCAGACAATACAAGCCGATTCTGCGTCTGTAACACCCGAAGAGGTCAAAAAATATCGACTGGGTTCGGTATTAAGTGGCGGCAATTCAGCACCAGGCCCATTGGCCTATGCTGATACCCAGACTTGGCTAAGTGCCGCAGATGGCTATTGGGACGCATCGGTCGACCCTGAAGGTGTTGAACTGGCAATCCCCATCATCTGGGGCATTGATGCTGTTCACGGTCATGCAAATTTGCTGGGCGCAACAGTATTTCCGCACAATATTGGGCTTGGCGCTGCGCGTGATCCGGAATTGATCAAGCAGATTATGCAGGCCACTGCACAAGAGATTATTGTATCAGGCCATGATTGGACATTTGCGCCGACATTGGCCGTGCCACGCGATGATCGCTGGGGCCGCAGCTATGAAGGTTTTTCCGAAACGCCGGATATTGTCGTTTCATATTCCGACAAGATTGTTGAAGGCCTACAGGGCGAATATGGCACGGCAAACTTTCTGGCCAATGGCCGTATCCTGTCTGCTGCCAAACATTTTATAGCCGATGGCGGCACAGAAGGTGGACGCGATCAGGGCGATGCCCTGATAAGCGAAGAGGATTTGCGCGACATCCATGCCACGGGGTATCTGCCCGCATTGGCCGCTGAAGTGCAGACAGTGATGGTGTCCTTTTCCAGCTGGCAAGGCATTAAAATGACCGGCAACAAAGCATTGATAACCGATGTTTTGAAAGACCGGATGGGCTTTAATGGTTTTGTCATCAGCGACTGGAACGCGCATGGCCAAATTCCAGGTTGCAGCAACACCGATTGCCCGCAAGCCTTTAACGCCGGAATTGATATGTTTATGGCCCCCGATAGTTGGAAAGGACTGTATGAAAGCACTTTGCGCCATGTCCGTTCTGGCAAAATCAGCATGGAACGTCTTGATGATGCTGTGCGCCGGATTTTGCGTGTTAAGCTGAATTATGGCCTGTTTGACAAGGCACGGCCGAGCGAACGGCCGGGCGCTGGTAACATTGATATATTGGGCGGCGAAGAGCACCGCGCATTGGCGCGCCGCGCAGTGCGCCAATCACTCGTGCTGCTGAAAAACCAAAATCAGGCGCTCCCGCTGCAAACCAAACAAAAAATACTCGTCATTGGCGATGCCGCAGACAATATTGCCAAGGCTTCAGGCGGATGGACACTCTCCTGGCAGGGCGGTGACCATAGCAATGACGAATTCCCCAATGGCCAATCTATTTTGGCAGGGATCAAAGAGGCCGTAGAAGCCGAAGGCGGAGAAGTTATTTTTGATCCGCAAGGAACGTCTGGCGCAAAGGCCGATGTCGTTATCGCCGTTTATGGTGAAGATGCTTATGCAGAATTCCAAGGGGATCGTGATCATCTGGATTTCGAAACCAAGGCATTCGATACTGGCCGCCTCTCCAAATATCGCGAGCAAGGCGCAAAGGTTGTTTCTATATTCTTGTCTGGCCGTCCTATGTGGACCAATCCAGAAATTAATGCATCCGATGCCTTTGTCGCCGCATGGCTTCCGGGCAGTGAGGGCGGCGGCGTAGCTGATCTGCTATTCCAAACCAAGCCGGAATATGACTTTACCGGCAGGCTCTCTTTCTCTTGGCCCAAAACTGCCGATCAACCAAAGTTGAATCCGGACCTTCCCGATTATGACCCGCTTTTTGCTTATGGTTATGGCCTTAGCTATGCTGATAAAATCTCTGTAGCAAGGCTTTCAGAAAATTCTGGATTGGACAAAAATGCTATCGGCGACCCCACTGTCTTTTTGACAGGTGGCAAGATACAGAATCCATGGTCATTATATGGCATCATCAATGGCACACAGACCCGCATGAATGCATTGCGCTGGGATGGTGGGGCCTTGGCTTTCTCGACCACTGACAGAAATGCTCAGGAAGACTCGCTAAAAGTAGAATGGCGCTCCGGTGGCCCAGCGCTGCGCATTTCGACCCATAATCCGGTTGATTTTTCACGTCATTCCAACGCGGATATGGCCTTGACCTTTTATGCCCGCAATATGGGTGAAGGCCCTGCAAAATTGTCCTTGGGTATGGAATGTAATGATAGTGACAACTGCACAGCCTTTGTGCCAGTGAATGTGGATGGCAATGGCTGGAACAGATACACTGTCCGCCTGAGTTGCTTTACCGATAAAGGCTTGGATCTTGGCAAAATCAGAACCGGCTTTTCCCTACAAAGCGATGCACCAGCGACTATTGCGCTATCCGATGTTAAAATCTCTCCCGGAGATGCGGGCACAAAATCCTGCGGCAAAGATAGCTGATACTGCGTTACAGCCAGCGTTATGCAGAAGCTAATTGTGCTGATGGGGCCATCCGGTTGTGGCAAATCCACAATCGGTGCCGCACTATCACGGCATAGTGGCTGGCCAATGGTTGAGGGCGATGATTATCACCCGCAAGCCAATAAAGACAAAATGGCCGCTGGCACTGCGCTTACGGATAATGATCGCAAAGAGTGGCTCGCCAATCTGAAAACGGCTATTGCCAGGCTTGACCATGATACGGCCATATTGGCCTGTTCTGCGCTTACGCCCTATGTTCAGTCGGCTCTTAAAACCGGCACATCACGCTTGGTGAAATTCGTATTTTTGGATGTTCCGGAAGACGATCTATCGCAACGCCTGAAAATACGCACGGATCATTTTATGCCGTCCAGCCTGCTCTCAAGCCAGTTGGACGCGCTTGATGTTCCCAAAGAGGCGATCAGGATATCAGCCAATAATCCGGTCCATCAGATTATCGACAATGTCTTGACCGCATTAGAAAATAGCCCCGAGAATTAGGGTAATCACAAAGCCGGTTACGCCCACCAGAGTGGACGCTATTGTCCAGCTCTTGAGTGTTTCATCGGTTGATAGATCAAAGAAACGTGAAACAAGCCAGAAACCGGAATCATTCACATGGCTAAGGATGCTGGCACCTGATGCTATCGCTATGGTCATCAACGCCAGATCAACCGGCCCTAATCCAGCGGCAACGGCAATAGGGGCGCATAATCCCGCAGCGGTCAACATCGCAACCGTTGCCGAACCTTGCGCAACGCGGGTGATGGCCGCGAGAATAAAGCCTGCCGTGATAGCGCCCATATCTAATGCCAATGTCGCTTCTGCCAGTGCAGCGCCAGCCCCTGTGTCCACCAATACCTGTTTGAAAGCACCGCCAGCCCCTGTGACCAACAGAATAATCGCTGTAGGTTCAGCCGCACGAGACAGAGTGTCTTGCAAATGCGCCGCGCCTTCTTCATCGTTAGGCCGCAAAATATAATAGGCCAAAAGACAGGCAATCATTAACGCGACAAAGGGATGCCCCAAAAAAGATAGTATAGCGCCAAATACGCCCCAATTCGCGCCCGATACTTTTAATATCGCAGCAGCAATAATCAATATTATCGGCACCATGATGGCAAAAATGCCTTTCAGCGCCAAAACTGTGTCCACTTTTACAGATGGTTCTGCTGTCATGGTTTTTTCTAAGCTATTATCCGCAAAGCCCTTATGGACGAGCCAGCTCTTTTTCTCTGCCCAGCCAGCATAGACGGGGCCGCCTATCAGCATGGCGGGAATACCGCAGATCAGACCAAAGAGAATGACAAGGCCCAGTTCAGCGCCCAGAATTTCCGCAACAGCGACAGGACCGGGGGTTGGCGGAATAAAGGCATGGGCAGTGGCCAAACCGGCGAGCAATGGCAGACCAAAATACATGGTCGGCTTCTTTGCCTTACTTGCTAATGCTTGCACGAGAGGGAAAAGCAGGATCAAACCAACGTCGAAGAAAACGGGTATGGCAATCACAATCCCGACAAAACCCATCGCCACGCCCGCTGCACCCGGCTTTCTGTCACCAGTCATATATTGCGCCAGAGCCTGAGCCGCCCCGGTTGCTTCCAGAAAAGCGCCAAATATGGCCCCTAACCCTACAATGATGGCGATAAAACCGAGCACACCGCCCATGCCATCAGTGATGGACTTCAACACGGCATCAGGCGCCAGACCGGCGGCTAAGCCAGTAAACATGGCTGCAACCAGCAAGGCAGGGAAAGGCGGAACTTTTCTCCAGAGAATAAGAACCAACAACCCCGATACGCCAGCCAATGTCGCCAAGAGCGGGCGCGCTGCCTCAAAACTTTCCAACTTAGTCTCTCCGTTATTTGGCGCATTCTTTTATGGTGCGCTCTGTTCGGTTATTGGCGCTTATAGATCGCAACCCAGTCTCTGCCCTTATCGGGTGGCTTCGCTAAGACCGGTAATGTTGTGTTTATGGTGATGGTTTCGACCGCACCATCATTGGCAAAAAGCCCTGTTAGCGGATCATACCAGCGCACGGCATAATCACCTGGCGCGACGGCAAATGCCGTCATGGCAGGCACATTCTCACCAACATAATAAACATAGATATCGCCAGACTTTGCGAAGCAATAGGCCTGCGGCGCCTTTGCGCAGGGCTCCATCTGCCAATAGGGCAGTTCGCTTTCAAAAAAATCCATCGCCAGCCGCGTCTGGCGCCATAATTCTGCGCGGCTGCGCCAGTCTTCGGTGGACAGGTCATTGCCACGTTGATGTGCGCCAAAATACCATTCTACACCTGCCCCGCCAGCCAGCAAATGCCCCCATAAAGCGTGTCGCCGCAAACTGTCATGTCTCGGGTCATCAATATCGGCTCGCGCGCCAATTTGCCATTTGCCAATCTCATCCATGGTGATGAGCCAGGCATTTCCCGCCTGTGCGCTTAAGCGGTGCCATTTTCTGGTTTCGGCATTGACCATCTCTCGTTCGGCGACCTGAAAAGACAAACCATCCAGAGATGGCAGAGCCAATAAAGGCGTCAGCAAAATATCCTTATCTTTCGCCTCCGCATGGGTGTGCAATAATATAGGATGGCGATAGGGGTCAGCATCATAGAGGAAGTCGGCCATGGCAATGCGCTGTTGATCATTCTGCCCTTGCGGATCCCAATGGACAGGGCCGTTCTCCTCACCCAAATTCCAAAATAATGCAGGGTGATGCCCAAAGCGGGCAATCATCTCAAGAAAGTATAATTTTCGAAGACGTCCGGTATCACCGCCATCCAGCATCAGCTCATTTTCACGCTCCTGCATAACCAGATGCAATGCCACGCCGCGCTTCTGCATATGCGCAAAAACAATATCCCATTGCGCCAATTTGCTGACATCAAAGCGGCTGGGATCATCTGGTTCCAGCCATGGCCATACATCCTTGCCATCACCATCGACATTCATGGTCAGCATATAGGCCGCATTCATGCCCTGATCGGCCAAATAATTAACCGCCCCTATCAGTCCTTTGCCCTTATCACCGCGCCAGACAGGGTCACCCTCGCGCCAATCACGCAAATGCGGGGCATAGCCATGCAGTTTCTCATTGATTGCGGACTCGCCTTTGCGGGCGTCCGCCCTTTGACGATAAGTGCCATCAAAATCCTGATAACCGAGCAGGTTTTCCGGGCTGTTTGTACCGCCCTTTATCCAAAAGGCGCCATTGCCCGAAAACCGCAAATAGCGGCCAGATTTTTGCAAAACGCCGCGGCCATAAAGACTATCACTTTCCCTCCTCGCGTCCAATCCTACAGATTGCACATCCAGCACACCCTTATCATTCTGCAAAGCTACGCCCTGACCCTGATCGCGCACATTGCTTAGGGCGATATCAGTGCCTGTGTGAAGCTGTGCGGTATATCCCCATCGGCCCGAAAGCTCTGGAACAAAATGTACGCGCCAGATATTACCTGCGACAGCACCCGTATTGGCTGCATCACCATCAGCAGCAAAATAACCCCGCACTATTATCTGCTTATCACCCTGAACAAAAGTCACCAATAAACGATAATCGGTAAAGGGATTTAGCGATCCTTTTTCATGCAAGGTCGGGCCTGCAAAATCCAAAGTTATTGGATGCCATTGTTGGGCTTGGATAATGTCGGGCTTAGTAGTCAGAGGTGCCGCTAAGGGACGCGCAGGCGCGGGTTTTGCAGCGCAGGCTGTGAGGCTGAGGCAAAGCATGATGGTGCCAAGCCATAATAGCTTTGATCTAAGCCATAGCTGCCTTGCCATGCCAGACTGCGCGCAAATGCTCACTGCGCTGGATCGACAGGACGCTTTGTCCCTTTAGAATGCCATTTCCAGAAAACGAATTTCAAAACCGTGTCGCCTGTATTGGAGATATTATGCACATCCCAAGCGCGCGAATAGAGCATATCCCCTTGTTCAGCGGGAAATTCCTTATCGCCTAGGGTCCATGTACCCTTCCCTTCCAGCACCATCAGAAATTCCTCTTCTGCATGCTTGTGCGGCGGATGGATTTCCATACCCGGCTTGATCTCTGCCACGCCTGAAAGAAGATCAGTGACACCCTCGGTTTCGCCAGCAAAATATTCAGTAAATCTGCCCCATTGCTCCGCACTGGTTTTGGCGTTTTTGGCTGAGAGAATCTGTGTCTCAAGACCGGCGGGCACTTTTGCAGCAATATCGTCCGCTGACTGAGCTGCATTATCCTCTACCGCCGGAGAACAACCTAGCAAACAAAGCGCTAATGAAAATGGCACCACATATCGTATCACAAACTCACTCCCTTGAAAAAGCGCAATGATAACGTTGTCATTAATAAAGTTCAACTGATCAGTATCGATGGTTTAGCTATACTCAAAATTGTCAGTAAACCGCTTCTCAAGGAACGGCTGTCACCGCGCATCCGTCATAAATATATTGACTGTGACACGCCCCAGTTTCGGATCAGCTGAAAAATTAACGCCCTGCCTGATACAGCCCGAATGCAATGTCCGTCCACGATAAATAACCATGCGGTTCGGTTTGGCCTGCACTTCACCAATTTTCTCAAACCGCGCATTATCACCATCAATATAGGCTTCAGGAAAGTCGCCATATTGCGCCATTTCTTCTTTCAGAACCTTTGCATAATGGTCTTCGCGCTCACTGCTGACCGTCTCATAACCCGTAGCCTTATGGCGATAAAAGGCGGTGCCACCATCATCAGGGCAATTCACATAATGCAATAAGGCAAGCAGGTCAGGCGCGACATCATCATAATGCGGCATGCGCTGTGCTTGGGAGAGTGCCGCGGGCTGTGTGGTGACTATGGAATAATCCATTCCCTGAATATCAGCGCCAAATGAATAGTCATAATGCTGCCGCAAAATCTGGGCGAACATATCCTGCCGTTCGCGCAAATATGCTGGTGATGCTGGCGCTCTGATACCCGGATAGCCGCCAGCAACGGGGGAATAATCCGCTTGCTCGGTCAACAGCTTAAGTGCTGCGAACTGACTGCTAAAATCATCAATAATAATGACAGGCTCTTTCTCGTCACCAAAGGTGACAAGCTGATAACCCTCAGAAACATGATTCGTCATACAGGGTGATTACCACGCCTTTTTAATCAGGTCTGCGATATAATATCGTCAGTTAGCGTGAATGAACACGCAAGACCGAACCCGAAGAGCGACCGTCAGCTTGCAGCTGCCACGAAGCACAGCGGAGAAAATAGCGGCAAGGATAGGAAAAATGGTGCCCCTAGAGGCACAAACATTAAACACCCTTTTTGATGAATTAGCAGACTGGGAAAACCAGCTTAAAGCGCTGGAACCCGAATTAGAGGAGCTAGGGTTATGAGGCGGCCCGGCTCCCAAAAAGTTGTTGAGACATTTGCAGATGCTTGCGGGTCGGGTGTGCTGATCCGTCCTGCTCGCCATCGCGGTAAGGGCAAACCCTTCTCGATTAGATTGTCAGATGAAGATCGCGCGCAGTTGGAACGTGAAGCGGGTCCGCTGTCATTGGGGCCATATATCCGGTTCAAGCTTCTAGGGACCAAGCCTGTAGGAAAGAAGCTGTGTCGTCCGAAAGCCAATCAGAAGGAACTGGCGCAAATACTGGCGTGGCTAGGACAGTCGGACATAGCGCCAAGCCTGCGTGAACTTTCAAAAGCGGCCCGATTAGGTGCGTTACCGGAAAGTCCTGAGGCTATCGCAGCCATCAATAACGCCTGTTCGACGATTGACGGTATCCATGCCGCTTTGATCCGGGCTTTGGGGCTGCGCTCATGATACTGGTCGGCAATGCTCGTGGCGGTGCGCGTGATCTGGCGCAACACCTTATGAAAGATGAAAATGACCATGTAACAGTGCATGAACTGAGCGGCTTTATGTCTGAGGATTTAGATGGAGCCTTTCAGGAAGCCTATGCAATCTCTCGCGGAACACGCTGTAAGCAATTTCTGTTCTCCTTGTCCCTCAATCCGCCGCCGGATGCCAAAGTCTCAACGCAGGATTTTGAGCGAGCCATTGAACAGGCGGAATCTGAGCTTGGTTTGGATGGTCAGCCCCGCGCCATTGTCTTTCATGAAAAAGATGGTCGCCGCCATGCTCATGCGGTCTGGTCGCGTATTGATCCTGAGACGATGAAAGCCAGACAGCTATCCTTTCACAAGAACAAGCTGCAAGATGTTGCTCGTGAATTACACCGCGAACATGGCTGGAAAATGCCAGAAGGCTTTGCAGATCGTTCAAAATCCGATCCGCGCAACTTTACGTTGGAAGATTGGCAACAAGCGAAGCGGATAGATAAAGACCCTCGCGACATAGCAGACGCGATTTCTGATGCGTGGATGATTTCAGATACTAAAGCTACATTTGAACATGCTCTAAAAGAACGCGGCTACTGGCTGGCGTGTGGTGACAGCAAAAGCTACGTAGCTGTCGATTATCATGGTGAGGTTTATTCCATCGGCAGGAAGGCTGGAGTCAAAGCCAGACAAATCAAAGAGCGCCTTGGTGACAAGCAAGATTTGCAAAGCGTTGATGAAGCCAAGGCGGCAATAGCGCATGATATGCAATTTATGCTCTCCCGGCTGCAAGCTGAGCAGGAACGCAAAAGCACTTTTCTACGCGACCGCTTCCTGCAAGAAAAAGACAGGCTGGTTGCTGACCAACGCGCTGAACGGCTGGCATTTGATGAACGCTTGCGATTGCGCCAGGACACCGAGCAAAAGCAAAGGCAGACGCAATTCCGCAAAGGACTGGGCGGGTTATGGGACAGGCTGCGCGGTGAACATAGGCGCCTCACCGAACAACATCGCCTTGAACTGGCGGTTTCCCAGCAACGCGATCAGACCGAACGCGACGCACTCATCTTCAAACAACAAGAGAACCGCAACGCACTGCGCCTATCGGCAAAAACCGAACGCACCCAAAATCATAAAACAACCCATGAACTGCAAAAGGATACTGAGCGCTATCACGATATGGACGGCAAGGATAATCAGCGCCGCCTCCCCAATGCACCCAATGTCAAAACAGGTTTCGACAAGGCCGCTGACCGCACACCTTCCAAAGCAGATAAGATTGTAGAGGCGCGGCGGCAATTTATCGAAACAAGGCGCTCACTGTCGAACAGAGAACAACAACGAAACTTAGACCGAGAGAGGTAGCTTGGCGCAAAAGGTCAAACTTGACTTTTTGTTAGCCTTAAGCTAACATAGATTATGAAGATAAGGAAAAATGCCGCCAAAGCCTTGCGTAAGATGCCTCGCAATATGGCCCTTCGCTTCTTTGCGGCTTTTGACAAAATAGAAGCCGGAGATGTTTCCGAGCTTGATATTAAAACACTTGCCGGACGTGAAGGCTATTTGAGACTTCGTATTGGCACTTACCGGGCGATCTATACCGTCGATATGGAATTGATCGTTATCAGAGTTGGGCCACGCGGCGATGTGTATAAATAGGATAAGACAATGGATTATGTGACCGAAAACGGATTTGTGAAGATACCAAAGCGAGAGTTTGAAGGCTTGCTTGCTGAACTCAATGCGCTCAAGGAGTCTATGGAAGAACGGCTTGATATCGCAGCGCTCGACCAAGCCCTGCGTCTGGATGAAGAATTGCTCCCTGCGGAGCTGGTCCGCCGCATGGTGAGCGGTGAATCCCCTATCCGTGTATTCCGTGAATATCGCGGCCTGACGCAGCAGGCTCTTGCCGATACTGTTGGCGTCTCGAAAACGACGATCTGCGAGTTAGAGCGGGGCCGCAAGGAAGGCTCCATCAAGACACTCTCGGCAATCGCCGATGCACTCAATGTCGATATAGATGATTTGATCTAAAAGGCGTTAGAGATGCTTTTAGATTAGTTGCCTCAAAGGCTCTCTCAAACAGCTCAGATTGTTAGTCCCCGACTAACTTTCTAATTGCATAGGTAGCCGTTCCATGCGGCACAAGCAACGTTTCCTCCTCTATTTTAATACCGTCTTGTGCTGAAATTTCTCCGCCCAGACTCAGTACTTCCGCAAGAGTTAATACAGGTACGTCGTGAAACCGATTGAGGCATTCGTCCGGCACAAGGATTACAGCCGCCAACTCTCGACTTGGCTTCGGCTCCTGTCTCAGCACACCATTATATGCGACCAGAATATAGTTATCGGCGTCAACTGACATCAAGCCAAGTCCCGAATGATCAGCCTTCTCCATAATCAAAGCCGGAACGGTTTCTGAATTATATATAGAAACCCGGCGCGTGGTTCCATCGTAGCTCACAAAATCGGTAGAATCCGCACTTTCAAGGCTTGCTAAAGCACCCGACAATTCTTCATTTGCTTCTCGAATTGCACATTGTTCGAAAGATTCGCTACCGGAATTACGTTTCCCTCCAATACCATAAAACCTTAATCGGTTGGGATTAGCTTCAAAATCGCGTTTAGGTATCCCAAAAACATGTTTGCCCTGCCACTTAAGAAATAGGGCGGCGCCTGCTGGTGTGGCAGGCGAAACTACATCATCTAATGATACTCTCTCAGGAGACGAAGTAGTCCAAGCGTGATCAAACCATTCTTTAAAGACATGATAAAGCGAGTTCTTTGAACGACCAAAAACCAGCACGGGCGAATGCCTTACGGCGTCTTTATCGCTAAAATATGGCATCAAATACAGCCGATCAAAAACAAAATATAGTCGCCAAACAAACGGGAAGTCATGCGACCTGCGTCTCAGTGATGAGTTTTTTGCTTCCTCCAGCGATTTTAGTGAATTCGTTGCATATTCGAGCGAATGCATCACCCTCCTAAAGTCTTTTCCTATCGAGATGAGTCTTTCTTTTCTAAACAGAGGTGAATTTATGGACGCGTGCAGAACCCGCATATCCACATTTCCGCTCTTGGCGACTTCATCCAATACATCGAAAAAAGACCCACTGATGCCTATGTCTTGCGAGGCTATGTGTATGAAAATTCGGATTGGCCCCTTGGTGCTCTTCAAGTCAGAATAAATATCATCTCGGGCAAGGTTAAAGCTATCATATATCCTTTCAAGTCCAATCAATTCCCCGGAAAACTCGTTAACAGAAGGAAGGGGGTTATCATTTCTTTTTCCAACTTTTCCTATTTGCATCATAAGCTGTGTAGAAACAGGACTAAGCGCTTTAGTCAGGTCGTTATCTGATCTGTGCCCATCATACGTCAGATAAGTTACACCTGAATAATCTGACATAATTTTGGAAGGCTTGTTAAATTCTGTGACAGCAAAAACCCTATCTCTCCCCAGCGCCCCCAAAAACAAGCCAAGCTCAAAAACAACATTATCGCGAGGAGCTAGTTGTTCAACATCCCTACTCGTAACCGCATCCAACGGTGTTGTGATCAGGATTGCAAAATCGTATGTTTGAGAAAAACTGACCAGTTCATCAAAAACTGTTCTGCCAGGTCGAAAAGAGTGCGCCCAAATATTAACTTCGGCTTTCCCTTCCAAATTTAGTTCTAGTGCTCTGGCTACTTCTTCATGTTCGCTAGTCGAGCCGATAAAGATGGTGGGCTTCAAATTCTTACCCCTTTTAATTTTGATGAATTGCGAAAGCTAATGCCAAATAAGTGAAAAGCAAGAATAGACTATTGGTCGAGATTTTATTTTGGACAGCTATTTCGCAGTAAATTCAGTGTTGGGTTTGAAGCGCTAGCTTGCGCCGCGCCTTAAAACCCATGCCTGCATCGGAAATGGGGTAGCAAGCGTCAAGGAGGCTCCGAACGAGGCTCCGCAGCTTTGCTGTGGATACGCTTGGATGCCTTGCGCGCGCGAGGGTGAAACCCTTAGTCAAAAGCTGTTGGCGGATCGCTGGAACGTTTCGTAAGCGGTACAATTTGGTACTTAGACAGATCAATCGTCGCTACGTGCCACCAATGGCCTATCCCCTTTGGAACCGTCAATCGTTCTATTGAGCGCATATGTAGATGTCCAAGAGCTATCTCTACTGCGGCATTGGACGTTTCGAACGTCCCGTCCTCGCTGTATTGATGAACAGCGATTGTATAACAGCCTTCACCAGTCAAAGTTGCAGTTTCTGAACCATAGCCTGACTGGATATCGTCTCCTAATTCAACGTCCTTATCATCTCTATCAGCGTAATAAACGTGTCTCCCATCATGATTGAACACATGCAGGTCAAGATCGGCGGGTTCTTCGCCCCAAGTTAATGTGATTTTGAGGTTTCGTTCAAAAACTGCGCTTACTTCACCCTCAAGAGCACGATCTACTACTTGTCCAAGATCATTTCTAAAACCATCGATGATTTCAGGTTCACTCGGATTCATGCCGCCATAGGCGGCTGACTTTTTCCTTGCTGCTTCGGTGATCGCTGGCAAGAGGTTTGGACTACAGGGGCCATAATTTGCGAGAAGAACGCCAGCATTGGGGCAGGCATAAGAATAGTCTTCAATAGCCTCTCTAAACTCTTTGTTGTTAGATCGAAGGTGCTGTTTTGCCTCCACGACTAGTATATCTGTGTCTCTATCTGACAAAGGCGCACGTCTAATACGATAGTCTGGCTGAATGCCATTTTTGCGGCGATTATTCGGCAAGTCGGAATGGAGAGTCCTCAGTTCTGTCCACCAAAATAACTCCGGCTCGTTCTCACCGCGCAACAGCGTCGCTAGATGAACACCTCTAAAGGCAAACTCCAAGCGCCCGTTGTTGAGATGAAAACGAAAATTCCACCCCGCAGAGCGCAACGCATGATACATTTGCGCGCCAAGCCAAACGGCATAAACTTCATGGCGATGTTTCCATATGGGAAGATCAAGAATATCCTCTAAAGTCCTGACGGACGACTCAACGAAATCGCCAGATTCCGGCAGAACTTCATCAACTCTATTGCAAATTTTTAGGAGTCTATCTTCATCTGATTCGGCTATAGCAGCGTGGACTTGACAAAGCCATCTCGCAACAGCTTCAGGCCAATAGTCACTTTCGATAATCCAAAGATCTTGGACCGAAAAGCCCGTTTCATTTTGCACCTCTTTGTGTTTACCGGCTGCCGCCTGCAATTCTTGATGATTATTTCCATAGACCGAAAAGCGACCTAACAAAGTGTTCATGAGTGTTACAACTCGTTTTAGCCTTGCATCCAATTCATCATCACCTGTTTCCCAGCCTTTAGCTAAAGGCTGAAAACTAGCTCCTCGGTTATAATTTTTGATCCAAGCTAGCACTGCACTTGGACGCGTCGCTTCGGCTCTTTTTGAAACAAAAGGAGAGGTATCTTCAAATCCGGCTTTAGCCAGCGCCCAAAGATTTTTATATTCAACATGAGGCAAGCTTGGCGCTAAGGCTTCTGCAAAAACCTCCATTTGAGAACGAAAGTTGCTAAGGAGCATATCTAGAGGAGAGCTATCTTCATCAAAATGAAAACGAATTTGCAATTTATCCGCACTACCGTGAGCACCGGCATCTGTAAGTAATTCAAGGATATCCTGTTTCATTCTAGCAAAGGGCTCTAGACAAGAAAAAAAAGCACGCAGCAAAGCTTCGGCGGTTAGGTCAGAATGATCGATTAAATCAGCAAAATCTTCGTCACTTTCTGGAAAGAGTTGTTCTCTTAATGAGGTAATAAGGCCCTCATCATAAGGCCCCATTAAACCAGCCTTGGCACTCGTCAGGCCCGCCCGTTGAATAAGTTCAGGCCAAAGTTCTTTTGCGGTTTTGATTGTTCCAAGCTTTTCCATTTAACACTCCAGAGTAGTGATTTCAGTAGCTGTAGATATCATGCCAAGATCAAATGAGTATTGATAATTTCAGTCCATTGACTTCAAATTGGAGCCGCAATGCCATACTAAAATTATATCGAGCCGGTAGCATGTAAGATAGATGAATTATAATACCGAAACTACTATTCTCTCACTGCCTTAGATAGGGTCGTATATTTAGATAAATGTCTAATTATTCGATAGCGGTAGATTTTTTAAGAAAAACAGCACACAAATGCGCAGTTCAGTTAACAGCGAATCTACTTAGCCCAACTAAAACGGAGACTTTTGACAATGCCTTGGTTTGATGGATTACAACCGGACACGTCAGCCTATGCGATTGCTGCTTCTGACAACAGCCGGGTGCGCGTGGTGGCAGGCCCGGGCACAGGAAAGTCTTTTGCTATGAAACGCAGAGTAGCTCGTTTGTTGGAAAGCGGCATTGATCCCGCCTTAATTCTCCCTGTAACTTTCACCCGCGTTGCGGCTGAAGACTTGCATCGAGAACTGATGGGAATGAATGTCCAGGGCTGCGAACAACTACAAGGCACAACACTACATAGTTTAGCACTACGAATGTTGATGCGAAATCATGTTTTGAATGCGACAGATCGCATCCCTCGTCCACTAAATGATTTTGAACTTGAACCTCTCATATGTGATCTGAAGGATGCACACGGAGGGAAGAAAAAAGTTAAGAAATTGAGGCTGGCCTATGAAGCGGCTTGGGCTCGTTTGCAGAATGAGGAACCTGGATTCTCGCAAAACGCCGCCGATATAGCCTTTCAAGCAGATTTGCTAAGCTGGCTGAGTTTTCACGAATGTATGTTGATCGGAGAAGTTATTCCCTTCGTTCATCAATATCTATCTTCCAATCCAGCCGCACAGGAACGATCTGAATATTCGCATATTCTCGTGGATGAGTATCAGGACCTAAATCGGGCCGAGCAAAGTGTTGTTGAGCTTTTGTCTGATGCTGCTGATGTGTGCATTGTTGGAGATGATGATCAATCGATATATAGTTTTAAGCATGCACATCCCAATGGAATTCAAGATTGGATAGGCACCAACCCAAACATAGCTGATTTGAGTCTTGATGAATGCCGCCGCTGTCCAACCACTGTTGTTGAAATGGCAAACAGCTTGATCCAACGCAATACTATACGGCCGGTTCCACGGGTTCTCAATCCAATGCCAGAAAATGGTGTGGGCGATGTAAGAATCATTCAATACCAAACAATAGCTGGAGAGGTTTCTGGAGTAGTAAGCCTGGTAGCCGAGATGATTGATAACGGCACTCCACCCGGTGATATTTTGTTGCTAACTCAAAGCAGGGCATTTGGTACGCCTATATATGAAGCGCTATTAGAAAACGATGTTCCAACAAAATCCTATTATGCGGAGTCGGAATTACACCATGAAGAAGCTCAAAGAGCTTTTGCGCTGCTCAAACTGTTCGTTAATCGACAAGACCGAGTGGCGTTGCGTTGGTTAGTCGGCGTCGACGGCAATAGTTGGAATGCAGCAGGTTATCGCCGTATCCGCAATCACTGCGAGAATACAGGTAACTCGCCTTGGGATACCATGCTGGAATTGCAATCCGGGCACTTACATATCCCTTATACTGGTGGTTTGATGACATCATTTGTGGAAATAGCCGAAATTCTGGAGGGTTTGGAATCAAAACTAGATCTGGGAGCAGTCGTTAATGAACTGTTTCCGGATGGGGACGAAAGTTGCCAAGATATTAGAGCTCTCGCTTTGGAGGTTCTTGAAGAATTTGGTGATGAGGATCGACAAGTCTTTGTTCGTGAACTGTCAAATTCGATATCACAGCCAGATATTCCCGACGAGGTTGAAGAAGTTCGAATTATGAGTTTGCACAAAAGTAAGGGTTTGAGCGCACCAGTAACGATAATTGCAGGCTGTGTTCAAGGACTGCTCCCGAGGCCAGCTGATGAGAATATGACTCCTGCTGAGCAACTTCGCTATTTCGAAGAGCAGCGACGCCTGTTTTATGTTGGAATAACTCGCGTAAAAGCCTCTCCGCAAGATGGAAAACCGGGAATACTTGTACTGACTTATTGTCAGCACATGCCGGTTGCCGATGCTCTTCAAGTCGGAATAACCCCAGCTCAACAACAATATGGCGATGCCTTCCTTCACGCCAGCCAGTTCATCCAAGAGCTCGGGCCTGCGGCACCTCAACCAATAGCCGGATAGCTGGTAACGCTATCTGTTGGCGTAAGACGCCAAAGCCCGGAAAGGATGCAACGGAAAACCGCGCAGGGGTTTCCCTTGCCGGAGGTGCGGAGCACCGGAGTACAAGATGCGCTGTATTACAGCGCACATCTTGCGCAAGCCAAAATCTGATCATTCCCCTATCCCCTCTCTCAATCTGACCTGCCATGCACCATCTGTCCCATGCTCTGCGCTCTGCTTACGCCGCCAGTCTTAGCTCTGGATATTTCGGTTCCCACATGCGCCTTGCGAACCTTCTTTCTTCTTTGCCCACTACATTGAGATAGATTGCCGTAGTGCCGGGCTGCGCATGGCCCATCCATCGCTGGATGATATTTTGCGGCACAGATTGCGTTGCTGCCCAGATGCCAAAGCCATGACGCAAGCCCTTGCATGTCGCCATGGGGCCGCGTATCTGACATGCTGCCATCGCGTCCTTTACCCATCGCCACGCTGTGACGCGGTGAATGGTCCAAAACCTTCCATCTTCTTCGTATTCCAGTTCCAGTAACATCTGAGTGAGAAATTCAGGGATCGGCAAGCAGCGAAAATGCTGTTTCCGGCGTTTGAGCGTCATCAACACAACGACGTTCTGGTCTGCGTCCAGATGAAGCTTACTAAAATTCAGCGCTTCGCTGATCCGGCAGCCCGTATAGAGTAGCAGATAAATCAGAACCCGTTTCTTAGTAGTGAGCGTGTCCGCATATTCTAATACCGCTCTGCGTTCGCGCTCGGATAAATATTTGCGCTGACCCAGTGCATTAAAAACTGACCAATCGGTCATTTCATCTAAGGGCATTTTCTTTTCCTCCATTGGGCCGCAACGAACATGAACAGTCTGTTGCGGCGAAGCGTTCTGTAATCCGCATGAATGCTGGATTTTCTGAATTTCATTCCCTATGAGACGAACCCGCAAAGACTCTTAAGTCAATGAAATACAAGAAATAGACCTGCAACATTTTGTTCATAACTGTTGCACTTCGCCAAAGTTGGCGAATGAAAAACAGCTTCAAAATCAAGGTCACAGCGACAAGTCATCTGATACTCGCCGCAATGTTGACGATGACAATTTCAGGAGGTGCAGTCGGGCAATCGCAAGGCGCATCACAGCCATCTGAACGCTGCTCGCCATTGTTTAGAACATCAACCGGGCGGCAGGTAGACGCTTCTTTTAGCGCACACGATTATTCAAAGAAGAATATCGGTGCTGTTGGTATTTCGATTTTTCCGGGACGCACATTGACTATGGATGCTGCTCATACTTTGGGTAATAAGCTTGTAGATGCCCTCAAGCATAATGGCGTAGAGGCGCGTTGTTTCGTTCACTATGATAATGGGCCAAAGGGAACGGGTATAAACTTCAAGATCGCTGGCTTGTCATGGAGTAAGGACGGCCCACTTAATATACTGGAAGCAACAAATGTTGAAACTTTGCGTGGCGTAATAGCTGAAGCCAAAACCGCACGCGCACTTTTATCGAGCAATTAGAGAGGTTTAAACATAGCCGACAGATCAACATTATTGGTAAGTGCGGTTTCATCATCTGCCGCTGTATCTTTTGATTGATCGGCTTGCACAGTTGCGACCTCAGCTTCGCTTTGTTGATCAGGTGTCCGTTCAACAACGGAATATTTCACTTCATCTTTCGCATCCCGGTTGATCGCGCTGGCGGAAATCTCTCCGCGTTCATGACGGGCAGCCTGTCGGGTCATTTCAGCGGTGGCTTTTCCATGTTCCTTTAACCAGTCTTTCGCCCATGGATGACCTTTGAGGTCGTCGGGCTTGATTGTGCCGTTATTCAACCCTTCCTGAATCCGCAGCGCGATGGCCCGTCTGCGTTCGGTATCACCTTCAATCGCCATTATACGAGTATATTCATCATCTTCGATAAGACCCTTGGCGCATAAGTCAGCCAATAAATCGCCTGCGAAGTTGGCTCCATACTGATTTGCAAGGTCGCTTTCCATCCGAGCGATATCATCAAGGATCGCAGCAAGCACATTATCATTGGCCCGGGCTTTTGCTTTCGCCTTTTCGTCCCGCTCACCCCGGCGGCGGTTGGCCTGTGCAACACCAATAGCAATGCGTCCGTCAACGGAGCCGCTGGCTTGGCCTAATTGTTCATTATTCCGGGCTTCAGCCGCAGCCGAGATTGTCAATTCTGTATCGGGATTAGCAAAGATATCACTCAGGAAGGAAGTCGGCACTTTTTGCGCCGCTGTATAATAAGATTCTGCTGATTTTCCGCTTCCCGCCATTCTCCCCCGCATGCCCGTATATCAGGCTTTTTACCTTAATATTGTCCCATGATAACAGTGAAAAAATGGTTAACGAAAAGTTATCTGAGCGTGGAGAGTAATTTACCGTTCTAATTTATCAAAAGGGACAACCGTATCCTTATCCCATCCGGGAGGATACATTTTTTCCAAGAGTAGCTTCTGAATGTCTTTGAAGCCTAAAGCCGCTGCGTGATCGATAGGCAACCTCTGCAAACTGTCTCTAGTCCAAGGGTCATATTCGAGATTTTCGGCAGCTTGAAGGAACGCTAGGCTGTTGTGAATGCTTGCAACGTGTATCGGCGTATATAGTGTTTGTTCATCTTGGATATCAGCTAACGACTGCCCTTCGTTTATGGCAGATGAAAGTTCGCCGACATCGTTGTTTATTGCAGCGTAGAAAATATTTGGATTACTAAAATTTCTTCCATCATCAGATTCCACATTTAATACTACCATAGCATATAATCGTTATGCAAATTGTTCAATAAATCAATGTGATGTGGCTCAATATTCATAGGGTACAAATTGGGGTTTGATTGACCACTATTGCGATCCTTATTCAAATTCACCAAATAGCCATTGGGCCGATGATCAATGGCAAACCCCCATCTGATATCAAACTTTGTATCACTTAAACTACGCACAGTCATACAGTCTACTCGACCAGTTCCTTGATCACATCTCATGTTCGCTAATCTGATTTTCGTAACCGAAGAAATCAGGTTGTTGATGTCGCTACTGGCATTGACTCGTCCATGTGACAGATGACACATTCCGACAACTGCATTTCCTAGTAAGTCTGAATTGGTTTGGAGCATTGGAACAAAGCAACCGTGATAAATAACACTTTTTGATATTAGCTCATACGGCGTGGTAATATCTGTGGTGTAGTTGAAAGCTACCACCCTAAACAGACCATGCTCGCGGTTCTTAACATATAGGGCGAAGCTATCGCTGCCTTCTTTGATGTGCTGACTATCAAGAACGAATAGCTTTTCTGTGTATATTTCAACGCAGTCATGCAACGCCTCGGTTTGTCTCTGGCGTTTTGGAAAGTATCCTTTTTTGAAGGATTCTAATTGTGTTTTCTCATTCATGATAATTAGTTTGATCCGGGACTGACCTATCAATGAATTCTCTTTTAAGGTTTCTTCTCGGATGAACTTGTCGATAAACTTGAATTTGTGCGGATTCGGGTATGTCGAATTATTGATATAGTGTTCAACGTCCTGTCGCCTGAGCCTACCATCCCGCTCAATCCGCTTATTATCTTCGTATATGTCAAACTCTCGCATGATCCGATCACGGACTTGCCCTAATGTTATCTCTTCTCCGAACTGATCAGCGAGTGCTTGTTGATATTCGACAAGAATTTCGCGACATAAATCCATCCATTCTACAGGGTAACGATCCGCTGGAATATTTGCAGTGCTGCCAACAGGTTTGGCCCCGATGCCAACAACGTTGGCAGGACTCTTGGATGTGTCTTCATTATCACCGGTGATAGACATCGTTTCGTCTTAGCCGGAACACGATATTTGTTAAATCAAAAAGTCACACGCTTTTCGGAGCAAGGAGTATTGCCTATGCCCAGAGGAACGAGAAATTCAGGCCGCAATGCCTTTGATAAGGGCAGCGATATGATCGCCACGGCAAGCGCTGTCTTGCTGACATTCTTTGCAGCCCCACTGGCGTTCCACACGACAATCTCAGCCGCCGAAGCCTACACATACGATAACTATGGCCCTACGCTGGCAGGTCTGGTCTGGCTGCCTTGGGCCGCGCTTAGCGCCGCGATCACTTTTGGCGGGTGTCGAATGGCTCTCGCGTTGACGCTCCGCCTGTTTTCCGCCCGTCTGTCAGGAATGATTTTTGGCAGGCGCTTCGATTGACCCTCAATTACTCAGAAAGGAGGTGATAAAATGGCTAAATACAAACCTGTAGGTACTGTCTGGAAAAAGACAGACGACCCTTGGGGCTGGATCATTTTGGTCCTGATCGGCCTTGCCTTGCTGGCTAAATGCTCCGGCTAGTCTAGGCCGATATTGGAGGCGGCGCGCGAGCCTCCAATCCTCATTTCATTCAACACAATCCAAAACCGTTCAGCCGGGCCGGTCACGGTTCCCGGAACCGGCCCGGCTGTGCTCTGGAGAATGAATATGCAAGATAATGAATATTACCGTTTCGGCAGTGCGCAACTTTCTGGCTACAACTCTATCAACCGGGCCGGATATTTTGAACACAGAAGCAATAGTTTGCTCGTCGGATTCCATAACCGGAAAAAGCTGCTTGCGAATGGCATGGGTGGGATTCTCACCTGTGCCGGGGCAAGGTCACATAAATTGACTTCGCAGATTTCATATAATGCTCTGGCAACGGGCATATATTTGCAATCGGCTTTGATATTTGACCCCAAGGGCGAGATCGCAGCAATCTCGCAGGATCAAACGGAAGTCGGTAAATTCTGTATCTACTTCAACCCGGCATTTTTACATGGCTTGCCTCAACACCGGACTAGCCCGGTCGATCATTTTACCCGCGATAATCCAAACCTCAACAATGACGTGGCGGCCTTTCTGCAGAATATCAAACCGCTTTCGGGTAGCTCTAACGGGCGCTTCTTTGAAGTCGGTGCACAGGAACTTTTAAAAGAAACCGTCTTGGCGATTGTCGAGCTGGAAGGCTCCATCACGTTGCCGCGTATCTATGATGTCATCAATATGATTGCCGCCAATAGCGAAGAATGGGGCGATTTCGCCTTCTGCATGAACCAGTCAGGCAATCACAGGCTCGTTCAATTTGAAAAATGGCTGTTTGAAAGCCGGGAAACCCAAGGCAATGGCTTTCAGGGTATATTGGCAGAGGCAAAACAGGCGCTGGCCTGTCTCAGCGATCCGATGTTACGCGCTGCCCTATCGCCACCCTTCACCGCTTCGCTTGCTGATTTGTGCGGCAACCAACCCTATCATTTCTATATCATGGCCCCAGCTGAATATCTGCAATACTGGGCACCTGTCATCAAAGCCTTCTTCATTTGTGCACGGCACTACAAGGCCAAAGCCCCCGGCGCACCGCAACAAACATGGGTTATTGATGAAGCGGCTGCTTTGGGTGCTTTTCCAATGCTGACAGAGATGTACACGCTGGGGGCCGGAATCGGAATCAGGCCTTGGGCCATTTACCAGAGTCCTGCCCAGATGAAAGCCACGGGCAAGGATGCCGAAATTATCATCCCGTCCAGTGCCGCTGTGCAATGCTATTACGGCATCCGGCATATCGATACCGCCAAGCATGTCTCCGACATACTAGGTGCGCAAACGCTCGAATATGATGATAACCTGCGTCAACATCAGGCCATGCTGGCCCGTGAACGCGCCATTAGCGATATGATGAATGGGGGAGACCCGATTAGCGCCGGGCAACAATATGCCCATTATGAATATGCAGCGCAGCACCGCAGCAAACAAAAAAGGGCGCTTATGGACCCGGCAGAGGTGCTGGGTCTGCCTGACGATAAAATGATTATTAAGGCTGATGGTCTGGCGCATTGCATCCTTGCCGACCGCAAACCCTATTATGAGCAGCGCTGGATGGCGGGAACCTATCATCCCAACCCCTACCACCCACCAGCGGACAATGTGCGGGTTAAAACCCTGTTCGGGCATAAATGGCTGGATGTCAGAACCGGGCCTGTTCCATCCCGATATGCGCACTATCCCCAATATGAGAGCGGCACATGGTCTTATGTGGAGAAAGGCTAATGGCTGACACTCCATCCAAGAAGCCGGACCTCGATAAAGACTTTGAGAGTGCGAATGACCGCAGCCATTCGATAGACGCACGCCGCGAAGCTTTCCTGCGTGACCGCCGCATTCATCAAACCCCCGCGTCGCGCAAGGAAGTGGAAGTTCTTAAAACCAAGCGCGTGCGGCAAACGATCAAGCGCGAAACAAAAGCCAATGGAGCAGTGCGAACGACAGTGGACCGCAAGGTTGAGTCTGAACGCGAACGCAGAATCCATTTTCTCGAATCCTGGCTCAATCGCCGCAGGGGCGATGCCCGTGATGATTTTAAACATAGTAGATAGAAAGGAAGTATCATGACCAATCAACCAGAAGACACTATCCGCGACGGCAATATAAAGGCCACTATCTGGCCCAACCAAGGCGAAAATGGTCCCTTTGTTTCTGTCGATCTCACCAAAATCTACCGGGATCATAATGGCGATTTGCGCGACACGCGTAGCTTCTCTGCATCTGACATGCTGCGCGTCTCCGAAGTGGCACGAAAAGCTTATGATCGTGGTCGGGATTTGCAGCGAGAGTTGCGCCGCAAGCAGCAACCCGAACAATCCCGCAATGATGATCGCCGCGCCCGATTTGATGAACAGCGCAACGCTGGAAACCGGGAACGCAAACAGGAGCGAACCTACTGATTTTCGATTTTAGAAAGTGACAGATCACAAATCATGTTCTATATTTGTTCTTTATTTCGGATAACGAAAGAAGAGGGCAAATTTGATGACAGTTTAGCCGCCAAAGGAGTGTAGACATGGCAGAAAAGAAGGAGAAGCATAACCAAAAAGTCTGTTCGGTCTATGCAAACACAAAAACCGTTATAACAGTTGATTATAAGCGCTATGCACACTTCCTTGATGATGCCAATGATTTGACTGAGGACCAGAAACAGGAATTTGTCCAAGCGATCTGGAACATCATCACCGAATTTATCCGCAATGGCTTTCGCGTTGATGCCCTGCATCAGGCTGGTGTGTCATGTGGACAAGTTGAACATACCAGCAATTATTCTCCCGATGAAACGCCTGATACGATACAATCAGATCATCACACATTAGCAAACAAGTTTGTGACCGCAGGCCGTTCACATGATGGCTCAGCGGTCGATGGAGCCGGACCATGATAGCAAATAATAAAGTCCAGAAGGCCGTTCTCTATTGCCGGGTGAGCGGCAAGAAACAAAAGGCCGAAGGCAGCGGGTTAAGCTCACAGGAACATCGCTGCCGCCAATATGCCGAAGCTAAGGGCTATGATGTGGTTGAAGTCTTCCCGGATGATGTTTCGGGCGGTGGCGACTTTATGAAGCGCCCCGGCATGGTAGCCTTGATGGAATATCTCGATACGTATCCTACAGAACGCTTTGTCGTTATCTTCGATGACCTCAAGCGCTATGCACGTGATGTCGAGTTTCATCTAAAGCTCCGCCGTCTGATGATGGAACGCGGCGCGATCCGGGAATGTCTCAATTTCAATTTTGAAGATTCACCAGAAGGCAAGTTCAACGAAACGATTACAGCTGCGGCGGGTGCTTATGAACGCGAAGCCATGGGTCGTCAGAATTGGCAAAAGACAGTTGCACGGTTAGAGCAAGGCTATTGCGTGCAAGCCGTTCCCCCTGCTGGCTATCGCTATGAGAAAGCTAGAGGCGGCGGCAAGATATTAGTACAAGATGAACCTGCCGCTTCCATTATCAGAGAAGCATTGGAAGGATATGCAACGGGTCGTTTCGGATCGCAAGCCGAGGTCGCCCGGTTCCTTGATGCCAAGCCAGACTTTCCTCGCCTCAAAACCACAAAGCGGGTGAAAGAACAGCGCGTCAAACAGTTGCTGGCAACCCATCTCTATGCCGGACTGGTTGACGGACGAGCATGGGGCGTCCCGATTACAGAGGGCAAACATGAGGGCCTGATAAGCGTTGCGGCCTTTGAGCGTATCCAGCAACGCCTCGAACAGGGTGCTTATGTGCCTGCACGCGCGGATATAAGCCACGACTTCCCATTGCGCGGGGCGGTGGCCTGTTCATGCTGCTCAACACCCCTCACGGCTTGCTGGTCCAAGGGCAAAAGAAAGAAATACCCTTATTATTTCTGCCGCAATAGGCAGTGCGAGCGCTATTCCAAAATGATCCCCCGCCAAAAAATCGAAGGCGAATTCGAAACCATATTGCACAGGCTGCAACCCTCGCGGCGTGTGGTCGATATGGCAGCTGCCATGTTCAGAGATTTCTGGGAAAGTCAGACGAGCAATGCCACATCAAATATCGATGCTCTTAAACGCGAGTCCGTCAAGATTGAACGCGACATCGACAAGATGCTTGATGCGGTAGTCGAAGCCAGAAACCCGCGTGTCGTTGCTGCCTATGAAAAGCGTATCGATGAAATGGAGCAACGTAAGCTCGTACTTGCCGAAAAGCAGCGCGAAACCAGCCAGCCGCCACAAGGCTTTGACGAACTGTTCGAACACGCCATGCAGTTTCTATCAAGCGTCTGGAATATTTGGCAAAATGACTCGTTTGACCGACGCAGACTGGTCCTGAAACTCGCTTTTGCAAGCCATTTACACTATTGCCGCGAAAACGGATTTCGAACACCGCAAACCACTGTTCCGTTTACTTTTTTTAGAGGTTTTATGAAGAATGAAAAAATGGTGCCCGGGGACGGAATCGAACCGCCGACACAGCGATTTTCAGTCGCTTGCTCTACCAACTGAGCTACCCGGGCGAATTGAGGATGGTTATCAAAACCCATTCTCGAACAATGAGCGATGCCTATAGGCGCGGCATACCCACATTGTCCAGCCAGAAATATCTTCGATTGTGCATTATCTTAATCAATGCTCAATTTAGTCCAGACCATCGGCTTCAGGGTCTGGAATCATGGCTGGCTCGCCGGGCACGCTATAGTCTTCACCAAACCATTTCAGCAGATCTTTATCTCGGCAGCCGCGCGAGCAAAATGATTGAAATTCCTGAGCCACAGGCTTTTTGCATAAGGGGCAGTTTCTTCTTTTGGTCATGGTCAGGCCTGAATGTGCGATGTGGTCGGGGCTATCCGGTAATCATCAGGGCCGGATGCACCAGTCATAATGCGCGGCGCGGTGCCGGTCACCCGTTGCAATTCTTCCATCCACAATGGATTGGCCTGCAACATTTTGTGCCCCTCACCATCAACCACCAAAGCATGGTCATGCAAATTTTGATGCCGCTGTGCACGGCGCAGCAGGGCCAGCAAAGCGCTTTTCACTGGTGCCAGCTGGAACAGCTCCACCAATGAAGGACGTTCCCGCCTCCGTACGATTTGCATCAGGCCAAAACCGTTAATAGCCGTACGCTCAAAATCACCCAACATATGCGCATCGAAACAGGCCGCAACATTTTGCCGGTCGGCCCGTGCTTCTATGGTGGGAAAATCTATTGCGATCGTCCCGCCTATATCACAGCGCATAATGGTTTTTGCCGCTTCAACCGCTGCGGATTTCGCCAGTTGAACCATATTGCTGCGGCTGGCAGCGCTAGAGTCGACATCCATCACCGTCATACCAGGTGTCGGCGAGACAATCAGCCGCCCCTCGGCAAAAACTATGATGCCAGAGCTTGCCTGTTCAACCAGCATATCCCATCCAGCCTGCGCCAAGGCATCAGGGGCAGGCAATGGTGCCAGAATATGCGTGTGGACAGGGTGCCCACTCCCGAGCACCTCCTGTAAGTCAGGTGCAGGCTGCGTGACATCACTCTCGACCAAGCGCCCTCTTGGCGGTTTGCTGCGCTTATATGTGCCGCTAGCTTCACCCACAGCCTCTCGCACTATCCGGGCATGGCAAAGCGCGCCTTCGCTAAGGCCATTAAGTGGTCCGTCTAACGCGATCACAATATCATCTTCGGTCACCAGTTGCGGACTGTTATGGAGCTTCAACCGCCCAGCGACAATCGCACCGGCAAACGGGCCACCAGCATGCCGCCGCACCCGCGCCGCGATAATATGATTATTGTGCAGCAATATGGCACGGTCTTCACCAATGCCCTTTTCTATCAGCCAGTGGCTGCTCATAAGTCTGTACTTGCCAGATAACCACTGCTGATCAGCAGATTGCGCGCTTCCAGCAGGGGCAACCCCATGACGCCGCTATGACTGCCGGACAGACGCTTCACAAAGGCTTCGGCAAAGCCCTGAATGGCATAGCCGCCAGCCTTGCCCTGCCACTCACCAGTTGCAAGATATTGCGCAATCTCGCTGCGACTAAGCCGCTTAAACTGCACAATAGTATCGCTAAGCCCGCTCAAAAGCCGTCCATCAGGGCAGCGAACGCATATTGAGGTCAGTACATGGTGGCGGCGGCCGGATAATATCTCCAGACATTGCAGGGCCTCATCCTCGGTTTCGGTTTTTGGCAATATTCTGCGGCCAGCAGCGACAACCGTGTCTCCTGCCAATATCCAGCATGGATCATTCAGATGAGCAGCAGCGGCCTTTTCTTGCGCCATGCGTATGGCATAGGGACGCGGCAATTCGCCTTTTGCCGGAGTCTCATCAATATCTGCGGGACATATATGGTCAGGGACCACATTGATCCGCGCCAGCAAATCACGGCGACGCGGACTGGCCGAAGCCAATACCAATAATCTGGCTGGGCAATCTGCCGCGCTATCGTCAAGCGACATCGGCATAGCCGTGATTATTTGAAACGATAGGTTATACGACCTTTGGTCAGGTCATAGGGTGTCAGCTCAACAAGCACATCATCGCCAACCAAAACGCGAATTCTGTTCTTACGCATTTTGCCCGCAGTATGCCCCAATATTTCATGATCATTTTCTAGCTTCACACGAAACATGGCATTGGGGAGCAATTCCACCACAGTGCCGCGCATTTCCAGAAGTTCTTCTTTCGCCATATGCTTTATAAATTTCCCGTAATTGGAATGTCTGTTCGGACATGCCCATAGCGGTACATGTTCAAAATTGCAAAGCGCTTTACCATGCAAACTAAGTCGCGCTATTTATTGGTAAGTCGCAATGAACCATGATTGCCGAATACAAAACGACAATTTGATACACTGAGCCGCTTGCATAAGCACCAATTACCCCCAAATGCTCTAACATGCGCACTACAAAAACCTTAATGCGATACGCTACCTTGTCGCTAACGCTGCCCGCTTTGAGCACGGGGACCGGTCTTTACGCCTATCAGCAAGATGGTGACAGCAGCACGCCCGCACAAGATGATAATGACAATGAGCGTGATAATGATGACTCGGACAGCGGGGACAATGTCGCCAATGATGGCAGCATCATCGTTCGGGCTGTGCGCGGGGCAGTGGATACCAATATAGCCCCACTGCAGGAATTGGATGCCGGGGATATTGCGAGTTTTGGCGTCGGTTCAATTGAAGAATTGGTTGCCGCCATTTCGCCACAAACCAATTCAGGACGCGGGCGCGGCACGGGGCAGCCCATATTCCTGCTCAACGGGCAGAGAATTTCCAGTTTTCGCGAATTGCGTGATCTGCCACCAGAAGCCATTCAGCGCGTTCAGGTGTTCCCTGAAGAACTGGCCCTGCAATATGGTTTTGATGCAGACCAACGTGTTATCAATTTCATTCTGGTCGATAACTTCTCTGCTTTTACCGGCGAAGTGGAATATGGCGGGGCCACAAAAGGTGGTCGCGGAGCCGGTGAGATTGAAGGCACACTAACCCGCATCAGCAAAGGCGGGCGATTAAATCTCGATGCTGAATATAGCCGCAGCACGCAATTGACCGAAGCCGCGCGCAATATCATTCAGCCTGACCAACCGGATGCCGATCAACTGGTTGCATCGGACCCTGATAATCTGGGTGCCTTTCGCACGCTTTTGCCAGAAAATGAGACAATTGAGATCAATGCCAGCTATGGCAAAGAGATTGCGACAGCCACAAGGCTTCAACTCAACGCCAGCTTTACCGATAGCAACAGCCTAGGCCTGAATGGTCTTAACAGCACGGTTTTGGATCTGCCAGCAACCAGCCCGTTCAATGACAGTGGCAGCGATCAAACGATATTGCGGACATTATTGGCGCCTAGGCCATTGGAACAGCAAACCAATACGCAAACATTTGCAGCCAGCGCCGCCCTATCAGGCAATATCAAACGGAGCAGCTGGTCCCTCAACGCCGATTACCAGCGGTTAGAAACAGATACCATCATCGACCAACCCGCCACTTTTGATGATTTGCAGGCCCAAATCAATGCAGGTGCGCTTAACCCATTAGCGGCTGATTTTGGCGCAGATTTGCCGCCGCCTGGGTTAGATTTTGCCGAAAGCATATTGGAAACACTCACCCTTAACGCCAATACACGCACCGCCATCGCCTATCTTCCCTCTGGACCGGTCAATCTGACGCTCAATGCCGGACTGGTTGATATCACGCTGGATACAGACAATTTGGTGGCAGGTATTGCCTCTTCAGCCAGTCTGAACCGCACAGCATTATCGGGCAGCGCCAATATCACCATCCCGTTATCAGAGCGCGATGGCGTGGTGCCGGCAATTGGCGCGTTATCGCTTAATGGCAATATCGGCTATCGCGACCTTAGCGATGTTGGCGGCCTCATAAATTATGGCTTCGGGGTGAATTGGGGGCCGACAGAGTCTCTGTCTTTTCAAGCCGGTTTTATCCGCACTGAAGCCGCTCCATCGATCAGCCAGCTTGGCAACCCGGTCATTGTCACGCCCAACGTGCCCGTTTTCGACTTCACAAATAATGAAACCGTTCTCGCCACTATCATATCGGGCGGTAATTCTGACTTGGAACAGGAAGAACAGCGCGACATTCGCATCAGCGCAAATTGGCGGCCCAGCACAATCCGCGGCCTGAATTTCAATATAGAATTTTTCCGCAACCGCAGTTTTGATACTGTCGCTGGCTTTCCAACATTCACACCCGAAATTGAAGCAGCCTTTCCTGATCGCATCGTGCGAGATGGTGCCGGTACATTGGTCAGCCTTGACCGCCGCGCAGTGAATTTCAGCGAAGTACGTAGCGACAGCCTGCGCTATGGCGTTATCTTTTTCAAACAATTTGGACCAAGAGGCGGGCCCGGTGGCTTTGGCGGCAGAGGACGGCCCGGAGCCAGACCGCAAGCGACAAGTGGAAGAGCCGCCAATAGCAACAGAGGCGGCAGACCAGGCGGCAATGCCGTGCAAGGTAACGGATCACAGCCTGCTACAAATAACCAGCAGACAGGCACGCAGCCCGCTGAAGAGACAGCCAATACTGCGCAGACCAACACCGATGGCGCAAATGCACAGCCGCAGGGCGAAAATGGCCAAGCACAAGGCCGCTCACCCACAAATCAAAATGCTGCTGCAGGGCGGCAGCCACGGCGCGGCTTTTTTGGTTCGCAGCCAGGTCGCGGTCGCTGGAATATTTCGGCATTTCACCGCATCCGCTTCACCGAGAGCGTATTGATTGCGCCGGGTGTTCCCACATTGGACCTGCTTAATGGCTCGTCCGTAGGCGGTGCAGCAGGGGCAATTCGCCACAGTGTTGAGCTACAGGGCGGATGGTTTAAAGATGGTCTGGGCTTTCGCGTATCAGGCGATTTTCAAGGGCCGAGCAATGTTGATGGTGGCGGTATCAATGCTGCATCACCAACACTCGACTTTGGTGCGATTGCGACTTTCAACCTGCGCGCTTTTTTGAATTTCGACAATAGAGAAAAAATTGTCTCTGCACTGCCCTTCCTAAGAGGCAGCCGCCTTGCCCTGCGTGTCAACAACCTGTTTGACGCACAGCAGGATGTACGCGACCAGGACGGTAATGTACCACTGCAATTTCAACCCGGATTTCGCGATCCCATCGGCCGCTTCGTCGAATTAAGCTGGCGCAAACGGTTCTGATTCAATCTAGGATGATGACCTTCCTCATATTTGCAATCGTTCCTTCAATAGGTTCGACCAACACAACATATCACAAAAGAAAAACCCCGGCAGCGATAGGCCAACCGGGGTTTTCTTAATTTTCAGGCCGCATCAATGCAGCCACAAAATGCCAATTAGCCAGCAGCTAAAGCAGCCAAGAGGAGCAAGGCCACAATATTTGTGATCTTGATCATTGGGTTAACCGCAGGGCCGGCCGTATCTTTATACGGGTCACCCACAGTATCGCCGGTCACAGCCGCTTTATGCGCCTCTGAACCTTTGCCGCCATGATTGCCATCTTCGATATATTTTTTGGCATTATCCCATGCACCGCCGCCCGCTGTCATCGAGAGGGCAACAAAGATGCCAGAGATAATAACGCCCAGCAGCAAGGCACCAAGAGCCGCAAAGCCCTCTGCCTGCCCAGCAACCGCTGTGATCACGAAATAGACCACAATCGGCGCCAGAACCGGCAACAATGATGGAATGATCATTTCCTTGATCGCGGCCTTGGTCACCAAATCCACTGTACGGGCATAATCCGGACGGCTAGTGCCATCCATAATGCCCTTATCAGCAGCAAATTGCGCACGGACATCTTTCACCACGTCACCCGCTGCACGGCCAACCGCGGTCATGCCCATTGCGCCAAACAGATAAGGCAGCAGTGCGCCCAGCAACAGGCCAACAATGACATAAGGGTTTTCAAGGCTGAAACTCACTTCAAGGTTCGGGAAGAACTCTTTCAAGTCAGCCGTATAGGCCGAGAAAAGCACCAGCGCAGCCAGTCCAGCAGAACCAATGGCATAGCCTTTGGTAACCGCTTTTGTGGTGTTGCCGACAGCATCCAGCGCGTCGGTTTTGTCCCGAACGCTTTCGTCAAGCTCTGACATTTCGGCGATGCCGCCAGCATTGTCAGTGACAGGGCCATAAGCGTCCAGCGCCACAACCATGCCTGCCAGCGCAAGCATTGATGTCGCACCAAAAGCAATGCCCATCAGGCCCGCCAATTGATACGCGACAACAATCGCCACCACGATGACCAAAGTCGGCAATGCTGTTGATTCCAGCGAAATCGCCAAGCCTTGAATGACATTGGTGCCATGGCCGGTTTCAGATGATTTAGCGATGGAACGCACAGGACGATATTCGGTGCCGGTATAATATTCGGTAATCCAGATAATCAAACCGGTAAGCACCAGACCAACAAGCATGGAATAGAACAGATCCATGCCGGTAAAGCTGGTTTCGCCTGCTGTATAGGTGGTTGTCATATCACCGAGCGCATAGTCCGTTGCGAAATAGATAGCCGGAACAGACAATACCGCGGTAGTGATAAAGCCCTTATACAAAGCGCCCATGATATTATTGGAGGAGCCAAGACGGACCATATAGGTTCCGATAATGGAAGTGATGATGCATACGCCGCCAACAATCAGTGGCAAGCCCATAAGCTGCAACAAAGTATCAGAACCAACACCAGTGACCAGCAATGCCGTCAACACCATGGTTGCGCCAACGGTCACAACATATGTTTCAAACAAGTCGGCGGCCATACCGGCACAGTCACCAACATTGTCACCCACATTATCAGCGATAGTAGCAGGATTACGCGGATCATCCTCAGGAATGCCAGCCTCTACCTTGCCCACCAGATCGGCGCCAACATCAGCAGCTTTGGTAAAGATACCGCCGCCAAGACGCGCAAAGATAGAAATCAGCGACGCACCAAAGGCCAAGGCCACCAACGCGTCAATCACTTCGCGGCTATTGGCTGCATCGCCCATCACTTCGACAAGTACATAAAAGAATACGGCAATGGCCAGCAAAGCAAGGCCAGCAACCAACATACCGGTCACAGCACCTGCGCGGAAGGCAACGGTCAAACCCGATTGCAGGCTTTCACTCGCCGCTTGCGCTGTGCGGACATTGGCCCGGACAGAAATGTTCATGCCGATATAACCAGCAACGCCCGAAAGCACGGCGCCGATCAGAAAACCAATTGCAGAGATAGGCCCCAATGTAGCGCCAACGATAATAGCAACCACAACACCAACGATGCCGATTGTGCGATATTGGCGACCAAGATAGGCTTGTGCGCCTTCCTGAATTGCCCCTGCGATTTCTTGCATTTTTGCATTGCCGGCCGATGCATTCAGCACCTGGCGGCTGGTAATTACACCATATACGATGGCCAATGCCCCGCATATGATAGCTATCAAGACAGTTGTCATGCCCAGCTTCCCCTTCAAATATTTATGTTTACCCTGCTTTTCCCCACAAGGTTGAAAATGGGTTATAAGACGCAAGCGCAAAGTGGCAAGAGCCTATTGTTCATAGTCCCCCGATCAATCCTGTCGGTCACCGCAACTATGCACATATCCTAGTCCGCTATTGTCGGTAATTATCTGACCATCCAATAGTATGGGGCCATCACCGCGCGGTATAATCTCACCAATCACCACGGCCTCAACCGGCAGATTTTCTGGCTGTGCGGTTGTGAATAACAGGGCATAGTCATCTCCCCAACGCAGCATAGCCTTGCGCTTGGTATGCGCATCTTTCTGCTTCAGTTGACCAAGCATATGCGCCGCCTGTGATGAAAGCGGAACGGCATGGCTATCAATCCGCACAGTCACGTCACTGGCCTCTGCCAAACGATAAGCATCGATTAACAGGCCATCGGACACATCCATCATTGCACTGACAAAAGGGGCAAGTTTCTGCCCCTCTTGCAACAATGCGTGCGGCCGCAAAAAACTCTGTATCAGCTTAGGATCGCTCTCTTCCCCACGCTGCAAGGCTTCAAAGCCTAACATAGCATCACCAACAAAGCCGCAAAGGCACAGGCTATCACCAGGCTTTGCACCTTGACGAGATGGTGCGCCGCATGCTGGAGCTTCCCCTATCGCAGTCAGGCCGAAACTGCGCGGCGTATCAGCCCTGCCCCCGCTCACCGTATCACCGCCCAGTAACGGCACGTGATAATGGCTTAGCGCATCGCCCAAGGCTTTTGCAAAAGCACTATCTTGCGCGCTATTGCCCAAAATATACCCTAGCAAAACACCCAAAGGCCTGGCACCTTTTGCAGCGAGATCAGACATGTTGGTGGCGACCAGTTTCCACGCAATGTCGGCAGGGTCACTATCCGGCAGATAATGCACACCCTCTACCATCATATCATGGGTCAGGACCAGTTGCTGCCCTGCAAATGGCAAAACCGCTGCATCATCGCGCAAATTCCGCGCCGCCGGATGCTGGGCCAGTGCGCGCAGTGCGTCAATAAAGGCGGTCTCGTCACGCATATACGCCGCCTAACATAGGCATGGCGATCAAGAAAGGGCCTGTTCCATCGCCAGCCGCATGGCCAGATTGGCGCGTTTGCTAACCTGAGCATATGGCGCAAAGCCGTTAAACCCATGCGGTGCACCGGGATAAATCGCTGTTTCGACCGGAATATTTGCATCACGCAAACGCCCCGCAAAGGCGAGATTTTCATCCAAGAAAATATCCATATCACCACACATAATATAGGCAGGCGGCAAGTCTTTCAGATTATCCGCATAAGTAGCGGCTGCGTAGCCCTTACTTGGCGGACAGGCTGCATCATCTGCGGGTCTGTATAAAGACCATGCATGTAGCGACAAATTTCTGTTCCATATACTGTTCGGCAATTCCCAATGGCCAGATGGCGTGTCATGGCGATCATCAATCATGGGATAGAGCAAAAGCTGAATCGCAAGCTCTGGCCCATGCAGATCACGGTTCATAAGGGCAGCACTCGCCGCCAGCCCGCCACCAGCGCTTGCACCGGCTAGGGCAATTTTGCGCGGCTTCATGGTGTCGGCAACATGCTGGATGACGGCACAGACCTGCCGCGCTGCCAAGGGCGCACGGGCCTCTGGCGCCAAGGCATAATCAACCGAAATAATCGGAGCAAGGTCGGCAAAAAGACCGACCGCAGGGTCATCTGCACTGCCCAGCAAATAGCCACCACCATGCAGCCAGATGACAATACAATCGTCAAATTTAACCGGTGTTTTTTCAAAACAGATATAATCTGCCGTTCCACCGCCTTGCATCGCAATGCTTTTATGGGATTTGGCTCCCTCAAATGCTGGCACATTTTTCAGATTGTCCGCACGCGCATTGGCCAAAGCCAAGCGTGCAGCCGCGACATCGCGCAAAATCAGAGTAGTAATATCAGGCCCATCTGCCGGAAAGGCGCTGCGCAGTTCAGGGTCAATCCGATCAAAAAAATCCTGCATAGCGACCCCTTGTTATGGTGCGTGGTTTCTAACGAACGGCCTTGGCTACAGCATCCAATATACCATTAACAAATTTGGCATCTTTCTCATCAAAAAAAGCATGCGCTACATCGACATATTCATTTATCACGGTTGCGGTGTTGATATCCTTACGGTGGAGAAGTTCATAAACGCCGGCACGCAAAATTTGCGCCAAGGTCTTGTCCAGCCGTTCCAGAGTCCAACCCTCACTTAATCGCAGACTAAGATGTTCAACAATATCTTCATGATATTTCTCTGTACCCAGCACAATATCGTCAAAGAAAGCGATCTCTGCATCTGCATATTGCGCATCTTCAATTTCTCGGCCTAGCCGATGATCGTGAAATTCTTTCAACAATCGCGGCAAGGCCGTTGCTTCCATCTCGCGCTGATATAAGGCCTGAACAGCAGCAAGCCGTGCCGCAGAGCGTGACTGAGACCTTGCAGGTGCGGAATTACTCATGATTTCTGCCTTTTTTCAATACTGGCTGCATGTGCTGGCAAACCTTCAGCATGCGCCAATGCAGCCGTTGCCGGGCCAAGTTTTGCCAAACCCGCCTCATCCAATGCGATAAAGCTGGTGCGTTTCATAAAGTCCAGCACGGAAAGGCCAGAGGCAAAGCGCGCACGCCGCCCAGTTGGCAAAACATGATTTGGCCCTGCAATATAATCGCCAATAGCCTCCGGCGTGTGCCGTCCCAAAAATACCGAGCCAGCGTGACGGATTTGATCAAATAACGCGTCAGGATCATCGACGGCCAGCTCTACATGCTCTGCTGCGAGTGCGTTGACCAGCGGCATCGCTGCATCCAGCGTTTCAGTAACGATAATCGCACCATTAGCGTCCCAGCTTTGGGTCGCGACCTTGGCTGTCGCCAGTTCGGCCAATTGTAATTTCACGGCATCATCAACAGCATCTGCAAAAGCGGCATCATCTGTGAACAAAATCGACTGGCTGGTCGGGTCATGCTCTGCCTGACTGAGCAAATCGGCGGCAATCCAGTCAGGATCGTTCTTATTATCCGCAACGACCACAATCTCTGACGGACCAGCCACCATATCAATGCCCACCACGCCGTAAAGCTGGCGTTTGGCCTCAGCAACCCAGGCATTGCCTGGCCCTGTAATCACATCAACACGTTTAATGGTATCTGTGCCATAGGCCAAAGCAGCAACAGCCTGCGCACCGCCAATGCGCCACACTTCATCAACTCCGGCAATATGTGCAGCAGCCAGAACCAATGGGTTTACCTCTCCGCCCGGCGTCGGCGTCGCAACCACTAGCCGTTCTACGCCGGCAACCTTTGCGGGAATAGCATTCATCAACAAAGATGATGGATAAGCGGCCCTGCCCCCCGGAACATAAAGACCAGCCGCATCAACTGCACTCCAGCGAGCGCCAAGCCTGATATCCATGTCGTCGCGATAATCACGATCTGTTGGCTTTTGTGCTTCATGATAAGCGGTTATGCGCGTTGCCGCGAGATGCAGCGCAGCCCGCAATTCTTCATCCAGCGCATCATAGGCCGCCAGCATTGCATCAGCACCGATTTGCCAACCGCTTTCTGACAAATGGTGACCATCAAAGCGCGTGGTATAGTCGGCCAATGCTATGTCACCGCGTGCACGCACATCGGCAATGATATTCTCCACATCGCGTTTTACATCGCCATCATTAGCCCGATCAGCACGAACCAGCCGGTCAAAACGTTCTGTGAAGTCATGATCTAGGGTGTTGAGTCGTAAGCTCATGCTGCACTCTCGGCTGTATTGGCTTTACGCTCTGCGACCATATTGCGAAATGCATCGATCATCGGGGCCAGCACAGCATGATTGGTCTTCAATGCCGCGCGATTGACAATCAACCGTGCAGAAATCGGCATGATCTCCGTGGTTTCTTCCAGCCCGTTTTGCACCAATGTCCGCCCTGATTCGACCAGATCGACAATATGGTGGGCCAGACCCAGTGATGGCGCTAATTCCATAGCCCCGTTCAGCTTTACACATTCGGCCTGAATACCGCGATCATGGAAATAGCGGCGGGTAAGATTGGGGTATTTTGTCGCAACGCGAACATGGCTCATGCGCGACAGATCCATATTCTGTCCCTTAGGTTCTGCCACGGACAGGCGGCAATGGCCAAAGTCCAGATCAACCGGCGCATAAAGATCAGCATAATCAAATTCATCAATCACATCAGAACCGACAATGCCCATATGCGCCGCACCATAGGCAACAAATGTCGCAACATCAAAGGCGCGCACACGGATGATATCCATATCGTCGCGGTTGGTGGCAAAGCGCAAGGACCGGTTGCTCTTGTCAAAAAAGCCCGGTTCCGGTTTAACGCCCGCACGCTCCAGCAAGGGCAGCGCGTCGTCTAATATGCGCCCTTTGGGCACAGCAAAGATAAGTCGGTTTTGCATGCGCCATCATTTAGGTGCTGCTGGCCAAAAGAGCAATGACGCAAACACCCACATAACCGCCTAATTTTTCGCTCAGGCGCAGGGCGATATGCAGACACGGGGAAGAACTTCTGATAAGTCGATATTATGACAGCACCCAATGCCTTCCCGCCTGATCCGCAAAGCAATGTTTTTAATCAACCCGGCCCCGAAGGTGTCCGCGCGGCCTTTGCCAATCAAGTGGCCTATTGCACGGCCAATGACGCCCCGTTGACCGCGGCGGTCTGTGAAGCACTCAGCAAGGTTTTGGATGATGACAGCCAATTTGGCCGCGCTGTTCTGGCATGGGGCGGCAAGCCTATGGCCGATGGCTTGCCACTGCGCTGTGCTGCGGCGTTTCATGATTTGTATCTAACAGGCAAACACCCCGCGCTAAACCCGCTATATGCTGGTGATAACAATGCATTAGAGCAAGCGAAGACGCTGATCCGTCAGGCGATTAAACGGCATGATGGTGATTTGCTGCCTTGGCTGGATACACCGCCGCAAACCAATGAATCAGGACGATCCGCCAACTTTATGGCTGCAATGCTGTGGCTGGCGAAGCAGGGCCTGCCCAATGATTTTGAGATATGTGAAATTGGCTCAAGCGCAGGCATAAATTTAATGATGGACCGCTATCATTATAATCTGGGCGGCACATTGAGCGGTCCGGACGATGCCGCAATGCAATTGGCGCCTATATGGCATGGCCCGCCGCCGCCAGCACAAAACATATCTATCGCCTCTTTGCGCGGCGTCGATCTCACGCCGCTGGATTTGACCGATAAGGCGCAAGCACAGCGGCTAAAGGCCTATATATGGCCTGAAAATCGCGATCGCTTTGCCCGTATGGAAACAGCCATTGCCGCTGCACAGCTAGCCGCGCCACATTTGGAGCAAGGCGACGCAGCCGATTTTGTTGAGCGAGCAATGGCAAAACCCATTGCCCCGCACACAACGCGCATTTTAATGCATTCCATCGTCTGGGTCTATTTGCCTGACGCAACACAAAACCGCATCATCGCGGCAATGGAAAAAGCCGGCGCACAGGCCAGCAAGGATGCGCCGCTGGCTTGGATTATGCTGGAATCCAGCCGCTATACATTACGCCATGAATTAAAGGTGCGTTATTGGCCCGATCCGCATGGAAAGGAATGGCACAAATTGGCAGAGTCCCATGCGCACGGCCAATGGGTCAAATGGATGGCCGGGGATTGATGTAACCCCCCGATAAAGCCGCCCGTTAGTTTAGGAAATCGTCCATTGCCGCCGTTACCGCTGCATGATTTTCCCAAGTGACGAAATGCCCGCCCGGCAGCTGCACAAGTGTCAGATTATCAATCAAATCATCCAACCCTTCCAGCAGGCTGGGCCGCAGCGCGTGATCGTCCATAGCCCAGACCAGCAGCACCGGCATTTTCAGCACTGGAAAGGGCTTATCCAGAAAGGCCTGAACCATAGGTGGTGGCGGGCTGTCATCATCCATTGCGGGGATGGTGATCGCGCTGGCACGGTACCAGTTTATCATCGCCGTAAATGCGCCCGGTGTCTGCCATTGGGCAAGATATATCGCCTTTTCATCATCGCTTATCGGCGTCTGTACATGATCGGCAAAATTGTCTTGATAATAGGCTTCCCAGCCTTTTTGTGCGACATAATCCTCAAAATGCGGGCCGCGAAACGCCGTGATATATTGCGTCGCGGCGCGCTGATCCATGTCGGTATAGATCGCCTTTTGATAGGTATAAGGGTGCGGCGCATTGGCAATGATAAGCTGTGACACACGCTCAGGATGCGTCAGCGCTGTGGCCCATGCACCGGCACCGCCCCAATCATGCCCCGCCAGCACAAATTGATCGACGCCCAGAGCATCGGCCAGCGCCACAACATCGCCAACCAGTTTTTGCACGCTATATTCAGCCACACCCGCTGGCTTGTCTGATCCGCAATAGCCGCGCTGATTGGGCGCAATAACACGGTGGGTTTTGGCAAAATGCGCAATTTGGTGCCGCCATGTGCGGTGGCTTTCAGGAAAGCCATGCAGCATAATCAAAGGCGGCGCGTCCTCTGCGCCTTCAATCGCCACTTCCAAAGTGACGCCGGTGGACAGAGCCACACGGTGCAAAGGAAACTCAAAATTATCACTGTTCATGTCACGGCTCATAGCGCTTTTACCTCGACGGTCCGCTCGGTCACCGCTTCCCCTGTATTGCGGGTGCTGTTCGGCTCGACCAGCAGTACATGGCATTCGTCGGTGATCGTCTCTGGCTTATGCTCCATGCCCGCCGGAATGATCAGCATCTCGCCTTCATCCAGATCAACTGGCGCGCGCTCGTCTGCACCATCACGCATACGCATTCTCAGCCGCCCCTTAACCACCAGAAACAGCTCATCCTCTTTCTTATGGTAATGCCAGTCAAATGCGCCCTGTAATTTGGCCAGCTTAATCGCTGTCTCATTCACCTGCCCCGCCAGATGCGGCTGCCAATATTCGCTGAACGAGGCAAAGGAGGCTTGAAGCGAAACTTTCTCAGGCATATTAGGCATTGGGCACATTCGCCTTAATGCTGAGCGCGTGGACGCGGTCGCCGGGTATATCGCCCAACGCCTTATTGACCATACGTTGGCGCATCACGCGCGACACGCCTTCAAAGGCTGCGCTGTCTATAATGATGGTAAAGTGCGATTCACCGCTGCCGTCATCCCCGCTATGCCCGCGATGGCGCGCGCTATCGTTGATAATCTCCAGCCGTTCAGGCGCAAAGGCCGCGACCAGCAATTCTTCCATCTCTTTGGCGACGGAGCCTTTTTCAGCCCCCTTTGATTCTGTACTCATGTCACCCTATATGGCTGGTCTTGATGCGAAACAGAACCCCCTTAAACATGCGGCGCATACGCCATGGCTGATGGCGCAAAGTCAAAACGCACCAGTGCGCGCTTTCATGGGCGTTATGAAGATACGCAGCAAAGCTGCGACTGGCCCACATGCCCGGAAAGCGGAGAGTTTCGCGCACCGCCGTTGGAGTCCGCCTCTGGCCAATCGCGCTATGATGGCCCTGGCGAATGGCGCTGGTTCTGCCTTGAACATATCCGCATGTTTAATGCGGGCTATAATTATTTTGCGGGCATGAGCCCTGATGAAATTTATGAGGCGCAGCGCCCGCACAGCGGATGGGAACGTGAGACCCGCGCCTTTGCCAGTGCACCGGTTGATACACCGGCATGGGCAAATTTTCAGGATCCACTGGATGCCATTGGTGCGCGTTTTAAAGATAATTTGAAACAGCGTTCGCAAGCAGGCACTGGCCAGCCCAATGCGCCCAAATATGCCCCTGCCATTATGAAGGCGCTGAAAACGCTTGGTCTAGACGATAAAGCCGACACGCCGACTATCCGCCGCCGCTATTCAACACTGGTGCGGCAATATCATCCTGATCGCAATGGCGGTGACCGCAGCCATGAGAAAAAATTGCAGGCTGTGATTGATGCCCGGCAAGTGCTGCGCGATGCCGGGATATTGGGCCCAAAAGCCAAATGACAGATGCGCAGGTCAGTTACAAATATGCAGATTGCGATGCACACCAACCATCAAAATCATCGCCGATTATAAACTCGCTCTCGACACATACCGCTTTTACCGATTATGACCCGTTTCAAATCAAAACCGCTTGGATATAATGCATGACTGATATTCCCAATATTTCTGCCGGCACCGAAGGCACGACCATTATGGACACACCTGACAAAATGGTCAGCGCGCGTGAAATGTTCGGCATTGATACGGATATTGAGATTCCGGCCTTTTCAGAAGCTGATGAGCGCGTGCCTGATGCTGATCCGGGCTATGTTTTCGACCCGGAAACCACCTTGGCCATATGCGCAGGCTTTGCCCATAATCGCCGCGTGATGATCCAGGGCTATCATGGCACGGGCAAATCCACCCATATTGAACAAGTCGCAGCCAAGCTGAACTGGCCCTGCATCCGTATCAACCTTGATGCGCATATCAGCCGGATTGATCTTGTCGGCCGTGATGCGATTGTGCTGCGCGATGGCAAGCAAATCACAGAGTTTCGCGAAGGCTTGCTGCCATGGGCATTGCAAACACCAACCGCTCTGGTGTTTGACGAATATGATGCAGGTCGCCCCGATGTCATGTTCGTCATTCAGCGCGTGCTGGAGACAGAGGGCAAATTGACCTTGCTCGACCAAAACCGCGTAATCCGCCCGCACCCCTATTTCCGCCTGTTCGCCACCGCAAACACTGTTGGCTTGGGTGACACCAGCGGCCTGTATCACGGCACGCACCAGATTAACCAAGGCCAGATGGACCGGTGGAACATTGTCTGCACTCTGAATTATCTGCCCGCCGAGACAGAGGCCAAAGTCATCCTGTCCAAAGTGGGTGAGACAGACCCATTAATTGTCGACAAGATGGTGATGGTTGCCGATCTGTCGCGTCAGGGCTTTATCAATGGTGATATCTCCACTGTGATGAGCCCGCGTACTGTGATCAGCTGGGCGCAAAACCATGCGATATTTAACAATATCGGCTTTGCCTTCCGCATGACCTTCCTCAACAAATGTGATGAAGCCGAACGCATGTTGGTCGCTGAATATTATCAGCGAGTCTTTGGCGAAGATTTACCGGAGAGCATAATCGGGGGCTGATAGGAGCGAGCACATATGACCCAAGAGCCTCATGGCGTGCATGATTATGCAGATGATCCGCGCAATGCCGATATATTGGTGTCAGTGAATGGCGAGCTGAAGCACCGCGATGAGGCCAGTGTATCGGTCTTTGAATCAGGCTATATTTTGGGTGATGGCGTATGGGAAGGACTGCGCGTCAGCAATGGCGGCATAGCCTTTTTGGACGTGCATTTGAAACGCCTTTATGCCGGGGCGAAAGCTATTGCCATGGATATCGGCCTTAGCCCTGAAGAACTGACCCAAAGGCTGTTTGACTGTCTGAACGCCAATGGCATGACGGACGGCGTGCATATCCGCCTGATGGTGACGCGTGGCATAAAGAAAACGCCTTATCAGGGTCCGCGATTTACCATTGGTAAGCCAACCATTGTCATCATCCCCGAATATAAGGCGCCTGTAGCGCAAGTCATTGAACGCGGACAGAAATTGTTCACCGTGCATGTTCGCCGCACCGGGCCGGCGGAGCAGGATCAAAAGCTCAACTCTCACTCCAAGCTAAATTGCATATTGGCGTGCATTCAGGCGGACGAAGCAGGCGCGGATGAGGCGCTGATGCTGGACCCTGATGGCTTTGTAGCAACCTGCAATTCCACCCATTTCTTCATAGTGCGCGATGGGGAGGTCTGGACCTCTCCACCAGAATATTGTCTGGGCGGCATTACACGCGGTAATATTATCCGTATTTGCCGAGAGGCCAATATTCCGGTGTTTGAAAAGCGCTTCTCTCTCTTCGATGTCTATTCAGCAGATGAAGCATTTTTGACCGGCACTTTTGCTGGTGTCAGCCCTATTCGCGAAGTCGATGGCCGCACTATTGAAACGCTGAATGGCCCGGTTTCAAAGCGCATCTCTGCTTTGTATAAAGAGCTGGTGCACAATAGCCTGACACCCATTGCCTAGGCGGCGGTGATGAGCGCAATATTTGCAAAGCCGCTACGTGTCGCTCTTTGGTCAGGCCCACGCAATCTATCGACCGCGATGATGCGCAGCTTTGACGCACGCAGTGATACATATGTGGTTGATGAACCTTTCTATGCGGCTTTTCTGGCCATCACTGGTTTAAACCACCCGATGCGCGATGAGATATTGGCGGCACATGAGACGGACCCTGAAGCGGTCATCAATATGCTGACCAAAGCCCCTGCCCCGGCACCTATATTTTACCAAAAGCATATGTGTCATCATATGGTCGATGGCATAGATCGCAGCTGGATGAGCACTGTGCGCCATGCCTTTTTGATCCGGCATCCGGCCCGTGTTCTGGCCTCTTATGCCCATAAAATGGAAAGTGCATCGCTAGAGGCTATCGGCTTTGTACAACAGGCCGAATTGTTCGACCATGTGACAAACGATCTGGGTCAGCCGCCCATAGTGATTGATAGTGATGATGTTCTGCTCAACCCGGGCGGGGTTCTGGCAGCTTTGTGCACTGCTTGGGGCATAGATTATAGCGGCGAAATGCTCAGCTGGCCGGCAGGTTATCATCCACAAGACGGGGTTTGGGCACGCCATTGGTATAATGCTGTTATAAACAGCACCGGCTTTGCTCCCCCGTCCAAAGATAAGGCTCGCGATCTGCCTGTGTTATCAGGCGATTATGCTAATATTGCACGTCTGGCATTGCCTTATTACGAGAAACTATCGCAGCACAGACTTAAGGCCTGATATCACATCCGTCATTCTGCATCTGGTTCAGGAGTTTTTTCTGTAAACTCCAGCAAGATTGCCAACCCCGCCCATACGGACAATGTCGGCAACAATTTTTCCGGAAAATCAATATCGATTCCTTTAACTTTATAAATATCAACATACCATGCAAGGCCCAGCAAACTAAACATCATCATCATGTTCCAAATCCGCCTATGGCTATAGCTGACTATCAATATCGTAGACACTATGGTCGCCGTAGCGATCAACAATACGACATAGTCTTCCACTGACATGGCTTCGATGTTGCCCAAGCTAACGCCGATAATCGCACCAAAGAATATATTGAGCGCATTGAGCGATGCCTCATATTCGCGCTGGGTCAATTTATTGGGGTCGCCAACATTGCGCTTTATCATTTGCACTTGCTCGGTAACCCTTTTGACCAATGCCTCGACCATGAATTTGCTCTCCAAGAGTAAAATTAGCGCTATGCTAATAGCGCGGCGATGCATATGTAAACAGCTATGACTGAACGCACCCCCATTGACGACTTTAAAACTGTGTTGGCTGGTACTGCCCGGGCAATATCGCATGAGGATGAGGTGGAACTAGCCTTCACTGCTGACCCACCATCGCATTCGGGCAGCAAAATGAAAGTGCCGATGCCGCAACGCGACCTGCCAGCCGATCAAGTGGCGCAGGCGCGAGGATATTCTGATCTTTATGCGCTAAAATTGCGGCACCATGATGCCTCTTTACACAACGCCAAGGCCCCGCATGAGGCCGTTGCCCGCGCCGTTTATGATGCAATGGAGCAATTGCGTTATGAGGTGCTGGGTGGTCAGGCAATGCCGGGTTTGGGCGATAATCTGGATGCTGCGCTGGAGATGCGCATGCGCAGTGACCCTATTTCACGCGCAACACAGCGTGACGAAGTGCCGCTCTCTACAGCTGTATCGCTGATCGCGCGTGAACGTTTGACTGGTCGGCCGATACCAGAACGGTGTCAAGATGGCGTAGAGCTGGTGCGCCAATGGGTCGAAGAGCGTGCTGGCGACGATATGGATTCATTGCTCGATCAACTGGGTGATCAGCGCGGTTTTGCTGATATATTGCAGAACCTGCTGACAAGTCTTGAACTGAGCGAAGGCCAGTTTGACGAAGAAGAGGGCGACGACCAAGACGGCGATGCCGAGGGTGAAGACGAGCAGGAAGAACCCGAAGACGGCGAGGAAGAAGCCAGCGGCGACCAAGGCCAGACCGAAGCGCGCGGTGAACAGCAAGAAGGCGATAGCGCCGAAGAGAATGATAGCCAGCAAGCCGAAAACGAGTTTGACGAAGACGGCGATGGTGACCCGGGCGATGCCGGTGATGATGGCATGATGCCGGTAAGGCCCAACCGGCCATGGACTGATCTGCCCAGTGACTTTGACTATAAGGCCTTTACTGAGCGGCATGACGAGCAAATTGCTGCTACCGAGCTGTGTGACGAAGAAGAATTGGGCCGTTTGCGCGATTATCTCGACCAGCAATTGACGCATTTGCAAGGCGCTGTCACCAAATTGGCGAACCGTTTGCAACGCCGCCTTATGGCGCAACAAAGCCGTAGCTGGGACTTTGACCAAGAAGAAGGCTTGCTGGATGCGGCGCGGCTCGCGCGGGTTGTCATTAACCCTGGCCAATCACTATCTTACAAGATAGAGCGCGATACCGATTTTCGCGACACAGTCGTTACTATGCTGATAGATAATAGCGGTTCGATGCGTGGGCGTCCTATCTCTATCGCCGCGATTAGTGCCGACATCATGGCCCGCACATTGGAGCGTTGCGGCGTCAAGACAGAGATATTGGGCTTTACCACCAAGGCATGGAAAGGCGGTCAATGCCGTGAGGAATGGATGGCAGATGGCAGGCCGACCAACCCCGGACGGTTAAACGACCTGCGCCATATAATCTACAAACAGGCAGACGAACCATGGCGCCGAGCACGCAAAAATCTGGGCCTGATGATGCGCGAAGGGCTGTTGAAAGAAAATATCGATGGTGAGGCATTGCTATGGGCGCATAAACGCCTGATCATGCGGCCCGAAGAACGGCGCATATTGATGGTCATTTCTGATGGCGCGCCAGTTGATGATTCCACATTATCGGTCAATCATGGCGGCTATTTAGAGCAGCATTTGCGGCAGGTTATCGACTGGATTGAAAAAATGTCTCCCGTACAGCTTATCGCAATCGGCATCGGCCATGATGTCACCCGATATTATCGCAGGGCCGTGACCATTATGGATGCCGAACAATTGGGCGGAACTATGGTCGAGCAATTGGCCGAACTGTTCGACGATGAATAGATCAATATATAGATTATAACATTTGATTATCGTCAAAATGCTATGCTTCCTGAGGCCCTTTTACACATAATTAACCCTCATCCTTTACCGAAATATGAGGTAAAATTACGTAAATGAGGGTTTACTATGGACATGTCTGGCCAGTTCAAGGTTGATGGGCCACCAGAATATTCGGAACTTGCAAAAGTGTCTGATAATGATGTTCGCCAAACCATGCTTGAACGCTCTTTGCGTGACCCCTTCAAGAAGCGGCTCAGCAATATTCTGCCATTATTGATGATAGCCTATACTGCGGCAAATACCTCCAGCCAGTCATTTGTCTGGCAGCTAGTGGCCGCCCAAAGCGCCACTCTCATCTTGGCTGCAGTCATTGTTACAAAACTTCTACAAGCATTTGAGCGAGACAAGGATAGCCGCACCATAAATGCCTTATGGCTATTTACCGAAGGTTTGGCAGGCGCAATTTGGGGGGCAATGTTGCTGGCCATTACCGATCCCTCCATTACTGGACATAGTTTATCGGTATACTCTTTCACAATATGCGCATCGGTTATCGCGGGTTGCATCATTGCGGCTACAGCCCCCGGCTTATCCCAAGCACAAATTATAGGCTTCTCCCTCACAGCGATACCCATTGCTGCTTATCATCAGGATATCTTAGGATGGTCTGTCCTTCTGGCATTGATAGCCATGCCTTTTGGTGTTTGGATTTGCATAGTGCAAGTGCATGACCAGACGCATAGGGGCGTAAAAACTGAGATTAAGAATGTTCTGCTAGCGCGTCATTTGGCCGAAGCATTACAGGTCGCAGACTTTATTTCCCGCCATGACAGTTTGACCAGCCTGTTAAACCGCCGTGAACTGGTCCAATCTGCCCAAAATCTGCGGCAAAACGACCCGGAACGCGAAGGCGTGGTCATCCTGCTCGATCTCGACCATTTCAAAGCGATTAATGACCGCTTTGGCCATGCATCCGGTGATTTGGCTATCAAGAAAACTGCAGAAATATTACTATCTAGCGCTGATGAAAACAGCATGGCCTATTCAGATAGCCATGCAATTGCGCGTTGGGGCGGCGAGGAATTTGTGGTTCTTCTAGCTGACACAAGCATTCAACAAGCCGAAAAGTTTGCTAATAGCGTTCGCGCAAAATTGATTGATCACAAATGCCCAAAATGGCCGTCAGACGTCTCTCTGACAGCATCATTTGGCAGCACGTCGTGGCGACCTAGCGAATCTATTGAACAGGCTATCGCGCGCGCAGACAGAGCGATGTATCGCGCAAAGGAAAAAGGCCGGAACAGACTGGTCTATGCGGAATAAACTCCAACATAGAAGCCTGGCCATTATATTATTTTTCGTTCTTAAGAACCCGCTCGATAAATTTGCTGGATAGCTGGGCGAATACAGCGATTTCCAGATCAACATTGCCTTGGGTCGTCCCATAGTCTGCAATAACATAGCGGCTCAAGAAAACTTGCCTGTCAGTAACGATCCCTGCCTTACCGGCGAGGAAAGACGCGTTAAAGTCTAGCAAACGTTTAAAGATTTCGAGGACTTCGGTTTGAGAGGCATTCTTTGGGAACGCCCATAAAGACCGCATCTCCATGCCGTTACAATCAGTTAAAGCGGTTTCGTCTTCACAGCCGAGAAAAGTGAAAATAATCTTCAATCCACCCTTGTTGACGACCAACACTTTGGAGTTGCCATATTCTGAGAAGCTGGTTTGTAGACGATAGTGATCGGCAATCGCACGGACAGTGTCAACACCCAAGGTAATTGGCTTATTTTTATCAAGCTCCTGCGCAAAAGCACTGTTGGGCAATAAAACCATAGCCGATATAAACGCAAAGAAACTGATTGGAATTTTTGAAAACATGATATGCAATCCTCCCGGATATGAGGTTAAACAATCTTATCCTGGCGTAAAGTCTCAATATCTGCTCTTCCCTCCGATACCATGTGCCAATATTTGAATAAACGATATGGTATCGCAATAAAAAGATGATATCCAATGGGTCAATCCAAACCCCAAACCGTAACTAGGATAATATTCCGCTGGCTTATTGCTATATTATATTTCGGTGCCGGTATCGCGCATATATTACAGCCAGAAGGTTTTCTGGCCATTACGCCAGATTGGGTTCCTTTTCCTGAGCAAGTGGTTTTTTGGACAGGTGCAGCAGAAATTGCGGGCGCTATCGGGATAGTAACACAGCGGTTTCGTTATGCCGCCGCCATTGGATTGGCGCTATACGCGCTCTGCGTCTGGCCGGCCAACATCAATCATGCCGTCAACAATATTGCTATGGGCGGCAGCACATTAGGGCCGGGCTATCATATCCCGCGATTGATATTACAGCCTGTCATCATATGGTGGGCCTTATGGGCGGGCGGGGTCACGGATTGGCCGTTTAGGCGCAAAAAATAGTTGAACCCAGCGCGCAAAACGCAGTGCTTACCAATGGCCAGTACCGGGCAATCCTTTGATCGGGCCTTTTATTCTGTCGGTAACCCAGCCACCGTAAAAACCTCCCGGCTGTGGCCGAACGCGTTCATCGCCAACAAAACATTCCACCTTATTTGGGTAAAATGAAAACCAGCCAGCAATTTCTGCATAGCCTTCTGACAGATCATCAAAGGGGTCAGGATAGGCCCATGCCGCACCCTTGATAGAGCGCCCATTTGGCAGATGCAGATCATAGCTGACGCCAACGCCTTTCCATTCGCATATGGACATATCGCCATTGGGTGATAGCCAATCAGTACGCACATGCTTAGGCGGTAAATAGGGACAGGGCGCGCCTGCTGTCTCTTTCATGTCCAGTGCCGCATCGCTTTGCGCAATCATGTGACCATCACATTTGACCATTATAGCCGCAGGAGCGGGCACCAAAATAGGCGGGCGCGGATAGTCCCAAACAGATTCCTCACCGGCATTTACCGGCTCAACCCCCGCTGGCCTAAAGTCACGATCCCAATGGTCACGTACTGCTTTGACCTTTGCCAGCAAGGCAGCCTTATCAGGCAGTACAATGTCATTCATTGCTCAGCACCATCATTAGACGTGCGTGGCTGCGCATCCGTCCAAGCACAGCCTGCACGCAAATCATCACCAATGCGCAATGTCGCGACATAGGGGTAGCGCGTATCTGACATGGTGTCGCTGCACTCACCCGGTGTGATAGCCAGCAGCATATCTTGCCCTGAAAGCCGTCCACTAAAAGACAAACCACCGCGACCAGCAAATCTGGTGACATCTATACGTACACCATCTGGCTGCTCGGGTGTGGTGTACAGCAATGTCGCGCCATCTATCTGCCCACCCCAAAAAGGTTCATTACCGGCTAGAGAAATACTCTCATCTTCCGCAATTGCAGCAAAGGGCTGACTATCGCCAGTATCACCTGGAACATTGCCATTGCCAGCACCGCCACTGGGTGAGCATGCGGACATCAGCACCAGTCCAGCGAATGTTGCTATAAGCAGGCTAAGTTTCATATGCCCCATGCGATTACCCCCAAAATTACCGATAAACCGCCAAGCCGGACCGATAAGGGCCAGCGCAGTTTCAACCACCACTCCGGCGCAAAATCAGCCAGCCTTTTGTCCACCAGTGGCGATATCATCAGGCACAGACCCAAGAGCAGCAGCATCGGGCCAATCCATGTCAGCCCAATCAGCCATAGCGGCAAGAAACTGGCCAGTGCAATAAGGCTGGGCGCTATAGCTGCCCAATATAGCCAATCTGGCACGCTGCGGCCCTGTGCCGAACCTGCCGCCGCAATGCCCCACCATAGGCCACCCAAAAAGGTGAAGATCAAGGCTGCATAGGTGTGTGCCAGCATCAAGGCATTAAACCGCCATGTCTCATCCGCCACCAGCATAGCAATAAGGCATGCAATTTGCGGCAGCAATCCGGCATGGCCCAAATAACGAGCGGTATTCGGCATAGCGGCAGGCTGGTCATTATTGGCAGGGTCTGTCATGCTATCTGATTAGCAGCAGCCACACAGCGCAGCAACGCCAGATAGATGGTTTTCACTCAACGCCTGTTGCGCTTTTATACGCAGAGCATGAAAAAATCCGCCACATGCATAGCCGGTTAAGGCGCAGCGCGTGGCGGATTTCTATCATATAACTGGCACCGCCTTATAGCAGCGCCAATCTATATTCAGGTGATTAGTCAGCTTGTGACAGGTTCACTGCTGATGCTTTACCGTTTTGGCCGGTTTCGATTTCATAAGCAACGCGCTGATCTTTATCGAGCGTTTGCATACCAGCAGCCTGTACAGCAGAAATATGCACAAAGCTGTCAGATGAACCATCGTCAGGCTGAATAAAGCCATAGCCTTTATCGGTATTGAAGAATTTTACTGTTCCGGTCTTGCTCATAATGGTTTCCTTTCAAGAAACTTTTAGCAACCCGCCAAACAATATGGCGGGACATTGATGTTTCAACCCGCACACCGTTGCGCGCGGGAGGCGTTAAATCGTCTTTTGAAAGGAAGTCGCCATCTGCAATTTACCGCTCATAAAGGGTCTGGCCCTGAGCAAACGGCAGTCGTCAAATCTCGAAGTCCGTCGCAATTTTTCGACGTCAACGATGTGCTGTTAGCAGAGCCAGTGCAGAATGGCCAATGTTAGTTGCAAAAACCTCGATTTGGCATTTGCACTCTGACTGTTGGTAATGCACCATGGCACTCTGTGCATTACAAATCCGGCATAATAGATCGGACATTATAGGATGGATGCGATTATGGCTGAACAGGCTCCGATAACAGATAAAGCTGATATGTTGCATGGTCATTGCCTGTGCGAAGCAGTGGGCGTTAGCTTTACCCCGCCCGGCAAGCATATTGATGCATGCCATTGTTCCATGTGCCGCAAATGGGCTGGCGGCCCGCATATGGGTCTGCCCATGGTGACACAGGCGCATTTTACGGGTGAGAGCAATATTGAACGTTTCGCATCATCAGACTTTGCCGAACGCGGTTTCTGCAAAACATGCGGCACGCACATCTTCTACTATTTCAAACCGCAAAAGGCCTATTCCTTTCCCGCTGGCCTGTTCGATGGTTTAGAAGGCTTCACCATGACCGAAGAAATCTTCATCGATGCAAAGCCCGATTATTATGATTTTGCCGGTGAGCGCGAACGCCTGACCGAAGCGCAAGTGATGGTGAAATTTGCCGCTGCCATTGAGGGTATTGCGCAGGAAGAGAGCCAATGACCATAAGAGCACCCATATTGCTTACCTTCGCGGCCTTATTCATGCTTAGCGGCTGTGTTGGCCAGGCCGGGCCCGTGGGCAACAGCGCGGTGCCTCAGCCTGTCAAATCGGTTGAGATCAGCCGCTATCTGGGCCGGTGGTATGAAATGGCGCGTTATGAAGCACCGTTTCAAAAAGGCTGTGAGGGCGTGACCGCAGATTATAGCCTGCGCGACGATGGTAAGATTGCCGTCATCAACAGCTGCACAAAGAATGGCAAAGTATCGACCGCTAAGGGGCGGGCAAAAATTGTTGATGCAGAGGATGGCCAGCCGCAAAATGCTAAGCTGAAAGTTTCCTTTTTCGGGCCTTTTTATGGTGATTATTGGGTGCTTGACCGCGCGGAGCCTAATAGTTCGGGCCAATATGACTGGTCGATAGTGGGTGAACCCAGCGGCCGTTATCTGTGGATGCTAACCCGTACAGCCAACCCCGATGACAATGTACGCGCGGCCATAAAGGCGCGTGTTATCGACATGGGCTATGACTGGTCTCTGGTCAGACAAACAAAACATGACTAGGCTGTACCCAACAATATAAGCAAAACATAATAATCCGTCGCCCAAAGGCATTGCCTATGCCTTTACCTCCCCATTTGCGAAATGAGGCATAATGAGCAGTCAAAAATCAGATTTTACCGTCCCTGGAGAGCCACCAATGGGGTTTCTGGCCCGCATGGTCTTCCGGTTATTGGTCTTCATTTATCGCTGCCATAAATTTACAGCCATTGGTGAAAAACCGGCCTTCCCCAAATTTATCATTATAGCGGTGCCGCATACCAGCAATTGGGATTTCCCCAATTATGTCGGCCTGACCCGCGAGCTTGGCCTGCGCACGCGCTTTATGGCAAAGTCCAGCCTGTTCAAATGGCCCATGACTCGCTTCATGGCGCAAGTTGGCGGCGTGCCGGTGGAGCGCGATTCCACCCGCGATATGGTGCAGCAAATGGCCGACAAAATTGCCCAGAGCAAAGAATTTATCCTTACCATAGCGCCAGAAGGCACACGCAGCGCATCAACGCGTTGGCGCACCGGATTTTACCATATAGCCATGGCGGCCAATATCCCCATTGTCTGCGGCTTTATGGATTATGGCAGCCGGCGTGCTGGCTTAGGCCCCGTCATCCACCCGACCGGCGATTATGAAAAAGATATGGCGCCCGCCTTTGCCTTTTATGAAGGCATGACCGGACTGCGCGGCGAAGGCCTGAAAAGCTAGACCGCAAAATGGCTGTTACTATCTTGGTCGATGCCGATGCGTGCCCGGTTAAGGATGAGGTGTATCGCGTTGCGCAGCGCCATAGCGCAATGGTCTATATCGTTAGCAATGCGCCCTTTCGCGTACCCGTCGGTCCGTTGGTGAAACGCATATTGGTGAGCGACGGTTTCGACGCTGCCGATGACTGGATTGCGGACTATGCCGAACAGGCGAGCAGCCCCGTCATCGTCATCACCGCTGATATATTGCTGGCTGATCGCTGTATAAAGGCAGACGCAATAGTGCTGGCGCATAATGGCAAGGTCTTTGACGCGGCCAGCATAGGCAGCGCCATCGCCACCCGCGCCATAATGGCCGATCTGCGCGCCGGAATGGACGGCATAACCGGCGGCCCGCCCCCTTTCAGCAAGGCAGACCGATCACGGTTTCTGCAAGCCTTGGACGGGGTTTTGGTGAAGTTGGCGCGGACATGATGGTGAAACAAACCGTCCATTATTCTCAACCTTATTTTTAGAAGATAACAATTCTGAATACAGCTTCCCTGTCAGAGAGAGAGAGAGAGAGAGAGAGAGAGAGAGAGTTATATGATAAACAGGGTACCGACTATGTACTGATATGATATTCTGATATTTAAGATGTCACTCTCATAATTAAATGAGATCAATTAAATTCGAAAGGATATAAGATTATGGCGGAAATTATCTCAGAAACCGCCATACAGAGACGGCGATATTGGATTGACGAAGTTATTACACTAAACGGTGATTTCAGCGCAGACTCAAAGCGTATTGAGACTAAGTTGCACAAAGAGATTTGGGTAGATGGCGTAAATGCTCTCCTTGATCACTTACGCCTTTGTTCTGCTATTCCTGAATTTTATAGACATAACTCTAGTGAAGAGAAACTATACTCAAAGTACACAGATGCTCTCATTTCATCTGCTTACAACTTTATGAAAATGCATAGCACAGTCCTTACCGAACGTGCTGATGCCGCTGATGTTGAAGCAGTGAGCGATGATTATAGCTTTGTCGCAGATGCAAAAGTTTTTCGACTAAGTCGCACTGCCAAAAATCAGAAAGACTTTAAAGTGCAAGCCATGGATGGATGGAAAAGAGGCAAACCTTACGCAATGGTTGTTTGTCCACTCTATCAACTGCCTTCGCGTAACAGCCAAATCTATCAGCAAGCAGCGGCTAGGAATGTTTGTGTTTTCTCATATTCGCATCTCGCGGTTTTGGTAAGATTTGCTGAAGCGCAAGGAACTAAAGCATCGCGCGATCTCTTGCTTGAGATATTCAAAACCGTTGAGGCACTTAATCCTTCTAAGGATGCAAATGCTTATTGGTTAGCCGTTAACAAAGTGATGCTAGGATTTAACAACGGTATTTCCAGGCTATGGCAAGACGAAAAGCAGGCGACTGTTGAAAGCATAAAAGTATCGAAAGAAATAGCACTCACTCACATTGCTCGCGAGCGCGAGAAAATTATGAGACTCTCACATGAAGACGCTCTCAAACAACTTGTTTCTATGCATAAAGTCAACACCAGAATGAATGTCATTTCAGCAGTCTCTGACAACAGACTTATGTCGTTCACTTAGCTATTAAACAAGTCATTCTCTAGGCGAGCTTGTGCCGTTTTAAAATATTCAGGGTTGTTTTCAATTCCAAGATAATGCCGTCCTAAATCACGCGCGGCCACCAATGTCGAACCACTGCCTGCGAAAGGATCAAGAACGAGTTGACCTTTCTTTGTACTAAGCTCGATAATAGCTTGCATAAGTTTTACAGGTTTTTGCGTAGGGTGCAGGCCTGCTTCCCCTTTCATAAATCCGCCAGTAAGGATATTCTCAGGATCATCTCTATAACGTAAAAAGGCCTCTTGATTATAAGCACCAACCTCATGTGCAAGTACGTTATCAGCAATCGTCGTGCCAATTTTATAAGGTTTGGTGAACCATAGAACTGGTTCAAAGGTTGGCCGAAGATTGCCTACGCGCCAGCCTTTCCATGTTTCAGCTGAGAGATTGTCCCCTCGCCTATCATATACGACACTTAATCTTTGCGCACGATGGGGCGCACGTTCGCGCACCCAAGCGAGCTGGTCTTTAAGGTTGAAACCAGCATCTTCCATAGCGCAGATACAGCGATGTGCCAGTCGCCTTCCTGCAAAGACAAATGCGTTGCCTCCGGGTTTGAGGACACGAAACCAATCAGCCGCCCATTTGCTGCACCATTCTTGATATTCGCGCGGTATCGCTCTGTCAGCTTCCGACCAGCCATTAATGGGCTTTCCACGCTTCTTAAAGACCGCTCCCGCAGATTGTTGAGCGGGGCTAGAGCCAAGATAGGCCGTATTCGTGTTGTTATGCAGCACGTCCCAATCTTCAGCTCCAATTCCATATGGTATATCACTTAATATGAGATGCGCGACTGAATTAGGAATACTCTTTAATATTTCGAGGCAGTCACCACGAAGCACCTCGTTAACAAACATAGGCTGTTCTAATTGTTGAAGTTTTGGACTATCACTTCCCATATTTGTGCGTACCAAATAACTTTCGTTTAGTCTCTAGATAAAAGAAAAATATCACACCCCATACCGTAAAGCCAAGCGATCTAATCCCCCCTACAGACAGCTTGCATTATAAAAGCTTATGGCTTCTTCGATCTTTTTATATTTCTTGGCAAAGCTTTTGACCGTTTTGGCATCGGCGGCGGTGCAGCCAGAGAACAAACGCTCCATCGCGCCGCGATAATTGGCTTTGGTGATGGCGGTCAGCTGGTCAGCGCGCTCATCATAGAGCAGATATTCTTTCTCGGTAATCTCGATTGAGCCCAGCGCATCGCCAAGCGCACGCCCAGCGCTGGTGCCTTCGGACAGGCTCTGGCTAACAGTGCGGCCATCTTTCAGGGCATCAATAACCCCTTGCCGGCCCAGCGCGCCGGACAGGCTGCCAATCGTACCGGCTGGCAGAAAATCAGACAGCGGCCGCGATGTACCCGCCGCAGGATTATACGATAGCCGCAGCGTTCCAGACACCAGCCGCTGCAAATAGGCGCCGTCATAGGGGTCAAAAACGCGCGGCCCCTTTTTGCGCTGCTGTGTGATCAGTGCGGCATCGCCCTCACCAATATAAATCGCGTCCGTCTCGCCCTCTGGAATAACCAAAGCAATGCGCTTCACGAAATTCCAATCGGCAGCGCGGTTCAATATCGCCACACGCCCCGTCAGCTTCGTGCCATCGCGCAGCAGCACCTCCCCATCATGAAATTTTGCCATGCCCCATATGCCAGGGTCATATGTGAAGATACCCGTTTTCTTGCTGCTGCACACACCGGCAAACACACAGCGCGTTTCGCCAATTGGCTGCGCATCGCCCGGCACACCGATGACATTCACTTTTTGCTTGGTAAAGGCGGCAGCGGGCGGCGACAAAATAAGGCCAAGCGCCATCACCATGGCCAGAAAGAATATGGCGGCAAATGGGACATGGCACCGTTGGGCGAAGCTGTTGGTCATAGGTCTGGCTTTCATGGTAGTGAGTTTACATATGCTGACGCATCATCCCGCAATGCGGGCCTGCATCTTTGCGATCACTTTATCGAGTTTCTTAGTCTCTTTCTTGCTTAAGGTGCCACCGCTTATTTCATAAGCAATTTTGCCATCCGCTAATGATAATTGCATGGTACGGAAAGTCTCTTTCGTGTCCGCAAGGGTGAGCGAATAGCCGGCTTGCAGCACCTCAATGTCATTTTCATCAGGCACAATATTCTGGCGCACACAGGCAAAGCCCACGACATTTTCAGGAATATCATCGCTCAGCATAGGTCCGTCAGGCGCGGTCAGCCGCAAAATGCTGAACCCAGGATTAGAGCTATAGGTGAATTTGCCATTCTCAGTCTTTTTGATCATGGAGCAATTAATATCGCGGTTCTCCGCCTGCGCCGCGCCGGGCAGCAACGCCGCCCCTGCCAAAAGCCCCGCCATCATTGTCTGTGTCAATGTGCGCATGGTCATCCCCTTCTCTCCGCTATTGGGCATTGTTTATAGGCCCTTATCCAAACTTTGTTTATACAAAATCAGACATGATGAAAATGATCAATCGGACATAGCCGCGTTCACTTGCCAAATATTGCATGGGCCGCCGTACCGGAGCTGGCCAGAAAACGCCCGCGCCGCCACACCAAAAGACATGTTCACCCCAGTCCGCGTGATCGAAAGCGTCCAGAATGACGGCACCATCATCTATGAACTGTTCAAAACCGGCACCCCCGAAGCGCCATCAGCCGAAATATCAGTAAAAGATGGCAAAGCAGAAATGCTGACCGAGCGGTGGGGGTATTAGAGGAAACGGATAGCTGCTTTTTGTGGGTTGGGAGTTTGGAGCGTCTGGCATGGGACAGACAGGAGTTATGTAGGAGCATGCGAGTAGTGTGTCTGACGAATTTGGGGCGTAGGAGCAGGTTTATCTCACTATTTGTTATAAAAATTAAAGCTCCAAAATACGTTTCAGAAAACTGATTGCTGCGTCTGTTTCAATTTCTATATCTCCGCTTTTTAGCAATCCTGCAACAGTCTCGCCTTCAAATTGAGTAACGCCCCTCGAATTCCGACCAGCCCAATGTCTCAATACCACCGTCTTGTCCAAAAGCTTTTTCTGAAAAATTGATACCAACGTAGTATGAGTGATTTTGGTCGGATCAATGCCTACAAAGTAAAAAAGAAAAACCGATCTATCGGTTGCCAGAAATTCTAACATTTTATCGAGATTATAAGCTTTTGGATTGGAATTCAAAACCATTATCTTTGTTTTAACATCGGTCTCGGTTTTGAATTCTGGAAAGTCGCGGGAGTAATCTCCTAACTGATTATCCGTACGAAATTCGGGGAGATTCTGCTCGCCATTCTTAAGCGCATCAATAATCTCCGTTCTAAGTTTTTCGTCTTCGCCGGCAATCAGGTACTCAATTATTCTCCCTCTCACATTCACATTTTCGATGAGCCCGGCAATCACGATCTCGTTCTTGAATTTTTCCACCTTGTCGTCGAGCTCATCTTTGAGCTCTGCGAAGCTTTCCGAGTACACAAATTTGTCTGCTCGCTTCGGTGATCCCAAAATTGTCAATATTTGATCATGACTCGGTTCGAATTTCTTGCCCGTTGGACTTATCGCATTGGTTTGTTCGACGAGCCTCGGTAAATTTTCTTCAAACCCCAATTCGGCATGAATGTTATAGAGAGATTCAAAGTTTGCAGGCTGATTTACAATTCCATCAAGTTCTCTAGTTATGTCTGAACCGTTAAAGCTCCCTCTGATGTTATTCACTCGAAGTTCTTGTGAGCTGTGACTTATTTTTTTCAGGAACGTAGTGTTTGCAAGAAACAAGAAATTTTTGGACGGAGTGACCAAACAAATAATAAATGGTCGATGGTCATATTTTTGCAAATTCGATAGAGATAAAACCGTATTGCTAAATGAAGAGCTGTTGGCTTTGCTAAAGCGTAAGCCAAAATCATCGTTGTAATATACAGATCTATCTCTTGTTAACGAGAAATTTTCCTGAACCAGTCCTGTCAGTTTTACTTTGTCATTGATTCCGTCGTATTCATGAATGAATTGAATGAGTTCGTCGAACTTAGATTTTCGCAAACAAATCTCCATCGGCTTTTGCTGAGACGGGATCATCCATTTTCAGCTTTGATTTGATTTGTAACGCTAGAGAATTACGCTCCCAAAAAACACCGTCATGATATCCCTGAATAGCAGTATCATTCTCAGCGCGACGCAGACGCTTTATAGCAAGCTGACAATAATATTTTTCACGTTCAATGCCCAAAAAATGTCTGCCGAGTTTTTTTGCAACAACGGCAGTAGTGCCTGATCCCAAAAAGGGATCGAAGACCAAGTCCTTCTCCTTAGAACTCGCCAAAATCAATTTTGCGATCAACTTTTCCGGCTTCTGTGTTGGATGATCGGTATTTTCAGGCATTGACCAAAATGGAATTGATATATCCGACCATAGGTTTGACGGAAAGGTAAGACGGAAGTTTCCAGATTTGGACTCATTCCAATCCTTTGGTACTCCTGCGCTATCTTTGTAAGGTGCGATCACCTTTTTCTTCAGCTTAACCGAATCAACATCGAAGTGGTAATCATCTGAAACTGTGCAGAACCAAATATCCTCAGAGCAGTTCTTCCAATTTGACTTAGCTCCACGACCTTTTTCACGTTCCCACGTTATCCGATTTCGAACAACAAACTCACGCTCTAATATCGGGTAAATGATATTCGACGTTTTCCAATCCGAGCACACATATATCGTCGCGGTATCCTTCAAACAACGCTTTAGCAAACGAATCCAATTTTCAAAGAGCTTTGAATACTGATCAGCACTTGAACTCCTAAATTTTGTACTGCCAAATTTTTTATCCAAATTGTAGGGCGGGTCGAGAACGAGCAAGTCGATAGAATTTTCAGGTACAAGTTCGATACAATTCTCAATATCTTGATGGATAATTTTATTCAAAATCTCACTGACAGCTGATGGCTGATCTAATTGAATCGCTTCACTCAGTAAATCATCTGCCTCGTGATCCTCGACTATGAGGGTTCGATTACGCGGGGCACGTTTCTTGGTCATATTACGTTCTTTTTATATTCGGAATACTAGTGGTCGAGTAACCCTACACCTCATCCTCGGGCAAATACAACCGTTCGCCCTTATCCTTATAGACCTTCGCCATCTCCCTCATCCCTTGCTCGGCGGCTTTGCGGCTGGCTTCGGCGGTTTCGCTGCCTAGTTTTTCACTGGCTATGAAGCCTTCCGCGCTTTGGTTTTGTTTGCTGGCGAAATCGCGCACTTCTTGGCTGATTTTCATGCTGCAGAATTTCGGCCCGCACATGGAGCAGAAATGCGCGGTTTTGGCGCCTTCTGCGGGCAGGGTTTGGTCGTGATATTCTTCGGCTGTGTCAGGGTCCAGCGACAGGTTAAACTGGTCGCGCCAGCGGAATTCAAAGCGCGCTTTTGACAGCGCATCATCGCGCACCTGTGCCGCCGGATGGCCCTTGGCAAGGTCGGCCGCATGGGCCGCCAGCTTATAGGTCACCACGCCCACTTTTACGTCATCACGATCGGGCAGGCCCAAATGCTCTTTGGGCGTGACATAGCAGAGCATGGCGGTGCCATACCAACCGATTTGCGCCGCGCCAATGCCGCTGGTGATATGGTCATAACCCGGCGCGATATCGGTTGTGAGGGGGCCGAGCGTATAAAAAGGCGCTTCGCCGCAGACTTGCAGCTGCTTTTCCATATTCTCTTTAATCTTATGCATCGGCACATGGCCGGGGCCTTCAATCATCACCTGCACATCAGATTTCCACGCGCGGTGGGTCAGCTCGCCCAGCGTGTATAGCTCGCTAAATTGCGCTTCATCATTGGCATCGGCAATGCTGCCTGGGCGCAGACCATCGCCCAGAGAATAGGCGATGTCATAGGCCTTCATAATCTCTGTAATGTCGTCAAAATGCTCGTACAGGAAGGATTCTTTATGGTGCGCCAGACACCATTTCGCCATGATGGAGCCACCGCGCGAGACAATGCCGGTCACGCGCTTGGCCGCCATCGGCACATAGGGCAGGCGCACACCGGCATGGATGGTGAAATAGTCAACGCCCTGCTCTGCCTGTTCGATCAGCGTATCGCGGAACACTTCCCAGGTCAGGTCTTCCGCCACGCCGCCCACTTTTTCCAGCGCCTGATAAATCGGCACGGTGCCGATGGGCACAGGGCTGTTGCGGATGATCCATTCACGCGTATCGTGAATATTGCGGCCGGTGCTGAGGTCCATCACCGTGTCACCGCCCCAGCGGATGGACCAGACCATTTTGTCCACCTCCGCAGCCACATCAGACGCCACCGCGCTGTTGCCGATATTGGCGTTGATCTTGACCAGAAAATTGCGGCCAATCGCCATGGGTTCGGATTCCGGGTGGTTGATATTATTGGGGATGATCGCGCGGCCACGGGCAATCTCATCACGCACAAATTCGGGCGTGACATAGTCGGGGATGGCGGCGCCAAAGCTCTCACCATCGCGGATATATTCTTTCAAACGGTCACGGCCCAGATTTTCCCGCTCCGCCACATATTCCATTTCCGGCGTGATGATGCCGCGCCTTGCATAATGCATCTGGCTGACATTCATACCCGGCTTAGCGCGCAACACTTTCTGGCGCACACGCGGAAATGGCGCAACGCCGCCAGAACGGTCCGGCCCTAACTGGCCATTATCTTCGGGCTTTACCTCACGCTGAGCGACCTCTTCCACATCACCGCGATCTCTGATCCAGTCACGGCGCAATTCGGGCAGGCCAGCAGCAATATCAATTTCGGCATTGGGGTCGGTATAAGGGCCGGATGTATCATAAACGCGCACAGAAGGCTCTCCGCCCTCCAGATCAATTTCGCGCATGGCCACTCGGATGCCGCTGCCCGATTTGGCAGCAATATGTACCTTTCGGCTGCCGCGTATCGGGCCAGTGGTGACCCCTATGGGCGCGGCATTGTCTTTTTCGGTGCGGGCATTGATATCGGCCATAAGTCTCTCCATTCGGCATCGGGAAAGAGGCGGCGCGTTTGGTTTGGGCCACTCCCTCCCTCCGCCTGCTTCAACAGGATCAGGTTCAGCGGGTCGAATGGCGCTACCCATTCCTCTCAGTCAGCATGACTCCCCGGGGATGGTCCCTGTCTACGCCGCTATGGCCGCGCTGGCAATGGTTTAGGTGATGGTTTTGTTGGGACGTTTGTGACGGCAGTCTTTGCCAGCAATACGCTCAAGCCACTACCCCAATATATGCCATAGGCCATAGCCGCACATGGCCAGCCCCAACACCATGGTGAAACCAGCCACCATACGCGATGACATGTTCATCAACCAACTGGCAAAGCGGCCAAAATAATCGGGTATGGCGATAAATACCAAACCTTCCACCACAATCCACGCGCCCATGATGATCAGGATTTTGTTGATGATCGGCCCATCATCACCGCCCATGATAAACAGCGTGAAAGCACCAATGACCATGCACAACATGCCAGTCAAAAAGGGCAATGCGGTGGACGCCGTGATATTCTCTATCATGCGCAGCCATAGCCCCGGCAAGCGCAGTTCACCCAGACCCGCGGCAAAGCTGTACAGCCCGTAAAATAGCAAGACCCAGCCCGCCATTATATTACCGTCAGGCATGCATATTTCCCTTCACCATCGCTTTGCTAACAGCAGTATCATTAGCAGGTGGGTAGTGAATTTGGCAAATAGCGCAGTCAAGCCAGCTATTAGAAACCGCTACATTAAGACCCCAGTCTTTTTACATTATGATACGCCAAAGATTAGAAACTCTTTAGTTTTTTCCCATAACACTAGTCTCTGTCGAGCAATAAACGCTCGGCAATAGGGGAAATGGTAGACATATAATGGCGGACTTAGAACGCATCGCACCTGATCGTGAAGAAGTGAGTCACCGCGTATTGGAAAATTTCCGATATGCAATGAACGCTTCTATTGCCGGTGTGTTCAACGCAGTCGTCGCTTTCGTTGCATTATTACCTACCTCACTTCAAGCGCCATTTATATTCTGGATGATTGCTGTTCTTATTGGTGCGGCTATGCGTATCATTCTCATCCGCAAATCAGACGCTATCAGCAAAAACGCGCAAGGTTGGAACATGCGCAAAAGCTACATCGAATGGATAGCTTTTTTTAACGGCAGCGTTTGGGGCGTAGGAATCTTGTTATTGCCAGCATATGGCGGTCAGGCCGGGCTTTGGCTGGCCGTATTGCTTGGCAGTGGAATGATGGGTGCATCGGTCACTATATATACCTCATTGGCCCGTGCATCGATTTGCTTTCTCTCGCCACTCGCCCTCGCCTGCATCATCATGCTTTGGAATACACCAGAAGTTCCGATAATCTCAGCTAGTTTACTGCTTTTTTGCTACTATCTGCTTTTGGTCAAAGGCTCTTTGGATCGTGAAACACGGTTCATTCAAAGAATAAAAGCTCAAGAAAATGTACGCGAGTCTGCTGCTACTGTAAAATTATTGCTCAACGACTTTGAAGCACAAACATCAGATTGGCTCTGGCAAGTTGATGAGGATGGCAACGTGCAAGGCGCATCACACCGATTTACAGAAGCCTCTGGCCTTAATGAGAGCCTGTTAAACCAATATCCTATTGTCGATCTGTTCAAGGACAGCCCTGAACGGAAGCAGTTGCAAGATCATATTCGCGACCATCATGGCTTTCGTAATCTGACATTACAAATGACTGTCGATGGTTCACCGCATTGGTGGACACTCAGCGCTCAGCCGATGGAAAATGGCGGCATGCGCGGTGTAGCATCGGATGTTACAGCGCAGAAACGCGCAGAAGCGCGCGTGAGCTATATGGCCCATTATGACGGATTGACCGATCTGGCCAACCGCTTCCTTTTTAACGACACATTGCAGCATCATCTGAACCGTTTGCACGAAGACGAGCAATTGGCTGTAATCTATCTTGATCTTGATCGCTTCAAATCCGTCAATGATTCACTGGGCCATACTGTTGGCGACAAATTATTATGTGTTGCTGCCAGACGTCTCGAAAAATGTCTGCTTGAAGATGATATGGTCGCTCGGCTTGGCGGCGACGAATTTGCTATTCTGCTGAGAGGGCAAAATCTTCAGCAACGTACCCATACAGTTTGTACCGATATCATTGAGGTCCTGAGAGAACCGGCACAGATTGAAGGCTTACAAGTCGTAACATCGGCCAGCTTGGGCATCGCATATTCCGAAGGGCGTGACACCGATTCAACCGATATGATGAAACGCGCCGACCTTGCGCTTTATGCTGCAAAAGCAGCGGGCCGTGATCGCCTTGCAGAATTTGAAGAAGGCATGGATAAAGCCGCAGAAGAACGGTTGAACATGGAAATAGCTTTGCGTGTTGCATTGGCTGAAAACCAGTTTGAGATATTTTATCAGCCATTGATCGATATTGCGACGGGGGATTCAGTCGCTTACGAAGCATTGATCCGCTGGACCCATCCTGAACATGGTCTGATTAAGCCTGATGAGTTCATCCCACTTGCCGAAGAAACAGGTTTGATTGTGCCCATTGGCGAGTGGGTAATTCGCAATGTGTGTGATGAAATTGCAAACTGGCCAGAGCATATCTGTGTATCAGTTAATCTGTCCCCCGCTCAAATGCTGAGTCCCAATCTTATCTCGTGCATTATCGGCGCTATTGCGCACGCAGATATAGACCCTGCGCGGCTTGAACTTGAGATTACTGAAAATGTCTTTTTGAACAATAGCGAGACCAATTTGGCTATACTACACAGTCTGCGCAAATTTGGTGTGCGAATAGCATTGGATGATTTTGGAACCGGCTATAGTTCGCTCAATTATTTACGGTCCTTCCCCTTTGACAAAATCAAGATTGATCGCAGCTTCATCAGCGACATTAATGAGAATGATGATTGCAAGGCTATTGTGCGGGCCGTAACCGGACTGGCAACCAGTCTGGGTATGGAAACAACCGCTGAGGGTGTCGAGCAGCATGCCCAACTCGAAACTCTGCGTTCAGAGGGCTGTACCCAAGCGCAAGGCTATTTGTTTGCGCATCCTGAACGTTCCAAAGAATTCACCAATTTGCGTCCGAAGACGGTGGATATACCCACCGCAAAACTACCCCATGTTCACAAATTTGAACCCAAAAAACTGACCGGCAATGGCGGGGGACAAAAGGATGAAGAATCTATCAGATCAACGGCGCAATGACGCTGGTGACAAGGCTTTTCAAGAGCCCAATAATCATACTCATATTATCACCTGAGACAGGTTTATTCTAAAAACCTTATGTGCTTAGCCGTTTCTCAATCGGCACATAATCAACATCATAACCAAAATAGCGCGGCGCAAATACATCCAGCCCGGCTGGTTTGCGCCATAATGGATCGCATTTATAGCCGAGCACGGCGACCTCTTGTCCCACTGTGAAATCGGGGTTGTTAATGCCTTCATAGGTCTGCGTATCCACCACCGTAATAAGGTCTGGGCACGTCGCCACCACCTTACCATCGCGCCGTGCGACCAGATGCTCATTTTTATAATCAACCAGCATTTCCTGACCGGTAAATTCACCCACGCCGCTGAGCAGCAAATCACCAACCAGAAAGCCGTCCTTATCTTCCCAATCAAAACGCATCACATTGCCGCGAAACAGATGATATCCGGCATTTTGCGCGCGCGCTGCCTCTATCGGATCAGCTCCAGATGTTTGCGCCAGACGCACCGCTTCACCAATTTTGCGCGCCAAGGTGAAGCTATCCTTCACCAAAGCGCCATCTGATTTGGCAATTTTGCCCGTGATCGGTGCATCAGCAACGCCAATTTCTCGGCTGACAACAGCTAACGCACGGAACAAATCTTCCTCACGCGACGGGTCTTGCAGACCAGTTAAAACCACTTCATCGCCAAAGGGTGTTACGCCCGCAGCTGGGGTGAGCGGGTGGCCAGCGACACGCACCGAGTGCTGGTTAATCTCTGGTGTTGCGCGCCCCACAGTGTCTGCATCAAGCGCAGGGACACCCAATCGCGCCGCGGTTGACAGGCCTTCGGCCATACTAAGTGGTCCAATTTCCCCCAATATGACCGCAGCGAATTGCGTATCAAGATGTTTTTCCAGCAGACTAAAAGCGGCAAATGTTGGCACTTTTACTGGCTTTTCAATCGCTTCTAACTTGGCCAAAATCTCTTCGCCAGGCGGTGCAAGTGATGCCAGCGAATAGGGGCTGGATACGCGTTCATCATCCTCCAGCTCGCTGATGCTGAGCAAGCGGAAAACCTGTCCCGCCTCCAAATCACCCGCAATAAGTTCGCGCGCAAGCTTGAGACTGCCGCCGCCCCCGCACCCTAGATAGCTGCTGCCGACCAGCGCATCTTCCAGCATTTGCGCTGTCAACAAGCTCCCGCGATCATTGCTGCGCGATTCTTTAGCGGCTGCGCCATTGCTTTGCCCGCCGGCATCATCAACCCGTTTGCAGGATGCGAGCGCGCCAAGCCCGCCAATCGCCACTGCGCCTGCCATAAAATGTCGTCTTGCCAGCATGATAGCCCCCTTTGCTTTGCGTCATGATGGAAAGAAAGGGGGCATAATGCAATAGATGCCATCACGCATTACAGTAAAGTGCAAAGGCGGCTATAATTTTGGCAGTTAAACAATATGTTAAAAAGTATAGCCCAACCCCAGAGCTCCGATGAACTGATTGGCATCGCCGCGAATGGACGTGATTGGTGTCGCTGCAGCACTTTCACGCAGGCGCGAATAGCCGCCGAGTACGAAAATCGCAAAACCACCATCAAGAGCATTCCCGCTCAAATCAAAGCCTGCAAAACCAGTCAGTGACACTGATTTAAAACCGCTTCTGCCATCAAATTCAGGCAGACCACTGGCTAGAGCGCCAGCAGCATCCACGCCATAATAGAAATCAGCATAATTGCCATCGACCCAATCGGCAGACGCAGTGAGCGAGACGATAACGAAATTATCAATCGGCCGAGAATAGCTAATAGAAGGGGTGATGATAAAACCGGAATGCGCGCCAGCGACATCATAAGCAATATTGGTTTGAAAGGTCAGATTATCAAATTTGGTTGTGATGCCGTTAAGCCGCACGCCAAATTGCCCACCAATTTCTACCGCCGCATCCAAATCGCCTAGTGCCTCGACAACGGGGTCGTTAATCTGGCTTTGGATGACACGGTTCAAATTGATGCGCACCAAGGGCCCGGCAATAATTTCGGTGCCAGATAGCGGTTGATCTTTCACCAGATCGAGCGCGAGACCGGGGCCGCCCGGTGTTGAGAATTGAATGCCGCCAACGCTGCCGCGCACTTGCGGCGCAGGAAATAATGTATAATTATCAGAGCCTTCATAAGTCGGTATCAGGCCCAAACCAGCACCAATGGTGATATTGTCACGCGCGAAAACTGAATTTGCCAAAGCGGCCAATTGCGCAAACTCTTCAGGCGTAAGCTGCCCTTCCGGCGTTTCCTGATTTTGCTGTTCATTGTCTGAGGTGAAAAGCGCAGCTTGACCATTTCCAGAGAGGTCAATCCGATCCTTATCCCTAACTAAGGCACAGCTAGGCTGCGCAGCAAATGAAGAAAATGCTAAAAAAAGTGCTGTACAAAAAAGGGATGAAAATTTCACAGGTTTAATCCTATATATTATTTGCTGTTAAAATAAGTAGGATTTGTGCTGAATCAATGGATCACATAAAATAACATTCCAAATGTGGCGCAATCATATTCAGGTTTAAGCAATGTTGTGTTATGATATTATAACAGTGGATTATATTAGGAGGTCATATTGGTAAGAAATTTCAAGATTATGCTTGGAAAATGGAAGGCCTGCCTGTTCCTAATATTCATCGCAACTCCTTTCGCAACACAGGCTCAAAATTCGGCTGAAAACGAAAAAGCCGCTGAGAAGGAGGCATCTGACGAAATTGTTGTTGATGGTGCCAGAATAAGGCCGGAAAAACAATTGCCCCGCATTTTAGACAGTAATGAAGGCCAATTAGCCCGATTTGAAGGGCCTTTTTGCCCACACGTCTCTGGTTTACCTGAACAGTATAAAGCGACTATCTTACGCACTATCAAAGAAAGTGCGATTGAACTTGGGCTCGATTCACCCGCAAATTGTGAGCCAAACGCGCTTATTATTTTTACCACGGATGCCGAAGAATATATGCAGCAATTGCGTAAGAAACGCACATCTTGGTTTAACTCACTTACCCCTAGAAAAAGGCGCCTTTTAACGCAGAAACCAAGATCGTTTTATTCGTGGCATTCCACTGCGCTGAATTTGCCCAATGGTGAACCCGTTAGAGATAGCGCAAGCGTATTGCGCCAAGCATCTAATATACCAGAGAGTGAAATTACATCGCTTGGTAACCCAACATCAGATGGGGGCAGAATTGAGACACCCGCTATAACGGCGATTGAAAGCGCTTTCATAGTTATGGATTTACGTAAAACAAACAATATGTCTTTAGCGCAGCTATCTGATTTTGCGCTGCTACATCTAATCGTTGATTTTAACGATAAACATCAAAGCAGCTATCCAGAAAATTCGCTCCTTAACCTGTTTAGCGGGCTAGACCCTTTGCTTCTGCCTAAGCGCATGTCTGAATTTGATAGGCTGACTGCTTTTGGTCTTTATAGAATCCGAAAAAATACGCAGGACGCTTGGACGCAAAGCCGCCGGGTTGCGCGTTATGTCCGTGAACAGATTAACGGCCCAGAAACGGAAAATGACCAAGCTGATAAGTCCAATCAGGACAATGAAGCAGAAACTGACGGACCCGTAGCAATTTCCTTTGATGATGAAGGTTAGTATAAGCTAGCGCGTTCCAATATGTCCTGTTAGCCAAAACCCATTACAAATAATATTTTAGCCGCACCGTCTCTCGGTTTTCGCCGCTCTGCGCCGCGAAAACTGCATTGCGGAATTTTGGCGGGCCAAAGCTGAATTTTGGGTTGCGCGAGAAGCCAATGCCTTCTTTCGGGATACCGATAAATTTATCCAGCCGGTCATTCGCATTTTCGTCATGGACAATGGCCGCGGCATAATTGCCAGCTGGCAAATTGGTGAAACGCGCCATGGCCGAATTGGCTTTCACAGTCATACGCCGGGCATTGGGGTCATTTTCGCAATCAGGGAAATGCTTCTCTTGCGCGGTAAGGCATATCTGCAACACACCCTTGGTAGACCGCAATTTTTCGACCGAAATAACAATATCGCATGTCGGCGTAGCACCAGCGAGTAAAAACATAGCCGGTACCAACAATAAAATGCGCATAACTGTCTTGCCCCTTATCCCGTAATATATCGCGCCTTTCCTTAGCCCCTACTCAGCCGGAATACCGGTTTTTTCAGTCGCCCCTGGAAATGCCCTATCTTCCCAATTCGTCAAACCCTTATCGGTTCCGCATATACGATCCCAAAACCGAAAATATAGCCCGTAATTGCAGCGATATTCCTTATGGTGCCGATGATGATGTGTAGCCGTTATCAGCCACTTCCCTAATGGTCCATGAACCAGCCAGCGCGGAAATATCTCCCAGCCCATATGGTTGGTCACCGCCATCAACGTCATGATGAACAGCACCAGCCCCAACATGGTGGTATGAATGGGGATAGTCAGCACCAAGGCGGGAATAACCACAGTGCCGGTTAGCGCCTCAACCGGATGAAAGCTCATCGCGGCCCAGGCGGTGGGCGGTTTGCTGTCATGATGCACGGCATGGGCAATGCGGAACCATTTGGGCCGGTGCATCCATCGATGCGTCCAATAAAACCACGTGTCATGCAGCGCCAGATAGAGCAGCACAGAAACCGGCATATACCAAAGCGGATAGGCAGAGGCATCGGCATATACCATTGTCCAGCCATGGTTGGTATAGCCCCAGGCCAGCACGCCAGTGGGCACGCCATAAATGGCGGTAGAATAAAGCGACCAGCGGATTTCCCGCCCGATCTGCGCAGACTGGCCATCATAATGACCCGGCTTAACCCGCTGCGTAATCCACGCAAAAATGCCGCTGACCGCCAGATAGCGCACAGCAACAATCACTGTCATGGTGATCGCGGTTAAGATGATGGTTAGCAGCATTATGCTTAGTCTGTAGGCGAATCCGCTCAGCTTTGACAATCATGATCGCGTAAAAATTTCTGGAAACTGGGCCTTTCACGCACTTTATCAAAATCGCGATCATTTGCGATTTGGTCGCAATCCAAATGGCCTAGCCGTTCAGCATAGGCGTTCAGGGCCTCGATTGTTTTGGTAACCGTACCTTGCAACGCATAAGCGCATGCTTTGTTAAACAATGCGTCAGCTACCAATTCCCGCAACACGGGATTATCACTCGCTCCATAACGTCTCACCACGTCATCGTAGCTAGCTATCGCACCCGCTATGTCTAACGGCTGCTGATTGTGCTGCGAAACTCCCTTGTTAACCAGTGCTATCGCCACCTGTTCCTGAAGCGCAGGATTATCGCTCTCGCCATACCGCCTAACCACTTCATCACAGCTCGCTATCGCGCCTGCTATATACGGCGGATGCTGATTGTGCTGGGCAACTCCCTTGTTAACCAGTGCTATCGCCACCTCTTCTTGAAGCGCAGGATTATCGCTTTCTCCATAGCGCCTCACCATCTCATCATAGCTGGCTATCTCGCCCGCTATATCCGGCGGCTGCTGGTTGCGCTGCGCAACTCCCTTGTTAACCAGTGCGCTCGCTACCAGTTCCTGCATCGCAAAATTATCGCTTTCTCCATAACGTCTCACCACCTCATCATAGCTAGCTATAGCGCCTGCTATATCCGGCGGCTGCTGGTTGCGCTGCGCAACTCCCTTGTTGACCAGTGCTTTCGCCACCTGTTCTTGAAGCGCAGGATTATCGCCCTCTCCATAGCGTCTCACCACCTCTTCATAGCTGGCTATCGCGCCCGCTATGTCCGGCGGCTGTTGATTGCCCTGCGCATTACCTTTGTTAAACAGTGCACCCGCCACCTGCTTCTGCAGCGCAGGATTATCGCTTTCTCCATAACGTCTCACCACCTCGTCATAACTCACTATCGCGCCCGCTATGTCCGGCGGCTGCTGATTGCCCTGCGCAACTCCCTTGTTGACCAGTGTTTTCGCTACTAGTTCCTGCATCGCAGGATTATCATTCGCCCCATAGCGTCTCACCACCTCATCATAACTCGCTATCGCGCCTGCTATGTCCGGCGGCTGCTGATTGGCCTGCGCAACGGCTTTAGCAAACAGACCAAAGGCCATATCTTCATCTTTACACTCGCCTTCAAACATATGCGCCATGACGGTAGCCCGCTCCAGCATTTTGGGCCAATCCTTATCGGCATTAGCCTGAAAGATAAGCGCGCGATAATCTGCGGCTGTTCTTTTGGTTTTTGGTTTTGCCAAGGCTTCTTCAACAGCGTGTTTGAGGGATTTTTTGGCTTTTTCTGTAAGATTTTGATCGTTGTTTAATAAGTTTTTGGTCCATTCGTCGACCTTATCGCGCTGATCCTCAATCTGCGAAGCGGCTGCATCTGCCCGCGCGATCAAAGTCTGTAATTGCTCTTTACTTTGCTTCAGAGCAAAGCGCGCTTCATGCTTTGCTTCTTCAACGGCTTGCTTGCCAAATTTAACTGCGAAATACAGCAAGAGAACTGTTACCAATACACCTAAAATGGCTACTATCAAAGCATACCAATCGCGCTGCGCCTCTAGCGTGGCCGTTTTAATTTCAGCTATGTCGGCGCGGTAGCGCTGTTCTTCAAAGGCATCTTTGCTGATACTGTCGCTGGGCACATAGCGCGTTTCCACCACTGTTGGCGGCGGCGCATCATGTTGTGGCCAGACTGTAAACGCGGCGAATATTACAGCCGCTGCCATAATAGCCATGACAAGCCAATTGCTATGTTTCATGGAAATACCCCTCATTCCCGAAGAAACCAGCCTAAATCAATTTGCCTATATTGCAATTGTCGCGCGGAAATATTGTTTGCAGGGGCGCAGGTTTTTCAAAGTGCGGCCCATTGTTGCCAGAGCAGAACGGCAAAATCGGCGCGCAGACTTTGCCGCGCGCCGACTTGGGAGAGGGTTTACTCCTGCAATTCGACAGCAAAGCCGATAAAGGTGGTGCCCACGGCGTGATAGGTGGCTTCACCTGTATTTGGCGCATAGGTCACAAATGCTTCACCCTGGCCGCTGGTGCCCAATACGGCATGGCCATAAGGCGTGACCGCCAGAGCATCGGCAGGAACGCCAATCTCGCTCAGCTCCGGCGTCGTGCAGCTCTGCAAGACAGGGTAATTCCCGCTATTCCACTCAGTTGTTTGCCATTTGCCATCACTGCCCAGCCATTGAACCGAGAAATTAAAAACATAGCCGCCTTTATTGACAACGGTAATTTTTGAACATGAAATCATAATATAATCCATCCTATAATAAATTTACTTAAACAAAGCGCAACACAAAGGGTTCTGTAAATACAGATACAATATTCTTAAATTATATAGTTTTTAGAAAAGCGATTTATCGGTTTTTGTTTTTCGAATCACACTTTTCGATTGTGATTATTAGATAGTGAATTACAAAATTTTATTATTGTACGGACTCGACAAATAATTTTATTTATTTTTTGCCTGTGCTCAGCAACCAACTTCTCTGTTGCCATATCTACGGGCTGACCTTGTCAAAAGGTGCTTTCTTGCTCAGGAAAACAGCCTTTCCCCTTGCCATATATGCGCTGTTGCGCATATGCGAGCGAGACCATGACGACCACCCAACACAGTTTGCCACTAGATGGCACACAAGACGCGCAAGAGCCGGATTGCGATCTGGCTATTGTTGGTGGCGGGCTGGCTGGCGGCATGATTGCGCTAGCCGTTTCAAAATTGCGCCCTGATGTGAAAATTCTGTTGATTGAGGAGCAGGATGTTTTTGGCGGTGACCATATATGGTCTTTCTTCGCCAGCGATATTCCGCAAGAGGCAGGATGGTTGATCGCGCCTTTAATCGCTTATGGCTGGCGCGGCTATGATGTTATTTTCCCCGAACGGCAACGCCATTTGGATGAGCGCTATTACAGCATTACTTCAGAGCGGTTTGACCAGATCATCCGCGAGGATTTGCGCGAAGACCAGCGCATGAACAATGCCCCGGTAAAGGCTGTCGTTCCGGATTCTGTCGCGCTGCGAGATGGCACTATCATATCTGCCAAGGGCGTAATCGATGCGCGCGGCATAAAAAATATTACTGGGCTGGAATGTGGCTGGCAAAAATTTTGCGGCCAGTCTTTGCAATGCTCAGAGCCGCATGGCCTGACTCGGCCTATCATCATGGACGCAACGGTGGACCAAAAAGACGGCTATCGCTTCGTCTATTGTCTGCCCTTTTCACCGACAGAGGTTTTTGTCGAGGACACATATTATAGCGATACGCCCGATCTGGACCCACGTATATTGCGTCAACGCATCGCCCAATATGCCGATGAACAAGGCTGGAAAGTCGAACGTGTTGTGCGCGAAGAGACAGGTTTGTTGCCTGTTACCATTGATGGCGATTTCAAAAAATTCTGGGAGGCTCAGCCGGGCAATACTGCGCGCGCTGGCGGACGCTCCGGCCTTTTCCACGGGCTAACCAGCTATTCCCTGCCCGATGCCGTGCGCTTTGCGCTTTATGTTGCATCATTGCCGCGGCTGGATGGTGAAAGACTGGCAGAGGCAAGCAAACACTATGCTGAGCAGCATTGGCGCAGTGGTTCCTATTACCGCATGCTCAGCAAAATGCTGTTTCGCGCGACGCCGCCGGATGACCGCTATAGCATCTTTCAGCACTTTTATCGGCTGCCCGCGCCCTTGCTGGGACGCTTTTACGCTGGCCAATCAAATTGGCGCGATAAATTACGCATCTTGATTGGTAAGCCACCTATCCCCATAAAGTCCGCTATGCAGGCGTTATTTAAACGCAGCTAAGCCCTATTCCGGGCGATGCAGGGTGAAACGGGATAATATGACAAAAACAGCAGCGGTTATCGGGTCAGGTTTCGGCGGTCTGGCACTGGCGATAAGATTGCAATCAGCAGGCATAAACACCACAATTTTTGAAAGTCGGGATAAGCCAGGTGGCAGGGCCTATTATTGGGAGAAAGATGGCTTCACATTTGATGCCGGCCCAACCGTAATCACCGACCCGCCCTGTCTGAAACAGCTTTGGGAACTGACCGGCCATGACATTAGCGAAGATGTTGATCTGGTCCCCGTTATGCCATTTTATCGGCTGAATTGGCCGGATGGCACGAATTTTGATTATTCCAATGATGAAGAAAGCCTGCGCGCAGAAATTGCCAAGCTGAATGTTGAAGATTTGGAAGGCTATGACAAGTTTCTGGAATTCTCTAAAGGCGTGCATGATGAGGGGTATCTAAAACTCGGCACCAAGGCGTTTCTGGATTTTGCCAGCATGATTAAGGCCGCGCCGTCGCTCATGAAATATCAGGCTTGGCGTTCGGTTTATTCGATCGTCTCCTCTTATGTGAAAAGTGAGAAGCTGCGCGAAGCCCTATCCTTCCACACTCTGCTTGTTGGCGGCAACCCGATGAAAACCAGCAGCGTTTACGCCCTGATCCACAAGTTGGAAAAAGATGGCGGCGTATGGTTTGCAAAAGGCGGCACCAACCGTCTTATTGCTGGCATGGTTACCCATTTTGAGCGGATTGGCGGCAAGGTGCATCTTTCCACGCCGGTTGAGCGCATTGCCAGCCGCGGCGACAAAGTGACTGGCATTGTGACCAAAGAATTTGGCGAACAGCATTTTGATGCCGTAGCCAGCAATGCCGATGTGGTGCACAGCTATCGCGATCTGCTGAGCGATAATGCGCGCGGCAAACGCCAGACCAAAGCCTTGATGCGCAAGAAATTCTCTCCATCATTGTTCGTGCTGCATTTTGGCCTGAAAGGCACATGGCCGGGCATTCCGCATCATATGATCTTGTTCGGCCCGCGCTATAAAGGCTTGCTAGACGATATTTATTCCAATGGCGTCTTGCCTAAGGACTTCTCGCTCTATCTGCACCACCCGACAGTGACCGACCCCAGCATGGCACCTGAAGGGCACAGTACTTTTTATGTGCTCGCGCCAGTTGCTCATTTGGGCAAACTGCCGATTGATTGGGATGACATGGGTCCGAAATTTGCCAAGCGCATTCTGGATGAAATTGGCGAGCGTCTGGTACCCGATATTCATGACCGTCTGGTCACCAGCTTCCACTATACGCCGAAAGATTTTGGCCAGGATCTGAACGCCCATCTGGGCAGCGCGTTTAGTTTAGAGCCTGTTCTGACGCAAAGTGCATGGTTCCGCACGCATAACCGTGATGACGTGATCGGCAATCTGTATTTTGTTGGTGCAGGCACGCACCCCGGAGCGGGTATTCCAGGCGTTGTCGGCAGTGCAAAAGCCACAGCAGAGCTGATGATCGAGGATATGCTTTGAAAGCACTAGCCGTATATTGTGGTTCGGCTACGCCGTCTGATCCAGTCTATATCAAGGCGGCACAGCGTGTCGGCGAGACGCTGGCTGAACGCGGGATCACTGTTGTTTATGGCGGCGGCAGGCTGGGCCTTATGGGGGCGGTTGCGGACAGCGCTTTGGCGGCTGGCGGAAAAGTGATCGGGGTCATTCCTGAAGCGCTGCGCAACGCCGAAGTGGCCCATACCGGCTGCACCGAACTGCATATCGTGCCGGGCATGCATGAGCGCAAAAAACTCTTCACTGATCTTTCCGACGGCTTTATCAACCTGCCCGGCGGTGTCGGCACTATGGATGAGCTATGGGAAGCGATTAGCTGGGCGCAATTGGGCTATCATGACAAGCCGGTGGGTGTGCTCAACATTGCTAGATATTATGACAAGCTGATCGAGTTTTACCAGCATATGGCCCAGACCGGCTTTGTCCGCAGCCAGCATAAGGATATCATGCTGGTCGCTGATAATATTGATGCACTGCTCGATAAAATGGGAAGCTCTAAGCCGATAGAGACGATTTTCTCCATGAAAGCAGAAGACTTGTGAGCAGAAATCTGTGAGCCTACAAAAAGCTTTTTCGACAAGAGCCGCGCGAACGGCTAGTGTCACAGGGTGAATCAGTTAAGCCAGATAGACCGCCCGTCAGATCATAATATGGATCATGCTACGGATCGCTCTGCCCTTGTGGCCTATGCCTCACGCGCTATCGGCAAAGGCTCAAAATCTTTCTCTCTGGCCAGCAAATTGTTCGACCAGCAAACCCGTGAACGGGCCTGGTTGCTTTATGCATGGTGCCGCAAATGCGATGATCTAGCCGATGGGCAGGATCTGGGCCATGGCATGACCAATATTGACGATGCTGCGGCGCGGCTGGATTATATCCGCACGCAGACAGACAAAGCCTATGCTGGTCAGCTTTGCGATGAACGTGCTTTTGATTGTCTGGCGCTGGTTGTTAGCGAGTGTAATATCCCGCGCCGCTTTGCCGATGATGTGATAGAAGGCTTTGCTCTTGATGCTGCCGAATGGCGGCCCCGCAGTGAAGATGATCTCTACCAATATTGCTATCATGTTGCTGGGGCTGTGGGCTGTATGATGGCTATCGTGATGGGCGTTGCGCCTGATGATGAGACAACGCTGGACCGGGCATGCGATTTGGGTCTTGCCTTTCAACTGGCCAATATTGCGCGTGATATTAGCGAAGATGATAGCGTTGGCCGCTGTTACCTGCCCATAGAATGGCTGGCACAGATGGACATTCCCCCAGGACAGCATATGAAACCGCATTATCGGGATCAGCTCGCGCGGCTCGCCAAGCGATTGGCAGACCGGTCAGAAGCCTATGAAGCATCAGCCCGCACTGGCGCGGTGCTCCTGCCTTTTCGGGCACGCTGGGCGGTGTTGGCAGCGGCAGGGATTTATGGCGATATTGCACGCAAAGTCCGCGATCGCGGTGCCAATGCTTGGGACCACCGGACCTTTACCCGCAAACGCTCAAAATTGGGATGGGTCGTCAGGAGCGGGCTGCAATCGATCAATCCGCCTGAAGATATTGGCCGCGATGGATTGTGGACACGTCCCCGTAAAATAGGCGCTGAATAGGCTCGCTTAAATAGGCTCGCTGAAATAAGCTCTTTACCGCGCATCATTCCATTCGCGCCATGCATCAACATCATAGCCAAAATGCTGCCCCGTAGCGGCGGTTAAAGCGCCAATGACCTGACTATGCAGCCAGTCAGGGTCGTCCTTAAACTCCAACCTTTTTAGCAATGCATCAATAGTGGCTTTGTCACCCTGTTTTGCCATGGCGACGGCATGGATCGCAGCCATTGCTGGTTCCAGATATTTTTCATAACTGTTCTGCTTTGATCGCCATGGTTTGAGCAATAAGGCAGGCGGCACGTCGGCATGTTGCGATTGCGCCATCGCCCATAGCAATATCAGCTGCGAGACATCGACCGAATTGATATTGCTGTCACCGCCAAAGCCTGAAAAGCTGGCTACCGCTATTTTGCTTTGCAGACGCTGTGCAAAAAAGCCTCGCGGTGCGCCACTTGCAATCGCTTCAACGACACGATCACCCAGTAGTTCACCACCATTATCGCCAAAAACATCAGGGTCAGCTAATAAGGCGTCAATTTCCGCGCCCTTTTTCTGCCAATCAACAGACGTGCTTGTCTTTGGGCGGATGTCGAGACGGGACAGTTTGCTTTCCCCTTGTGAGGCCGCTGGATCGGCAGTTTTTAGCCGGTGCCCCTTCTGCCACCAGATAATGCCTTTATCATCACTGCCAGTGCCAGATGCGAACAAACCGCCATCAACTATTGTCAGGGCATTAGGGCGTCCTCCGATGAGCTTTTCATGCCGCTCCCACACATCACCATTGGTGCTGGACAGCAAATCGCCTTCAAAAGTGACAGCCCATAAATTTTCGCCATCGCTGGCCAGATCGGCAAATCTTGCAGTTGGGCCAACGCGATAGCTGGTTTGGCCGTCATGCCGCCATATCTCCCGTGCTGCGCCGCGACCGACCAGAGCGAACAGCGCGTCTTTATGCACCGTCAGGCCGTTGAGATATTTATAGCGCGGCCATGGCAACACATCTTCAAACTGTTCACCATCAATGCCGGACCATCTTGCCAGACGCCGTTTCTTGCCATCGCGCAGCACGGCATAGACAGCGCCATTAAATTTGGTCAGTTCCTTTAAACGCGCAATTTTCCCTCGCGGAGCTGTATGACGAACAATTTGCTGCCAATCATTTTGACCAGCTATTTTGCGATGGAGCGCAGTATCGCCTGCAGCCGCTAGCGTCAGCAAATCGCCTTTCCAATCCAGAGCCTCATAACTATGATAAATGGGCGATCCGGGGATTGTCATACGCGCCCAGTCCTCACCATCGGTTACGCTGATAATTCCATCACCAAAGGCCAGCAGCGCGTCCTCTAATGGCCAATATAGCAACCCATCATAAACCAATGGTAGACCCGCATCCTGACTGAACAATGAGCGCTCATAGCGCTTTGCGCCAGAGGCGATATCTATGCTCCAAATATCCGCAGCATTATGGTTGATACCTTTAACAGAATTGGCGAACCATAGCCGCCCATTATAGCCGATCAGGCGTGAAGCTACTGGCCATGGGCCGGTGGTGGTCAATATATCGAGTTGAACAGGCTGTTGAGCATTAGCAATGTCGGCCTGCGGTTCAGGGCTGGACGCATTGCTTTCTTGCAAAGATTTTGGTTCAGCGCCCCCGCAGGCAGCAACGCAAAACGCCAGCATTAATGCCGATAGGCCAGCCCTTATTAACTGCATATTTTAAGTCCCAACTGCGAATTTCCCTCTAAATAGCATATCGTTATAGAGTGCGAAAAGTTGCCTTAGACCAACTGCATTCTTTTTCTTATGCTTGTTATAGTTGCAAAAATACGAAATATGCGCTTGGTACACATGAACAAGAGAGGATATTTTTAAACGCGTGTTGTCATCTTTCTTATCATATAAATATTCAGCATCAGGATATAGTCCGCGCATTGCCATTTTGGCCTGTGCTGCGCTGTTTTTGGCGTCATGCTCCGGCGGTGATGCGCTGGAGGCGGATAAAGAAGATGCTGCAACGGCAGAAAAACCCCCTGCCGCAGTCACCGCGACGCGCGTTGGGCAAGTAACCGATAGCCAGATATTAAAGCTGACCGGCACGGTGCGCTATCTGCTCGAAACGCCCTTGGCCTTCACCACAACAGGCAAGATTGCATCAATACGCTATGATTCCGGTGACAAGATTGCCAAAGGCGCATTAATGGCGGCTCTCGATACAACTTCGGTTGATGCTGATCTGGCGGCAGCACAAGCAGAATTAACCCGAGCTTCTGCGGAGATGGCGCGATTAGAAACATTGTTCGCGCAAGGCTGGGTCACACGCGGGCAGTTGGATCAAGCACAGGCGGCCCAGAAATCCGCCGCAGCGCAAGTTAGCGCAAGAGAGTTCGCCACCCAGACGTCGCGGATTTACGCGCCATCAAGCGGCATAGTTCTGTCGCGTGACGCAGAACCAGGACAAGTCTTGCAAGCTGGTTCACCCGTTTTGGTTATCGGAGAAGCGAGCGGCGGGCTGGTCTTGAAAACACCTGCAACTGACCGTGAAGTGGCCCAACTTTCCGTCGGTATGACGGCGGAGATATTTATCGGCGCGTTGGACAATGTGCCGATTACGGCACAAATTCGTGATATTGATGGCCGCGCAGACCCGGGAACAGGCACATTCGCGCTCAGCTTTGCATTGCCCAACAATGCCAAATTGCGCTCCGGACAAATTGGCGAAGCACGCATAGCCATTGCGCCGGACAATGTTGATCCAGTGCTCAGCATTCCTGCTCCTGCAGTGTTTGATATCCGCACTGGGGAAGCTCTGGTCTATGTTATCAATCCCGATGACAACAAAGTTGCTGTTCGTTCGGTAAGGTTGGGCGAATTGCTGGATGATCGTATCACCATATTATCCGGGCTGAAGCGCGGAGAGCAGATCGTTGTGACAGGCCATGAAGAAATTCGCCCCGGCGATGTCGTGGCCCCTCGTGAACTGGCAACAGCGGGAACATCTACAAAGGGCGATCGTTCGTCACAAAATACCGAAACTCTGGGGGAACGGGCCAAGAAACAGCAAAAACGCAAAGGTGAAGCGCAATGACGGACCGCTGTCATGCACAATATTATCTTCGCACTTTTGTAACCCATGATTGAGCGACCAGCATGAGCCCCGCAGCATTTACCATTCGCAACTGGCAATTATCGCTAGTGCTTTTCATGCTGCTGGCAGCGCTTGGCCTAGCATCACTGACCAGCATTTCGCGTTCTGTTGATCCGCATTTCCCTATTCCGGTTGTCATTATCGTCGCTGGTCAACCGGGCGCAGATGCCGCCGACATGGAAGAGACTGTCGCCAAACCGATTGAGGAGGTTTTGCAAGGTCTTGATGATATTGAAGAGATCGCATCAACCAGCTTTGACGGGCAGGCTGTGGTCCGCGCAGAGTTTAATTGGGGCGGTGATGCTGATGAGTATTTTGATGAGGTCGTGCGCGAAGTCAGCGCCATTCGCGACCAGCTGCCCGAAGGACTGGCACAGTTAAATTATAACAAAGTGCGCACCACAGAATCCGCAGTTTTGCAGCTCGCTCTGACCAGTGAGAGTGCCAGCTGGCGGCGTATGGAAAAATATGCCGAAGATATTCGCGATGCCGTGGTGCGAAACCCCGGTGTGCGCAATGTCGAGATACGCGGCCTTGCCACGCCAGAGGTTCAGGTCGCGCTTGATCCTGGCAAATTGTCGGAATTGCGCGTTGGTGCAAATACTATCGCCAATGCTTTACAGGTTGGCGGCGCAGAATTGCCGCCCGGCGCAGTGCAAAGCGGGGAACGCCGTTTTAACGTCGAGGCAGGTGGTGCCTTTCGTGATTTGGAAACAATACGATCATTGCCGGTTAGAGCGGGCGATAGCACGATATTGACGGTCGATGATGTTGCAGATGTTGATTGGGGAGCCAGCGAGCATCTGTATCGCGCAAGGCTGAACGGCAAGCGCGCGGCCTTTATCACCATTACCCAAAAGGACGGTATCGACGTCATCAGGCTGAAAGCCGAAGTCATCAAAGAGCTGGACAAGCAACGCGCATTGCTGCCGCCTGATATGAAGTTGGAACAGGCCTTTGACCAGTCGCGCGATATTGAAAAGCGGCTTGCAGAACTGGCCAGAGACTTCACCATTGCGGTAACATTAGTGATCTTCACTCTGTTGCCATTGGGCTGGCGCGCTTCTGTCATTGTGATGATTTCAATACCTCTATCTTTGGCATCGGGCTTGCTCGCCATTGATCTGGCTGGCTTTAATCTCAGTCAATTGACCATTGCTGGCTTCATTGTCGCTTTGGGCTTATTGGTAGACGACTCCATTGTTGTGACAGAAAATATCGCCCGGCATTTACGCATGGGGAAAAACCGCCGAACCGCAGCAGAAGAGGCAACGCGCGAAATTACGCCAGCCGTATTGGGCTCCACCGGTGTATTGATCTTTGCTTTCGCGCCTTTGCTGTTTTTGCCGGAAGGCGCCGGTCAGTTCACCCGCTCATTCATATTGTCGATTATTTTCACTGTCGCGGCATCGCTGATCATCTCGCTCACCATCATTCCATTTCTGGCCAGCCGCATCTTATCGCGTGAAGAAGGCCCGGACGGCAATGCGATTTTGCGCTGGCTCAACCGCCAGATTGAGCGTTTATATAATCCGATATTGCACCGCGCACTGGATGCACCGAAAAGAACCTTTTGGGGAGCAATGATCGTTTGCCTTTCAGCCTTCGCGCTTGTACCCACTATCGGCTTTTCACTCTTCCCCTATGCGGACACCAGCTATTTTCTTGTTCGTACGGAAACAGAGCAAGGCAGTAGCCTTGACCGCACCGACCGCGTTATGCGGGAAGTAGATGCTATTTTGGCGAGCGAACCCAGCATAGAATATCGCGCAGAAAATATCGGTGCGGACAATCCGCAAGTCTTTTACAATGTCTTCTCCAATCGTCAGCGCACCAATTATGGCGAAACACTTGCGGTGCTGGATGAGTGGGATCCGCGTACCAGTCCTGCTATGATCCAACGCATCAGAGACAAGTTTGATAACATTCCTGGTGCACGCATCAGCGTTGACCTCTTTCAGAATGGCGCGCCAATTGCGGCCCCTATTGCCATTCGCATAATCGGTGAAGATCTGGATATCTTGCGAGAATATGCCGGAAAAATTGAGGGTATTTTGCGCAATACCAAAGGTGCACGCGATGTTATCAACCCAGTCAGTACCGATCGCATCGACCTGAATATCGGCATTGATGATGGTCAGGCTGCCTTGCTCGACATTCCCGTTGGCGAACCGCGGCGAACGCTGCGCTTAGCTTTGTCGGGTGAACAAGCCGCCATTTATCGCGATAGTGAGGGTGATGGCTATCCAGTAACGGTGCGGCTGCCGCTCAATAATAATCAGCCCGTATCCGCGCTTGACGATATCTATCTCGCCACTCGCGGCGGTAACCCGGTAGCCTTGTCACAGATCACCAATCCCGCGCTTGAGACTGTCCCGCCGCAAATTGCCCGTTTCCAGCAGGAACGTAATGTTACGGTGACTGCTAATGCTGCTCCCGGCGCATTGCCAGCAGAGGTCAACCGCGCCGCTTTGGCAGAGATCAACAAGATCGAGCTACCCGAAGGATATCGTATATCCGTTGGTGGGGAAGCCGAGGCTATCGGCGCGACCTTTGATGGATTTGGTGTCATCATATTGATCGCCTTATTCGGGATTTTTGCGGTTCTGGTCGCTGAATTTGGTCGCTTCCGCGAAACTCTTGTTGTCGCAGGGGTCATACCGCTTGGCACATTTGGCGGTCTGTTGGCCTTGCTTCTAACCGGCAATTCCCTCTCTTATATGGCCATTATCGGTTTTGTCGCTCTGATCGGTATTGAAATCAAAAACTCGATCCTGCTGGTCGATTTCACCACCCAATTGCGCGATCAGGGCATGGAGCTGCGCGAAGCGATCGAGCGTGCTGGCGAGGTTCGTTTTCTGCCGGTTCTGCTAACCTCTGTTACAGCTGTTGGCGGCCTATCACCGCTCGCCATTGCTGGTGGTTCTCTTTATGGGCCCTTGGCTTGGGTCATTATTGGCGGACTTATTTCCTCCACCATATTGTCACGTATCATCACACCAGTCATGTATCTGCTGATCGTGCGCGGTGATGCCCAAGAAAAAGCATTGCAGCAAAAAGCAGCTGCAAATTCTGCATTGCCCGAAGCCGGCTAAGGCCACATTCTCAACCGAATGTTGTGGCTATCGCGCTATCATTGCCGCCATGCACCTTGAGCATCAGCGTCGGTGATCCTATTTATGACAAAAGCCGCAGCATAGCCGCGACGTGAAAGGATTTCCCGATGAGTGAAGAACAAGCAATTTTGGCTGGTGGCTGTTTCTGGTGCACTGAAGCAATTTTTAATGATGTTATCGGCGTAACGGCTGTTGAAAGCGGCTATATTGGCGGGGAAACGGAAAACCCGACCTATCGCCAAATATGTACTGGCCGCACTGGTCATGCCGAAGCGATAAAGGTCACTTTTGACAGCACTCAGGTCACTTATGAAGATGTGCTCGATATCTTTTTTGCGACCCACGACCCTACCCAGCTTAACAGACAGGGTAATGACATCGGCACGCAATATCGCTCCGCCGTTTTCCCGCTTAATGACAACCAAGAAGCAGCCATTGCGCCTGCTATAGAACGCGCTAGTGAATTATGGCCTGATCCGATTGTCACAACGACTGAAAAGCCCACAAAATGGTATCCTGCAGAGGGCTATCATCAGGACTATTGGGAAACCACAGGCCGCTCTAACCCTTATTGCATCGCTACCATTCCGCCCAAACTCCAAAAGCTGCGCAAAAGTTTTGCCAACCGGGTAAAATCATAATCACAGTGGTTTAAGCTTGATGTTGACTGGCCGTTAAGCCTTAATGCGATAAGCAATAGATATTCTAGACGATAGAAAAGGCGCAAATATGAAGCCAGTTCGTAAAGCAGTATTCCCCGTGGCCGGAATGGGCACCCGTTTTTTGCCTGCCACCAAAGCCATACCGAAAGAAATGTTTCCCGTCGTTGATCGGCCGCTGATCCAATATGCGGTTGATGAGGCGATTGAAGCGGGTATCGAGCAAATGATCTTTGTCACTGGCCGCGGTAAGAGCGCCATTGAAGATCATTTCGATATTGCATTCGAACTGGAAACCACAATGAGCGCACGTGGCAAATCGCTTGATGTGCTTGCCTCTACACGTTTGGGGCCTGGTCGATGCGCTTATGTTCGTCAGCAAGAACCTCTAGGGCTGGGTCATGCCATTTGGTGCGCGCGTGATCTGATTGGTGATGAGCCCTTTGCCGTTTTCCTTCCCGATGAATTTATGCACGGCTCACCCGGCTGCATGAAACAGATGGTTGACGCTTATAGCAAGGAAGGCGGCAATATGGTCAGCGTATTGGAAGTACCGCGCGAAAAAGTATTCGCTTATGGTGTGATTGCACCAGGCGCAGCCAATGGCAATTTGACAGAGATTAAAGGCTTGGTCGAAAAACCTAAGGTCGAGGATGCACCTTCCAACCTGATTGTCTCTGGCCGTTATATTTTGCAACCAGAGGTAATGCAGGTGCTCGACAAACAGGAAACCGGCGCTGGCGGCGAAATTCAGTTGACCGACGCCATGGCGCAAATGATTGGTAACCAGCCATTTCACGCCGTGACTTTTGATGGTGCTCGCTATGATTGCGGCTCAAAAGTCGGGTATATTGAGGCCAATCTCGCACTTGCGCTTGAACGTCCAGACATGGCCGATGACGTGCGGGAAATCGCCAAAAGCCTGCTCGGGCAATAATAAGCTGCCCTAACAGGGCCCATAATAGCAAGATCATTCACATCGGCGACATATCACGCCGATTATGCTATGCTATGTTCAGCAATAGGAGCTGCGAATGGCGGGTAAGACATTATGGATAGCGGCTTTGGCGAGTCTGACCCTGAGCGGGTGCATTGCGCGCACTGCGGCTGACATCATCACGGCACCTGTAAAAGTGGTTAGCAAAGGCGTTGACCTAGCGACCACCAGCCAGTCAGAAGCCGATGAGAAACGCGGCCGCGCAATCCGCCAACGCGAGGAGCGTTTGGGGCAATTGGCCCGCCGCAAAGAGAAATTCACCAAAAAATGTGAAAAAGGCAAGCGTAAGGCCTGCACCGAAGTCGCCGCGATAGATGATGAAATGGAACGTCTGTTAAGCGAACCCTATTAAATGAAAAAGGCCAACCCTCAGGCTGGCCTTTTTGCATAGGATTTTGCAAACCCGCTTATGCAGCATCACCTGCGATATCGGGCTGGCTAGCAGGGTCTTTGCCAATGAAGCGATAGATAACCGCACCCAATACAGCGCCCGCAATCGGGGCAACCCAGAACAACCATAGTTGTTGCAAAGCAATACCGCCCTCAATCAACGCTGGACCGGTGCTGCGCGCTGGATTTACGGAGGTGTTGGTCACCGGAATGGAGATCAAGTGAATCAATGTCAGGCCCAGACCGATTGCAATCGGTGCAAATCCGGCAGGTGCCCGTCCATCAGTTGCGCCCAAAATGATGATAAGGAAAAATGCCGTCAGCAGAATTTCGGCCAATAAGCCAGCCATCATTGAAAATCCGCCTGGTGAATGCTCACCAAAGCCGTTGGAAGCCAAGCCCGATACGTCACCCGCACCAGATGCTATGATATAAAGCGCAGCAGCGGCAAGTACTGCTCCTACAAGCTGTGCAATGATATAGGCGGGAATATCTTTTGCTGCAAAACGTCCGCCTGCGGCGAGACCGATTGTTACGGCAGGGTTCAAATGGCATCCTGAGATATGACCTATGCTATAGGCCATGGTCAGCACGGTCAGACCAAATGCCAGAGAGACGCCCAATAGACCAATACCCACATCAGGAAATGCCGCAGACAGAACGGCACTGCCGCATCCGCCAAAGACAAGCCAAAATGTACCAAGTGCCTCTGCTGAAGCGCGCTGCAAAATATTCATATAAGATCCTTTACCCAATGGCGTCGATGCGCCCGACTGTTGCTTTGCATATTTGGCCTCAGGCCATTGCAAAGTCGGGGACTGCGCTGAGGGAGTTGCACAGTCCCCGCCCCCTGTTTCCCATTCCGTTCGGCCTGACACAAACGAGGTTTGCGACCCTATATGCAGGGACCAGAGCCACCAAAGCGACTATCTCAACCACCATATTATTGAACATGATAGATCCGAACTGGGTATCATCTTATTAGCACAACACGCAAATTTGAAATGTAAACAGGTGTTTCTCAATACTCTATTTTGTAAAATAGTGCATAGAAATACACGCAAAAGCTAATGTGCTGCGCGTTTCAGGCGGTCATTTATGGCAATACCAATGCCTGTCAGCGGAATGGGGACGATAGCGATTCGCGCTTTCGATGATGCATCGGCGCGGTGCAATGCCGCATAAAGATTTGCCGCCGCTTCGGCCAAATCACTGGTTGGCGATAGATTATCATCCCCTTCTATTTCGCCAAAGCCAATCAGCCATTCATCAGCCTGTGGGTCCAGGGCATTACAGCGCAGGGTTTTGCTCGGAGCATAATGACTGGCAAGCTGGCCAGGTGATATAACAGTGTCTGGATCAGCATTGGGGTCGGGCTTTTCTTCATCCCCTAACAAAGCGGAAATTTCTTCCCGCGTTATTGGACCAGGCCGCAATATACGCCATCCATCGTCATCAACCGAAATGATGGTCGACTCCAAGCCTTGCTGGCATGCTCCGCCATCAAGCACCAGCGCGACCCTGCCGCCAAGACTATCCGCGACATGCTGCGCCTCGGTCGGGCTTATTGCTCCTGACATATTGGCAGATGGTGCCGCCAGAGGCAGAGCCGATTGCTCCAAAACAGCACGCATGACAGGATGCGCAGGACAGCGCAGAGCAATGGTCTCCAAGCCAGCGGTAACAGCAGGACTCATGGCCGCCTTGCCTTGATCCGTAAGTGGCACGACCATAGACAAAGGGCCTGGCCAGAAATGTTGCGCCAATTTTTCCGCTTTTTGTGAAAAATATCCTATGCCTGCTGCGGCGGACTGATCCGCCACATGGACGATGAGCGGGTTGAAACTTGGCCGGTTCTTTGCGCGGTAAATTTCCGCTACGGCAGACGATGATGTAGCGTCAGCAGCAAGACCGTAAACAGTTTCCGTAGGCAATGCGACAGCCCTGCCAGCGTGCAGGTAAGCAACCGCTTCGGCAAGGCTGTGCGTATCACAAGCCTTAATTTGCGTCTTGAAACCGTCTTTGTTCATCGTCATTAGTCTCACATATGTGAGAAAAGAAATTTTGCAACGCCAGTGGTCATCTCGCTGGACAGCGGCAAAACATATTTGAGGCCAGACAAACGGCCAGATTATGGGATAGAATAGCAATGGACTTCACAGCACCCGTCAAAGACCAGCTTTTTGCTCTGGAAACCGCGACCAATATTGCCGAACTCGCGCAGCATGAGCGTTTTTCTGAAGCCAGTGACGATCTGGTGCAGGCGATTGTTGAAGGTATAGGCCAATTTGCGGAAGGCGAATTTGCACCGTTAAACCGTGTGGGTGATACCATTGGCGCGAAAGTGGTCGATGGCCGTGTTGTTATGCCCGAAGGGTTTAAACAGGCTTATCAAGCCTATGTTGAGGCCGGATGGAACAGCCTTTGCGCTACGCCGGACCATGGCGGGCAGGGCTTGCCTTTCTCGCTAGCCACCGTTGCACTGGATTCTCTTGGTGCGGCCAATATGGCCTTTACATTATGTCCCATGCTCTCCGTCGGCGCGATAGAGGCGCTGGAGCATCATGGCAGTAAAGAGCAGAAAGCGACCTATCTGCCAAAACTAATAACCGGCGAATGGACAGGCACCATGAACCTGACCGAACCGCAAGCAGGCAGCGATGTTGGCGCATTGCGCACCACCGCGACACCTGTGGGCGATGGCCAATATCAGATTAAGGGCCAGAAGATTTATATCACCTTTGGCGACCATGATATGGCGGGCAATATCATCCATCTGGTCTTGGCACGTACACCCGATGCGCCAGCAGGAACGAAGGGCATATCGCTCTTTCTGGTGCCCAAATACCGGTTAAATGATGATGGCTCTGTTGGAGCAGAGCAGGACATTCAAACCGTTTCGATAGAGCATAAGCTGGGCATTCATGCCTCCCCCACATGCGTGTTGCAATTTGGCGAAGACAGTGAATGCCTAGGCACATTAATCGGCCCCGAATTTGGCGGCATCCGCGCTATGTTCACCATGATGAACAATGCGCGCCTGAACGTTGGGCTGCAGGGCGTGGAAATTGCCGAACGCGCAACACAGCAGGCCGTGCATTATGCGATGGACCGCGTGCAATCGGCGCGTGCTGGTGGTGATAGCCGCGATCCGGTCGCGATTATTGAGCACCCGGATGTGCGCCGCATGATATTGCGCATGAAAGCCGGAACACAGGCGATACGCGCCTTGCTCTATTATGCAGCGGGTCAAGTTGACCGTGATACACTGGAAGTACCCGGCGCTGGCGAACGAGCCGACATATTGACCCCCTTGGCCAAAGGCTATGGCACTGATCTGGGTATCGACATTGCCTCTATGGGCCTGCAAATCCATGGCGGCATGGGCTTTATCGAGGAAACCGGCGCAGCGCAGCATTATCGCGATGCACGGATCATGCCGATCTATGAAGGCACAAACGGCATTCAAGCGGCCGATTTGGTGGGCCGGAAACTGGGTCTGCGCGGCGGTGATGCGATGCGCGAATTTCTGGACATGATGCAGGCGGACGCTGGCGACGAACCGGCATTGGCGGCGCTATTGGCTGCATGTCAGGAAGTGACCGAATATATGCTGGGCCATGGTGTGGATGATCGGCTCGCAGGAAGCTATGCCTATATGACTATGATGTCGGTCGCAACATGCGGCTGGTTGATGGCACGGCAAAATCGTGTTGCCAGCGAACGCCATGCGGCTGGTGAAGGCGATACCGGCTTTTATGCACAGCGTATGGTCACAACACGCTATTATCTGGACCATATGGTGCCCGAAGCATTGGGGCAAAAAGCAGCGGCCATGGGCGGCGCAAAGCTACTCTACGCGCTGGATGCAGAGCAATTGGCAACGGCCTAACTATCATCAAGACAGGTATTGCACTTTCCACATAAGAGTAAATTGATGCAAAATGTCTCTATCATGGCTTTGCGCCGTGAAGGGTTTCGCTCATTATATACCGACGATTCTTGGTCAATCGGGGGTTTACGCAATGCGCAGTCTTATGTTTTCAACGATTACTGGCTTGGGTCTTATGGCGTCCGGCGTAATGCTGGCCAATATTGCAGACAATGATGGTGCCGATAATGCATCAGAAATGCGTGGTACCATCGCCAAATTTTACAGCAGCGACACCCTATTACTGGATAATCACCGGCATATGATCCGCTTGGCAGACATTCCTGCACCAGGCCGCAATTTTGCTGAAGAATCAGAACGTATCAAACGTCTGGCGCAATTAATTGGTAGCGGCGATGTGCGCTGTACCAAAGTATCTGTTGATCGCTACGGCATGGACTTAGCGCAATGCTGGAATCATCGCGGCGAATCGCTGAACAAGGCACTTGCATCCTTTGCTGGTTAGGCTTGCGCCCGCGCTTCAACGCCATGAATCTCATATATATTGTTAGCAATTTGAGACGTTAAAACGTTCCGGGTATTTCCCGCTGCGCTGGTGTAGGTGCAGATGGCATTAAGAGTTGGCGCGTTGGCAATGTGACGCCCAAGCCCGATTGTCCGCTAACATTGCCGTCTCCACCAGCAACTGCTCCGGCAATTGGGATACAGCTTTCCCCGCGCAAAAAGCTGAGTGACTGGGCAATTGAGCCTTCACGGACATCACCCAATGGCAACAAAATATCATCTGGCGCACGGCAAGTTGCTTCCATCACTCCGGCCAGCCCATCAAAATATTCTGCTTCACGGTCTGCGTTCAAAGTGGTGAACGCAACAACCCGTAAACGGTCGTCACATTCCTCCATATCCACGGCAATCTGTCCAACCGGTTTCCCTGATGTATTACTGCCGATCAAACCAATATCTGCACCCAGATAGGGCAGGAATGCATTGGTCACCAGTTCACTGGCAGAGGCCGTGCTAGACGTTCCAATCACTGCAATTTTTGTTGGCGCGATAGACTGAGGTTGAGCATCAAAATTACGTTGGTCATTAAATTGCGATAAGGATGCCCGAAATGTCGTCAGAGAAAAGATATCTGAGGCAAAACGGTCATCACCCAAAAGATCGCCAAAAAGCTCTGCAATGCGCACCAGCCCACCGCCATTATAGCGCAGGTCCAATATAATTTCACTTACGCCTTCCGCGCGTAATTGCGCAAAGGCATCGCGCAATGCGGTATCTGCCGAACCAATGAATGTCCGCAAATTGATATAGCCAACGCGCTTACCACCATCATCAAAAACACGAACGCCAAAGCGTGTGGAAATAGGCGGAATCTCAAAATTAGTCTTGGTCACAGTTGTTGTTATTTCTGTGCCAGCGGCGGTACGGAACTGTAAAACCCGTGCTGTGCCCGCAGTCGACGGCCCAAGCGCAGCACTAACACCCGCACTGCCCTGCGACGCTACGATATTGGCCACGCTGACCAAATTGCTGCTATTCGTCCCTATGGCCAGCAATTCAGTGCCACGGTCGAGGCCAGCGGCTAAAGCCGGTGCGCCTTCAAAAGCATCGATTACGAACACGCGCGATGCCGCATTATCAAATGCAAAGCGCACACCAATACCAGCGGTTTCACCAGAGGCGAAAAAGGCATTCTCAGCTTCAATAGAAGTAATGAAGGTGAAAAACTTGTCGCGCCCTGCCGCCCGTGCGGGCGCAACCAGAGCATCAATAAATTCCTGCACGGTTGAAAAATTATCAGGGTTAACATTCTGTGCCAACAAATCGGGGAAGAGATAAAACTCATTGAGCTGCTCAGCGACCCAATCTTGGCGGGCGCGCAATGAACATGTCCCGCTTGTTGTCGTGGGCGGAGGCGCGGTACCCGGTGCTCCAGCTGTCGTAGGAGGCGGCGCTGTGAAGCTCGTGCTGCCGCCGTTATCACCTCCGCCACATGCAGACACCAATGCCGCCAGCAACGCCACAAGACCCCATCGTAAAGTCATAACTGCTCCCACCATCTATACCTGTATGGACAGATATATTCTCATCTCAGCACCTGTTCCCCAACAGGCCCTGCTCACTCCAATACAATATGTATAGCAGAATGAACGCAAAGTGTCTGACAATTACGCCTGCGTTCCAATGGGTCGCAAAATACAAGATTTGACAGGATCGCCATGCTTGACCGCATCAGCATCCACATCACGGTGGATCAGAACATTGGCTGCCGCCAAAGGCCGAAGCAGACTGCTATCCTGATCAGCAGCCGGTGTGACCAAAGTCTTACCATCCATAATAGCAGCATATCCACGCAAAAACGCCTCGCGGCCGCCATTGGCGGACAGGCTACCATCCAGCCGCATAGTCTCTAGCGACAATGCTGCTTGCGGCGCGCGGGCCATGTGTTTTTCAACGGCTGGGCGGACAAGCAGTTCGGCCGTGACAAAGGCGGATGCAGGATTGCCAGGCAAACCAATAACGGGTTTGCCCGATAATATGCCAAACCATGCAGGCTTTCCTGGGCGAAGAGCAATTTTGCTGAAATGTAACACGCCGTCCAAAGCCGCAAAACTGGATCTGACATGGTCATGTTGGCCCACAGAGGCGCCACCGGCAATGATGATGATGTCATATTGCAACGCCGATTCCATAAGGGCAGAGACAGCATCCGGATCATCCCCCGCACGGCCAAGCCAATGGGCATCAGCGCCCCATTGGTTGCACTGCGCGGTCAAAGCTAACCCATTGCTGTCATATAGATAGCCGTGCTGCGGTTCTGCGCCGGGGTCCAGCAATTCATCACCATTGGTAATGATCGCAACTTTGGGCGGCGGAACAATCATACATTCCGCTTTTCCCGCAGCTGCCGCCAAGGCGATATGGGCCGGAGAAAGCAATTCCCCTTTTTGGATCAAGGCATCTCCAACAGAAAAATCCTGCCCTTTTTGCCTTATAAAGCCATTGGGTGACTGCGGCTTTATGACGCGCATTGCATCGCCATGCCGCTCACTATGCTCAACCATGATGATATGATCAGCCCCTGATGGCACTGCTGCCCCAGTAGAAATCGCTATGGCTTGTTCCGCTTCCAATGTGCCAAAAAATGGCGCACCAGCACGCGATTCACCAATGATCGGCAAGACCGCATGTGGCTTACAATCATCCAGCCTGACCGCATAACCATCCATTGCTGACAGCGCCGCCCATGGCTGATTATGCGCAGCGATAATATCTTCAGCAATCACCAGATCATTGCATGCAACCAGCGTCCGGCTTTGTGCAGAAGCGATAGGCACCGCATCAATAATCATCGTGCGCGCTTCTTTCAGGCTAACCATTATCTTCGCTGCCATTGCCATATTGTTCGCGGTTTCAGCCATGAAGTGTCTCTGCCTGCTTGTCTGATCTATGGGAATGAGAAACATCAAAGGCCGCAAGCCGGTCCTTAACCGGCAAAAGGGCGCGATAGGGTGCACCGCCATGCGCATCGGCAATGGCTTCATGCTCTACGTCCAGACCACCTGTTAAATTGCCGAATGAGGGCATGATGAGCAGCTTATCACTCATCGTATAACACCGTCTTGCAACCGATCTGCGGCGCAATTGCATTCTGAGTTTGGGGTGGAAGTGCCCGCAAATTTGCGACCTAGTGTCCGCCGCTTCCGGTTCATGGCACAGCAACACTGGGCCAAGCCGGTCCGACGCCACAACATGCCCGCCATGCAAGGCCGACAGTGCACGATCATGATTGCCGGTAATCCAGACCCAACGTGTTTGTGCGGTTAGCCCGCATAATATCTTTGCCGCCTCTGGCTCCAGCCGCTTTTCGCCATGACTGTCGTGATAATTATCGCCAAGGCAATAGACGTTGCGCACATCATGCTGCGCGATCAACATCGCCAAACGCTCCAAATTACCGCGGCTGTCATAAGGCGGCAGCATCTGGCCATGCCCGGCATACCAGCTCGCCTTCTCCAGATGCAAATCGGCCACCAACAGCGCATTTTGCTCCGGCCAGAACAGCGCATGGTCAGCCAATGCAAGGAAATTAAGGGAGGCGAACGAAAGGGGAACCATGACAATGCTTTGCGGCAATTTTCGCTCTTTGGCAATCGCTAGGATAGAATTTTTACTGATATTGCGGCCAAAACCCCTTGCAGAACGCTGCGGCATCATAAAGCATGGCACTGGCATTTTGTGTCGCAGCTATTTATAGAGCGCTTCATTATGACAACCGCCCAATCTTACCCCGTTGATGACGCATATCATGTCATGGCGCTTTATCATTTTGCACCGCTTGCCGATCGTGACGCTGTGCGTGAGGCATTGCTCGATCTGTGTATTGCCCGTCAGGTTAAGGGCACGATATTGCTGGCCGAGGAAGGCGTAAACGGCACCATTGCCGGCGCTCTGCCCGATCTGCATCATGTGCTGGAGCATATCCGCGATTGGCAAGGTTTTGCTGAAACAGAGGCCAAATATTCTATCGCCAAAGATGCGCCCTTTTTGCGCATGAAAGTGCGGCTGAAACGCGAGATTGTGTCCATGGGCGTGGAAGGCGTTGATGCCGCGCATGATAAGGGCGAATATCTCGCCCCGGATGAGTGGAACGCAGCGCTGGCCGACCCCGACACAGTGGTGATCGACACCCGCAACAGCTATGAAGTGGCGATTGGCAGCTTTGACGGCGCAGTGGACCCTGACACCACCAGCTTTCGCGAATTTCCCGCATGGTTTGACGATTTTTCCGCAAAGCTGCGCGCGCAGGGCGAAGAGGCACCCAAGCGCATCGCCATGTTCTGCACTGGGGGCATTCGCTGCGAAAAGGCGACCGCCTATGTCCGCGCTCAGGGTTTTGACGATGTTGTGCATCTGAAAGGCGGCATATTAAAATATCTTGAGCATGTGCCGACTGCTGAGAGCAAATTTAGCGGCGAATGTTTTGTATTTGATGAGCGAGTGAGTGTTGGCCCCGGTCTCAAGCCCGGCGATTATACATTGTGCCGCGCCTGCCGCATGCCGTTGGCGCCGGAGGAGCTGAACCATCAGGATTATGTCGAAGGGGAGCAATGCCCACATTGTGCCGATGTCCGCAGCGAAGCGCAGAAACAGCGTTATCGTGAGCGGCAAAAGCAGATTGCGCTGGCCGCAGAACGCGGTGAGGCGCATCTGGCCGTCAGTGAATAAGCCCAACAGCGATGGCCGATAACCGCCCCATATTATATTCTTTCCGCCGCTGCCCCTATGCCATGCGCGCGCGTATGGCGCTGATCATCAGCGGGCAAAGCGTGATATTGCGAGAGGTTAAGCTACCGAACAAACCCGCAGCGATGATCGCCGCCAGCGCCAAAGCCACCGTGCCGGTGCTGGTGCTGCATGATGGGCAAGTGCTGGAGGAAAGCCTGACCATTATGCGCTGGGCATTGGCGCAGCATGATCCTGAAAACTGGCAAAATAATGAGCATTCAGCCGCCACAGCAGAGCTGATCGCTCAGTGCGATGGGCCGTTTAAGCACGATTTGGACCGTTATAAATATCACACCCGCTATGCGCATGAAAATGCGGGCGCAGGTGTTGACCCGCTGACCCACCGCGCGGCGGGTCTGGCGTTTCTGGAAACATTACAGAGACAGCTGGCCAGCCATAATCTGCCGCCAGAGCAGAGCCAGTTGTTCGGCGCAGGCCGCAGCTTTGCCGATATCGCCATCTTCCCGTTCATCCGCCAATTTGCCAATCATGATCGGGCTTGGTTCGACGCCCTGCCCCTGCCGCATGTACATGGCTGGCTATCAACGCATGTAAACAGCCCATTATTCACCGCCGCCATGCAAAAAGAACAGCCATGGCAAGACAATGATACCCCCATTACTTTCCCCAAAGCCATGAAATAGAGCGCTTTATTTTCAGCGCCCAAGGGGCATGTTTAAAATGCTATGCGGTGTTCTGCTGCTATGCGCGGGGCGTGGCTGGGTAGGTCGAACAAGACGCGGCGTGCCTTGAAATCTATCGCCACACGGTCAAATTTGCGCAGCGCGCTCATGCCCAGAAAAAGCGCTGGCTTTCTGTCCAGGCCCAGGGATTTGAAGGTTGGCGAATCCGCAAAGGCTATGCCGATTTGTGAGAAGCGGGCGCGGCCGACTTGAAAATCGGATGCGATGCCCAAATCAGCGTTGATCGTCTGGCCAGTCACCGCGGTCAGCTCAGTCGGGTCGCCCAGCCCCTTGGCGCGGCGGCTGCGCAATTTGCGTTGCAGCGCGCGGTTGCCAATGCTGGTCTGTGCGCCGGTATCAATCACCACCGTGACAGGAATGCCCGATATTGTGGCATTGGTCAGGATCAGCTGGCCAGAGCGCCGCCGCCCGGTCACGACAATTTCATAGCCCTTATTGGACGATGTCGCGACATCCTCAATCGCAATCTGGTTGACGCGAAAATCGAACAAAATACGCTGGCCCTGCAGCCCGTCCAGCCCGACAATACCCTCTGCGCCAATATCTTCCGCTTTAAGCAATGGCGCAATCAATCCGCCATAGCTTTGTCGGCCAAGTGAGAGATCAGGAATATAGGCCGTATCCACCACTTTATTGCCAGCAACGCTTTGGATCAAAGCCCGCTCCACAAATTCCAGGTCAAGCTGGCCGGCCAGAGAAGAGGAAATGACCGTCCGCTCCGAACCTGTGTCAATCAGAAAATTATAGGGCCCTGCACCATCAATATTAACCGGCACCGTCATGCGGTACACTGGATCAACAATCACCTCGACAATGTCTGCGCCTTTTGCGGCCTGTGTCTCGTCCGTCACCTCGGCAATGATAGTGCCATCAGACGGTGGGACCGCTATATTAGAAGCCTCTGAGCTTGTAACTGCTGCGTCCTTGGCATCGTTTGCAGTGGCTGCGCTAGGCAGCAAAGATGCCGCAGCCAGCAATAAGACGAATTGAGTGGATTTTTTCATTATTATCTCCGGCAACATCATTACCAGAGCAGATGTAAATTGGCAATATTTGCTGCTGCGGAACAATATTGATGGTCGTGTGAATATATCCCGCGCCAAAACGCAAAAAAGACCAGCGGCCCCAAAGGGCGGCTGGCCAGTTTGCTACAATCATCAGGACTTAGATAACATCTGAGAACAGTGCCACCAGTGCCAGACCGGATATGGTAAGCGCGATTGATATGTATAATATCGGGCGCATCTGCCGGGTAATATAACCCTGGCGGGCATCATCGGTTGGTTTATCTTGCATTGTTGTTGTTTGCGTTACCATATTTGGTCCTTAATTGTCTGATTGTGAGTAGTTTGCTGCGCCTCGGCGCGCTCGTTTTCGTGCGTCAGACTAGTTTGCTGCTGTTGCAGTCAACATCCATGCTGCTTCCTCATGGGCACCAATGCGTGCTGTCAACATATCGGCAGTAAATACGTCATTGGCCTGTTCTGCAGTTCCTACGGCATCACGTAACAATGAGGCGACGCGTTGGTTGTCATCGGCCAGCATTGTTAGCATTTCGCCGGTTGCCGGAAAGTCCTGTGCGTCAATGCAATGCCTGCGTCTTGCGATAGAGCATATAGGTGGATGACAGGGCTTTGGTCAGTTTTTCAGTTCTTCGGGAGTAATCAGTAAGAAGGATGGCTCCTCTTCTTCTGCTCCCATCATCTTTGCCACATCGGCAAAGCTGTTGAAAATCTGTTGCTGTTGCGCTTTAGAAAGCGCGGCAAATCGTTCACTAAATTGCGTCTGCATAAGGCTTGGTGCCCGTTTTAGAAGAGCCTCACTATCGCCACTCAGCCGTGAATGGACAATCCTGCGGTCCTTCTCGCTACGATAACGCTCGATCAATCCTCGGGCCTGTAGCCGAGCCAAAATCGTGGTCACTGTCGCTTGTGTAAGGCTGACATGGTTTGAAAGTTGACGCGTTGTCACTTCACCCAAATCACGAATAGCGCTCAAAAGTGCATATTGCGGGCCAGTTATGCCGATTTTGCCCACCATATTGCGCGATTGCTTGTCCGTCGCGTGGATAATCTGTCGTAAGACGAAAAGGACATCCTGCGCCTCAACGTCTTGATCCGGGTCTTTGCTCGTCACCTTTTCGATTTGAGCATCAATATGGTTTTGCAAGTCAGTCATAAATATATTCGCAACACGTGCGTGCTTTCCAGTTTCATTATTAACGAAAAAATTATGGTTATCAATTGTCATTGCCTACTAAATATTAGTGCTCTAAACAATTTTTCAAGGTGCAATTGTAGGAGAATATGCGAACCCTTGTTTTTGCTTTATAATTTTTCTTTTATTGTCTGTGATTACCCATGGTTTTGCGCTTAATCACTCCATATCATCGCTGCGCATAGCTGCTGCTGCCAGACTTTCCGCCTCCAATAACAGGCTATCATCAGCTGCGCCTTGAGGCACTGCTTCTCGGCCAATCATAGCCAAAACGGGCACAGCCAATGGGCTGACACGGTCAAGATCAATATGGATGATGCTGTCCTGAGCACGATCCATCAAATCGCCCAATCTGCCGACATCGGTCATACGCGCTCGCGCATCGGCCCATGCGGCCTGCATGAGAATGTGCTCGGGCTCATATTTTTGCAGCACATCAAAAATCAGGTCGGTTGAAAATGTTACCTGCTTGCCGGTCTTGCGCTTGCCCGGATGTTGTCGCTCAACCAATCCGCTAATCACGGCAACTTCGCGAAAAGCACGTTTCAGCAAATAGCTGCGCTGCACCCAGTCGGTAAATTCATCGGCCAGTATATCGGCCGAAAATAAAGGCCCCGGGTCAGTAATCGGCTTTAGGCCATAGACTGCCAGCGCATAATCATTGGCAACAAAGCCCAGCGGCTCCAGCCCGCGATCCTCCATCCGCCGTGTCAGCAACATGCCCAATGATTGGTGCGCGTTCCAGCCTTCGAAAGGGTAACACACCATATGGTGCCGATCATGATGCGGGAATGTCTCGACCAGCAATTGCCCGGGTTCCGGCAGATGCGAGCGCCAATCTTGCATCTCCAGCCATTCGCGAACATCATCAGGAAAACGGCCCCAACCTGCACGGTCCGTCAGCATTTCACGCACACGGTCAGACAAATGGGTCGTGAGCGGCATGCGCGCACCCATATAGCTGGGTATTTGCGCAGCTTTTTTCGCCGCACGTACCAGCACGTCCATGTCCTTAATCCGCTCTACCTCAAGGCTCATACCCGCAAAGAAAAACGTATCTCCAGGTGAGAGCTGCGCAGCGAAATTTTCTTCAACCCGGCCCAGTTTGCGACCATTTTTGAAGCGCACATCCAGCATCGCTGCGTCTATGATGATGCCGGCATTTAACCTGTGTTGGGCCGCAAAACGCGGATGAACCAGATGCCAGACGCCATCTGCATCGCGCCGCAACCGCTTAAACTTATCATAGGCTTTCAGCGCATATCCGCCATTTTCCACAAAGCCTAAGGCACGGTGAAATTCATCACGCGTCAGCTTTGCATAAGGCTGGGCAGAAACAATTTCTGCAAATAATTTATCTTCGTGAAACGGTCCAGCACAAGCCTGCGCCATAATATGCTGCGCCAATACGTCGAGCCCGCCAGCGCGGAAAGGCTCACCATCGCGCTGTCCCGCCGCAACCGCATCAAAAGCGGCCTGCGCTTCCAGAAACTCAAACCTGTTACCAGGCACCAGCAAAGCCTTACTGGAGACGTCCAGCCGGTGGTTGGCGCGGCCGATACGCTGCAAAAGCCGTGAAGACCCTTTGGGCGCGCCCATTTGGATAACGCAGTCCACATCACCCCAATCGACGCCCAAATCAAGCGATGCCGTAGCAACCAATGCCCGTAATTCTCCGCGCGCCATAGCGCCCTCTACCTTGCGCCGCGCCTCCACTGCCAAAGAGCCATGATGAATGCCGATGGGCAGTCCGTCTTCATTTGCATTCCATATAGCCTGAAAAATAAACTCAGCCAAAAACCGTGTATTGCAAAATATCAGTGTCAGCTTATTGCGCCGCACCTCTTCCAGAATCTGCGGGATGGCATAATGTCCGCTATGACCTGACCATGGCACGCGTCCCTCTGGTAGCATGATATCCAGATCCGGCGGCGCGCCGCTTTCGCCTTTGACCAGCTGCACATTTTCCAAGTCACCGTTGGGCGCAAGCCAGCCGAGAAAAGCATCCGGATCGGCAACCGTGGCCGAGAGAGCCACGCGCTGAACTTTCGGGTTAATCGCCTGCAATCGCGACAAGGCGAGCGCCAGAAGATCACCGCGTTTGCCAACCGCAAAGGCGTGAACCTCATCGATAATGATGCGCTTCAAACCAGAAAATAATGTTTCGCTTTCCGGATAGCTTATCAGCAGACTTAGCGATTCCGGTGTGGTCAGCAAGATATTGGGTGGGCGTGATCTTTGACGGGCCTTGCGATCAGATGGTGTGTCACCGCTGCGTGTCTCAATCGTGATATCCAACCCCATTTCGGCAATAGGCGTTTCCAGATTGCGCTTAATGTCATGCGCCAAGGCTTTGAGCGGTGATATATAGAGCGTGTGCAGCCCGTCATGGTCTGGCGCGGCAATGAGATCAGCTAGTGTCGGCAAAAAGCCTGCAAGCGTTTTACCGGCCCCTGTGTCGGCAACCAACAAAGCATGATCGCCCTGCCCAGCGACTGACAACATCTCTAACTGATGGCGTCTTGGCAGCCAGCCTCGCTGGGAAAACCAATCTTTCAGAATATCTGGAACAGACGCATCAGAAAGCGTTTGAAGGGGAATTGTGGTCATTACAGCCAATGTCTGGTCCACCGGCGATAAGGTCAACCATAGATCGGCGAAACCGGGCAAAAAATAAAATTAAGAAAAAAATTGATGCAGTGTAACCGAATAAGAGCGGCCGACGAAATGCCTAATGTAACGAGTTTGCTGCTCTCATTCTCAACTCCTCCCTCACCCTTTGGGAGCAGCAAAATTACCAGCCCGGCGGTCCCTCCCCCCTCTTGGACCGCCGGGCTTTTACTTTTCCAGCACAGATTAATGCAGCGCTACGCCCTCGACCGTGATGCGATGCAGCAACCTGCGATGGCCGTGATAATCATTCATCGCATAATGCCATGTTGACCGATTATCCCACATGGCCAGCGAACCCGGTGACCATTGCCACCGAAAATGAAATTGCGGCTGCATGATATGCGCATAAAGCTGCGTCAAAAGGTCGGCACTCTCCTGCGCGTCCATATCAATGACACGCAAGGTAAAGGCTGGATTGACATAGAGACCCTTTTTGCCGGTTTCTGGATGGGCGAGCACGATAGGGTGTACGGCCTCCTGCCCTGCCTTGTCCTGATTACCAAACCGGTCACCCACTTCATCGCGATAATCCGATTGCTTGCCAAAAATATGCGCATTACCATGCAAAGCCTGCAACCCGTCCAAGCGCTGCTTCATATTGTCATCCAAAGCCTCATACGCAGCCTGCATACCCGCAAAGAGTGTATCGCCTCCCTCTGATGGGGTTTCCAGCGCATATAATATCGACCCCATTGCCGGCACATGATCATAGCTATGATCCGTATGCCAACCGCCGCCAATATTCACCGTCTGGTCTGGCTCTTTCAGGACTTGGGCAATTTGCGGATAACCATCAACCGGCGTGAAGAAGCGGTTGATATTGATCCCTCCCCAAAGCTCAGCAAAGGCAATATGATCCTCTGGCGACAGATATTGGTTACGGAAAAATAATGCGCCATGATCGAAAAAGGCGTTTCTCAACAAAACAAATTGCGCATCATCCATATTGCGCAAGTCCACATCATGCACTTCTGCGCCCACTGCCTCGCTAGATGGTTCAATTCTCATAATATCCTCCGCCGCCTATTCTGTATTTTTGCAGAACATGCCATGCCCAGCGCAAAGGGGCAAATTTACCAACTGTCATAAAAAATATCGAATAGGAAACCGGCAAAAAAGCTGCGGCAGCCATTGTCACAGCGGCGAATTTGGTTCAGCGTGACACCAACATAACAACATATTGCAATATCATAGAGGATATAAAATGGCCCTTCCTGCTACCTATAAACAAATGCTGTCCACTGTTACGGCGGATGCTGAATTGCGTCTTGAACTGGTTGAAAAAGACCTGCCAACGCCAAAAACCGGCGAGATTCTGGTTCGCGTGGAGGCAACACCTATCAATCCGTCGGATCTGGGCGTGATGTTTGGTTGGACCGATATGGACAAAGCAACCACATCAAACAGCGGTGCAGACAGTGTATTAAGCGCCAGCGTTTCGCCTCAAGGCATGCAGGTTATGAAAGCACGCATCGGCCAGAACTTGCCGGTTGGCAATGAGGGTGCTGGTACTGTTGTTGCGGCTGGCGATGATGATTATTCGCAAAGCCTGATCGGCAAGACTGTGGCGATTATGGGCGGCGGCATGTATGCCCAATATCGCTGTGTTCCGGCGATGATGGCCCTGCCGCTTAAAGATGAGCACAGCGCCAAGGACGGCGCGTCATGCTTTGTGAACCCGCTTACTGCCCTCTCCATGGTCGAAGTGTTGAAGATGGAAGGCCATAAAGCGTTGGTCCACACTGCCGCAGCGTCCAATCTGGGCCAAATGCTCAACCGCATTTGTGCTGCTGATGGTGTTGATCTGGTCAATATCGTCCGCAAGACCGAACAGGCTGATCTGCTCAAAGCCATGGGCGCGAAATATGTTGTGAACAGCTCTGATGACGACTTTATGGCGCAATTGACCGACGCTGTGCACGAAACCGGTGCGACATTGGCATTTGATGCCACTGGTGGCGGCACATTGGCATCTGACATCTTAACCGCAATGGAAATGGCCGCGGCCCGCACGCCAAGCGATTACAGCATTTACGGCTCCACTAAGCATAAGCAGGTCTATATTTATGGCGGTCTGGAAGTAGCGCCAACCGTTCTTTCCCGCAGCTATGGCTTTGCATGGGGTGTCGGCGCATTCCTGCTTCCCAATTTCTTGGCAAAAGCCGGAATGGACGTTGCCGCCCGCCTGCGCGCCCGTGTCGCGGAAGAGCTGACCACAACATTTGCTAGCAATTATACCGACGAGATCTCCATGATTGATGCTTTGCAAGCAGAGACAGTTGCAAAATATAATGCCAAAGCCACTGGCGAGAAGTTTCTCGTCTGCCCGCAACAGGGTCTGTAAACATAGCAAAGGAATACGCATAATGACCGTCTATGCAATTGCTCAACTGACCATCCATGATCGTGAAGGCTATAAGCGCTATGAAGCTGGCTTTATGGAGGTATTCGCCAAATTTGACGGCGTAATGCTGAGTATTGATGAAGAACCGATGGTGCTGGAAGGTGAATTTACTGCCACACGCTCGGTCCTCATTGAATTTCCAAGTAAAGAACAGGCTATGGCGTGGATGACGTCTCCCGACTATCAAGCCATTGCAAAGCACCGCTTAGCCGCCAGCACCGCAAATTCTATTCTGGTCAAAGCTATTACTGCGGATATGCTAGAAAATTTGGGCAGCTGATTTAAGCTCAAATTATTTTCTTCAGCCAATAGGCATGGCATCTTACCCAATAATATTATTGTCAAATTCGTTGCAAAAACGAAATGATACTCCCGTTCAAAGCAACAGCAAAGTTTAAGAAGCACTTAATTTTGCTTTGATGTGGCGATAGATACTCCTCACTTTATCTATTAAAAACAGTCACTTGTGAGTACGCCAAGCGTATCACGAGTGACTTTTGCTGTTTCTTACTCCGAAAGCCACGCAAACCCCCTCATAAAGGGTTCAACAAAGCGATGACGGGTTTCCCCCTTACCGGTTTGGATGGTCAAAAAGCCGCGGCTACTGACCAACCAAAACATCCGTCAACGCAGGATCTTCATACTGTAATCTATCTGGTCGGATTACAGACATAACTTCTGGGTGAGGATGTATCCCACCGCATCTTCACCCAGATTTTCTAAAACAAACCGCGTTTCTGCCGTTCTTATACGGGCGATGGCGCGCGTCTTTGAAAGGGAGTTTTGTGTTTACTTGCCCGCCTTTGATTAAGGCAATTTCAGCAAGCCTAATGATCGTCTCAATCATGATGGGATCAAGCGCTGCATATGCCCAGCAGGTCACTGCAACGGCATCAGCAAAGATTACCAATCAATTTGTTTCGACCCAAGAGATTGAGAGAGGCTCAGCCGGTAAAGATGCGGACCAAGACAAGACAGACATTGAGCAGAATTACCAGATCAGCGAAATTCAACGCCCATGTGATGGCGATGCAAAGAATACGGCCAACAATGATAGCAGCACAGATAAGGACCACAGCAAATGCTTGATTATAACAATAGACATGCAGTGAATTATGGCAATGACAGCTTTGACAATCGTCAAGGCTCGGCAATTTTAAGCCGCTTAATCAGCCGCGACCTAAAAATGCATTCACCTTATGCGGATAAGCCTGTTGGACCCATTTCTACACCGTCGCAATTGGCGCAAAGCATTGGAGCGCCCATAGTCTTGGTCACCATGGTCGAAGCAAATAACCTGCTTACCTACCATTCTTTTGGCCTCGCACCCGGACGTGCCTTGGGCAGGCTGTCGAAAGTTAGCCATGATCGCTGTCAGGATGGTGCTTATCTAAAAGCCGATATTTCCCGCGATGAAGAATTTTCAGAAATCTGCCAGCTTGCAGATATCGGCCTGCATCACTTCTTCGTCGGCGTACCTGTTTATAACGATGATGGAGAACTTATCGGAACCGTGGCCGTACTTGATCGCAGTTCCAATGTTATGACGCGCGGCTATTCCATAAAAAAACTGCGTGAAAAGGCAGCAGAATATATTACCCAGCGCAATCTGATGGAAAGTTATCAGAGCGGAAAACTACAAGAAGAATGCATAGCGGCATAAATATATGAGCCCCGCTCAGGGGAAATCATATTTTGAAAATTCTTTCAAAACCGCTGCTCTTAAATTGGGGTTTACGATATAGGATTCGAGTAGTTGAGCAGGCCTGGTATTATGCGGCAACCCAAGAGCTAAATTCAACTGCTGCCAAGTCTCTTCCGCTTCTTGCCTTCTCCCAATCGCAAGTGCGGAAAGCGTACTTGTGATTTGCAAACCTGGGTCAATCCGAGAAGAGTCGTCGAGTTTTCGGTTTGACAGCTGATAGGCTTCATCAAAATTGCCTTGCTTATAGCGCAGAAAAGCCAATACAGCATAAACGCCTAAGTCAACATTGGGATCTAAGGCAATAGCGCGTTCTGCTAAACTTTCAGCGCGTTCTTCGTTACAACCGGCAAGATAAATAGCGTGGGAGCGTATTGTGCAGGAGCAGTTGGTGCAGACATTGTAGGGGTTGGCATAGTAGAAGCTGACATAGCCGCAATGGACGCCTGTGTCTGCTGGCTGCCAGCTGGCATATTGTCTGACGCATCATTCACGATAGGCGCAGCAGGAACGCCGTTATCCTGAATGGGTGCGCCTTCACGCTCATAGGCTTTGGCGGTTCGTCTGATGATGCACCTTCTAAGACAACTTCATATTGATTAAGCGGTATTGAAAGGCGTGTGGAGCTGGGATTGCGCAAATAATGGTTATCAATCAGCTTGCGCAAACGCCCCATAATTACACGGGGGTAGCTATCAGTTTGCGGGTCAAAATCCTCACTACGACCCAACGCTTCCACCGCGATACTATAGGCTTTTAAAGGCTGCGTGTTGCCCTCCAGCTTATACGCTACCAAAAAGCTCAAAAGCTTGCTCATCACTGGCGATCGAGAAAATTCCGGCGTGCTAAGCAGACGATCGCGTTCAAGGCAGAGCTGAAGATGCTCGCTTCCTCCGACGCTGAAATCATCATTGCTCATAAATTCCCACCACCAGAAGTTTGAGAGTGAAAAGGCCGTAACGACGCAATTCTAAGATTCGTTACGGGTAACACACAATGTTACCTATGAACATATTGGTTAAGAAAAAGCAAATTATATAACAAAAACTATAGTAAAGTGGATCGGACTTTCTCAATATTTTCACTGAAAAAAACCGTAAAATAAAATATAATCATCTTATTATTGAGTTTTGCACTATAAAAAACGATCTACTTACCGTTTAGCATATCAGTGTCGCACACAAAGCAAGACGGGTTGCAATAAAATGCATGGCAAAGGTACAAGTCATTTTCAGGAAACAACATATCCCTCTAAAAACCCCGAACAGCAAACCTATTCCACTGCAACATCTGACAGACGCAAAGAACCGCCTGTAGAGTCTGCACAACCCCACACTACCGGATATGATATAAGTTCGACCACCAAATTGGCCACATATCTGGGCGTCCCTATCGTGATGATCACCATTATGGAAAGTGAAGACGTTTTAATTTATGATGCCTTTGGCTTAGCACCTGGACGCATGTTGGGAAAATTATCGCGGGCCTGTCACGCACGATGCCGAAATGGTGCCTATTTCAAGTCAGATATCGCCAATGATTCCTATTTTTCCGCTGTCCAAGGGCCAAAAGGACTTGGCGACAGGCGCTTCTTAGTAGGGGTTCCCGTTTACGGTACCAACAATATGCTTATCGGCACTGCGGCTATTTTGGACAGGCGCAGAAATGTCCTGATACGCCGCCATCTTTTTCGCGATCTGCATGATGCTGCACATCTGTTTATCACACATCGTCAAGCAGCCTCAGATCACGCGGCAAAAGCCAAAACAGACAATTAACAGTAAGACTTTAGTCAAAAACCGCATCGATAATGTTGCGCATGCCATCATTGACGATAGCGACTTTACGGCCAATCGGATCCGGCGCATCTGGACCAAGCTGCTGTAACAGAGCAAGTGCAGCATCGCCGCGCGGCGTGGCGGCAACAATGCGCGCTATATGATCATCAGTTTCCACTCTGGCGCAAATGGCTGCACGCGCCATGCTGCCTTTGCTATAACCAATGGTATAGCTTTCAATCACACCTGTGCAGTCCTGTTCTAATCGCTGCATCTCTGGTTGCGCATCCACTTCCGCTTGCGTTTGATTATCAACCAGCTGCGGAATATAATCGCTGGGCTGGGCGGAATATATGCCAACAGCCTCTTTGGAGAGAAAGCCCCCATTGGCAAGAACAAGGCCAAAATCTTCCGGTGCTGCACGCAATTTTTCTACCATAGAGACTATGGCATGCATTGAGTAATTATTGCCCGCTCCGCCAAAGAAAGGCAGCCCCCCTGTTACGGTAAGCTCAGCGGTCTCATCATCCAGCCCCAATGCCTCTACGGCCAATGTTACTGCACATGGAAAGCAGCTATAAAGATCATAATGGCCAATAGATGCTGTGTCTTTATTGGCCCGCTCAAGCGCCATAGAAAGACTGGCCTCAATGGCTTTTGAACGTGACAGGTCAGGACGTTTGCTGACCAAATAATCCTTCGCCTCTGCAGAGCCGTGAAGATATATCCATTTCTCCGGCGCTATGCCCAGACGTTCGGCTTCACCAATGGTGGTCATAATAACAGCCGCGCCCTGATTGACCGCATCTTGAGCAACGTGCCATTTCAAATAAGGGTCAGAAACCGGATAATTTGCAGCAGATTGCGTTGCCAGAAACGCGGCATCATAGTCCTGATCAAATTGCGCATAAGGGTTATCGCGAGCAACCTTTGCAAAACCGGCCCAAAGCCGCGACATATCTTGCAAATGTTCATCGCGCGTGCGGCCAAGTCGGCTACGCAGTCCATGTTCAAACAAAGGATAGGTGAGCGGCGGTGCACCCAGCCCGTTTCCCAGCTCATACATATCAAGCAGCATATCGCCCATGCCACGATCTTCCGTCTCACCATGTGTGTCATCGGACCAGTCGAGCGTGATACCGCCGCGCAGTGCCGTTTTCATAGCCGCTATGGCTTCGCTGCCAGTCAATACGGCCAGCTTGACCGTTCCTTCATGCAAGACAGCAGCCTGTTCATTGACCAAAGCCTGTGGGACATTGCCGCCGACGTGACTGTACACCGCACGCTGAGGCGACAGACCAGATAGCCGCGCTACAGTGCGCGGTAAGGAAGTACACTTGCCAAATGGATGCTGGTCACCGGGCAGGGAATCAGCAAAAATACGGGTGACCATTACCATATCGGCTGCACTGCCTACGGCATCACCCTGCCCTGTATCAGCCAATGCCGCGGCAACAGCATCAGCCATCAGGCTTTGCGGCGAAGGCGCATTGGCCGCATCTCCATCGCTCCAGCGCTGCATGACCTGTCCAACACCGACGATAATGGGAATATTGCGATCAACCATTGGCTGTGCCTCTCAATCTTATTTTATATTTATAGGATACTTCTAGAGCGCAATCGGCCTAGCGCAAGACACCCGAATGGCTGATCGACAGCTTGTCGCCAGTTTTTGCAAAACCCAATCTTTGCAATGCAATCGCCAATTCCGGCGCTTGCCCTGCTAATGCGAGAGTCATGACATAGCGCCTTTGCGGGTCGATAGAGATAAGCAATTGCGTACCATCTTCGGCGCTCGCAACCTGCATTGACAGATTGTCACCTTGGCAGCTGATCGTTCCTAGCAAACCCTGCTGCGCCACAAAGCGCGCGAACAATCCACTGGGCTTAACGCGAATATTACCCGAAGCAGAAACACAGCGACCATTATCAAGGGTGATATTGCCGTCATCAATATGGGCTGTAGACACGGGTATTCTGCCGGACATTGCTGCAAGGGGAATGTCCCCCATCGCATCCTCCACCACCAATTTTCCTGCCGATCCACTTAACCGTGCGGTAAATTCCTCACCTTCTGCATTGGCCCGGCGTACCGCTATTGATGGCTTTCCCAACAGGGTGGAAGGTTCCAGCCCCGCCTCCAAATTGCCCAGATCAATACCGCGAAATTGCGCATTTTCTAACCGCCCATTCCAAATACTGCCGCTCACTTGCTGTGCCGCAAAGCCTGCCTTATCGACACCGGCCAAACCAATAGCCAAGCGCATGGGGAAGAATGCTAAAGCCGCCCCTATGATGCAGAGCAAAACCAGAAGAGTGATAATAAGGCGGCGCATCAGAGTCTCCGAATAATGGGGCTATTTTAGTTGTTTGCAGCGCGCGAAAAGACAGCACGTACTGACACATTTTGTACAGAGTTAGAGGCATTTCCGGCGACAGACGGTGTGGGTGACAGCGGACGCATTGACAATTGGGTGAGTATGATGCCCTTCGCCTCAAGAGCCAGCGACCATTGCAGAAAACTGTTAGGGTTAACGCCCTCAATCGCCACCAATGCTCCATCTGCACCGCTCGCACTATTGCTATCCAGAGTGATACCGCGCTGACTGGCATCGGTAGCCAAAGTCTGCACCAAATTGCCCGCCGGGGCAGGCGCGCGCTGCGGAGCAGATTGCAATATAGCATAGCGCGCATCAAGCTGTGCTGCCTTATAGGCGCTGTCCTGATAGCTGCGCTCTGCGGCAAAACTACCCACCCAAAGTGGTCGAACTATGCCAAAAACCACTATGATAAAGAGCAACAGGCCAGCCGCAATGCCCAGCAATATCTGCTCCCTGCGCGTCAATGCCCAAAACCAGTTTTTTGCAGAGTCTATCATCCGCGCACCGTTATATCAAAAACCGTCTGGCCAGGTTGATCACATTGCTGACATGTCAGAGTGAAACCTTGGTTTATCTGCAAGTCTTCCATAAACAACCGTACATTTTCAGTGTTTTCGGCGCTTATTCGTGCCGCAACCACACCTCCGGGTTGATAGGCCAGATCTTGCAACACAATGCCCTTGCTTTCCTCCAGCGCACGCAACAAAGCAGCAGCAGGCACAGAGAATATACTCGCCCCTGCACCGCGCCGCGCAAGCGCATCATCGACCAGATTGCGTGCAGTGCCCAAATCCGTTGCTGCAGGAAAATCGGCCTGAACTTTCGTCAAAACTGCCGATATAGCTGCATCTTCGGCACTGCTATATATCCAGAGCCGAACCGCCGGTATCAATAGAGTGATGATCAGCAAGGCGGCGGCCATCCCAGCCAACCATTTTGCCCTGACAGGGGTCATATATGCGTTAGACATCTGCTTGGCGAATGCACCGTGACGCAAATCGGGCAGATGCGCTGAAGGCAAATCCGCCAGCGCTGCATGCACCCTATCCTCATCCAAAAGCTCTGGCTCTTGATCAATAAGCAATGCCTGTCGCAAGGCGCGGTCATCCGCAGCGGCCAAGTCCTGCCCCAGCAGATAATTGTGATCAGCCAATGCAAAACATGCATAACCGCTTTCTGGCAAAGGCATCAACGTTGCTGCGGGCACCACATGATCGGGTGTAAGCCCCATATCCTGCAACTGCGTCAAACGGGTCTGCAACACGCTTTTACGCACTACAGCAGAGACGGCAGCTATTGCTACCGAGCTATGTTCAAAAAGCGCTGCTGCACTGTGCATATCATCATTAGCATCTATCGCTGCGTTCAATGCCTCGGCCTGTGCAGCGGCTATGGCCTGTTGCGGGGTTATATCGGCAAAGCGGTGTACTCGCACTGCGGCATCATCATTGGACAGCAGCAATGTCACACGGTCTGGCTCAGCGCCCTGTGTGAAGCCGGATGCTGCCAGCACATCACTATCGCGGCCATATTGCACTATCCGGCCAGCCATAACCTTCCACCAAGCATAATGCGCAACCGCTCCACCGCCAGCAGCATCAATGGGCGATATAATCAGATGGATGCCATCAACGGACAATGTCTATCTCACCCAAATCGTTGACCGAAATTTGCGCTACGCCCTCGGCGCTGCGCAAGACAACATCCATGCCCTGATTGGGCAGGCCGGTATTATCAAAGGCAATGCGCATACGCTCACCATTGGCAACATCTGCCTGAATATCACCGCGCCATGCAATATTGGCCAGATTGCGCTGTGTTATGGGCAGCCATTCACCATCACGCCGTGCTTCAAAACCATAACCATTAACCCCCACCCATATAGCAACCGGCTGACCGCCTATAACGGCCTGATCACGCGCTGCGGATAATCGCGTTGCCAAACTCTCTGCATCCTGTTGAATGGCCTGAGCACGGCCGGGCAAGGTCAGCACAATAGCAGCCGTCGCCATGCCAATAATCGCAATGACGATCAGCAATTCGATAAGCGTAAACCCATTGGGTTTCGCAAAGATAGGAGAGGTTTTACTCACCGGCATAGATATCTGCATCCAAGTCATTGCCGCCGGGCTGTCCATCTGCGCCTAGTGAATATACCGCATAAGGTGTCCCGCTAGGGCCGGGCACGACATATCGATAGGGGTTGCCCCATGGGTCTTTGGGAAGTTCGCCGCGAATATAGCCGCCCGCCGGATAACGCGCAGATGCGCCCAGTGATGCTGGCGCGGTCTTTAACGCCTGCAGTCCATCCGCCATATCGGGATACCGATTATGGTCCAGCCGATATGTCTCAAGCGCCTGCTCCAAATTGCGGATATTGGCCTTGGTCGTGGTGATAGATGCGGTATCTTGTGCAGGCAGAACATTGATCGCAACAATGGTCGCAAGCAGCCCCAGGATGAAGATAACCACCAGCAATTCCACCAGCGTAAAGCCATTTTGACGCTGTTTTTTGCGCTTGCTGTTATCAACATCTGTGCCGGCCATTTCGGCTAGCTTACTGTTCTTATTGTCCATCATTCCCATAATTTTATTCGGTCCTGAACTTCTTGTGCATGACATAGCGATAGTGTCTCTCTTGCTAAAACCCAGTCAAATCCTGCAACTGCAATATGGGCAGCAAGATCGACAATATAATAACAGCTACCAACCCGCCCATTATCACAATAATCGCAGGTTCCAGCAAGGATAAGACTGTGGTGGTGAAATTTTCAAATTCGCGCTCCAGATAATCCGCTGCGCGTTCCAGCATGGTATCAAGCTGACCGGAAGCCTCTCCGCTCGCCGCCAAATAGACCAGAAGCGGTGGGAAATGCCCTGTGCTTTTCAGTGCGCCGGAAAGACTGCCGCCGCCGCGAATACGCTCGACAATCTGTTCCATTGACCGGCGCAGCACAGTGTTGCGCACGGTGCGCGCGGTGAGCTGCATACCATCAAGCAATGGCAGGCGGCTGGCCACCATAGTCGATAAGGTCCGCGCCAATCGCGCCGCATGAACATCACGAATAAGCCGTCCGATGAAAGGAATCCGCAACAAAAACCCGTCAAAACGATAGCGAAACTGTGCATTGCGCAGCCCCAATAGCAATCCAGTGATGGCCAAGAGCAAAAGCGCCAATATCAGCCACCAATAATTTGCCATAAAGCCCGAAATCGCGATCACAATATCCGTAATGGGCGGCAGGTCGGTTTTTGCGTTGTCAAACTGTTCTACAATGCGCGGCACAACCGAGACCATCAACCCGACTACCACCAGCATGGCGACCAATGCCAAAATCATGGGATAGGCCAGAGCAGTGATGATTTTACCGCGGATGGCGGCCTGTTTTTCCATCAAATCTGCCAAGCGTTCTGAGATTGCGGGAAGACTACCCGAGCTTTCACCCGCAGAAACCATGGCGCGATATATGGGCGGGAAACTTTTGGGCTCGCGTGCCATAGCATCGGCCAATGTCTGCCCCTCAACCACGCCCTTATGCACCTCTCCCAATATGTGCCGCACTGATGGATTTTCGCTTTGCCGGCTGATCGTGCCCAGGCTTTCCTCCAATGGACTGACCTGCATGAGCGATGATAGCTGGCGGGTAAACAGCATCAACTGCTTAGCTTTTAAGCGCCGCCTGCGTGCAAATGCAGCGCCCGCTGCTCCATTACTGGCAGATGATCCGCTCTGGCCGCGCTGAACCGATAATATGTGCCAGCTCTTTGCTGATAATTGCGCTATGGCCGCTTGCTTATCTGTGGCCTTTAATGATCCGCGGCGTTCGCGCCCTTTAGGATCAATGGCAATATATTGATATATCTGCATAGCGGCCGATTAACGGTCTTCATCTTCGCTGCGGGAAATACGGATCGCTTCTTCCGGCGTTGTCTCGCCAGAGCGCACCAATTTGCGCGCAGCAGCGCCCAGATTGGGAGCATGTGAGAATGCATGCCGCGCGATCAATGTTTCATCGCCGCCACTGTTAATCAATTTGCGAATAGTGTCATCAACGCGAACAGCTTCAAACACACCGATGCGCCCTTGATAGCCGCTATTGTTACAGGCCTTGCAGCCAACGGGACGGTAGACAAGAGTGTCCTTTTCGAAGCCTAGCAAAGACGCCATATTGGCATCAGATTGCACGGGTTCACGGCATTCAGGGCAAAGCCTACGCACCAGCCGCTGCGCGACCACCGCTCTTAAGGTCGATGCCAGCAAAAAGGGTTCTATCTTCATATCGCGCAGCCGCGTAATCGCGCCGATCGCATCATTGGTGTGCACGGTAGAAAGCACCAAATGCCCCGTTAAAGACGCTTGCACTGCAATGTCTGCAGTTTCGCGGTCGCGTATCTCTCCGACCATCACGACATCAGGGTCTTGCCGCAATATTGCGCGTAGACCAGCCGCGAATGTCAGTCCGACCTTGCTGTTCACCTGTGTCTGGCCAACACCATCAACGGCATATTCCACAGGGTCTTCGACCGTCAGCATGTTGCGCGAGCCGTCATTAAGCTGTTTCAGACAGGCATAAAGCGTGGTCGTTTTGCCCGCACCGGTTGGCCCAGTGACAAGAACAATGCCATTTGGCTCCTGCAACGCGCCATGCATAATCTGATGAACTTCAGCGCTCATGCCCAGAAGGTCGAGACTGATATTGGCGTTTTCTTTATCAAGCAAACGCAGCACGACACGTTCGCCTGCGCGGCTGGGCAAGGTTGAAACACGCACATCGATGAGCTTACCGCCGATAGTCAGGCCAATGCGTCCATCCTGAGGAATCCGCCGTTCAGCAATATCCAGTCGCGCCATCACCTTGATACGGCTCACCACAACCGGCGCAACATGGGCAGGCATACGCAATTTTTCATTCAGCACGCCATCAACCCGCATGCGGATGACAAGCCCTGTTTCATAAGGCTCAATATGAATGTCGGAGACACCCTGCCGCACCGCATCGGCAATGATGCCATTGATCAGCCTGATCGCAGGGGCATCATCGGAACTGTCAAGCAAATCTTCAGCAGTGGGCAGCGTATCGGCAAGATCGTCCAGACTTTCGCCCTCGCGCCGACCAATAGACTGGGCCATTTCCGCAGCATCGCCGTCAATGGCATATTGGTCAGCCAATAGCCGGTCAAATTCCGATTGCGGGGTGAATTCGATATCAAAGGGCGCAGATAAATAGCGGCGTACTTCAATCAGCACCAATGGGTCCGCTGCTTCACGCAGCGCCACTAAAAGGCGGCCGCCGCGATCACCCAATAAGATGACTCCATTCTCTTTGGCAAAGGCATAGGGTATAGTGACCAATGGCTGGCTTAAGCGCTGCGTTTCACCAATATCGGCATTATCAGCGTCCTTCTCCGCCACAGCATCGCCTTTGCGAATATGGGCCATTGCCTATTGGCCTCCTGCCGCCGCATTATCGCTGGCTGGAACGTCCGTCTGTTCTGCCGGGCCAGGCAAAGGCTGAGCGCCGCTTTGGCCGGGTATGATAATCTGTCCGCCCTGTAGTACAGCTTCATCCGCTATGGGCGGGGTCGTGCCCAGATAATCGCGCACCAGTTGATCAATGCTCGGCTCTGCATCAGGGTCACGCAAAATCTGTTGGTCGCGAATATAGCCATAACGCCGCGCAGCAATGGCGCGAGCGTCCTCGGTCGTACGCAAAATTGTTGGTCGGATAAACACCAGCAAATTGGTCTTCACACGCGATTTTCCGCGCGATTTAAAAAGCTCTCCAATCAGCGGTATATCGCCCAAAAACGGTACTTTTTGAATAGTGCGCCGCTCATTATCATCCAGCAAACCACCCAGCGCGACAATCTCTCCATCGGCGACTGTCACTATGGTGTTAATCTCACGCTTGTTGATAATAAGCTCGTTAAAATCATCAGAGACTGGCCCGACAATCGAACTCACCTCTTGCCGCAGGGCCAGACGCACTTCATTGCCAGCATTGATCTGCGGCTTGACCTCTAGCTCAATACCAACATTTTGCCGTTGGATGGTGCGGAAGGCATTGTCGAAATTGCCGGACAGTGCTTCGCCGCTGCTGACCGGAATTTCCTGTCCGAACAATATTGAACCCTGAACATTGTTGTTCACTGTCAAATGCGGGGTGGAGAGGATATTGGAATTATTATCCTCCTGCACTGCATTGATGATTGCACCCAAAATCGCATTGCCGCCCAGATCAGCAGCAAAACCGCCAAAGCCGCCACGCGCGCCCAATACGCGCGACGCAGCATTTTGACGGAGAAAATCAGATGTAGCGCTATTGGTGCTGGTCGTCACCGTTGAGCCGTTAAATGTGGTCGTAGTTTCATCCAACTCATCCGCCAATATGCCACCGGCAATATCCAAAATATTCGGGCTGACATTGGAAAATGGCGTTGCAAGAAAGGGGATATTGTCCCCACCGATAAGAAACTGCACACCCAGCTCGCGCGCGACACTGTCGGACAATTCGACGATAATCGCTTCAACCAGCACTTGCTCCTGACGCACATCAAGCTGACGGATCAGTTCGGCAAGATTACGTTGCACATCCACTGGCGCAGAAATGATGACAGCATTGGCGCCGGGATAACGTGTGATAATCGATGGCCCACGCCCGCTAACACTGCTGATCGCGCCATTATTGCCGCCGACAACGGTTGCTGATGTTGTAACTGCGGGGTTTTGCCCGTCCGAATTTGCTGCGCCATCACTGCCTTGGGTTACATTGGACGCAAAATTGGTGGGCAGTGATGAACGCTGGCCAACCAATGTCTCCAATACCGGAACCAGAGTTTCCGCATCGGCATAGTCAAGCCATACCACGCGAATTTCCGAACCATTGGCTGCGCGCGCATCAAGCTGCGCCGCCAAAGCAGTAAGCCGTGCCAAAGTGGCAGGGTCACCGCGCAATGCAATGGAATTGCTGCTATCAATAGGGACGACCGAAACGGCCTGTGTGCCCTGCCGCGCAGGAACCAATTGCTGCAATGCGACCGCAATTTCGCGCGCACCGGCATTATCGAGCGTTACCAACTGCGTCGCTGCATTGTCTTTGTCAATTTGCGTCACCAATTGACGTATCCGCCGCACATTATCGGCAAAATCAGCTATAATGATCGTGTTCGCCGCCAGATTGGCCGTCAAAGACCCTTCATTGCTGACCAATGGACGCAATGATTCCGCAGCCGATGTTGCATCGATTGATTTGAGACGGAAAACATCAGTTACAAATTGGTCACGCTGCGCAGTGCGGCTATTGCCCGGAGAGGCCTGTGCAGCAGAACCGGCAACCGGTTGAATACGATAAGCACCATTACTCGTCGGGATAGCGATCAGACCATTGGCCCGCATCGTTGAAAGAAATATCTCAAAATATTCGGAGCGGCTAAGTGGCCGGTCAGACACGACCGATACAGTGCCGTTAACCCGGGCATCAACTATGAATGTCCGCCCTGTCACTTCTGCAGCATCTGCGATAAAGGCCCGAATATCGGCATCACGCACATTCAATGTGTGCTGCGCAGCCAGAGGCGCAGAGTTCATAAGGGCCAGTACGGCGCAAATCATCAAAATATATCGCATCAATTTTCCGGTATAATAATCGCAATAGGGACAATATTTGCTCCGCGCTCCACCAGCACGGAGAAACGGCTGCCCGGTCGGGCTTTAGCAATAAGGGCACTGGTGTCTTTCGCGCTGGTGATCTTATTGCCGTCATAAGCGACTATGACATCACCCTCTCTAAAACCCAGCCTTTTGAAAACCGCGCCATCGCCTTGTGCCTTTACACTAAGGCCAGTTACCTTACTGCCATCCTGACGCGGCAAAAAGCCGACGCCCGTTGCCAAAAGGGCAGCATTATCATTGCCATCAGGTTTCGCCACTTCTGGTTGCCCTGCCCCTGCCCCTGCCAAATTGGCAACAGCTTGAGGTGGTTCGGGGCTAACCGGCGTGACATCATCTGATTGATCAATAAACAGGCTTTCCCGCGCGCCGCCACGTTCCAGCGTGACATTATCAAAGGCCACTGCCACCAATTTGACGCCGGGGATCACTTCATCGCCGATCAGAAAATTTTGCTGAACTCCGTCATTCCCGGCAATAATGGCCGAACCTCTGCCAGTGACGGCATTCATGCGGGTGCCATAAAGCACAAGGTCCAAAGCAGTAATGCGCGTTGGTCCGTCGCCTTGCGGCGTTGTAGCCAATGTTTCACCGGAAAAGGGATTATAGCGCGACAATATTGCCTCTCGCTCTTCAGGTGATGCAATTACGGCCTGTCGCGGCTGCCAACCGCCAACAGGGGTAGCAGGGCTGACCAGTAACAGTATGAACCGCACAATCTGTATGATCAGAAGCACGGTTATAACTGCCAATATTATCCAGAACCAAAAACTTTGGCTGCTGTTTTTCGCATTGGATAATGGCAATCTGGACAACATAGCAAAGAATCACCCTCCCATATTCTTGGGCTATGGCTTAGGCTTTACCATGTGGTGACGCTAGCATGACAATTTTATTGCACATTGACCATGCGGGAGGCGATTGCGCGGCGGCAGTACAGCCTATCTGTCCCTGCCGCCCAATGCGAAAATCTTAAAATTCGATATTCACGCCAAAGCTGACCGAAGTGCCATAATCATAGCTATTGGCGATAACGCGCGAGACTTCATTTTCCTGAAACTCGATATAGCTCTCGCCCAGAATGTTACGCGCTTCAAATTGCAATTGGACAGTTTTGCCAAATAATTGGATGCCCTCACGCCAGACAAAGTCGAGCAACACGCCCGGCTCTTCGAACAGGTCAGGCTGTCCCTGTGTGCCGCGGTTGGTAACGCGCGGGCTGTTATAACTCAGAATAAATGTCTGTTGTGAAAGCTGCTCACCGGTCTTTTCCAGACCGAATTGCACATTGGCCAAATGGCGGGACTGACCAACCAGCCGGTCACCATCATCAAACACACCAGCTGCGGGCGACAATGTTCCCGGGTTAAAGGGGGTCAATATCATGTCATCTTCAGTGACGTTGATCGACGAGTCAGTAAATGTATAGTTTGCCGCCAATAACAGGCGCCGCTCTTCCCAAAAATCACCGCCCAGATCAAAAAGATCGAAATATTGGACAACTTCCAATTCCAGCCCGAACAATTCGGCACTCGGAGCATTGGCAAATGTAGTGAAACGCGCTGAATCGCCTTGGGCAAACGCAATCAGCTCAATCGGGTCTTGGATATCTTTATAAAAGAATGCAGCCGAAATCCGTTCATCACGGCCGGTATACCATTCATAACGCGCTTCCAAATTGGTCAATGAGCTGTTCTGCAAAAACTCATTACCGAAGAAAACGCGGTCAGTTTCGAAATCCAGAAATTGCTGGTTTGCCAATTCACGAAATTGCGGACGCGCCAAAGTTTGCGAGGCGGCAACACGAAATTGCATATCTTCCGCAAAATTCCACGTCAGTGTCGCGGCTGGTAGAAAGTCACTTTCGCTAATATCGGTCGGCACAATCGGCACGGAACCAAGGCCAAAAATATCTTGCGGTGAAACCTGTTGGTCACTGGTTTCATAACGGACGCCAGCTTGCAGGCGCAAACCATCAACCAATTCGGCATCCACCTCTACATAAAGGCCCTGCACTTCCAATTCGCCAGCGTAAAATTGCGCACCAGCAACCCCGAAAAATTCCTGCACTTCAACGTCAAATTCCTGAACGTTAAAGTCGGACAGCAAAAAGTCGATACGCTGCTGGCTTACCTCTGCTGGCAAAGCATCACCAGCAGGAACAAATTCAAAATCACGGCGCAAAGAGTCACGTGTGTTGCGCGTATAGGCATAGCCTGTCTTTAACGTCACACCGGATGCAAATGGCAGATCATAGGCAAAATCGATGCCAAAGCCGATTGTGTCATCATCCAATTCTGAAAAAGCAATTGTTGCAAATTCACCATTGCCGATCTGTCCGAGACCGTTGACAAAAACATCCTGCCCAGAACCAGCAAAATTCTCATTCAACGCAAAGCCTGAATTAAATTCAAATGGTGAGTTACGCTGGGCGTTGGCATAGCTGGCACGCACATCGACATCCAGATCGCCAAAATCAAACTCGGTAACAATCTGCGTATTAAACAATTGCCGTTCAAAAGTGGAAGTCCGCCCTTCGTTCAATACTGCATCAGCATCGATACTGGTCCTGAAGCCTTGTCTGATACGCGCTTCTTTGGCGGTGTCGCGAACAAAAAAGTTTGTCCAGCGCAGCTTATGCTCGCCCACTTCTGCGACAAAACCCAAAAGACCATTCACGACAACACGGTTTTGCGTGGTCAGATAATCAAAGCCGCTGAGCAGACCCAAAGTGCCATCACCAGATGGTATGCCTGCCAATTCCTGACGGCCGCCACGTGTGCGGAAACCATTGCGCCATCCAGCCTGAGCAATAACGCCAATATAGGCCTCTCCAACATAGAAATTTGTGCCTGCGGACAGGTTCAAATCACCATTGAAAGGAATGTCGTTATTGCCCTGAATAACCAAAAGATTGGGGTCATTCAGACCAGCAGTAATGGCATCAATCTCAGATTCAGGCAGTCCTGCATCACCAGAAATAACTGGAATATTGTTATCAAAGGCATTTTGCAGACCGGGCGGCAAGTCGCGCGTTCCATCATCAAAGCCCAAAAAGTCTGTATCGCCGCCACGAAAGGTGAAACCGGTTTCAAGTGTTGTCTCACTATTATAACCCAGCGTGCCGCCTATTTTCAGAAACGGCTCATCGGGAATGGAGCGCGTGGTGAGGTTAATAACACCGCCGCCAAATTCACCGGGATAGCTGGCCGAATAGCTTTTGGTGATGACTGTTGAACCAATGATGCTGCTAGGAAACAGATCAAGCGGCACTGTACGGCGCAATGGTTCTGGGGAAGGCAAAGGCAGGCCATTGAGCAGAGCCGATGAATAGCGGTCACCCAAACCACGCACGAAAACAAAGCGTCCACCCACTGTGCTGAGGCCGGTAACGCGGGAAAGCGATCCGGCAATATCGCCATCAGCAGTCCGCGCGATTTCTTCCGCGCTGAGTACCGAAACAACTTCGGCTTGGTTGCGTACAGGGTTAGGAATGAAGCGGCCGATCACAGTAATGGGTTGATCGCCAGCGCCCGGGCCGGAAATCTCCACATCATCATCGAAATCGTCATCCGCATCAGCATCTTGATCCGGATCAGTTGCATCGGTCTCTGCAACCTGGTCATCAGATGTCTGCGCATAGGCCGTGAACGGTGTCAGGGCTGTGCCCATCATCAATATCGCTGCATAGGTGAGCGGCTTCTTCATCGCCATTTTTCCCTTTTGTTCATTTTATATGACAGACGGGACGCAGCCTTTGGCCGTCGTCCCGCAAGTCAAATTCCTACCCAAATATGATATTAGCTTGTGGTGATAGTTATCGTCTCACAAGCCTGATCACCGGCATAAAGGCCGCATGTCCAACCCATGAAGCGCGTATCATTCGCGTCGCGAACTGCGCCGATATAATCGACAATTTCAAAGAAGCTGCTGATCGTTGAAAGGTCAAACACAGGTACCGCTGTTTCATTAGCGCCATTGATGAATATACCGCCGAGTGTTCCGCCACCAGCGGCCAGAGAGGCCGTGCCGTTCAGCACATTGTTAGAACCGGCATCGAATGAAACCTGTGCTTCGGCAGCAGTAACATTGCTATCATCATTAAAGGCTGTGGCACATGACAAGAAGACCGATTCATAACGGATCGGGCCTTCATCCTGCAATGCGGCATCTGCTGCGCGCACTGTCTCTGCGCCATCAATATCTAGACAGGCAGAGAAGTTAGAGATTGTGCCATTGAACATGGAGATATCAGCGCCGCCGCGGACCTGTGTGCCGAAATCGCCTGAACCACCATTACCGGTAAAGGTGAAGTTGGCAATTTGGGTGAATTGCCGTGGCAGAATATCTTCACCTGTTTCAGAATCTGATTCCCAACCTTGATCCCCGCCATTCGCACGCTGTGCAACCAGAACGAATTGCATCAAACCTTGATAGCCAATGTCTGTATCAATTGAGTCATCATCATTGCCGGTCAGTGCAAGGTTTTTGCCGTTCACTGTGCCGCCAAACCATTCAATGCCATCATCTGAGCTGTTATGAACCTGAACATTTTCAAAGGTGGTGCCGCTGCCGACGCCGCCCATGGTGATGCCGTTCAGCTCATTGCCTGGTGAAATAGCAAAACCGGGGTAACGGACCTGCACGAAGGATAATGTCCCTGAATTGTCTGTTGGATCATTACCGCCGAAAAATGCACCAGATGTTCCCTCAATCGGAGCCTGACAATCTGTGCGGTTTTGGTCTGGGTTGCTTGGTCCGCCTTCTGCGCATTCTGCAATAGGGGCTTGGCCAAGCAGGACCAGACCGCCCCAATCACCAATAGAATCAACACCGGCATCACCGGTTACATTATCAGCTGAGGTAAAGATAATGGGCGATGTTGCCGAGCCATTGGCAAAAATTTGCGAACCGCGATTGATCAACAGAAAATCCGCGCCCGATGAGCCAAATATCACAACGCCTGGATCAATGGTCAGAACCGAAGGATTGGCGTTGGCGACTGTACCATCTGTTCCTGCATCAGTGCCGACATCAACGCGGCCTGACAGGGAATAAATCACCAAAGGTTCATTGGTCAGAACCGTGTTACCTGCCAGCACACCAGATAATTGGCAGTTACGCGCGACCGAACCATCAGCCAATGTTATAGTGCCAACATTGGCGGCGTTGCTGGTCGCGGGGCAATTATCGGGGGTTGCCACTGTTGTTGGTGGCGGAGGTGGAGGTGGCGGAGGTGGAGGCGTCGCAGTTGGTGGGGCCGGTACAACCACAGTGTCAGCGCCTGGTGATGCGATATTGTCTGCACCGCAAGCTGTAACGGTAACGGCAGCGACACTGGTCAACAGCACCGAACGAAAACGCGCTTTCATCATAACATAACTCCGCAATTACAATTGGCTCAAAAAATTGATTGCAGAATAATGAAATGGCGTATTTGCCCTCACCCCCCTGCTTGCGGAATTGGCCTCTAGGGTGATTCTGTTACAGTAGTTTGCGATGTTGGTGACGGATAAATGGCTTTTAGATGACTATTTTGTTTCAAAGCATCCACAGCAAGGCCGTGGATCGCACTGGTAGCACCAATATCTTCGTCAAATGATGCGAGGAGGATATGCGCTGAAAAGCGAAAAACTGCGCTTTATAGAGCCGTACTTACCTCGATTGCACACCCATCACAGGCGACACAGAACAGTCATATTCTCTGGCGGTTGCCATTTGTAAAACTGCCGCACAAACAGCGCAAAATTTCTCAAACCGTAAAAAAGCCGGACAAAAGGCCACATTATTAAAATGGCCTCTTGCCCGGCGCCAAATTTTTTGGAGATTGTTTACATATATTCTGAGCTTGGCCCTAATTACGGGCGATAGCAGTCCCTGCCTGCAGATCATTAAGCCATGTTAGTGCCTGTTTCGCGGCTTCTCTTGTGCTCATCACATCGCCATTAGCCAGCAATATATCGTAGCGGTTTCGGCTATTATGCGCCTTTAGGAAGCTTTCTTCAGCGCGAGCAAAATCGCCTGTTCGGGCATAAGCCTGTCCCAAATTGATCAGCAATGCTGGATCATTCCCATTTTTGCGAATTTCTTCCTGAAGAACGGTAATAGCGGCATCAAGGTCTGCCGTTTGCAGAACGTCCTGCCCGACGACACCATCCACAAAATCACTGTTTGTCCCGCGCGCCGTATCTTGCGCAAAGGCTGTGCCTGATACGAGAATAAGTGCCGCAATACCAGCTAAGGCCAATTTTGTGTGTTTCATCATCATCTCCTTCGAATATGACAATTTTGTAACATGAGTTACGTTAAAATGAAATATATGAGACGCGAAAAAGTCATTTTTTTGTAATATTTTTTTCATTTACGCGGCTAATCATATGTTTATTCATTATAAATCAACAATTTGATGGATATAGAAATATGAAATAAATTTTTCATATTCCTCGCAAATGACCTCTTTTCACAGCGTAATTGGCGATATTTGCCTGACCTTTGATCATAGCCCCATGCCATCTGGCATATTTTGCAGACCCATTTTCACTCGCGCACCGCAATAGGCTCTTTGCAACAGCTCCCCGAAACCATCGCCTGAAATGGCCCTCTTGAAACGGAAGATCATAAGCGCCAGATTTCCACCATGTCTGATGAAAACAAAAGCGACGCCGAATGGCGCACCACATTATCGCCTGAACAATATCACATATTGCGTGAGGGCGGCACTGAGCGCCCCTTTTCAGGGAATTATAATGATTTCAAGGGCGATGGTCTTTACCAATGCGCCGGTTGCAACGCGACTTTGTTCGATTCAGCAGATAAATATGACAGCGGCTCCGGTTGGCCCAGCTTTACCCAACCAGACCGCGCCGAAGCGGTTGCTGAGCATCGTGACGTCAGCCTGGGCATGGTCCGTACAGAGGTAAAATGCGCAAATTGTGGCGGGCATTTGGGGCATGTATTCCCTGACGGCCCCAGACCGACAGGTTTGCGCTATTGCATGAACAGCGCCTCTCTGGCTTTTGTAGACCGCGATGCAGACGCCTAAGTGTCTATAAATACATAACTTGTCATAATTTTCAGCATTAGCAAATTGCAAGAATGATCCGAAGACGCAGATGGCTTACTGAATAATAGCATATGCTTTTATTCACCCGTTATAAATGCGTCATAGGCTTAAGCGATATTGGTAGCTTTATTAATCAGCAAAACCGCTTATTGTGGTTTTACGGTTGATGAAGAAATGGCCGGGGGTCGCGGTTCCATCGAGGGTGAAATTCGAAATTTATGGTGAAACGTACCAAAAAAGGTTCGGGCAAGAAGCAGGCGGGCAAGACAAAAAAGACCGCCAGCAAGTCTGTCATTAGCTTGTGGTTCTGGCGTATCTTTCGCGTTGGTCTGGTAACTGGCTTGGTGGGCGTCATCACCATTGGCGTCTCTGTATGGACAGCGGTGTCCAGCATGCCTGGCTTTGATGAATTAAAAGCATCTCCAAATGGCCAAATGATTTTGGTGCGCGCCGCTGATGGCAGCGAGATTGTGCAATTAGGGCCCAGTTTCGGACAGTGGCTAAGCTATGATGACATTCCCAAAGTCATGAAGGATGCCATGGTTGCGGTCGAAGATCGCCGCTATTACAGCCATATTGGCGTTGATCCTGTCGGTATCGCCCGCGCCGCCAGTGTAAGGTTGGAACGTGGGCACTGGGCGCAAGGCGGGTCAACAATATCGCAGCAATTAGCGCGCAATATCTTCCTGACCAACAGCAGAACCTTTGCGCGCAAGGGGCGTGAAATGATTCTGGCATTGGCGCTGGAACGCAAATTCAGCAAAAAGCAAATACTCGAATTGTATCTCAACAAAGTCTATTTTGGCGGCGGCGCTTATGGCGTTGATTCAGCCAGCAGACGTTTTTTCGGTCATCCCGCGACAAAATTAAGCCTCGCAGAATCTGCAATCATTGCCGGATTGGTAAAGGCGCCTTCTAACTATTCTCCAACTGCCGATGCACAAGCAGCAGTTGATCGTGCTTCAGTGGTGCTTGAAGTGATGCAGGACGCTGGCACCATTACGGCTGCGCAGGCAGCCGAAACACGGCCCGCTCAGGTGAAACTATCAACCGAACGCGGACAGAACAGCGTACGTTATTTTACCGATTGGGCCCTGCCCCAACTCGATACTCTCATAGAGGAGACAAATGCTCCGCTAGAAGTATGGACCACGCTGGATATCAAGATGCAAAGAGCGGCAACCGCAGCCATTCAGGCCAATGCACCGGGAGGCGCACAAGGCGCATTGGTATCTATTGATCGCGATGGTGCAGTGCGGGCCATGGTGGGCGGGACGGACTATGTCACATCCAATTATAACAGAGCCACCAACGCCGTTAGGCAACCCGGATCGGCATGGAAATTATTTGTTTATATGGCTGCGCTGGAGTCGGGATATACAACCGAAGATATAGTGGTCGATGAACCTGTAACCATCGCTGGCTGGACACCGCGCAACAGCGGGGACCGCTATGCAGGTGCGATTACCTTGCGCACGGCCTTTGCCTATTCAAAAAATACCGTGGCGGCACAAATTGGTGATGAACTAGGCTATGGCACTATCGCCAATATGGCGCGGCGTTTTGGCATTAGCACACCAATAAAAACGACGCCGTCTATGGTTTTGGGAACATCTGAAGTCAGAGTGCTGGATATGACCAGTGCCTTTGCTGGCGTCAGCCAGGGCGGCACTTTGGTGACGCCTTATGGAATATCCAAGGTGACCACTATCGATGGTGAAGTGCTCTATGAACAAAAGAATAAGCAAAAGACAGAGCTGGTGCCTGATTATGTTACCGCTGGCATTACAGACCTATTGCAAACAGCCGTAAACACCGGAACCGGTCGCGCAGCACAGATAGGCCGACCCGTCGCAGGCAAGACGGGTACAACAAACAGCAACAAAGATGGCTGGTTCCTAGGTTTTTCCAGCGGGTTAACAACAGGCGTATGGATGGGCCGGGATGATGCGAAGGCGGTTAGTGGTTTACAGGGCGGTCGTGCGCCTGCTCGGGCTTTTGCCGATTTCATGAAAATCGCAGTGGCAGGCCGCAAGGTTGAGAAATTTGATACAGATGTTGTGCTGCCCGATTGGTTGTCCGAACCGGATGATGAAGTCTATTTTGGCGATGATGGTGATTCATTTTTTGTCGATGAAAATGGCAATCCTATCACGCTGGGCGACAATGATTTTTATGATCTGGAAGACGGCACTGACACCCCTGATCAGGACCAACCTTTACCACAAACGCTAGACGAAAAATGGATTGACCGCGCAACTGGCGGGGACGAGCAAAAACGTCCAGCACCTACTGATAAGCCCGCTCCGCCGCAGGATGATGGTGCACCAAATGGATCTTTCAACAATCTGTTGTCTTTGGATGTTGATCGCTCGCGCAATCCTATAATCCGCCCCATTATAGATAAAGCGGCCTAAGGCTTATTATTCGTTAGCTAGCGCTGAACTGAACGCCATATAGGCTGTTGCCATGCGCTTTTAGCCACGCATCAGCAGCGGTGCGATCGCCTTCATAAATAGTGTCCATCCAATCATAAAAGCGCTGACTATGGTCCATATGTCGCAAGTGCGCGACTTCATGTGCAATCACTGCACGGCGCACATTAGCAGGTGCCATAATCAAACGCCATTGCACCCTGACCCAACCGCTTTGTGAGCAACTGCCCCAGCGGCGTCTGGCATTGCTCAAACCGATTCTGGGTATCTTGCTCTCGCCAGCACGTTCACAATATTCTGCCAGATCTTCGGTAAATATGCTGCGTGCCTTTGCTTTTAGCCAGCGCTCTATACGTCCAGCGATGAGTGCTTCTTCCCCGCCGACAAGCAACATGTCACCACGCAAATCCGGTGTGCGCAGATACTCTTTTGACCAGCTAATCTGATAATCATTGCCGCAAAATGACACTATATCATGATTAGCAAGCACCTTATTTGGACCTAAGGCTGCCAGGCGCTGCTCTATCCACTCGGTTCTGCTGGCAATGAAAGCCAGCGCCTCACGCTTTGCAACCCAATGTGGCATAGTTACTGAAATACCGCGCTTTGCCGTATCTATACGCAAAGAGATGGAACGGGATCGTGGATGGCGACGGATCGTCAAGGGTATTTCGCGGTTGCCAATATTGATGACGGATTGCGCACTGCTGGCGCTGCTCTTTTGTTTGTGCGTGGAGCCGGTGCGTCCGTTTTTACCAGCAAACAGGTCCTGCAATCCACCCATGTCAGTTGAACCTAGTCGTACAGCTCATAATGGGGTTTCCATTATGTGATGTTCCAACGGTCCGGCAAAGTCTTCAGACACGCAGCGCCCAGCGACACTATGCCCGCCTATCAGCATGGCCTCATCACTGCCGGTTTTCAAATAGTGCCAGTCTGGTATCGGCTTATTCTGACTGCGCAGCACATAAGTACACGTTGATGGCAGCCATGAAATGTCAGCCAATTTGGATGGTGTAAGCTGCAAGCAATCAGGCACCTTGGCTTTGCGATGGCGATAATCACTGCATCTCGCACTTGTGACATCGAGCAAACGGCATGCAACATTGGTCGGATAGATGTCGCCGCTATCTGCATCTTCAACTTTGTGGAGACAGCATTTGCCGCAACCATCGCACAAGGCTTCCCATTGTGCGCGGTCAAGTGACTCCAAAGGCTGTTCCCAAAATGGCGATTCCTTATTTTGCAGCTCGCTTCCCGTCACGATCAAAGTGCGTCCTCAGTCGGGCCCCATTTTTCAATCACAGCGGCAATTTGTTCGGGTGTTGAAGGTGAGCCATCATCATTTTTATCAACCGGCAATAAGGCCAGCGGTTTGCCATCCGCGTCAAACAAATAGGTGTTGCGGCTATGATCCATAAGATAGCCCGTAAAACCTTCTTCTTCGCGCTTGGCACGAAAAACTGCGAACTTGCGGGCAGTCTCTACTATCTGCTCTTCACTGCCGGTCAGGCCGACTAAGCGTGGGTGAAAAGCCGTTACATAGTCTTTCATCACTTCAGGTGTATCGCGCTCAGGGTCAATCGTCACAAAAATTGGTTGTATCTTCGCTGCACGCTCAGGATACGCCTTTTCAAACAAGGCAAAACCCTGAGTCAATTTTTGCAGATCGACAGGGCAGACATCAGGGCAATAGCTATAACCGAAATACATAATCCGGTATTTGCCAGCAAAGTCGCTCTCTTTAACCGTCTCTCCATCTTGGTTGACCAATGTAAATGCGCCGCCAATCGTAGCGCCTTCAAGTGGCGGCGGCGCATCCGTGCTGGAACATGCCGCTAATATGAGCAGCAAAGGGAAAGCAAAAATCAGTCGCAAAATATTAGTCCTCATCTTCAATCGCACGGACAATGTCCTGATGCATGTTCAGCAGATGGCAATTATCTTCCGTCTAGAAAAGTGCCTAACCATGATATATATAGTATCTTACAGAGCTGATGGCATGACTACCAATGAAAAACATATATATGCTGTCCTCCACATCTATAAAAATTGCAGCCTTATTGAGAGCAAAGCATGACAATGAATATCCTCCCCGCAGCTAAGACAGCGCGTCAAGAGCATAGTGCAACATTCCAAGTCTTTGGCCGCATCCTGGCCTTTCTGGCTTTATTTATGGTCGCTCTGCCAGCACAAGCACAGTTTACTGAAAGCTATAATTTTCTGAAAGCTGTACGTGAACGTGATGGCAGTGCAGCTAATAATCTGCTGAATAAACCTGGATCAACGATCGTTAACGCTCGTGATATCAAAACCGGCGCGACGGGTCTGCACATTGTGATTGAACGCAGAGATGCCGTATGGCTAAGGTTCTTACTGCAAAAAGGTGGCAATCCCAATATTGCTGATAAAGAGGGTTTGACGCCGCTTATGTTGGCGACCAATTTGCGCTTTATCGAAGGCGCAGAAATATTGCTGTCGCGCAAAGCAAATGTCGATCAAGCCAATCGTTCTGGCGAAACGCCTCTTATCCGTGCCGTACAATTGGACAATATAGCGTTGGTAAGACTGCTACTGAAAAACGGCGCTGATCCAGACCGTGTAGACAGCTTATCCGGACAATCAGCGCGCGATTATGCTTCCGCTGATCCACGGCGCGCGCCTTTATTGGCTGAGATCGAAAAATCTGATGCAGAACGAGCAGGGGAAAAGAAAGAAACCCCTGTCTTCGGGCCGACTTTTCGCAGCTTCTAAAACTTGACCGGTCACTATATCAATCTTCATTGATATCAAGAATATGCGGATCATTTTGCATAGCATTGCGCTGCAGTGCAGCTGCGCCCAATAGTTTCAGGGTTTTTGTCCGCCGTGCAGATGCCAAGGCATTACGGCGTGCAGGACGCAAAACCTCTGCATCATAACTATCTGCAACTATCAGGCCCGTGCGCTCTGGCAAAAAAAGCTCACCATTAACGATATTGCTATCGAGATCAGGCGCCAAGGCCCAGTAAAACTGGTCACAATATTCCAGATAATCCGTCCATTTCTTATCACCCAGCAAATCGCTCTTGGCGACCTTAATCTCAACGATCACAATATTCCCACCTTTATCCATACCGATCAAATCCGCGCGTCTTTTGTTGGGCAGGTTAAATTCAGGCATCATCCAAATTGCGTGTCGCGCAAACAACCGAGTTACGCCCCGCGCAATATGCTGAGCTTCATAAGCTGTGGTCCGACGGCCCCCAGCAGAAGGTGAGATATCTGCATCAGAGACAGACGAGGCGGAGTGCGAATCAATAATCATATGACTTTTTAGAACATAGTATGAACATATGCAATAATTGCTGCGATGCAGCATAAGTTATAACGAAAACTGCGTGAAATACGCCACAGCTAATGCTTTATTTTGTGCAAATGCACAAAAATGTAATTTTTATACTTGTGCAGCGCAGCAATTTTGTGCAGTCTTAAATTGTTTGAAGGGCATTCATACGAAATGTGGGTGCAGTGCACAAACTGGTGCGAATAACTGGTGAGGGAAAGCCAGAGAAAATTTCGTACCAATAAGGGAAATTTAGAAAGGGACTTCATGACAACCGTTACATCTCTACGCCGGTCCGCCGCCGGTGCTACACTTGCTTTGCTCTGCTTCACAGCCTCACCTGCACTTGCACAGGATGAAGAAGAAGAAAAAGCGATTACAGTTTCTGGTTCAGTATCATTTACCAATGACTATCGTTTCCGCGGTGTGTCGCAGTCAGATGAAGAAATTGCCATTCAGGGCGGGCTGACCATTGCCCATAAAAGCGGCATTTATGTTGGCACTTGGGGTTCAAATCTTGCAGGTTGGGGCACATTTGGCGGCGCCAATACCGAGCTCGACCTGATCGTTGGTTTCAGCACCACAATTGGCGATGCAGCAATTGATACCGGGGTAACTTGGTACACCTATCCAGGCGGCGCGGATAATAGTGACTTTTTCGAAGGCTATTTTTCTGTCAGCGGCACAACGGGGCCATTGAGCCTGACTGCAGCAGTGAACTATGCGCCTGAGCAAGAGGCTTTGGGCAACTTCTCTGCGACGCCTTTCAGTAATGGCCAAAGCGAAGACAATCTCTACCTCTCAGGTGGAGCAGATTTCGCTATTCCTAATACGCCTGTGACGTTGAGCGCGCATATCGGTTATTCAGAAGGCAATCCAGGCCTTGGCCCTAACGGCACTTCGGTTGCACCAACCGGTGAATATTGGGATTGGTCGCTGGGTGCCTCTGTTCCCATTACCGGACCATTGTCGCTGTCGGTTGCTTATGTCGATACCGATATCGGCGTTGCTGAGTCCGCTTTTCTGCAACCCAATTTCAGCCTCGGCAATGACGGCACCGGCCAAATTGCAGATGCACAGCTAGTGATTGCTCTGACTGCAGAATTCTAAAACTCTGCACGTCAAAATATAAGCTAACAGGCCGCGACCAGTCTTTTGCTGGCCGCGGCCTTTGGTTTTTTAACCAACACATCCGCCGATGCGTCTTCTGCGACCTTGCCATTATCCAGCACGACAATGCGATGACATAATCGCCAAGCCAGCGCGATGTCGTGCGTGATGAAAAGCAATGATAACCCCTGATCGCGCCGCAATGTTTCGAGCAAAGTGACAATCTGATCAGCCACAATAGGGTCGAGCGCAGACGTTGCTTCGTCCAACACCAACAGATCCGGTTCAACAGCCAAAGCACGTGCAATCGCCACGCGCTGCGCTTGACCGCCGGAAAGCTCAGGCGGCTTGCGATTGAAAAAACCTGCATCCAAGCCAACCGACTTCAACAAGCTGTCGACCCGTAATCGCCGTGACGCGGCATCTATATCTTTGCGCAGATGCACCAACGGCTCTGCAACAATATCATAGACAGTCCATCGCGGGTCGAGACTGGCCAGCGGATCCTGAAAAACAGGCTGGATAGCCAGCAACTCCTGACGCTCTCTGCGCTTACCCAGACTATGGGAACGCAAGCATATTTCTCCGGCGCTTACCGGCCCCAGCCCAGATATCGCTTTTGCAATGGTCGATTTTCCCGACCCAGAGCCACCAACAAGCGCAACCGATTCCCCATGAGCGATGGTCAAATCAACATCATGCACCACTCGGTTTTTCGGTTTGAGAAAGCCATTGCCCGGAAAATCTACGCACAACCCGTTAACAGCCAATAATGGCCCAGACTCTGTTCCAATATCCGCCATGTGGCCGCGTTGCGGGGGCTGATCGGATATGCGCGGCACCGCGGCAAACAGCGCGCAGGCATGTTCGGACTGTGGTTCTGACAGCAATTGCGATGCAGGCCCCGATTCCACCAATGCGCCGGACTGCATAACCACCAAATTGTCCGCAATATCACGCAATTTGGCAATGTCATGACTGACCAATAACAACCCCATATTGCGTTTGCGCACCAACTGCGCCAGCAATGCCAGTACGGCACCACGCAAAGGCGCATCCAGCGCAGATGTTGGTTCATCAGCCACCAGCAATTGCGGGCTATGCGCCAGCGCGCAGGCAATCATAACCCGCTGCCTCTGTCCGCCCGATAATTGATGCGGATAGCGCTGCAAAAAGACGGGATCATCCAATTCCACTTCCGTCAATAATGCCTGCAATGCGGGCATATCGGGCCTGCTTCCTCCGGCCTGCATTGCCGCTTCGCGCAAATGATCGGCAATGGTCATATGCGCAGTCAGCGCCGCCAATGGTTGCTGGAAAACAAAACCGACATATTGGCTGCGCAGCCTCGCCAATTCAGCCTCATCACGGCCAACCAGCTCTTCTTCCATGAGCCTGACTGAGCCGCTGGATTCTGCGTGGCTGAGGCCGAAAGGAGTCAAAGCGCTCATCGTCTTGCCAGAGCCTGAAGCGCCTATCACTGCGGTGATTTCGCCCCTCGCGATGGAGAAACTGACATCGCAGACCAACGCCTTGCCGCCAATTGACGCGCCAAAACCATCATATGCCAATATGGTCATACGAACCTGTCCCTTAGTTTTTCCCCGATCAAGGTCAGCGCCATCAGCAAGACCACCATGATACCGCCCGGCAGTAACAGGGCGATGGGGTCAATATCCATCACCTCTGCCCCGTCTTTAATCAATATGCCCAAAGAGGTTAGCGGCTCCTGCACACCCAGACCCAGAAATGACAAAAAGCTCTCTATCATCACCAATTGCGGTAATGTCAGCGCCAGATAAGCGAGCGCGATACCGGCCAGATTGGGCAAGATATGTCGCAGCAATATATGCGATGAAGGGGCACCGGCTGCGCGTGCGGCAAGAATGAATGGACGATCCTTTAGCGTCAAAACCTGCCCGCGTATTATCCGCGCCATGGTCAGCCATTCGACCAGCCCGATGCCGACAAAGACCAGAATGATCGATCGTCCAAACACCACCATCAAAATGATCACCACAAACATGAAAGGCAGCGCAAAAAGCGCATCCACAATACGCATCATAACAGCATCGGTGCGCCCGCCTGCCCAGCCAGCAGCCATGCCCCATGCCACGCCGACAACCAGCGAGACTATGGCCGCAACACCGGCCACCAGCATGGTCACCATGGTCGCCACTGCCAAGCGGGCAAGAACATCGCGGCCAACATCATCTGTACCGAGCAAATGCCCGTTCACTCCGGGCGCAGCATTGACATTATTCCAGTCTATCTGTGCATGGTCCCATGGGCTGAACAACGGCACCATAAGTGCGACCACCATGATCGCGATGATGATATATAGGGCCGTTCTCATCTTTGCACACGCGGGTCGAGCCATGCATAAAGCAGGTCGGCAATAAGGTTGAACAGGATGATCAAGAGCGCGTAAATCAATACCACCGCCATGATAAGCGGGTAATCACGATTAAGTGCGCCCTGCACAAAATAGCGGCCCAGCCCCGGCAAGCCAAACACCGTTTCCACCACCACTGCGCCAGTCAGCATACCAGCGGCTGCTGGTCCCAAATAGCTGACCACCGGCACCAATGCAGGCCGAAGAGCATGACCATATAAAATAGCTATACGTGATAAGCCTCTGGCCCGCGCCGTGCGGATGGCATCACGCTGCCACAAATCCGCCAGAGCTGCGCGCACCAGCTTCGCAATTGCACCTGCCACCGGCAAAGACAAAGCGATAACCGGCAATACCCAATGCCAGATGCTGCCAGTCCCACCCAGAGGCAATAGGCGCAGCGTGACGGCAAAGAGCAAAACCAGCAAGGGGCCCGTGACGAATACGGGCAAGGCAGTCAGCAAAGTCGCCAGCAGCATAAGATATTTATCAAGATACCCACCGGGAGCCAGCGCGGCACGAACCCCCAGAGCAAGACCGATAACAAAGGCCAATATAATGGCTGCTCCGCCCAACATCATGGATGTTGGCAGACCCTGTGCCACCAGCTCCGTGACAGTGAAATCGCGGTAAACCAGGCTCGGCCCGAAATCACCCATAAGCACTCGTCCCAACCATGTGATGAGTTGCTGCCACATAGGCTGATCAAGACCATAGCTCGCCTCCAGCGCGGCACGGGTGGCATCATCCAAGGGCCGTTCCCCATCAAAAGGGCCGCCCGGTGCAAAGCGCATCAACAGAAATGACGCGATCAACACAGCGCCCAAAGTCGGGATGGCGGTAAGCAGCCTGTTCAGGGTCTGACGTATCATAAAACCCTGATGCAACAGCTTGCGCTCAAGGTCACTCGAAAAATCGCTTTAAGAAATTACTTGCCGTTGACCCAAGGTAAAGCGGCATAAGATGGCTATGACTGATTCGCCAAGCCAAAAACAAGCAAGTCCAAAACACGTAAGCCACAAGCAAGCAAGCTATGCCCCAGACGCAGATACCAACGCGCCCATTGATATGCGCGAATTGGTGCGCCGGACGGGGCTGACCAGCCGCGCATTGCGTTTTTATGAAGCACGCGGACTGATTGCACCCCTGCGCACATATAAGGGCAAGCGCCTGTTTGGCCCAGCCGAGTTGGAGCGTGTCCACCGGATTGTCGTGCTGAAATCGGCGGGCCTTAGCCTATCGCAGATGAAAGACCTGTTTGATGGCAAAACCGTTGATCTGGCGGCGCTGCTCAATGCGCAGCTGGCCATGCTCAATGAACAATCGCAGCAGATTAAAAATGCGCAGACCGTCATCAATTTTGCCTTGTCCCGCATCGCCCGCAGCGAGCCGCTCGATGCCGCGACATTTTGCTCGCTGATCGAAAGTGGAGACAAAATGATGAACCAGGAACCCAAAGAATGGAAAGAGGTCACTGACCGATATTTTAGCCCGCAAGAAAAAGCACATTGGGCAGAGCAATGGGAGAAAGTGCCTGCCGATTTTGATGCTGAGGCCTATGCCGCGCAATGGAAAGAGCTTGGCGATGCCATAAAGGCCGCGCTGCCCATGGCGCCTGATAGTGATATGGCGCAGCACTTTGTCGACAAATGGTATGATCTGCTCAAACCCATGGCGGAATTTTACACGCCTGAAATGTGGAATGGCGCGGCGCGGCTTTATGATAATATGGACGAATGGGCCGGCAAAGGAGCCGATAACAATAAAGGCCAACCCGACCCCGGATTTGATAAACAGGTCTGGGATTTCATAAAATTGGCCACCGCCGCGCGTATCGCAAAGGGCGATGCACCATCACCATTAGCCAGTGATTTTTGGCCTGCAACGCAAACTGACAACAGCGCTAAAGAAAAGGAATAAGCAGATGAACGCATGGATGTTGCTCGCAGTGGCGATTATTTTTGAGATTTTGGGTACCAGCCTGCTCAAAGCATCAGACGGCTTTACCCGTTGGGGCATTGGGGCGGCATCCATAGCGTGCTATTGGATATGCTTTGCCTTTCTGGCCGTGGCGATAAAATCTATCCCCGTCGGCGTAGCCTATGCGATATGGTCCGGCGTCGGCATTGTCGCAATTACGATCATCGGCTTTGTGGTTTTCAGGCAAAATCTGGGCTTTATGCAAATTGGCTGTATCGCCCTGATTGCTATAGGCGCCATCGGATTGAACCTGACCACGCCCGCCCATAATAGCGCACCACAAGCCGAAACATTGGCTTCCTAGGGCAATATTTCTAGAGCGATATTCGCACTAAACCAAAATAATATCATCGCCATAGCCGGTTAGCACGCGGTCATGGGTCATGAAGTGTAGCTTTTCACAGCGCGCCTGCGCTATCATCATCCGGCCAAAGGGGTCAGCGTGGATGGCGGGCAAATCTGATATGGTGGCAGCGTGCTGCGCAGTCATATCGAGCATTTTCATGCCCGATGCGGTGAACACTTCATGCGCTTTTTTGGCGGTAAACCCAAAAGCATCCTGACGCTCAGGCCGCAAAGCCGATTTTATTGCAATCTCCCAAATTGCGGCAGCACTCACAAAAATGGCGGATGCTTTGTCAGTCAGCAATTGCCGCGCTGTTTTTGTCAGCGCCATATTATCTTCGACAATCCATACCGCTATATGCGTATCAAGCAGCAGCCTCAATGCTCGTCCTGTCCGGCAAATAGCTGCTCTATAGCATCATTATCGGCGTCAAAATCGTCGGGCAGGCTGATAACGCCTTTTCCCAGACCAAAAACCAGTTCTGGCTTAGGCGCTATGGGCACCAGCCGCGCCGCCGGCTCACCATTGCGCGCAATGATAATTTCCTGCTCTTCACCCGATTTTATCGCCTGAACAAGACGCGAAAGCGTGGATTTTGCTTCATGTATATTGATATAATCCATAGACTATAACTTAGCTAAGTTTAGCTAAGTTGTCAACCGGCCCGCAATTACCGTGTAGGCACGGGCGCTTCGCCGGAATAATCGTAAAAGCCCTTGCCGGTTTTGCGGCCCAGCCATCCGGCCTCAACATATTTCACCAAGATCGGCGCAGCACGGAATTTGGGGTCGCCAGTGCCTGAATAGAGCACATTGGTAATGTGCAGACAGGTATCAAGGCCGATAAAGTCCGCCAATGTGAGCGGCCCCATAGGGTGGTTCAGACCCAATGTTACCGCAGCGTCGATATCAGGAATTGTCGCCACCCCTTCGCCAAGCGCGAAACAGGCTTCATTCAGCATGGGCAGCAATATGCGATTGACGATAAAGCCCGGCGCGTCATTCGCATGGACGACCTTTTTGCCGATTGCCGCGGCATAGCTTTCAACCTTGCCCACGGTTTCATCAGATGTGGCCAGACCGCGGATCAATTCGATCAACCCCATCACCGGCACGGGGTTGAAAAAATGCACACCCACAAAACGCTCTGCATCGGGTGATGCCTGTGCCATGCGGGTAATGGGAATGGACGATGTGTTGCTGGCCAGCACCGCCTGATGCCCCAGCACTTTGCCCACTTCATCAAAAATCTTGCGCTTAATATCTTCGCGCTCGGTCGCTGCTTCAATCACCAGACCAGCCGTCGCCATGGGTTCATATTCGCCAACCGGCTGAATACGCTTCAGCACATTTTCCGCTTCCTGAACATCCATTTTCTGCTTGGAAACCGCACGGCCCAGAACATTGCCAATATAGTCTTTTGCCCGTTCCGCCACGGCCAGTTCAACATCCGATAAAAAGACCTGATAACCGGCTTGCGCACTTACCTGAGCAATACCCGCACCCATTTGTCCGGCTCCGATGACAGCAACACTTTGCATATAATAATCCTTTTGGCTGTTCCGCTTTTCAGCCTGTTAGGCGTTTGCGGACAATCTCTCAATACCCCTGTCATGCTGCGAGCAACTGCACGCGGCGAAACAGGGAAACGCTATTGGCTACAAACCCAGTCTGTTCACGGTGCAGATTTGGATGGCCGGGCCTCAGCCAAAAATAATGTATAGGCGTCATCTGGCGCATTCCATTCCGCCACAGGTGACCAGCCGCCTGCACGCAGCATAAGCCGCGCATCACGCAGACCATATTTATGGCTGTTCTCAGCATGAATTTTCTCACCAGCTGCCATGGCGAAAGATTGGTCGTTGATAGTGAAACGCACATCTTCCAAGGCTTCAATATAGGCCTCAATGCGCGAATAACGGTCATTCCAAATGGAGAGGTGACGGAAACTAGAAACCGGAATATCGCCATCAAGCTCCCGATTGATACGCGTCAACAGGTTGAGCGTAAATTGCGATGTTACGCCTTGCTGATCATTATAAGCCGCCAGCATAAGACCTTCATCCTTAATCCTGTCCATGCCAATCAGCAGATACGCGCCAACGCCCAAATTGCCCCGCATCGCTCTCAACAAATCTATTGATGAACGCGGCACCATATTGCCGATGGTTGACCCGGGGAAGAAGCCGAGTTTTGGCAAATCTGTGACCGCTGATGGCAAGGTTAATGGGTGCATGAAATCTGCAGCCACGGGCAGGATATTGAGTTCAGGAAACTGCTCTTGCAAAACTGCGTTGCTGCTGGCCAGAAAATCAGCGGAAATATCAATCGGCACATAAGCCGCTGGATCAATAGCGCGAAGCAAATGCGGCGTTTTGGTAGAGCTGCCAGAACCAAATTCCACAACCGCGCGGCCTTTGCCGGTAATATCTGCAACATGGGGGCAAACTGCCTCCAGCAACGCCGTCTCTACACGGGTCAGATAATATTCGGGCAGCTGGGTGATTGCTTCAAACAGCTCTGACCCTTGCCGATCATAAAGCCACCGCGCCGGTATTGCATAAGTTTTATCAGTGAAACACCGCATGATATCGGCAAGAAAAGCGGGGTCGGCAGCTTCTGGCATTATTCTCTCTTATAATTTTATCTATATTTTGGGGACGGTTTATAAAGGCAGGATCGGGGCGTCTATGCGCAGATTCACAGATCACGCGCCAAGCGCACACCTGTGAATTGCCAGCGTTGATGCGGGTAGAAGAAATTGCGATAGGATGCGCGAATATGCCCTTTGGGTGTAGCGCAGCTTCCACCTTTCAGGACAAATTGCCCGCTCATAAACTTGCCATTATATTCCCCGACTGCACCGTCAGAAGCACGAAAGCCGGGATAAGGACGAAAAGCTGATCCGGTCCACTCCCAGACATCACCGAACATTTGCTGAAAACCTGTCCCGCCATTGGCAGCAGATGCAGATGCTGGATGAACAGGTTTGGCAGCATCAAGCAAATTGCCATGCTGGTCGGTCAGATTTTGCGCTGCACTTTCCCATTCCGCCTCGGTTGGCAATCTGGCGCCCGGCCATTTTTTGCTCGCCCAACTGGCAAAGGCATCCGCCTCATACAGGCTGATATGGGTAACCGGCGCATTGCTATCCAAAGGGTGCAAACCATCTAGTCGAAAGGCTTTATACGCGCCCTGATCATCACATTCCCAATAGAGCGGAGCGGTGATTTTCTCGCTTTGTACCCATGCCCAACCGTCCGACAGCCAATATTGCGGGTTTTGATAGCCGCCATCAGCGATAAATTCGTAATATTCACCATTGGAAACAGGGCGATTGGCCAAAGCATGCGGCGTCAATATCGTCTGATGGCGCGGCCCTTCACAATCAAAAGAGAAACCGTCGCCATCATACCCTATTTCGACGATACCATTCACACCTTCTATCCAGTGCAAGGGCGGCCTATTACTCTTGTCAGCGGCCATTTGCGGCTTGCTGGCGTAAACGGCAGGATAAAGCGGATTTTGCGCGAACAAATGTTTGATATCGGTTAGCAAAAGTTCCTGATGCTGTTGTTCGTGATGGATACCAAGCGCGATAAGGTCCAGCACCGCATCGTCTTGTGACTCCAGTAATTGCTGCATCGCCGTGTCAACATATGCCCGATACGCCAGAATATCATCCAGCGTTGGGCGGGTAATCATCCCGCGCCTTGCCCGGCTGTGGCGCGCGCCTTCCGCTTCATAATAGCTGTTGAACAGAAACGGATATTGCGCATCATATAACGCATAATCCGTCAGATGGTCACGCAGCAAAAAGGTTTCAAAAAACCAACTGGTATGCGCCAAATGCCATTTGGCAGGTGATGCATCTTCCATAGACTGAACTGTCGCATCTGCATCGCTCAACGGCGCACATAATTGCACCGTCAATGCACGGGTCGCGCGGTATCGCTCGGCAATAACCGCTATATTTCCGCACTCTTTATCGGCAGTAACAGAAGCAAGGTTTTGGGGGATATCAGCCTATCCTATAGCGTGATGGTCTAAGCGCAGTGCAGAAGGGTTTTTTCATTATAGCCAAATTATTATTGCAGCAAATTATTGCAAATAAAAGGTCATTTCTCTGCACCAACAAAGTGGCAGGTCTAACGCGAACCGCCAGGAACCCAGAGCGGATCACCGCCCCGCGCCTTATTAATGAACCGCGCAAGCACGAACAAATAATCAGATAGCCGGTTAATATAGGTTAGCGCATAGGGGTTGACCGGTTCCGCATCAGCCAGCGCGACAATTGTGCGTTCTGCGCGGCGGGTAATGGCCCGTGCCATATGGACCGCCGCCGCAGCCTGACTGCCACCGGGCAGGATGAAACTTGTCAGCGGCTCCAATGCGTCATTCAATGCATCAATGGCCTCTTCAATCGCTGTGGATTGGCTTTCCACCATTCGCAATGTCATTTCCGAAGGCGTGAAATCATCGCCCGGTGTTGCCAAATCCGCGCCCAGATCGAACAGGTCATTCTGTATGCGGGCCAAAAATGCTCTTTGATCGGCCCCATTATCATCAACCGCCCGATCAGCCGTCAAAGCGACAATCGCCATGCCAATCATGCTGTTCAACTCGTCAACATCACCAATGGCGGCAATGCGCAACGCATCTTTGCTGATACGCGAGCCATCAACCAAGCCAGTCGTGCCATTATCACCGGTGCGGGTGTAGATTTTGTTGAGTTTGACCATCTTTGTACGCCTGTTATTTATGCCGGAATTACCGAAGGCTAGTACTATAAATTATGCACAGCGTTTCGGCCGGAAAATATTTTATCCGGATTGAGCAACCAGCATAAGAACCACCAATATACCCACGGCAATCGCCTGATATTTCACGCGGGCAAACATCATTTTATTCTGCATCTGATGGCTTTTGGTAATGCCGGGATTTTCCAAATCTTCCTTGGTCATGCGCAAAAAGGCAATCAGCCCCCGCACCAAAGCAAAAACAACCATCAGCGCGATGATGACGAACAGGATGACCAGAAAAATATTCATGGATTGCTATCTAGGCATCATCGCACAAAATGCCAGCGGGAAAGCGATGTTTTTCCAGATTGGCAATCATCGCCTCGCTGCTCATTCCGCCTTGTCGCAATGATCGCAATGTCAGAGAGTTATCAGACTTGGCCAATTTGCGGCCATCAGGTGTGATCAACAGCGCATGATGCGCATAAACTGGCGTTGGATAACCAAGCACGGCCTGCAACAGGCGATGGACATGCGTGGCGTGTAAGAGATCATGCCCGCGCACAATATGGGTTATTGCTTTGTCTGGCGCATCAGGGCGCGCATCATCGACCACAACGGCCAAATGATAGCTGGCAGGGCGATCACGGCCAGCCAGCAATATATCCCCCAATATCGCTGGGTTAACACGTGTCACAGTGCCGGAAATATCGCGCCAGTGTAGCGGCTCTACACCATTGGCTTGGGCGCCATCATCTTGGGTATTGTCATAGACCCATGTCGCCGCCTTGGCGTGGTCAAGCCGCCAGCCATGCTCTTCTGTTTGCGCCCGTTCCTTTGCCGCCTCTGACTCAATATGGCGGCAGGTGCCTGGATAAATCGGTCCTTCCGGCCCCATAGTGCGCGATAGGCTGGCAATGTCTTTGCGAGAACAGAAACAGCGATAGGCCAGCCCCATCTCCTCCAGCTTAGCCAGTGCAGCGGCATAATGGTCCAGCCGCTGCGATTGCATCAGCAGGTCATCCCATTCAAAGCCTATCCAACGCAAATCTTCGATCATCGCCTGCGTAAATTCGGGGCGGCACCGTGTCGCATCAATATCCTCAATACGCAGCGCGATCTTTGCATTATACCGACGCGCGAAATGCTGCACTGCCTGTGCCGCAAAGCCATGACCAATATGCAGATATCCGGTCGGACTGGGCGCAAATCGGGTGCGAGCTATCATCGGCTCAACAACAACCAGCGGTATTTATGATGTCTGTTCATCCCCATATTTGGTGACATAAGGGGTTGACCTTTGTGCAGCAACAAGATTGATTGTGCATATGTCCAACACGGTTTTTTGCAATCAAAGGCGCAAAACGCCCCCTATGAAAAGGGGAATTGCTCGCGCCGTTAGGACTCGCATTGTCAGGGCGTGGCGCATTACGGTTAGTGACAGTATGAAAATGCGCACTAAGCCGACAAGCCACCATGATATATGGCTTTTAATGTCCGCCTTGCGGGCATTTTTTTGCCTGCCGCAAATATAGGGATGAACAGAGGAACCCGTAAATATGTATCATTCTGATCTGATCGACCGCGCCATTGCCGAACGGCATGGCGATGAGGGGCGTCATCCAGACAGTTGTCCTGCTTTGGTGCTGAATGCTGATTATACGCCGCTCAGCTATTATCCTTTGAGCCTTTGGCCATGGCAAACAGCGGTGAAAGCTGTATTTCTGGAAAGAGTGGATATTATTTCCAGCTATGAGCGGCAAATCCACAGCCCCAATCTGGACATGAAAATCCCTTCGGTCATCGCACTGAAGCAATATGTCAAACCATCAGAATATCCTGCTTTTACACGTTTCAATCTCTTCCTGCGCGATAGTTTCGCCTGCCAATATTGCGGATCACCGGACAATCTGACCTTTGACCATGTTATTCCGCGGCGGTTAAACGGCAAAACAACTTGGCAAAATGTCGCCACCGCCTGCGCGCCATGTAATATGAAAAAGGGCGGGCGGACGCCAGAACAGGCGCATATGACATTGAAAGTGCCGCCCATTCGCCCGACCAATTGGCAGTTACAACAGCGCGGACGCGCATTCCCGCCCCACTATCTGCATGAAACTTGGCGCGATTGGCTCTATTGGGATATTGAACTAGAGGCTTAGGCCAAGACTATCTATATCAGGATAGCAATGCACAATATTGATCCTGCCAAATTGCTTTGAGCAAATAGGCTTTATATAAGCACAGACCTCATCATTTACCGCAACTGCTATTCACAACCCCAAAGCATGTTTTGCCAGATGGAAGATCACATTTTGCTCGATCGTCCCGCGGAACAAATGCGCACGCGGACCATCGGCCTTTATCACCACATCTTCGCCGCCATGGGTTTCGCCGCGTGTTGGTACGGTTGCCTGTTGCTGGTAATTGAGCGCAGTCGTGTCGACATCGCTAATATCAGCGCGCGGCTCATTTGATGTTGCGCCCGGACCATTGGCATAGCCCAAAGTGGTATAAGGTTTTCCGTCCGCCGTCTGCGTATAGGGGCCGCTGGGTACCTTACCCAATATCGGGTGATTGCGCGGCTGATAACCGGCAATAGTGAAAACATGGCTGTGGTCAGCCGTTACCAGCACCAGAGTATCGGCACTATCCGTCGCAGCGACAGCCGCAGCGATAGCTTCTTCAAACGCTTTAAAATCTTCCAGAGCACGGGCGGCATTTCCGCCATGATGGGCATGGTCAATCCGCCCGCCCTCAACCATCAGGACAAAGCCTTTCGGGTCTTGTGACAAACGGGCAATGGCCGCTGTCACCATTTGTGCAAGCGAAGGCTCGTTCACTCCGCCTTCAACACGCAAACGGTCGGCTTCATATTGCATATGGCTAGGTTCAAACAAACCTAGCACTGGCCCAGAACTGCCAGGATCAAGCGCTTTAAAACCAGCCATATCATAAACCACTTGGCCCTGCGGATTATTGGCCTGCCATTCTGCGACCAGATTGCGGCCATCCTTGCGGCGGCCATTTTGATCAGCATATTCAGGGTCAGCCATGGTTTGTGGCAGGAAATTGCGACGACCGCCGCCCATAACCACTTCAAAACCGTCACCAGTGTCCCAGCCAATAAGCTGAGAGGCGATATCTTCGCATGTACTGCCTTCGGGCAGGTCACCATCAACTTCCCAATCGCGGCTAGCGGCATGGGCATAGGTTGATGCAGGCGTTGCATGGGTAATACGCGCGGTCGAAATAATGCCTGTTGCGCGGCCCGATTGTTCAGCCAAATCGAAAAGCGATGGCAATTCCAACCCCTTGCCACTTTCACAATTGCCGGTTTCAACCGCGCTGCTGACGCCCAAAACGCCGATACGGGTTTTCACACCAGTAACGATGGCTGTTGCTGTCGCTGCGCTATCGGGCACCTGCGTGTCATAGCTATAGGTTTTAACAATTGCAGAATATGGCAAGGCATCGCTGGCGGTAACAAAGGATGGCCCGTCCACATTGGCGGCCTGCCCTTGATAGATGCGCCCGGCCGTAATGGTACTGACGCCCATGCCATCACCGATAAACAGAATCAGGTTCTTGGCCTGCGCGTTATTTTCCTGTGTCGCCAGACGCTCCGCCAATGCGGCTTCTCCAGCGGCATAATATGGGTCTTTTTCAGTCGCCCCTTCGGTCTGCTGCGCATTGGCCGGAGCGGTGAGCAATGCCCCCCCGCCCATAGGCGCCGCGCACGCGCTTATAGCCGCACATGCCAGTAACATTCCCCATTTTCCGCTTGGGCGATTACGCTGGATCATTGTTAAAAACCTCTTTGCCTTATACTCATTTGGTTGACCATGCTCTTCCCATGATAAAGTGACAAGGCAAAGACAAATTTTGCCAATATATATTTTCCCTCAACAGTCGCGGTAAAAGCCTTGACCTATTGCGCGCTGCAGTGCAGCAATTGCGCATGGCTACCCACCCCAACCCCGTTCGCCCTCCGGTCACACAAAATCCGGATATCCGCTATCTTGGTAAGCTGCTTGGTGATGTTATTCGCACCCAAGGCGGCGACAAGCTGTTTCGCCAAACCGAATATATTCGCGCGGCAAGCGTTGACCGCCATCGCGGCATTGTCGGGGCAGATGCTGTCGATACAGGCATTGATGCACTTAATCTGGACGATACACTCGCTTTTGTGCGGGGTTTTATGCTGTTCTCCCTGCTTGCCAATCTGGCAGAAGACCGTGAAGGTGTGGCGCAGGAACCGGGCGCATCGGTTGATGAAGCCATTGCCTTGTTAAAAGAAAAAGGCGTTGATAACGACGCCATTGCTGCCTTAATCGACGCCAGCCTGATTGTGCCAGTGCTAACCGCGCACCCAACAGAGGTGCGCCGCAAAAGCGTTATCGACCACAAAAACCGTATTGCCAGCCTTATGCTGCAGCGCGATGCAGGGCGTGAGGTCACAGAAGATGGCGACGCGGTTGAAGATGCTATTTACCGCCAAATTGCCCTGCTGTGGCAAACCCGTGCGCTGCGCCGCGAAAAACTGGTTGTGGCGGATGAAATTGACAATGCTCATGCCTATATGCGCGATGTGTTCCTGCCGGTTATGCCAATGCTGTATGCGCGGTGGGAAAAGGCGCTGCTGGGCCATGATATCAAAAAACGCCCCCCCAGCTTTTTGCGACTGGGCAGTTGGATAGGCGGCGATCGTGATGGCAACCCCTTTGTCGATGCTTCTACGCTTAACTATGCGCTGTCACGCGGCGCCAGCACCGCCATCCGCTATTATCTTGATGCGCTGCATGCCCTTGGTGCAGAGCTTAGCATTTCATCTGAACAGGCCGAAGTGCCACAAGACGTGTTGGATCTCGCGGAAGCCAGCGGTGACACCGCGCCAAGCCGCCGCGATGAACCTTATCGCCGTGCGCTGACTGGCATTTATGCGCGGCTGGATGCCAGCCATGTTGCACTGACCGGTGCGCCCAGCCATCGCCCATCCACTTTGCAGGGCACAGCTTATGCCAGCTGTGATGAACTGCGCGCTGATCTTGTAACCATCGCCAATGGTCTGGCTATTCATGGCGATGCAGCCTTTGCCAGCTCTGGCGCTTTAGGCCGTCTCATCCGCGCAGTGGAGACCTTTGGTTTTCACCTCTCCACGCTCGACCTGCGCCAGAATAGCAAAATCCATATCCGTGTCGTGGCTGAGCTTTTGGCCGCTGCCGGTGTGTGCGAAGATTATGCCGCTTTGGACGAAGATGCACGGGTCGCCCTGCTGTTAGGTGAATTGGCGCATAACCGCCCCTTATCCAGCCCCTTCCACCAATATGGCGAGGAAACCGCCAAGGAAATGGACATTTTGCGCGCCGTTGCGCAGGCACATCGCCTTTACGGGCCGGAATGCATCACCAATTATAATATCAGCAACGCCGAAAGCGTGTCCGACATGCTGGAGGTGTATTTGCTGCTGAAAGAGGTTGGGCTCTACCGCAGCAAAGGCATAGGTGAAGCGCCTCATGCACCCATCATGGTTGTTCCTTTGTTTGAAACGGTCAGCGATTTGCAGAATGCGCCCGACACCATGACCAACTTTTTCGCCATTCCCGAAATGGAGAAACTGGCCAAACAGCGTGGCGCGCAAGAAGTGATGATCGGCTATTCCGACAGCAATAAGGATGGCGGTTATATCACCTCCACTTGGAGCCTGTTTAAAGCCAGCTCCGCACTGGCCGAGATTTTTGCCGGTGTTGGCATTGGCATGCAGCTTTTCCATGGCCGTGGCGGCGCGGTTGGCCGCGGCGGTGGTTCGGCATTCCGCGCCATTCAGGCACAGCCGCGCGGCACCGTTCAAGGGCGGATCCGTATTACCGAACAGGGCGAAGTTATTGCCGCCAAATATGGCACGATCGACAATGCCGCTAGCTCACTGGAATCCATGACATCGGCAACATTGCTCAGCACCCTTTTGCCACGCGAACGCGCGGAGCAAGAGCGCACCCAATATGCCGCGGCGATGGATCAGCTTTCTGACCAAGCCTTCACGGCATATCGCGATTTGGTGTATAATACGGACGGTTTCACAACCTTTTTCCGCCAGATGACACCCATTGCCGAAATCGCGTCTCTCAAAATCGGGTCGCGCCCTGCCAGCCGCACACAAAGCGCACGGATAGAGGATTTGCGCGCCATTCCATGGGTGTTTAGCTGGGCGCAAGCGCGCACCATGCTGCCAGGCTGGTATGGCGTTGGCACAGCGCTCAACAATTTTGAGGATAAGAAACTGCTCGCCGCCATGGCGCAGGAATGGCCGTTTTTCGCCACCGCGCTGGCCAATATGGAAATGGTATTGGCCAAATCGAATATGGATATTGCCCGCCTCTATTCAGGCATGGTGGAGGATGCCGATCTACGCCAGAGCATCTTCACCCGCATCCATGATGGCTGGCACCAAACGCGGGACAATCTGCTGGAGATTACCGGCCAGTCACGTTTGCTGGAAAATAATCTGAAGCTGGAGCAATCCATCCGCCTGCGCCTGCCCTATATCGAGCCGCTTAACCTGCTCCAAATAGAACTCATAAAACGCCACCGCAGCGGCGAAACCGACCCCCGCATTTCAGAAGGCATTCAGCTAACCATTAACGCGATTGCGACGGCGTTGCGGAATAGTGGTTAGGGTTTTGCGTAATAACATTATAATCGACAAAACTGAGTATGACCTTACTCACTTAAATCCTTTTACCATCGATATACAAGCTAAAGCAGAAGGAGCTAAAACCTACAGAGTTTTGGTCTCATTTGGCCATCATACATTCACAAAAAAGTTTAGAGAGGGAATAGATTCCGGCGCATTGATACATATTGAAGGTGGCGAAAAAAGGTGCTTCTGCCAAGACCGTTATACAGCATCGAAAGGCTTACGCTCTCTGATTTATCATAATCGCAAAGGAAAGGCATATTTCAGTAATAAGCATAACTTCATGCTTATCGATCAACCCCTTGGCGGGCATCCATATGCTGTTTTCTTCACCTTACAACGTGAAAAGAATATTCAAAATGTCGATGCTATCATGTTTGTTATAAGCGCGTATGAGAAGCCCAATTTACCCGCCAAAAGCAGGTTACCCTCTATCTCATTTGCAACTTTAACGCATAAAACAGTCAAAAATGAGAGGATAATAAGGCCAAAAAAATAGCCGCCCCGAAGGACGACTATTTGTACGAGAAATCCCTTTAACATCACGCTCCGCGAAACCCTTTTCAGGGCGGGTCACTGTTTTTCACTCGCAATCAGTGTGTATATTTATACATTTAGATTATGAATATTTCAACAACGAAATGCATATAAAGCACAATCCAATTTAACATTGGTATGGCTCTGTCGCCATTATCTAAACCACCTGCCCCGCGGCCCAGCCGCTGGACCAGGCCCATTGGAAGTTATAGCCGCCCAGCCATCCCGTGACATCCACGCCTTCGCCGATAAAATATAGCCCCGGAACGCGTTTGGCCTCCATGGTTTTGGAGGAGAGGTCGGCGGTGCTGACGCCGCCTGCAGTGACCTCTGCCTTGGCATAGCCTTCGCTGCCATTGGGGGTGAATTGCCAATCCTGTAGCTGCGCCATCATAGTAGTGAGCTGCATATCCTTACACTCACCCATGACCAGATCATCGCGGTCATGCGCACTGGCAATCCGTTCGGTCAGCGCTTCGGCCAGCCGCCCCGGCAATGCATTGGCCAACACCATGGAAAGCCGCTGCGCAGGGTGCGATCTTTTGCTGCTTGCCAGCCAGTCCGCCGGACGATCGGGCAGAAAGTTAATCCCCACCGCATCGCCTTTGCGCCAATAGGAGGAGATTTGCAGGATCGCCGGACCAGACAGCCCCTTATGTGTAAACAATGCACCCTCTGCAAAGCGTGTTTTGCCGCAGCGCGCAACCACGGGCGCGGAGACGCCGCTCAGCTCTCGGAACAGCACATCTTCGCCGCCCAAGGTCAGCGGCACCAATGCCGGACGAGGCTCCACAACTTTAAGGCCAAATTGCCGCGCCACATCATAAGCAAAGCCGGTTGCGCCCATTTTGGGAATGCTGGGCCCACCGGTCGCGATAACCAAAGAGGGCGCTTTGGCCTGACCGGCATCATGGCTGACGCGGTACCCACCATCATTATGCTCTATGCCGGATATCGCGCTGCCCAAAGTGATCGTGACATGTTCTTTGGGGCATTCATCCAGCAGCATGGCGACAATCTGCTTGGCCGAACCATCGCAGAATAATTGCCCCAATGTCTTTTCATGCCAGGCAATGCCATGGCGATCGACCATGGTAATAAAATCCTGACTGGTATAGCGGCTGAGCGCCGACTTCATAAAATGCCGATTGGCCGAGAGAAACCGCTCTGGCCGCACATCCAAATTGGTGAAATTGCACCGACCGCCACCGGAAATCAGTATCTTCTTGCCCGGCCTATCCGCATGGTCGATCAGCAGCACTTTACGCCCGCGTTGCCCCGCAATGGCCGCACACATAAGCCCCGCGCCGCCCGCGCCGATGATGATCGTGTCATAATGTTGGGTATTGCTTGTCATCCCCGCGCCTTAGCGGGGTTATTGGCTATCGGCCAGAAATGTCTGCTCAGTGCATCAAGGAGATTGCCTGATCAAGAGTTCTACTATCCATGACGAAGACCGCTTAGGGTGGACCAAGGCCCACCCATGCGATGAATTGCCTATATCAGATTATAGCCCGTCAACGCTTTTGCTGACCAATATATTCACCGCAACGCGGCGATTTTGCGCTTTGCCTTGGGCGGTGGCATTGCTGGCCACGGGATCAGCCATCGCCATGCCCGTTGGCGTCAACATGCGATAAGGCTTCCAGCCGCAATTTTGTTGCAGATAATTGACCACGCTGCTGGCGCGTTTTTCGCTGAGGCGCTGGTTGATTTCCTGTGTGCCGGTTGAATCGGTATAGCCCACCACCAGCAATAGCGCATTATCTGTCGCCTCTGCCTGTGCAGCGGTTGCGCATAATGCCGCTTTGCCCTGCGGAGACAATGCCGCACGGCCCGTATCAAAATTCACATTGGTTGTGGCTTTGATATTATATTGGTCAATATCGCCAAAACGGCCGCGCAGAGCCGCCGTTGCTGCTGCATTTTTGCCAATGGCCATATCCTGCTGGCCAAAACGCTGAGCCGTTCCGTTGCGGACCAATTCCGCTGTCTCAAGATCATCATTGTCAAATTTGATCTTACGCGCGACCAGATTATCGCCCCACAATACGGTTTGGACGGTGATCGGCAAGCCATTCAGCAGTGAATCCGAATCCAGCGAAGCACGGCGCAGACCGAAAAGACCCTTGCTGGCGCGAATTTGGGTGTCGTCACTAATGCGAACAGGGGTGCCATTGCCGTCAGCGCTGGTCACCAATATTTCATCATCCGCCTTTGCCGCAATAAAGCCTTTAATCTCTGGCCCCTCCGCCAGTTCAGACAGATCAGCCGGTGGTTGGTTATTGCCCTCCACCAATATGTCCTGATCCGGCAGTGGCTGTTGCTGCGCATAAACACCGCTCGATATAGGCAAAGTCAAAGCCGCCAGAGCGAGGATAGCCGTTGTGTTGGAAATGTTCTTCATTTCAATGCTCCTTCAAAAGATATCAGCCTACGCCGCGCAAGAGCGACGTCTGCCCATTACCCCCGTTTTGAAGTGCCTGATCAGTCACGCATATATGTTGCGCCCAATTCGTGAATGACAAGATACACGGCGCGATAGTTGCGATACGCGCCGATACTCTGCATCATCAGCCGTCACGCCTTGCCCGAAAATGAATATGGTAAGGCCACGCGCCAATAGCGGTTCACCAGAGTGAATCATGCGGTGAACTGCCATTCAGGCTGAATAGATGCGCTGCCATTGGGAGCAGCAAGCCGATCAAAATGTTGAGAGAACCGGCCCGCGGAACGCAAAAATATTAAGCCAAAGGCTCAAAATAAACTTTCAAGCCATCTTTTGGCTGCGGGATAGGCCAAAATTGAAAATCCGGATCATAACCCTCTTCCACGACGATACGATTAGTGGTCAGGATTTCGTGCATCAAAATCTTGATCTGCATATAGGCGAAGTGCAAGCCCAGACACATATGTGCGCCGCCGCCAAAAGGCACCCAAGCGAATTTGTGGCGTTCACGCACCAATTCTGGCGTGAAGCGCATCGGGTCAAACTTGTCTGGATCGGGCCAATGCTCTTCCATCTTATGCACGGCGCCAGCGCTGATACCAACAGCGGTACCGGCAGGCACTTTATAGCCCATAAATTCGAAATCCTTCACTGCACGGCGCGGTGTTGATGGCACAGGCGGAATAAGCCGTAGCGATTCCTTAAACGCCATTTCGGTCAGTTCCAGCTTGCCCAAATCGTCAAATTTCAACTGGCCATTAGGCGCTACAGCCAAACATTCCGCACGCAGTTTTTCCTGCCAATCGGGGTTTTGTGCCAGTAATAGCACCAGCGATGAAGCCGATGAGGTGATGGTGTCATGTGCCGCCATCATCAGGAAGTTCATATGATCAACAACTTCATCTTCGGTCAGCAAACTGCCATCATCATGGGTGGCGCGGCAAAACTGGCTGAACATGTCCGGCCCTTGCTTCTCTCGCCGCTCGCGCACTTGCGGGGTGAAATAGTCTACCAGATATTTGCGGCCAGCGACGCCGCGGCCCATTTTTGTGAATGGCAGCGGGCTGCGCACAGCACCTACAGATGCCTGTACCATATCGACAAAAGCAGTGTTGATCTTATCAGCCTCCGGGCCCCAAGGAATGCCCAAAAAGCTGGTTGCTGCCAGATCGAGTGTCAGCTTTTTAACTTCGGGGTAAAAAGCGAATTTTTTGCCTGTCCAGTCTTTTACGCGCAGCGCGATCCCTTCGGACAGGCTTTCTGCATAATGGCGCATCGGCCCGGGTTTGAACGCGACTGACAGCGCTTTGCGATCGGCGCGGTGATGGTCAAAATCCATCAGCATCAGCCCACGCGGGAAGAGAAGATTTAAAACAGGCCCCCAACCTTGCTCTGAGGAGAAGGTCTTGCTGCGGTCAAACAGCACCAGCTCATTAGCATCCGCACCGACCAGCGCCACCTGTTTGCGGCCAAATTGAAAGGTGCGGTAAATAGGGCCATATTGCGCATACATTTTGCGGCCAAAAGCGCGTGGGTCACGCAATGCGGTAAAGGTGTGTCCCACTATTGGCGGTCCATAATCGCCAGGCAGATGATCGATTCCGCCATCTGGCATTCTCACCCAGTGCGGATTACCGCTATCTCTAAAATCCGGGTTTGGAGAAATACGTTTCACGGCTTCTTTTGGCGATTTCTGTGTGGGGTTTGCAGCAATACTGGCCATGTGACACCTTATGTTATCAATATTTACGGCGATGAAATTCGCATATTCGCGATAGTGCGTTCATCACCATCTCTATCTTATTAACCGATTGGTTAAATACCTATTTACACGCATGTTAGCAAGTGAATTGGCAAGCTATCGCCTTGTGTATGAATGGGACGCAGCCAAGGCATTCATATACAATTCAATTCGATCGCCTTAGTGATACCAATTGAGAGGTGAGAAATGTTCAGATTCGCAGCATCAAATAAGCTCCATATAATGGGCGCATTCATCGGCAGTTTTGCCCTTAGCGGCTGTGTCTCATATGGCAGTCCAGGATTTAATGATTACGCGTCTGATGAATATGCATATTATGACGAATATTGCGACCCTTATGCCGGCAGAGACGTATATGTTGAGTGCGACAATTTAAACGGCTTTGGCGATATTGGCTTTTCTGGCGGATATTATGATGGATTATTCTACCCGGGTCAGGGCCTTTTTCTTTACGATATTTATGGGCGTCCATGGCGACTGAACGAAGCACAATTATTTTATTGGTCGCAAAGGCGGCTGGAACATAGGCGGCAGCGTATTGGGCGTAACGGCCGCATAGCTGGAGCAAGAGCTGGCCGACCCGGCCGCGCAGCCAGAGTACGGCGCGATGGGCGACGCGCAGACCGACGGGGTTCAAGCGATGCGATTAATAACCGCAGAGGTAATGGCTCAAGAGGTAATGGTGTGCGGGGCAATGATGGCTTTGGCGCAGATGTTATACGCAATGCAAGGCGTGCACGGCGGCAGGAACGCCGAGCTGAACAGCAAGAACAAGCAACGGACGGCACTGTAATAACGCAGGAAGGCCGCAGAGTTAACCGCCGCGCAAATCGCAATACCACAAACCGCAGGGTCAATCGCGCTGCACGACGCGGTAATAATGGCGCAGCACCGGCAGGCGAAGGTCGGGCAGCTGAAGGCCGGGCAACCCCTGCAACGGAGCGCCGGGCAGGACGAGCCAATCGCAGTGAACGGCGTGCAAATAGGGCGGCCCGGCGCGGCGTCCAGCGAGCAAATACACAAAACAGTACTGGTAATCGCAGAGCTAATCCTGCGCCAGCCGCTGCTCCAGCGACCAACAATTCTGGTAATGATAATAGCAGTGCGAGCCAACCGCGTCAGCGCGCACGTCCTGCCGCTCGACAGAATAGGAACGATAGCAAGCCGCAACGATCCCGCTCAAACCGGCAGGCACGCCCAAGACCGTCAAGACCGCGCAGATCACCGCGCAACACATCTGGTCGGCGCCGTCTGCCTAACCCATAAGAATATATAACTCTCTGCTAGCCAAAAGCATGGCGGAGAGGTATTTTCAATCATGGCATATTATACACTGCTCCAAAAATCGGTGCCGTTCTGATGCCCGGTGCAGATACACCATTGACGTGGCAAGACATTCCAGCCGCAGCCATTAGCGAGCGTTTTATAACTGCTTCCGGCCCAGGCGGGCAAAATGTCAACAAGGTCTCCACCGCTGTACAGATGCGGATTAATATCTTTGCACTTGGTTTGACATCACCAGTCTATCACCGGCTCAAAATGCTCGCCGCTTCCTACCTAAATCTGCAAGGGGAGATTGTGATCACTGCGCGGACGCACCGGACACAGCCTGCAAATCGTCAGGCAGCACAGCAGCGTTTTCTGGAGCTTCTTAATCAAGCGCATATTGCACCTGCAAAACGCAAGAAAACGCGCCTGAACCGCGTCGGCAAAACCAAGCGGCTGGCACAAAAGAAAAACCGCGCTGACATCAAAAAAGGGCGCGGCAAAGTCTCCTTTGATTGATAGCATGACATGCGCATATGTTTGCCATGCTGTGATAATGAGATAGCACCGATAAGATAATCTGGCGCTTGCGCATCTGCCCGCCTATATGTCGCACATGTATGATTTTCAGACCAATGCCGATGCACCAAAAAGCGTGCTCTATGACGATTTGCTTAGAGCAGCGCGTGCGCTGGTTGCTGATGAGCCGGACACCATTGCCAATATGGCCAATATCGCTGCTTTGATGTGGCAGTTTTTGCCCGGGCTTAATTGGGCCGGATTCTACCGCGTTGTCGATGGTGGGCTGATATTGGGGCCATTTATGGGCAAACCCGCTTGTATAAGAATAGCTATGGATCAAGGCGTATGCGGTGCAGCCGCGACGAGTGGCGAAACCCAATGTGTAGAAGATGTCCATGCATTCCCGGGGCATATTGCTTGTGACGGCGATACGCTGTCCGAACTGGTTGTCCCGGTCTTTGCCGGACAGGGTGCAGATCGGCATGTCGTTGCCGTTATTGACTTGGACAGCCCATTAACAGCACGCTTTGATGGTGAGGATGCCAAAGGAGTAGAGCGTCTCGCGCAGCTGATGGAAATATGTTTTAGCGCATAAATACACGCTAATTGGCAGCAAATTTCTGGGTTGGCCTTTTAGGGCGAACCTTGAGGTAACCTTATTGGCGAACTCTGCCCCAAAACAGGACAAACCGGCAAAAACGCCCCAATCACAACGTGAATTTACAGGCAGTGCATGGCATAGCATGCACGAAAATGGTAACAGTTTATCAACCAATATTCTTGGGCTTTGATTAACTATTATATCGATCAAGCCCGTCAAGGGAGCTGTTAACTATGAAGAACCGCCTAAATACTCGCATCGCATTGATGGCCGCTGTAGCAGCATGCGCAGCCGCAAGCCCAGCCAACGCAGCAACATCAATCAGCGACTCGAATATATCTTCGTTTTCAGCCCTACACATATCAACAATGGACGTGTTGACGGACGATAAGGTGCAGCAAAGCCGTGACATTCGTTTACCAGCACCTGGCTCGACTGGAGTCAGCTTTCCTGACCCGGCACAGCGATTGCCTAGACAGCAATTGCCCAGCACGCCGTTACCGACACAACAATTTCCGGCCCAACAATTGCCAGCGCAGCAATTTCCCGCTCAGCAATTGCCGGATGCCAGCCTGCCCAATGGTGGTTTTCCGGAAGATGATCTGAATGGCGCAGATTTTCGCAATCAAAACTTTGACGATCGCAATCTGATCGAACGCTGTCGCCGTGACAATGGTGTTGGCGGCGCACTTATTGGCGGTGCGATTGGCGGACTTGCCGGCAACCGGATTGCTGGACGTGGCAACAGAACGGCAGGAACGTTAATCGGCGCAGGGGTTGGCGCTATAGCTGGCGCAGTTATTGACCGGTCTGAGCGTGATCCATGCGACCAATTCCGCCAGCCGCAGCAACAGGCATATGGTGATTATGAAAGCTATTATGCAGCCTATAATCAATGGTTGAACAATTATTATACTGCTTATTATCAGCAATATAATGCTTATGCCCAAGCGGTCGCCAACGCCCAAAGCGGCACCACAACCGTTACCGTGACAGGCGGGTGCGGCTGTCAGCAACCAGAATATGTGACCGAAGAAGTCTATGTACGCGAGCCAGTGAAACGGGTTAAGCGGACAAAAGCAAAGCGCTTGCGCCGTACAAAAGCTCGGCCAGCAACGCGCTAAATCGATTATTGCCCCAGTTCTGAAAAGGGCTGGAGCACAATCATTAAAACATAAAACGGCCACAGCGCATCAGCTTACGCAAATAGATTGTGCGTTGAAGCATTGCGCGTGACCTAGTCAGCGCAGCGCAGATATAGCCGATGATATTATCAGCAGCTTATAATGTGAGTGATTGACGCAGCTTTTCCTGCATTTCGCGAACTGGAGAGGCCTGTGCCATGCCTATTGGTAAGCCATCGTCATCGGCGGTTTGCGAAATATTGGCCTGACGCTCTTCAAGACGCTTAAGCCTGTCAAAAAGCTCCTGACTGGCATGCACAAGATAACGGCTTTGCGGATCAAGCGTGGCGATAACATCAGGCTCACTCTCATTCGCACGGCCCAGCATTCTGCTGTGATTGCGCAGCTGCCTCTCAGTAAGCTCACCAGCAAAATAGGCCTTGCGGTTTAAAAGCCAGGCAATGGCGTGCATCAGCCGCGTCGTGACCTTGAGGGACTCGCAAGACAATTCCACCTTTCGCACAGGTGCCAGAAAAGCCTCTGCAATCGCATCGATATTGGCGTTGGAAAAATGCTCCCTTGCCTCTTCTGCAAGCAGCATCGCTTCTATGTAGAGAGCGTCAACAAGGTCCGGTGTAACATCCCGGGCTGTACCGATGGATAATATAGAAGACATGGTTTGACATTAGCCAGTATCTGCTTTCGGTGCAGCCGTTATTTGTCCACAAACAGGTGGGTATAAAGCGGTGTATCAAATTGAAACGCGGAGGAGCGCGAGATTGTCGTCCTTTGTCAGACCAGAAACGGGCCTAAGCGATAATATCGGGTATCAACATATCCTCAATGGCAGATATTTGATCCTTCAAACGCAATTTGCGCTTCTTCATACGGGCCAATTGCAATTGATCATGTCCGCCAGACAAAGCCAAAGCATCAATGGCAACATCCAGATCATGATGTTCCAGTCGTAATTGGGTCAATTTCTGCCTGAGTGCGCGTTCGTCCATATTGGGTGTCTATCCTGCATGTTGATGAAGCGCCATTCTATTTTTTCGATGAAGCGTTGCTCCATAATGGATGGATGGTAAAGACTCTCATCACAATTCATGGTGTAATGTACATCCCTTCGAACGAGTCGCAGGAGACACATATGGATACGCAGCATCTGCAATCACTACAACAAAAGCACGCCGCTATTGATCGGAAGATCCATGAAGAGCAGCAACGCCCCGCCCCAGATGCCTATCGAATATCCAGCCTGAAAAAACAGAAATTGCGACTGAAGGAAGAAATAACCCATTAGCTGGGTCAGCCTTCAAAACAATATGGCTTTGACCGCTTAAACTGGGATGATGGCCATTTCACTTTATATCTAACGGTTGGAATGGCACGCCATTATCGCCTTACGACATCTATTGTGAAAACGCCGCGATATGATAGGCTGGGGTTATGACCTCAGCCACAGCCTCCGCACGAAAGATATTGACCGAACTGCACGAGCTTATGGCATCGCGCGCCAATGCGCAGGCCAAGCTGAATCAGATGGTTGAAATCATTGGCGCGGCTTTGAACAGCGAGGTGTGTTCATTATATCTTTTGCGTGAACAGGCGCTGGAACTGTTCGCGACACGCGGCCTAAACCAAAGCGCTGTCCACGTCACAAAATTGGCGCTTGGAGAAGGGTTGACCGGCCATATTGCACAGCAGGTTGATACGCTTAACCTTGCTGAAGCAGCCGCACATCCGGACTTTCAATATCGCCCGGAAACGGGGGAAGAACGTTTTCACAGCTTTGCCGGTGTGCCGATTATTCGCCGCGAACGCGCTGTAGGCGTGATATGTGTTCAGCATGTCGAGCAGCGCCGTTATGATGATGTAGAAATCGAAGCCCTGCAAACCGTTGCCATGGTGATTAGCGAATTGATCAGCAATGCAGAGTTGATCGATCAGGAAGCCGTGGCGGACCTGTCGTCAAGTTCGACTGGACCTGCGCGCCTGTCCGGCCTTACCTTGGTCAAAGGTCTGGCTTTTGGCCGTGCTGTTTTTCACCAGCCGCGCATCACCATCGAACATGTTGTCGCAGACGATATAGAGGTTGAACGCCAAAGGGTTTATTCAGCCTTCACCAAAATGCGCGAGCAGATTGACGACATGGCCAGTCAGGCCGAATTTGGCGTCGATGGCGAGCATCAGGAAATCCTCAAAACTTACAAAATGTTCGCTTATGATGAAGGTTGGTCGCGGCGCATCAACGCCGCCATTGATAGCGGACTGACCGCAGAAGCAGCTATAGAACGCGTACAGCAACGCACCAGAATGCGGATGCGTGAAATTGACGATCCCTTGCTGGCCGAGCGGATGCATGATCTGGAAGACCTTGCTAACCGTTTGCTGCGCATCGTATCGGGCCAATTGGGTACAGCTGCAAAGCTGGGCTTGCGCACTGATACCATATTGATAGCGCGCAATCTGGGCCCAGCGGAGTTGCTGGAATATGACCGGCGGCGCTTGAAAGGCGTGATACTTGAGGAAGGGTCACTAACGGCGCACGTCACCATCGTTGCCCGCGCCATGGGCATACCGGTGATTGGCAGGGTCAGCTCTATTCGCCATATGGTGCGCGAAGATGATGAAATCCTGCTCGATAGCGACGAACGGATTGTGCATGTTCGCCCGACAGAGGCCACACTCACAGCATTTGAAAGCAAGTTCAACCAACGCAAGAAACGGCAAGCCAGTTTTGCCGCATTGCGCGACGAACCAGCCATTACCAAGGATGGCGTACCGATCTGCCTGATGGTCAATGCCGGACTGCGTGACGAAGTGTCTGCCGTCAACCATAGCGGCGCGGAAGGCATAGGTCTGTTCCGCACTGAATTTCAATTTCTGGTGTCAGCAACATTACCGCGCCGTGAGCGCCAGATGCGGCTCTATCGCGATGTTATGGATGCTGCTGGCGACAAACCTGTTGTGTTCCGCACGGTTGACATTGGCGGTGATAAGTCATTGCCATATTTGCGTAAGGACACTGATCAGGAAGAAAACCCCGCAATGGGCTGGCGCGCATTGCGCGTTGCGCTCGATCGTGATGGCTTGATGAAAGTTCAGGCCAGAGCATTGCTGGAAGCCGCAGCAGGACGAACATTGAATGTTATGTTCCCCATGGTTGCAGAGCCATGGGAATTTGATGAGGCAAAGGCGATTTTTGAGCGGCAGTGCCAGTTTTTAACCGACCATAAGAAGATGCTGCCCGAAAAAATCCGCTATGGCGCAATGCTGGAGGTTCCTGCGCTTGCCGAGACACTTGACATTCTGATCCCTAAAATCTCTTTCCTGTCAATCGGCACCAATGATCTAACGCAATTTCTGCTCGCTGCTGATAGGGCACATCCCAAATTGGCGGAGCGTTATGACTGGCTTAGCCCTGCCATTTTGCGTTTTCTAGCGCGCATTGTTCGCAATGTTGACGGGAGCAGCATTGACCTGACCGTTTGCGGCGAAATGGGCGGGCGCCGACTTTCAGCGTTAGCACTGATCGGGCTTGGCATTAACCGGCTTTCCATTACTCCAGCCGCATTGGGGCCGGTAAAAGCCATGATCCGGTCAATCAATCTGGCTGATACAAAGGCACAAATGTCCACCTTATTGAGCATGCCACCGGAAGACCTGCGCGGTGCGCTACGCAGTTGGGCTCGAGCAGAAGGTGTAGAAATTGACTAAAATGCCTGAAAGCCGCGTAAATTCTTATAGAAAACCGTGATACAGGCGTTGACGTCATAGCTTCTATAATTCAGACCGTGTGAAAGAAAATATTGCGCATAAGGGGCCGCAAATGGAAGACGAAGAACCAGCAAATGAGGAGCTCATGCTTCTGACCGTTGGAGAACGTCTGCAAGAGGCGCGCAAGGCAAAGCAGTTATCCCTTGAAGATATCAGCAACTCGACCCGTATTTCCTCGCGCCATTTGCAATCGCTGGAAGAGAACCGCTTCTCCGATATGCCGGGACGCACTTATACTATCGGTTTTGCGCGCGCTTATGCAAAAGTCGTTGGACTACCGGAAAGTGAATGGCTTGACCCATTGCGCGAAGAGTTGGACGCTGACCAAAATAAGCGTCAGGCATTTGCACTGCCAGACAGCAATATTGAAGAAAGCGGCAAAGTCCCCAGCGCCAAAACGGCTTGGATAATTGCTGCAGTCGGAATTGTTGCTGTTGTTTTGGGCTATGCAGCATGGCGCGGCACGTCTGGTTTCTCCGATATGCCGGAACTCGCTAGCGCAGAAGATACTGCGGGAGATGCAGGTCTGCTCGATGGTTCTGGCCAAGAAGGCGGCGATGATAGCACCGCCGGAGACGAAGGCAGTATTGGCGATGACCCTGCCAATATCGGCCCAGATGCTCCCGTTATCTTTACCGCGACACAAGACCGTATCTGGGTGAAGTTTTATGACGCCAATGGCGATCAACTGATGCAGAAAGAGATGAAGTTGGGCGAGACTTATACTGTGCCCGCCGATGCAGAAGGCCCGCAACTGGCAACGGCTCGTCCAGATGCTCTGTCGATTACAGTGGGCGGCCGCGTTATCGAACCTCTGGGTACAGCAGAAAGAGTTATCCGTGACGTTCCGGTTGATCCATTGGCGCTGCTTAATCGGGCAGACAGCGCTGAGCAGTGACAAGCGTACATGTCCCATTGCTATTGGGGTTAGGGCGTGAGTATGTATCTTGTCTTTGCGCCACCAGCTGTTCACCTGACTATAATATTGGTCTATTTATCATAGCCGATGGCGCAAAAAAGACAGGTTAATATCCTGCAAAAGACGCTGTCATAGTTTCGAACCTAAAAGGTACTTATATCATGTTAGCTTTACCATCCAGCCGCACATTCAGCCTTGCTGTTGCAGCAATAACATTGGTGGCAAGTACTGCCCTATCCGCCCCTGCCATTGCACAAAGTAACAATCTTGATCGCCGTGTTGAACGGTTGGAAGCGGAAGTACGGGCTGTGCAGCGTAAGGTCTTCCCTGGTGGTTCTGAACGTTTTTTTGAACCAGAAGTGCAAAGTGAGACGCCCACGCAATCGCAAAACAGCTCCAACGCCTCGCCTGTGCTGGCCGATCTTCTGGCCCGCGTAGATGCTCTTGAAGCGCAATTGGCCGGGCTGACTTCACAAACAGAAGAAAACAGCTTTCGCCTTGGGCAGATTGAAAACCGCCTGCAAAGCATAGAAGCAGCCGAAAAAGCACGCGAAGAAGCACAAGCCGCAGCGACGACAACTGCTGCATCTGATAATGGCCCAGCCGCTGCTGCCCCTGGTGCAGCACTAGCCGCCGAGCCCAGTGCAGAACGCATTGCCGCCGTATCCGCGATCATAAAACCTGAAAGCGATGATGCTGGTGAAGATGACTATATTTACGGATTTCGTCTTTGGGATGCTGGCTTTTACCCCGAAGCGCAGCAGCAATTGCGCCTGACGCTGGAAAAACACCCCAATCATGCCCGCAACAGCCATGCACGCAATCTGCTTGGCAGAGCATTGCTGGACGGCGGCAAACCCCAAAGTGCGGCAAAAATACTGCTGGAGAATTATCAGACCAATCCGCGCGGAGCCCGTGCACCTGATAGCCTGTATTTCCTAGGCGCCGCACTGATTGCCGCGAAGGATAATGAAAAGGCCTGCGCCGCATTTGATGAACTGGCCGATGCCTATCCCGATGCGGCATCAGGACGTTTGGCAACCCGATTATCTTCTGGCCGTGAAACCGCTGGCTGCTCGTAAAAACTTGCCTCTGCAAAAGCGACAGTCTGGCAATAGTGCTGAGATTGAGGCGCAATTTGCAACCGAGCTAGAGCGGCTGGCAGGCGTATCAATAGCTAAGATAGGCATATGCGTGGTTGCCGTTTCGGGTGGGCCAGACAGCATGGCGCTATTGGCATTGGCCAACAAAGTGCCTGACCTTACAATCATTGCCGCAACAGTTGACCATCAGCTGCGCAGCGAAAGCCATGCCGAAGCGGCGATGGTGGCGCAATTTTGCGCACAGCATGATATTGACCATGCCATTTTGCTGCCTGAGGAACCGATTACAGGCAATGTGCAATCGCGTGCCCGTGACTGTCGCTACGCACTTTTGCAGCAATGGGCCCATGCCAAAGGCGCACAATGCATATTGACCGCCCATCATGCTGACGATCAGCTGGAAACACTTATCATGCGGCTGAACCGTGGCAGCGGTGTCGCGGGAATGGCCGCCATCCGAGCGGTGCATAAGGGTGATGGCGATGTTGCGATCATGCGGCCATGTCTGCCCTTTACCAAAGAGCAATTGGTTAACTATGCCCATGCGCAAAAAATACCATTCATCACTGACCCCAGCAACGAGAACAGAACCTTTGACCGCGTGCAAATCAGGCAAGCATTAGCATCATGTGACTGGCTTGACCCTATTGCCGCCAACAGGACGGCGCAGGCTTTGGATAATGCCAATATGGCTTTGGTTTGGGCTGGCGAGCATTTCGCCAAAAGCCACCTCAAATGCGCGAATAATCATGCCGCCATTAACCCTGACGATTTACCGGAAGAAATTCTTTTAAGGCTGGTTTTTCTGGCCCTTCAGCATTTGCGGCCTGACTATCAGCCAAGGGGCAGCGCTTTGAACCGCGTGGTGCAATCGCTCAAAAGCCGGAAAAAGACCGTGCAAGGCGACATTTTGTGCAGCATCAAGGGCGATATTTGGCATTTTGCCCCCGCTCCGCCACGCAAATCGTCATAAATTGCAACGGATCTGCGATTCTTTGCGTCATTAACCTTATGGCATGGTCAGCCGGTCTATATTGTACTTTGGCGAAATGCGCTTATCTATTAATGAGAATCGCACGATGAAAAGAGATGTTTGGCTATGAACGAAGATAAAGAACCGGAAAACCCCAACCCATGGGCTAAAAATATGCTCATCTGGGCCGGCGTAATTGTCGGGTTGCTGGTTGTTGTGACCATGTTCAATACCGGTGACGCCACTGCCAATGCAGATGCTGTCAGCTATTCCAACTTCCGTGAGCAAGTTGTGAGTGGCAAAATCAAAAGTGCGCAGATCGCCAAAGAGCAAATTATCGCGATTACTGACGACAATAAACGCGTTGTCACCGTGCCGGTAGAAAATGACAATACACTCGTGCCATTGCTTGAAGAAAATGGCGTTGAATATACGGGTAAGGCAGCCGAGCGAACCAGTCTGTTGACCATGGTATTGCTCAACGTTTTGCCATTCCTGCTGATCATAGGCATCGCATTTTTCATCATGCGCCAAGTGCAAAAAGGTGGCGGCGCTGGCGGAGCAATGGGCTTCGGCAAATCCAAAGCCAAAATGCTCACTGAAAAGCATGGCAAAGTGACATTTGAAGATGTTGCCGGCATTGATGAAGCGCGTGAAGAGCTTCAGGAAATTGTTGAATTTCTAAAAGACCCGCAAAAATTTGCTCGTCTTGGCGGCAAAATTCCCAAAGGGGCATTGCTTGTCGGTTCTCCTGGTACGGGTAAAACACTTCTGGCCCGCGCCATTGCAGGCGAGGCAGGCGTTCCTTTCTTCACCATCTCAGGTTCTGACTTTGTTGAAATGTTTGTTGGCGTAGGCGCAAGCCGTGTGCGTGACATGTTTGAACAGGCAAAGAAAAACGCTCCGTGCATATTGTTCATTGACGAAATCGATGCGGTTGGCCGTTCGCGCGGCAATGGTTTGGGCAATTCCAATGATGAGCGTGAGCAGACATTGAACCAGCTTTTGGTTGAAATGGACGGTTTTGAAGCCAATGAAGGCATCATCATTATCGCCGCGACCAACCGTCCTGATGTTCTGGACCCTGCATTGCTTCGTCCGGGCCGTTTTGACCGTCAGGTTGTGGTTCCTGTGCCGGATATTGAAGGTCGTGAAAAAATTCTGGCCGTACATATGAAAAAAGTGCCGTTGGCACCCGATGTGAATTCACGCACCATTGCGCGCGGTACACCCGGATTTTCCGGTGCCGATCTGGCCAATCTGGTCAATGAAGCAGCTTTGCTGGCTGCACGCCGCGCCAAAAGATTGGTTGCGATGCAGGAATTTGAAGACGCTAAAGACAAGGTGATGATGGGCAGCGAACGCAAGTCCATGGTCATGACTGAGGACGAGAAAAAGATGACCGCCTATCACGAGGCTGGCCATGCTATCGTTGCGGTTCATGAGCCAGCTTCTGACCCTATTCATAAGGCAACCATCATTCCGCGTGGCCGCGCTTTGGGTATGGTTATGCGTTTGCCGGAGCGGGACAGCTATAGCTATCATCGCGACAAAATGTACGCCAACCTCTCCGTTTCCATGGGTGGCCGCGTCGCCGAAGAAATTATCTTTGGCTATGACAAGGTGTCATCTGGTGCGAGCGGCGATATTCAATATGCCACCAGCTTGGCGCGCGACATGGTAACCAAATGGGGCATGTCGGATGAGCTTGGCCCTGTACAATATGAAGAGCAGGGCGAAGGCTATCTTGGCATGGGCCAGACACAGCGGACCATGATGTCTGGGGAAACCTCCAAGGCCATTGATAAGGAGATTCGCCGGATCATCGATTCAGGCTATGAAAAGGCAAAGCAGCTGCTGTCGGATAATGTAGATCAGTTGCACGCACTTGCACAGGCCTTGCTGGAATATGAGACGCTGACGGGTCAGGAAATCAAGCAGTTGCTGGATACTGGCACGATCGACCGTGAGGATGATAATAGCGGCAAGACAACCGCGATCATTACGGATGTTGGCACGTCTATCCCCAAAGCAGGTAAGCGCAAAAAGCCGTTTGGCTCGCCGAACCCTGAAGGCGCATAACCCTCTATTTATCTGCTGCTTTTCAGCCGGATAATTCAGATAATATTCACCCTCTAAGCGCCAATTACAGGCGTTTCAGAGGGTGAATTTTTATGTCGATCAACAGTTATAAAATATCAGGTCTTTTATTGGCTGCAGGGCTATTGGTCGCCGCCAATGGCTCCATGTCCATCGCCACATTTTTGCAAAAGGCCGATGCTTTGAAAGCGCAAGGCATATTGGCACTGAGTTCATCGGACATAGAGTTGCTGAAAAATGAGATTGAGGGCGCGTCAAAACTGTATCGCGCCGACATTCAAAAAGCCCGCAAAACCGGTAAGACACCGCATAGTTGTCCGCCACCAAAAGGGCAATCAAGCATCAACAGCGACCAATTGCTAAACCATTTCCGCAGCTACCCCGCCAACAACCGCAGTCGTATATCGGTGAAGACCGCATTATATGACCTGATGAAGAAGCGTTATCCCTGCAAAACAAAATAGCTTGAGCAAGATAGCTTGAGCAAAATAGTTGAGGCAAAATAAATCAGCAGGCGGCATTCAGACCTGTTCCCAAACAGATACAAAAAAGGCCCCGAAAAGGGGCCTTTTTCTATCCGCAATGACGAGGCTTAGCCTTCAAAGTCGGTGCTGATCGATGTTGTACGTGTCGGAGCTGATGCTGTCAGACGCAATGCTTCAGCAGATTTGCTGAGCGAGCCGACTTCATCAGGAACATCATCATCGTCCATCTGCACTTTTTGCAGAGACTGAATCAAGCCTTCTTCCAGATCGTCAGGTTTAATGGTGACTTCGGCAATTTCACGCAATGCAACAACGGGGTTCTTATCCCGATCACGATCAAGCGTCAGCTCTGCGCCGCCAGAAATTTCACGCGCACGCTGTGCGGCCAGCAAAACCAGATCGAACCGGTTAGTGACTTTATCAACGCAATCTTCAACTGTAACGCGCGCCATGGCGTAAACCCTTCATATAACTGTCTTGAAAGCAAGGCGATTAGCCCAATGAACATACAAGAGTCAAGGAAATCCTGCGCCCATGCATGGCCGCCACGTGCCGTATACAGCAGGCACATAGGCATCCGTAAAGATGGACGCTTTACTCTTTCCAGCCCCAAAATAATTTGCACGGCAAGATATTCCAAAACTCAAAACCGGCATCGATTTTGGCGAAATGCGGCGCCATGAATGTTCGGCAAGCAGCACTAAACTGATACACCAGAAAAGCCCCGCCGGGCCGAACCGCGCGGCCTGTCGCGGCGGCTATCTCTTCACCCAGCCCGTCAGGCAGGGTTGAAAATGGTAAGCCGGAAAGAACATAATCAGCATGGTCAAAACCCAATGCTGCAATAATCTCTTCCACATCGGCAGCTGAGCCATGCACAGCATGAAAGCGACTATCGCCAATAGACCTCTCAAGATAGTCGATAAAATCCTTATTGGTGTCGATAACGATCAACGTACCAGAACGCGGCAAGCGGTCCAATATTGGACGGCAAAAAGTGCCAACACCTGGCCCATATTCGACGAATAATTTTGTATTATCCCAATCAACCGGAGCAAGCATCTTCCTGATCGTGAAGCGAGAGGAAGGGATGATAGACCCGACCATGACAGGATGCTTTAAAAATCCTTTGAAGAAAACGCCCCAAGGCCCGAGCTTTTGTTGCACTTTGGCTTTTAATTTGGCCCAAGGCGACGGGGCGGAAAGTTCATTGCTCATCTTGTCCTCAACTCCGGTGACAAATTTGTGATAAAAGCATGATAGACGCTACGGCACCGAGACCCAAGCGATTAGTCACTTAAACGTAATGATAAATTGTCAGCCATCATATTGCGCTCACTAAAAACTGGCATCCACATGATTTGCCACTTATGAAAAACGCCATGCGCTATGACGATCATAACCATCCATATCCTGTAGGATCCGTCGCGGTCATTTTCTGTGCTCAGCGCAATGGCGCTGATATAGCGGGATATGATAAGGCGGCACAGCAGATGGAAAATTTGGCCAAAGCACAGAAGGGCTATCTGGATATGACCCATGCACGCAGGCCTGATGGCTTTGGTATAACGATCAGCTATTGGTGCGACGAAGCGGCGGCCATTGGTTGGCGAGACAATGAGGATCACAAAATAATGCGCGATCAGGGCCGGAGCACATGGTATGACAGCTATATCATTACCATTGCCAAAGTGACACGCGGATATAGCTGGCCATGAGCGCTACACCTACTCCAAAGGCCCTGACTGGTAGTGCGATTGCGCGTGAACGCACGATTGTGCTGTTCATGGTGATGCTGGTCACTGCCGCCGGGAACACCGCCATGCAATCGGTTATGCCTGCTGTTGGCGAGAAGCTGGGCATTGCCGATTATTGGGTCAGTCTAGCCTATAGCTGGTCAGCCATTTTGTGGATGGTCACGGCGCCCTATTGGGCACGCATGTCAGATCAACGCGGGCGCAAAGCGCTAATGAAGGTTGGCATTTGGGGGTTTATCACCTCTTTCATTTGCTGCGGCATGGTCCTTTGGGCTGGTCTGAATGGATATCTGGGCGCAGTGTTGACCATGTGCCTGTTCGCTCTTTCGCGTACTCTTTATGGTGGCTTTGGCTCAGCCGCACCACCAGCCGTACAGGCCTATGTCGCAGCCCGTACCGACCGGTCACTTAGAACGCAGGCACTGGCTGTCGTTTCATCCTCCTTTGGATTGGGCACCGTTATTGGCCCTGCAATAGCGCCATTGCTCATCCTGCCGCTGTTGGGGCTGACTTCACCCTTTCTATTTTTTGCGCTTTTTGGCCTCATGGTATTGGTGGCATTGCGCATATTCCTGCCCGATGATGACCCGCGCTATGCCGCGAGAGGGCGCGTTGTTTCCGAGCCATCGAACAGCAGCTATGTTGAACGCGAAAGCGACGATAATGACGATGGAGAGCAAAATGACGACGCCAATGCTCTGCCCAAAAATGAAACGCAGCAGCGTATGCGCTGGCACGACACACGTATTCGTCCCTGGATGGTGGCTGGTCTGCTTGGCGGCCATGCCCATGCTGTAATATTGGGCATGATTGGTTTTTTGCTGCTCGACCGATTGGAGTTACGCGAGACGCCTGAATTGGCCGCTGGACCTACCGGATTGGTATTGATGGCCGGCGCCATTGCCACCTTGCTGGCCCAATGGGGATTGATCCCCAAGCTGCAAATGGGGCCGCGCGCATCCACATTATGGGGTGTCTTGCTGGGCGGATTTGGTTGTTTGATTATCGCGGTGGCCCAACCTCTGCACAGCATCACCCTGGGCTATATCATCGCCTCTTTGGGCTTTGGTCTGTTTCGGCCCGGTTTTGTAGCAGGTGCTTCATTAGCGGTATCACGGCCAGAACAAGGCCAAGTGGCGGGCATTGTCGCATCCATAAATGGCGCTGCCTTTGTGCTTGGTCCCTTTGTTGGTGTGTGGCTCTACACCGTCTACGCCCCTGCATCCTTTGCGCTTATCACCATATTGTGCGCCTGCGTATTGGCATTGGGTTGGAAGGGCTTGCAGGCTGATGAGGTGCTGACCGGTACGAAAGCGTAGAAATAAGACGCTAATAGCCGCGCCAGATATTCAGCCGGTCGCTATTGCGGCTGCGACGAATATGGGACGGACAAGCACGCGGCTTATAATTGCGCGCCAGACAGATACGCACCTCTTGCAGCCAGCCGCGCCGATTGGCTTTTATCCGCACCATATCACTGGTCAGACCGGGATTGACTTTGACAAAAGCCTCGCGAAAACGGCCAATGGTCAGCGTATCGTCACGCGATAGCCCATCCATATCGGGATATTTCACTGCGTTAAACATCGTGCGCGATATGCGGAAAAAACTGGCCGGATTAGGCGTTAGGCAAATGCCGTGCTTGGCCCATTGCCGGTTGATAAGATAAGCAGACGGCATAGCGCACAGATTTTCTGCAATGATGCGTGGACTAAGCGGTTTAACAGGGGCGCACCAGCGCGGATAATCACTGCCCCGCGCTTCAGGCCACAATCCATGCAGGATGAAACCAAAATCGCCAATGCGCCGCTGCGTCGCTGCATTATCCAAATCGCCGCATTGGGTGGCGCTGCGCCGGTCATCTTCGCGGCCTTTACAAAATTCGGGGGACCAGCTGATAGCCAGCACAAAACCATCAATGTCGCGCACTCTGGGCCGCTCATCCGCAGGACGGCTGACCCGAGGCGGATTGCTGATATTTTGCGGAATACGGCATTGATAGCTTTGCGCCTGTGCCGCCATGGGCAGCATGAATGCAGGCAATAAGGCCAGCGCAGTCATGATGCGCAGATTAAACCGCTGCAAAATCTAGTCCAATATCGGCTGCTGGAGCGCTTTGCGTGAGCCGCCCGACCGAGATGAATTGCACACCAGTTTCGGCAATGGCGCGAATGGTCTCCAATGTGACACCGCCACTGGCCTCCGTATCCGCACGATCACCAATCAGCGCAACGGCTTCGCGCAGCACAGGCGGCGGCATATTGTCGAGCAATATGTGGTTCGCGCCCGCCTCAATCGCAGGGTCAATTTGGTCAATATGGTCAACCTCGCAAATGATATGCTCCACCCCTGCTGCCTTGGCACGGCGCACTGCCTCTCCCACATTGCCCGCAACGGCGACATGATTATCCTTAATCATCGCGGCATCCCACAACCCCATGCGGTGATTGCGCGCGCCGCCCTGACGCGTGGCGTATTTTTCCAAACTACGCAGCCCCGGCAGGGTTTTGCGTGTGTCCAGCAAGGTCGCTCCAGTTCCTGCGATGCGGTCAACATAGCTGCGTGTCAGTGTCGCAATCCCAGTCAGGTGCTGCGCTGTATTCAATGCTGAACGCTCTGCGGTTAGCATTGCGCGGCCTTTTCCGCGCAGCCGCATAAGGTCACTGCCAGCATGCACTGATGCGCCTTCTTCGACCAATATCTCAATCATAACATCAGGATCGAGCGCACGGAAAAATGCCTCCGCCAATGGCAGGCCGGCAATGACACAATCATGCCGTGCATCCATCACTCCGGTGAATATTGCGTCTTCCGGGATCACGCTTTCGCTGGTCACATCGCGCCCGCCATCATGCAGCGGCGCGCCCAAATCTTCGGTCAGGGTCGATTGGATGAAAGCATCAAGGTCGAAACGGTCTAGCGCAAATGTCATACGCCATCTTTGCCATTGTGCAGACCGCTTGTCGAGCGTTCAGCAGCCTGGCCAGCCTTCATTCTCACAGGCGATAACCGCCTTGGTGACTTGTTGCATCAGTTGCTGGCGTTCCGCAACAGGCCGGTTGGTTGCTCCGATCATCACCGCAACAGCATAATGATTGCCCTTTGGTGAGATCAGCAGACCAACATCATTATACGCGGTCGACAGCTTCTCAAGGTCTTGCCCCGTGCCGGTCTTATGCGGCATCGTCCACCCTTGCGCCAAACCACCACGCAGCCGCTTTGGTCCGGTTTTCGATGCGGCCATCAGATCAATCAATTGCTTGCTGGATGCCAAGGATAGCAAATCCGTGTTTTTAAGACGTACCAGCGCATCGGCAATCGCCAGCGGGTTGGCACCGTCCATCGGGTCGGTCAGATAAGCACCCATGGTTTCTGCGCGGCGTGGCACCGGAATTTTGTCCCGTGCCAGCCAGAATGTCCGGCCCAAGGAATAGCTATCATCCCACTGCATACCAGCAATTGCCATTTGCAGCGCTTTTTCACTCTCCCCAATACGGATATTGTCCAGTCCCTGACGCCGCAAAAAGCCCATAACCCCTGGCTGTCCACCGACACGGCGAAACAGCGCGGCATTGGCGGTGTTATCGCTCTGCGTCATCGCGCGGCGCAGCAAATCCGCAATTGTGGTGCGATAAATACCATTGCCGATATTTTTGCGAATGGGTTGATGAAAAATGGTCAGGTCACTGCGCGACAGGCTGACCATCTCATCCAGCTTTACCTCGCCGCTATCCACCTTATCGAGCAGCGCCATCGCCACCCATAATTTGCTCACGCTCTGCTGCGGATAAAGACGCAGCGCATCATGCTGCGCCGCCCAGCCCTTTTCAACCGATTGCACTGCAATGCCAACATCGCCATCAAAGCCCAGCCCCAAAGCCTTAAGCCGCGCCTGTAATCGCGCTGGAGGGGCAGGCCGATCATCCATCTCGGCGGCACTGTCGGCATTGACAACGGTATTGAGCGAAGGGCTAAAACTCACCTCATGTCCCGGCGCTGTCAGTGTAGCCAACTCAGCATCTGTCACTGCGCCAGCGTCGCTCTGCCACCAATTATAAAGCGCAAATGGCAAGGCGATAAGCAACGCTGGCAATAACAACCACAAATAGCGTCTTTTCCGGCGTCTCATCATCACAATATTTGCTATAACCGAATTGCTTTAAGATTGGGTGACGTTTTGTGGGCAGCGGCACAATTTTGCACTGAACCTCTGTGTAGAGATGGTAGATACCGTAACCAACGTCATTCCCGCGAAGGCGGGAATCCAGAGCAGTCAAATAGCTATAAGCGCTTTTGATTATGCATTTAGATCGCCAAACAGATCGTGCCATGCAGGATTATTTTCTTCAATGAGGCGCAACTTCCAACTTCTGCGCCATTTTTTAAGGGCTTTTTCTCGCATTATTGCTTCCAAAGCAGTAGGGTAATTCTCAACATGAACAAGCATATCGACAGCATAACGTTTTACAAAAGTTGAGCCCTTGCCTTCCCGATGAGCAGCGATGCGCGCTATCAAATTCCCAATCATGCCAATATAAATAGTTCCATTACGCTTGCTGGCGAGAATGTAGACATGGAATTACTTGGCCATTATCACAGCATAATAGATTCCCGCCTCCGCGGGAATGACTGAGGTATGAATAAATATCCCATTCTGCCTATCACCCCAGTCCCGGCGAGAGCACTGTGCGACATTGCAAAACACAATTAGGGTAGACAAAGATTACCACTATTTGAAAATAGTCAGCCTCACCCCTTATGCGCCAGATCCTTCGGCCCCAAATCGCCTTGACCAACAGTGCCAGCACTCATTTCCATCATCCGGTCGAGAGACTTTTTCGCCTCCAGGCGTAGTGCTTCATCCATTTCGATTTTCGGCTCTAAATCGCGCAGAGCGATATAGAGTTTTTCCATCGTGTTGAGCGCCATATAGGGGCAGATATTACAGTTGCAGTTGCCATCTGCGCCCGGTGCGCCGATAAATGTTTTCTCTGGCACCGCTTTTTCCATCTGGTGGATGATATGCGGCTCGGTGGCGATGATGACCGTGTCATGCTCGGTTTCTTTGGCGAATTTCAAAATCGCGCTGGTAGAGCCAACCATATCAGCATGGTCAACAATATGCGCGGGGCATTCAGGGTGCGCAGCAACAGGGGCATTCGGATATTCTGCCATCAGCTTGACCAATTCGGTTTCACTGAATTTCTCATGCACAATGCACACGCCTGGCCATAGCAGCATGTCGCGCCCTGTTTTGCGTGCCAGATAACCACCCAAATGCTTATCCGGGCCAAAGATAATCGGCTGATCTTCCGGAATTTGGCTGAGAATTTTCTCTGCGCTGGAGGACGTTACAATGATATCGCTCAACGCCTTTACCTCTGTTGAGCAGTTAATATAGGTCAGCGCGATATGATCGGGATTAGCTTCCCGAAACGCCTTGAACTTATCGGGCGGGCAGCTGTCTTCAAGGCTGCACCCTGCGTCCAGATCGGGCAGCACAACGGTCTTTTCCGGCGACAGAATTTTGGCCGTTTCCGCCATGAATTTCACACCGCAAAAGGCGATGACATCAGCATCGGTTTCCGCAGCCTTGCGTGATAGCTCCAGACTGTCGCCCACAAAATCGGCAATGTCCTGCAATTCGGGGCGCTGATAATAATGCGCCAATATGATGGCATTGCGCTCTTCACGCAGGCGTTTAATCTCTGCGACAAGATCAAGCCCGGAAAGATTATCGCTGGCATTTGCAGTCATTGCTTAGTCTCCTGCCCCAGCATCATCCTGCTGAGGGATAAATTCCATAATTTCGGCGCGGACATTCTGCCCTGCATCCATTCCGCCCATGATATAGGCTGTGCTACCGGAAAAGACCAGCGCACGGTGATCCATGCTGGCCATTGGCAGATCAGCAAAGGTCGCCCATTTGCCGCTTGCGACATCATAGCCCAGAATCTGCGCTGTCGGTTTTGCAGGCACAGTGTCATAGCCAATGCCGTTATAATTATAGGGGTTATCCCCGCCGCCAGCAAAAAGGATATGACCAGATGGAGCGTGGCCAGCTGCTGCCATACGATAAAAGGGCGCTGTCGCTGGACGTTTAATCTTCTGCCATTTTATATCCTGCGGGTCGGAGGGGTTTATCTGTCCTCGCCATATTTCATCTGACGCCGCATAGCGCGAGCCATTGGCGGCGCGTTTGGGAAGGACTTTTACACCATCGGCAATCACAATCACGCCATCAAAATTGCCGCCCGCATGGCCAAAGACGGGTGTTCCGGGATAATCCGTGCCGCGCGACCATGTATCGCTTTGGGTATCAAAAATCTGTACCAAAGCCACATTGCCAACATCATGCCAGCCAGAGACGAGATAGATATATCGACCCTGATGGCCAAAAATCACCATATCATCGACCGGTACCGGCATATCTTCCAAGCGGCTATAGCTTTGCGTCATTGGGTCGAAACGGTGCGCATAGGGCAGAGATTTTTCGCTGCCATCCTGCGCCACGCTATACCCGCCAAAAATATAAATTTTGCCCTTGATCGTTATGGCCGCACTGGCCAGACGCCCTTCATCACCGGGCACAGATGGCAATGGCGTACATTTACGTTGCTCTATTGGGCAGGCAAAAGCGGCATTGCTGGTATCGCGCCAGCTTTTGCCCGCTTTTAAACCATTAAAGCTATATAATGTCGGCCCGTTCGGACCATCGGCCACAGCAACCGCATTATTGGTGATCGGCTCTGGCAAGAGGAAAGGCGTGGCCGCTTCTTCGCTGTTTTGCGCGCTACAACCCGCCAGCACAGCAAACATCACCGCCGCAGCAATTAGGCGCATAATGACCATAGATCGTCATTTTCTGTCACGCGGCCCCGCGCTTGCAAATCAATCAGATGCGCCAGGACGGACCGCCCCGCTGCACCATATAGGCGCGGATCAGTGCCTTTATACATGTCCGGCACCATGGCCTTGATCGTTTTGGGGCCGGTTTCCAGCTGGTTCAAAATCTGGCGTTCGCGCTGTTTGCGGTGCCCCATCATGCCGCGCACCAGCTGGCGCGGCTTTTCAACCGGCGCGCCATGAGCGGGATAATAAATGCGGTCATCGCGATCATGCACCTTTTGCATCGACGCCATATAGTCCGCCATATCACCATCGGGCGGTGAGATAACACTGGTTGACCAACCCATGACATGATCACCAGTGAACATCGCGCCGCTCTCCAGCAAGGCATAACAGATATGATTGCTGGTATGGCCCGGCGTAGTAACCGCTTCCAATGTCCAGTCGTGACCAGAAATCTTGTCACCATCTGTCAGAACTGTGTCCGGCACATAGCTGGTGTCAAACGCTTCATCCGCACGCGGGCCATCATCATCGATCACCAGCGGCGCACAACCGATAATCGGCGCGCCCGTGCGCTGTGCCAATGGCAGAGCCGCAGGCGAATGGTCGCGGTGCGTGTGTGTGCAGGTGATTGATATGATCGCCCGCCCGCCAATAGCGGCAATGATTGCGTCAATATGCTGCGGATCAGCAGGCCCGGGATCAATGATAGCACAATCCTGATCACCGCCAACGACATAGGTCTGCGTACCCGAATAGGTGTATGGCGAGGGATTTCCCGCAAGCACGCGCAGCACCAACGGCTCCATTTGCTCAGCCAGCCCCGTGGGCAGATCATCAATGTTAAAAGGAGCTTTCATAGTCAAAGGCTCTGCCATGATGCCTGATAAAGATAAAGGGCAGATAGCAAAAACCGCCGACCATCACGAGGATGACCGGCGGCAATGCGCAACGAAGATGGAGCATCTTCAATTATGTGTGACGAACATATATTCAGCTATCGCGCACGCTGCGTGCTCGGCTGCCAAGCTCCTGTCCTTCAAGCTGGCGGATTTGCTGATCGAGAACTTTCTTCAAGCGTTTGCGGAAACTTTCGGGGATATCGCTATCGTTCGCAATATCGTCACGCGCCTCACGCAAGCCCTCTAAAGCACCAGATCGTGCCTCTGCCAGCTTGGTAGCATTGCACAAGCCAATAACCATGACCAAGCGGCCATTAACGGTTTTGGATGATACTTCCTCAGTGTCTTCACCTTTTGAACAATCCCGCGCCAAGGTGATATTGGGGATGAGCGTATCAACATCAAGCGATGCCAGTGCATCATCGGCGATTTTAAGTGCCTCTTGTTCACTTATAAAGTTACTATTTTCTTGTGAAACTTTAACAATAACGGGGGCGCCATTACCGGCCGTCGTTATTACTGTTCTGCGATCACCAATAACGACTGTATTGACCTTTTTCTTTTTAGCTTTCTCGATCTTTTCCCCTGCTATCGCAGCTTTATCCCTCTCTGCCTCTTCCTTAGCCTCAACGGCGGGTGGTGCTGTAGGAGCAGCAACGGGTGTTGCCGTCGCAAAAGGAACGGGCATAGCCTCTGGAACAGCAGAGACAGAAGGAGCGGCTGGGGCTGTCTGTGCAACTGCAGGCGCTATAGGAGCAGTTGGTGCCTTGATTTCATAGGCATAGCTAACTGTCGCAGTGACGCTAAGTGCAGTGGCAGCAGCTATGGCGATGGTCATCGCTCCAACACGGCGGCGGAATTTGGATTTTCGGGATTGTGACATAAGTGTAAGCCTTTCACACAGTTTCTCTTTTGGAGTAAGCGGACTGGCAAGTGCCAGCGTGCGGCCGGTCGCCGCCTTGGCTATCAGCCGCCCATAGCTGTGCCTTTCCTGTGCATCGGATGATGCCAGAACCCGAGCATCGCATGCCGCCTCTTGATCAAAACGGAATGCGCGATATGCCATCCATGCCAATGGATTAAACCAATGCAGAGAGAGCAATGTTAATGCCGCAAAATTGGCCAGAAGATCACGCGCCTGATGGTGCGCCAGTTCATGGCGCAGCGCCAATTGCTGTTCGATAGGGCTGTATTTTGCATAAAAATCTAATGGAATCGCTATGAAGCGGTGGAACACGCCAAAGGCGAACGGGCTATCAATGCCCGCCACCTGAATGACCTTGATATCGTCAAACAGATCAACCTCTTGGCCATCTGACAAAATCTCAGCGCGTTGCTGCAAATAGCTTGCAAGCTGAACAATCAGGAACAATGCCGCGCCGCCAAGCCATAGGGTCAGCACAAATGGTAGCAATTCAAAAGACATCCCCGCAGCAGAAGAGCCTGTGCCAGATAGAGCATCATGAGAGGCGCTTGCAGCGATGGCCGATGAAGATAACGCATCAATATCGGGCAGGCTGGCAATGGCGGCTGCTTCAATCTCTATTGTTTGCGAATAGGCGGGCATGAGCAAGCGTATCGCAGGCACCAGCCATAGAAGATAAGCAATTTGCGGACCAAAAAGACGCGCGACCGAACGGCGGAGCAGCAACACCAATGCCATAAGCAACGCGGTCGCAATGATCGTGTCGGTCACCCATTGCTGCCAGAACGGCATGTCGCTGAAAAATGCAGAGATGGTCATTTTTTCATCTCCCGCAAAAGCTTTTCAATGTCGGAAATATCTTCTTCTGAAAAGGCTTCACGCTCAGCCAGATGCGCAAAAAGCGGACCAGCACGGCCAGAGAATAGACGATCTACAAAGCGCTTTGACTCACCTGACACATATTCTGAGCGGCTCACCAATGGGGAATAGAGATAACGACGCCCATCGACTTCGTGATTGATAACGTTTTTGGCGACTAGCCGCGACAATAAGGTTTTCACTGTTTGCAAAGACCATTGTCGCTCTTGTGGCACCAGCCCGGCAATATCGGCTGCGGTCAGAGGCGATGTTTGCCAAAGGCAATTCATCACTTCAAACTCTGCATCGCTAATACGCTCTGTCTGCATAACTCTCCTCCCGGTCGTTTCCCTTGACTGCACAACCGGTCTCAATTGATCATTAGGAGTATTTGCGCGGGGCAAAACATATTAATGACCTTACGATTACGGCTGTAGTCATTTCGACTACATATGTAAACATGAAGGTTAAATGAACTGGTCAGAAATTTCGATAAAATGCATGAAGCGCAGGATTATGTGCGTTCTGAACGCGGAAATGTGAAGATAGCACGTAAGCCAACAACATTTCCATCAGCGTCATAGCGGTTGGAAAGACGAATCGTCCCGCCATGTTTTTCCGCAATGGCACGGGCCAAAGTGAGGCCCAGGCCCGCGCCTCCCGTCTGGCTATTGCGTGATTTTTCCAACCGATAAAATGGCGTGAAGATCCTTTCCAACTCTTCCTCTGGAATACCCGGCCCATCGTCATCAATGCATATGCTGATATCGTCGCCTATGGCATCCCCATTCAGACTGACCCGCGCAGCGCCTCCATAGAGGACAGCATTAGCAATTAAGTTACGCATCGCGCGGCGGAACCATGTTGCATAAACCCGGCCAACAATTCTGGGCACAGGCTCCAATGTTACCGGCTTGTCGAGTTGAACGAACTCGTCGACAATCGTATCAAGCATTGCACCCAGATTGACATTTTCATGCTCCTCCTGCCCACGCCCCAAACGAGCAAGCAGCAGAATCTCATCCAGCGACTGGCGCAGATCCTCTATGCTAGCGATCATCTTCTCGCGCAGCACATCATCCTTCACAGACTCAACACGCACGCGCAATGCAGATAAGGGGGTTTTCAAATCATGCCCAATTGCGCCCAGCATGACATCTTTTTCGTCCAACATTGTGCCAATACGCTGGGACATGATGTTGAAGTTGCGCGTTAACGCAGCAACATCCTCTGGCCCTTTTTCCGGCAGTTCGCTGATCTGCTGGCTTTCGGTAAAATCAGCCATAGCCATATTCAGCTTTTTGAGCGGGCGAGAGAGTGTGCGCGTAATGTAAAAAATAACGCCGAGCAGGATAAGATACAGCGTGACCGTCTGGAAGATCAGCCATGCAGTGACGCTGCGCTGATTTGATGGCTCCGGCAAACGCACGGACAGCCAGTTGCCATTGTCCAACTGCACTGCGCCGACAATGGTTCGGTCAGTTGGCTCCGCTCTAACAGCAGACAAACGTTCAAGCGGAACAATTTGTGGACGCGGGTCACGGGCGACAATGATCGATGTGAAATTAACATCATAGCTGGTCAATAATGTGGAAAGACGGTTCTCTACACGCGGCAAACGCGGCCAGTTCGCCTTGGTGGGATTGCTCTCACTAAATTCCAAGCCGCGCCGTCTTCTGCTCCGTTCTCGCAGAGCGTTTCCGAGGCGATCTCTAAAACGTCTGCCCTGCGGTGCATTTAAAAATCTGGGTTCGTCCGAGCGCCCTTCCAGTCGGTCAGGTCCGCGCCTGCCCCTTCGCGCCGCCTCATTGTTCAGGCGGTCAACCGCTCTAACCACACGTACTGCTATAGCATTGGTCATCACCGCTACGCGTTGCTCATTCTGGGCGCGATAAAGCAGAACGCCATTCAGACTTTGCGTTGCGAGCAATGTGATCGCCACAGCAAGGAACAGCCGGCCGGTAAGGCTTTTGGGCCAGAGACGTAACAAGGCTTGCTTCATAGAGATGTTTCAGACGCTATGACCCGAACATGCGCAGCCAGCATATAGCCTCCGCCGCGTACAGTCTGGATCAGGTCCGGCTGACGCGCATCCTGCTCCATCTTTTTGCGTAAACGGCTCACAAGATTATCAATGGCGCGGTCAAAAAGTTGCGCCTCACGACCATGAACCATATCCAGCAATTGGTCACGGTCCATCACCTGACGCGGACGGCTGGCAAGCACTTCCAGCAATTTATATTCAGCAGACGTAATAGGGACATTAACGCCTTCAGGGTCTTTCAGTCGTCGCTTGTTCGAATCTAACAACCAACCTTCAAACATATAACCATCGACCTGTCCCTGATCGGCATGACCACCACTACGCGTAAAGCGCCGCAATACGGTCTTTATGCGTGCAACAAGTTCGCGGGGGTCAAATGGCTTTGGCAAATAATCATCCGCGCCAATCTCCAACCCGATAATACGATCAGTCGCATCACCTCGCGCCGTCAGCATGATGATCGGCATAGCGCCTTGCTCTGCCAGAAACCTACACAGGCTTAGCCCATCCTCACCCGGCATCATGACATCCAATAAAGCCAGATCAAATTGCTGTGTGCGGACCAGCGAACGCGCCATGGCCGCATTCTCCGCCATGGTTACGCGGAACCCCTGACCTGAAAGATACTCATTGACGGAATCGCGCAGATCATCGTCGTCATCGACAAGCAATAAATGGGGGAAGTCCGTCATAAGAAATGTCCTAACACGGTATCGACCGGTTTGGGAGGCTGTAACGAAGCCGCGGAGGCAATGCGCATATCCACATTACCTCCGCTTTGATATGTACATTCAATCTACTGCGATAACGCAATAAACCGACTTGCGCTTAGCGAGCGCCGCTGCGATCACCACGTCCGCCGCGTCCACGCCCGCGCTTTTCGCGTGCCGCTTTGCGCTCTTCGGCAGTAATGCGACCATCGGAATCAGTGTCTATACGTTCAAAGCGTTTCAACGCCTGTGCTTCCAGTTCAGCATAGCTTATCGCTTCGTCGCCATTGGCGTCCGCGCGTTCCAAACCGCGTCCGCCACGTCTACCGCGACCTTCACCGCCATCACGCTCACCATGTCGACCACCGACACGTGGACCACGACCATCAGGTCCGCCTCGTTTCGCTTTGGCCTGCGCCATTTCTTCCTGGCTAATACCACCGCTATTGTCAGTATCTAATCGGGCAAAGCGTTTGGCAGCGCGTTCGGCGCGGGCAGCCTGCATTTCTTCCAGCGAAACTTCACCATCGCCATTGGCATCCTGCTTAGCAAAGCGCTGCTCAGCTTTGGCGTCACGGTCTGCGCGGTTGACTACACCATCGCCATTGGCGTCCATCCGCGCAAAGCGTGCTTGCACAGATGCCAGCATCTCTTCTTCGGTGACAACGCCGTCACCATTAGCATCCGCTTTTCCATGGCCTTTTTGCGCAATGGCAGTACCTGCGGCGACCAATGACACACCAGCGATCAGCGAGAAAATAATCGGTTTCTTTTTCATAGATATTTCCTTTCAAAATCCGATGAAGCCGCGGCGGGGTATAAAGAGAGGGGAGAAGTTCGCCGCGACTTCTATAATCGTTATAGACAACCATTGTCGCAGACATTTCGCGTAATCACCCTGACTTTGTCGCAAAGTGTATCGACGAGCATGCTTTGTTCAGCCTAAAGCAATGCTGATAAACCGAAGTATGCCGCTATCAAAATTATTGACCTGCCCACGACAAGCTGGCAATGACATCGCCGCACGCTGCGATATAGAGCGGGTATAGCATAGTGGTAATGCTCTAGCCTTCCAAGCTAGCTAGAGGGGTTCGATTCCCCTTACCCGCTCCAACTTCTGTTTAAGATATATCGCGTTCATCCTCCATCAGAGACCCTGAGCGCATGCGGACTGCATTAGCCGCTATTGCGAATGATATTGTGATGAAAGAATAGGAACCGCGACCTGTGAGGCCATTGACTCAAATTAGGTCCAGCTATAATTTTTCGCCATTTCCTTAAAAGCTACGATTGCAGGGGAAGCAGCCGAACCCAAGATGAAAGAAATCGCTACGGTGCGTTTTACGTCCATCCCTTTAATTGGACGCATCTTTATGCTGGGAATAACGGCTGAATATTCGCCAAGGGTACATACGCCTTGACCAGTGACAACGAGCTGTTGGATCCAGTCTTCGCGGTCAGATTGCAGTAAAGGTTGAATATCCAGCTGCATTTCATCCATCATAGCTATAAAATTTGGCCGAAATTCGCAGTTCAGGCGGTCAAAATAATTCTCTTTGGATAATTCTTCCAAGGTAACCTGCGCTTTGCTTGCCAAATGGCTATTATCGGCAAAAGCAAGCAGCATACGTTCTTCGAACAACGGGGTGACATCAATCTTATGATTTGGCTTGCTACGCTTTGTGCAGATACAGGCATCGAGATAACCCGACAAAATTGCTTCATCTGATGTTGCTTGATCAATTTGATGCAAAACGATACGGATATTTGGGTATTGCAGCAAAAATTCTGAAAAGAACTTTACAAATTTTGCAGGCCCTAGTGAATTGGCGATACCAATATTGAGAAGACTATGCCCAGCATATAAATGATCCTGCGCAAGCAATTTGGCACGTTTTTCACTCTCAATTATGCTGGCAAACTCATTACGAATTTTCTCACCCAGTTCGGTCAGGCGTGTATTTTTGCCATCGCGAATAATCAATAGCCCGCCAAATTCAGCCTCTAAGTTCTGAATAGATCTGGTGAGGGCCGGCTGAGAAACATTATGCTGCTCTGAGGCTTGGGTAAAGTTGAGCGTTTCTGCCACTGACAGAAAATATTTAATCTGTTTTAATTCCATCCCGAAGCCCCCTCAAAAAATTGCACTATAGATAATCCATGTGTCATTATTTGGCTACTAGCAGAGACGCCGATCGCCTATGCAACCGCCGCCTCTGCTTGCCAAGGCTATTTTTTCATTCGGGACAATGAGAAGCCTTGGATGGGGTAAGCCATTATTTTTTACAAAAAAGAAGGTTGCCGGAAAGCTCCTACGCACGGCAGTCATTCACTTCGACAATATTATTAAATATTATTGTTCGTTCATTGCCGCTTTTGCTTGGTCAAGCCATTTTGGTATGGGCGGCTTACCATCTTTCCAAAGGACAGGATAAGCCTCAACATATACCCAATCAGTCTCCTGAGCGGGAACATGACAAGCTAGACAATCATTTTGATAGTCCGTTGCCATTTGTTTGCCAGGCTCTTTTGCATCAAAAAGAGCCCAACCCCAGCCATCGCCCCAAAGTGCATTTTCCGGAAAGCGTTCTTTCTTGTCTTTAATCATCACAAACCAAACGCCTTTATCGGTTGCGTAAGACGCAGCACCCGTTGAAAGCTGAGCGGTTGCAGCACTTCGGACCTCTTTTACAAGTACCGTACCATCAGGAAACGCGCCGGTTTCCAAATAGGCGTCCGCTGCACCGGGCGACACATAGACTTGATGCATGCCATTGGCTTTACCTTCTTCATCAGCAGTCGACCACGCACCCAGAGTTTGCCATTTCAAAAAGCCTTTTGGAAATGAAATATCTCCGGTTTCAGAAACAATATCTGCCGGCCATATTACGGCTGCGGCATTGTCCTCAGCAATTTCTGCAGACGGTGTGGCACTGCAAGATGTCAATAATAATGCCATGAGTGCCGCCATAGGCATAATAACCCTGCTCACCATTTTAGCTTCCTCTTTTTACACTATTGCGGTTTTGCAGCACGTAGGACTGGATAAAATTGCGTGAAAACAAAATCATCGCCAGCGGATTCAGCGTGACATGCATTGCATGAGTCAGTCGGCATTGCTGTTGCTGTTTGCTCATAAGGGGGTGCCTTATGACCAAAGCTGAAATATGCCCAGCCACCGGGCTCATCCTTAAAGCGAACGCTATCTTTAACGGTCAACTCTAAACCAACAAATTCGCCTTCAAAATATCCTACGCCGCTTACTTCCTGCGACGAACCATTTTCCGCATTATTATTGTCACGCACCGTGGTGAGCTCTTTGGCTATTTGCGTGCCTTCAGGGAATTCACCTGTTTCAGAATAGGCCGCATATGCGCTAGGCTCAATATAGACATTATGAAATTCAGGAAACGGCGCTGCGCCGCCATTTAAAGCATTGGGGGTCAATGGTGCGCCAACAAACACCCATTCACGCCAATTTTCCGGCTGATTGACTGACCCATCATCATTGAACGATGCCCGTATAATGCCTTCGGAACTCTCTGACCCGGTTACTTCCTGCCCGGCAGTGTCAGATGTCTCCACCTGTGTGCAGCCTGCTACCAATAATGCGCCCGTTGCGAGCCAAGTAAGAGCTAGTGATCCTTTATATAATCTATTCTGCATAATGATCCTCACCGTCAATTTGAGTGCACTTTTATGCATATGAAATAGACGGTAATAAACGTATAGTTTTTATGCCTATCATGCATGGTTCTGCGCAGAATCATACTGCATGTTTTCAGCGCTGCGTGGCTAATCGCCGTTAAAATGCATCAGGCTCTGCGTAGCAATATCGGCATCACGCAATTTTGATGCACCGCCAAGGTCTGGCAGATCAATGACAAATAATGCCTGGCGCACATCTGCCCCAGCATTGCGCAATAGTTGCACCGTCGCCAAAGCTGTCCCACCGGTGGCGATAAGATCATCCACAATTGTGACGCGCATATTTGCGCTGATGGCATCAGGGTCAATTTCTAGCCGGTCTGTGCCATATTCTAGGGCATAATCGACACCGATCGTAGGCACAGGCAGTTTGCCCGGTTTGCGTATGGGTAAAAAGCCAACGCCCAATGCAGCAGCAACCGCCGCACCAAAGATAAATCCGCGCGCCTCCATGCCCGCAATAAGCTGGGGTTCATCCGCCCGCGCCAATTCCGCTAGATGCGCAACCGCCGAGGACAAGCCCCGGCCGTTGGAAATTAATGTCGTAATATCGCGGAACTGAATGCCGGGCTTCGGAAAGTCCGGCAAAGTGCGCACCATTGCCTGTAATTCAGCGATGGTCGCCTTATCCGTCATAGAGCAATCTTAGCCCTTCTTTTTGTCGGCCCAAATCTGTTTATAGGACAGGAACGCCAGAACAGCAGCGATCAGAAGAAATGCCAACACGGCCCAACCTGTTTGCCGGCGCTCTTCCAGCTTAGGCTCTGCAGTCCAAATCAGGAATGCAGCAACATCGGTTGCCATTTGCTCGACACTCGCTTCGGTTCCGTCATCATAGGTGACTTGGTCAGGAATAACCAAGGGTTGCGCCATGGCAAGGTTCAGGTTCGGGAACCAAGGGTTGTGGTGCAAACCCTCACCAGGAGCAGCATCAGGAAATTCTGCCAACAATTCTGCAGAAGGCTCCTGATATCCCAACAACAATGACCGAACATAATTTGCTCCGCCAGGACGTGCCTTTGTCATTAAAGAAAGATCAGGCGGAACAGCATTATTGTTGGCTGCACGGGCCGCAACCTCATTCGGGAACGGAGTGGGTAATCTATCCGCAGGCAGATTAGGCCGTGTATCCGTCTCGCCCGTATCTTTGTTTACAGTTGGCTGCGGGATAGGCCAGTTTGCCGCCAGATTTTTGATCTGGTCCTCATCATAACCCAAAGCAGCAAAGTTGCGGAAGCTGATATATTTCATCGAGTGGCATGCCGCGCATACCTCTTGATAAACTTTCAAACCGCGCTGCAATTGCTGCTCATCAAATTGACCCAAGGCCCCGTCTGATGCGAAAGCATAGGCTTCCGGCTTTTTGTGATATTTATGCTCAGCCGTTTCGAGCTGCTCCGTTGTCAAATATGTACCAGCGCCAGTTCCGAAGGAGAACAGCAACATCCCGACAAAGAAGATACCAACCAAAGTTGAGATTAAGCGTATCATGATAACTCTCTTTTCTGATCTGGCCGTTATTATTCAGCGGGCTGCGGGACATAACCCGGAGCGGATGCTTCATCGCCGGATTTCTTACCCAAAACTGCTTCTGTAATTGAATTAGGCAGTGGTTTAGGTGTTTCCATTGCCGAAATCAGCGGCAATATTAGCAGGAAGTGCGCGAAATAATATGCCGATGCCAATTGGCTAAGCATAACAAAAGGTTCTTCCGCAGGGGCACCGCCAAGGAAGGTCAACAAGACCATATCCGCAACCAATACCCAGAAGAATATTTTGAAGACCGGCCGATAATTGCCCGAGCGTACAGGCGACCTGTCCAACCAAGGCAGGAAGAACAGCAAGATAATCGAACCAAACATCGCCAAAACGCCCAATAATTTTGCAGGGATGATAACAATGTCTGTAAACGGTATGCCAAGATCGACCGTGAAAGCACGCAGGATAGCGTAAAATGGCAAGAAATACCATTCAGGGACAATATGCGCTGGGGTCGATAGCGGGTTGGCTTCGATATAGTTGTCAGGATGGCCCAAAGCATTGGGTGCAAAGGTAATCACTGCCGCGAATATGATCAGCACCACGGCCAGCCCAAAACCATCTTTCGATGTATAATAAGGGTGGAATGGTACAGTATCGCTTTCGCTTTTCACCTCGACACCTGTCGGGTTGGATGAACCCGGAATGTGCAAAGCCCAGATGTGCAGGATAATTACGCCAGCAATTACGAATGGCAGCAAATAGTGCAGCGAGAAGAAACGGTTTAGAGCCGCATTATCTGGTGCAAAACCGCCAAGCAGCCATTGCTGTAGTGTTTCACCAACCAAAGGAATGGCAGAGAACAAGCCAGTGATAACCTGCGCGCCCCAGAAGCTCATTTGGCCCCAAGGCAAAACATAGCCCATAAAAGCAGTCGCCATCATCAGCAGGAATATGACTAGACCCAAAAGCCAGATCATCTCACGCGGCGCTTTATAAGAGCTGAAATATAAGCCGCGGCCCATATGAATATAGACCACAATGAAAAAGAAGCTGGCCCCGTTAGCGTGCGCATAACGCATCAACCAGCCATAATTTACATCACGCACAGTATGTTCGATAGATGCGAAAGCAACATCGACATTGGCTGCATAATGCATAGCCATAACAATGCCAGTGACGATTTGTACAACCAGAAAGAACCCGGCCAACACGCCGAAATTCCAGAAATAGTTCAAGTTGCGCGGTACGGGATAGCCAGCACCTACAGCATTATAGACCATACGCGGCAAAGGAAGGCGTTGATCCATCCAGCGCGTAAATTCTGTCTTTGGTTGATATTCTTTTGCCCAGGGAAAACTCATTTTCTCTTACCTCAACCGATTTTGATGACTGTGTCAGACAGGAATGAAAACTCGGGAACTTCCAGATTGGATGGTGCTGGACCCTTACGGATACGACCTGCCACATCATAGTGCGAACCGTGGCAAGGACAGAAATAACCGTCAAACTCGCCCTTAACTTCACCAGCAGCTGCGCCAAGTGGAATACAGCCCAAATGCGTACATACGCCAAGGGTAACCAGCCAGTTTTCTTTACCATCCACAGTACGGTCTGCCAGCGTTTGCGGGTCACGCATTTGCTGAGTGTCGCCCTTTTTCGCTTCTGCAATCTCGCTCGCTGTCAGATTACGGATAAAAACAGGACGTTTGCGCCATGTCGTTTTGATAGCTTGCCCCGGTGTGATGGCAGAAACATCAATTTCAACCGATGCCAGTGCCAGAACATCCGAGGATGGTGCCATTTGCGATACCAGCGGATAGACCGTCGCTGCTCCGCCAACACCGGCAAAACTAATAGCGGCAATATGGATAAAATCGCGGCGACGCACGCCGTCTCCGGTATTTTCAGTGTTATCGCCCGATGCGACGTCACCATTATCTTTGACAATCTGATCAGTCATAAACGTACCCAGTATAATCCTGTTCGTTATTTCACAACTTCGTGCCTGCCCCTATAATGCTTTGTCAGACAATGTCATTCGCATTTTGTGCATGGCATATTCATATAAACGCGCGCCTGATAAACCGAAAACAGATCAATTGCCAACAGGCTTTGCAACAATTGTCCATAGACCTATGAATGTAGGGAATGATATAAAGTTCCCTGTGAAGGAAAAAATGGTGCGTCTTGCCCTCTATCAACCTGATATTGCTGGAAATACTGGTACGATGATCCGTATGTGCGCCTGCTTTGGTGTCGCAACGGACATTATCGAACCTTGCGGATTTCCTTTGGGAGACCGGCAATTGAAACGCGCGGTCATGGATTATGACCAGCATGCACAAATATCTCGTCACCGCGATTGGGAAACATTTCTGTCGGATCAGGCAACAGATTCGCGGGTCATCCTGCTCAGCAGCAAAGCCAAAACATCGCTCTATGATTTTGCATTTTCTGATAATGACATATTGTTAATGGGGTCAGAAAGCGCCGGTGTGCCAGAACATGTGACGAATCAAGTATATGAGGCTGTGACCATCCCGATGACAGCAGGGCCACGATCACTCAATGTCGCAATAGCAGCGGCAATAGCAATGGGCGAAGCATTGCGTCAAACAACCAAATAGCGCTGCATTAAACTATCACCGCGTCCCAGATAAACATAATTTTCAGCGGCCGATTGTTTGTCGAGCGTGATTGACGTCTAAGCGTGGCAACGTTAATTGACATTGATCAAAGACAGGGGTTTCGACGCTGACTAAACAGGGTTGCAGCTGATCGTCTAAACTGTTGGCGACACACAATTGCCCCGCTGGATATGAAAGAGATATTATGTCGCAATGGAATGAACAGAAGCAGCTGGCCCGCAACTGGTTTGAAAGCCTGCGTGACCAGATTTGTACTGCTTTTGAAACCATAGAGACAGAAGCGGGAAGCGATGCCAGCTTTCAATATACGCCATGGGACCGGACTGAAGAAGATGGCAGCCCTGGCGGCGGCGGCGTGCAAGGTCTGATCAAGGGTAAGGTTTTTGAAAAAGCAGGGGTTAATGTTTCCACGGTTGAAGGCCGCTTTAGCGAGGAATTTGCCAAGCAAATAAATGGAGCGGCAGAAGACCCGCGCTTTTTTGCCACGGGTATTTCTCTGGTTGCGCATATGGCTAACCCGCATGCGCCTGCAGTGCATATGAATACGCGCTTCCTGATCACGCAAAAGGCATGGTTTGGCGGCGGCGCTGACCTTAATCCCCCTTTGCCGCGTGATGAGGACACTGCAGAATTTCATGCGCGAATGAAGACGGCGTGTGATGCGCATGATCCGGAATATTATGCCAAATATAAAAAATGGGCTGATGACTATTTTTATATACCGCATCGCAAAGTGCATCGCGGGGTTGGCGGTATTTTCTACGATCATCTGGAATGCGATACAGAGGCTGCTTTTGAACGCAATTTTGCCTTTACTCAGGATGTCGGCAAAGCGTTTCTTGATATCTTTCCGCAATTGGTGCGCCGCCGAATGAATGAAGATTTCAATGAAGAGGATAAGCGCCAACAGCTCATTTATCGTGGCCGCTATGCCGAATTTAATCTGGTCTATGATCGCGGCACGACATTTGGCCTGAAAACAGGTGGCAATGTCGACGCTATTCTTATGAGCCTGCCTCCCTTAGCGGTTTGGGAATGACATCAGACACTATCGGCGTTCCTAATCCGGTGGATAGCAGAACCCCTGTCCCACCGGGCCATATCACATCTGTCATAACCCATTTGGAAATGACCCGGCGCCCGAAACGTGTAGCACTGCCGGACACCATATTGACCATGCGCAAAGCCGCAAATCTGTCTGTCACCGAATACCAAAGTCTTTTCCGCCTGATCGGTGCGCCATGGCTATGGTTTGGTCGGCTTTGCCAGTCCGAGGAATCGCTTGCCACGCTTTTGGCCAATCCGGCCATACCTCTTTATATCATTGAAGACCGCAAAAGAGAGATTGCCGGCATGTTGGAGCTGGACTTTTACCAAAAGGGCATGTGCGAGATTGTCTATCTCGGTCTCGTGCCATCGCTAAATGGCAAAGGCTTGGGCAAATGGCTGATGGCACAATGTCTTATGCTGGCATGGGCTGGCCAAAAAGACTTGCCACCAATCGAACGTATATGGTTGAAGACCTGTACATTGGACCATCCAGCCGCATTATCCTTTTATCGCAAACAGGGTTTTACCCCCTTTGCGCAAGAGATTGAGATTTACCCTGATCCACGCCTGACAGGGCATCTGCCGATGGACAGCGCACCGCAAATACCGATCTTCCAGCCGTAAATATGTGCAGTCTCAAATATGCTGGCAAGACCAACCTTTAATGCCAATCTGACTTTTAGCCAAAAACATCATCTATCTGTTCTTCATCCACCAAAGCACCGCCAGCCAGCTGAACATAAATGCCTGAGAAAATCATATTATATAACAACATATAGGCTAGGGTGAAGGGGTAGATAATCGACTGTTCGGCATAAGAAAAACCCGCCGCACTTAAGATCGCAACTATAAGAGCGACAAAGAAATAGATCACTATCCAAGCCAGCGATATCAGCAAAAGATACGCCATTAACTTCAAAGTGCTGCCCTTGGTCATAGACCAGGAACGGCCCAAGGCCCAAAAGGGGTTTAACCTGCGCTCTGCTGCCATGGCCGGACCTGCAAGACCGAAACGTGCAGGAATGAAGAGACCCAGCACGATGAAAAATGCAAAATATACGATAACAGCCAAAACAATGAGACCAACAGACAAATTCTCTAAGCCAGACAAAATGTCAAAATTATCAGTAAACCCGCCCATAGCAGCTACGATGGCAAGAACCGCAAAACCAAATATTATGGCTAACACCAAATAGATTAAAATCATCATACCGACTACAGGGAAAGCCGCCTTCCACCCATAGATAAGGCTGGTAACAAAATCGGCACGAAACCCGTCAACACAATGGCGGAAAATAGCCATGACTGCCGCGCAATAAGCAAGTCCGAAGAACATCAGGAAAATAAAAGCGGCAACAAATCCTACTGGTCCGGCCAACCCAGTTTCAATAGCATCGAACATATCAATGCCACTGAACAGAGCAAAAGACATAATGACAATCAGCGCGACGAGCACAAGGGCAGAAACCAGTGCTAAAAAGATACTGGCCAATCCGCTTTCACGCAGTTGATCCATGGTTGCACGAAAAGCCGCGCTTATACGAAAACCAGACATATTTCCCCCTTGTCTGTTTATCAATCAACACTCATGCTTGGCTAAGGTCATTCAAGTGCATAGACTCCGCTGTCTAGCCAAAAGTGTCCGTTAAATCCTCTGTCATTGGTCCGCGCAGCTCTTGGTACAGTCCTACTGTAACGGCTATATTGAAGGCCGTAATCACGCCGCCAAATAATGCACTAATGACTAGCCCTATCGTTTCTCCAAGGAGGCCAGCAATGCCCTCAACCAAAAGGCTGACAACTAGTATCACAATACCAATAATAAAGAGATAGACGAAGATCATGATAGAATTGCCCTTGGTCAGGTTCCAAGACGCTTTCATGGCCTCGATAGGATTGGTCACTTTTTCCGCGACCATAATCGGCGCTGCAAGGCAGAATTTTAACGCAAAATATAACCCTGGAAGGATCAACAGCGTCAACCCTATCAACGTGGCTAGGCCTGTTAATAAGCTCAGTAAAAAATAGAATAGCAATAAAGAGAAAGCGATCCCAATCGCCTGCCCCACTGTCGGGCGCGTTTTGTCCAGCAGGATGACCAATATGGTCAATGTACCAATAAACGTAACAACAACCAGCAGTATGAACCATAAGGAATATTGTTGGTAAAACACTGAAAAGGCTTCAATAAAGTCCTCTATTTTTGTTGCATCCTCAAGCAGTGCATCCAGCTGTTGTCCATTTGCGGTTATAAAACCAACAATCAATTGCGGGATAACAAAAAACACGCCAGCAACAGCCAATAACAGCTGTAAATTATCCATGAACAATTCACGTGCACGTTCAAATGCACTGCTAAGATCCAGCTTACGTTCCATATTAGCCCCCTTTGCCCAATGATAACAGATTATCGATTTTGTTTTCTATGCCTCGCGCCTATATTGCAAAAATGGGTAATGATGACCAGATGATTTATGACAGCCGCGGAAATACGCAAAATATAGCCGGTGATCGCATTGCCGCGCCAGTGTGGAAAACAAGTACAGGCCACACAGCCTATCCTGATGCTTTCTCTGCTATGGAAGAACGTAATCAGGCAGTTCAGCAAGGACGTGCCGAAGAACTGATCTGGCTGTTGGAGCACCCTGCATTATATACTGCGGGCACCAGTGCCGACCCCGCAGAATTATTGACCTCGCACTTCCCGGTTTATGAAACAGGCCGCGGCGGGCGCTATACCTATCACGGGCCGGGCCAGCGTGTTGGCTATCTTATGCTTAACCTCAACAAAAGGGGCCGCGATGTACGGCATTTTGTCCATAGTCTTGAGGCATGGTTGATCGACACATTGGGTGATCTGGGTATCACAGCTTGGCGTGCAGAGGGACGCGTTGGCATATGGACCCGCAATCTAATAGGCGAAGAGGCAAAAATCGGCGCCATTGGCATCCGGGTGCGCAAATGGGTGACAATGCACGGATTTGCCGTGAATATTGACCCGGACCTTAGCCATTTTGGCGGTATCGTGCCGTGCGGGATCGCGGAATATCCAGTGACCAGCATGGCCGATTTGGGTTTGGATATTTCAATGCAGCAATTTGATGCAGCCTTACAGACACGTTGCGATGGATTTTTGCGAACACTTCAGCAATAAGCGCTTATGACCATTTCCATATATGGGCCGGAACTATGATAGATATCGCCGCTAAATGCAAAATTCTCCCTGCTGCTCTTGCCATATTGGCACTGTCTGCATGCGGTGACGGTGCAGCGCCTGAAGGAGAAGTCAGCGAGACTGTCTTGGGCGATATTGATGTGCTGGAAGGCAGTGCTTCTGATGCCATGATTACGGTTGATGAATTTGACAGTGGTGACAACCCAGCGCCCGCCCAAAGCGATGCAGATAACGCAACAGCTGCTCCCGCCACTGAAGGCGATGCTGCACCAAATGCTGAAAGCGATAGTGACGCCGGCGCGACAACCATCCGCCCCCGTAATAGTGCACCTGCGGCCGATAGTGGCGATGATACTGCAGACACTGGCGTTTGAACCAAGAGCAATTTACGCTTTATAGGGTGTAGTGTCCTCAACAGCTGCATCAGCAAAACCCTGTTTACGCAAGCGGCATGAGTCGCACAATCCGCAGGCCATGCCATCTTCCGACGGGTCATAACAGGACCAGCTCATCGCCGGATCAAGCCCCAAGCGCTTTGCCTCAGCGGCAATCTGCGCTTTGGTCATATATTGCAGCGGCGTATTGATGGTAAAGTGGCTGGCCTCACCCATATCTTGATCGCCTGCCTTGGTGGCCAGTTCGGCAAGTTCACCAAATTTGGCAATAAATTCGGGCCGACAGTCCGGATAGCCGGAATAATCCAATGCATTGACGCCGATAAAAATATTCTGGGCATTCACTGCCTCTGCCCATGCGAGTGTGAGCGACAGAAAAACCAGATTGCGCGCAGGCACATAGGTGACGGGAATATCATCTCCCACGCCGGTCTTGGGGACGGAAATATCTGCGGTAAGCGCGGAACCGCCAAATTGGCGCAAATCAAGCGGCAATATAATATGCTTTTCAAGGCCAAGATGCGCAGCGATATTTTGTGCAGCCGCAATCTCAACCCGGTGGCGTTGGTTATAATCAATGGTCAGGGCAAAAACGCGAAAACCCTGCTCCTTGGCCAAAGCCGCACAGACCATCGAATCAAGTCCGCCAGATAGCAGCACGACAGCGGGCACATCTTTGTGCGGTTTTATGTCTTCGGATTCGCTCATGCCAACGCCCTAAACAAGGCATGAAGACGGTGCAAGCATAGGCTAAACAAGGTGCAGCGCAGCGTGTGATTTTGATTGGAGAAAATTTGGGGGCACTCCGCGGAGTACCCCCAAGGGCAGGCATAGAACCTGAAAGGGAGGAAAGCGCACCGTCAAACGGTACATATTTCTTATAGGGAAACACGGTTAACAAATGGCTAACCATGAATGGTTTTGATTATGCCAGAGCGCGGCAATTCCAGCATCTATTGCTATTTAGGGCTCGAGCAAAGTGTCCTGAGCAACATCTAACAGATCGGGATAGTCTGACGTAAAGTGCAGACCTCTGCTTTCCTTACGATCCAATGCGGAGCGCACAATCAACCCAGCGACTTCAACCAAATTGCGCAGCTCAATCAAATCAGCCGTAACGCGGAAATTGCCGTAATAATCTTCAACTTCACTGGCCAGCAATTTGACCCGGTTATTCGCGCGTTCCAGTCTTTTGGTCGTACGGACAATGCCAACATAATCCCACATGAAACGGCGGATCTCGCGCCAATTATGCTGCACCACAACCTCTTCATCAGAATCGGTAACGCGGCTTTCGTCCCAAGGCTGCACCTTTGGGGGCGTAGACATATCGTTCCAGTTTTCCAAAATGTCATTGGCGGCGGCATCACCAAACACAAAGCACTCCAACAGGCTGTTCGAAGCCAATCGATTGGCACCATGAAGGCCGGACTCGCTCACTTCACCGGCTGCATAAAGACCGGGCAGGTCCGTACGACCTTTTAGGTCGATCAATACGCCGCCACAGGTGTAATGCTGGGCAGGTACCACAGGTATCGGCTCCTGAGTGATATCAATACCCAGCCCCATGAGTTTTTCATAAATTGTCGGGAAATGGCCCTTCACAAATTCCGGCGGCTTATGGCTGATATCAAGATGAACATAGTCCAGACCCAGCCGCTTAATCTCATGGTCAATGGCGCGTGCGACAACATCCCGCGGTGCCAGCTCCATACGATCATCAAAATCGCCCATGAAACGATAACCAGGCTGGCCTTTTTCTTTGGCAGGGATCAGCAAATGGCCGCCCTCACCGCGCACTGCCTCTGTAATCAGAAAGTTTTTCACCTCCAGATTATAGAGGCATGTTGGGTGAAACTGCATCATCTCCATATTGGAGACGCGCGCGCCTGCGCGCCACGCCATGGCAATGCCATCACCCGTTGCGCCGCGCGGTGATGTTGAGAATAAATATGTCCGACCCGCCCCGCCGGTCGCCAAGATAGTGGCTGGCGCAGTGATCGCTTCAACCCGCCCCGTCTGGCGGTTTAATGCATAACAGCCCCAGACCCGCTGTTCGCCCGTTGGCTGCTCTAAATGGCGATCCAGTATCAGATCAACCGCCACCATATCGGGCACCATGGTGATATTCGGATTGGCATTGGCAGCGCGTTCCAGCGCTTCCTGCACGGCCCAGCCGGTGGCATCATCAACATGCACTATACGGCGATGGCTGTGCCCACCTTCCCGCGTCAGGTGTAAATCATCATCGCCTTCGCGGTTAAATGGCACGCCATATTGTATCAGCCGATCAATCGACTGCGGCGCATTTTCGACGACAAATTCCACTGTCTCTCGCCGATTTAGGCCAGCACCCGCCACCATGGTGTCTTCAATATGGCTGTCAAATGTATCGCCCGGTTCCAGCACCGCCGCAATGCCGCCTTGCGCCCAAGCGGTAGAGCCATCTGAAATAGCGCCTTTGGCCAAGACCAGCACCTTATGCTCGCTCGCCAAGGTAATCGCCGCAGACAGTCCGGCCGCACCAGAACCAATGATCAGGACGTCGTAATCCTCCGTGTATGCCATCTCACGCCTTAGCCCGTGTAAGGTTGAGAAACACGTCTTCCAGATCGGCTTCTTGCGTGGTCACATCAACAATTTCCACACCAGCAGCCTGCACCGTGGTCAGCACTTGCCCGGCATTTGTCGTGTCTTTGTCATACGTGATTTTCAGTGTGTTGGCGTCGCTTTGCTCAACTTTTTCAAACAATGGGTCGCTTGGCAAAGTGGTGATCGGCGCGGCCGTGCTGACGACAATGATTTTCTCTCGCGCCATACCGACCAGCTTTGCTGTATCCTCCAGCGCAATCATTTCACCATGATTGATAATACCAATACGGTCACATAATTGTTCAGCCTCTTCCAGATAATGGGTGGTCAAAACAATAGTCACGCCCTGCGCATTCAATGCGCGTACATAGTCCCAAAGCTGTTGACGCAATTCAATATCAACGCCTGCCGTCGGCTCGTCCAGCACCAATATGGGCGGCGAATGAACCATTGCCTTGGCCACCAATAAGCGGCGTTTCATGCCGCCGGACAGGCTGCGGGCATAGGCATTTGCCTTATCCTCCAGCCGCACCGCGCGCAGCAATTCCATGGTTTTGCGTTTGTCTTTGGGCACGCCATATAAACCGGCCTGCACTTCCAGCACTTCGGCAGGAGAGAAAAACGGATCAAACACTATTTCCTGCGGCACAATGCCGATGGAAACCTTTGCATTGCGGGGATTGGCATCAATATCAAAGCCCCAGATAGAGGCATTGCCCGCACTTTTGTTGACCAGACCGGCCAGAATATTGATCATGGTGGACTTGCCCGCGCCATTGGGGCCAAGCAGACCAAAAATCTCTCCGCGGCGGACCGTCAGGCTGACATTATCCAGCGCCTTTTTGGGTGGCTCTGTTCCCGAACCTGCATAGATTTTGCTCATATTACTAATGGCAATCGCCGCTTCGGTCATTTGCAGTCCTTATTTGTGGCTGTGAGAAAGCCAGCCAACCATATCCCAATCACCAGAGCTTTAGACGTCATAGACCGGTTGCGGCAAGTGCCTTTGAGAATAGGGGCGAAGGTAAAATGTAACGACCATCTTTAGAGTGGACAAAGCCACATTTTTACGTTCAATTAACCATATTTAACAACCGAAATGACAAGCCTGCATGTCATTATGCTGTGATGTTAGTTCTGTCCTATATTATGCGCGGCCACACGGTCTATAAACATATGTCTTTGCTAGGCATCATAGTCATTGCGCATTTGCTGTCCGCAGCACCTGTTTATGCACAATCTAACGGTCGCATAAATGTCGACATAATGACTCCTGTCATAGTGCAAAATGACGGTGCAATGGACTTCGGTACAATCATACCCGGAACAGGGCTTAGCCGCCTGCGCATTGATCCGGACACCGGCGTTCTGACAGTTTTTAGCGGCAATGCCACAATTGTGGGCGGCACAGTAAGCCGTGCGACCTTTACCGTCAGCGGTGATGCTAATGAACGTGTACGTATAACCCTCAGCCAGAATCGCGTTGATTTAACCCGTGTCGGCGGAACCGAGACCATGCGCTTGAACAGGTTCCGTCTGGATGGTGGCCGCAACAGATTTCTTGATGCCACTGGCACGGCGCAATTTGCAGTGGGAGGACAGATACGCGTCGCCGCAAATCAGGCAGCCGGCGTCTATCAGGGCAGCTTTGCACTAACGGTCGATTATTTCTGAAATTCCAATAGAAAAACCGAATCAGCTAACGCGCCGATAAGCGGTCCATTTCGCATGCAACAGATTCTGCCTATGAATGGCCTGTGCTTACCCAGAAAGTAACTATAGCGAAACGACCAACTGCCCCAGACTGTCGACAAGAACCATCGTGGCGGGTTTCTGTTCATATATTTGACAGTAATTGGCCACTATTATTAGGGTGTTGATTTTATAGGGTTTCCCCCCTGTTTTCCCTATAATGTCAATTATCGCCTTTGGGTGATATTGCGCGTCACACCGCATACCGCCCCCGTCTCACTGCCCCTGAGACGGGGGATTTTATTATCATCACCATTGCTCATACCGGATATAGAAAATTCCTAATTCACAATAAGGTGATTTATTTCCTTCAGCCCCTTGGGTTTGTGCCAATATATGGCTAGATACTGGGCATGACAGCTCCCACTCGTATCGTCTCATGGAATATCAACAGCGTAAGGTTCCGGCTGGAACTGGTGCAGGATTTCATCAAGGAATTTGCGCCGGATATTTTGTGTCTGCAGGAAACGAAGGTCGTTGACGATCTTTTCCCCCTGGAATCATTTCGTGAACTCGGTTTTGAGCATCACGCTTTGCACGGCCAGCCTATGCATCATGGTGTCGCTATATTGAGCAAATTGCCGCTAACCAATGTGACGCGTAATGACTGGCAGGCCAATGGCGAAGCACGTCATGTTGGGGTGACAATAGAGGGGCCAGCCGGAAAGACGGTACGGCTTGAAAATGTATATATCCCCGCTGGAGGAGATATACCCGATCGTGAGAAAAATCCGAAATTTGGCCAAAAACTCGACTTTCTGAACCGCATGACCGATTGGTCCGAAACCATTGATCAACCAACAATTCTGGTTGGTGACTTTAATGTTGCGCCTTTGGAAAGCGATGTGTGGAACCATAAACAATTGCTGAAAGTCGTATCCCACACGCCCATTGAGGTGGAGCATCTTGATCAGCTAAAGGCTGCGCATGGTTGGTGCGATCTCGGGCGCAAATTCTACCCTGCCCCGCAGCGCCTTTACAGCTGGTGGAGCTACCGCGCCAAAGATTGGGCAAAATCAGACCGTGGCCGCCGCCTCGACCATGTCTGGTCATCACCCGAATTGGAACAAAGTGCCGTATCGCACGAGGTTGCGGAAAAATGCCGGTCATGGGTGAAGCCATCTGACCACGCCCCGCTCATCACCGAGTTTGCCATCTAATGACCAATGCTGGTTCAGGTGAGCCGGATGCGCAAGGCACGCATAGCCGGTTGGCCGAGATCAACACAGCGCGGGCACTGGACGGGTTGCAACGCGGCTGGCCGGTACGGATTACGGCAGGCGATAACACACTCACGCTAATGGCCGCTGAAACCGCTTTCGCAGCGATACCAGGCGCGACGCAGACCATGCTAATTTCTGCAGCACGTGCCGCGACATTGAAAATCATCAACCAACGCGACGCAGCAACGGCGCATGCGCCGGTTATGATTAGCCTGCCTAAAGCTGCCACCGCGCAATATGCCATGGCCATTGCCAACCCGGCCAGCGATATGCGTTTCCCGATGAAAGGGCCATTTTACGCAGCGCCTCTGCCTAGCCAATCCGCCAGTGAGGCAGCAATGGAATTGGCGCGCCATGCGGGAATATTACCGGCCTTTCTGGTTCTTGATAACGGCTATAATGTGCCCGAGCTAAACTGCATAAATGCAGCCGATGTCGCGGCCTATGCCGATGCGCATCAACTGGTCATTGCTGCGCAGGCGCATTTGCCCGTATCGGTCGATAGCAAGGCTGAAATCATCGCTTTTCGTTCAGCCGCAGATCACCGCGAACATATTGCCCTTGTGGTCGGCAATCGCGATGCCTCGCCGCCGCTTGTACGTCTGCATAGCGAGTGCCTGACCGGTGACATATTGGGTAGCCTGAAATGCGATTGCGGCCCACAGCTTGACGCTGCTCTCACCAGCATATCTGGCGCACAATGGGGCATATTACTGTATTTGCGGCAGGAAGGCCGCGCTATCGGGCTGATCAACAAATTGCGCGCCTATCAATTGCAGGATCAAGGCTTTGATACAGTTGAGGCCAATAACCGGCTGGGTTTTGCCACTGATGCCCGCGATTTTGGCGTTGCAGCGCAGATGCTCAAACTTTTGGGAGCAGAGCAAATTCGGTTGCTCACCAACAATCCTGACAAAGTTGCCAGACTAGAAGAAAATGGCGTGACAATTGCCGAACGTCTCGCGCTTATCACGCCTGACAATCCGCATAACAAACGCTATCTTGATACCAAAAGGGACCGTACAGGACATATTCTTTAGTCGGAGCCAATCGGCCGCAAGCTAAGCGGTAACAGAGAGTTTTTCTGACAATTCTTCGCTGGTAATATTGCCTGCTGCAATATCTTCTGCCTCTGTTGCAGCAGTAGCAAGCGCCTTTTCCAGCCGCTTCATCCGTGTGCGATCTGTCAGCTTATAGCCCAGCAAGTCGGTGACATAAAATGTATCGACCGCGCGTTCACCCCAGGTTGCGATATGCGCACTGTGAACAATCAACTTAGCGTTAAATAGCCTTTGCGCCAGCCGATGCAGCAGGGCCGGCCTGTCTGCAGCGCTGACCTCAATCACTGTATATTTGTTCGATGCACTATTATCGATCACCACAAAAGGCGTGATTGAAAATGCACTGGTGCGGCTCGCTGGCTGGCGCTTATCAAGCTTTTTGCGCATGGCCATGCGATTGGTCAGCGCATCCTCAATAGCCGATGCCATTCTGGCAATTCTGCTGTCATCAACCAGTGGCTTGCCAAAACTGTCCTGCACCAGAAAATTGTCCAGCGCGATGCCCTGATTGGTGGTGTGAATACGCGCATCAATGATATTGCCACCAGCTGCATGAATACCGCCAGCGATGCGGTAAAACAGGCCCGGATGATCGCCAGTACACACGGTTATCAGCGTTGCCCCACGCTCAGCATTCTCGCTCATCTCTATGGACAGCGGTGTATCATCCAACCTGATAATCTGGCGAATATTGCGCGCGATGACATCAACCGGTTCGGCAATCCAATAGGAACCGCTCAAACTCTCAATCAGCATATCCAGCCGCTTTTGCTCAATATCACTAAGCTCGCCGCGCACCTGCTCTTTCTTTGCCACAATTTTCTGGTCGCGGCCTCTTTGCTTATGACCCAGACGCAGCAATTCTTCTGTCGCATCATAAAGGTTGGTCAGCAATTGCCGCTTCCAGCTGTTCCATACGCCCGGCCCGACAGCGCCAATATCAACAACTGTCAAAATCAGTAGCAATTTCAACCGTTCCAGACTTTTCACCTGACCGGCAAAATCGGCAATGGTTTTGGAATCGGCCAGATCCCGCTTAAATGCCGTGGCAGACATCAACAAATGATGACGCACCAACCATGACACCAATTCTGTTTCTGCTTGGCTAAGCCCCAGACGCGGACACAGCTCCAGCGCAACCTGAGCACCCAGCACGCTATGGTCCCCGCCGCGCCCCTTAGCAATGTCATGCAACAATACAGAAGCCGCCAGCACGCGGTAAGTGGTCAATGTCTTGATTAACTCGCTGACCAATTCATGATCTTCACGCAATGCGCCATTTTTGATCCGTGACAGCAAACCAATGGCGCGAATACTATGTTCATCGACTGTATAATGATGGTACATATCAAACTGCATTTGCGCAACGATACGGCCAAATTCTGGAATGAAGCGCCCGAACACTGTGGATTCATTCATCCAGCGCAACACCTGTTCCGGTGTCTTACCGCTGGTCAAAATATCAAGGAATAATTTGTTGGCCTGCCGATCATCGCGCACGCCCGGCGTATGCAATTTCGCATCGCGCGTAGCCTGCCGCATGGCATTGGGGTGAATCTCCCAGCCAAATTTATCAGCCAAATGAAACATCTCAATCAACCGGACGGGATTCTCTTGAAAAAACCCCGCGCTAGGAATGCTGAGCTTACCGCGCTCCACAGTAAAGCCATTCAGCTTTGCCGGACGGCGAACAATTTTGGGCATATAGCGCCGGCCACGCGCCGCAAAGCGTTCATCAGCCTGAGCGAGGAAAATCCCGGTAAGGTCACCCACTTTTTTGGCGTTGAGAAAATAGAATTGCATGAACCGCTCAACCGCCGATTTGCCGGGCCGATCAGCATAATGCATGCGCGCGGCCACTTCACGTTGCAAATCAAAGGTCAGCCTGTCTTCTGCCCGTCCGGTAATGTCATGCAAATGGCACCGCACTGCCCAAAAGAAATTGGCCGCTCTTCTAAATCCGCGAAATTCTGTCTGGTTGAACAGGCCTTTATCCACCAGCTCTTCAGCACCGCGCGCATTATAGACATATTTGCCGATCCAGTAGAGCGTATGCATATCGCGCAGTCCCCCTTTGCCATCTTTAACATTGGGTTCAACCACATAGCGGCTATCACCCATGCGGACATGGCGTGCGTCGCGTTCTTCCAGCTTGCCAGCAATGAATGCGCGCTCACTCCCATGCTGAACCTCATTGCGAAAGCGTATCGCAGATTCATCATATAGGGCTTTATCGCCCCAGATATAACGGCACTCCAACATGGTTGTACGGATGGTCAAATCTTCTTTGCTAAGCCGCACCATCTCATCAAGTGAACGGCTAGACTGGCCGACCTTCAGCCCCAGATCCCACAGCATATACAAGATGGCTTCAGTTACTTGTTCAACCCAGCTATTTTTGCGCATTGGGGTCAGAAAGGCGATATCAACATCGCTGTGCGGCGCCATTTCCCCGCGTCCATATCCACCAACTGCCGCCAGTGCCATGCGCTCACCAGCAGTGCGGTTATTTTCCGGATAGATATAGGTTACGGCATAATCATAAATTATGCGGACCAGCTGATCAACCAGAAAGCTCTGTGCCGCGGCGCAGCTATGCCCATCTGTCGGCTGCTCCAGCAACCGCCGTGCAATTTCTGCCCGCCCCTTATCCAGCGCGTCACGCAGCAATGTTACGATATGTGACCGCGCACCATCGCCATGCTCGCCAACCAGTCGGGATATCTGATCCGACAAAAGCGCACGGTGAATAATTTCACGCCGGTTGGGGACATCAGCAATCATGCGCGTGTCAGGATAATCAGATCACCCACCCGCTTCAACCACGGCTGTATATTTCTTGCGCAGAGTGACTTTATCAATCTTTTCCGTGCCCAATTTTGGCAGGGCAGCATCAGCAACCCAGAACCGCGCAGGGATTTTGAAAGGCGCCAATTTGGTTTTCAAAAATTCGCGCAATTCTTCCTCGCTCACATTGCGGCCAGCCTTGGCATAATAGGTTGCGCCGGGCACTTCGCCAAAGCGCTCATCCGGCAGGCCAAAGACGCACGCTTCTGCAATATCATCATGGGCATAAATGGCAGCTTCAACCTCGATACAGCTGATATTCTCGCCGCCGCGGATAACAATATCCTTTTTGCGATCAACGATGAACAAATAGCCTTCATCATCCAGATAGCCCAGATCACCTGTGCGGAAATATCCATCGGGCATGATCGCGGACTTGGTTGCGTCCTCATTATTCCAATAACCAAGGAAATTACAGACAGAGCGAATGGAGACTTCGCCAACCTCACCGTCTGGCAATGGCTTGCCATCATCGTCCAATATCGCCAGATCGACCAACGGACGCGATGCAGTGCCCGTGCTGTGTGGTTTGGCCATGTAATTTTCGTTGAAGTTGCCGCAGCCAACGCCATTGGTTTCGGTCAAACCATAGCCCAGCAGAGGGAAGGCCCAGTCCATCTCTTCTTTGATACGTTTGACATGATCGACAGGGCGCGGCGCGCCGCCAGCAGCAAAGGCGGTACAGCTGGTTAAATCATATTTGTGCCGCTCAGGATGCGTTGCCAGTTCATAACTCATCAGCGGCACGCCAACAAAATAGCTGACTTTCTCCTGTTCAATAAGTTTCATGGCATTTTGAGCATCCCATTTTGGCATCAGGCACAATTTGCGGCCAATGCCAACGCTTTGCAGCAAGACGGGCACCATAGCAGTCACGTGGAAAAGCGGTACGTTCAGCAATGTTGCGGGCTGTCCTTGAGGCGGCGTGCCTCTTTGCGTCATAATCGCTGCAGCCATAATTGTCTGGGCAATATAGCTAAATGTCCCTTGCACCACACCGCGATGATCAGAATAGGCGCCTTTGGATTGGCCCGTTGAGCCTGATGTGAACAGGATAGTCGCCAGATCATCGCCCGTCAGGGCTGGCAGTTCAACATCTTCACTTGCATCGCCAATAATATTGGCCAGACCTTGCGCAGGCAAAACGTCGTGATCGAAGATAATAATTTTCGCATTTTCAACCGATTCCAGATCGGCAATACGCGCTGCACGCTGCGCATCTGCTAACACTAAGGAACATTCAACATTGTTGATGCCATGGGCCAATTCTTCGCCTTGCCACCAGCCATTGAGCAAGGTGGCCACGCCGCCAGACATTAATATGCCGAAGAAATTGATGATCCAATTGGCCGAATTGCGCGCTGCGATACCAACACGATCGCCTTTTTGCAGGCCATGATGCGCTATCAAACCCTGCGCAACACGCTTTGAGGCGGCATAGGTTTCAGCAAAACTCAGACGGATATCGCCATCAATCAGAAACTCGGCATCGCCATGCTGTGCGCAGAAATGGGCGAAATAATGTGACATAGCAGGCGGCGCAGCAGCCAGCATGGGCAGATCCTGACCATATTTTTGATAGGGTATTGTGGCCAATTGCCCGCCTTCTGCAGTTAGCGAGTCCATAATGGTCTGCATCATCTGGTCTAGTTCGGTCGCCATTTTTATATCTCTCCACTTGGTCTTCGCCGCTTCTGTGACTATGAAACTATTTGCTATCACATTGTCGCGGGGAATCACCTTGATTTTTACACTTCTGTCAACAAGCACAGAATTTGTCCGATTTGAAGAGCTTGGTTTGTCCAAAACACTGCTCGAAATTGGTTGGTTTCAACTGCGCTGGTATTCTTTGGCTTATCTGGCCGGTATTTTGATCGGCTATTGGTATCTGACCCGCCTTATTAAACAGCCTGGTGCACCACTAGCACAGCGCCACGCCGATGATTTCATTCTTTTTGCAACATTTGGCGTTATCGCTGGCGGCCGGCTTGGCTATGCACTTTTTTACAAGCCTGACCTGTTCATCCGCTTTGATGGCGAGGGCTTAATAAGCTATCAGCTCTTAAGGCTGCATGATGGCGGTATGTCCTTACATGGTGGCGTTTTGGGTGTGATGATCGCCATCTGGTATATGACTCGCAAAGAAAACCTCTCTTATCTGCGGTTTTGCGATTATATTGCCTGTGTCATTCCGTTTGGCCTGCTATTTGGACGATTGGCCAATTTCATAAATGGCGAGCTATGGGGCAGGCCGACCGATGTGCCATGGGCCATTATCTTTACAGATACCGACCCGGCTGCACTGCCGCGCCATCCTAGCCAGCTATATGAAGCAGCAAGCGAAGGCTTGTTGATGATGTTCATTCTGTACATTCTTTTCTGGCACACACGGGCACGCTATAAGCCGGGCATGCTGTTCGGCACCGCTGCTGTGGTCTATGGAATAAGCCGGTTCACAATAGAATTTTTCCGCAATCCGGATTCCCATTTGATCGAATTTGCCGAACGTACCGGCCTGAGCATGGGGCAATGGCTAACTGTGCCGATGGTGCTGGTCGGTCTGTACTTTGTGATCACTGCCGCCAGCCGCGAAAAGCAGCCCCCTATCGCGACGCAGGCGGCATAGTCGTTCCATGGCTGGTGATCTAACCCGTACATTGTCCCGCTTGATTGAAAGCACAGGCCCTATATCTCTCTCGCATTTTATGGGTGAGGCCAATACCCATTATTATTCCAGCCGCGATCCTTTGGGCAGTGATGGCGACTTCACCACGGCACCAGAAATCAGCCAGATGTTTGGTGAAATGGTGGGCATATGGCTCGCCGATATGTGGCTGCGCAGCAATGGGCAAAGCGACAAAGATATGGATTTGCCAAGCAATCGTCCCGCTTATGTCGAGCTTGGCCCCGGGCGCGGTACGCTCGCTAATGATGCTCTGCGCACCATGGCGCAATTTAATGTCGCGCCAGAGGTGCATTTCATAGAAGGCAGCCCTGTATTGCGCGAAATGCAGTCCGCCGTCAGACCTGACGCAACATGGCATGACAGTGTAGAAACTCTGCCCAATGACCGGCCATTGCTGATCGTCGCCAATGAATTTTTTGATGCATTGCCTATCCGTCAACTTGTCGCAACCCATGCCGGTTGGCGCGAACGTGTGGTGGTCAGGGACGGTGAACATTTCATGCCGCTGCCAGGTTCCCGTCCTATGGATGCAGCTGTTCCAGAAACCTTTGCCAATGCACCGGCTGGCAGCATATTGGAAACCTGCCCCGCGGCGAGCGGTATAGCCTTTGAAATTGCCGGTCGGCTCGCGGCTCAAGGCGGTGTCTTGCTGGTCATTGACTATGGCTATGAACAGGATCGTCTTGGCAGCAGCTTACAGGCCGTGTGGAAGCATGACAAAGTCGACCCATTTGTCGATCCGGGTGAACGTGATCTCACCGCCCATGTCAACTTTGCTGAACTTGCCCGTATGGCTCAGGCACGTGATGCGCATATCGATGGCCCTGTCGATCAAGGCGCTTTTCTGAAAGCCTTGGGCATAGAAGCACGCGCCAATTTGCTGATGGAATCGGCAGCAGACCAGCAAGACACTATCTCGCAAGCATTGCAGCGACTGGTTGATGACGACCAAATGGGCTCTTTGTTCAAAGTCATGGCCGTGCGTTCGGCTGGATGGCCAGAACCAGAAGGTTTTGGCAAAGCATAGGCGCCTTTATGGGCAAGGTCATTGGCAGGCTGGCCGACCATCACAACAAAGCAATGATGCACAAATAGCCGTTACATAGGCCTTAAATCTGGCCTTAAATCTGGCCTTTTACCCAAGTACCTACATCAGCGGCTATGCTGTTGGCCGCATCATTCAAGGCTTCGCCAACAAGCCCTGGCTCCACAGCAGAAACGGGCGCTGTAGCGCGGAACCTGCGACTAGATACACTGCCATCAGCAGCCCGCAGCAAAGCATCATAGGTTGCAACAGCGCGCCCGCTATCGGCATCATAGCCAAACTCTGCCAATGTCCCGCTCAATTGCAGTGCATCTGCAGCAGTCCCTTCATCGGCAGACAGGACTAGCCGGTTGGTTTGAGCCGATAGACTTTCCTTGAGCAATGCCAGAAATAATCGCGACGGCTTATCTGCCCAAAATGCCTGCTGCACATAGGCGATGGACGTATCATTGACCTGAACGGGCACTCTTATCCCATCCAATAATCGCGGAGTGTTCGGCAAACTGACCACCAATGGCGCGCCATTTTGGGTGCTGAGTTCCGCATTATCAGCAATGCTATTTGCCGCGCGTAATGTCAGCAGCGCACTGGGTGGTTCCCCACCAGCGCCAATACTGACGCAACCAGGGAGTGCCAATAAGGGAACCATGACAAGAGCCAGCGCACCGCGCCGCAATTGAGAGGATGTTCTGGGCTTCACCATTTTCGCAGGCGCGATTATCGTCATATCGGTCATGGCTCATATTCCGGTAGTGGCGGAGCAGACAGCAATGACGCCGCTCCTTCGTCGTTAATGCGTTCAGTCAAAGAGGTCAGCGCCGCCGATGTTTCGCGCAGATCACGGATCAATGCTTCTGTTTGCGGCAAGGTTGTGTCTGACAGTTTCTTCAACCCTGGCTGCGCGGTTTTTGCCGTCGCTTGCAGCTCATTCAATGCCGTTTGCGCAGAGGCCAGAGTCTTGCGCAGCTCTGCAGATATTGCTGAGCCCTCTTTGCCGAGCAAGCCATTCGCATTGTCCGCCAGTGCGCCATATTTATCCAGTGTTGACTGTGCCGTTAGCAGAGTTCCTTGCAATTCCTTCAATGTGGTCCCGATTTGTGGTGACTGGTCAGCCAATGACTCGGTCAGGCGCGCACTTTCTTTCAGCAATTTTTCAATCGATTGCTGGTTTTGCGGAGACAAGGTTGACGTCAACCTTTCGGTCAATGTCGCCAAACGTTCAATCAGGAGAGGCGCACTGTTTAACAATTCACCTAATGCGCCCGGCTTAGTTGGAATAACCGGAACACCCTCAGGCCCGGGATTCGCAATTGGCTTTTGCCCTTTTAACGCCCCATCCAGTTGAATTTGCGGTGGGGCTGTAAAACTAACGCTTTGTATCGTAGCCGTTGTACCTTGTAATATAGGTACATTTTCATCAACCGCGATCCGCACACGGACAAATTCCGGGTCTTTCTCCCATAGCTGTACCTCTGTGACCTGTCCTGCATTCACCCCTGAAAAGGCAACGCCAGAACCGACAGCAAGGCCTGCAACGGATTGTTTGAAGAAAATATCATATTCTTTATCTGTGCCGTCACCAAAACGCGCTATCCAGACGATGAAAATTGCCAGTCCGGCCAACAGCGCAAGCGTGATAGCGCCTACCCAAATATGATTTGCTCGCGTTTCCATGACCGTCAGTCTAACCTCTCATCGCCAGATTCATAGTCTAATTGATGCTCTCGTTCTTGTGCGCTTTTTGCTGCTCGTCCGCGTGGACCGTTAAAATATTCCTGTATCCAAGGATGATCAAGCGCCAGTAATTCATCTATCGTGCCGACTGCAATCACCTTTTTGTCAGCCAAAACCGCAACCCGATCACAAATCTCATGCAAAGTGTCCAGATCGTGCGTGATAAGAAAAACCGTCAGGCCCAATGTTTGCTTCAAATTCAGGGTCAATTGGTCAAAGGCCGCCGCCCCGATAGGGTCTAATCCCGCCGTTGGCTCGTCAAGAAACAGCAATTCAGGGTCAAGCGCCAGTGCGCGCGCCAGTCCTGCACGTTTCTTCATACCTCCAGACAATTCTGCAGGATATTTACAAGCAGCGCTTGCTGGCAAGCCGCTCAGAACAACCTTGTACAAGGCCATTTCGTGCCGCAATTGCTGCGATATCTCTGGGTAGAATTGCTTGACCGGCACATTGATATTTTCCGCCACGGTCAAGGTAGAGAAAAGCGCGCCGCCTTGGAACAAAACGCCCCATCGCCGCCGGATACCGAGATAATCATCAGGGTTGCCATGCACGGCACTTCCCAACACTTCAATACTGCCTTCATCAGGGGTTTGCAGCCCGATAATAGAGCGCATCAAAACAGATTTGCCTGTGCCCGATCCGCCGACAACGCCAATAATTTCCCCCCGATAAACATCAAGGTCGAGCCCGTCATGTACAACTTGCTTATCAAAGCTGTTGCGCAAACCGCGGATCGAAATAACCGGTTCGACCATCAGCCCCACCCAACCCAAGTGAAAAACACTGCGAAAAAGGCATCCAGAACGAACACCATGAAAATGGCCTGCACAACTGCAGATGTTGTTTTCAAACCGACATTTTCGGCGCTGCCAGACACCAACATCCCCTGATAACAGCCAGACAATGCCACAATAGCACCGAATACAGGCGCTTTAATGAGACCAACCCATAGGTCATGAAGCGGCACCACCTGCTGAATAGTCGTCACAAATGTCGCTATGGGAATATCGAGGACGATCGCGCACAAAACAGCGCCGCCGACCATTGATACCATGGAGGCAAAAAAGCCCAATAGTGGCATCATCAAAACCGCTGCCATAACGCGCGGTAAGACAAGTGCTTCCATCGGAGATACGCCAATGGTGCGCATTGCGTCCACTTCTTCAGTTAGCTTCATCGTTCCGATTTGTGCCGCAAATGCAGAGCCTGAGCGTCCCGCAACCATGATAGCCGTCATCAAAACGCCCAATTCGCGCAAGGTAAGCCGCCCCACCAGATTGACTGTAAAAATTTCCGCGCCAAATTGTCTGAGCTGAACCGCGCCCTGCTGCGCGATCACAATACCGATCAGGAAGCTCATCAGGCCGATAATGCCCAATGCGGAAACGCCCACCAGCTCAAAATGACGAACCATGGCACGAAAGCGGAAACTGCGCGGATTGCGCAATACTGATAGGCTGGCCGCCAGCAAACTGCCGATAAAGCCAATAAGCCCTAAAATACTAGAAAAAGCATCGGCCACCGCGCCGCCAACATCATTCAATATCCGCAGCGGCGCAATAAGCTGCGGTGCGCGCACCTCACCCGGTTCATCGGCCGCACCAATGGCGGATATAAGCTGCGCCGCTTCGTCCGAAGCGCCAATAATAGCCGCTTGATGGTCACGGCTTAGGCGGTGAACTATCCACGCGCCAACCGTATCAACACTCTGTACATTACCAAGATCAATGACATCTACAGCGCTATCAATAGCACGGAGATCTTGGTCCAAATTGCCCAATGACATAATGTCCAACTTGCCGGAAAAACGCAGAGCCTGTCCATGCTCCTGATCGTCTTCTAAAATAAAGTCGGCAGTGTGTTCCATCCATGTTACATGCGGCATATCATTATTTTTCACAAGGCCTTATCGACCCTCCAGATATTGCAAATGATCTTTTCAAGGAATTGTTATAAATGCGCAATCTTGTGATTTATGATATGGACAAAACCATTACCCGCAAAGCTACCTATAGTGCGTTCTTGCTCCACATGGCACGCACAAAGGCACCTTGGCGTCTTGTCTTTATTCCGGTTTCGGCTGTATTTGGGTGCGCCTATTTACTGCGTCTGCTCAGCCGCGAACGACTGAAAGAATACAACCAGATGCTGTTCCTTGGGCGCTCTGCAAAACCGCAACCCATATCAGGTGCGATCAACAGCTATGCTGACAAGGTTCTGGGCAACAACTGCATGGCCCAAGCGCGTGCCCAAATCGCGCACGACAAAGCAGAGGGCTGCACTATCTTGATGGCCACCGCTTCTTATGAATTATACGCACAGGCAATAGGCAGCAAAATTGGCTGTGATGACGTGCTGGGCACGAAACTGAAACTAGATAATCTTGGACATATATTGGCCGATATTGATGGCGATAATTGCTATGGGGAGGCGAAGCTGGTGCGCATTCAGCAATGGTTGAGCGAACATGGTGGTGCGGAAAGCTGGAACATCTTGCGCTGCTATTCAGACCATGTTTCGGATACCCCCATGCTGGAACTGGCGCGTGAGCCTGTTGCAGTGAACCCGCATGCACCGCTTAAAGCCATGGCAGAGCAAAGGGGGTGGCGCATAGCTCTCTGGTCATAAATGCTTTTATTTACGCGCCAATATGCGGCCAGCGCTGAGCTACCGCGATATATGATAGATCCTTGTACTTTATCGCACGGCGCTGTCATATCATCCTAAACACATGTTTTTCATCGCGAATAAACATGTGCCTGTCGATACAGCCTTGCCATAATATGTATAGGCACTGCTTATGCGGCATCGCAAATCTGGACCTAGGCAAATTTTAGCATTATCTGCATATTCTAGTCCCAATATCCCTCTAATGCTCTTCCAGCCCCGCCCCATTGGCAGAGAAATTGTTGACCATGTCATTCTCCACCGCTTCTTTGCATATCATTGCGCGCCCATTATATATGACCACGTTGTTTGCCGGCATTAGCATTTTGGCACTCACTGCGCCCGCATATGCACAATCGCAAGACACTGCCCCGCCATCCGCTGGTGATGCTAACGCCACACCGCTCCCAGAAACAATATTGCTGCAAAATCAGCAATTGCAGCCAGTGCGTGAAAATGGTCGCGATACCTACAAACCTGAAAATTTTGACCGCTTTAACCCGCGAACAGCACTGGACATGGTGGCGCAGATTCCTGGGTTCAGCATTTCGGGCACAGACAATAATGAGCGCGGATTGGGTCAGGCGTCGCAAAATGTGCTGATCAATGGCAAACGTATCTCCGGCAAAAGCAATGATGCCGTTACAGCATTAAGCAGGATCAACGCACAGTCAGTTGTCAGGCTGGAGATTGTCGATGGCGCAACATTGGATATTCCCGGTCTGACAGGTCAGGTGCTCAACTTGGTCGTTAAGCGAACAGGATTAAGCGGCAATTTCTCATGGAGGCCGCGACTGCGTGAGCGGATTCAGGATAATCTGTTTGAAGGCGAAATATCGGTTAGCGGCAAATTGGGCAAAGCGGATTTCACCGTTACATTGGCCAATAACGCATTTCGGGGTGGTAATTTTGGCATTGAAGAAGTCACTGCGCCCGATGGCAGCCTGCTTTTCATTCGTGATGAAATTCAGGAATTTCGCGGTGACCGGCCAACTTTGACCCTTTTTTACGGCCGCACGAGCGATGCCGGTTCTATCTTCAATTTTAACGGCAATTTCCAGATTTCCAATATTCGCAACACCATCGATACCTTGCGTGTGGAAGAGGGCGTGCCCGACATCTCAGAGCCCTTTAGCCGCCGCGAAGATGAACGCAATTTCGAGATTAGTGCTGACTATGAATTTGCCGTTGGTGGTGGCCGTTTGAAATTGATCGGCTTTCAACGCTTTGAGCACAGCCCGGAAGTCAATCTGTTTCAATCCATTTTCAGCGATGGTCAGCCGTCCACTGGTAGTCGCTTTGAGCAAACAGCCGATGAGGGTGAGAGCATTTTCCGCAGCGAATATGGCTGGCAGTCCAAAAATGGCAATGATTGGCAGATCGCGCTTGAAGGTGCGTTCAACTTTCTGGATACGCGTGGCAACCTGTTCCTGCTTGATGAAAATGGCGTTTTCGTTCCTGAAGAACTGACAAATGCGACCAGCAGGGTTGAAGAATATCGCGGCGAAGGCACATTCAGCTATGGTCGAAAACTGGCCAGCAACCTTTCATTACAGGCCAATTTGGGCGTCGAATATAGCCAATTACAGCAAAGCGGCCCTGCTGGTCTAACCCGCTCTTTTGTGCGGCCCAAAGGCTCTGTCGCATTCACATGGAACGCATCAAAACGACTGGATATTAACGCGACCATCGAACGGGCCGTTGGGCAATTGAACTTTGGCGCTTTTATCGCCGATGTTGATCTGGCCAATGACAATGAAAATGCGGGCAATCCGCTGCTGGTTCCAGAGCAAAGCTGGAACTTTGAAATTGAGGCTCAGCGCAATTTGGGGGGTCTTGGCAATCTGACATTGCGGACATTTTATAATGTTATCAGCGATATTATTGACCAAGTGCCGATCACAGCGACGACCGAAGCCAATGGCAATCTGGACAGCGCCTCGCGCTATGGCGCGGAATTGAACGGGACAATCCTGCTCGACCCTATTGGTTATAAAGGTGCACGGCTTGACCTGGGTCTGTTCTTTCAGCGCAGCCGCGTAGATGATCCGCTCACCAATATAGCGCGGCGCATTAATGGCGAGCGCATGGCCACAATAGAAGTAGATTTTCGCCACGATATACCGGCTACACAATGGGCGTGGGGCACCAGCTTAAGCCGCCAGTTTGACGCCAGTGTTTTCCGCTTGGACCAGCGCAGCAGACGCTTTAACATTGGCCCGCAAATCAACATATTCGTCGAAAATAAGGATGTATTGGGCCTCACCGTCCGGGCATCTGCGCGCAATATTACCGGGCAAGGCGACGCATTTATCCGCGAGATTTCGCAGGATCGCCGTGACGGGCCGCTTGCCTTTACAGAGCGGCGCGTGCGCGAGTTTGGTGTGGTGCTGGGCCTTGATGTGTCGGGCAATTTCTAAGCCGTTTGCGCTTGTACCATTGGTCATTACACCTATGTAAGAGGCAATCTCTGTCCCGATAGGCAGGAAAACAGGCTGTAGCCAATTGCGGCACATAACAGCGCCCATCTGAAGCAGGAATGTGACCGCCATGCCTCCCGACCATGCCAGCATAGAGGCCGAAAAGGCGGATTGGGCAACCATTCGCCGCTTTCTGCCCTATCTTTGGCCGAAGGACGAGCCAGAACTGCGCATACGCATCATCATTGCGCTGGGTTTGATCCTCGTCAGCAAGGCGCTTATTCTGTCCATGCCCTTTGCCTATAAGGCCGTGGTTGATAGCATGACCGCGCCTGATGCTGCACGCGATGCTGAGGCAGGGCTGACTGTCGTATTGGCGCTTGTTGGCGCTTATGCTCTGGCGCGTTTTGGCGCGGTATGTTCTGACAATTTGCGCAATTTTGTGTTTGAGCGGGTTGGCCAACGCGCAACGCAAAGACTGGCAGAAAATGTCTTTGCCCGGCTGCATCAATTGTCTTTGCGTTTCCATCTGGCGCGCCGAACCGGCGAGGTGACCAAAACGATAGAGCGCGGCACCAAGAGTATTGATACAATGCTCTATTTTCTGCTGTTCAATATTGCCCCTACCGCCATCGAGCTGACTGCCATCATTATCATTTTCGGAGTCAATTTTGGCTGGCCATTGGTCGCAGCAACCTTGGTCATGGTGACGCTATATATCCGTTTCACACAAAAGATCACAGAATGGCGCAACGCTCTGCGCAAAGAGATGAACGATCTCGATAGCGAGACCATGGCCAAGGCCGTGGATTCCCTGCTCAACTATGAAACGGTGAAATATTTCTCCGCCGAAGAGCGCGAAAATCAGCGCTATAGCATGGCAACAAATGCCTATGCCAAAGCGGCAATCAAGTCGGAAAATTCGCTGGCGCTGCTGAATATCGGCCAGTCCTTTATCACCAATTGCATGATGGTCTGCGCCATGGGCTTTAGTGTATGGGGCTGGTCAAAAGGGCAATTGTCTGTGGGCGACCTAGTGCTCGTCAATGCCTTGCTGCTCCAGCTTTTCCGACCGCTTGATCTGCTCGGCATGGTCTATCGCACCATTCGTCAGGGGTTGGTTGATATGGCAGCCATGTTCCGTTTGATAGATACCGAAGTCGAAGTGCGCGATGTTGACCATGCCCTGCCACTGCAATTAGCCAACACAGGCCTGGAATTTGACGATGTCCATTTCGGCTATGATGCCGATAGAGCGATACTCAAAGGTGTCAGCTTCTCCATCAAGCAAGGAGAGACATTGGCGATAGTCGGCCCTTCGGGTGCAGGCAAATCCACCATCGCGCGGCTGTTGTTCCGCTTTTATGATGTTGATAGCGGTGCGATAAAAATAGGCGGGCAGGATGTGCGCGATGTAACCCAAGCCAGTCTGCGCGCCGGTATTGGCATTGTCCCGCAAGATACGGTGCTGTTCAACGATAGTATCGGCTATAATATTGCCTATGGCCGCGGTGATAGCGACCAATCAAATGTGGTGAGCGCTGCCAAAGGCGCCGCGATTGATAAGTTTATTGAGGCTTTGCCACAAGGTTATGACACGCAGGTTGGTGAGCGCGGCCTAAAATTGTCAGGTGGCGAGAAACAGCGCGTTGCCATTGCACGGACATTGGTGAAGAACCCGCCTATCGTGATCTTCGACGAAGCAACAAGCGCGTTGGATAGCCGCACCGAACAGGCCATATTGGGCACTTTGCGCAGCGTTGCAGAGCGGCGTACCACGGTGATGATTGCTCACCGCCTATCGACCGTCACCCATGCCGATCGCATCATTGTGCTTAGCGAAGGGCGGGTCGCTGAAAGCGGAACACATGGGCAATTGCTCGCCAAAGAGGGTCTGTATGCAGAAATGTGGGCGCGGCAACAGACCGAAAAGAACAGTGTCACCGCCTGATAATTCACCCATATCCCTGTTCATGGCCCGCATGCCGAGCATTGCCAAGGGTGATAGCTCTGCCTAATAGTCTGGATAAAGACGCCATATTGGCTTGTTGGTGCAGGGGGAGATATTATGGAGATGCTGATCGCCTTGGTGCTTTTAATGCCTGTGGCTATTATTGTTCTCCTGATCGTCAATTTCACACGTACCAGCAATTTAAAGGGTCAAATCACCCAATTGCACAACAATGTTGATTGGCTAAACCGCCGCATCGACAATTTGCTAAACGATCAAAAGGTTGAGCAGGGCAGCACCTCTGAACAAGAGGCGAAGGCACAAGCGCAGAATGGGCTGGCCAACAATAGCGCATCAGACAATGATGATAGACCAGCACGCCGCCGCGCAGCGGCAGAGGATCTTACCACGCGCAGGCAACAGGTCGCCTATGCCGCGAGTGATAGCAAGGACGCATCGCAACGCACCGAAGTGACGAAGAAAGATGCTGTACCCGAAACCGCACAAGACGCGCCATCGCGCACTATCCATGCTCCCCAAAAGGCAGAAGAGCCCACGGATATATCACAGGACAACAGCTATTTCAAAGGCCTGTCCATCGAAGATATTATCGGTGGCAAATTGCCGATATGGATTGGCGGCATCGCACTTATTTTTGCGGCCTTTTTTCTGGTCCGCTATTCTATTGAAGCTGGGCTGTTTGGCCCGCGCGCGCGCAGCATCACCGCTGCGCTCTTTGGATTGGCACTTGTTGCTGCCAGCCAATTTGGCAGTAAATTACCCCGCATAGGCTTTGCTTTTGACGAAGATAAACGTCTGGGCCAATCGCTTGCAGGGGCCGGCATCGCGATCCTTTATGCCACGCTTTACATGGCGAGTGAGCTATATGGATTATTGCCTCTGATCGCTGCCTTTACATTGGTGGTGGTGATTAGCGCCCTCGCCTTTGCATTAGCGCTGCGTCATGGCCCGCCCACCGCCATCATGGGTGTGGTTGGCGGCTTTTCTGCACCCTTTGTCGCTGGCATGGACGCCAACAACCTACCGCTATTGCTTAGCTATTTGGGTGTGTTCATGGCCGCCCTATTTGCCCTGTCACTATGGCAGCGCTGGCTATGGCTGTTGCTCATGACCATTGGCGGCGGCGGTATCTGGACGATTACGCTAATCGGAACTGCGCTCAACGGCCTGCCCATATTAGGGTTTTTCATTCTCGCTGCGGCGGCGGCTGCAATTGTCACGGCCCTGCGCATGGATAGCAATGACATTGCCCCTAAAACAGAGAAGGGCAAAAACAACTGGCACGACAATCTGAACTTTGACGATGTCGCCATTTATCTGCCGCAAATTGTTGCGCTGGTGCAATTGTGCATATTGGTGCCGCGCATGGAATTTTCGCCGCTCGGCTGGGCGTTCCTTTTCGCCTTGGGCGCATTGTCGCTATTATTGGCATGGCGCGACAACCGGCTATGGCCGTTAACCGCGCTGACGGCCATTGGCTTTATATTCCCCATCATCGCTGGCTGGTATAGCGGCAACGGGCTGGAGAAAATGCTGGGCATCACGCTGGGCTATGCTGCGCTCTTTTCTGGGGTTAGCCATGCTTGGTTGACGCGCAAATCCGTGCAATATGCTGGCGCTGGCCGATGGGGATTGCTGGCGCTTATCCCTATATTGATCGCCTATCAGCTTATAGTATTTCAATATCAGGGGCCGCTCGCTTTTGTGAATAGCGGGTTTCTGGGCTTGATCCTTGCCTTGCCCTGCGCATGGATAGCATGGCAATTCCGCGAATATGATGAGGGCAGCGTCATATCTCTGCCCGAGGCAGCAGCAGCCGTTACAGTCATCATGACAGGCACCGGCCTTATACAGATATTGCCGGGCACATGGCTGGCCATTATCGGCGTAATATTGGCTTTTGGCCTTGCCTTATGGGGGCAGTTCACAAAACGCCGGATGACAATGGCATTAGCCTTTGTGCCTTTTGGCGGCGCAATATTGGCAATGCTGCTCTCACAAGAGGGGGCGCTGGACCAATATCTTGCGACATTGGCAGGCGGCTATATTCAGCATGACCTGTTGCCCCTGCCAACCACTCTCATCATTCCTATATTAGTTCCGGCTTTGCTGATGCTAGCCTCGGCCCTGATCCCGCAAAGCTATGCTCCACAATTTCATGCGCCGCGCCCCATCCGCATGGCCTTTGCGATAGGCGGCGGTGTTTTCACCGCACTATATGCATTGTTATTGGCCAAACAGCCCTTGGCTATCACCAGTTTGGAAGATTTTATCGTCTGGGGTTTCACCGAACGAGCATTGATTACGCTGATTATAGCAGCCAGCGGTGCAGCACTGCTGAAATTTGCTCGCGGATTTGGCAAAATTGCAGGACTGGGCTTGATAGCACTCAGCGCAGTGCGTTTTGTCTGGTTCGATCTGGTCATGTTCAACCCCGTATTGCGTGAGCAGGCCGTGGGCGCATGGCCACTCGCAAATATGGCGGTCTTGCTATGTGCGGCGCTGACAATCTTATTCTGGTGGACCAGCAAACAGACATTGGCCCATGATGATGCGTCAGATAGCGCTATAAGACTGCTGCAAAACTGGCCCATGTTAAGCTATGGAGCGGCTTTGCTGATGTCGATACTGACTGTGATGGTGGCGGTACGGCAATATATTCACGGCACGATCATCGCCTTTGCACCAGTGGAAACGACAGAGAATTATCTCTATTCTGCCGCGCTCTTGCTGCTTGCTCTTGCATGGATTGGTTATGCAATATTGCGATCAGGCCAAAGCAGCAGCCGCACCTTACGTCAGGCAGGACTGGCATTATTAACGCTGGTCACATTAAAGGTCTTTTTGATTGATGCAGCAGCTATGGAGGGCGTGCTGCGTATCCTGTCCTTCTTAGGGTTGGGCGTTGCCTTGATTGTGATTGGCTGGGCCTATCGCCGGTTGCTGGCACGCGATCGCGACGCGCAGGCTGACGCATAAATATGGCCACCATGATAGCGGATAATCCGCACAATATATTGCGCCAGACATTCGGCTTTTCTGGCTTTCGTGGGCGGCAGGAAGCTGTGGTCGATCGCCTGCTGAACGGGCAAAATACTTTGGCAGTCATGCCTACAGGGGCTGGCAAATCACTCTGTTACCAACTGCCAGCATTGGCACGATCAGGCACGGCCATCGTCATTTCCCCGCTCATAGCCCTGATGCATGATCAGATCCGCGCCGCCACAGCTCTGGGCATCCGCGCGGCGGCCATGACATCTGCCGATAGTGACAATGCCGCCACGGCGCAGCGGCTGCGCGATGGTTCGTTGGACCTGTTATATGTCGCGCCCGAACGTGCCACGGGGTCAGGCTTTCAAAACCTTTTAAGCGCTGCCAATATTGCATTGTTTGCCATTGACGAAGCGCATTGCGTCTCTGAATGGGGGCATGACTTCCGCCCAGATTATCGCTTGTTGCGGCCATTGCTTGACCGCTTTGACAATGTGCCGCGTCTGGCGCTGACCGCAACTGCCGACCGCACGACACGCAATGATATTTTGCGGCAATTGGGCATAGCCGAAGATGGTTTGATTCTGGCGGGTTTTGACCGGCCCAATATTCGCTATGCCATCGCCCCGCGTGAGACACCGGCACGCCAAATTGCCGATGTTCTGGCGCGCAATCCAGGTGCTGGCATTGTCTATGCTCCGACGCGCAAGGCGACCGAGAAACTGGCGGCACAAATTGCTGAAACGGGTCGTCCGGTTGGTGTTTATCACGCAGGGCGCCCTGCTGAAGAACGCGCAGCGGCACAGGCCGATTTTGTGCGGTCGGAAAATATGGTGATGGTCGCCACCATCGCCTTTGGCATGGGGATAGACAAGCCTGATGTGCGCTTTGTCATCCATGCCGGATTGCCCAAATCGCTGGAAGCCTATTATCAGGAAACGGGCCGTGCCGGGCGCGATGGGGACCCTGCCGAAGCAGTGATGCTCTGGGGCGCGAGTGACTTTACCTTGGCCCGCCAAAGGCTCAGCGAAGTGGATGAAGAGCGCATGGCGAGCGAACGCGCACGGCTCAATACGTTGGCCGCTCTGGTGGAAGCGCCCACATGCCGCCGCGCTATCTTGCTGCGCCATTTTGATGAACAGCCAGCGCAAATATGCGGCAATTGCGACAATTGCGAAAACCCGCCCAAAATGATCGACGTGACCGAACTGGCCCGCAAATTGTTGAGCGCAGCCTATCGCACTGGCCAGAGCTTTGGCATCACACATTTGGAAAAAGTATTGCTTGGCCGCGATGACCCCAAAATATTGGAGCGCGGCCATAACCGTCTTTCCGTTTTCGGGATTATGAGCGCGGAAGAAGCCCCTTTGTTGCGCGGCGTCATGCGCAGCCTGATGGCGCATGACATGCTGACCAGCACTGAACATGGCGGGCTGGCAATCGGCGCTGCTGCGCGACCTGTTTTGCGCGGGGAGCAAAAGGTGATGATTGCCGAGCCACCAAAACGCAAATCGCGCCGCGGGCGTGCTGGACAAACGCCCAATCCGGTCGGCGACCCGCTGTTTGAAGCGCTACGCGACACGCGCAAGGCACTGGCCGATGCCAGCAATGTGCCGCCCTATGTCATTTTCCACGATAGCGTGCTGCGCGATATGGTGCGCACTCGCCCCGTCTCTTTAAACGATCTGGCCGTACTGCCCGGCATTGGCGCCAAAAAGCTGGACGCTTATGGCGATGCTTTTCTGGCGGTAATCCGGCAATATTAAGGTTTCTGTTTTGCATTTCTCATCATGCGAAAACTTTGCTATCTCAAACCATATGCACAGTGCCAGACTATTTTTGATAGCGATATGCGTCTGTTTCACCATGGCGGCTTGTACAACGCCTAAGGGACCAGAAACGGATAATTTTGGCGTAGCTTTCGACACCAATATACCTGCTGATGTGCGGTCTTTTATTGTCCAGCGTCAGGCCTGTGACCATTTCCGCAGCGAGCCACGTGGGGACGATGCTGCGCGCGACGCATTTCTCGATAGCCAGATTGCTGAAACGTGCATTGGGACTGATAAAAAGCTGGCAGTACTGAAATTGCAATATCAGGATGATAAACAGGTCACCGCAATATTGCGTGAATTTGAAGAGGACATAGAGACATGACCATAGCACAAGTTTTTACGGCTTCCGCTTTAGCCATTGTGACACCCTTATTTTTGGCTGGTTGCTCAACGTCTACGGATGCTGACCAGTCCAATATTGCACCAGAAACCCCTGAAACACCTGATGCTCCTGCAATCACTACCGCTAATAAGGATGAGAATATGTTCCGTACCCTGACCGACGATATGCTTGTCGCCCCGCAAATTACCGTGGCCGATGTCGCCGAGGCCAAGGCGCAGGGCGTGACATTGATTATCAACAACCGGCCCGATGATGAAGAGCCGGGCCAGCCTGCGGGCGATGATATTAAGGCGGCGGCTGAGGCAGCGGGCATTACCTATATCGCCATTCCCGTCACCCATGCCGGTTTTTCCGCGCCGCAAATTGATGCGTTGGATAAGGCGCTGGATGTAGCTGATAAGGGCAAAACACTTGCTTTCTGCCGGTCGGGCACACGCTCCACATTGCTATGGTCGCTGCGTCAGGCGCGTGATGGTATGCCGGTGGGTGAGATTGCCCGTCTGGCTGGCAATGCCGGCTATGATGTCAGCATGATCCGCCCCCTACTGGACCAATTGGCAGGACAGGCTAGCGGAGAGTAAACTTAGACGGTCATATACCGTTCACTGCAACATGCTAATCTTTGCACCATGAACTTACTTTTCATCACTCTGGGTTCCTTCATCATCATCCTTGCGGTGACGGCATTGGTGAGAGGTTTGCGCTTAGGCGAAGTGCGGCTTGGAAATCGGTCACAGGCATGTGCATGGGCAGAGAGAAACATCCCCTTCTTCACTGCGCAAGAGGCGATTATTTCAGAAGATGGTCAGTCTGCACTGGTGATTGATAGCGAGGAGCGAGTGGTTGTGATCAAACGCCATGGCTCCAAATTTGCAGGCCGGTTGCTGAATAAGCCCATTGATGCGCATCAGGAAGGGCCAATCTGGTGCATTGGTAGCGGTGACAAGCAATTCGGCAGAGTGCGTATGCAGTGCGATGTAAAAGGACAGCACCGCTTGCTGGCTCTGCTATAAGCAGGTAAAGCGACGCGATGGATATCTCTCTGCCTAGCCCTACACAGATAGCCGTTCCGCTGTTCATCATCGCGATACTGGTCGAGATATGGATAGCGCGGACCAAGGCACGTGATAGCTATGATCCGCAGGATACTTTTACCTCGCTCATGCTGGGCTTGGGTAGCACAGTGGCAGGCGGTCTGGTTGGCGGATTTTATCTGGCCGTTGCCTTTATCGCCTATGACTTTCGCATTTTTGATGCAGGACCGCAATGGTGGGCGGTCTGGTGGACATGGCCGCTGGCCTTTGTACTGGATGATCTGGCCTATTATTGGAAGCACCGTCTGGGCCACAGAATGCGCTGGATGTGGGCAGCGCATGTCATCCATCACAGCAGCCAGCATTATAATCTGTCTACTGCGCTGCGCCAGACATGGACGGGATTTCTCACCCCGGGATTTATCATTAGCCTGCCAATGTTCCTGTTGGGTTTCCACCCGTTAATGGTGGCTTTTTGCGGAGGCCTTAATCTGGTCTATCAATTCTGGATCCATACCGAAACCATCGACAAAATGCCGCGCTGGTTCGAATGGGCATTGAACACTCCCAGCCATCACCGTGTCCACCACGCCACCAACCCGCGCTATTTGGACAGCAATTATGCCGGCGTCTTTATGTTCTGGGACCGGATGTTCGGCACATTCACTCCGGAAACGGATGGTGAAGAGATACGCTATGGCATTGTCCGCCAATTAGGCAGCTTCAATATTTTATGGGCCGCTTTTCATGAATGGGTTGGTCTGGCCAGCGATATCGCACGGGCACCGAGTTGGAAAGCACGGGCCAATTATCTGATCAAACCGCCGGGATGGACCCATGACAATAGCCGCGACACCAGCGATAGCCTGAAAGCGCGCTGGCTCACTGAGAATGCACATAATAAGCGGATCGAACCTGTCACGCCCGCAAGCACCGTCACTCCAGCGGAATAGCCTCAAGATAATATGGCCAGTCATGCTAACAATGATGGACAAATTTAATCGACTGATTAAACTCTCCTGATAACAATATAAGCATGATAATATATAGGCGGGAGAGTGTAATATGGCGGAATATGACATTATCGTCATTGGTGGCGGATCAGCAGGCAGCGCGGTTGCAGGGCGCCTGAGCGAAGACCCCAATCTGTCCATATGCTTGCTGGAAGCAGGTGGCCGCAATAATGGTGTGCGTGTCAAAACGCCTGGCTTACTGCCCTTTCTGCCCAACAACACCAATTGGCGTTTTGATACTGTCCCGCAAAAAGGGTTGAACGGACGTATTGGCTATCAACCGCGCGGCCGCGGGCTGGGCGGTTCCAGTGCGATTAACGCCATGGTGTATATTCGCGGATCGAAATGGGATTATGACAATTGGGCCGCGTCGCAATCTGATGGCGGGGAAGGCTGTGCTGGATGGTCCTATGATGACGTTCTGCCTTATTTCAAACGCAGTGAAAGCAATGAGCGCGGGGGCAATGATTTCCACGGCGCGGACGGGCCATTATCTGTCAGCGATCAACATTGGTCCAACCCGTTGAGCAAGGCCTTTGTCAAAGCCACAGAAGAGTTACAGCTGCCGCGCAATAATGATTTCAACGGCGAAACACAGGAAGGATATGGCTTCTACCAGGTCACACAGAAAAAGGGGGAGCGCTGGAGCGCCGCGCGCGCCTATATTGAGCCGCACCGTAACCGCAGCAATCTGCATATCCGCACCGGCGCATTGGTGGCGCGGCTAGAAACAGGGGAAGGCCGCGTTATAGGTGTAACATTGAAGAACCTGCTGGGCGAAGAAACATTGCACGCACGCAAAGCGGTGATCTTATCCGCAGGTGCCTTTGGCACGCCGCATATTCTGCAACTTTCCGGCATCGGCCCGGGCGCGCATTTGCAGGAGCATGGCATTAATGTCGTGCATGACAATGCGCATATCGGGTCGCATTTGCAGGACCATCTGGACTATGTCGCCAGCTTTGAAACGCCGGATAGTGATGCCAGCTTTGGTTCGTCTCTTGCAGGAACAGCGCGCATGGCAAAGGCGCTGGTCGAGCACAGGCGCAGGCGGACAGGCATTTTGACCACACCTTATGCAGAAAGCGGCGGTTTCGCGCGCTCGGCACCTGATGTGCCTTCCCCTGATATTCAATATCATTTCGTTCCGGCGATGCTGGAGGATCATGGCCGCGAAAATGTCAAAGGCCATGGCTTTAGCTGTCACGCATGCGTGTTGCGCCCGGAAAGCAAAGGCACTGTCCGGCTGGCCAGCACAAACCCCAAAGCTGCACCGGCAATTGACCCCAATTTTCTGACTGATGAGCGTGATATGGCGGTTTTGCGTGCGGGTATTCGCACCATGTACCGCATATTTGATGCGCCGGCACTGCGCGATTATCAACCGCAGGACCGCTACCCCGTCAATCTGGACAATGATGATGTGTTGGATGCGATCATCCGCGAACGGTCTGACACGGTTTACCACCCGGTCGGCACCTGCCGCATGGGCCCGAATGACGATGACCCGCTAACGCCGCGTCTGAAATTTCGCGGACTAGAAGGGCTATATGTAGCGGATGCCAGCGTGATGCCCAAAATCGTCAGCGGCAACACCAATGCGCCCTCCATCATGATTGGAGAGCGCTGCGCTGATTTCGTCAAAGAGGATTTGCGGTCATAAAACGCATCCTATTACACCAAACTTGGCACAAAAAAACCGGAGCATTGCTGCCCCGGCTTTCTTTATGTGTACTGATATAAGGATCAGTAGTTATAAGCACGCTCACCATGTTCGGCGAGGTCAAGGCCTTCACGCTCTTGCTCTTCTGTAACCCGTAAGCCAGTAACCAGCTTGACGATGAAGAAGGCAATCGCAGAACCGCCACCGGCCCAGATAATTGCAATCAAAACCGATACGACCTGCTTCACAAACTGATCGGCAAAGTCATAATCAACGCCGCCTTGGCCACCCAGAGCATCAAGGTTGACAACGGCAACACCGATTGAGCCGACAATACCGCCCAAGCCGTGAATACCAAAGGCATCGAGACTGTCATCAAAGCCCATTTTCGGCTTCAAACGCATAACGAACAAGCAGCAGATGATTGATGCTAGACCGCCGAGCAAGATAGCACCCGCAGGGCCGCTATTGCCCGCAGCTGGTGTAATCGCAACCAGACCGGCAATCGCGCCAGAACATGCGCCGAGCAAAGAGCCTTTTCCGCCCAATACCCGCTCAGTCAGCATCCAGAACAACACACCGCCAGCAGTCGCTGCAAAAGTGTTGATCATTGCCAGAGCAGCATCGCCATTGGCTTCCAGTGCCGAACCGGCGTTGAAACCAAACCAGCCAACCCAGAGCAATCCGGTACCGATCAAGGTCATGGTCAGCGAGTGCGGAGCCATAATCTCTTTTTGATAGCCCATGCGTTTGCCAACAAAATATGCACCCACCAAGGCAGAGATACCTGCATTGATATGGACAACAGTACCGCCAGCAAAATCAAGCGCTTCCCACTGGTTGAAGATATAGCCATCACCATCCCACACCATGTGTGCGATTGGGAAATAGACAATGGTCAACCAGATAATGGCAAAGAGCATCAAAGCCGAAAACTTCATCCGCTCAACCAGACCGCCAATAACCAGCGATATGGTGATCGCAGCAAAGGTCATCTGGAACGCGATAAAGACATATTCCGGGATTTTGAAACCATCGCTAAATGTGTCTGCCAGGCTATCTTTGCCGACACCGGCCAGAAACACCTTCGCAAAATCATCATAGAACAGGCCGCCATCGCCGCCAAAAGTGATGGAATAGCCATAAAGGATCCAGATAATCATCGCCAATGCACTGACCGCAATAATCTGGGTCAATACAGACAGCATATTCTTTGTCCGAACCAGACCGCCATAAAAGAGCGACAGGCCAGGTACGATCATGGCCATAACCAATATAGTGGCGACCATCATCCAAGTTGTGTCGCCCTTATCCACGACAGGCGCGGCGGCATCTTGTGCCCAAGCAGGCGTGACAGACAATGCTGCAAGCGCTGCCAGCCCGGCCATTTTTGATAGTGTTTTTATCATTATTGCTTTCCCTTTCGGCTTATAGCGCTTCGTCGCCGGACTCACCGGTGCGGATGCGGGTTGCAGATTCAAGGTCCAGTACAAAGATTTTGCCATCGCCAATGGATTCGCTGCCTGCGGTCGACTGAATGGTCTCAACCACTTGACCGGCAAGATCAGCAGGAACGGCTATTTCCAATTTGACTTTAGGCACCATGTTAATGGTGTATTCCGCCCCGCGATAGATTTCGGTCTGCCCTTTCTGGCGACCAAATCCCTTAACCTCTGTTACAGTCATCCCTGCCACACCGATGGCAGAGAGCGCTTCACGCACCTCTTCCAGCTTGTGCGGCTTAATGACAGCAATAATATATTTCATGCTGTTGCCTTCCCCGATTTACGCCCGGCACATCGATTCGCATCGTGCCCCTGCAGCTAATGAAGCATCAAGTTAAGCAAAGATTTTATTGCGGTGCAACAATTTCAGTGAGTTTTAAGCAATTTTATTGCTGCGACGCACAAATCAGAGTTTTTCAAGCAAGTTTTGTGCGTCTTCATAGCCGATTCGTATCAATTCATCGGCTTTCGTGAAGTCCTGAATATCAATATGCCCTACACGCAGGGGCAAAAGGACGTCCGGCGGATCAAGCGCAAGCGCATATTTGGCCAAATTAGAAAGCGAAAGCCCTATGCTGGCCTTTGTCACGGCTACACTGCTCGGACTATTATTGTGCGCTGCAGCAATTCCTGCAGCACGTGCTCTGTTAACATAATCATTTTGCAGGCTGGCCGCCACGCAAGGCAGGTTGGGAGCCAATGAGCGTGCAGCAGAGACCGGCACGGGCTGCGCCGCTCCGCCATCAACAAGCAATTGTTCACCCCGTGCAACGGGCGGAAAGATGCCCGGCAATGACATGGACGCGCGAATCGCAGGAATTAATGACCCTTCGCCAATCTCCACCGTCTCTCCAGTGACAAGATCAGCGCTAATCGCCAAAAATGGAATGGAGAGGTCTTTAAACTCCAAATCGCCCAGATACTCCGCTAACCTGCCTTCAATACGCTTGCCACCTATTAACCCGCCGCGTCGCCAATGTGGGTCAATATAGCGCAGCATCGCCAAGACATTGGTTGATCTGGCAATTTCTTCCAGCTCCTCCATCTTGTCCGCCGCATAACAGGCCCCGACAATCGCGCCGATAGATGTTCCAGCGATAGCGGCAATCTCAATATTCTGTTCTTTAAACGCGTGAAGTACGCCAATATGCGCCCAACCCAGCCCGGCACCGCCACCCAGAGCAAGACTGATTTTCATGATGGTGCGCCTTCCGGCGGCGTACCTTGCCGCCATGGTGCATTTTCATCGTCATCATCGACAATCTGGCGGCGATGCAATTCTTCCAGTTCGGCGGAATATAACGCCAATATATCACGCGCCTGAGACTCATCCTCGCGCAACACCATCAGGCGGGCAGGCGTCATAAAGCCAAGGCCAAGACTTGCCATCCCTGCATCCATTATGTGCGCATCAATACCCTCTCCGAACAGTTTGAGTCGCGCCAGATCAGCCTCAACATGGCTGGCATATTCAGCGACGGTGACCAGACTCATTGCTTTGTGCCTTCTTCATTATCTTCTGCCTGAACTGGCCCGAAATATTGATCCGTTGGTGTGACGGGCAAACCATCTATAGAGTGTGTGCGGCCTGAGACTTTGGCCAGCCATTGGGCTTCATCCAACTGGCTATGGGCTTTTTGCAACGTATGCCGCTCTTTTTCCACACGCATATGCGGCACGCCCCAGCCACAGCTGGTTTGCACGCTCTCCACGGTGATATCGAAAATCTGTCTGGTTCCGGGAAGCAAAGTGAAATTTTTGGCAAGCACATCCCATGCATTGTCTTTTGGCAAGACTGGTCGGCCATGGCCATAGATGCGCAAAATCAATGCGGGGTTTTCAAAATTACAAAACATCAAAGTTATGCGTCCATCCGCAATCAAATGCGCATGGGTTTCATTGCCTGATCCGCCCAGATCAAGATAGGCCACACGATCAGGCGACAAAATGCGGAATACATCATAGCCTTTAGGAGAGAGGTTTATGCGACCATCTTTATGCGCTGTAGCAACGAAGAAAAGCGGCTGCTTGGCGATCATAGCCATATGCTTATCATTCAATGTGTCGAAAAATTCAGCCATCAGCGCGTCCTCCTGCAATCAGTCTGGGGTGCAATCAGTTCGGGTCAAACACTATTATGCCGCTGTTCCTCCGACAGTAATGCCATCAACCAGCAAAGTCGGTTGCCCCACACCGGCCGGCACAGACTGACCGCCTTTGCCACAAATGCCAACGCCTTCATCCAGCGCCATATCATTGCCAATACCAATGATGCGCTGCATCACAGTCGGGCCATCACCGATCAATGTCGCGCCTTTGATTGGTGCGCCCAGCTTACCATTTTCAATCTTGTAAGCCTCAGTGCAGGAAAAGACGAATTTGCCCGAAACAATATCAACTTGCCCGCCGCCAAAGCTCTTGGCAAAAATTCCGTTCTTTACCCGGCTTAAAAGCTCATCAGGGTTGTCGTTGCCCCCGCGCATAAAAGTGTTGGTCATGCGCGGCATCGGCGCATGAGCATAGCTTTCGCGGCGGCCATTCCCGGTTGCTGGAACACCCATCAGCCGTGCATTAAGCCTATCCTGCATATAGCCGGTCAATATGCCGTCCTCAATCAACACATTTTCCTGTGTTGGCGTGCCCTCATCATCAATAGACAGCGAACCGCGCCGCTGATCCATGGTGCCATCATCTACCACGGTAACGCCCTTGGCAGCGACCTGCTCACCCATGCGACCGGAAAATGTGCTGGTGCCCTTGCGGTTGAAATCGCCTTCCAGACCATGGCCCACCGCTTCATGCAACAGCACACCCGGCCAACCGGGGCCGAGCAAGACAGTCATTTCACCTGCAGGCGCATCGACGCTTTCAAGGTTCACCAGTGCCTGTGCCAGAGCTTCGTCAATCGCGCGATTCCATTGATCTTCTGCGAAAAGCCGATCGTAAAGATAACGACCGCCAACACCAAAATTGCCCATCTCTCGGCGTCCATTTGATTCGACAATGATGCTCACATTCAAACGCACCAAAGGCCGCACGTCCTGCGCACGAAAACCGTCAGCGCGAATGATATCAATAACGTCATAAACCGCAGACAGGCTGGCAGACACTTGGACCACACGCGGATCACGCGCCCGCGCTGCAGCGTCAATTTTTTCCAATAGCGCCACCTTATCTTCAAAAGGTACAGCTTCCAGTGGGTTAGCATCACCATAATATTTGCGGTTGCTGGTGCGCGGCGCAGCCGATTGCTGTGTTCCAGCCTCCAGCAGTTTCAGCGTTTCCGCGGCACGCCGGATACCGGCCTCGCTGACATCATTGCTATGCGCAAAGCCTGTTGTTTCCCGTGCGACACCGCGCAGACCAAAGCCGCGATCAGTGGAATAATCCGCCATTTTCAAACGGCCATCATCAAAAACAAAGCTCTCGCTCGCCTGATATTGCAGATAGAGTTCGCCATCATCACAATTCTTAAGTGATTGGACCGTCAGGGCTGCCGCGCGGTCAGGGTCAAGTCCGACCCCTTCGCCATTGGTATTATAAATATATTGTCTGGGGTCGCCTTGCGCGAAGAGTTTTGTATCAGTCATGACCTTAACATAGTCATGTCATCTGCTTATGTCATCTAGAAGGCTCAAGACTTTTTGCGACTGTTGGCAAACGCGTTTTGGCTCAATTCGCAGTTGCGTCCTGACCTGCGACATCGGCAGGGCTACCGATCAAAACATAGCGACGATCACAATAGCCACACTCGGCATAGCCTTTTTCATCAATTTCAAACCACACACGCGGATGGCCCAGCGCAGCGCCGCCGAGAATATCAGTAGCACCGTCGCAGCTCACGCGCCGCGAATTGGTTCGGACTATTTCAACATTGTCATTCATGGGCACAAATTAGCAATGCAGCGAAGCATCATCAATCGAAAATAGCAGAGAAAACGCATCCGCCCACAGTTAATGGGTGATAAGCATAGCCAAAAATGCAATTTGATATCAAAAATAGGTAACGTTGATCTGAAACGTACCGCGATAGGTACCTGGCGCCTGATCGGCATTAACTTGCAACGTGCCGCCTACGCGCAAATCCAGCACGCCCGCAGCACCCAGAAAACGGAATGCAGGACCATTAAGCGTCAATGCGCTAACATTCATGGTCTCACTGCCGCCATCTCGAGTCAAAACCGGTAAGGGGCCGCGCGATACAAATATAAACTGTAGCGGGCCACCAAATGTCAAAAAGCGGGCTGCCGCACCATTTTGTGAACCTCCGACTAGATTGCCAGACAATGTCCGGCCATCATCTGCAGCATTAATGGTGACTGTGCCGGCCGTATTACCAGCAATGAGGCTACCAAATTCCAAATCAGTCGTATTGACCAATTCCAATGGCTGCAAAACAACAGCGGAAGAATCAGCTGTATCTTGTGCCCGCGCCTTGCCGGATAAGGTCAGGGACAATATGGCCACCAAAATAGCAGCAAATAATGCGCGCCATTCGCGCTGATGAAAGATGGTCTGGCTGGTCATGAGCCTTCATATATGCAGCGACCCGTAAATATAGTTTGAAGCCTGTGGTTAACGATCATTAAGACTTTGTCGGGAAAAACCAGCTTTCCCTAACGAAATTCCAAAAATCACTCTTTTGAGAAAGTGAAGACGTTGCACAAAAGATATGTTTTGCACCGTTTTACATATTGCTGCGACCGCAATGGGGAAATCTGGCTTTGAGCATAAGTCCAAATTTATGTTATCGCCGCCCCGGCCGCCGATTGCGGCGCGGATCTTTCCATTTGAACGCGCTATCTGCAACGGGCTGATTATAACGATGGCCTGTCAGGCTGATAGTTGTGCGGTTATTTTTCGAATCCAAAGCTACCCAACCAGCCATTTCCAAACCTGCCGGCGCGTTGGCGTCGCGGCGAAACACCATGGTGATAGTGCCATATTCCGGCCTTTTTGGGTCCTTCACTTCGACGCTGATAACATTGGGGTTGCCGGTTGAGATTAACCGGCCATAGCGGCGAACATCGCGATTCGGATCCAATAATGCGCCTAAAGGGCTGTTCTTAATGGGCCAGCGCTGCACCTGCCGAACCTCATAATCAATCATGGTCAGGGCGCGCCCATCTGCAACAATCAGCAAGGGCACGTCTTTTTGATACTGAAAACGAATTTTGCCCGGTTGTTTGAGCAATAAGGACCCGCTCAGCTCCTGACGGTTCCTGTCTGTCTGAACAAAATTGGCTTTTAATGTAGTAATACCGCGCAAATGCTGGGATACGCGGTCAAGGTCAGTTCCTGATTTCGCCTGAGCAGCCGCAGGGTCGGTTGAGATCATTACAATAGGCGCGGCGACAATCGCGCTCAGCAATATTCCAGCGATATAGCGATGCATCATATTTTCAATCCCGTCATCATCATGCTCTCATCATGATTGTTACGGGTTGAATAGCAACTGAACCATTACAGGCAAGAAGACTTTGTTGGGTTTAGCCGCGCAGCGTTCAGGCCCTTTTCTGCAAACCAGGCCGGATATGCTGAGACAAAGCCTTAAATCTGCTTACTTGATTTTGGCTTCTTTGAATTCGACATGCTTGCGAACGACTGGATCATATTTACGGAAGGTCATTTTTTCCGTAATATTCCGAGGGTTCTTTTTCGTCACATAATAGAAACCGGTATCAGCTGTGCTGACAAGTTTGATTTTGACGGTGGCTGGTTTCGCCATGGTACATGCTTCCTATTTTCATCAAATGGCACTGCTTGATAGACCTTCATATAAGCCCGAATCGGAACTCAGGAAAATGCTCGCTATTTTGCAGCAAAAAGGACGCATAACCGCCCATATAACAGCGGCGCTGAATATGCTTTTCGGTGACAAAGTCAAGAGCAAAACACATTGGCGTTGCGCTTAGTCAGCCACAAACTTTATCCGAGCATGATTAAATTATCACAATATTAGCGCATATATGCGTTATAGTCGGCGCTATGGAAGTGTTTTTGTCCACCTTATTACTTACGGCGCTAACCCAGATAGGCGACCGCACACAGATACTTGTGGCGGCCCTTTCTATCAGATTTCCAAATCGCGCAGCGCTTATCGCGGGCTGCGCTATCGCAACCGCAATAAATTGTGTGCTCGCCGCTTATGCTGGCCGATTGGTCAGTGAGTGGATCAATGATGATGCACGAATCTTATTCTATGCTCTTGCTTTAATCTTTGCTGGCATTGGTATGCTGGCTTGGCGCCGCCCTATCGATCTGCTCGAAAACTGGCCGAGCGGAGCCTTTCTGACTATATTTGCCGGACTGTTTATCGTTCAACTGGGCGATAAGGGACAGTTTATCATCGGAGCAACAGCTGCGCGTGATGGTACGGCAGAGTTCGCCATGGTCGGCGGTTGGTGCGGAGTTATGATGGCATTACTGCCTGCTATTATGTGGCAGGAAGAACTGGCTCGCATGCTGCCCATTAAAACCATCCGCAAAATCGGCGGCTATGGCTTTTTAATAGGCGGCATATTTTTCGCGCTAAAAGCATGGCGCATAATTTGAGCATATTGCGATTCGCGAGAATCGCTGCGAATTCCCCTCATGAAAATGCTAAATATGCATATTGTATTGCATCAGACGCAATTTACACCGAAACTCGGCGCCAAAGTTGTTGCGAGGACGTTATATATTGTCGTTTTTAAGCAACATTTGATTAGCGTAACGTTAAAAAATGCTGAATCATCGCTGCAAGCTGCTTGTATGAGCAGCTTTTACCGATAATAATCCTATCCGTGAGAATCCACGGAGGGAATTGAGAATGAAGAGCATTACTAACTCTGCACGCATGTTGCGTGCAGGAACAGCTGTTGCTGCTATGGCAACAATATTGGCAACATCTCCTGCCAACGCTATTGTTCCTAATGAAACAACCGATAGCGAAGCAATTGTTGATGATGAGGGCGGTGTTAATGGTATCGGCCAGTTTTTCCGTTCAGACGGTTCTGTTTGTACAGGCTCGCTGATAAATGCACGTACAGTCCTGTTCGCGGCACACTGTGTAAACGACCGCCCTGAAACAGATTTTGACGGCACTAATATCGCCTCAGCATTCTCTTTCAATGCCAATGCCTTACCTGGCTTACAAAACTGGTTTACCAATGGTTTTACCACCAATACGGCATTGAATGTATTTAATATCTCGCGTATCCAATATGATCCGCGCTCACTGTTAAACCCTGACGCCCAAGGTTTTATTGAGGCAGATATTGCATTGGCAACACTGGATACACCAGCTGCCGGCATCCCTACTTGGGCTCTTCTCTTTTCACCGCTTCCTAATCCTGGAGCAACCGGCCCTGGCGGAACAGGCTACCACGTCAACATCAGTGGTTTTGGTGGTACAGGCAATGCTCTTGATGGCGCAGTTGACGGCATTGATTTTCGTCGTCGTGCAGCAGAAAACCTGCTCGGCGCTTTTGCATCTTTGGATGATATTAATAATGCATTAGGCCAATCCGACGCTTTCTTTGGACCTGGCGGCAATACTCTCCCGCAAAACCTTTATGTGATCGACTTTGACAGCCAAGACGGGAATACTGGGGCTGATTTCAACATTCTGCGTGATCCTGCACTGCCTAATGAAGGCACGACAGCAGGTGGTGACTCAGGCGGTCCTCTGATTCTTGATGCGGCAAATAATGCCATCACTAATGAAGATCTGTTGATCGGCACGCTCTCCGGCGGCTCACGCTCGCTCAACGTACCGTTTAGCTCATTGGGCACAACGAGCTTTTATCAGCCAGTATTCCTCTATTGGCAATTTATCGCTGAAACCAATCCATATCGCTATGTTGGCGCTGCTGAAGGCGATGGCGATTGGGAAGATGCGAGCCATTGGGTAAGTTTGCTTGACCCGAACTACCGGATTATCGATGATGCAGGCAATATCGTTAATGGCATTCCAGATACACCGGAACTAGGCCTTAACGGAACAGAAGGTGATTTCGGCGCAGTCTGCGCCGAGGGTATTATCACTGCAGTTTTTGGTCGGAGCAATTGTACCGACCTTGCAACGGGTGAGACATTTGATACCACTCCCCCTCCAGCCACTCCCGATGCAGAAGCTGGCATTGCTGATGCCACAGTCACATCAGGAATTGCTACGGTTGACTTGGAAGCTGCTGGTTTGCAGCGCGATGAAACTGAAGCAGCTACAGCAACAGCACCGGCTTCATCATATGATGGCATCGCACTGGCAGCAGCTGACGATGCCGTAACCGCAATCAATGCTGGCCTTGAACTTGCGCCTGAAGGTACAACGGTTACCGCCATCAATGCAGCGATTGACTTGGCGCCTGAGGGCGAAACAAATACCGCTATTGATGCAGATGCCGATCTCGATGGCTCATCAGATGTGGGTTCAAACATAGCATCTGTTGATCTTGATCAGTTTACTCTGGTCGCAACCAACGATGTCCAACCGCAAGAAGATGGCATGGATATGATGCCAGATGACGATGCAGGCCCGCCGGCATTGCCACCAGCAACTATTGATAACGGTCTGCCTGGTGCAACTGGTTTCGTGCCTGACAATATCGAAGACGATGTTGCTGGCGGCATTATCGGACGTTTCTTTGATGTTACACTCAGCAACGCCGGCACCACGACGTTGAGCAGCATGGTCGAAATCGACAATCTGACTGTTACAGGTGCGGCAGGATTGAATATTGCGGAAAACGCTAGCCTGAACAGCATCTTAGGCATTAATCAAACTGGTGGTTTAATTAATGTCGACGGCCGTTTGAGTGGTAATGGCGACTTTACGCTGTTCGCTGGAATGCTGACGGGTACTGGTACAGTGGCTACACCATTCACTACCAATATTGCTGGTGTAATTTCACCTGCAGGAATGGGTACCATCGGTACCCTAAACTTTGAAGGCAATTTGGTACTCGCATCAGCAAGCACATATTTGCTTGACCTTGATGATATGGGCAATTCAGACCTGATTACGGTCACTGCAAGCGATGTGCCTGGTAGCGGTGTAGCTTCTATTGGCGGCACAGTGTTGATCAATCCATTGACCAACTTCCTGTTCAATGACGGCGATACTTATACTATCTTGACGGCTGAAACTGCTCTGGATGGTGAGTTTGCCACTGGATTTGGCAGCAACAGCGCGGTTCTGGATCCAACCTTTAACACCGTTAGCAATGATGATGGTTCATTCAGTGTCCAACTTGTTTTCAACGTCAGTGATTATGTCGATGTTGTAGACCAGACATCAGCTGTTCAAACATCTTATGCAGCTTTGTTAGATGCCAACCGTGCAAACGGTCTGGCCGCACTGCCTGACATTTTCACCTTTACTGAAGGTGCTAATGCGGCAGATCTCGGTGCTACGCTGGAAGGGTTGGCTCCATTTACAGAAACTACCCGCCTCAGCATTGCTGAAATGTTGGTAAACAGCCTGATGGGTTTCAACCGTAATCGTCTGGCAACAGCGTTTTCGGATGAGCGTGGCGGTAGCGTTGCCATCAATGCCAACCCGCTGCAACTGGCAGTAGCTTCCAATAATGGTGCTCCTGTTCAGCAGGCCTTTGCAAGTGCAACATCAGCTGCACCTCAGGCGGATAACGCTTCTAACAATACGAACTCCGGTGTTGACTCGAACTTTGCATTGTTCTTCTCTGGCGGTTATCTGGAAGGTCAAGGTCAAGGTATGCCATCAGCACTGACGACCGGCCCTGACAATTTTAACGGCTATTTCTTCAGCGGGGGTCTTGAATACTTCCCAACAGAATCCAGCATCATCGGTGTTTCACTTGCTTATGCTGATATTGATGGTTCATCACAGCAAGGCCAAACCGCCGACGGAGAATTGATCCAAGGTACGGTTTATGGCGCCATCAAAACCGGTGGTATCATCATTGATGGCCAAGCAAGCATTGGTAGCTTCTCGACAGATACGTCGCGTACCGTTGCAGTTGGTGCCAACAGTTTTGATCTAGCAACAAGCGACGACAGCCTGACCTTCTCGGCTGAAGTTGGAATTTCTGGCGAAATCAAGACCAAAACTGTTCGTTTGATCCCACGCGCTGCGATCAACTATGCAACTGTAAATTTTGATGACGTAGCAGAAACAGGCGGTGCACCTGCTCTGAACATCCAACGTGATAGCTTTGATACATTGCAAGGCCGTGCCGGCGTTACTTTAACAGGTAAAGCAGGCAGCAAGATACAACCTTGGGTAAGAGCCGATTATGTCCACGATTTCCAAGATCGTGACAACAGCTTCGGCGCTGGTTTTGCCGGTGGCTCGGGCGCATTTGCTCCATTTGCAATTGCTAGTGATGACAGTGACTGGGCGGAATTGGGCGCTGGCCTGAGTGTTACCACAGGTAACATCGTTCTAGGAGTATCAGTTGAAACCACCGTTGGTCGGGATGATTTCCAAAATCAATCTTACCAAGGTTCGATCAGATTCAAATTCTAATCTAATCTTATGCATATAATATTAGGGGCGCTCCTTCGGGGCGCCCTTTTTGTTTGACCTGATATTATATTATTGAAGTAACCCCAGACAGCCCAATTGTCCCTAGCACCACATAGCCAAGTCACCTTCGTTCAATGACAGCAGATAATATTAGAATGCAAGAAGAGTCGGAATGGCATTACATCGAGCGAACCTGCTAGTGCCGATATAAAACAAGCGCCTATGCGCCTCCGCATGCAGCATGATGATAAACGCATTCTTTATAAACGCGATATAATCATAACAAAAAAGGGGAGAGCAATCGCCCTCCCCTTTTTCTAATATCTGTAGCCAACATAATATTAGCCATATAACACTCTGTCTGCCCGTGTTTAGAGGCCAGAGCCTGTTGCAATCAGTCTTGCTTAGCCGCCAGATTAACCGCGGAATATTTGCCCCGGCGATCAACTTCGAGATCAAAGTCAAGCCGGTCGCCTTCTTCAAGGCCCGACATTCCTGAGCGTTCGACAGCAGAAATATGCACAAACGCATCTGGCTGGCCATCATCGCGTTGAATAAAGCCAAAGCCTTTCATAGCGTTAAAGAACTTCACTGTACCGCCGACGCGTTCACCCGTCAGTTCACGCTTTGGTGGAGCCGCGGCAGCCTCTACCGGAATGACCTCACCATCAATTTTCAGATCGCTGGCCGATACTTTACCGCCGCGGTCGATCAATGTGAATTCCAGCTTTTGTCCTTCGGCAAGGCCTGTCAATCCAGCCCGCTCAACAGCGCTGATATGAACAAAGACATCGTCTCCTCCGCCATCACGCTGAATAAAGCCGAAGCCTTTGCCGCCATTAAAGAATTTTACAGTCCCGGTGCCTTCACCAACAACCTGTGCTGGCATGCCGCCGCTTGGACGACCACCGCCACCGCCAGCACCGCCGCGAGGCTCATATCCGCCACCGCCGCCGGCATTGTCACGGCCATAACCGCCGCCGCCACCGCCGCGATTATAGCCGCCGCCACGATTATCGTTACCACGATTGTCATTGCCGCGATTATATCCACCGCCGAATGCGTCACCCGGGGGTGGGAAACCACCGAAATCATCTTCGCCAAATCCGTCCCGCTTGTCACGACCTCTGCCACGCCGGCCTCTATCAAAACCCATAATATAACTACTCATTCACGCCCAATTATAGTCGACAGTTGCCCCCGGACGAACAAAACATCTGTCGTGTGGAAAAACATTCCCAACTTTTTTACATGCCTCTGTCAATATGCAATGCCGGATAGGTGTAGCGGCAAAACTATTGACAACAGAGACAATGCCAGCCTTTGGGAACTTTCCTAATCAGGAAACAGCCGTTCAGCCAGAAGATATTGCGACTCTGTATAACCCAAAAAATCCAAATTAGCGAATGTTTTAGCATGGCATAGTTGCTTTTTTGCAAGCTGGTGATGAAGAGGCTAACCGAACTTGCCCAGCAATATGGATAAAACCAGCCATCACCAGCTTCAAACCATTGTGAATCCGATATTATCTGACCATGAATTGCCCATATTTATTGTCGGCAACATCCGCTTTTAAATAGGTAACAAATGTGACAATCATGTTTATTCTGTTGCCAATACAGTGCATAGACCAGAATAACATAATGGGCTGATATTATGATTTACTCATAATGCTTCAGTAACTCAGGCCAACAATCTCAGGAGCGATTCATTGAGCGTTTTTTTTCATGAAGAAGATCTGCCAGCAGGTGTTTTGGCATCGGGTGATGTTGCAGTAGACACTGAAACCATGGGACTGCAAACGCATCGTGACCGTTTATGTGTTGTCCAGATTTCTGATGGTGGCGGTGATGAACACCTTGTCCGCTTCGGACCGAATAGCGATTATGCGGCACCAAATTTGCGTCAGATACTGGCAGATCCGGAACGCGTGAAACTTTATCATTTCGGCCGCTTTGATTTGGCCGCTATCTACCATTATCTGGAAGTTGTCGCTGCACCTGTGTTTTGCAGCAAGATCGCATCGCGGCTTATCCGTACCTATACGGACCGGCATGGCTTAAAGGAACTGGTGCGCGAATTGCTGGGTAAAGATATTTCCAAGCAGCAACAATCCAGCGATTGGGGTGCGCCCGAACTGTCCGATGCTCAGCGCGAATATGCCGCCAGTGATGTGCGGTATCTGCATGCTCTGCGCGAACAGCTTATCGTTCGCCTAGAACGTGAAGGGCGCATGGAAATAGCGCAGGCCTGTTTCGACTTTCTACCGCACCGCGCAAAACTGGATCTTATTGGCTGGCCAGAGATTGATATTTTTGCACATAGCTAATATATCACGCTCAATCACTATGGGATGATGGCCTATATCGATACGCAATGCCGCGCATCGTTAGCCAGAATACCGGATAACAGGTACACAGCATGACCGAAATCGCGCAACAAAGGCGAACGCAGCGACAGGATTTTGCTGCGCCTGACGGAAACCATGACAGAATGATACGCTTTTTACGCGGTGCTTTACCAGCAGCGATTGGTAGTTTATTCGCCTTTCTGGTGCTGGCTCCGCTGCTGCAACGTTCAGAACTAAGTTTCCTGTTAGACAAAGACACGGTGGAAATTGCCCCCGAAGCTATGCGCGTAGCTGATGCAATTTATCGTGGTAAAGATAGCCGTGAAAGGCCCTTTACACTACAAGCCGGTGAAGCCATTCAGCGCAGCTCTGACATTCCCATTGTCGAACTGTCAGAGCTTACCGCCCGCCTATTATTTGAATCTGGCCCGGGTGAGTTAAGGGCCGATCAGGGCGAATATGATATTGAGGGTGAGCAGGTCGAGATTATCGGTCCGGTACTTTTCGAGAGCGAAAATGGATATCGTCTTGTCACTCGCGATGTCGATCTTGATCTGCGCGAACGGTCATTGAAAAGCCGCGGCCGCGTCAATGGTCGCACGCCAATGGGTACATTTGAGGCTGACAGTTTGCGCTCTGATCTGGAAGCCCGCACAGTTACTCTGGAAGGCAATGCAAAACTCAGGATAGAGCAAGGACGCTTGCGATAATGCGCCAAGTGCAATACCCCCCTATTCCCTAACGCTTTTAGGCTTCACATTATGACCCATCACATCCGCCAACCACTGTTTCGATCGATATTGTTCGTCATGGGTGCGATACTGCCGATTGCCGCGCTGATGCTGGTCATCACGCCAAGCACCATCCGCGCGCAGGCATTGTTTACGCACAACAGCAATGCGCCAGTGTCTTTTGATGCCGGCCGTATTGAGCTGCAACAAAGGCAGGATCGGGTTGTTCTGTCAGGCGGCGCTGATCTTCAGCAAGCCGGTCTGCGGTTACGTGCAGCCCGCGTTACAGTGGCGTTTAGCGATGTTGGGTCGACGGATATTAGCCGCATTGATGCCGTTGGCGGCGTGGATATCAGCAAAGGCGATACCCGCGCACAGGGCGAAAATGCCATTTATGATCTTAACCGGCGCATTATCACCATGATTGGTAATGTCCGCCTCAATCGCGGCGGTGACACATTAACCGGCGAACGACTGACCATCGATCTGACAACAGGTGTTTCCAGCGTCGATGGCAGAGTCGGACGGTCAGGCTCCGGTGCAGGTGCCTCCAATCAGGGCCGCGTCAGTGGCAGCTTTGCCGTGCCACAACGCGGCGATGCACAAGATGCACCGCAATAAGCCGAGAATGACAATTTTATAATGGATGATTCTGTAAACCTTGCTGCCGCTGGCATCTCTGCAAATCACCTGCATGAGCCTGCTTTGCGCCCGGAAGCGCTGGAAGATGGTTTGGCCGTGGTATCGATTGCCAAAAGCTATGACCGCCGCGCCATCCTGACTGATATTTCCCTCTCGGTCGCAAAAGGGGAAGTTGTTGGATTGCTCGGCCCTAATGGCGCCGGCAAGACGACCTGCTTTTATTCGATTATGGGTCTGGTCAAGCCCGACGCTGGCCGCATCATGCTCGATGGCGAAAATATTACTGCGTTGCCAATGTATCGCCGCGCAATATTGGGTTTGGGCTATTTGCCGCAGGAAACCTCTATCTTTCGCGGCATGACGGTAGAGCAAAACATCATGGCCGTGCTGGAAATGGCGGAACCAGTGGCGCAGGAGCGTCAAAATATGCTAGAAAGACTGCTGGATGAATTTGGTTTGACCAAATTGCGTGATGCGGCCGCGATGGCCCTTTCTGGCGGCGAAAGGCGGCGCTGTGAAATTGCACGTGCATTAGCGGCCAACCCCTCCATCATGCTGCTCGACGAGCCATTTGCAGGCATTGATCCGATCTCTATTTCCGATATTCGCGATCTGGTGATTCAATTGAAATCGCGTTCTATTGGCGTGTTGATCACAGACCATAATGTGCGTGAAACACTGGATATCGTTGATCGCGCCTGCATCATATATGATGGTCAGGTGTTGTTTTCTGGCACTCCTGAAGCACTAGTTGCAGATGAGAATGTTAGACGCCTTTACCTAGGTGAAGGGTTTGCCCTATAAATAGGGTATATGACCGACCAGTATCATTTCTGCCTGCCCGTCACTGAAAGCCGCGCTTTCAGTAAAGGCTGGTAGCTGCTGCTATGGCGCTCGCACCTCGCCTCGACCTGAGGCAAAAACAATCACTAGTAATGACGCCGCAAATGCAGCAGGCGGTGAAGCTGCTGACCTTATCCAATCTTGAAATGCAGGAATATCTGCGCGAAGAGATTGAGAAAAACCCTTTGTTGGAGCAAGAGAGCGAGGCGGCATCAGCCAGCACTGAAACCGATGCCATAACGCCTGTTGAAACGCCAGATGGTGATGCGCTGGATGGTGGTAGTGACTTTGGCGATGACAATATAGCCACGGCAGATATGCTCATCGCGCAAGGCGCAGGGCAAAGCGATCAGCCACTCGACAGCAGCGCAGAAGATGTCTTTCATCATGATTGCGTCAATGACAGTGTTTTCGAAGCGATTGGAGAGATTGGCGGACCAGCGACAGGCTCCGCTGCTGGTGATGGATCTTTACCTGACATTGAAGCGCGCCATGCCGAAACACCATCATTGGCTGACCATTTGCGGCAACAGGCTGGCGCAATGCTGGCCGATGCTGATATGTTTATTGCGGAAATGTTGATCAGCAATATTGATGAAAATGGTTATTTGCAGAGCAGTTTGCACGATATTGCCGACCAATTGGGCATAGGTGTGTCCAATGTGGAGGCAGTGCTTGGCGTCATACATACGATGGACCCTAGCGGAGTGGGCGCACGCGACCTTGCCGAATGTCTGACGATACAGGCGAAAGAGGCCAATCGTTATGACCCGGCCATGGAACGCATGCTGAAAAATCTCGATCTTGTGGCGCGGCGAGATATTCCCCGGCTCAAGCGTATTTGCCGCCTCGATGAAGATGATATTATCGATATGATCAATGAGCTGCGCGCCTATCAACCGCGGCCGGGCAGTATATTTGCCAATGATATGGCAGCGCCAGTTGTTCCTGATGTTATCATCAGTGAAACGCATAATGGCTGGAAGGTTCAACTTAACCCTGCAAACCTACCGCGTATCCTCATAAACCGCAGCTATCATAGCGAGCTGATCGATGGTGTGCAGGACAAGAATTCGCAAACATGGCTGAATGAGTGCTTGGCCGATGCACAATGGCTGGTGCGTACATTGGATCAGAGGCAGCGTACAATCACCAAAGTGGCGACCGAATTGGTCCGGCGGCAAGAAGACTTTTTCAAACATGGGGTGGCGCATTTGAAACCGCTGACGCTGCGTGAAATTGCCGAGAAAGTGGAGATGCACGAATCAACAATATCGCGCGTCACCAGCAATAAATATCTGACCTGTGATCGCGGTGTTTTTGAGCTGAAATATTTTTTCTCTTCGGGCATTTCATCATCAGATGGCGGTGATGCGGTATCGTCCGAAGCTGTCAAAAATGCTCTGAAGACCTTGATAGATAATGAAGATCCGAAGAAAATCCTCTCAGATGACAAGCTGGTTAAAATGTTAGGCGAACAAGGCTATGATCTCGCTCGGCGGACCGTGGCTAAATATCGCGAAGCCATGAACTTGGGGTCATCCGTTCAGCGCCGCCGGTTGAAATCAGGTCGCGTCTAACAGATCAATCAAATAGCCAGCTAAAAGTCGATGGCAATGCCTTTATAAACCCAATCACCATAGCGGGTCGGGCTTTTTTCGGCTTGTTCTGATGAGGATGAACCACCCGGTTTAACATCGGGTACAGGGTCATCAGACCAATGGGCAGGCGCAGCAATATGTGCCGGACGCTTGGTCATACGCTCTATGTCTTTTGGCAGTTTCGATTGCTCTTTCGCCATATATCTCGCCCTTTTGCTACGTCTCTTTGTCTGTTGCGCAATCATGTTAGTCGCAGCATGTGGCTAAAAAACCGTGCTCACCGCGAATGCACCATGATTGTAATATGGCAGAAAACCACCATATTAGGATATATAGGCAGCGAAATGGTGATTGCAAAACCACCATATGCCTATACCCTTTCATATGTCTTGCATAAGGATGAAATAACGCGATGAATCAGGTGAAGACGGTAATGTTGCTGGCGGCGATTACAGCTATCTTCATGGCATTGGGCTACACATTAGGTGGCCCCGGTGGTGCCTTCATGGCCCTGCTTGTTGCAGCGGGGATGAACCTGTTCAGCCTTTGGAACGCAGACAAAATTGTCCTGCGTATGCACAATGCGCGCGAAGTGACGCCGGCTTCCAATCCTGAATTTTATAATATGGTGCGAAATCTGTCGCAAAATGGCGGCCTGCCTATGCCCAAAGTCTATATTATCGACAGTCAACACCCCAATGCTTTTGCAACAGGGCGCAACCCTGACAATGCTGCCGTTGCTGCGACAACAGGCTTGCTCAGCATGCTGAACCAAGACGAAATTGAAGGTGTTATGGCGCATGAACTGGCGCATGTGAAAAATCGCGACACGCTGATTATGACCATGGTGGCAACTATCGCCGGCGCGATATCGATGATCGCTAATTTCGGCCTGTTCTTCCGTGACCGCGGCGCAGGCATTGCTGGTCTGCTGGCCGTATTTGTTGCGCCTATGGCTGCCATGATCGTACAAATGGCTATCAGCCGTACGCGCGAATTTGGCGCAGATGCAGGCGGCGCTGAAATAAGCGGCAAGCCATTGGCACTGGCATCAGCGCTGGCGAAAATTTCGGGGGAAGCACAGCGCATCCCCAACCCGGTCAGCGAGCGCGTACCCGCTGCAGCGCAGCTCTATATTGTACCTGCTGGCCTACGCAGCATGTTCTCCACCCATCCCGATACAGGTGATCGCATTGCCGCGCTGCAAGATATTGCCCAACATATGGGGCAATCATCGGTCATGTCGCAAACCTATGATATGGCCCATGATGATTGGGCAACTGCGCAAGTACATCGCCACAAAGGCAGCAAAGGCCATGGGGTTTCCGTTCCAAAATCTGTGGCAAATAATCGCAAGAAAGCACGGCCTTCCAGCGCGCTGGACCCGCTGCGCCGCAACTAATATGGCATATTTTGCGGTTATCGGTTTCCATAATCGCAAAACCCTCCTAGGCCGCGAAGATGACTAGGCCGGACAGTTCAGCAAAACCAGAACGTAACCCCAAAGACGAAAGCAGCGGTGTTGAAACCCGCCGCGCTGCCTTGGCCATGCTGGAATCTGTTCTGAGACGCGGCGACACGCTTGATGTGGCGCAAAATACCGCCTGCAAAAAATTGACGCGCAGTGACGATGCGGCTTTCGCGCTCGCCATAGTTGCAGAAACTTTGCGCAATTTGGGCGGATTGGACGAACTGCTCGACGGAGCGATGAAAAAACCGTTGGCCGATCATGCACGGCCGCGCTTTGTGCTGCGGCTCATGTTGGCGCAATCACTTATACTCGGCACACCAGCCCATGCCGTTATCGCCACTGGCCTGCCCTTATTAGCGGGTGGCCCACGCCGATTGGCGCATGGTGTTTTCTCCGCAATAGACAAACAACGCACAGCCTTAGAAAATGAAAGCCTATTGCCTGATCCGCCATGGCTGCCGCCCGAGGTGCAAGAACGCTGGCAACAAGCATGGGGCGATGACATGACAGTCAAAGCACGCAAAGGCTTTGCCAAAGCACCGCCCATCGACCTGACTGTGCGCGATGCAGATAAGACAGATATGTTAGCGGAAAAACTGGGTGCTATTAGCATGGCTGCAAGGCATTTGCGGCTCGCTGAGGGCGTAAGGCTGAGCGATGATCCGGACTTTAATGCTGGCGATTATTGGGTGCAAAATCTTGCCGCCAGCCTGCCCGCCCGCCTATTGGGAGAGGGTGAAGGCCGAACCGTGCTGGATTTATGTGCAGCACCGGGCGGTAAAACCATGCAACTGGCTGCACAAGACTGGAACGTAACCGCTTTGGATTCCTCCAAAAAACGGCTGAAGCGATTGCAGGAAAACCTTGATCGCACCGGCCTTAAAGCCGATATTGTGACCACAGATTTGCGCGTTTGGGAGGCTCCTACAGCCAGCGATGCCATCTTGCTGGACGCCCCTTGCACGGCCACCGGCACATATAGGCGCAACCCGGATGTGCTCTACCGTATTGGCGAGAATGAGATCCAAAAACTGACCAGCTTACAGCGCACATTGCTGGACCGCGCTGCCAAATGGGTCAAGCCGGGCGGACAGCTGGTTTACGCCGTGTGTTCTCTGGAGCCAGAAGAAGGCGAGGAGCAGGTGCAATATTTCCTTGAGAAACACAGCAATTTTACACTTAAGGAGCTGCCCGCTAATGCGCTGCCCCAAGGCATAGCGGCTGATGATAATGGCTGTCTGCGAATCCTGCCCGGCATGATGGAAGATCAAGGCGGACTTGACGGCTTTTTTGTCGCCAGTTTCCAACGCTCTGAATAAACGCAAGCCAGTTTACAACCATTACGCGGCAGAACGCGGCATAAGCTGTAAATTGTATGCAGCATAATTGTGGACAGCCGCGCAACTGACTTGCCCAGCGTGCTGGTTAGGCTAAAGTTCGCGGCATGACGACAGCGCCTCTTATCTCACCTTCTATCTTATCCGCAGACTTTGCCAAATTGGGCGAGGAGGTACGCGCCATTGATGAAGCCGGGTGCGACTGGGTGCATATTGATGTGATGGACGGCCATTTTGTGCCCAACATCACCATTGGCCCTGATGTGGTAAAGGCGCTGCGCCCGCATAGCGATAAACCCTTTGACGTGCATTTGATGATTTCGCCGGTTGACCCTTATGTCGAAGCCTTTGCTGAGGCTGGCGCAGATATTATCACCGTGCATCCGGAAGCAGGACCGCATATCCACCGCACATTACAGTTGATCCGTTCACTGGGCAAAAAGGCGGGGGTGGTACTCAATCCCGCTACTCCGGAAAGCGCACTGGACTATCTGATGGACAGTGTCGATCTGATCCTGGTGATGAGCGTAAATCCAGGCTTTGGCGGGCAAAGTTTTATCCGCAGCCAGCTCGACAAAATCCGCGCCATACGCGGCATGATCACGGCATCAGGACGCGATATTCATCTGGAAGTCGATGGCGGCGTCAATGCTGAGACCGCGCCTTTATGCATAGAAGCGGGCGCAGATGTGCTTGTTGCGGGCAGTGCCACATTCAAAGGCGGGCCAGAGCGTTATGCCGATAATATCAAGACCCTGAAACACGGGCTGGCAGGCTAAGGTGGACGCAGAAAAACTCGGTCAGCAGCCCGCTATTGATGACGCGGGTGATAGCGACCAAGTTCAGCAAGCATTGATGTTGCAGGCAGAGGAAGATGATAGCCTTTCCATGGGCGAAAGAGCCATTAACCGCTTTTACCGCCTCGCATGGCCAACGGCTTTGTCGCGTTTTGTTGTTGATGAAAAACTGCCCTTGCGGCTCTTATGCTTGCCGCAAGATACAATATCCGGCGACAATGCACGCGGCATGGCAATCCGCGCAGGCTTTTTCCATTTTCTGGGTATTAAGCAAAAGATAGATGGATTTGATCATCTTGGCGCGAAATTACCGCCCGGTTTTCAGGAATATTATCACGGCTTTCATTGGTTGCGCGATTTTGCCGCAACCGCGCCGCGCGAACAATTGCGCAGTGATGCAGAAGCAATGGTCGCGCAGTGGCTGGATATTAATGGTAACAAGATTGCGGGGCCAGGCTGGCAACCACATATCGCAGCATGGCGCTTTTTGCACTGGGCAGCATATGCACCCTTGATCATTGGCGGAGATGATCGCCGTCACCGTGCAAGAGTGCTGCATCAGCTTGACCGTACTGCGCGTATGCTCGACCAAAATGCCGATAAAGCGCCATTTGGGACTCCGCGATTGGCAACATGGGTAGCGATTGTGACCGCGTCGCTCATCCTGCCCGGCGGCAAAGCGCGGCGGATATTCGGTGAGGCAGGGCTGAAAAGATTGCTCAAAACCATGCTGGATGACGATGGCGGGGTTATTTCACGCAGTCCGCGCGGACAGTTTCGCACCGTGGCTCTGCTCGGCATATTGCGGTCGGCCTATGAAGCGGCTGACGAGCCAATGCCAAAACCGCTCTATGATGCGCTTGCCGCTGCGGTTCCTGCTTTGCAAGGCATTACCCATTTTGATGGCTCATTGGCCAGTTGGCAAGGTGCGCCCGCTCTTTCATCTGCCGAAGTTGATGCCGTGGTAAAGGCCAGCAAGATCGTCGCACGTCCATTACAGCAAGCGCCCAATTGGGGGTATCAACGCATACCGGCAGGCGGCGCGGTCGTCCTGGTTGATGCGGGTGCGCCGCCATTGGCCAAATTCAGTGAAAGCGGGTGTGCATCGACCCTTGCCTTTGAATTTTCCAGTGGTGACCAGCGCATTATTACCAGCTGCGGCGGGGCTAGCTGTATCGGCGGAGCCATTCCTGCCAAATTATCGCAGGGCCTGCGCGCCACGGCGGCCCATTCAACCTTATGCTTGGACAATCTCAACAGCACGGCCGTGCTGGCCAAAGGCACTTTGGGCAATGGCGTGACTGAGGTTGAACTGGAGCGCAAAGAACTGGATAACGCCACGCGCCTGGAAGTGGGCCATGATGGCTATGCCAGAAATTATGGCTTACTCCATCGCCGCATCCTGCTCTTGCGTTCTGATGGCACGGAGGTTCGTGGTGAAGACCTGCTGGTCCCAACCGAAGATACGCGCAAATCACGCCGTCGCAAATTTGAGCAAGTGCCCTTTGCGATCCGCTTCCATCTTAGCAAGGGTGTTGAGACTTATCTGACCAGCAATGCGCGCGGCGCGATGTTGCGGCTTGCAGATGGACGCGTATGGCAATTGCGCTCAGCAGATGCCGCCGTGACGATCGAGGACAGCCTTTGGGTGGATGCCAGTGGCACACCGCAAACGACAAAACAGATAGTTTTATCCGGCAATACCGGCCCGGGCGGCGGACGCCATGGCTGGGTGCTCAAACAAATGGAATAGGCCCAAAAGAATGACCGACACACATATCCCGATTAAACGCGCATTATTGTCTGTATCAGACAAAACAGGGCTGGCCGAACTGGGCCGGTCACTGGCTGATTTTGGTGTTGAACTGGTGTCGACCGGCGGCACAGCCAAAACCCTGCGCGATGCCGGATTAGACGTTAAAGATGTGTCTGAACTCACCGGCTTTCCCGAAATGATGGATGGGCGAGTGAAGACACTGCACCCCAAAGTGCATGGCGGGCTGTTGGCCGTACGTGACAATGCCGAACATGCCGCTGCGATGGACGAGCATGCAATAGGCGCGATCGATCTGGTGGTGGTCAATCTCTACCCCTTTGCGCAGACTGTAGCGAGCGGAGCAGAGCGGCCAGATATTATAGAGAATATTGATATTGGCGGCCCCAGCATGGTGCGCTCTGCCGCGAAGAACCATGCTTATGTCACCATTGTTACCAACGCGTCAGATTATGGCGATCTGGTGGCCGAATTAAACGATCATGGCAGCGCCACCACTCTGCCATTTCGCAAGAAGATGGCGGCCAAAGCATTCTCTGCCACTGCGACTTATGATGCTATGATTGCCAGCTGGTTTGCCTTTGCCGATCAAGGTGAGCAATTCCCCGAAACACTGCCCATGGTGGCGATGCGGGCGGACACTTTGCGCTATGGCGAAAACCCGCATCAGGCCGCAGCGCTCTATCTGCCTGCTGGTCCTGCCGGTTCTGGCATTGCGCAGGCGACGCAGATTCAAGGCAAAGCGCTATCTTACAATAATTATAATGATGCTGATGCTGCGCTGGAGCTGGTCAGCGAATTTGCCGATGGTCCGCCCACAGTGGTGATTGTGAAACATGCCAATCCGTGCGGCGTTGCCACTGGCAAGACCATTATTGAGGCTTATGAAAAGGCATTTGCCTGCGACAGTGTATCGGCCTTTGGCGGCATTGTTGCGGTCAACCGCACATTGGATGAAGCAACAGCGCGCGCCATAACCGGCATATTCACCGAAGTTGTATGCGCACCCGATGCCGATGATGCAGCGAAGGCAGTCTTTGCCGCGAAGAAAAATCTGCGCCTGTTGCTAACGGGTGACCTGCCCAATGCACGGCGCGGCGGCATGATGGCCAAGACGATTGCTGGCGGTTGGTTGATCCAGAGCCGCGACAATGGCCATATTGCCAAGGATGCACTGAAGGTTGTTACCAAACGCCAGCCAAGCGAGCAGGAACTAGATGATTGCCTGTTTGCATGGACCATTGCCAAGCATGTGAAATCTAACGCGATTGTCTATGCCAAAGACGGCCAGACCGCAGGCATTGGCGCAGGGCAAATGAACCGCCGTGACAGTGCGCGCATTGCCTATGCCAAAGCGCAGGAAGCAGCGGAAACGCAAGGATGGAGCGAGGCATTGACCAAAGGATCAGCTGTTGCCTCTGATGCGTTTTTCCCCTTTGCCGATGGCCTGTTGGCCGCAGTTGAGGCGGGGGCAAGTGCGGTGATTCAGCCCGGCGGCTCCATCCGCGATGATGAGGTTATCGCCGCCGCTGATGAAGCTGGGCTAGCCATGGTCTTTACTGGCATGCGCCATTTCCGTCATTAGGCTTGGTTGGGAGCTTTAGACCCAACCCTTGTTTGTTGGAACCCTAATTGCTGGAACGGCGCTTTTGAAAGCCCTGACCACCTTGCTTACTGCCCGGTTTGCCCCCGCTTGGCTTGCTACCGCTGGGATTGGGACGCGCATTGGGGCGCGAATTGCGACCACCATTGCTGGAATTTTTGCCACCAGAACGCTCTGCGCCTGCACCTGATGTCTGACCATCGGGCCGCCCGCCATTGCGCGGTTTGAAATTGCTTTTGCCGCCGGGTTTATTGTGAGAGCGTCCGGAAGGCTGGCCCGAAGATGGCCCTGAAGATTGGCCATCACGGCGCGGGCCTTTACCTCCACTGCGGTTAGCCTCTTGGCGATTATTGGCGCTGCGATTGCCGCTTGCTGTGTCTTCGCCTTTTTCACGAAAGGCCGCAGGATTATAATCGCTGCGTGGGCCGCGTTCACTTCTCTCGCTACGCTCTGCGCCAGCGGCGCGGTCTGGGCGGCGATCACGATTGCCGGATCGATTTCCACCCGGACGTCCACCGCGTGCACCGCCTCTGTCACTATCTGCACGGGCACCTGAACGTGCGCCAGATCGTCCGTCTGAACGTCCCCCTCCTGATTTGGCACCACGCCCACGCCCGCCGCCATCACCGCTGGGTTTCTTTGCGGGGCCGGGCAATGCTTTGGCCTTTTCGATGAAGTCATCAGGCAGCGCCATGGGCGTGAGTTTTACACCCGTCAGCTTTTGAATATCGCGAATATAGGGTTTTTCATCCGGCGCGACAAAGCTGATCGCTACACCCTCAGCGCCCGCACGCGCGGTGCGACCGATGCGGTGAACATATTGCTCTGCCACATTGGGGATTTCATAATTGAACACATAACCAATATCGGAAATATCAATGCCGCGCGCGGCAATATCCGTGGCGACCAATATCTGCATTTTCTTCTGACGAAAGCCCTGCAAAGCGGCGGTGCGCTGCCCCTGGCTTTTGTTGCCATGAATCGCGGCGGCTTGCAGGCCAGCGCCCATAAGGTGACGGACAACACGGTCCGCGCCATGTTTGGTGCGCGTAAACACCAATGCTTGCTCTCCATTCAGCGCTTGCAGGCGCAGTGTCAGCAACGCCTGTTTTTCCTTTTGCTGCACATGGGTCACATATTGCTCAACACGCTCTGCGGTGGTGGATTGCGGCGCAACCGACACCTGCACAGGATTGTTCAAAAAGCGCGCGCCCAATTCGGCAATCGCCTTGGGCATGGTGGCGGAAAAGAACAGGCTCTGCCGGTCTTTGGGCAACAATTTATCAATGCGTTTCAGCGGCACGATAAAGCCCAGATCCATCATCTGATCGGCTTCATCGAGCACAAAAATTTCCACATTATCAAGGCGCAATGCCCGCTGCTCAATCAGATCGAGCAAGCGGCCCGGCGTCGCCACCAGAACATCAACACCGTGCGACAATTGGCGGATTTGCCGGTTGATCGGCACGCCGCCAAAGACAGTGGTGACTGACAATTTCAGGAAGCGCGCATATTCGCGCATATTATCGGCAATCTGTGCCGCCAATTCGCGCGTGGGGGAGAGGATCAGCATACGGCAGCCCTTATGCGGCGCCTCTTTTGCATTGCTGGCCAGATAATCGAGCGAAGGCAGGGAAAAAGCCGCTGTTTTGCCGGTGCCGGTTTGCGCGATACCGCACAGATCGCGGCCTTTCAGCAATGCTGGAATGGCCTGTTTCTGGATTGGCGTCGGGTCGGTATAGCCCTTGCTCTTTAATGCGCGCAAAATAGGTTCGGCCAAGCCGAGTTCTTCAAAATAAGACATAATATTCTCAATATAAAAGCATATACCGCGCACCGGTGGACCGATGCGCATGCAGATGCGGGAAACAAAACGACCCGCGTGAAAAGGGAGGTAACATGGTGCATCTGGATGATCGACCGGTCCGGATGGTTCCACTTGACATAAGGGCCAAGGGTCCGGCGTTCACGCTATCGATATTACCGCGCGAGAGATTTCGCGAACGGCACAGATGCTGTTGTATGGCGGCATGTGGCGTCTAACCACCAAAATAGCAAGACAATTCCGGCTTTGCGCGCAATAATAATATGTGAAAGCAGCTAAATATTGCTTTGACCAAGCACCCGCTGCGCCAATTTCAGGTGCGGCATATCGAGCATTTTGCCATCTAGCGACACCACGCCAGCGCCGGGCTGCTCCGCAAAAGCCGCGACCACGGCGTTGGCATAGGCCATCTCTTGCGCATCAGGCGTGAAAGCCGCATTGATGATCGCCACCTGCGCCGGATGAATGGCGAGCATGCCCGCAAAACCATCGGCCCGCGCCGTTTCCGCCGCGCTTTGCAACCCGCTTTCATCACGAAAATCGGCATGCAGCGTATCAATAGCCAAAATATCGAGCGCATGAGCGGCAAGCAACGTGCTGGCCCGTACCATTTGGTAGGGGAATGTCCATTGCCCCTGTGCATCACGCTTGCGCGTCGCGCCGATTGCAGCGCTTAAATCCTCCGCGCCCCATGTCAGCGCCGCAAGCCTCGCGCGCCCGGCATAATCTTCGGTAACATAGCGGTGCACGCTGATCGCGGCTGCTGGTGTTTCAGTGACGATGGGGATGACGGTAATGGATTGCGATGGCAGGGCATGTGCCTTTTCCTGCGCCAGCAACATAGCGTCCAATGTGCGGATATCATCGGGGCCGCTTGCCTTGGGCAGCATAATGCCCGCAGGGGCAACACCATCAGCAAATATACCCGCCAGATCATCCTGCGTTAAACCGCTGCCCAGCGGGTTGACCCGCACCCAATAGCTGGGCGCTTCATCATCGCTCTGCCGCGCGGCAAGAAAACTGCACGCCATTTTGCGCGCACCACTTTTGCCATCAGGTGCCACTGAGTCTTCCAGATCAATGATGACAATGTCGGCGCCGCTGACTCTTGATTTTTCCAGCTTGCGCGCACTATCGCCCGGCACAAAGAGCAGCGAGCGCATGGCCCTTACTGGTTTGACACGCGCCATTATACCATGCCCTTTGCAGCCTCAGCCTGCGCATCAGGGCGCGGCAGCATCAATGCCGAGCGCTTGCAGCTGGCAACCAGATCATCATGCTGATTAAAGGCACGGTGGGCAAACACCACAATGCCCTGGCCCGGGCGCGATTTACTGGGCCGCATGGAGAGAACCTCGCTTTCCACCCGCACAGTATCGCCATGGAAAAGCGGTTTGGGGAAGCGCACTTCATCCCAGCCAAGATTGGCGACCGTGGTGCCCAAAGTCGTATCACCAACCGAGATGCCGACCATCAGACCCAGAGTGAAACAGCTGTTGACGATACGTGTGCCAAACTCGCTATTATCCTGACACCATTGCTCATCCAGATGCAGCGCCGCCGGATTATGTGTCATCGCAGAGAACATCAGATTATCGGTTTCCGTCACCGTACGGCGCAATGCATGGGTGAAGGTCTGGCCGATAGTGAATTCTTCAAAATATAGGCCTGCCATAATGTCTCTCCTTAGCTGTATGCGCGATAACGCAGAGCAGGAAATGTGGCAAGCGAAGCAGTTCCAAATTGTGCCGAGTAAAGACGGGGTCGTAACGATATTTGACCGCAGCGCCTGTCCACGGCATGTTGTGACATGATAAGGCCATAAGGCAAGCTGGGGAGAATATTTATGCGGTTATGGATACTATTGGGGGCGCTACTGGCGCTTATTACCATGCCTTTGCAAATCTCAGCACAATCGCAAAACCCGGATTCGGAGAAAACAGCACTTGTCGGTGGGCGGCTCATTGATGGCTATGGCGGTCGTCCGCTGGCCAATAGTGTGATATTGATCGACGGGAACATCATTCGCGCTGTCGGAACAGTGGACACTTTGGCGGTCCCACAAGGGTATCACGTCATCTCAACAGACGGCATGGATGTGCTGCCCGGCCTTTGGGAAATGCATGCGCATCTTATGCTCAATGGCCATGCCGATTATCCCCATTGGCAGAGAAAATATTTTGACCGTTTTGCCACAGAAATCATGCCTGCATCTGCACAGCAATTGCTGTTGGCAGGCATTACATCGGCACGCGACCTTGGTGCACCACTTGAGGCCAGCGCTTCGGTTAAACGCCGTATTGAAAACGGTGAGATTGCTGGCCCGCGACTGCAGGTATCTGGCCCGTTTTTGCAGCATGAGGTTGATGACTGGCAAAAAGGTTATCGCTGGGCAGTGACCAGCGTTACCGATGCACGGGCCAAGGTGGACCGTTTGGCCGATGCGGGTATGGATATCGTCAAGCTGATTGACCAAGACAAAATGCCATTGGCAGTTGCGCAGGCCATTGTTGACCATGCCCATGCACGCGGCATGAAAGTGGTCGGCCATTCACACCGCCCCAATGAAATCCGCCGTGGGCTTGCTATCGGCGTCGATAATTTTGAGCATACGGGTCTAACTACCGCGCCGGCCTATCCTGACGATATTATGGAATTGCTGCGCGAACGCACGGCAACGGGCCGGATTGCGGGCGGGCCATTATTCTGGACGCCAACGGTTGAGGGCCTGTGGAATTTTGATCTGTTGGTGGATAATCCAGAAAGGCTGGATAATGATTGCTGGCACCGCGGACTAAAACCCGACACGATCGCCGATATTAAGCAATCGCTCAAAGAACCGGGTAAGCTCGATTATAATCAGCTCACCCCATTGCGCAAACCTACATTGAAAAAGAAGTTTCAACAACTGCGCGATGCGGGTGTGGTGATGCTGGTCGGCACAGATAGCGGCATCCCCACCAAATTCCATTGCCAGTCAACATGGAATGAGATGGATGTCTGGGTCAATGTTATGGGCGTATCCGCTATGGACACGATCAGAGGCGCTACCTATTGGCCAGCTGTTATGGCCGGCAAGCAGGATAAAGTCGGCAGTGTGCGGCCCGGTAAATATGCTGATATCATTGCTGTTCAGGGCGATGTTCTAAAAACCATAGAGCTAATTCAACGTGTCGACTTTGTGATGAAGGACGGTATCGTCTATAAACAGGATGGCAGGGTAGTAGAGGCCAATTTGCGTTAAATTCGGCGTAGTATTCATGCACCTCAGAACTATTTAAACGGCAACCACATTGACCAGCCAAACCGTCGGGGCTTGTCATCCTGCCATTCGGACAGACCAATGGTCATATCATCATGGCCGTCACACGGCTGCGCGATATATGTACCAAATAGCCGGTCCCAAAATACGAAGCAGAAACCGAAATTGCTGTTTGTCTCGCGCTCTATCGCACTATGGTGAACGCGGTGCATATCCGGCGTCACCACAATCAAGCGCAAAACACGGTCCAGCCATATTGGCAGGCGGATATTGGCATGGTTGAACAAGGGGAAAAGTGAGAGCAGCAGCTCAAATATAATAAGCGCGCCGAGAGGAACGCCCAGCAAAAAGGCAATCATCATCTTATAGGCCATCGAAAGCCCGATTTCGAGTGGATGAAAACGCAGCGCCGTGGTCATATCAATGTCGCGGTCGGCATGATGAACGCGGTGTAGCCGCCATAATAAAGGGATATGATGCGTTGCCAGATGCTGCGCCCAGACCGCAAAGTCGAGCAACATTATGGCGAGCAGATAAGCAGCCCAAATAGGTAGCCCGAGCATAGGTATCAGGCCAAAATCTCCCACGCCCAATGCGCTGACCCCGCCATAAAGTGCGACCGCCATTGCTGCCTGAGTAAGGCGCTCCACCGGCATATTGACCAGCACGAATCCGATATGGCTGCGCCATCGGGCCGTGCGGTCATCACGCAAGGCACGCCGCCGAAACGCCCATTCGCTCAGTAGTAGGACCAGCACCATAGCGACAAGCAAAGCGCTTATCAGTAAAGGCTGGTCACTGGCGATCATGATGCGAGGCTGGTCTTTTCATCGTCAAGGCTGGGATAATCAATATACCCCTCTGGCCCCTGGCTATACCAGGTCGGGGTAAAGTCCCATGGCGTTTTGCCGCCCAATGCGGGGTTCAGCGGTGCATTTTGGCGCATACGCTTCACCAGATCAGGATTGGTGATGAAGGTCCGGCCAAATGCGATGGCATCGCAAACCCCTGCATCCAATGCAGCCTGTGCCCGCTCTTTGTCATAATCACTGTTGAGCACCAAAGGCGCGTCAAACACCTTGCGAATATCAGGGCTGACTGCCGGAATATCAGTATTGCCGTAAGTGCCATGTGGCGGCGGCTCGCGCAGTTCCAGAAAAGCAATACCGATATCATTGAGCAATTTGGCAGCGGCCGTGAATGTCTCCACCGGCGTTGCGTCATCTGCGCCTTGTGAATCGCCATTTGGCGACATGCGCACCGAAACACGGTCTGCACCCCAGACATCGACCAGCCGCTGTGTTACTTCACCCAGCAAACGAATACGGTTTTCGATTGGTCCGCCATATTCATCTTCGCGAAAATTGCTGTTCGATCGGATAAACTGATCGATCAAATACCCATTGGCCGCGTGCAATTGCACTCCATCAAAACCCGCTTTTTTCGCATTGGCCGCGGCCATTTCATAATCGGCCAGCAAGCGGGGAATTTCTTCCAATGGCAATGCACGGGCCTGCTCATATTGCTTTTTACCCTTATAGGTACGTGTGCCACCCGGCCCTGTCGTCGCCGATGCAGAAATGGGAGGCGCCCCAACATTAAAGTCAGAATGGACCAGCCGCCCCATATGCCAAAGCTGGCAGATAATCTGGCCGCCTGCTTCATGCACTTGTTCAACTATCGGCTTCCAGGCTTCCAGTTGTTCATCATTCCAGATGCCTGGCGCAAAAGGCGTGCCTAGCCCTTCCTGACTAATGCCTGTGGCTTCGGAAATAATCAATCCGGCACCGGCGCGCTGGCTATAATATTCCCCCATCATCGGCACGGGTACATGCGCTTTGGTAGCACGGCACCGTGTCAAAGGGGACATTAAAGCGCGGTTTGGTGCAGTGATTGCACCAAGCGTTAAAGGTTCAAACAAAGATGGCATAATGCAGTTTCCTAATAAGATTTGCACCAGCTAAGCACCGGAACGCCAAAGAGCAAGGCACAGCAGCAATATGATTTTTGCTGCATTGAGAAGATCACCTTTCATCCCTACATTAGAAGAGCAAGGAAGCCGGAGCGCAGAAAATGACTGATATATTGATGGAAAGCCTTCCCGAAGATTACACCGTTGATGAGGTGCGCACATGGTTGCCGCCCTTTATTGCGCATGAAGCGGCCTTTGATGGATGGAGCGATGAGGCTCTGACCAACGCTGCCAATGGACAGGGCATAGACCCAGCGATTGCTCGCTTGGCTTTTCCTGATGGTGCTATTGATATGGTCGACCAATGGATCCTGCACATAGACGCAAAAATGCAGCGCGATTTCAGCGAAGACAAGCTGAGCACGATGAAAATCCGCAGCAAGATTACAGAACTTGTCTGGTATCGTTTCACATCAGTAAAGCAAGAAAAAGAAGCCTTGCGCCGTGCTATAGCTATTCTGGCCTTGCCGGTTAATCTCAAGCGGGCCGGTAAAATTTCATGGCGTACTGCTGACCTGATCTGGCGCATGGCGGGTGATACAGCCACAGACTATAATCATTATACCAAAAGAACCATTTTAACCGGCGTCTATTCATCGACCCTGATGCACTTTCTTGATGATGATAGTGAAGACCATGCCGAAACCCGTGCGTTTCTGGAACGGCGGATTGAGAACGTTATGCAATTCGAAAAGGTCAAAGCCAAATGGTTGAATACCGACCGGGAATCATTTGATCTGGCCAGTTTCCTTGGGCGGCTGCGTTATCCTGGCAAGAAATAAAGTTATCACGCACATTTGAATTGATAATCGTTTGCATTAACAGACACCTGCTCCTAAATATGTCACTATAACGAGTGGCATCCCGCATGCTCGACAGATTTGCGACTGGTGCAAACCAACCCCATGATTCTTGATAAACTCACCAACCATCAACCCGTGCGTATCGCCAATGTCGACTGGTCGTGTTTCCCAGAAGCCGAGGGACGCCGCCTGCGTGCATTGGGAATAGATGTTGGAGAGGAAGTTACCATACGTCAACGCGGCGTATTTTTCGGACGCGACCCCATTGCTTTGGAAATTGGCCGAGTCACCGTTGCCATTCGCCGCAAACATGCACTGGCAATCACAGTCGAACCGCTAGCGCCTACAACCGCATCGGACGAAACGCCATGACTAAGCAGCCACTCATCGCGCTGGTTGGTAACCCCAATGCTGGCAAAAGCGCATTGTTCAATGCATTAACCGGCGCACGGCAGAAAATTGCCAACTATCCCGGCGTAACAGTTGAACGCAAAGCTGGTCGCCTGACACTGGCAGATGGCGCATTGTGCGAGATTATTGACCTGCCAGGCAGTTACAGCCTCGACCCGACAAGCCCAGACGAAGCGGTAACCCGCAGTGTCATCATGGGCGAACAAGAAGGCGAAAATCGCCCCGATCTGCTTTTGCTGGTGCTTGATGCCGCCAATTTAGAGCAGCATCTCGCCTTTGCCCTTGAGGTTTTGGCGCTTGGCCGGCCGACGGTGATCGCACTGAATATGATCGATCTAGCCCAGCGTGATGGACTAACATTGGACCCGGCAGCGCTTAGCAATGCACTGAACGTGCCGGTGATCGAAACGGTTGCTGTGCGCAAACGCGGGCTGGATGCCTTAATCGACGCCGCTAATGCGACTTTGGCCAATGCGGATCCGACCAAAACACCCTTGCCCACGCAGCTAATGGGTGACAGCATAGCAGCACGCCGTAAAGCAGCACGCGCCATAACCCGCGACGTCATCATCGGTGAGACAGCGGGCCGCCGTTTGTCCAAACAGGCTGATCGCATATTGCTGAACAGTTTCTCCGGCCCGCTCATATTGCTCGGCCTGTTATTCATAATCTTCCAAGCGGTGTTCAGTTGGGCGACCCCCTTTATGGACGGTATTGAGGCTGGCATTGGTGCTTTGGGCGATGGCGCCAAAGCGGTTCTGCCCGAAGGCTTTTTTCGCGATATGCTCACCGAAGGAGTGATTGCTGGTATTGGCTCGGTAATCGTCTTCCTGCCGCAAATCATCATATTATTCCTGTTCATATTGTTGCTGGAAGCCAGCGGCTATATGGCGCGCGCGGCGTTTATCATGGACCGGTTGATGGCAAGCGTTGGCCTGTCCGGCAGATCATTTATCCCGCTCCTCTCCTCTTTCGCTTGTGCCATTCCCGGGATTATGGCCACGCGCAGCATTTCCGATGCCAAGGACAGGCTAACCACCATATTGGTTGCGCCGATTATCACCTGCTCGGCGCGTTTGCCGGTTTATACTGTCATTATCGGCGCTTTCATTCCCAATACCGAATTGGCCCCATTTGTGGGCTTGCAAGGCGTTGTGCTGTTCGGCCTTTATCTGTTTGGTATTGCTGGGGCGATGCTGGTCGCATGGGTGCTGCGCAGATCAGTAACCAAAGGCGATGCCGCTGGATTTCTGATGGAAATGCCCAAATATCAATGGCCGCGTCCACGCGATATATTGCTGGGTCTGTGGCAACGGGCATGGATCTTCCTGCGCCGCGCTGGAACCATCATCTTTGTCGCGACCATTGCTTTGTGGTTATTGCTAACCTTCCCGCAAAAGCCTGATGATGTTGCAGGAACACAATCCGATTATAGCGCAGCAGGGCGCATTGCCGCAGCGATTGAACCGGTTGTAGCACCAATAGGCTTTAGCCGCGATATCGCGCTGGCCATCATTCCCGCAATGGCCGCCCGTGAAGTTGCGGTATCTGCTCTCGCTACCACCTATGCCATTGATGCCGAAGATGAGGATGTACAGGCGCAAGAGCTAGGCGGCACTTTGGCCGGGCGCTGGTCATTACCCACGGCCTTGGCCTTTCTTGCCTGGTTTGTCTTTGCGCCCCAATGCATCTCCACCATCGCGGTGACGCGGCGCGAAACCAATAGCTGGCGCTGGCCGATCTTTATGACCGTCTATCTCTTCGCACTAGCATGGATTGCTGCGGGGATAACCTATTGGACCGCCCGTGCATTTGGCCTCTAATCGGGTTAGAAAATAGCATAACTGGTTTTCAATAAGGGAGCGCGATTCGTGGCAGGCTCGGTCAATAAAGTCATTCTCATCGGCAATTTGGGTGCAGACCCTGAAGTGCGCAGCTTTCAAAGTGGTGGCCGTGTATGCAATTTGCGGCTTGCTTGTTCAGAAAGTTGGAAGGACCGCAATACCGGCGAAAAGCAAGAGCGCACGGAATGGGTTTCAGTTGCTATCTTCTCCGAAGGGCTGGTCAATATTGCAGAGCGCTACCTGAAAAAAGGTAGTAAGGTCTATGTTGAGGGCAGTTTGCGCACACGCAAATGGCAGGATCAGCAAGGCAATGATCGCTACACCACAGAGGTGGTTTTGCAGGGCTATAATGGCACTCTGACCATGCTTGATAGCGCAAATAGTAGCGGCGGTGGCGGTTCCATGGGCGGTGGCTATGGCGGAGGTACCTCTGGAGGATCAAGCGGTGGTTCTGGTGGCTGGAACCAAGGCGGCGGCGGAAGCGGCCCAATGGACGGCAGTTCTGGCGGATCAGGGCCAAGCGGCGGCTATGATGATCTAGACGATGAAGTCCCGTTTTGATCCGCTAATGCGCATTTGCAAATAGTGACAAACATTAGCCCTTTGGCTTAAGCTGTTCCAACATCGCAAAGGGGTTGTCCTTTGGCACTTCGGTGACCAAGCCATGTGCCTTTGCAACATCTTCTGCATTGGGCCCCCGCGGAAACGGGTCTAGCTCTAGCGCCAAAGTTTGAGCAACGGCCTCTCCTATGTCGAAGCGACCATCAGCATAGATCATCACGTCACAATCATCACTATCAATTTCAAAACTGTCATCCCCGCTTTCCGTCTCTTGCTCCGGCAAATCTGAAACGGTTTCTGCGGGTTGAAAGACGATAGAGAAATCATGCGTGATGTTGGTTGAAAATGGTTCCAGAGAAACAACGCATTGCTGCACAATATCCGCTGACAATCGGCCAGTGGCTATTACCGCCGCATCATCATGCCGATAGCCAATAGTTGCCGACAACTCCTCAATAGCGATAATATCAAAACGTTTCGCCAATGCCGCTCTTTCTTGCGCAGTGGCGGATATTTTGGCCGGAGCGTCGCTCAACTGGCGAATATCAACAACAACGGAATATTCCGCTTGCTGTTTATCATTGTGGGAGGGTGCATTATCCATATGCATCAAACTAATATTATAGCCCTAATATCTGTCAGTCATAATGATGACCAGAGATCACCTGCAAAAATACGGTCCGTTGAATGGGCTTGAAGCCCTTCATAACGTGCGATTAAAGCATTACGCGTGCTGCGCAAGGCCTCTTGGCTAACGTCTTCATCTTCGTAAAGATTCCGCTTTAACAGTGCATCCATTGCCGTATTGCGATCATCACCTGATAGCAAAAAAGTTTTGCGGAACACTGTAAGGCGGCCACCCAATGCACTGACCATCTTGCCAATGCGTTTGCCAACCACAACATCGCCAATGCCTTGTTGACGCATCTGTTCATCCATATCGTCAACAAATAATTCGGTTATCGCCACGCTGGCTTCATCCTGCCCATCAATGGATTCCAACTTCAGCAGGACCAGAACTATCAGCGTAATAAGCATGTTGAAACGGCCGTTTATCGTGTCTTTAAGGCCGCCAGCTTCATACCAATAAGGGTTACGCGCTTCAGCAACAATGGCATTATATAGCGGCATAACCGCATCACGCCTGTCATCTTTGCGAAACAATCGCGAGAGCGGAGTAAAAATCGACCGCATCTAGTAATTCACTCCCCGTTAAAGTGTCATTTGTGACAATAAAGTCCATAACGCGCTTAGCAATATAAGGTTGCATAGCTTTGCCGGTAGAATCGGATATTGCTATTTGTGTGGACAGATGCGATGCGCAACAGATGATTGTGGACTCAGGGGTCCAAAGCGAAATTGCAGTTAAGGGATAAACCGAGCCGGTGGATATTATGAAACACAGATCATCCAAATCACTTTCCAGCACTTTGAAAACTGCATGCCTATTAGCAGGTTGCGCGGTCGTTCTTTCTGGTTGCACCCAAATTCGCGGCCACCAGGGCTATATTGCAGATCAGATATTGGTCAGCGCAATACAGCCCGGCGTCGATAATAAACGCTCTGTAGAAGATACGCTGGGCCGGCCAACATTTGTTGGTCAGTTTGACAAAAACCAGTGGTATTATGTCGCACGTGATACCCGTCAATTGGCATTTGCCCGCCCAAAGCCGAGTGCACAAACCGTATTGCGCATCGAATTTGATGATCGCGGCAATGTTGTTGGCGTTAACAAAACGGGTGTGGAGCTGGCTGTAAACCTATCTCCTGAAGGCGATAAAACACCAACATTGGGCCGTGAGCGCGGCTTCTTTGAAGATCTCTTCGGAAATATCGGCACAGTCGGTGCTCCCGGAACAGGCGGCGGCGCTGGCGCGCCCGGCAGATAATATCCTTAATTTTGGCCTGAGAAGGATCAAGTCTTTTTGCTATCTTCCGGTAATTTGCTGACCAGCAATTTGTCTATCTTGCGATTGTCCATATCGATAATCTCAAACTGCCAGCCCTGATCACTAAATTGCTCACCCTCTTTGGGCAGTCTGCGCAATATTGCCAATGCATACCCTGCAACAGTGGCGAAGTCGCGATTATCATCAAACTTGATGCCAGTGCGCTCTGCCATAACATCCGCAGCGAGGGCACCCGGCACCAAAAGGCTGCCATCGTTGCGTTCAATGATGCTCAAATCTTCGTCATGGTCCTGATCGGACACAAAATTGCCTGCCAGTGCCGACAGAAAGTCAGCCGGAGTCAGCAACCCGTCAAGATGGCCATATTCATCGCGAACCATAACCATGGCAACATCAGCACTTTGCAGCACACCCAGAGCATCCATGGCATCGCGTTGGTCCGGGACCGTCGCCGCAGGCAGCATCATTCCGCGCAAATTAGGTATCTTGCCTGACACCATCTCTTTCAATAGCTGGCGCACCTTTACGATGCCGATAATATCATCAACCCCGCCATCAGTGACCGGCAACAGGCTATGCGGTGAACGCTCCAGCAGCGCCAGAATTTCGTCTTTGCTCGCATTCACATCAACAGAATCAATTTCTGTACGCGGTGTCATAATTTCGCGGACGGGGCGATCCCCCAAGCGCACAACACCGGAGATAATCGCCCGTTCTTGTTCCTCAATAACTCCGGACCGAGTGGCCTCTGCAAAGACCATCTGCAATTCTTCTGCGGTCACCACATCATCGGATGACCGCCGCAAGCCCATAAGGCGGAAGATGAGTGCGCTTGTTCGGTCCAACAGCCAAACAACGGGCAAAGCAATACGCGCCAAAGCATCCATAGGCACAGCCATGGCCACTGCAATCCGCTCAGCAGAGCGCAATGCGATCTGTTTGGGAACCAATTCGCCGATAACCAATGATGCATAGGTGGTCACACCGATAACCAGCGCGAAACCGACACTGGCGGACATATCGGCTGCCAACCCCAAAGCCTGTAGCCGCTCACCCACTGGGCCGCCCAGGCTAGAGCCCGAATAGGCACCCGCCAAAATACCGATCAGCGTAATGCCGACCTGTACTGTTGACAAAAAGCGGCCCGGATCAGTGGCCAGTTTCATCGCCACACGTGCACCGCGATTGCCATCTTCGGCCATAGACGCCAAACGCGCCGTGCGGGCCGACACAATGGCCAGCTCCGACATAGCAAAAACGCCGTTGAGCAATATCAATAGCCCGATAATGACAAGGTCAAGCCAAGGAAAGGGAGACATAGTTGAATATCAGGTGATGAAAGAGGGAGAGCGTGTACGCCGCATAATCATTATGCCCTGCACCATGGCGTGGAAAGTTGCAAGTCTGGCATTGGTTATGCTCAAGGATATGATCCGAGACATGGTCGGAAATATCCCTAGGCTTGGGCCTAAACCTCTAAACCCTGTAACAGTCGCGGCAAACGCCCTGCTTCACCGCGTGCTTCACTGGCTACTATATTACGCAGTGCCGGCACACCGCCGACCATGGCCATACCGGCCTGACGGATTTTGCTGGCGGTTTTACCGGAAAGCCCAAAGATACGGGTCAGTCCATCCGTCGCTGCCGCCATCATGGTGACATCGCCATCACGCCAATTGCTATATCGCTCCAACTGCCCTGCATCGCCGCAATCAAGGCCCATGCGTACATTTTCTGCAACAATTTCGGCCAGACAGGCAACATCCCGCAACCCAAGGTTAAAGCCTTGCCCGGCAATGGGATGCAGCGCATGTGCACCGTCACCAATGACGACACTGCGCCCGCGCACGGGGTGGTTCACAACATGGAATGACAAAGGATATGTGACGCGTTCGCCAATGGGGGAAATATCACCAAATAATGGCTGTAATATCTTGTCAAGTTCTGCGGCGAAACCTCGCGGCGACAATGCGCCATAGCCTTCTGCCTTATCCGCAGGCAAAGACCATACAAGCGATGAGCGATGTTCATGCCCGTCACTCGCAACACCTGTTACAGGCTCAGCGTCGGGCAGTGGCAGCATCGCCAATGGACCATCAGCGAAGAACAGCTCATGCGCTACGCCGTGATGCGGCAGGCTGTGCCCGATGGTCGCGACAATCGCATGATGATCATATTGCCAACGTGTTGGCACAAAGCCTTTGGCATCGCGGTTGGATGATTGGCGTCCTTCGGCGATGATCAATAATGACGCCTCTATCTGTGTGCCATTGTCCAATCTGACTTTATGACGATGTGCATCTTCACTCTGTTCTGCAATGGCCGCACCAAAATGCCCGGTCACAAGTTCATGACTGGCCAGTGCATCAAACAAAGCGCTGGCGAGTAAAGCATTCGGCACCATCTGCCCCATCGCGCCTGGCTCTTCAGCATCGCCATCTTCACCGGCAAACCGCAGTGGTTTACCAGCAACTCTATCGCGCACTTCAATTGCATTGATAGGCTGCGAACTTGGTGCCAGAACATCTTCCAACCCCAAAGCGCAGAACATTTCCCAACTGGAGCGGATAATGGCCGTGGCGCGAATATCTCCGCCCTCTTGCTGACTTTCTCTTTGAGCAATGGCATCAGGGCTGCGCCGGTCAACGAGCTGCACAGAGACACCCGAACGCGCCAATGCCAGCGCCATGCTAAGCCCTATAAGACCTGCTCCTGAAACAATAACATCGCTGCTAATTGCGCTTTGCGGGGGGTTTTTTGCTGCCATTAGCTGCCTTTATCGCGATATGATTGTCTATGCAAAGAATTGGTGTCGCTCACCAGATGATTCAAGCCGCAGAAAACGTGACATTTTCGACTCTTGACGCGGAGTCCTCTGCCTGTGCATTATGGCCGCAACACAGCGACAGCCGCGCTAAGGGCAGTCGAACCGGACAATACGGAGTGCCTTATGGCGAGCAGGGCGATGACAAAAAGTGGGACAGGCAGCAAATCCCGATCAGCAAAAGCGGGTGATTGGCGCGCTATCATGCGCGAAAGTCTGGGCCGCAGCCTAGAGCTTATTGTCGCTGGCCTGTTGCTTGTCTTCATCGTGTTCTTCGCACTGGCGTTGATGAGCCATGAATTATCCGATCCATCACCCAGCACAGCAGCAGGCGGCCTTGTCAGCAATTGGATGGGGCGGCCCGGAGCATGGGTTTCCGATCGATCACTCTATCTTATCGGTCCGATTGCGGTTTTGCTCCTGCCCTTTATCTATGTCACTGCGCGGCGCTTATGGGATGGTGGCGATAACAAGATAAGGCTGCGTGACACCATATTGATGGGCGGCGGCTTGCTGCTTCTTGCGGCATTTATCGGCACGGTTTTTGAAGGGCGCGCAGGCGGTCTGCCCGCACAATGGGGCGGACTTACCGGCATTTTAGCCAATAAAGGCATTGGCGCGGTGCAATCTCAAGTGCCAGAGAATTTGCAAATCTGGGTAATGATTGGTCTGTCTGCGCTAGCGCTCATTATCGGTTTGTGGATGGTCTGGAAGGCTTTGCGCATTGAACGCTCGCTCTTCACCCCGCCACAGCCAAAATTTGCCGTCGCTCTGCCTAGTTTCTTAACCGGCATCACACTGCCATGGTCCCGCCATAGCGATGATGATGTCATCGCAACCGATATTGGCGATGTTACCGACAAGCAGGTCAAACCGCGCGATGCGTCAGAGAAGCAAGAACGCCGCGCTCCACCGGAAATTACTGAGCCATCTTTGCCGCCGCGCAAGGCGCAGCTTGGCCCGACCAGCCGTCAGGGCGATTTCTTTGGCGATTATGATCTGCCGTCACTCGATCTGCTGGACCAGACCGAAGCGCCCACTGGGCCAAAGCTCGACAAACTGGCATTGGAACGCAATGCGCGCTTGCTGGAAAATGTGCTCGATGATTTTCATGTTAAGGGCCATATAACCGCTGTGCGCCCTGGCCCTGTGGTCACCATGTATGAGCTGGAGCCAGCGCCCGGGATCAAAGCCAGCCGCGTTATTCAGCTGGCCGATGATATTGCTCGCAATATGTCGTCACTTTCCGCGCGTATCGCGGTTATTCCCGGCCGCAATGTCATTGGCATCGAGCTGCCGAACCAACAGCGCGATATGGTTGTGCTGCATGAAATGGTGGCCAGCCATCATTTTGCGGATAATCGCGGCCAATTGCCTATCATATTGGGCAAAAATATCAGCGGCGACCCGGTTATTGCCGATCTGTCCCCCATGCCGCACTTGCTGGTAGCAGGCACCACAGGCTCGGGTAAGTCCGTCGGCCTGAACTGCATGATCCTGTCGCTGCTCTATCGTCTAACACCTGACCAGTGCCGGATGATCATGATCGACCCCAAAATGCTGGAACTTTCCAGCTATGATGATATTCCCCACCTGCTCTCCCCCGTAGTGACCGAACCGGCCAAGGCCGTGCGCGCGCTGAAATGGGCGGTGGAGCAGATGGAAGAGCGCTATCGCATGATGTCATCTATATCGGTGCGCAATCTGGCCAATTTTAATGAGAAAGTGAAGATCGCCAAAGCCAAGGGCAAGCCATTAGGCCGTAAGGTGCAAACCGGCTTTGACCCTGATAGCGGCCAACCTATTTTTGAGGAAGAGCAGCTGGACTTTGAGCCATTGCCGCAAATTGTGGTAATTGTTGACGAGCTGGCCGATCTGATGATGACAGCGGGCAAAGAGGTGGAATTCCTGATCCAGCGATTGGCGCAAAAAGCGCGGGCTGCGGGCATCCACCTTATTATGGCGACACAGCGGCCATCGGTTGACGTTATCACTGGCGTTATCAAGGCGAACCTGCCAACGCGGATCAGCTTTCACGTCACCTCAAAAATCGACAGTCGAACCATATTGGGTGAACAGGGCGCGGAGCAGCTGCTGGGCAAAGGCGATATGCTCTACATGCCCGGCGGCAAACAGCTTAGCCGCGTGCATGGCCCCTTTGTGTCTGATGATGAAGTACGCCGCGTCGCCGACCATTGGCGCGCGCAGGGCCAGCCCGATTATGTTCAGTCTGTTACTGAAGAACCCGCTGATGGCGGCTTTGCACTAGATGGCGCAACGATTGACGATAATCCGGAAAATGAACGCTATCGCCGCGCCTGCCAGATGGTGTTTGAAAGCCAGAAAGCATCAACCAGCTGGCTGCAACGCCAATTGCGCGTCGGCTATAATACAGCCGCCCGCTTGATTGAGCAGATGGAAGAGGACGGCCTTGTCAGCGCCCCCGACCATGTCGGCCGCCGCGAAGTCTTCCGCGATAGGGATGGCAATCCTTTATAGGGCTTGATGGGGCAATGTGGCCGAACCCACTACTCGCTGGGTTCTGCGTCTTCTTTTAAATACCAAGGCGTTTCGCCATAAGGGAAAGGCTTTATGCCATAGAGCCAGCTAAAAGCGTCGCGCGCGCTGTGATGATAAATGGTGCTGTGCCATCATATTCGCCACATTTTCCGGATCAACTATATTGACTGTCTATTGAATAGCTGTATCTGCCTGTAAAGTATCTATACATTCTTTGAGAGGGTGCAAAAATGCATATCAATAACCAAACACCAAATTCTAACAATCATGATCTCAAATCATGGAGCACTCCTGTTTTGGTTAAACTGAACAAAAATGTTGATCAGGTTGAGCTTAGTTTAAATACAAACCTTGACGGTATTATCTCTGATGACAGTTAGGCTTATTATTTTGCGTATGTATGAGCGCAAGAAATAGAAGATATTCCGCCTAAATCAGCTTATTTACGGCCTCAACAAAGGGGCCGATGCTGACGGGTTTGGAGATATAGCCCTCTGCTCCGGCGGCGCGGATGCGTTGTTCGTCGCCGGTGCCGGCATAAGCAGTCACGGCCAGCACGGGAATAGTTTTCAGGGTCTTATCCGCCTTAATCGCTTCGATCAGTTCCAGCCCGCTAATATGCGGCAGCTGAATATCCATGATCATCAGATTGGGAATAAACTCACGCGCTTTGTCCAGCACTTCGCGGCCATCTGACACTGGCTCCACGCTATAGCCATGCGCGCGCAACAGATCGCAGAATAATTTGCGGTTCAAATCATTATCTTCGACCACCAAGATGCGTTTTGCCATTTTTTCGTCCTAAATTTATGCTCAGAGTTCACTGTGCTGTGTGGCTTTAGCCAGAGCCATTGCAACTATCACTTGCTGCAATAGCGCGATCATGCCACTTGAAACATGATTGGCCAACCACACATGATATCTTGTCTGTAGCTAGTCCTAACCAACCCGAATTGCCAGCCATCAATGCGCTGGCGATAGGCAAACATCAAGTGAGCACTGCCAAAATATGGCCGACCCTTTCCAAAAACAGCAATCACACAGGCAAAAGGAATATAGCTCTGCCGATGTCATTGCCTTGCAGGTTCTGGCCTGGGTGATTGGTGATGATAATCGCAGCCAAAGACTATTGGACATGACAGGCCTTTCGGTTGATGATCTGCGCGAACGGGCCGGATCACCCGAAGTGTTGTCGGCAGTGATGGGCTGGCTGGCATCGCATGAACCTGATGTGCTGGCCGCATCGGACGATCTTAACATTCCGCCGGAATATCTGGCGCGCGCAATATATGAACTGGACGGATAAACGAGCCTTATGACCAAACCCCTGCTGATTACTGATTGTGATGAAGTGCTGCTACATATGGTGGTGCCGTTCAGCGAGTGGCTCAATGAAGCGCATGATATCGAATTTTCGATGAAGGGCCGCGATTTTGCCAATGCATTGACTGACCGCAAAACGTCGGAGCCTGTTGCGCCAGAACGCATTTGGGAATTGTTGGGCGGCTTTTTCGACACCGAAATGCACAGGCAGCACCCCATTGCTGGCGCTGTCACCGCCATAACGGAAATTGGCAAAGTTGCCGATGTGGCCATTTTGACCAATTTGATGGACCATCGCCGTGATGCGCGGGCCGAGCAATTGGCCAATTTCGGTATTGCCCAACCTGTTTACACCAATCAGGGGCCAAAGGGCGAAGCACTGAAACGCATTGTCGAGGAATATCAGCCAAGTGTCAGTCTGTTCATTGATGATCTGCCACAGCATCACGGATCGGTTGGCGAGATTGTGCCGGATACATGGCGTTTGCATATGATCGGCGAACCTGAAGTAGCGCCGCATTTTGGCTGCGCGCATGAGGCAGGCAATGCCCATGCCCGTATTGACCAATGGGACGCTGCGCTGCCATGGATATTGGAACGCTTTTCCCAAGGAGAGCCTGCCTCTCCCCCGCAAAAAGCTGCTGCCTGAGCCGCTATAGCGGAGCCATTTTATAAAGGATACATTATGATAAAGGATACATTATGACCGGATTGATTGACGCACGCCTGAAAGAATTGGGCATCACTCTGCCAGAGCCAGCCGCAGCCGTTGCATCTTATAAGCCCTATGTCATTACTGGCGGACTGCTCTATATTTCCGGCCAGCTGCCCTTTGCGGATGGCACATTGATAACCGGAAAGCTGGGCGACCGTCTGGATGTAACCGCTGGTTTTAACGCAGCCTATTATTGCGGCATTGGCTTGATCGCGCAAATGAAGGCCGCCCTTGATGGCGATCTGGACAGAGTTGAAAAAGTCGTCAAGCTGGGCGGATTTGTAGCCTCTACCGCCGACTTCACTGACCAGCCAAAAGTCGTTAATGGCACGTCGGACCTGATGCAGAAAGTCTTTGGTGAAAAAGGCGAACATGCACGCAGCGCTGTGGGCGTTCCTGTCTTGCCGCTCGATGCCTCTGTAGAAGTAGACGCCATTATCGCCATTAGCGCCTGAGCCTTTATAGCCATCCATGAGCCAGAGTGACGTCATTCACGCCGCCATTGTCAGCAGTTTTGGCGATCTGGATCATGATGCCTGGGATCGGCTCAATCACGCTTGCGGTGACAACCCTTTTACCAGCGCCGCATTTTTGTCCGCGCTGGAAGAGTCCACCAGTGTTGGCCCCGGCACAGGTTGGCAACCGGCCTATCTGACCATCCATGATGCTGATGGCCAACTTGCCGCAGCTATGCCAAGCTATTTAAAAGGGCATAGTCAGGGCGAATATGTTTTTGACCATAGCTGGGCCCATGCTTTTGAAAATGCCGGTGGGCAATATTACCCCAAGGTCCAGATTACATCGCCCTTCACACCAGCAACCGGCCCGCGGCTGCTTTGCGCTAGTGACAAATGGTATATGCCGCTTATTGCCGGTGTGCAGAATTTCACGTCCCAAAATGGTTTCTCCTCTGCCCATGCGACATTTTTGAATGATGCAGAGCGCAGAATCTTTGATGAGGCCGGATGGTTGATGCGCAGCGATACGCAATTTCACTGGTCAAATCAGAATTACCGAGATTTCGATGATTTCCTCGCCACATTTGTCTCTCGCAAACGCAAAGCCGTGCGCAAAGAGCGCGCACGCGCACAGGCCGATGTTGATATTATACGGCTATCGGGCGCGGATATTACAGAGGCGCATTGGGATGCTTTTTGGATATTTTATCAGGACACCGGGATGCGCAAATATGGGCGCCCCTATCTGACGCGTGAGGCCTTTAGCCTGATGGGGCAGACCATGGCTGACAAGATTGTGCTGGTGCTGGCCTATCAGGACGGAGAGCCAGTGGCCGGCGCTTTGAACTTTCTGGGACCAGATGCACTATATGGCCGCTATTGGGGCTGTTCGCGCCATATAGACTGTCTGCATTTTGAATTATGCTATTATCAGGCAATCGATATTGCCATTGAACACGGCCTGTCACGCGTAGAAGCAGGCGCACAAGGCGGGCACAAATTGGCGCGGGGATATGCGCCTGTCACCACTTGGTCAGCCCATTATTTGCCAGATCGCGGCTTTCATAGCGCGGTGGCAGACTTTCTTGAACAAGAACGGCAAGCCGTTGCGCAAGATCAGGAATTTTTGGGCGCAATGGCCCCTTTTCGCAAAGGGAAATCTGATTAGATCTTAAGAATTGCTATTGTCAGTCTATGTCTGACAATGGTGACTTGTAGCAGCCAGCCAAACACGATGCTAAATATTTCCAACCAATATTCAGATTGGGTGTTTGGAAACATCAAAAATCAAAGGATTATATTATGAATATTCTTGAGTTTTGCGGCCTGCTTAGCGTCATCATACTATTTGGTATGCTCATGGTTTCAGTAGTCAAAAAATGACTAAATCGAGCAAATTACTTACGCAGCGCGTTGTTGGCGCACTTGGCCCAGCCATGCACGCGCCTGACGCTGTGCTTCTGCAATTTCACGTGCTGTCATCTCATCGGCAATTTCTGCGCGGCAATTTTGTGCTTCATCATGGCCATTCACTGCAGCCAGATTAAACCATTTATGCGCTTCAATCATATCCATGGTCAAACCATCAGTGCCGGTTGAATAGGCAACGCCCAAATCAAAATAGGCAGCGATGTCACCATTGGCAGCATCTGCCAATTTTGTTTCGAGCAGAAAGTTCGCGCTCTTCATACTATTAGCCATTAGTCATTTCCCCGTCTGTTTTCTTTCAAAGACAGGTTGACGTTCGGCTTAAGGTATCAACAAATGGTTAACAGCGCGGGGGGATTTGGAAACCTTTTGCGCAAAGTAGCGGGATTTTGCCGTTTTTTACAGTTGTTAGGAAATGTAAAAAGTTAATCTGGCTGATTATATGGTGGGCCAGAGGAGCGGCATATTGTCAATTAATCGGGTTTTTCCAATATGTGCAGCGACCAGAAGGCGCAATTCTGTGCCGCCCTTCAGCATGTCAAAATCCGGCACGGCCAGACTGTTCGCCACGCGCAATTCGGCATAATCACATTGATGAAAGCCGGCTTGCTCCAGCGCGTGCTGCAATGTGGCTAAGGCCTGATCCACCTTGCCCCCTGTCTGAATCTCAGCAATCGCCACCTTCATGGCATTGGGTAAAGTCACCGCAGACTGGCGCTGCTCAACGCTCAAATACGCATTGCGCGAAGACATTGCCAGTCCGTCCGCCTCTCTGATGGTTGGCACACCTTCAATAGTGACATCCATATCAAGGTCACGGACCATAGACTTTATGACCGCCAATTGCTGATAATCTTTCTCTCCAAACAGAGCGATATCGGGGTCCACCTGATTAAGCAGTTTACACACCACGGTGGCAACGCCGTCAAAATGGCCCGGCCGCTTTGCACCGCATAGGCCTTGTGCAGCCTGAGGCGTAGAAATCACCGTTTGGAAACCGGCCGGATACATGGTCTGAACATCGGGCACCCAAAGCAGGGCCGCGCCTGCCTCTTCCAGCAAGGCTTTATCTCGGGCCAATTGACGGGGATAGGCATCCAGATCCTCGCCTTCGCCAAATTGGGTCGGGTTGACAAAGATAGACACCGCAACATGGTCCGCGCGGCGCTTGGCCTGTTCCACCAGTGCAAGATGGCCATCGTGCAACGCGCCCATGGTCGGCACCAGAGCAAGCGATGCACCTGTATTGCGCAGATCTTTTGTGGCGGTGCGAAGCGACATAATGTCAGAAACTGCTTGCACTGTGAAACTCCCTTAATGTGAGACTTGCTTTGCTTAACCATCTGCGCGAAAAGGCGGTTGTGCGATGATCTCAAAAAGTCATGCGTGAATCGCAACGGGGCAATTACCATTATTATGGTCAAGGGGGCAATGAGAGTGATCGCCATTTGCGGTATTGGAAATAGCACATGGCTTTGACCACTCCGCGCAGTGACGGAGACCCCCATTATATTGTCTTCGCTAATGAAAAAGGCGGTACGGGTAAATCCACATCGGCTGTACATTTGGCGGTTTCTCTGGCCTATCGCGGATTTTCTGTCGGCGTTATTGATCTTGATCCACGTCAGCGGACATCTTACCGCTATTTGGAGAACCGCGCCGAAACGATGGCGCGTATCAAGGCTGATCTGCCCATCGCAAACTATGCAGTATTTGAATATGATAGTCTGGCCAGGCTGGACCAGATGATCGCCAAAGAAGGTCAGGGCCATGACTTTCTGATATTTGATACACCGGGGCGCGATGACAAATTTGCCCGCTATGTCGCCACTTGCGCAGACACATTGGTCACGCCCATGAATGATAGCTTTGTCGATTTTGATCTGATCGGCTCGGTCGATCCGCAAACTTTCAAAGTAAAGCGCATCAGCTTTTACGCAGAATTGATCTTTGAAGCGCGCAAAGCGCGTGCACAGAATAGCCAGAAAACCATGGATTGGGTTGTTATGCGCAATCGTGTGCAGCATGTCAGCGCACGCAATATGCAGCGTATGGAGGATGCATTGGCCCAATTGTCAAAGCGGGTCGGTTTCCGCATCATTCCAGGGCTAAGCGAACGCGTCATTTACCGCGAGCTGTTCCCTTCTGGCCTAACATTATTGGATAAGGGCTATCTGGGTGACCTTGGCACCAGTCATATTTTGGCACGGCAGGAATTGCGACAGATGGTGACTGCTCTGCACCTGCCCGGAACCCAAGTTGAAAAAATTCCTGCGCAAAAATCTTTCTTTTGACTATATTGGGCCTGCACCAATATTTTCCCATAAGTTAATTTGTAACAATACCGTTATAATAAGAATAATCGCTCCTATCATTCAGAAAGGCCATTTCATATGGGCAAGCCGAACAGCCATCAATTCCATGCTACATCATTGCGCGAATATGATATCCGCGGCATCATAGGTGAGACATTGGGCAAAGCTGATGCCTATGCTATTGGCCGTGGTTTTGGTACTTTAATTGCCCGTGCTGGCGGCAGCTGTGTTGCCGTGGGTTATGATGGCCGGGTCAGCTCACCCATGCTGGAAGAATCTTTGGTCAATGGACTGAATGATTCCGGCGTAGCTGCAGTGCGCATTGGCATGGGGCCGACGCCTATGCTCTATTATGCCGAATGCGTGTTAGACAATGTTGATGGCGGCATTGAAATAACCGGCAGCCATAACCCCGCCAATTATAATGGCTTCAAGATGGTCTTTCAAAACCGTCCATTTTTCGGTGCGGATATTCAGGAACTGGGCCGTATGGCGGCGACTGGTGATTGGATCGATGGCGACGATGCTAGCGCCGTCGCGGCAACGCGCGAGCTGGATATTATCGATCAATATGTTGACCGTTTGGTCGAAGGCTTTTCTGGCGACGCGATGCGCATTGGTTGGGATGCAGGCAATGGCGCGGCTGGCCATATACTGGAAAAGCTGGTCAAAAAACTGCCTGGTGAACATCATTGCCTCTATACTGAGGTGGATGGAAACTTTCCGAACCACCATCCTGACCCGACCGAAGAGGCAAATCTCGCTGATTTGAAAGCCCTTGTCGCGGACAAGAAGCTCGATTTCGGAGTGGCTTTTGATGGCGATGGCGACCGTATAGGCGCAATTGACGGTGAAGGCCGTGTAATCTGGGGTGATCAGCTGCTACAAATCTATGCGGCCCATGTTCTTCAGGAAGTGCCAGGAGCGACGATTATCGCCGATGTTAAGGCAAGTCAGGCACTGTATGATCGTGTTGATGAGCTAGGCGGTGAGCCGCTGATGTGGAAAACTGGCCACAGCCTAATTAAGTCCAAAATGAAGGAAACAGGTTCACCATTGGCTGGTGAAATGAGCGGGCATGTGTTCTTCGCGCATGAATATTATGGTTTTGACGATGCCCTTTACGCTGCGGTCCGGCTGATCACGGCAGCCACTGTGCTGAAGAAAAGCGTCACCGAATTACGCAGCGATATGGCCGAAATGATCAACACACCTGAAATGCGTTTTCAGGTCGATGAAAGCCGGAAATTCGCAGTGATTGACGAGGTGTTAGAGCGGCTGAAAACCAATGGCGCGGCAGTAAATGACACCGATGGCGCACGGGTCAATACCGCTGATGGCTGGTGGCTATTGCGCGCCAGCAATACACAGGATGTTCTGGTCGCCCGCGCAGAAGCCAGCAGCGAAGCCGGACTGGAACGGCTGATGGAACAAATTGATCAACAACTTGCCCTATCTGGCCTAGAGCGCGGGGAAAGCGTTGGGCATTGAGCCGCGCGACCTTCAAAAAACTTGCGATACTTTTTGGCACTTTCCTGTTCAGTCTAATGGCCGGTGTCATCGCCTTTGGCCAGATAGCCACGGCACCAACCAATTACAACGTTCCGCCCCTTGCAAACAATGAGCAACGACTGACGCTGCAGACAACCGACGGCGTCAGCATTGAAGCGAGCCTCTTTCCAGTCGAGGACAATAACGCGCCCGTTATCCTCTTGCTGCATGGCAATGGAGCTTCACGCGGTCAGTTTGGCGGGCACATCCCATGGTTGAACGAAGCTGGCTATACTGCGATGGCAATAGACTTTCGCGGCCATGGGCAGTCTGCTGCTGAACGGAAAAGTTTTGGCTGGAATGAAGCCAGAGACGCAGAAGCGGCTCTTACATGGATCAAAGCAGAGCGTCCTGACAGTAAAATTGGCGTGATCGGCATTTCATTAGGCGGCGCAGCGATATTATTGAGCAAGAATGTCGCAACCGAGGCAGACTCTATGATTTTGCAGGCCGTCTATCCCGATCTGGAGAGGGCAATTGGTAACCGTATATCGGTGCAAGGCCACCCCATTTTATCACCCATGTTGACACCATTGCTAACACAGCAGTCACGCTTTCGGTTTGGCGTTGCGCCTGACGCGGTAAGCCCGATCAATGCTGCAACACGTTTCCGTAATCCAGTGCTTGTAATTGGCGGCGAAAACGATGTTTATACGCCAGTAGCAGAGAGTGAGGCGCTCATGCAGGCCTTTGCCGGAAAGCACTGGTTGTGGATCGTTGGGAAGCTGGACCATGCTCAGGTTAGCGACCTTAACGATGCTGAATATATTCGTCGGGTCTTGCTGTTCTTCAATGAGACTCTGCGCGAATAGTTGAGGAAAATTGATCAACAGCTCGCCCTATCTGGTCTGGAGCGCGGGGAAAGCGTTGGGCATTGAGCCGCTTGGTGACGGCTTATTCACCTGCGGTCTTAACATAACCCTCTAGGCTTTGCCGCACCAAAGGCCCGATATCATTGCGCCATATGTCATTATGGCCCGTATCGATAAGTTTGACCGCACGCTTGGGCGACTTGGCGACATCAAACAGCCTTTGCCCCTCGCTGATGGGGATAAGCGTGTCCTCCTCGCCATGAATCCATAACAAAGGTGCAGCAATATTGGCGATACGGTCAATGCTACGATATCGGTCTCGGGCGATCAGCTTTGCAGGGACAAAGGGCGCTTTTTGCGCAAGCAGTTCGTCAAAAGCAGCATAGGGAGCTTCTAAAACCAGCCCTGCCACTTTTTGCTGTGATGCCAGCCATGTCGCTGGTCCGGTACCGATGGACTCTCCATAAACCACAATGCGCTCTGGCGCGATGCCATGGGATATTAGCCATGCATAATGCGCCTGTGCATCGGCATAGAAATTCTGCTCATTCGCATCACCTATATTGCCACCATATGCCGGATAACCCATGGCAAGCAGCCCTGCGCCGTCTTGCGTCAATTGTTTATAGACCGGCAAACGACTGCCGATATTGCCAGCATTGCCGTGAAAATGGATGATTACTGGCTTTGTTGGATCAGCCGGTGGCCGCCAATAGCTGGTCATCTCACCATCACCAATATCAGGCACAGAAATGCCCAAGGGCGCAAAGCCGAATTGCTCAACCTCAGCCGATGATGGCAAATTTGGGTCTGGATAATAAAAAAGGCTGCGTTGCATGGCCCATAGAGCGAGCACGATGATGCAATAGAGGGCCACTAGGGCGATCACTATATGCATCAGCCGTCTCTTCATCTGTCCAAAATCACCCATGTTGGTGCATGGTCGCTGGCTTTTTCGCGGCCGCGATGGTTTTTATCGACGCCGCATGCACTCAGCCGGTCTGCCGCTTGCGGGCTGAGCAACAGATGGTCTATGCGAAAGCCATTATCGCGTTGCCATGCGCCGCGCTGATAATCCCAATAGGTCCATATATTGCCTTGCGGGTGCCAATTGCCCAGCGCATCTGTCCACCCATCCGCCAGCAAGCAGCGATAGGCGGCGCGTGATTCCGGCTGCATCAGCGCATCAGACGCCATGGCGTTGACAGAGAACACATCATTATCGCGTGGGATAACATTATAATCACCGGCCAGAACCGCAGGCACTTCTTCTGCCCAGATTTCCGCCGCCCGCGCCCGCAAGCGCTTCATCCAGCGCAATTTATAATCAAATTTCGGGCCGGGCAATGGATTGCCATTGGGCAGATAGATGCTGGCCACACGCAGCGGTGACGCATCATCGCCAACAGTCACATCAGCCTCTAAATAGCGCGAATGGTCATCCTCTGGTTCGCCATCCAGCCCCCTTTTGGTTTCGACCGGCTCGCTCCCCTTGGCCAATATCGCCACGCCGTTAAAGCTTTTTTGGCCATGCCAGATGGCGCCATAGCCAATCTTCTCAAACTCCGCGATGGGAAAGCCCTCATCCTGCGTTTTGATTTCCTGCAAGCACGCAATATCGGGTTGCGTCTCCTCCAACCATTCAATCAGACGCGGCAAACGGGCCTTGATCCCGTTAATGTTAAAACTGGCAATTTTTATCATGCGCATGGTCTAGCGCCATTGCGCCCATGCTTCAAAGACATTTGCCAATTTGCGCACGCATATGCGGCATTGTTTAGACAGAAAAGCTGGAGCCACAGCCGCAGCCAGAGGCAGCATTGGGGTTGGTTACCTGAAAAGATGCGCCGCCTAGGCTTTCGACAAAATCAACCGCTGCACCGCGCACCAGATCAAGGCTGATTTCATCAACCACAAGCTTAACACCGTCGCATTCGGCAACTTTATCATCATCTTCAATCGAATCGGCCAAGCCAAAACGATATTGGAAGCCCGAACAACCGCCGCCTTCAACAGACAGGCGCAGCATGGCCTCTTTGCCGAGCTTTTCAGCAATTTGTGTAACGCGTTTGGCCGCGCCGGGAAGCAGTTGGATATCACTCATGAGAAATATATAAGCCTAAGCGGCGTAACTCTCAAGGTGTGATACGGATCAGGCCGCTTTCAAAGTTGTGAAGCTGGAGAAAATTGCCCGTGTCTGGGAGCGCGCACCCTGCAAAACTTCATCAATAATGCCAACGCTGGATTGGCCTTTTGAATCGGGGTATAACCGCCCTGCCATGGTCCAGCTAGGGAATTCTCTTACACCAATCGTCTCACTGCGAATGCCAACAACGCCGCTATGCCTGTCGTCAGCAATAATCCGCGCCATGCAGAAATCAATCGAGCTTTCAGGGCCTTCAATCAATTGCAGAAAGTTGATTCCATTATACACCAAGCATCCCGTAATATCATTTTTGGCGTTATAAGCGCGGCATTGTGACAGCAAATCATCCAATGCGGCGTTATCAAAAACTTCTTTGGCCGTGCTGATATACGTCACAGATTTCATGGCTTCCTCGACATTCTGACCATATGTTTGTGCTATTGTTACAACTGCTTAACGTAGAAAAGCAAGCAGCTTTACGACAAAAATCAAATTTTTTTGACACGCAAACTGTCAAGCCAAGCTGATCAATAAATATGCGAAACCAACAAACAAAAAGGCAAAGACCTGTTGGTCCCTGCCTCTATGTTTGCCCAAAGGCCATGATGTTCCTGTCGCCTAGCCCTTCTTGGCAGGGACTTTCTTTTTCGGTTTTTTGCCAGAACCGCGCGGCGGTGCAGCGGTGATTTCAAACGCCATCTGCTTGTCTTTCATATGCACAGAGACTTCGCCGCCTTGCGCCAATTTGCCGAACAATAGCTCTTCCGCCAAAGGCTGCTTGATCTTCTCTTGGATGAGACGACCCATGGGACGGGCACCAAAGAGTTTATCATAGCCTTTCTCAGCAAGCCATGCCCGCGCATCTGCATCCAGCTGGATATGCACATTCTGATCAGCCAATTGCAGCTCAAGTTGCAAGATGAACTTATCAACGACCCGAGCAACAACCTCTGGTGACAAATAGGTGAACGGGACAATCGCATCGAGACGGTTGCGAAATTCTGGCGTGAACATTTTCTTCACGGCATCTTCCTGCACATCTTCACGGTCATTATTGCCGAAGCCAATGCCTTCACGCGCCATATCGGCGGCACCAGCATTGGTCGTCATGATCAGCACCACATTGCGAAAATCAACGGTCTTGCCATGATGGTCGGTCAGCTTGCCATTGTCCATGACTTGCAACAGCACATTGAACAGATCAGGGTGCGCCTTCTCAATTTCATCGAGCAACAGCACACAATGCGGATTTTGATCGACAGCATCGGTAAGCAAACCACCTTGGTCATAGCCAACATAGCCTGGAGGCGCGCCGATCAAACGGCTAATCGAATGACGCTCCATATATTCTGACATGTCAAAACGCTGGAGCGGAATGCCCATGACACTTGCCAATTGGCGAGCCACCTCTGTTTTGCCGACACCTGTCGGGCCACTGAAGAGATAATTGCCAATTGGTTTTTCCGGCTCACGCAAGCCAGCTCGTGACAATTTGATAGCGCTCGACAATTTGCTGATCGCAACATCTTGCCCGAACACAACATGCTTCAAATCACGCTCAAGATGTTCCAATTGCTTGCGATCATCTTTTGATACAGATTTGGGTGGTATCCGCGCCATTGTCGCAATCACAGCCTCAATTTCGCGCGCAGTAATGGTTTTACGGCGACGAGAAGGCGGCATCAGCATCTGCATCGCGCCGACCTCATCAATCACGTCAATCGCCTTATCCGGCAATTTGCGGTCATTGATATAGCGCGCAGACATCTCCACAGCGGTTTTCAGGGCATCAGGCGTGTATTTGACCTTATGATGGTCTTCAAAGGCCGAACGTAAACCACGCAAAATCTTGATGGTGTCATCAATACTCGGTTCCGCCACATCGATTTTCTGGAAGCGCCGGAGCAAAGCCCGGTCTTTCTCAAAATGATTGCGAAATTCCTTATAGGTGGTCGAGCCGATACAGCGGATAGAACCGCCGGACAAAGCCGGTTTCAACAAGTTGGAAGCATCCATGGCGCCGCCAGAGGTAGCGCCCGCGCCAATCACGGTGTGAATCTCATCAATGAACAGAACGGCATGCGGCAATTTTTCCAACTCGGATACAACTTGCTTAAGCCGCTCCTCAAAATCGCCGCGATAGCGTGTGCCTGCCAGCAGAGCGCCCATGTCGAGAGAGTAGATCACAGCCTCCAGCAAGACTTCAGGAACGTCGCCTTCAATAATTTTGCGGGCCAAACCTTCGGCAATGGCTGTCTTACCGACCCCTGGATCACCAACATAAAGCGGATTATTTTTCGACCGGCGACACAAAATCTGTACAGTGCGATCCACTTCTGGACCGCGGCCAATCAACGGATCGATTTTGCCGTCCTCGGCCTTTTTGTTTAGATTGACGGTGAATTGGTCAAGCGCACTTTCTTTCTTGCTCTTGCCATCGCCTTTTGCGGCTTCCGCTTGATCTTCTGCGCCTTCGGGCGGTGTTGCACTGCCGGCCTGCCCACCCTTGCCAATGCCATGGCTAATATAGCTAACAGCGTCGAGACGGCTCATATCCTGCTGCTGCAGAAAATATACGGCATAGCTTTCCCGCTCTGAAAACAGGGCCACTAATACATTAGCACCTGTCACAACATCGCGATTAGAGCTTTGGACATGCAGCAAGGCGCGTTGCACAACACGCTGAAAAACCGAGGTCGGCGCTGGCTCTACATCTTGATCGACTTTCAGTGATTCCAACTCACGGTCGAGATAATGCACCAAAGTGTCATTCAGCTCTTCCAGATCAACGCCGCATGCACGCATCACTTCGGATGCATCTTCATCGCTGACCAGCGCGAGCAGCAAATGCTCTAACGTGGCATATTCGTGGCGCCGCTCCTTAGCATTGTGCAATGCCAGATGGATGGTTTTTTCCAGCGATTCTGTAAATGAAGGCATATTCTCGTTTTCTCTTTCGATTCACTACGGCCAATCAGCGCATAAATTCGGCATTTTGCAAGGCCAAAAACGGTTTTGACACAGTTTTGCCGTAACCTGTGTTCTCACGGCAAATAACATAATAGATTTACCTGATACCCAAATGTTTGAGGTTACCAGCGTCTCAATAATATATAGGTGGCTTTTGAAACTTTGCGATGGTGCCCAGAATAATTAGCTTTTCTTATTGCCAAAAAGCGCTTCTGCGGCGAGGCGGTGGCTCGATGCTTTGTCACGATGCACTTCACATCGGGTGATTTCAACTTTTAGCGCAGCAACCCGTTCATTCAGTTCATCAATTGACAGCGGATCAAGGTCAGTCTTTGCCAATTGTGCCAGCACATCATCGCCCTTTGCGGCGGTAAATCCAGTAGTAAAATCGTCTTCATCCATGGCGTTAATGTTGACCTGTTGCTGCAAGCTGTCAATAAACTATTCCGCAAAAATAACAAAATAGCATAATCGTACTAAAATCACGTTATAGAGGGGGCTCGGTGGGCAATATGACAGGTGGTACAGATCCTAGACGAGACGGCGATATTCCGAATATGATGCGCGCCGTCGATGCGCCGCAGCCTGGTGGACCCGATGCGTTGATATTGGGCCAGCATAAGGTGCCGGAACCTGGTGATGATGATCTGCTGATTGCAGTTGCTTATGCCGGAGTAAATCGTCCCGATATTATCCAACGCAAAGGCTTTTATCCGCCGCCAGCCGGTGCGCCGACAATCTTCGGACTGGAAATATCCGGCACTGTTGTTGCAACAGGCAAAAATGTTCCAATTGAAATGATGGGCCAAAAAGTATGCGCTCTGGTCGCAGGCGGCGGCTATGCAGAATATTGCTGTGCCGATTACCGCCATTGCCTGCCCGTGCCTGAAATATTGGATATGCCATCAGCGGCAGCATTGCCTGAAACATTGTTCACCGTCTGGCACAATCTGTTTGAACGCGCCTATGCCCGCAAAGGCGAAAGCGTCTTGGTCCATGGCGGCACCAGCGGCATCGGCATGATGGCGATTAAGTTGGCGAAATTGTTCGATATGACCATTTATGTCACATGCGGTTCGGATGAAAAATGCGCGGCGGCTCTCCATGCTGGCGCTGATGCGGCTATTAATTACAAGACGCAGAACTTTGTCGCTGAGGTTGAACGGCTGACCGATGGCGGCGGCGTCAATATTGTCATCGACATGGTGGCTGGCGATTATGTACCCCGCAACATGGCCTGCCTTTCAGAAGATGGCCGTCATGTAACCATTGCCGTGCAAGGCGGGCTGACAGCGGAAATCTCCATGGTTGAGATTATGCGCAAACGGCTTGTGCTCACTGGCTCGACATTGAGAGCGCGCAGCGGTGAATTCAAAGCCCTATTGGCTGATGAGATCCACAATATTGTCTGGCCGATAGTCAATGCAGGGGCATTGACGCCAACGGTTGATACAGTCTTTCCGCTGGATCAGGCTGCAGACGCTCATCAGCATATGGAATCTGGCGCACATATCGGCAAGATAGTGTTGAAAGTGGCTGACGACTAAAGCGCTATTGCCAAAAGACTATTACGACTAGCGCTTACCATGTGCTCAATTCGGTATTATCCGTATCGGTCATCGGCTTAGCATCGTTCATCGGCCGTGCATTATCCGTGGCCCAGCCGCCCTTGCTCGCCGCATCGATATTGGTGGACGAACCAGCATAATCACGCCCACCACCATCACGAAAACTATTGTTCAACACTGCATAGCGAGAAGAATCAGATTCCACGAGCGACCGCATTTTCTTAGGGTTGGTGACCAAACTGACCGCATGAAAGGCGAGATTCAGTTCGCGTGCAGATTGGCGGTGCGGCTCGCTTTTCTCAATCGCTTTGAACAGCTTTTTCAAATCCTTTTTGAAGGCTTTGCGCACAAGGGTCGGCACGACAAAATATTCGCCCGCCGATTTGCCTAGTGACTTGCCATCGCCAACATTGACTGCCGGGATGTCGTAGGTCACCAGCACCTTGGTCGCATTACCATCTGTCGAAGGCTGAAACCGAAATGCGATTGTCGCGCCATCCTGTTCTTCCTCGGACGTAAATTTATAGGTGACGGACTCATTATTGACGCGCTTAACCGTAATGGTATTGGCCGCATCTGCATAGGAACCCAGTGCCGAGCCATTAAGCTCAAGACTGGAAATGATCTGATAGAGCTGAGAGGCAGGTTTTTTAACGATATATTCCTGCTCTTTGCTGCCAAAACACCCTGTCAGAAGCAAACTGCCCAATAGAATCGCAACAATGCGTTTAATCATCATGATATTCTTCATCATCCCCTCCTGATACAGTCATTTTATCCGCAAATTCTTGACGATTGTTTAAACCAGAACGATAGCGTTACGACGCAGGCGGAATCGCATTTGCCCACGCTATCTCATGGCAAAATCGGTAAGAAGTATGTGCCAAGTGCAACAAGTCTTGCCGATGACGGAAAAAAAGCGTACCGAGAGGATGAAGGCCGCCCTGCATGGGGTGGCCATTATTATTTGCATATCCCGGATGCAGCGCGGCTTGATGACATCATGCCATGATAGCAATATCCGGCTGACAGGAGAAAACAGATCATGGCCGATACAAGTGTAAAGCCGCTTATGCCGCACGCCACCGCTTCATGGCTGGTGGACAATACGGGTCTTAGCTTTGAACAAATTGCCGAATTTTGCGGTTTGCATATTTTGGAAGTGCAGGCGATGGCGGACGATCTGGCTAGCTCCAAATATACGGGGCGCGACCCGATTCAGGCCGGCGAGCTAACACAGGAAGAGCTGGACAAAGGTCAGGCCGATCCAGATTATAGCCTCATCATCGCCAAAGGGCCCGAGCAAAAGCACAGGACCAAAGGCCCACGCTACACACCTGTTTCTAAGCGGCAGGATAAGCCTGATGGTATTGCATGGTTGCTGCGCAATCACCCGGAAATCTCCGATGGTCAGGTCAGCAAGCTGATCGGTACCACGCGCAACACCATCAACGCTATTCGTGATCGCAGTCACTGGAACATCGCCAATATTCAACCCAAAGACCCTGTAACACTCGGCCTTTGCAGCCAGCGTGATCTGGATGCTGTTGTAGCGAAAGCCGCTAAGCGTGCCGGAATTGCCACCAGCGATAATGAAGATAGCCGCCTTGGGGGTGATCGCGCTGCGATGATCGAGCAATTACAGGCTGAGCGCGCAGCCGAACGTCAGGCCGCAGAAGATGCTCTAAAACAAGCTGAAGAAGAAGCCATGACAGCCAAGTTGCTGGGTGGTGAACCGCTGGGCAGCAACCCTGAAAATTGATGGCCAGCACAGCGCCTGAGACAGCCAGTGGCGAGCCGGATTGGACGCTTCTGGCTGACCATGGCTTTGAGCCTACCGAATTTAAGGGGCTGACCTACCCTTTGGGTGAGCAAGCACCCGAATATGGCACCATATTCCCGCTCTTGCCGGATATCGGTTGGACACGCCTGCCCGTGCCGGGCAATCTGAACCATATCAATATCTGGTTGCTGGGCGATGATAATGATGTCGAAAATGGCTATGCGATTGCCGATACCGGCCTGTTTATGCCGCCAGCAATTGATAGCTGGAAGTCACTATTTGCAGGGCCGTTAAAAGACAAAGAGCTGACCCGTATATTGGTCACCCATTTTCACCCCGATCATATTGGCTGTGCAGGATGGCTGGCCAACAAGTTCAAGGTCAAGATATGGATGAACCGCACTGAGTGGCTGATGGCGCGGATGCTGACATCAGATATTCAAGACGCACCGCCCAAAGAAGCCGTCGCGCTGCGCAAATTTAATGGTTATTCTGAAGAGCGGCTAGCAAAATTTGCAAAGCAAGGCTGGGGCAATTTTGCGCGCGCTGTATCGCGCCTGCCGATCAGCCATCGCCGTATCAATGATGGCGATGTTATTACTGTCGGCAAGCGCCAATGGCACGCCATAACTGGCGGTGGACACACGCCTGAACATTGCAGCTTTGTCGATCATCATAATGGCGTCATCATTGCTGGTGACCAGATTTTGCCGCGTATCACTTCCAATGTCTCATTGATGGATGCCGAACCGGATAGCGACCCATTGGGCGAGTGGCTGGCCAGTATCGATAAGTTCAAAAATGCTCTGGCGGATGACATGCTGGTGCTGCCGGCCCATGGTTACCCCTTTACCGGCGTTCAGCACCGGCTCGACATATTGGCGCAAGGTCATCATCAAAGACTGGATGCGTTAGAGGCAGAACTGGCCAAGCGCGAATTGCGCGCCACTGATTGTTTTGACCTATTGTTTGATAGGACGATCGATGACAGCGTCTACGGATTGGCTGCAGGCGAAGCCATGGCCCATTTGCGTCATCTGGAGCGGACCGGCCGCGCGCAATGCGAAAACCGTGATGGTGTTGGTTGGTTCAGCGCTGCTTAAAAGGCGGATTACACTCAGCTAGGTTCGGCGTAACCAGATCTGTCTGCCCTGCGAACTACTTATAAGACCAAACAAATATAGGCTATCGCTTGTCAAGGACATGGTGTTCGCTTAAAAGCCGCTTGCTGACATAAATGTCAGTAGTTAATTCCTTATAACAATGCATCTCGTGAAATGCGCTGTTTTTCTTGAAAGTGGTCGATGAATAACCCTAAGCCTGACATCTCCGCAGACACCGATATAATCTGGTCGCGCCATTATAATCATCCGCCAGCATGGGATCAGACATTTGCGCCGCTTAGCCTGCCCGACATGCTTTTCCGCAGCGCTGAACGCAAAGGCGATGCGCCTGCGATTGATTTTATGGGCCGCAAATTTAGCTATGCCGACACTGCAAAGGCTGCACAGCGTGTCGCCAAAGGCTTGCAGCAAATGGGCGTTGGCAAGGGTGATCGCATTGGCCTTTTTCTGCCCAATGTGCCGCATTATGTTGCTGCTTATTATGGCGCAATGGCCGCTGGTGCGACTCTGGTAAATTTTTCTCCGCTCTATACCGTGGATGAGCTGGCCCATCAGGTAGAAGATAGCGGCACCACTATATTGTTCACGCTAACCGCCGCTGCATTATTGCCAACAGCATTGCAGGTGCTTGATCAGTCTAGCCTGCGCAAATTGGTTGTTGGTTCGGTCGAAGGCGCCTTGCCCGGCATTAAATCCGTATTTTACCGTTTATTCAAAGGCAAGGATATTGCCAAACGCCCTGATGACCCGCGTGTTTCCCGCTTTTCTGATCTGATAGATAATGACGGTGATGTTCAGCCTGTGTCTATTGATCCAGAAAAGGATATAGCACTGCTGCAATATACTGGCGGCACAACGGGAACGCCCAAAGGCGCGATGTTGACCCACCAGAATCTGACCGCCAATGCCCGTCAGGTGAATATGATCGACCCTGATCATACCGCCGAAGACCGTATTTTGGGCGTGCTGCCCTTTTTCCATGTTTTTGCCAACACCTGTGTGCTGAACCGGACCGTGTTAAACGGCGGCGAGATGGTGATATTGCCACGTTTCGATGCGGCTCAGGCACTGGCGGCCATTGACCGCACCAAGGTGACATCATTGCCGGGCGTGCCGACAATGTATCAGGCATTGATTGACCATCCCCGTACGGAGAAGACAAACTTCTCTTCATTACGTGCCTGTATTTCAGGCGGTGCGCCTTTGCCGGCAGAGGTAAAAGCAACCTTTGAAAAGACGACGGGAGCAAAAGTTGTCGAAGGCTATGGCCTGACAGAGAGCAGCGGCGTAGTTTCATGCAATCCTTATGAAGGGTTGAACAAAACTGGTTCTATCGGCCAACCCTTGCCCGGTACATTGATCCGCTTGGTGGATAAGGAAGACCCTTCCACGGCAGTGGCGGACGGAGAGCCCGGTGAATTAATCTTTTCCGGACCGCAAGTGATGCAAGGCTATTGGAACCGGCCGGATGCTGATTCAGGCGTCTTTATCGATGGTTTCCTGCGGACAGGGGATGTCGCGACCATAGATGATGAAGGCTATGTCGCCATTGTGGACCGCATCAAAGATATGATCTCAGTCGGCGGGTTTAAGGTTTTCCCTAGTCAGATTGAAGAGATTTTATACCAGCATGAGGATATTAAAGAGGCCTTGGTCATTGGTGTTGGCGACGCATATCTTGGCGAATGCCCCAAGGCTTTTGTTACTCTTAACAGCCCGCAAGCCACAGATGGCGAAACCATAAAAGCATGGCTGAACCCGCAATTGGGCAAGCATGAACGTGTGACCGAAGTTGTTATCCGCTCTGAACTCCCCAAAACGCTGATTGGCAAGCTGGACCGGAAGACATTGCGGCAGGAAGAGCTCGGCGACCAATAGGCGTGGAAGCGACCAAGCCCTCCTCATCCAAGTCTTTCTGGGGCTAGCAAACCAACCGTTTTCTTTTTGCAATCAGATCCTTGTTGCGCGCTTCAACCATGCGAAAGGCCTGAAAAGGCGTAACCTGCATGTCCATTTGTCCTTTTTCAGCCAAGGCATAAATCTGGGCGTAAAACCAATATTGGACGGCAAAGCCTTCCATAGCGCGAAACATGCCTATATTGCGCAAAAAGCCCAGCCATGAAGGGAACATGCCCAATTCCTTTTCAGGGCTTTGTAGTTTTTCCAAACCATTGAGCAATTTCTGTGGAGCATCAGGCATGGTGCACATTGGCCGGCCAATACCAATAATATCTGCTGCGCCGCTATCCACAGCAAAGTCCATTGCAGCGGCCGTTCTAAAGCCGCCTGTAACCATCAAAGGAATCGCCACTTGCGCCTGCATCGCTTTGGCAAAATCGCCAAAATAGGCCTCACGTTGGCCAGTGGATTCTGCGACATTTTGCGGCTCCTCCTCTTCCAAGCCTGCCAGGCCTAATAGCTTAGGTTGCTCATAATTGCCGCCTGATATCTCCAGCAAATCAATGCCATCATTGGCAAGCCATTGCGCCACCTGCAGACTGTCTTCAAACTGAAAACCTCCACGTTGAAAATCCGCGCTGTTGAGTTTGACCGCAACGGGGAATGTCTTGCCAACAACGCTGCGCACCGCAGCGACCACTTCACGCAAGAAACGGGCACGATTTTCCAATGATCCGCCATATTTATCATCGCGCAAATTGGTGAGCGGGCTCAAAAATGATGATAGCAGATATCCATGGGCAGCATGGACCTGCACACCGGTAAAACCAGCATCCTTTACAGTGCGGGCCGCATTGGCAAATTTGGTGATGATATCGCTTATCTCATCACCGCTCATGGCCATAGGCATGCCAAATTGCCCGCCCGGCAAATTCACCTTCACCGCCGAAGGTGCCTTTGGTGAAGGGTTAACATTTTTGGGGGTTTGCCTGCCCGAGTGATTTAATTGCGCCCAGAAATGATTATCATTGCGCGTTGCATGTCTGGCCAAGGCTAGCAAACCATCTGTCAATTCACGGTTTAACTCGGAATCAATGACAATATTGCCAGGCCTTTCCAAATGGTCACTATCCACCATGATATTGCCGCTCAGCAGCAAAGCCGCGCCACCATCAGACCAGAGGCCATAAAGATTGTTGAGGTCTTCGCCGGGGATTCCACATGGGTCAGCCAAGCCCTCTGTCATTGCAGCCTTGGCAAAACGGTTTTTCAGCGTTGCGCCACATGGCAACGGCAACGGCGAATGCAAATTGGCAGTCATTATCAACGGGCTCCCAAAAGGGACGCCACAAAGCACGGACGTGTAATGATTTATCGACTCTCTACGCCTCTATACAGTCATAGAAAGCAAGACAGCCAATGATATTACTTTTGTTTGCGACATCTTATTTTTTGTTTCGTGAACGAATCTTACAGCACTTCGCAAAATTTTATAGCCCCAAATTTACATTTGCTCATGTTGGAAGACATTTCGTGCATGGCGCTATGTTATGCGATCCTTGTATCTGGACCGGCGGATAATAGCATGTCTTGAATCATAACAATCACAGCAGATAGTTACGCGCAACATGGTTTCACACATCCAGATATTGCGCTTTCATAATTCTTGGCCTAGCCTCCTTATTGGGAACATAACTGCTTGGCATTTTATTTGGGGTCGGCTGCACAACATAATCGCATAAATACCGCCACGAAAATACTATGATGCCAGAGCTAATAAGGGGCAGGAATCTATGGCTGAGACAGCAAAGAACCCATCGAAAAACCTTGATAATACAGCGTATTATGATGCGGCGGCTACTGCAAAGCCTCTGACATGGTCGCAAAAGATGAGCAACCATATCGCCTATGCCCTATTAACCTATACCGGTTTACAAATCTTTGTTGGCATGTCGGCCATTAAAGGCGACTCACGCTCAATTCTGCCCTATTTTGCCTTGGTCGCTCTCGTCGCGCTTGTCATTCCTGCGTGTCGTAACTTTGAACGGCGCTGGGAACATATGGCAGATAATGATGACATGACATATGCTCGTCTGTTCCGCCGCGATACCATCTTGCTATGGTGTGCCGCCATTGCCTTCCCATTCATAGTTGCCGGCACTGCCAAAATTTTGCACGCGATTTTCTAAAAGCATGTCGAGCCAATATGGGGCAGCAATAGGCATGCCCCACCTATGCTGGCAAAGATGGCCTGGCAATATAGCATATTGATAAGCAATTTAGTGCATTAACCTCCTTATGGTCCTTGCTTATATAGCTGCCATGAAGGATAGGTCTTGTCATGATCGAAGAAGATAAAGCCCGCGAAATCGCGGCCGACTGCGTTGCCCGAGCTATCAAGGCAGGGGCGACCGGAGCCGACACAATTTTTGTCAGCGAACAATCGACCGATGTGCAAATCCGTTTGGGGTCATTGGAAGATGTGCAACGCAGTGAGAGCAGCGACCTTGGCCTGCGCGTGTTTGACGGCACCAGGCATGCCAGTGTTTCCACCAACAGCTTTGATACTGCATCGCTTGAACAGCTGGTAGAACGCGCCATCGCCATGGCGCGGCTGGCACCGGAAGATGAATTTGCACGGCTTGCGCCTGAAGAATTGCTCTATACACGCGAAGATATTGCTCAGCAGCAGGACGCTCTGGCGCTCAGTGACAAGAACGGACATAATGATCCTGCCATATTACAGGCCGATGCGCTGGCTGCAGAAGATGCTGCGCGCGCAGTTGATGGTGTCACCAATTCTGAAGGCGGTTCTGCGAGTGCGGGGTCGTCGCTTATCGCTCTTGCTACAAGCAATGGTTTCTCCGCTGCTTATAGCACATCAATATTTGGCACCAGCGCCAGCGTTCTGGCCGGTGAAGGAGCCAATATGCAGCGCGATTATGCCTATCGCACAGCGCGGCATTATAGCGACCTGGAATCGCCGCAGGCCATTGGCAGACGTGCTGGTGAACGCGCTATAGCCCGTATGAACCCGCAGACCATGGCAAGCGGTGTGCGGCCCGTTATCTTTGACCCACGTGTGGCAGGCAGTTTGATTGGGCATTTCCTTGGCGCGATTAGCGGTACATCTGTGGCCCGCAAATCCAGTTTCTTGCAGGAACATCTGGGCAAAACTATCTTTGATAGTGCCATCTCTATCATTGATGATCCGCATTATGCGCGGGGCCTGCGTTCACGCCTGTTTGACGGTGAGGGCGTGGCCACGACACGCAAGGAACTGGTGCATAATGGTGCATTGACTGGCTGGCTGTTGAACAGTGCAGCGGCCGCTCAACTGGGGATGGAAACCACTGGCCATGCCAGTCGCGGCATTGGCGGAAGCCCCGGCATTTCTGCGACCAATGTCCATCTTGTGGCTGGCAGCATCAGCCCGGAAACATTGATGGCCGATATAGAAGAAGGCGTATATGTCACAGAACTGGCCGGACAGGGCATGAATGCCGTAACAGGCGATTATAGTCGCGGCGCAAGCGGCTTTGCCATTCGTGGCGGGGTTATTGCAGAGGCCGTTAGCGAGATCACCATTGCTGGCAATTTGCTGGATATGTTTGCTGCGATGACAGCAGCTGACGATCTGTCGATGCACCGCGCTATCAACACACCAACTTTGCGGGTTGATGGCATGACTATCGCAGGCCAGTAATGGCCCTCACCCCTCAACCTAAAGAATTGGCGCAAATTGTTCGCGATGCCGGTATGCTGGCGCTGGAAAATTTTCGTCCTGGCAAAATATTAGAGAGTTGGGACAAGACGCCGGGCCATCCCGTGACAAAAACTGATCTGGCCGTTGACGGATATTTGCGTGAGGCTCTGGGTAGGCTGAACAAAGATGCAGGTTGGCTTTCAGAGGAAAGCGACAATGCCGCTAGCCGCCATGACGACCAGCCTATGTGGATTGTCGATCCCATTGACGGCACGCGCGACTTTATTCGTGGTCGAAATGGCTGGGCCGTTTCTGTGGCCTATTGCGTTGCCGGCGTCCCGCAATTGGCCGCACTTTATGCACCCACAAAAGACCAGATGTGGATGGCAGTGCGCGGCGAAGGCGCGGATTGCAATGGTCAGACGCTGAGCGGCAGTCAGAGGCAATCTCTCAACGGGGCAAGAGTGCCGACTGACAGTTTGTCAGAAGCAGACAATATTTTGAGCATGGTAGAGAAGCCGAACAGCATTGCGCTGCGTATGGCTATGATCGCCAGTGATCAGGCCGACCTGGTCGCCACTTTACGATGGGGCTATGCTTGGGACTTGGCAGCGGCAGCGCTTATCGTTCTGGAATCAGGGGCTATGGCAACAGAAGCGACAGGTAAGCCACTCATTTTTACATCGCCGCGCCCGGTGCATTTCGGTGTGCTTTGTAGCGCCAAAGGCATTCATGACGCTGCATTGGCGCATTTGCGGCCACGTGCAGAAAAGGTTTCTGCGCAATCCCAACAAGGTTAGACGCTAGCGCTTAATCATAAGCCATATATTGCGATCAGGAACCGCCAACCAATTGACGAATATCGGCAGGTTGATGCTTAGACTCCATGTTGTCTAAGTCATTCTCATCAATCCAGCACAGGTCTTTTGGCCCTAATGTTCGACCATCATGGGACCGCAGCACCAATTGCGCGATAGGCAATCTATCGCGTTCATCACACAATACTGGATTGGATGGAATACCTGTGCCCCAGCGCTCACCCCATTGCCGCAGAGCGATCATGGCTGGCAAAAGATCGAGCCCCTTTTCGGTCAGGCGATATTCAATGCGCCGACGGTCATCAACGCATGGCGCACGCTTTAAGATACCTGCTTGCACCAATTTCGTCAGACGGTTGGACAATATGTTACGGGCAATCCCCAGTTCTTCAAGAAATTCCTCAAAATGATGAAGGCCGTTGAAACTGGCGCGTAAGATCATAAATGACCAACGTTCGCCCATCGCTTCAAGCGCCATAGGCAGCCCGCAACTGTCAGTCAGTTCGCCCAAAGGCTCACGCAATTTTCCCATAAATATCCGCTCCACATGCTCTTATGGCACAAATTATAAGTTTTTAGTTGCAACTAAAAACTGAATATATTAGGTATTGATTCGCAACCTAAGCTCTTGCATCGATTTTTACAACTAAGGAATATATAATGACCCAATCCCCAAATTTTGCCCAGAAGTTTTTTGCAGCCGCTGTCGCCTTTGCCGCAACTGTTGTTTTGGCATCAGCCCCAGCCGCCGCGGCCAAAGGCCCATATTATGTGGCCAAGTTGAGCACACCGATTGAAGAAGCCAAAACCGAAATTATCCGCGGTGTTGTATGGCAGTGTTCAGGCGATACATGCCGCGCTCGCAAAGCAACAAGCCGCCCAACCAATGTCTGTGCACGGTTGGCGAAGAAAATGGGCGCATTGGAAACTTTTAGTGTTCGTGGTGAAGCTTTTGCCGCCGAAGACATGAGCACCTGTAACGCCAAAGCATAATTAAACGCCATTTGGTCTCAGCATGATGGCGGTTTTGGCACTGCCCCCCTTAACCTCAGGGCTATAATGCCCAGCCAAAACCGCCATTGCATTGCGCAAGACCAAAACTCGGCCCGTATTTTTCCAAGCCATCTAAAAGATGATCTGCTGTCGTTTCTTTTCCTCTTCCGAACGACAGCTTTGGAAAATACGGGCTTTTTTGTTGCAATTTTTCGCAAAAGCACTTCATCTGTATAGATGCTGCGACAATATGAACTTGTAGAACGGGTTAGAAGTTATGACCCCGATGTAGATGAGGCGCTGATCAACCGCGCCTATGTCTTTTCTGTGCAGAAACATGGCAGCCAAAAACGCGCCAGCGGCGACCCTTATTTCAGCCATCCGATAGAAGTTGCTGGCCTAATGACCGATTTACGGCTTGGTCAGGAAACCATTGTCACGGCTTTGCTGCATGACACGGTTGAAGACACGCTGACCACCGTCGAGGAAATTGAGGATCTGTTTGGCAAAGAAATTGCCCAAATGGTCGATGGCGTTACCAAATTATCGCGTATTGAAGCGCAAACAGATGATGAGCGCGCGGCGGAGAATTTGCGCAAATTCCTACTTGCCATGTCGAATGATCTGCGGGTGCTGCTCGTCAAACTGGCCGACAGGCTGCACAATATGCGCACCCTGCATCACATCAAAAAGCCCGAAAAGCGCCAGCGTATAGCCAAAGAAACTATGGAGATATATGCGCCTTTGGCAGAGCGTATCGGCATGTATGAATATATGCGCGAGATGCAGCTTCTGGCGTTCGAACAACTAGAGCCCAATGGCTATGCGACGATCGTCGAACGGCTCGAACTGATTAAGCAAGGCGGCGCTGAACCGGTTGAACTTATCAGTAAAGAGCTCGGCCTTTGTATTAGCGAAAAACAAATCCGCGCGACAGTGAGTGGCCGCGAAAAACATCCTTATTCTATCTGGCGCAAAATGGCTGAACGGCATGTCACTTTTGAGGATATGACCGATATTATTGCCTTTCGCATTATCACGGACAATGTCGAAGATTGCTATCGCGCATTGGGTGCCATCCATAGCAATTGGAAAATGATTCCGGGCCGTTTCAAGGACTATATTTCTACACCCAAGCGCAATGGGTATCGTTCCTTGCACACCGCCATCATCTTTGGTGAATCCATGCAGGTCGAAATACAAATCCGTAGCGAGGAGATGCATCGACAGAGTGAATTTGGTCTGGCTGCGCACTGGGCATATAAACAGCATGATGCGACACCGGATGGGCAGGCTGGCTGGATTCGCGATCTGCTCGAAATTCTGGATAATGCCAAAGATGCTGAGGAATTGCTCGAGCATACTCGCATGGCCATGTATCAAGATCGCATTTTTGCGTTTACACCCAAGGGTGTGCTGCACCAATTGCCGCGCGGAGCAACCGCTCTCGACTTTGCCTATGCCGTGCATACCGATTTGGGCGATCAGGCCGTTGCAGCAAGGATAAACCGGCGTACAGCGCCGCTGCGCTCAGGTCTCAAAAATGGCGATATTGTTGAAATTCTGAAATCAGAGGGCAGCACACCGCAACCATCATCGCTCAACTTTGTTGTTACCGGCAAAGCGCGCGCCGCTATCCGCCGCTCGGTCCGCCATAAGGAACGCGAGGAAATCGGCGCGGTTGGCCGTATGCTCTATGACCAGATCTGCGAACAATTGCCCGGCAAGATCGGCAAAAAAGCAATGACAGCAGCCATGGAAAGGCTCGACATCCCAACCGAAGAAGATTTGATGCATGCAATTGGTGCGCACAAAATCACTGATGAAGCGCTGATGGAAGCATTGGTGCCGGGCAGCACTGCCGAGGATAAGCGCCCACATGATTGGCCACGGCCTAACCATGCACTGACCATTCGCGGCCTTACACCGGGCCTTGCTTATGAGCTGGGCCAATGCTGCCACCCTGTTCCGGGCGATCGCATTGTTGGTCTGCGCCGTGAAAATTCGCCCGTAGAGGTCCATGCCATTGACTGCATGACTTTGGCCAATGGTGTGGACGCTGACTGGGTCGATTTATCATGGGATCCGCGCGCCATAGGGGCAACCGCGCGTTTGCGCTCCACCCTGCAAAATAAACCCGGCACATTGGCGGAACTGACCGCAATTCTGGGGCACCATATGGCCAATATCATCAACTTGCGGCTAGTGCAGCGCGAAGAGCCATTCCACGTGTTTGAAATCGACCTTGAAGTTAAAGATGTCCAGCATTTGATGCAGATTATCTCTGCTATCAGGGCATCCGATGCCTCAGTGGAAACAGAGAGAATTTAACGCATCGCCTGATTTCGGCAAATAGGAAGCTAGCGCTATTTATCAGCTTGGCCGGACGGCGTTTCTTCTTCGGGCCGGTCATCAACCAATATGCAGCGAACATTGGCAGCGGCGAGACCAGAGCCGTAAGCACGGTCTTGTGATGGCGTACGCACCGAGCAATCTTCAGTGCCGACCACCAGCACATCAGCGCCATCATTGGCCAGACCAGAAACCGAGTCCGACACTGCAATTTCCGCAATTACCGGACCTTCGGCTATAATTTCAGCATTTTCACTGCTCAGCTCAAGCGCATCCACACCGCCATAGCCGCGCAACACGACACGATGCCGCTTGGCATTGCCCAGCAGAGTCAGTACAGCACGACCATTGATATTGCTCACCAAATTGTCACTATCAACCCGCTGCACCATGCCGGTGCCATTGCCGATCAATGTCATGCTGGTTTTGCTGCCTTGCAGTTCAGCGACAGAGATATTGCCGTCGCCCTGATAGCTCACCGAAGCAAGGGCCGGCGCCGTTATATAGATTTTTATGCGTTCGCGGCCTTTATCAATACGGTCATCAAATATGGGCGGCGATGTGCCGACATTGCGCTCTCTTATGGTCAATACCCTGCCCGAACTGCGAACAATGATGCGGTTAATCAGCAACGAGTCACCTTCCGCACGCACAGAAAGACCGCGCGCACTTTCTATAACAACATCAAAGTCACCAAAGATACGGACAGAGTTAAAATTGCCCGTACTGTATCGCCGCTCCGCCGCATGAGCAGTATCAATGGGCGTTAAAAGTGCGGTCATGCCGAGCAATAGCGCGAAAGAGACAAGGAAGCGGGGCATTATTCTGTTCATAGGCAAAGCATTGACGCTTAAGCCCGCTGCGTCAAGCCACACTATGGCAAATATCACTATGTTGCTCTGGCGCTTTGATGTTCGGACGCAGACATAAAAAAGGCCGCTCAAAGGCGGCCTTTGATAATGTGGATGATAGCTTATGCTTCGTCAGCCGTCTCATAATAGAGCGGCGCATGCTCGTTCAAAATTTCGAGAATTTTGGTGAGAGCAGTTGGCTCGTCTGTCTTTTCCATGGCAGCGAGCTCGCGTGCCAAACGGCTCGACGCCGCCTCAAAAATCTGCCGCTCAGAATAGCTCTGTTCCGGCTGGTCGTCTGCGCGGAACAGATCGCGGGTCACTTCTGCAATCGAGACCAGATCACCAGAATTGATTTTCGCTTCATATTCCTGCGCACGGCGCGACCACATGGTGCGCTTCACCTTTGGTTTGCTCTTCAAAACGTCGAGAGCCTCGCGCAAAGTTTTGTCAGACGACAATTTGCGCATGCCGATGCTTTCTACCTTGTTGGTAGGGACACGCAGGGTCATCCGCTCTTTTTCAAAGCGCAAAACATATAGCTCGAGCTGCATTCCAGCAATTTCTTGATTCTGTAATTCGATCACACGACCGACACCGTGTTTTGGGTAAACGACATAGTCGCCCACATCAAAGGGCAAAGCCTTGGCAGACATAAAATACCTTTCTAACGCACTGGGAAATATTGGTAATAGGCCATAATATTTTTCACTTATTCTATTACCACATAGACAAATGGCATATTTTCGCCATTTAGTTCCACCATGTAAAAAGACGCAAAGACTCAATGCCTCTGCGCTCAAAAGCCTTCATAACAGAAAAATGACAGTGTTTCCACCCTAATTGATGGACAAGCCCAAAAGCAGCGCTTTAGAGCTTGTTAGAGCGATAGATTAATCGCCCTCGCCAGGTTCAGCGGAAAAGAATTTCTCAAACTTGCCTTCAACACCTTTAAACTCGTCCGCATCCGCAGGCGAATCTCTTTTCACGGTGATATTCGGCCATTTTTCAGAATATTCTGTGTTCACTTCCAGCCATTTTTCCAGGCCGTCCTCAGTATCAGGCAAAATAGCTTCCGCCGGACATTCCGGTTCGCACACACCGCAATCAATGCATTCGCTGGGGTTGATGACCAGCATATTTTCGCCCTCGTAAAAACAATCGACGGGGCAGACCTCGACGCAGTCCATATATTTGCACTTCACACATGCGTCTGTCACCACATAGGTCATTTTGGCGTAGCTCCTCTTAGAATGTCTTATATGGTTGCTATTGACTGTTTCCCTTTGCGTCAACCAAAGACCTTTTATCTTGGCAAATTATCACTTTATCCATCATCAGCTAAGCTATTAAGGGCCCCTCCGGCTTCAATGTTCCAGACACTGTACGGGGCGAATATTCCGCAATGACATGATAATGGCTTTGTGATTCGCTGGCCGGCCCGCGCCGCTCTGGCAATGTCAGCAATTCTAGCGTCCGCACATTGCTGCCCATCGCGATAGTCAGAACATCACCGGTCCGCACAATATGGTGACGCTTGGTCACACGCTGGCGGTTGATACGGATATGCCCTTTTGCAATAGTTTTCTGCGCGAGAGACCGTGTCTTCGACAATCGCAAGCGCCAAAGCAGACTATCCAGCCGCACCGCCATCCCCTTTATTCATTGGTGGCGCATCAGACTTCTTGTCAGATTTTGCCTTGGGCTTTTTGCCTTTATTCCCACCGGACCGCGTTTTTTGTGGGAAAAGCGCACGCAATTTTTCAAATTCAGGGTTCATAGGTGCAGCGCGTTGCGGCGCACTGCCGCGTCTGCCCTTTTGTCCCCCGGCATTATTTGGGCCGGCTTTACCCGTTCCAGACCTATTGCTTGGACGCCCTTTTGCATGCGCGCTCTTGCCGCGGTCATCGCCTGACTTTCCGTGCGGTTTGGCAGACCGGCCTTTATGGCCGCCCTCTTTGCGTCCAGAAACTGGCTTGCGTCGCCGCTGTTTATTCAGCCCAGTCCAACGCCATAAAACCGTGTCTTCGGCAGACACCGTTTCGGCACCAGCCTTTGCGCTGGCATCAGCTATTATATCTTTATCTGCCGTATCTTTAGAGAGCGACTCTTGTTCCTTCGTTTCTCCATTGGCTGCTTTGGAAACGGCATCTTTGGGCGTGTCAGTCTTTGCATCAGCCATAACGGGCTGTGTTTCAGCATCTGCTCCTGCCGCAGATATATCCTGCGCACTGGCCCTGCGGAAACCACCCGTGCGCAGAAGTTTCTCCCAATCTTCGCGGGTAAGGCCGATAGAGAGCGCAAGATGATCAGAAAGCGCGAACACCGCCTTGGGTTTGGACTTGGACTTGGGCTTGGGCTTGGACTTGGGCTCGGGCTGGGCAGCCTTCCCTTGTTTAGCTTGCACCTGCGGCCCTTCTTTACCCTCAACCTGCTGAGTCGGTGATGATTCCGTTTGAGAGGGCGGCACATCTGCTATTGCCGCCGGTTCAACATTTTCTGCCATTGCTGATTGAGTTGGCTTTGGCGGAGCTGGCGACGCTGCTTTTGCTGGCTTGCTACTTGTCTGCCGTGCATCATGCGCAGCACGCAACAGCTTTTCCGCCATATCCACCCGCAGCCAACTATTGCCCGCGCGCCTATAACCCAAATGCCGTTCTTGCTGCCCTTGACGATGCGCATCAGGCGCTTGGTCATCATCAGTCTTGCCCTCACTGTCTGCCTGCACCGCAAGCATGGCGGGCAGACCTGCCATTGGATCAGCAGGCAAGGCCGTTTTTTTATACCAAACCGCCAAGATATGGTGCAGCCATTTGCGGGTACGCTGGTTATTCAAAGAGGGAATAAACAGATCAAGCGCGCCAATGCGCACATGCGCACTACGCAAGGCCTGCCGCTCTTCATCAGACAGTGCGCCAAGCAGTTCGTGCATCGCAGGGCCACGTGCCACCACGCCGCCATTTTCAATCAATTGCGTTGCCACGGCGCGCATAGATGGGGTTGATTCAGGGTTTTCTGAAAGCGTTTGTAAAGCGGTTAAGGTTTTCAAATCCCGTTCTTCCACGGCTTTCACCCATGCCGCCAAACGCACGGCAATGGCATCACGGCTTTGATGATCGAGTCCGTCAAGCGAGCGATCCAGCACCATGGAAGGCGCCAACATCTTGCCGCTGCGTTGCCACCGCGCGACAACTATGCCCTGCCAGCAAATGCCGCCAAGCACTGTATTGGACAGGCTAAACGCCTTATCTTCATCATCGACCAGCGCTTTGGCCCGCACCGCCAATAATGCGCCGATATGCCGCTCCGCCGCAGCGAGCAGCATCTTACGATCCGCCAATTTGGCATCAGATCCGACATGGAAATGAAAGCCCTCCAGCCGGCCAATGGCTTCGCCATCGACCGCCACCACATCATTATCGTCAAGCGTGACGGACAAGAGATCGCTATCCTGGGTCATGCGGCGCATAAGGATAGAGGCGCGGCGGTCAACAAACCGCTCGGCAAGGGCAGAGTGCAAGGCATCAGATAATTTTTCCTCAATATCACGGGCACGTTGGCCCAAGGCAGATCGTCCGTCGAGCCAGTCCGGCCTTTCAGCGATATAGGCCCAGTTGCGAATGGCCGCGAGCCGCCCGGACAATGTCCCGACATCGCCTTTGGCATTGTCAATCTCGTCAAGTTTGCGGCTAGCATAATCATGAGGGATAACCCCATCTTTCAGATAGTTCCAGAGCTGAGCGACAAATCGCGCATGATGATCTGCGCCCAATTGACGAAAGTCCGGCAGGCTGCACGCTGCCCAAAGCCGTGCCACGCGCGTTGGTGATGTCGCATCAGCGGCTATCTGGCTATCACCGGCAAGGCGTTGCAGCACCGCCATATCCAGCGCTTCGGGCGAAGACCGTAGATAATCCTCACTGGGTTTTTTATTGAGCGAAGCGGTCAGAGCATCCAGATTTGCATAGTCCAGATCATGTTGCCGCCAATATAGATGGGAGAGCGGCGGAACCTGGTGGTTTTCTATCCGCTCAATCTCTTCGGGCGTAAACTCCATAGACCGGCCACCCGTTAAGGCCGCCAAGCTACCAAAACTGCCATCGCGCTGATGCCGTCCTGCACGCCCGGCAATTTGCGACATTTCCGCAATATTGAGCCGTCTTTGCCGACGGCCATCAAATTTGCGCAAAGCCGCAAAAGCGACATGATGAACGTCAAGATTAAGCCCCATGCCAATCGCATCTGTTGCGACCAGATAATCCACTTCGCCAGATTGAAACATAGCGACCTGCGCATTGCGGGTGCGTGGGCTAAGTGCGCCCATCACCACCGCAGCACCGCCGCGAAAGCGTCGCAACAATTCTGCCGTGGCATACACCTCTTCGGCGGAAAAGGCGACAATTGCGGAGCGTGGCGGCAAGCGCGATAGTTTTTTATGTCCACCAAAGCTGAGCGTAGAAAAACGGGGGCGCGTGACAATTTCCGCCTCTGGCAACAGCGCTTCTATCATGGGGCGCAGGCTGGCAGAGCCCAAAATCATTGTCTCCTCACGCCCACGGGCATGCAAAATGCGCTGCGTAAAGATATGCCCCCGCTCTGGATCCGCACCCAATTGCGCCTCATCCATGGCGACAAAGGCATAATCGCCATCAATCGGCATGCTTTCCATTGTCGCCAGCACCCAACGCGCACCTTGCGGAACAATACGCTCTTCGCCAGTGATCAGCGCAACCTCTTTCGGCCCTTTAATCGCGCATACCCGGTCATAAACCTCACGCGCCAACAGACGCAGAGGGAAGCCGATCAGGCCCGAGCTATGCGCGCACAAACGCTCCACAGCCAGATGGGTTTTGCCGGTATTTGTCGGCCCCAATACTGCAATAAGCTTTTGCTGGGAAAAGGAAGAACGATGAGAGGTCATATGCAACCTGACCTATGTCGCGCCAAGCCCTTCCGGTTGCAAGGCAAATTACAGGCAATGCCAAAATCATTCTACCGCGTAACTACTGGGTTATGGCCGGGGACTAATATATGCTCGATATTGCCAATCATCCGCTCAGGGCCACGCTCTATCGCGCGATAAGAAGATTACGCCTGATATTAATCCAAAATTAAGCCTCTTTCTTCACCAGAGCATAATAAAGAGTTGCATGCAGATTCTGCACCGGATTATAACGGTTTTGTGAGCATTTGAGACGATTTGATGTACGACGAAAAAGCCCCTGAACCATCCGGACCGGATCGGCAGTCTGATGACAATATGTCTGGCGGCAGGCGTGCAGACGCGCATAGTCACCAAGATGATACACGGACAAGCCCTCAGGCAAGTCCATCGCAAGAATTGGCGATAAGACCTGCAAAAAATAACCTCATAAGCAAAATAGCTGGCCTGCCAACATATTTGCGAGAGCTAGACTGGACCCCTGATCTGGGCAGGAATATCGGCAGTTTGCGCTGGCTACGCGGGGTTGCGACTTTGTCTGCTTTATGCTTGGTCGCGTTTAGCTTCTGGCCAGATTTTAGTGCGATCAAAGCCCGCACCACACCCGCTCTGACCGCTAGTGAATATGATGAATGGCGCACTCAGCGTATCACGCCTTTGGCCTTAGGCGCTGATGTTGGCCGCAAAATGGGCGCGACCAGCGCTGTTGTGCCTTTGGCTGCCAGCCCTGAACGCCCCAATATTGTTCTGTCAGCAACATTGAACAGCGGGGACAGTTTTGCCCGTGTGCTGCGCCGTGCCGGTGTTGGCCGCGATCAGGCCACGACAATCACTGATCTGGTACGATCCAATGTCGCGCTTGATGATATTGCAGCAGGAACCCAGCTTGATATTGTTCTTGGCCGCCGCCCTTCGCGCAATGTACCGCGCCCGCTCGACAATCTGGCTTTTCGTGCACGCTTTGACCTTAATCTGGAAGTGACACGCGATGCCGATGGTTTTGCCATTACCCGCCAACCCATTATCGTTGATGATACACCGTTGCGGCTGCGCGGCACTGTCGGCAACAGCCTTTATCGTTCAGCACGTGCCGCTGGTGCCCCGCCGCAATCTGTGCAGGATTATCTGAAAACTTTATCGACCAAAATATCAATTGGCCGCGATATTCGCGCCAGCGACGAATTTGACTTTATCATTGCCTATAAGCGTGCAGAAACTGGCGAACGGCAAGTTGGCAAATTGCTTTATGCATCCGTACATCGCGGCGACAAAAAGGTCGTCGAATTGATGAGTTGGGAAAAAGATGGCCGCCTGCAATGGTTCGACCCCAAGGGTGTTGGCGAACAGCGCGGCGAGTTGGCACGGCCGGTTAATGCTAATATATCCTCTGGCTTTGGCATGCGACGCCACCCCATATTGGGCTATCGCCGTATGCATAGCGGACTGGACTTTAGCGCCAGATATGGCGCGCCCATTTATGCCGCTGCTGATGGCCGCGTGAGCTATGCCGGGCGCAAAGGCGGCTTTGGCAAATATGTGAAGTTGAACCATAGCGGCAGTCTCGCCACTGGCTATGCGCATATGAGCCGTATTTCCGTGCGTTCTGGCCAGAGAGTCAGGCGTGGTCAAATTATCGGCTATGTTGGTTCTACCGGACTGTCCACGGGTCCGCATCTGCATTATGAGCTATACCGCAATGGCCGCGCCATTAACCCGCGTTCCGTGCGCTTTACAACCCGTGCGCAGCTTAGCGGTGAGCAATTAGCGCGCTTCAAGGCACGCCGCGATATGCTGATCGCATTAGAACCCGGACAAGCCCTTTCTCCGCTGGCACCGCCGCCTATAGAAGAACCAGAGCGCGAGATTGAAAGGCTAACTGGCAAGCCTGATCGCCAAATCCGCGGTTAAGCCTTTTCTGCCAGTCATAAATATTGGCCGCATTTAGCCTCTGGCCAGTCAAATTGCCCTCGGCTATGCTGCGGTTATGACACAATTTCCATTGCATCGCCCGCGCCGTACGCGCGCTCATACATGGTCCCGCGCTATGGTGCGGGAAACGCGGCTTGATCCGTCGGATCTGATCTGGCCGCTTTTTGTGACCAGCGGCAAAGGCGTGGAAGAGCCCATTGCATCCTTGCCTGGTGTCTCACGCTGGTCGCTGGATGGTATTGTCGCACGTGCAAAAGAAGCGATTAGCCTGGGCATTCCCTGCATTGCACTTTTCCCGAACACACCCGCTGAAAAACGCAGCGATGATGGCAAAGAGGCGCTGAACCCTGACAATCTTATGTGCCGCGCTATTGATGCCGTGAAACAGGCTTGCGGCAATGATTTGGGTGTCCTTACCGATGTTGCGCTCGACCCTTATACCAGCCATGGTCAGGATGGTCTGCTCGATGATAATGGCTATGTCATCAACGATGCAACGGTTGAGGTTTTGACCGGCCAGTCTCTGGTGCAAGCCGATGCCGGTGCCGATATTGTCGCGCCCAGCGACATGATGGATGGCCGCATTGGCGCCATTCGCGATACATTGGAACAGGCCGATCATCACAATGTGCAGATCATGGCCTATGCTGCCAAATATGCCAGCGCCTTTTATGGCCCGTTTCGTGATGCTGTTGGGTCGGGTGGTCTGCTGAAAGGTGACAAGAAAAGTTATCAGATGGACCCTGCCAATGGCGACGAAGCCATGCGCGAAATCGCTCTCGACATTGATGAAGGCGCAGATAGCGTTATGGTCAAGCCAGGGCTGGCTTATCTCGATATTATTTACCGCGCCCATCAGGCATTTGATGTGCCTGTCTATGCCTATCAAGTATCCGGTGAATATGCCATGCTTGAAGCCGCCAGTTCTGTTGGAGCAGGCGATCGTGATGCCTTGCTGATGGAAAAACTCATGGCCTTTAAACGCGCTGGCTGTTCAGGTGTCTTAACCTATCACGCGCCTGTCGCGGCGAGATTGCTCAATGGCTGAAACCATCATCACAACACAGCGCCTCTTATTGAGGACAGAGGCCGATAGCGATGAAGATATCTGGAACGCACATATCAACACGCCCAATATCCGCAAATATCTGGGCGGCTTAGAAACACCGGAAAATATCCGTGCTGCCTTTGACCGTGTAAAGGAATCACAGACTCAGAATGGCTTTAGCTTCTGGTTTTTGGAGGAGCGCAGCAGCGGCGATTTACTGGGCTGTTGCGGCCTGAAACTTGTCGATACTGAGCACGCCCCTGAAGAAATTCACGGCATGGTAGAAATAGGCTGGATATTGCGCGAAGAGGTTTGGGGACAAGGTTATGCCGGGGAAGCCGCCAGAGCGAGCTTGCAATATGGCTTTACGCAGGGCGCGGCGGAGCAGATTGTTGCTCTGACAAGCGAAAGCAATATCCCGAGTTGGAAAATGATGGAGAGCCTTGGCATGGTGCGCCATAATGCTTGGGAGTTCCACGATCCTGACTTTCCCGATAGCGACAATCCGACACTGGTATATGCCATTACCCGCCAGCAATGGAACGATATAAAGAAGAGCTAAATATGTCCGCAAAATATCCCGATGTATCGATCATCTCTATCAATGGCAAAACGCCGCAAATCCATGATAGCGCCTTTATCGCTCCGGGTTGCAGGATCATTGGTGATGTCACAATCGGCCCTGATGTGTCCATCTGGTATAATTGTGTTTTGCGCGCTGATGTTAGCCGCATAGAAATCGGTGCACGCAGCAATATTCAGGACGGCAGTGTTGTCCATTGCGATGGAGCGAACCCCTTCGCGCCTGATGGCTTCCCTACCATCATTGGTGAGGATGTTCTGGTTGGTCATATGGCAATGGTGCATGGTTGCACCATAATGGATCGCGGATTTATAGGCCTAGGCGCTGTCATCATGAATGGATGCATTGTCGAAAGCGATGCAATGCTGGGCGCAGGCGCTTTATTGCCAGAAGGCAAGCATATGGGCACGGGCGAATTATGGGTCGGCCGACCCGCCAAGATGGTCAAGCATTTAAGCGATGGCGCCAAAATGGGGATGAAAATGGGGGTGGCCCATTATGTTGAAAACGGACGGTTGCACAAAGCCGCCAATTCTGGCGAGCAATAAGCCTTACCGCCCGATTTAAGAATATCTCTATCAACAATAAGTGCGCTCAACAGCCGCGATAATCACTCGGCGGAACAAACCGCTCACCGCGTTCTTTTGCCGCAATGGCTTCATCTGCAATCTGCGTTTTGCGCAGGACTTGCTGATGCTTATCCTTGCTGCGCTGGCCAGGGCTTTTGTTAATAAGTGAACTGACAAGTTTGCGGCCAGAGAAAATATCCATGTCACGAAAAGCCAGTATAAACGCTAGCAAAACTGCCGCCAGCGATATGGATGAAAAAGCGATAAAGCCTTGATCCGGTGTCATGGTAATTCCTTTCCCTTGATTGCACTCACCCTTATAAATGCCCTTCATTGGTAAAAAACCTCTTCCCAGACGGGGTTAATTTTTAAAAAACACTTAGATTTCTTCTATTTTATAAGTAGTTACAATTCGGCAATGAAATCTTTACCATGTGCAATTGCTTGCTTCAGACAAGCCTGACCAAGAGCCAGCTTTGCCCGCCTTTACAAAGTTTCTCGCGCAATCGCAGTGATTAAATAATGGATTATTATGGCCTGATCTATGGGGAGCGGCTCAGATAGCCAGCTATTCAGAACGGCGTCTTAGCGGTGGTTAAAAACCATCTGCTTTTTGATGTTGCGGCCAAAAGATTCCGGCATAATCGGTTCGGCATGGCCGCGCGCGACATTGGCCTGATCGGCAATCTCTGTCAGCTGCTGCAAAGCCTTGAGCCGGTCAAGGCGTTCTTGAACAACCGGGTCGCGTACATATGCGCCCTCTAAAGCCATTCTAAAACGCCAGTCAGTGCTCGCCAAAACTGCGGCCAAACCAAAGGCTGCAAAGGAGAGGCTGCCATATGTTACATTTATTGCTTCAGCTAATATCATCACACGTTCCCACAACGGTCAAAGTCAAAACGAATCTGTCCATAACGTGGTCATCTTTTCGGTTCCCGCTGGTGAACATCAGCTTGTCAAAACAGGTAAAATAAATATTAGCTATTATTTCCTCCGGCCATTTGCGGAGCGGTATTGAGCCCGGCTTGCTCCAAAATAGAGGGTTTCGCTTTAGCCAATATGGGCCAATGGCCGATATCATTGGGCCATCATGGCACAAAATTCCCAAACACCGTCTGCTATAAACCGCTCTGCAATGATAGATCGCATTGCGGCGCCTTCTTCTTCACGCGACATTGGATTTGCTGCACCTGTCTTGATGCTAGCGCTCTTTGCAGTGCTTATATTGGTGGCAAGTGAAGGCTCAAGTCTGACAAAGGCCGCCAATATCGGCTCCGCGGACATTGAGCAGGCTGATTTCTCCATTTGCGGCAGAGCGCGGCGCATCAACTGCATCGTTGATGGTGACACATTCTGGTATCGAGGGGAAAAGATCCGCATTGCCGATATCAACACACCCGAAATCAGCCGCCCCAAATGCGCGCTGGAAAAGCGTCTGGGCATTAAAGCACAGCAGCGACTGCACAATTTAATGAACGCCGAGCGCTTTTCACTGGTGCAGGGAGCGCGCAATCGTGACCGATATGGACGATTATTGCGCACCGTCAAACGCGGCGGACGCAGCTTGGGTGACATATTGGTTGAAGAAGGCCTCGCCCATATCTGGCATGGGCGGCGCGAAAGCTGGTGCGATAACGCAGTGTGAGTGCAATCTGCGCATTCAACCGCTCAGTCAGGCCGTTAGACTGAACGCGTTTCCACCACCGCCACCATTGGCAGCGCCCGGTTATAAAGATGCGGAAACAGCGCACCCCCGCGCGATACTTCCCACACAATGTCCTTACCCAATTGCGCCAGATCAATCTTTGCAATGATAAGGCCGGATTGTCCGGAAAAATGCTTGTCCAGCGTGCCTTGCAACTGCTCAGCGCTCGACAAATGAATATAGCCATCGGCCAAATCAACCGGCGCACCGGCAAACTCCCCCGCGGCCTGAAACATGGCCCATTGCGCAGCAGTCAGAATTTTATAGGCGGTGTCAGGGTGATTTTGTGTTTGTGTAGTCATCTGGTCCGCCATCAAAAAGGGTTAAGGGTAAAGTCTGCCTGTTGCAGCCGTGCATGCGCGGTCATGGCGGATAGCTCCATCTTGACATCAGGCAATAGTTCGCTTTTGGCCAGCCCTTGCGCAGACGCACTTTGCCCGCAAATGATCATCTGCACATCAACGCCCGTGTCTTGAGCCAACAGTGCAGCGACAAGCGGCACATTGGGATTGGCCGTCTGCCCATCATATTTGCGCAGATATGCGCTGTCCATGGCCATATCGAACACGGCTGGACCGTGCACCACCACGGCGACGCGGATATTGTCCCGTGCAATGCCATTGGCCACGTGCATGTTGATGAAGCGCGTTACCGAAATCAGTGTGCGGTTGAGTTCCCCCTCGCTCGCCACCGCAACATCAAAGGCGACCGCCATTTGCATATCGGCCGGCAATGGCGTGTCGCTGTCAATCGGTGCATGTGGCCCATAATCATCAAAGACCGGTCCCGTTGCAAAACCCGGCGGCAATTGCGCAGTTGCAGGCGCGACAAATAATGAGAGTAAAAGGGCCATGAGCAGGGCCAGTCTGGCGAGCAGTGTTGATATATCGGTCATAGCCGCAACATGCCTTTAAAGCCGCCATGCAGCAAGCGCTTTGCTTGCCCTTGTCGGCGCAGCACCGTAAGCGCTATTCTATGAGAAACCTGCTCATTCTGGCGATGATTATCGGCATTGCGGCACTGGCATTGCGCCATCCGCTTTCGCCCTTTGCCATTGCGCCGCCGCCAATAGAGAATGTAGCGGCGCGTTTTGCCCTATGCCCAAGGGCCGCGAATAACGCCTGTGTGATTGATGGCGATACATTCCGCTATAAAGGGCGCCGCATCCGCATCATCGGCATCGACGCGCCCGAGCTTTTCCCTTCACGATGTGCGGCAGAACACCAAAAAGGCGAAGCCGCGCGCACCGCGCTGCGCGACATGCTTAACTCCGGCGCATTCATCATGACCGGAGACGCCTATGACCAATATGGCCGCGAACTGCGCACCATCACGCGCAAAGGCAAAGATTTGGGCTTAGTTCTGGCCGATAAAGGACTGGTCCATGCCAGCACACCCTTTGAAGCAACGCCGGATTGGTGTGGGTGATATCAAATTACCTGCCATCCATTAGCGCAAAGCAGCGCTCTATCACCACCGCGCCATGGGCAGATATTCCAATTTCGGCTCAAGCTCTAATTTCTGCATGAAATGGCAATGCCAATGCAGCCGCCCAATATAGGTCAGATGATGCGGCCGATTGGCAAAGATATAGACACAAGGCTGAAACTCCATAGCATCAACGCTTACACCACCGTTGCGCCATGCCATATATATTTCAGCATCTTCGGCAAAGGCATGCCAACCCACAAGATCCCGAAACAAGTTCGGGATGACGAAGAAAAAGAACACACCCCAGAACCCGCGTCATCCTGAACTTTTTTCAGGATGACAGGCAGTGCGGTATGGTGTGAAAATCATTATAAAGGCGAGAGGCCTAAATCTTCTGCTAGGTCACGCCATTCAGAATTATGCTTATCGATCAGGTTCATCTTCCACGAACGATGCCAGTTTTTCAATTGCTTCTCCCGCGTGATCGCCAGTTCCATCGTACCAAATTGTTCGAAATGCACCAATCGCTTCAACTGATAGCGCTTAGCAAAGCCCGCAAATGTGCCTTCACGATGCTGGGCGATCCGCTGCATCAAATTGGACGTAACCCCGATATAGGGAACACCATGCCGCCTGTTTGTCAGGATATAGATGCACGGCTGAAACTCCATAGCGACAATCTATACTGTTTATTCGTCATGCTGAACTTGTTTCAGCATCTCTAGCAGAGGGTGCGTACGGATTGGGATCCCTAAACAAGCTCGGGATGACGGCTTTAACTCAGATTAGTAAAATTACACGAATATCTAGAGAAGTATCCACTGTCGTTTGCTACCCTTTTTCGATAGCTTTCCTTCTTTTTGCAGATTCTGACCTGCCCAACGCATGGCATATTGCCATGTATAGAATAGATCGCCGGATTGCCGCAGCTCGCTCTCATGATTATCCCAAATATGCTTTGCTATAGTTGGAATGGTGGCTTGGCCGCCATGTGCAGCCAAGCCGTCTATAATCCACTTTTTGAGATCAGTGCGTGTAACCATAAACTACTCCGCAGCAACCTCAGCAGTGTCGAACAGGCCTGCACCTTCATCTTCGGCGGCGCAATTGGCGGGGTCTGCTGGTTTGCCTTTGCGTTTGTCGAAGCTGGCCCAGACGGTGTTCCAGTCGCCGCGGGTTGCGCCTTTGGAATATTCGGTAGCGCGGGTTTCGAAGAAGTTGGCGTGCTCCACACCGTTCAGCAATGGTGCGAGCCATGGCAGCGGGTGTTCTTCCACCATATAGACCGGTGAAAAGCCCAGCTGGCCCAAGCGCCAATCAGCGATATAGCGGATATATTTCTTAATCTCTTTCGCCGTCATGCCGCTGACCGGGCCGTCCTGAAAAGCCAGATCGATAAACGCATCTTCAAGACGTACTGTCTTTTGACAACAATCGATAATATCTTCTTTCACAGCCTTGGTCAGGCAATCACGCTCGCGCACAAATTCATGGAACAGGCGGGTAATGCCTTCGCAGTGCAGCGACTCATCGCGTACGGACCAGCTAACAATCTGCCCCATGCCCTTCATCTTGTTGAAACGCGGGAAGTTCATCAGCATGGCAAAGCTGGCAAATAGCTGCAGCCCTTCAGTAAAGCCGCCAAACATGGCCAAAGTGCGGGCAATATCCGCATCATTATCAACGCCAAATTCGTTCAGATAATCATGTTTTGCGGCCATTTCCTCATATTCGAGGAACATGCCATATTCGCTTTCCGGCATGCCGATTGTATCCAGCAAATGCGAATAAGCAGCGATATGCACGGTTTCCATATTGCTGAACGCGGTCAGCATCATCTTCACTTCGGTCGGCTTGAACACACGGCCATATTTATCATGGTAGCAATTTTGCACCTCAACATCGGCTTGTGTGAAAAAGCGGAAAATTTGCGTGAGCAGATTGCGCTCATGCTCAGTAATCTTTTGCGCCCAATCGCGGCAATCTTCACCCAAAGGAACCTCTTCAGGCATCCAGTGAATCTGTTGCTGGCGTTTCCAAAAGTCATAGGCCCATGGATAATCAAAGGGTTTATACTGGGTGCGGGCTTCTAAAAGTGACATGGATTCTGCTCCTCGGACATGCTTAAATATAGTGGTTTTTTGATGGAAATGAAGACAGGGCGCATTTTATATTCCCCTGCCTGTGGGTAGAATCTGGTTGATCAGTGCATCGACTTTTTCAAACTGACGATCACGGGTAAAATCAGCAATGGGGTCGGCTGGCAGATCGGGAACACGGCCGCCGGCTTTGTGCTTTTCCTCAATCCAATAGCTAAGATGCGCGGCAATCTCATCCGGCGTTGCGCCAGACAGGCCAAAATTGCCTTGGCGGACAATCTGCGCCACTTCGCTGCTGGCAGAAGCGGTTGCAATGATCGGGCGGCGCGCACCGATATATTCAAACACCTTGCCAGGAATAATCGCATCGCCGCGCGGATCATCCCAATGGGCGAGCAGCAGCAAATCCGCCTGACGCTCCAGCGCCAGCACATCGTGACGCGGTACCATAGGCCGAAATTCGACCTGATCCATTACGCCATAAGTCTGCGCCAGACCGCGCACATAATCATATTCGTCATGGAAGAAGATCATGCGAATAGCGTTTCGGCTGGCCGTCTCCATCTTGGCCACTGCCGCGAATAATGGGCTGGGGTCGCGCTTTTCCGCATAAATGACACCGGGGTGGACAATGGTAAGTTTGTCCGGATCCAGCGGCGGCGGCACATCGCCACCATCAATCCCCTCAAAGTCCGCAGGGTCAAGGCCATTATAAGCGAGCAGAACAGGCGCATCATGCTGGCTTTGCAGTTCGGCCACTGTGCCATGTGTTACCCCCACAAAGGCATCGGCCAACGACAATGCCTTGCGCGCCAGTCTCTTATTGAGCGCCTCGGTTATCCATGGCCTATCTGCAAAAGGATTGCCCACCCAAAGGTCACGCTGTTCGCATATCCAAGGCAGGCCGGTCGCGCGTTTAATTTCCGCAGCTGCGATATGTACGCTGTGCGGCGGGCCGGATGAATAAATACAATCAATAGCATTATCGCGTATGATCGCCGCTCCACGCTCAGCGGCCCGCGCGCTCCAGTGAGGGTGATAGCGATCAGGCAAAGCGCGCAAGCCCCAGATGAGCCGCCGAAACGCGCCCGGGTCTCTGTTCAGGCTGGGCTTTGTGTCTGATGCCGCTTGCTGTGCAGCGGGTGATGCTGTTTCGCGATCAATGGCCAAAAACTCCGGATGGATATGATCATTTTCCAGCGCATCATGCAGGCCATGAGCATCGTCATTGCGTGCAGATAAGATATAGACATGCACATTCTGCCGTGCCCAATGCCGCGCCAATGCGCCGGTACGCGCTGCCCCTGCCATGGCATAAGGCGGGAAGTTTGGCGTTACCAAAAGCACATTCAAAGGGCGGTCTTGCGTCAATTACAGCCCCATTTCCATGCGATGTTTATCTGTCAAAAACACGCAATTAAAGGCCCTGTTCCATGCGGTGTCCAACCGCCCCTTGTGAAAGCGATAGGCTTTTAGACCCATAGAATCGAGCAGAGCGACCAATTCTCGGCCAGGTCTTTCAATGATCGAAATGGGCTGATTGCGGCGAAAAGTTTCCATGCCGCCTTTAACAACCGCCAAACCCACGCCCTGTACGTCAATTTTCACAAAGTCTGGCGCAAGATCAAAAGAATCCAGCGTCTCAACAGGCACAGTCTGTTCCACAAGGCGCAGCTTGTCAGGGTCAAAACCCATCATGCGGCGGGGATTGAGCCAGTTGCGCGCCTCCCCCTCATCAAGTGATGCGAGACCATCATAAATATAGTTGCGATAATGCGGTACAAAGAGAGTGAAATTCCCGCGTTTATGGGCCAGCGCACAAGCCTGTATCTCTACCTTATCATCTTTGCGAAAAGCATGTTTCAGGCGATTGGCCAAAATCTGATTGGGCTCAAAGCTGATGATTTTGGACGGGCGCGCCATACGCTTAAATGCCAAAATACTTTGGCCCCAATTGCCACCAATATCGACCGCTACGCCGCCAGCCATAGATGAAGCAAGAACGCGAAACTCTGACTGGATGCGCAGCCCGAGATATCGTGCAGCAGCATTATAAGCGCCAAATTTCGCAGGCCGTATAAACGGAAAAAATGTCTGTAGGTTGCGAAGCTGGCGTTTCATAATCGGTTACTTAACTTCCTATTCACCAGCCTTTACCCCACCCATATTTTCAATGCGGTGATAACCACAAAATTGAAAATATGGGTTTGGATTTGGTGACGCAGCTGCGAAGTCGCATGCTCACCAACGGGCAACCAATATAGCGTGCTCAGATTTATTGGCAGGCCAGACATTCATCATAATCGGTTGTTTCCGCAGTCGCCAATTCAACCTGTTTGGGGTCAAGCGTATTATCTGCCTCAACACCGCCAGCAAAACCGGCCCGCTGCACAGATTTTGAACGCAGATAATAAAGCGATTTAATGCCCAATTCCCACGCACGGAAGTGCAGCATCAGCAAGTCCCATTTATCAACATCGGCTGGTATGAAGAGGTTCAGCGATTGCGCCTGATCAATATAGGGCGTGCGATCCGCAGCCAGTTCTAGCAGCCAGCGCTGATCAATTTCAAAACTGGTTTTGAAGCTTTCTTTCTCTTCTACAGAAAGGAAATCAAGATGTTGAACCGAGCCACCTTTTTCAAGGATAGAGTTCCAGACATTCGCGCTGTCTTTTGATTTTTCCTTGAGCAGTTTTTCCAGATAAGGATTTTTCACAATGAAGCTGCCCGAAAGGGTTTTGTGCGTATAGATATTGGCCGGAATAGGCTCAATACAGGCTGATGCCCCGCCACAAATGATGGAGATTGACGCCGTTGGCGCAATTGCCATTTTGCAGGAGAAGCGCTCCATCACACCCTGGTCAGCAGCATCAGGACAGGGTCCGCGCTCTTTTGCCAGCATCATTGATGCTTCGCTGGCCTTGGCATGAATATGTTTGAAGATTTTCATATTCCATGATTTTGCCAAAGCACTTTCAAAACCCAACTTACGGGCCTGTAAGAATGAGTGGAAACCCATTACGCCCAAGCCGACCGAACGTTCGCGAGCAGCAGAATATTTGGCCCGCGCCATTTCATCCGGCGCACGGTCAATATAATCCTGCAACACATTATCAAGGAAGCGCATAACATCCTCAACAAACATATCTTCAACTGACCATTCATCCCATTTTTCAAGGTTTAGGGACGAAAGACAGCACACTGCCGTCCGATCATTGCCAAGATGATCACGGCCGGTTGGCAATGTGATTTCGCTGCACAGATTGGATGTCGATACTTTCAAGCCAAGATCACGATGATGCTTGGGCATGGTGCGGTTCACGGTATCGTTGAAAATGATATAGGGTTCGCCGGTCGCCAGACGTGTTTCGACCAGTTTCTGGAAAAGCGAACGTGCATCAACCGTGCCACGCACTTCACCTGTTTTGGGTGACTTCAGGTTGAACTCAGACCCATCGCGCACCGCTTCCATAAATTCGTCGGTTAGCAATACGCCATGATGCAGATTCAGCGCTTTGCGGTTAAAGTCGCCTGATGGCTTACGGATTTCGAGAAATTCCTCAATCTCCGGATGATCGACATCCAGATAACAGGCCGCGCTGCCACGGCGCAAAGAGCCTTGCGAAATCGCCAGCGTCAAGCTGTCCATAACCCGCACAAAAGGGATGATGCCGCTAGTTTTGCCGTTCAGGCCAACCGGCTCACCAATGCCGCGCACACTGCCCCAATAGGTGCCAATGCCGCCGCCCTTACTGGCCAGCCAAACATTTTCATTCCAAGTGTTAACAATGCCGCCCAAGCTATCATCAACGCTGTTCAAATAGCAGGAAATGGGCAGGCCGCGCCCTGTTCCGCCATTGGAAAGCACGGGCGTGGCCGGCATGAACCAGAGTTTGGAAATATAGTCATAAAGCCGCTGCGCGTGATCCTGATCATCAGCATAGGCATCTGCCACACGTGCGAACAGATCCTGATAGCTTTCATTCGGCAACAAATAACGGTCTTGCAGTGTCTCTTTGCCAAATTCGGTCAGATTATCATCGCGCGAATCATCGGTAATAATTGTAAAGCGACGCGCATTAACGGTCTTGCTAGAAGATTCGACCTTCTCTTCAGTCACAGAGGCAGTCTCTTCCTTGGCTTCAACGATCAACATCGCCTCCTCTGCATTGCCTGACGCACTACCGATAGCACCGCCATCGCTGGTTTCTATTGTCTTATTTTGATCCACCAGATTATCCTGCGCTGTATCTCTGAAATCCATAATTGCCTCATAATGTTCTTGCTTCGTTCGATTCGCAAGACGAATCTTTTTCAGCCTGTTTTGCCCGTGCGGATACAGCGCATTTTTTTGATACGTTGCAAGACCGTATCAAGATTTCGCCCCCCAAGTGCGATACATGGCAAAAAGTATCATTTGGTAACAACGGTTTTGCCGCTACCATTTTATAGAGATACTATAGGTTGCTATGCCACGTTTCGAACTACACTACCTATTGTGCCCATATTCGATTCAGACGCAAGAGGGTAAATGACAGTTTAGGGACTCGGTTCACCGCACGCCCGATTCGTTTCACCGCAGCAAAATGCAGCAAATAAAGCCAAGGCCTTGAGTTTCATGGTTTCCCTTAAAAAACGGATTTATTTTTCGGCCTGTGAGAAAAAACCATGCGAAATCATGTCCAGAGATGTTGATAAAAATTTGCGTAAAATATGTTCACAAAATACTGTCCAGCCAAGCTGACAAGGGCGGCCCCGCTGAAGTCAGTATTTTCCACCGGTTTCCCTCTCATTGCTGGATGTATTGGAAATACGGCGTTGAAACTATCGCGCTTTACGCATTAAAGAATATGGTAATGTGATGGGGGGCAATATGCTGGTCGGAATCGATCTGGGAACAACCAATTCTGCAATCGCTGTCTGGCAAGATGGTCAGGCGAAGCTCATCCCCAATGCCTTGGGCGATGTGCTGACACCATCAGCGGTTAGTGTCATGGATAACGGAGAGATAGTAACCGGCATGGCCGCACGCGAACGGCAGGCCAATCATCCAAAACTGACCGCCACTGCTTTTAAACGCTATATTGGCACTGACAAACGCGTCCAACTGGGCGATTGGCAATTTTCTGCTGAAGACCTCTCATCTTTTGTGCTGAAAAGTTTGAAGGCAGATGCAGAGGCCTTTCTGAGTGAGACTATCGATAGCGCGATCATCACCGTGCCTGCTTATTTTAACGATAAACAACGCAAAGCTACAGTAAGAGCAGCATCTTTGGCAGGCTTGAAAGTAGAGCGGCTTATTAACGAACCGACAGCGGCCGCGCTGGCCCATGGCATTCACGAGCTGGAAGAAGAAGAGCCATTTCTGATATTTGATCTGGGCGGCGGCACATTCGATGTCTCACTGGTCGAAATTTTTGAGGGCATAATTGAGGTGCGCGCTTCGGCGGGTGATAACCGTTTGGGCGGGGAAGATTTTAATGATATTCTGGTGCAATTGGCGCGCACCCAAATCGACCCTTGGGGAAAATGGAATATTGAAGAGGGCAGCGAGGAATCAGCAGCCCTGTATGAGATATTACGGGCCACAGCAGAACGTGTTCGCCGTGATTTGAGCAAGACTGACAGCACCGAGTTTCGCATTGTCTGGCAGGGTGAAAGCCATAGCACACAGATCAGTGCTGCCAGTTTTGAACGCGAGTCACAGCCACTGATCAAACGTTTGCGCGATCCGGTGCTGCAATCACTGCGTGACAGCGATGTGCGCGGTGAGGATTTGGGCAAAGTGATATTGGTTGGCGGCGCGACACGCATGCCAGTGGTGCGCAAAGCGGTCACCAAAATGTTTGGCCGCTTTCCTGAAACTGCGCTCGACCCTGATGAGGCCATTGCACTGGGCGCTGCGGTTCAGGCCGGTCTAAAAATGCGTGATGCCGCGCTGGATGAAGTAAGACTGACCGATGTCTGCCCCTTCACTCTGGGTATTGAAAGCGCAGAGGAGCGCGGCAACAAGCAGATTGTTTCTGGCCTATTTTCCCCCATTATTGATCGCAATACCGTTATACCCGTTAGCCGCGAGCATGTCTTTTCCCCCATGTATGACAATCAGCGGTCCGTCGATGTGCGTGTCTATCAGGGTGAATCACGGATGGTGGCCAATAATGTCTTTCTGGGTGACGTGAAACTGCCACTGCCCAAAGGCAAAAAGCACGAAGTCTACTTTTCCGTGCGCTTCACCTATGATGTTAGCGGGCTATTGGAGGTAGACGTTAAAGACCAAGATGGTCAGGAAACGCGCCAATTGGTTATACAGGATGGCGCAGATGAGCTTTCGCCCAAAGACCTTGAGAAGCGCCGATTGGAACTGGCCAAGCTAAAAATTCACCCACGTGATGAGGACGCCAATGCCTCCCTCATGGCGCGGGCCGAGCGCTGTTACCAAGGTTATTTAGGGCCACAGCGCGATTATATCGGCCATTTAATCTCTGGCTTTGCCGGACTGTTAGACACGCAAGACACGCGCAAGATTGCAGAAGGCCGCAAAGAGCTGGAAAAAGCATTGGACGAGCTGGAGGGTGACCGCTTCCTATGATGATAAACTTATCCGAAGCGGCATCGCGCCGCGTCATGGCAAGGCATTAATGGCACGCGCTTACCCTTGGTCTGTGTTGGGCATTGATGCGACAGACGACCGCAAAGCGATTAAGCGCGCTTATGCCAAATTGCTGAAATCCATCGATGTCGATGCTGAGCCGCAAGCCTTTATGGATTTGCGCACAGCCTATGATCGGGCCATACAACAGCGCGAATGGCATCGCTATGATGACGATGACTTTATGGATGATGAAAGCCTTGCAGATGACGAGGCTTATGAAGAAAGTGAAACAGCCTATAGCGACGAAGATGACGAGGGTTGGGACATTGACCCGCAAGATGCCAATCTAAGGCAATATACCAGCAGAGACGAAAGCGAAGATCGCTGGTCACAATCTGACAACATCATTGTTGACCCTGAGCGAGCCGCCATGGAAGCGCTGAAACGCCAGATTGAAGACATCATCTATTACGGCGCCAGCATAGAGGCAGAAAACGACGCATCTGGCGACGAGACAGCAAGTGAATTGGCTAGGCTGATGCAGCAGATGCTCACCCACCCGGCCAATGATAATGTCGCGCTGTCCGGCCAGAATGAGATTTGGGCAGCACGTTTGATTATTGATGGCGAAGAAGCTGCGCTACCGATCATCCCCATAGTGCGCGATCATTATAAATGGACAGACGGGCAAGACTATAGCGGCAATTATATGCTCGATGAAGCCCGCGAAAGGGCTTATGATCATGCGGCATTTTTGCGCGCAACGCGGCCTGATAATAAAAAACGCCATATCATTATGCCGCTTGTGCATCCTCCAGAGCCGCCATTATGGCGCGCCCGATTAAAAGCATTTTGGTATGGCGGTGAAACCGTAAAATTGCTTGAACGCATTCGCGAAGAATATCCCAGCATGGAATATCATGAGCTGGATGATGACGCAGTCCACTTTTGGGATGGTATTGCCGAATGGCGAGGTGCTGCTCAAGAGTTACTATGGACTTTTTTTACCACTGCTCCCGGAATAGCCATCGCCGCCGCTTATCTTTTTCAAGGCACTGCCGTCACGCTTGCGACTTTATATTATTACGCAACGGCTTGCATTGCCGCAACCTTCATCACTTTTGTCGATAAAATACCCTTAAAAGCCAAGCCGGACGAAGATATTACGGCCAAGCAATATGCTTGGCTTTCGTGGAAGAATCTGTGTTTTGTGGCGACGGGAGCATTCCCGCTATTGCTTTTCTTCTTACCGCCCGACCTTAGCTCTGTTGCTATTATATTGGTTATAGCTGCTGCATTGCGCTTTTTCCTGCGCATTAAGCCAGACCCCTTTGATTATCTGACATTTACTGAGCGTTGGGCCGCGCGCCTGCTCGCGCTATTGATCGCGGCATTGATAATCAACTATCTGGTGTTGGAGGGCTTTAACACTATGCTCGACATGCTGATCGTCATTGCCGCCATAACCATATGGGTCATGGTTCGGCATCAGCAGGACTGGCAGGACTATATGCAGACAGTGCGGCCATGGCTGCACATTGCCCTATGTGCGTTGCTCGGGTTACTCGCTTTGCTCATGTTCGGCCTGCAAGGCTATATTGCACAGCTGGAAATAGACGCAGATATTCGCAATATCCTGCGTCTATTTGCCATACCGGTATATATAATCCTGCTCTATTGCGCCGCAGTTTTGGACAAAGCAATTATCTATGAAGATAAGGGTATCTGGTTTTTCGCCATTATCGCAATTGGCGGCCTGATAATCTGGCAGGCGCCCTATATCGCAGCCTTGGCCATTATTTGGCGGATGGGCGCAACCATTTGGGACCGCTATCAGCTACGCGGCGCAGGACGATAAATTATTTGGCCAGAAAGCCATCTTGGCCTAAATAGCGAACATCAAGACATTATAGCCTTTTGTACAGGATGATTGCCCATGACGACCTTAATCAAAGCCGATGATCTGATCGAAAGTGTCGCCGATGCGCTGCAATTTATCAGCTATTATCACCCCATGGATTATATCCGCGCTTTGGGTGAGGCTTATACAGCCGAGCAAGGGCCCGCGGCCAAGGATGCCATTGCGCAGATTTTGACCAACAGCCGCATGTGCGCAGAGGGGCATCGGCCAATTTGTCAGGATACCGGCATCGTCAACGTGTTTATCAAATGGGGCATGGATTGCCGGCTTGATGACACCAGCCGTGCGATGCAGGATATTGTCGATGAAGGTGTGCGCCGTGCCTATCTGCACCCGGAAAACAAATTGCGGGCCTCTGTGCTGGCTGATCCGGCCTTTACCCGGCGCAACACCAAAGACAACACACCATGCGTTCTGCATGTCGATATGGTACCGGGCAGCAAGGTCGATATTGATGTCGCGGCCAAGGGCGGCGGCAGTGAGAATAAATCCAAATTCAAGATGATGAACCCCAGTGATGATATTGTTGGCTGGGTGCTGGATATGATCCCGCAAATGGGGGCGGGCTGGTGCCCGCCTGGCATGTTGGGCATCGGTATTGGCGGCACGGCGGAACATGCCGTATTGCTCGCCAAAAAATCGCTGATGGAGCCGATTGATATGGCCCAGTTAAAACAGCGTGGCCCCGGTAGCGCATTGGAAGAAATGCGGATCGAGATTTTTGACAAGGTCAATGCACTGGGCATTGGGGCGCAGGGGCTTGGCGGGCTGTCCACCATTTTGGATGTGAAGATTTATGATGCACCGTGTCACGCAGCTGGCAAGCCCGTAGCTATGATCCCTAATTGTGCGGCCACACGCCATGCGCATTTCACACTTGATGGCTCTGGCCCGGCCTATTTGGAGGCCCCGAAGCTGGACGAATGGCCCGATGTCAACTGGACCCCATCTAAAGAGGCAAAGCGCGTGCAGCTTGATGCATTGACGCAAGAGGAGGTTGCCAGCTGGAAACAGGGTGATCGCTTGCTGCTCAATGGCAAGATGCTGACCGGCCGCGATGCCGCGCACAAACGCATCAAGGATATGCTGGATGCTGGCGAGCCTTTGCCGGTCGAATTTGCCGGGCGGGTTATCTATTATGTTGGCCCGGTTGATCCGGTGGGTGAGGAAGTGGTCGGCCCTGCTGGCCCAACTACTGCAACGCGGATGGACAAATTCACCGATATGATGCTGGGCGAGGGATTGTTGGCCATGGTCGGCAAGGCCGAACGTGGGCCAATGGCCATTGAAGCGATCAAAAAACACGGTTCGGCCTATTTGATGGCGGTTGGCGGCAGTGCCTATCTGGTCAGCCGCGCCATTAAAGGCAGCAAGGTGGTTGGTTTTGCCGAATTGGGCATGGAGGCGATTTACGAATTTGAGGTGCAGGATATGCCCGTCACCGTCGCTGTCGATGCTGAGGGCAATAGCGTGCACCATCTGGCGCCCTTGGTCTGGCAAGAGAAGATCAAGAAAGAGAAATTGCTGGAAAGGGCATAACCTTTGTCACCAAGCGATACTAATACTAACTCCGCTAAGCCTAAAGGCTATTGGGGCAAAAGGCTGGCCTTAATGTTGGCCTTTATCGCCTTTGCGCCATTACTGGCCCCGCAATTTCTGCTCTTCCCTTATGCCAAGCGTTTTGGCGACACGATTGTCTATTCCGAGAGCGAAATTACGCCAGCCTTTGCAAAGGCATTGGCGCAATCAGATAAACTGCTGCGTGCCAGCGCTATCTATGGTGATGACTATGATCATGTGATTGTTTTGACCAATGGCGGCTGGCGCTGGAAATGGCTGGCATTTGGGGCCAGTGGTGCCTTTGCGCTCAACCGGCCGCTGACCACCAACATGGTATTTAACCGCACCGATATTGCAGCGGGCAAAATCTATAATGGCAAGGCGATGGGCGGCGAGCGTAGCCTTGTTTCTGTTATAGCCCATGAGCGAACACATGCCCTTATCCGTCAGCATTTCGGCTTTATACAATCTGCTCTGTTCCCGGGTTGGAAGGTGGAAGGCTATGCCGATTATATCGCGCAGGAATCGAGCCTTAGCGCAGATGATGTTACCAAGCTGAAAGCCTCAGGACAGGACCATCCAGCACTTATCTATTATCAAGGTCGCCAAGATGTCGCTCGATTGTTGGCCAAAAATGGCGGATCGGTCGATAAACTTTTTGCTTCTGGCTAAAATGGTCAGGGCAGTTTTTACGCAGACCAAAAACCTTGCAACTGCGCCGCCATGCTGTCCGCGCGCTCAACAATCGCCCAGTGACCAGCACCTTCTTCGATATGCAATGGTATCTTGGTTCGTTTTGAAAAAGCAAGCGCTGTCTCCAATGGCACAAAAGGATCATCCGCACCCCATAATAGCAGGCCTTTTTTGGACAGGCGGGTCAAATCATTGCCCCAATCATCAGCCATGGTCTTGGCAGAGCGATAGAGTTTAAGGATCGCACTTTTCATCACCTTATCGACATATGCTGCTTCAATCTTCGCCATATCCTCCGGCATTCCGGATTGTATCAAAACCCTCTCTGCTTTGGCATTGTTCAGCATTACCATTCCAAGCTCACCCAATAAAGGTGTCTGCCACATGCGTGCGGCGCGGTGCCATTGATATGTCGGCTCTGGCACAGCATTGCTGACGGCCCAGCTAGCCACGAGATCGGGCCGCAAACACGCCGCGCGGACACACAAAATCGCGCCCCAATCATGGCCGACCAGATGAACCGGCCCGCTTTGCGCATAGGATTTTTCCACCTGCGAAATCAGCCAATCGACATAAGCCTCTTTGGTTGCAGCAAAACCGCGCGGCGAAGGCGCAGCAAAACCAGGTAAATTAGGAGCGATATAGCTGTCATCACTCAGATTAAGCGCCGCGATTAACGGCTGCCAGACTATGGGCGTGTCTGGCACGCCGTGTAAAAATATTATTGCCATGATGTAATCATCTACCCTCGTCTCTATAATGTAAAGAGCATCAGTCAGAGCAGCGAGGACGAGAGACAAACCATATATATTGAGTGGGTCACTCAATCAGTCTTTATCAAAAAATCGTTTTGATCGATTGGTGCGAATCTGGCATAAAAGACTGGATAGAAAAATATTCCCCTTCCGTATTTTCAGGAGATTGACATGAACGAACAAAGCAAATGCCCCATGCACGGCGGCACCAGTATTCAGGCCGTTGTTGGCCATATGACCAACCAGCTATGGTGGCCCAATGCACTGGACCTTACACCATTAAAGCGCAACCACCCGCAAAACGACCCTATGGGCGAAGATTTTGATTATGCGGAAGCATTTGAGAGCCTTGACCTTGAAGCTGTGCGTCAGGACATTTTTGCGCTTCTGACAGACTCGCAGGACTGGTGGCCAGCCGATTATGGTCATTACGGCCCATTATTTGTCCGCATGGCATGGCACGCAGCTGGCACCTATCGTACATTTGATGGCCGTGGCGGCGCTGGCACAGGGCAGCAGCGTTTTGCACCGCTCAATAGCTGGCCCGATAATGCCAATCTCGACAAAGCGCGCTTGCTGTTGCAACCAATTAAAACAAAATATGGCGCGAAACTGAGCTGGGCCGATTTGCTGGTCTTCGCTGGCAACTGCGCGATTGAACATATGGGTCTAAAACCATTTGGTTTTGCTGGCGGCCGTACCGATGTTTGGGAGCCTGAAGAAATCAACTGGGGCCCCGAATCTGAATGGATGGGCGAAGATCGCTTTGTTGGTGAGCGTGAGCTGATTGATCCATTAGGCGCCGTGCATATGGGTCTTATCTATGTAAACCCTGAAGGCCCATCTGGTGAGCCTGATCCTCTGGGTAGTGCGCATGATATCCGCGTGACCTTTGCGCGTATGGCGATGAATGACGAAGAAACCGTCGCTCTAACCGCAGGTGGCCACACCTTTGGTAAAGCGCATGGCGCTGGCGATGCCGATCTGGTCGGCCCTGAGCCAGAAGGCGAAGATATGACCGCAATGGGCATGGGCTGGATCAGCAAGCATGGCAGCGGCAAAGGCGGCGATGCGATTACCTCTGGTATTGAAGGCGCATGGACAGCCAATCCGATCGCATGGGACAATGGCTATTTCGAAGTGCTGCTGGGCTATGAGTGGGAATTGACCAAATCACCCGCTGGTGCACATCAATGGACACCAAAGGCTGGCCAGGATGCACCAGAGGCTCCTGCGGCGCATGACCCGAGCCAAACACAGCCATTGATGATGACAACGGCCGATATGGCCATGAAAATGGATCCTGATTATCGCAAAATATCTGAGCGTTTTCGCGACAATCCTGATCAATTTGCCGACGCCTTTGCCCGTGCATGGTTTAAGCTGACACACCGCGATATGGGCCCGAAAGCCCGTTATAAAGGTGCGGAAGTTCCAGCCGAAGATCTGATTTGGCAAGATCCGGTACCGGCTGTTGATCACGAGCTGATCAATGATGCCGATATTGCATCCTTGAAAGCGCAAATTCTGGATAGCGGCCTGTCAACCGCGCGTCTGGTTGCAACGGCCTGGGCGTCAGCGTCAACCTATCGCAACACCGATCACCGCGGTGGCAGTGACGGCGCGCGTATCCGTTTGGCTCCGCAAAAAGATTGGGCTGCCAATGAACCAGCCGAGCTGGCCACAGCATTGGAAACCCTGACCGGTATTCAGAGTACATTTAACGCCACGGGCAAAACCGTATCACTTGCTGACCTGATTGTGCTGGGCGGTTGTGCTGCTGTTGAAAAAGCAGCGAAAGATGCCGGCCATAACATCACCGTGCCGTTCACACCGGGCCGCACCGATGCGAGCGCAGATCAGACCGATGCAGAAAGTTTCGAGCCACTTGAGCCACGCGCTGATGGTTTCCGTAACTTCACCACTGGCACCCAAATGCGCTCGCAAGAGGCTTTGCTGGTTGAAAAGTCCGAAATGCTCGGCCTGACCATGCCGGAAATGACAGCTTTGTTGGGCGGCTTGCGCAGCATCAACATCAATGTTGGCGGTTCAAACCATGGCGTGCTGACCGAAAATACCGGTACGCTGAGCAATGACTTCTTCAAGAATATTCTTGATTTGGGCGTTCAATGGGAAGCAACCTCCGACGCGGAAGACAGCTTTGTTGGCAAAGACCGTAAGACTGGTGAAACCAAATGGACCGGCACACGGGCCGACCTGATCTTTGGTTCCAACTCGGTATTGCGCGCGCAAGCCGAAGTTTTTGCCAGTGACGATGCGGCAGAACGCTTCACCAAAACCTTTGTCGCCGCATGGACCAAAGTTATGGATGCTGGCCGTTTCTAATATGGCTTAAAACCAAAATTACGAGCAAGAATAGAGGGCGGCCCAGCAACGGGTCGCCCTTTTTTGTGCATTTGATTGACAAAGGCTGTGATGTAAAAACCAGATATATTATAAAATCGCTCTGGAATTACCGCCGCTATCATGTCAGCATTGTATGTTGAGGAGAGGTTAGATGCAGCATTTCACGCTTAAATTGGTTGCAGCAACTTTGGTTCTGTCGCCGCTATCAACCGCTATGGCACAAAGCACGGAACGCGGTGAGCCAAATGACAATCAACGCATGATGGAAGGCTTTGGAATCCCCATTCCGTCAGACAAGCAATATAAAAAACTGGTCAAAAAAGCCTATAAACACCCATTGGGCAGTCAGAAAAACCCAGTACGTGCGGATGCTGCACAGGGTCAGCGTGAATATCTCGACCGGCTGCGCTGCGCTGATGGTTCACGCCCAGAATATGCGCGCAGTGGCAATGTAGGGGAAGGCGTTTATGGCTATATTGTCGATCTTTACGAGGTTGATTGCGGTGATGCTGCGCCTGGCACCACACAAGTCTATATGGACCTTTATCATGGCGGCTATGTCGAGCAGGAGGTTATTTCTGGCTTTTATTTTGCTGATCAACTGCCAGCGCAAGAAAGTCCAACCGCTCCTTACGCGTCTCCCGACATCTCGCCTGATGGCAACCCTGTAATATTGCAACAACCGGACGTTAAAAACGCGCCGCAAAACGATACGGCTTTGCCAGACCCTGTTTAACCCGCGTTTTTGCCAGTACGGCGGCAGCGTTCGGAGCAATAAACAACATTGTCCCAATCACGCGCCCATTTTTTGCGCCATGCAAAAGGCCGCTCACAAACCGGACACGTCTTTTCAGGCAGATACGGTTTTTTGTGGGCCAATGCGCTATCCGTTCTTAATCTATCTTGTTCCGCACCGCACATAACTTTGCAAGTGCTAGCCATGTATCAATATATTATTCCTACTATAGCGCCGCACCCAGATTTTTCACCAGTGGGCAAACGCAAAAAGCACGCTATATTATAATCATGGCAGTTCTGTTTTTCCTGTTCGTCCTTGGTACCGGCAATTTTGCCATGCACAAAGCAGTGATGGAATCCGGCCATCCTGCTATTCAGGGCAGCCGCGCAGCATTTGATAAAGCAACCGGCGGCTGGGGCGGCTATGCGCTGGAATATGTCATTTTGGTCGCAGCCATGAGTTTCGCCCATCAAGGCTTTGCCTTCGCCATAGGCGCCTATATTGGCTATACCTTGCTCAATGCCGGCGCGGCATGGATATTGCTCAGCGGGCGGAGGTGAGGCGAGCGACCATGCCACCTATTCACTTTATGCTTGATGGGGAAAGCGGATGGAGAAACGGCCTCAATCGTGAAGGCATTGCTTTCATTCAATATCTTTTCACTAAACAGTGATTTTCGACACCAATTACTGAGAGCAGAGAGGGCGCATGCAGCACCACTGGCGCTTAGCCGCGGTATTTCTCTTCCTCGATTTAATAACCTAACCGATCATTGCAATGTAAAGAAGTTTTAACATTTTTCCTTCAAATGTAAAAAGGTTATTACATCGAAAGGAGCATTTCATGTCCAAAACATATTCCGAGAAACAGTCCCGCCGGACCGTGATGATGAGCTTAACCATTCTGACCCTTGCAGCTGCGGCGGTGGCCATAAAAGCTGCTTTGCGCGCTTGGAGCGTGGATGAGGGCGGTTGGCTGGCGACAGGCTTTGTTGTTATCGGCTTTTCAGCTATATTCGTGTTCGGCTCACGGTTTTGGAAAGGCCTCGACGATATACAACGCCAAGGCCATGCCACCAGCTGGTACTGGGGTTGCATAGGCGGCGTGGCGATGAGCGCACTCATTATCAGCGTAACAGGATTAGCCAAAAGCGAATTCACCTTAGGGGTCGCAACACTCATGGTCATGCAACTTGTTTGCTCTGTCATCTTTTATGCATTTTGGTGGCTGAAGGGGCGGGATTTCAGTTTCCGTTCGGGTGAATGAAGAACTGCTTACGGAGCCACCGCAAAAAGCGCGGCTTGAGCCAGCTTGAGCTAGCGGATGCAGTCGAAGTAACTCGGCAGTCCATTATCGCGATGGAAGCGGAGAAATACGACCCCTCTCTACCGATGGCATATCGCATGGCCGCGTTTTTCCACGTCCCAGTAGAGACGCTGTTTTATAACCAATGGAAAGAAAGCGAAGCTATACAAGACAAGGGGGACGCAATTTGCGAAGCGGATAGCTAAAGGCAGACGGCACGCCCCCCAAACAGAATAAGAGTATGTATTGGTCTTGAGAACCTGCTCAATAACCGAATACTCGCTTAGCCAACGCGCCCCTTTTTCACATCTCCTTTGCGCCCTTTGTTAGACTATTCGGGCACAGCCGCCGCAGTTCACACTTGTGAAAGCGCCTGATCAAAATCGGCGATCAGGTCATCCGCATCTTCAATGCCGACCGATATACGCACCAGATTGTCCGTAATGCCCAGCGCAGCCTTGCGTTCATCGGGAACAGACAAGTGCGTCATTGCCGCAGGGTGGCTGGCCAGTGTTTCGGTGCCACCCAGACTGACCGCCAGCTTGGCAATTTTCAGACTATCCAAAAAGGCGAAGCTCTCCGCTTCACCGCCCTTGATAAATACGGAGAAGGTTGAGCCAGCACCAAGGCAATGCCGGTCATAAATATCCTGCTGGCGGCTGTCCGCGATCATGCCCAGATAGCCCAGCCCTTCAACCTTATCATGATTGGCCAGAAAGGCGCAGACTTTGGCAGCATTTTCACCAGCCCGCTGCATCCGCAGTTCAACGGTTTCAAGGCTGCGCATCAGCATCCATGCCGTATTGGGGTCAACAATGCCGCCCATGGTGTTGCGCAGCGCCCGCACCGGGTCCATCCATTTTTTCGCACCCGCCAGCGAGCCAGCAACCAAATCGCTATGTCCGCCGACATATTTGGTAAGGCTGTACACAACAATATCTGCGCCATGCTCTAACGGACGCTGCCATAACGGGCCAAGAAAGGTGTTATCAATCGCAATAGGGGCAGCATCTTCGCCCAGCACGGCATTGCGCGCTTCACGCACCGCTTCAATATCGACCAGCGCATTGGTTGGGTTGGCCGGGCTTTCCAGATAGACCATCGCCACCTTGCCGCCATTGGCCGCAGCCTGATCCTTGGCCTGTTCCAGCTTGGCCTCCAGCTCTTCACGGCTGGCACCCGCAGGGAAGTCAACATAGGTGACATTGAACTTGCTCAGCACCTTGGCAACAAAGCCTTCACTGGCGGCATAGAGCGGCCCGCTGTGCACAATGACGTCACCCGCCGCGCAATAGGCCAGCATCATGACACAAATGGCGGTCATCCCGCTAGAGAAGGTCAGCGCATCCTCCGCGCCATCCCAGATGCTCAAACGGTCTTCCAAAATCTCCTGATTGGGGCCGTTAAACCGCGAATAGACCAGGCCTTCCGCGCCACCGGGGCGTTTGCCGGTAATGCCCTCAAAATGGCGTTTGCCCGCTGCTGCATTCTCAAAAGCAAAGGTTGAGGTCAGAAAAATAGGCGGCTTTAATGATCCTTCGGACAGAACCGGATCAAAGCCATGGCCCATCATCATGGTTGCCGGATTAAGCTTACGGCCATTAATCTCTCCAGCCGCAGGCTTTGGCTTGCGGCGCGGGGTTGGCACGGGTTTATGGGGAACAGCATCTGACATGGAAAATACCCTCCTAAATAGGTACAGCCGCCCATATTTCAGCGCTGCACCACACGCCCCCAGGAAGGCAGGGGCCAAAAGAAAATGGGCAAAAGCGCAAATCCCTAACCTCCGCAGGAACGCATCACCTTTGCACCCCATGCCGGATAACTTTTTGCAGCGATCATGGCAATATGCTATGTTCATGCAAAAGGTCGCCCATAATAAAAAGTTGCTCCCCATTCATTAGGAGAACGTAGATGGACGACCCGTTTCAGATGCAACGCGAATTGCGCTATGGTGCGCCGGTCTGTGACCAGATTTTAACCGGGCGGCATTTCACTATTGGCTATTCATGGTATTTTCGCCAACCCAAATGGACGTTGGAGATTATCAATCGGGACCGCGAATTGGTCAATGATCCGGAAGGCGTGGAGCGGCTCGACAATTTCCGCGCTGATACGCGCATCCCCAAACGCTTCCGCGCTGGCCTGAAGGCTTATAAAGGCAGCGGTTATGATCGTGGGCATCTGGTGGCCAGTGCCAATCAGGATTTGCAGGACATTCAGAATAGCGAGACCTTTTTGCTCTCCAACATGTCCCCTCAGGCTCCGCAATTTAACCGCGGCATCTGGCGGGAGCTGGAGATGGAAATTCGCGATCTGGACAGCCGTGCCAGCACATTGGAAACCTATGTGCTGACCTGCCCTGTCTTTTACTTTGGCGAAACGATTGAGCGCATCGGCAAAGAACAGGAGGATTTTGGCATTTCCGTGCCCATCCCCCATGCCTTTATCAAAAGCGTATTGGCCGAAAACAAACGCGGGCGGCACCGGCTATGGACCTTCCAAATACCCAATGCACCACAGACCGAGCCGCTGGAGAGTTTTCTGGTCAAAACCTATGATGCCGAACAGATGGTCGGCGGCCGTTTCTGGGACCGCATTGCAGGCGGCGACCTGCACCGCGACAAAAGCAGACCCCGCAAAATGTGGTGATAGTGCGCGATAAGAAGGGCTTAAGGTTTTTTAAAAGGAACAATCGACATGCTCTAAGCCCAGTGATCGACAAATTTGCTATTGAGCTCTGACAACAAACTGGGAAGCTCTTTTTCGCAGGTGATGCCGAGGTAAGTTGCGGCGCGCGTTGCGCCTACATAGAGGAAGCGCGCGTAAAGTTCTTCTTCCTCAGCCAGTCTGTCGATAGATGTAAAGAAGACAGCCTCGAATTCTAAGCCCTTGATATCATTTACATCGAAAACACCCACTTCGTTAGTTTCGCTGATTGTCTTTCCGTCAGTGCAATCCACTGCCCGGAGACTTCGCGCCTCAAGCTCAAGCGAGAGCGCTTCTGCAATTGGCTTTCCAAGTTCCTTACGGTTCACAAGGATTGCAATCGTAGGAAGGGCGTTAGGGTGAACCGACTTCTCAATCTCGAGAATGCGGTCTGCAAGCCAACGAACTAATTCGCTATTGTTAGTAAGACCTTTGGCCAGAGCTGGAGACACACCTTCGTTGTCAATGTGGTCAGGAAGCTCAGCGAGCACCGGTTCTTCACCAAGTGCCTCAGAAATCCCCCTAGCGAACTCCAAAAGCTGCCGTGTCTGGCGATATGCGATGGCGATCTTCTCGACCTGGAGGTCGCTATACACCCACTTCAACTGGTTGGCGTCCTTCACCCCCCAGCTTGTGATACGTTGATTGAAATCGCCACAAGCAAAGAAGGAATCTGCGGCTGGGTGTGCTAATGCAGACATGCAAGCCAGCTGTACCGGCGAGAAATCTGTCGCTTCATCGACAAGCACCTGGTTTTGCAACCGGGCAGCCGGGCGATCTAACGCCGCCAATGCATTGCTGTAACTTTGGGTGACCGCCCTTGAGTCCCCGACGATAGCCTTGGTTACGCGGAGACTTGATAGGAGCATCAGATCGATCTCAAGGCCGGTTACATGTGGGCCGACCTTTTCATCGCTATACCATTTTTTCTCATCTCGGCGCGTTTGCCGGAATGACCGATAGCGACGAGAAATTCCTCGAAGATACTGCTGGACAGGATTCGAGAAGCGTCGGAGGGCACGCTGAAGAACAAGCTCGCGACCTAGAGGTGCAACATCTTCATCCTGCAGCGATCTGTCGTCCAGCCAGGATAGAATCTTGGCGGTGCGCCCTCGCGGCTTTCTTCCATCGGCGAAAGCGAGAGCCTGTGAGCGCAACACAGAAAGGTACGAGCGAGCAACGCGGACGGTTGGAGTTTGTGTGCGAGCCGCCTCCTCTTCCTCGATTTCGCTCTCCTCGTCATCTGTGCCTTCTCCTGGTTGTTCGGCAAGACCTTCGATGAATTGACCAAGGTCCTTGAGGAAACTCTTGTCGCTGTTGATTTGGAGGTTCAGTGCGCCCCTGAGAATCTTTTCGCTGCGTTCACGCGAATCTGATAATTGCTCATGCACACTTTCGATCAACGTGATCAGCCTAAACAGGCCCTGATGAATGGTCTCTTTTGAACCGGATTCGACCGATCTCCGCAGCCTCGCACCAACGGAAGCAATGGCAGCGTCGGCGTCTTCTGAGAGTTGTTTCGCTGCTCCTTCGAAGTCCGACCAAAACCTCATATGCTGCCATTGATCAAAGTCTGCAAACCAATCTTCAGTCTTGGAAATTGCATCCGGCGAAAGCGAGGCCTGGTTTTCCCGCAGTGTAAATGGGCCCCCGCCATCGCCTGTGCGTAGGATTTGGAATGCGTTTCTAGCCAAGTCCCAGCGCAGGGCTTCCCACGTTCTTATCCGCTCATTTGGTGCAGCAATATTCTCGCGTCCAAACGCCTCTTTAACGTAGGTCCGAAGGAGCTCCGTTGGCGTCAGCATAAGCCAGCTGGACTCATGAGCTTCCCTTCCTTCACTCATCCTTTCAATCAGTGAGTATTCTTCGGGCTCGCTTTCTCTAATGACATTGAGATCAAGTTTTTGACCAAGGCGCTTTATGAGGGTCGTTGTCTTCCCCGATCCTGGTGGCCCCAACAGAATAGCCCGGCTGTCGATCGGCATACGGAATATCTTATCTTGAAACTGGTCGAGGATCGGTTGATCTCGAAAGCCCATCTTGCTGAGAAGCGACTTTCGCCGCTTTTCAACTATGCTTCTCTCAGCTTCTTCTTCCTTGAGGGGCGCCTCTAATGCATCCTCAATTTCACCTGGCTCACTTTCTTCGTCTAACAGTCTGCGGAGTGAATCACCGAAATCGGGTCCGAAGGTCTCTGCTCGAAGCACCGTGTAAGCCGAATCCCAGGCACCTCGCAGCTGTTTCGGGTGAAAGTGAGCACATTCGACAACTTCGAGTGAAACGTCGCCTGCAGGTCTGCGAAGATCGAGAGAGTCGCCAGGCGGTAGAGAGGCGAGCCGTCCAGCTGGAGATCGGTAGCTTGCAAATCTTATGTCCTCTGAAAATGGGGCGGGAGCTGCAGCACGAGAGATAAAATAGGTCTCTCGGTTTCCTTCCTCGTCTTCTGCGACAACCCTTGCAATTGATGGCTCTCTCGCCAGCAAACCATAGGCTAAGTGTTGGTTCTGATCGATCTTGCCGAGAGTTTTTGCCTCAGTCCCCATCGTAAAAGAATTCGCATTGGCAAGCGCATTGAGCGAGGCCCCGCCCTTGGACGAAAGTAGCTTGCGTGCGTTTCGAGCGATCTTTTCGAAGACATCCAATGACTGCTTGGCAACCTCTGCCAGATGTTCGCGCTGCTCATTTTCATTCATCATTTCCGTCCCAACACTAAGCAACTTGTATGATGCACAATTTGTAAGCAACCTCAAATTACAATTATAGATGCTCGTGACAAACTCGGCACACTTTCCATTCAAAATGCGATTCAAGATAGCTTTTGCGCGGGTTGTGCGTAAAATTTTGCTGATAAAAAGTGTACGGCCGACTTTCTTTGATCCCTGTTTGGAAATCGTTTATCGATAAGAAGGGCGGCTAAACGCCCAACATTGCAATCAGCCACACCGCGCCGACCATGAGTGGGATACCGGCCAGATCGAGCAGAAAGCCGGCTTTCAACATCTTGGGCAGGGCGATATGGTTGCTGGCCCAGGCGATGGCATTTGGCCCCGTCCCTGATGGCAGCATAAATCCCCAGCTGGCGGCCAATGCAGCAGGCATGGCGAGCAGCATCGGGTCCACGCCCATGGCAAGGATGAGGCTGGCGACAACGGGCATTATGCCGCTGGCGGTGGCGACATTGCTGGCAAATTCCGTGACCAATATCACTAGCCCGACCAGCGCCACCGCAACCACAATTAATGGCACGGCTTTAAGCGGTTCCAACGCTCCGCCCAGCCAATCGGCAAGGCCTGAGGCAATGATCGCAGCAGCGAGCGCCAACCCGCCGCCAAACATCATAATCACGCCCCATGGTGCGCGGTCTGCCTCTTGCCATTTCAGCAAGCGCCGCCCAGTGCCATCGGGCAGGATGAACAGCAAAATGCCGCCAATGATCGCAATGCTGCCATCATGCAATGCTTTGGGCGGAACATAGGGTTTGACCAGCGGCAATAACAGCCAGCCAGCAACCACCAATATGATGACCGGCACAAGGCGTTTTTCCGGCAAGGTCCATGCGCCGCTGCCGCCAATGGCGGTACGTGCGGCGGCGACATCGAAACTGCCGCGCGACAATTGCTGCACCCGCGACAATATCAGAGCGCAGACGGGAACGCCCAATATCACCACTGGCAGGCCATAAGCCGCCCAGCGCGCAAAGCTGATCTGCTCATCCAATGTTTCGGCGATCAACCCGGCGGCGATGGCATTGGTGGGCGAACCAACCAAAGTGCCCAGCCCGCCAATCGACGCGGAAAAGGCGATGCCCATCAGCAAGGCCCCGGCAAAACCCTGTGTCTCGCCCGGTTTTACCCCGCCCGCCGCCAATACCGCGACAGCAATCGGCACCATGATAAGCGTGGTGGAGGTGTTGGAAATCAGCATGGACAGCAAGGCTGTTGCGATCATGAAGGCGAGCATAAGCTGTGTGCTTCCTGCACCGGCACGGCGGATAATCGCCAGCGCCAGCCGCCGGTGCAGGCCGGTCCGCTCAATCGCCAATGCCAGAAAGGCACCGCCCAAAATCAAAAACAAAATCGGCGAATAATATTTTGATGCAATGGCATTCACATCCATTACCCCGACCAAGGGCACCACCAAAAAGGGCAATAAGGCCGTTGCGGTCAGCGGCACCGCCTGTGTCATCCACCAGACAGCCATCCAAAAGGTTAGCCCCGCAATCGCCCATGCAGGCGCCGCCATGGCCGCAGGGGCAGGCAGCAATAATGTCATTATGAAAGCAATTGGCCCGGCAATAAGGCCGATATTTTCTGCGCGGCTGCGCCCTGTCTTATAAGAAGGAGGGGTTTGCGATTCACTGGTCATCACGCACTACTATAGCGCGAAATCGGCGCGGTGTTAGTGCCGATTAATAAAGAGATTGAACAAGTACGTTATTTGGTCGGGCCTGCGTGCTTTCATAAAAGCAGAAAGGAAAAAGTACAAAAGCCGGTATGTCTGTTTTGGAATATCAAATCTTAATTTACTCTACTCGCATGTTCATCAATGGTTGTAAATTGCGCACTGCAAAAATCATTAAGTGTAGGCATATCCCCATTCAGCTTTTTGAAGCCTAATTTCTTCACCAACCTTAAAGATGCTGCAGTTGTAGGCCTAGTCCCTATAGGCAATTCATATTTTTTTATTATGTCACGTAGCATTTCTAACAAAAATCCCTTAGAAGAGAAATCGTCGCCCTCTGCAAAAGATATATAGAGAGCCGTCGCCTGTTCAAAATTTTTTACTATGTGGTTTGGCGTGATATCTCGACCAATCATTCTTCCAGCTTGTATACTTTCCCAAGCATCTTTGCGAATAGGCAGAATAATTAAGATACCATGCCTACTTTGATCAATTTCGTATATAATACGAAAACAATCAGGATTTTTCCTAAAAATATCGATCCGTGTAGATATTGGGGCTAACAAAGTCCCAGTATATTTTTTTAATGAATTATGTATGTATTCAAGCTCTTCTTCTCGCGCGGTACGTATACAAAGCTCATCACGACGTGGATAACGTTGAGGGGTAATTTTTGCTGCTAACCACGTAAGGGCTGCGAATAAAATTAAAACGAGCGCAGAATATCTCAGGCCATAATCAAAAATTGTGCTTGCTGGAGGAGAAATGATTTGACTTAGAGGCAATAATGCAACGCTAAAACTACCAAAATACGTACATTTTTTTCCTGTCTTTAATAGCTTATCCCTCTGTAATCTAACAATTTTTATATGCATAATAGAAATCTTTAAATTTATAAAAATATTTTAGATGTATTATAGTAGTTGTATTTAAATATCTGGTTTTTATAATTACTTACGCAAGCTTTGATCATTAGTGCATAAACTAAAATATCTAGGCAACTTCAACTATTATAAATATTTAGAAAATGCACAAGCCATTACTGCAAAAAATAAAAACTTTTATGCCGATGCAAATTGTTTCTAACGAACAATCCCTATCGCCCCCATATGCCGGCCTTCATCATCACGGCCTTCATGCGTGGCACGGCGATGGCTAAAGAAATGGCTCTGGCCATAGGTATCTTCACCCATGCAGGAAATATAGCTCAAGCCGGCTTTTGACAGGCGGGACGCAATATAGCCTTCCAGATCGAATTGGTATTTTTTCTCTCCCGGCACTTCGCCCGTCCCGGGCTCAGGCCCCCGAGGGGGCGGGCTATCCGCCCGGCGCGCGGTCGCGCTTGCGGCATTCGCCAATTCGTGACGCTTTCCAGCCATGAAAAACCGCTCATTCTCTTCATCGGTATCCAGAAATTGCTGCATGAAAGCGCTATCAACTTCATAGCTTTTCTGCGCGATGCATGGCCCGATACAGGCGACAATATGAAGCCGGTTTGCGCCCAGTTTCTCCATCGCATCCAACGTGGCATCTGTGACGCCCGCCAGCGCGCCGCGCCAACCGGCATGCGCTGCGCCAATAACCCCCGCCTGATCATCAGCAAATAATATCGACGCGCAATCCGCGCTCAATACGCCCAGCAATATGCCGGCTTTGTTGGTCACCATGGCATCTGCCTCTGGCCGGTTATCATCATCCCATACGGTATCAACCGTCACCACCTTGGCCGAATGGATTTGGTAAAGCCCGGTGAGCGGCGCATCAGGCAAAATGGCGCCTGACCACAGGCCGCGATTGGTCTGCGCCGTCTCCACTGCGCCGCCACGGCCCAGCTCAACATTGCCCAGATCGGCCAAATCTTCGGCGCGCGTGGTAAAGCCATGCGCGATACGGTCCATGCCATCAAAGGCCGCACAATTGAGCAGTTTAGCCAAGACTTTTCACCACTTGTTCTGTTGTATCTTTGGACAGGCCATCAACCGCCCTGATCCGCTCCAGCGCCGCGCGCATCTGCCCTCCGCGCTTGTCATCATAGCGCTGCCAACGGCCCAATGGCGGAATGAAACGTGCCGCGGTTTGGGGGTTTGTTGCATCCAGCGCGATAATCATATCGGTCAGCATCGCATAGCCCTGCCCCGATGGATCGTGAAAGACGGCCGGATTACCCGCCAAAGCGCCATAAAGCGCGCGCACCCGATTGGGGTTTGACAAGGTGAAATCAGGGTGACCGCGCAACGCAGTGATATGCGCCATACAATCTGGATGTGTGGACAAGGCCTGCATAGAAAACCATTTGTCGATAACCAGCGCGTTGCCCTGATAGCGATCATAAAATGCGCTGAGCGCTTTTTCACGCAGCGGGTCGTCCAGACTGGCAAGCGACATGAGCGCGGATTGCCGGTCTGTCATATTATCGGCCGCTGCAAATTGGTCATAACATAGCTGCGCTGCGTCATCCGCGCCGCCCGCAACCAGATAGGCCAGTGCCAAGCCCTTCATCCGCCGCGCACCCTTTGCTGCGCCGCTCAGTGCGAAAGGAACGCTGGCCATGCGCTTATAAATTGCGCGCCAGCCATCAGCCAAAGTCTGGCCCAGCAATGTGCGCAATGCCTGCCGCGCCGCATGGACTTTTAGCGGCTGCATCACCGCCTGTTGCTCGGTCACAAAATTCTCACTCGGCAGCGTCAGCAATTCAGCGCGCATCGCTTCTTCCAGCCGCTCATCGGCCAGCAACGCCCCGAACAAAGCCACCAGATCGGCATCAGCAATCGCCGTGTCCGAAGCGCCAGCAACATCTGCCAAAATCCGTTCGGTCAGCAGTTTTTGCAATGCTTCATAACGCGCAAAGCTATCATCATCATGCCGCACCAGATGCGCAAGTGCCGCCGGATCGGATGGGCTGTGCACCGTCACTGGCGCAGAAAAACCGCGATTGATGGAGAGCACTGGCTTTGCGGTAAAACCGGTAAAGGTGAAGCTCTGCTCCGCCTGATCGAGCACCAATATATCTTCATGGCTTTTGGTCCCGCTATCCGCATCAATCAGCGCGGTTTTAAGCGGGATGACCATCGGCTTTTTCTCGGTCTGTCCCGGTGTCGGCGCCAGGCTTTGCTTCAGGGTCAGCGTCACCGTGCCGCTGTCCGCATCAAAAGATAGATTGGTTGTGATTTGCGGCGTGCCGGCCTGGCTGTACCACAAGCGAAATTGCGACAGGTCCAGCCCCGCACCCTGCTCTATCGCGACCACAAAATCTTCACAGGTCGCAGCCTCACCATCATGTCGGTCAAAATAGAGATCCGTGCCTTTGCGGAAATTGTCCGGCCCCGCCAGAGTCGCCATCATGCGGATGATTTCCGCGCCCTTATTATACACGGTCGCGGTATAGAAATTGCTGATTTCCATATAGCTGTCGGGGCGGATGGGGTGCGCCAAAGGCCCGGCATCTTCGGGGAATTGGGCGGCGCGCAAAATGCGTACATCTTCAATGCGCTTCACTGGCGCGCTGTTCATATCCGCTGAAAAGCTCTGATCACGAAAGACGGTAAAACCCTCTTTTAGCGACAATTGAAACCAGTCACGGCAAGTGACGCGATTGCCTGACCAATTGTGGAAATATTCATGCGCCACCACGCCTTCAACACCGTCAAAATCACCATCATTGGCGGTGTCTTGATCGGCCAATATGTAGCGCGTGTTAAAGACGTTCAGGCCCTTATTTTCCATCGCGCCCATGTTAAAATCACTGACCGCAACAATGTTGAACACACCCAGATCATATTCGCGGCCATAAACCTGTTCATCCCAACGCATTGAGTCTTTCAGCGCCTTCATCGCATGGCCGGTGCGTGCGCTATCCTCTTCGCTGCGGGTATAGATGGCCAGATCAACCGGCTTGCCTGACATGGTGGTGAAGCTGTCTCTATTGGCTACCAGATCGCCAGCGACCAGCGCGAACAGATAGCTGGGCTTTGGCCATGGATCATGCCACACCGCATAATGCTGGTCACCATCAGCATCGCCGCTTTCGGTCAATTCACCATTGCTGAGCAAAACCGGAAAGGCCGCCTTATCGCCCTGCATCCGCACGGTATAGACTGACAGATTATCCGGCCGATCGACAAAGGGGATAATCCGGCGAAAGCCCTCTGCCTCACATTGGGTGCACAGCATCGCGTTTGACGCATATAGCCCCATCAATGTGGTGTTCTGGTCGGGTTGCACCGTGCAATAAATGGTCAGCACCGCGCCAGAGGCAGCGCCATCAACAATGATCTGCCCACCTTCTTCGCGCCACGTTAGCGGCTGGCCATTTTGCATAATGCTATCGGGCAGCACATTATCAACGTCGAGCGCCAAGGGCCGGTCATGATCGCCATTACGCTGCAGCGTCAGATGCGCGGTCACTTTTGTTTCTGACAGGCCCAGCATAAATTCTAGCGCGACCTTGGGAATATACCAGCCGGGCGGCGCATAATCCTTACGATAAATCACCGCTGGTTGTTGTGGGTTGGTTGCCGCATCTGCGGTCATGTCTTGTTGCCTAATATCTGCCATATATGTTTCATGGCGATAGGCTGCGCTGCTGGCAAGAGTGATATTGCTCTCTCGCCATATTGCGGGCGCGTCCATGCTGGGCTAAGCCTGCAACCATGAGCAATACAGGCAATTCACTGCTGATCTTCGGCATGGGCTATACGGCGGGTTATCTGGCCGATATTTTGCGTGGGCAGGGATGGAAGGTAACCGGCACTAGGCGCAGTGGCGATGCGCATAATCTTGCCTTTGCGGACCGCGAATCGGTGCTGGCGGCGATTGATAGCGCAACACATATCCTCTCTTCTGTCCCGCCTGATCGGGACACGGGCGCAGACCCAGTGCTGGACAATTATGGCGCGGCTATAGCTAAGGCAAAACTTGCATGGAGCGGTTATATCTCCGCCACCGGCGTTTATGGCGACACCAAGGGCGCATGGGTGGATGAAAGCGCGCCCATTGGCGGGGGACGGCGCACAGCGCGGGCAGAGGCCGATGAAAATTGGCAGAAACTGCGCAGCGATATGCGGGTTTTTCGCCTGCCGGGCATTTATGGGCCTGGCCGCAGTGTTTTTGAACGGCTGCAAAAAGGGGTTGCGCGGCGCATTGATATGCCCGGCCAAGTGTTCAGCCGGTGCCATGTCGCCGATATTGCCAGCGGCATTATTGCTGGATTTACCGGCCCTGCTGGCGCGTATAACCTGTCGGACGATCTGCCCTGCGCGCAAAATCTGGTGCTGGAATATGCCTGCGCATTATCGGGCGCACCCCTGCCGCCATTGCAAACGGTCGAGCAAGCCGAGCTTTCCCCCATGGCGCGGAAATTTTACAGCGAAAACCGCCGCGTAGCCAATGGCAAAGCCAAACGTCTGCTAAACTGGCAGCCACAATATCCCACCTATAAACAGGGTTTAGAGGCTATCTGGAAGGCCGCATAAAGACATCCCGAAAGTCCGCGCAAGCACCCGACCAAGCCAACGCTTACCTACGCAAATAACGGCGATAGGGTCAAGTCATGATCCCCAACGAACCAAATGGTTCGCAAGCGCGACTGCGCGCCGGCCGTTAGGCCGCCCCCTCGGAGGCCACTGGCCGCGAGAGAAAAACAAAAAAATTTTATCTGCCCTACCGCTTCGCTACTTGAGGGCTTGGCATCTACCCAACCACGCGGGGGGTTTTGGGTTTACGGGCCTGCATGGCGATTATCAGACCCGCCAGCGCCAAAAATCCGCCGCCAATCGCCAAAGGCGTCCATGTATAGCCTTCAAAAATGGTTGAGAAGATCATCGCAATCACGGGCACGATGGTGCTGACATAGGCCGCGCGGCCAGGGCCAATATTGCGGATCAGGCCGAAATATAGCGGGAAGGTGACCGCTGAAGCAAACAGTGCCAAAAAGCCAATGCCCGCCATATAGCCCAGCCGCATGTCAAACACTGGCGGTCCGGCGCTGACCAATGCAAACACAGCATTGCACACCACGCCCCAGAACATGGCCCAAGCAAGCATGGAGAGCATGGGCCAAGCCTTCATCCGCTCCGTCCCCTGCATGATATTGGCAATAGAGGCAGACAGCACACCCAGCACGGTGAGTGCTATGCCCAGCCATAATGTGTCTGGCGCGCCCTGCAGACGGGCAAATTCATGCGCGAACAGGCCCGATACGCCGACAATGGCGATGATTGAACCGCCTAAAAAAAGACCCGTAATCCGCTGTTTCAAAAACAATGCGCCCAGCAAGGCATTGGGGATGATCAGCAGCGCAAACATCGCCGCAACCAGCCCCGATGTAATGTAGAGTTCCGCCCGGTACACAAAGTTGAAATTGCACGCGAATTGAAACAGGCCGAGCATCATGGCCCAGCCATGCCCGGCCCGGCCAAGCGCCAATTTTTGCCCACGCGCCTTTGCCAACACAAACATGGCCAATGCCGCCAGCGCAAAACGATAGGTGACTGACCAGCTCTCCGGTACCACGCCAAGCTGGTCTTTAATAACAATCCATGTGCCGCCCCAGATCAGGGAGACAGTCAAAAACGGAATCAATACCGAGGCCTGCCAAAAGCTCGTCTGGCCCGGATCATCGGTGCTCGGGGATGGGTTGGTGCTCATGACAATGGTTTTTTACAATGCTGCAATGGCATCGGCCAGCGGGCGCACCGCGGCTTCACCTTGGTTCCAACTGGTCACAAAACGCGCCTGACCGCCAGCTTGCTGCGTCACCACGCCCCAATCATAAAAATCAAAGCCTTGCGCACGCAGTGCATCCGCTTCACCCGGCCCAAGCTGCAAAAACACTTCATTGCCATGCACTGGATAGAGCAAGCGTTGCCCTGCCGCTTTGGCGATAAGTGCAGCCCCGGCATTGCTCGCCCGCGCATTGTCGAGCCACAGATCATCACGCAGCATGGCCAGCAATTGCGCCGCCATATAGCGCCCCTTGGACATAAGATGCCCGGCGCGTTTTAGCCGATAGCGTGTATCCTGCGCCCAATCGCGAGCCGCGCCAAAGAAAATCAGTGCCTCAGCATTCATGCCGCCATTTTTAACGCAGCCAAAGCTAAGTGCATCAACGCCGGCACGCCATGTCAGGTCCGCCGGTGATGCGGCGCTTTGATTGTGCTGGCTTACCACCGCATTGGCAAAGCGCGCACCATCCAGATGGAAGCCCAGACCATGCGCCGCGCACACATCGCCCAGCGCCTTTGTCTCTTGCGCTGAATAGGTCAGGCCATATTCCGATGCATTGGTGATGGAGAGTGCCGCCGCCTGCACCTGATGCACATCATCACGAATGGCGGCCAGTGCTTCGGTCACGCTATCGGGTGCCACTTTGGCCCCTTCCCCTTCGACCAGCATCAGCTTTGCACCATGGGTATAAAATCCCGGTGCGCCGCATTCATCCTGCTCAATATGCGCCAATTTGTGGCAGATAACGCCCTTATGCGGCGGGCACATAGCCGCAAGCGCCAGTGCATTAGCCGCTGTGCCCGTGGCGACCCAGATGACCGTCACCTCGGTCTCGAAAACCTCACCAAAAGCGGCATTAAGCGCCTGTGAATAGGCATCGCCATCATAAGGCGCATCAACACTATCCGCATCAGCAATCGCTTGCATGATCTTGGGATGGACGGGCGCGGCATTGTCAGAGAAAAATTGCATAGCAATGCGGTTAATGCGTCATGGCGCTTCGTCAAGATGGAAAGTGCAAGAGATCAATAAGCGGCAATCCTATATCCGCGTCTGGCCCTCACCGCGAATGATCCATTTATAGCTGGTCATCGCGGCCAGACCCATGGGGCCGCGGGCATGCAGCTTTTGCGTGGAAATGCCGATTTCTGCGCCCAATTCCATCTCGCCGCCATCGCTATAGCCGGTCTCTGTATTGTGAAAGACACAGGCTGCATCGACGCGCTGCAAAAAGGCAGCGGCATTTTGATCATCCTCGGTAATAATCGCCTCGCTATGGCGAGAGCTATGCCGATCAATATGCGCCAATGCGCCCTCCAGATTATTCACCGTCTTGATGCTCATGCGAAAGCCCAGAAATTCCGTGCCATAATCATCAGCATCCGCTGCGCTCAGCAGACCATCGGGGTAATGACCAGTCAGCGCGGCCAGACTGTCCGTATCTGCGCGGATATCAACATTGGCATTGGCCAAAGGTTCCAGTGTTTCAGCGAGCTGTGGCAGATGTGCGCGGTGCACCAATAATGTATCAATCGCATTGCAGACACTGGGTCGCCGGGTTTTGGCGGAGCGAATAATAGCGCGGGCATAATCTTCGCGGCCCGTCTCATCCCAATATATATGCACCACGCCCGCGCCAGTTTCTATTACCGGCACTTTGGCGGTATCGCGCACAGTATCAATCAGCCCCTGACTGCCACGCGGAATAATCACATCAACATAGCCAACCGCGCCCATCAGCACGCCAGCCGCAGCCCGCTCCGGTGGTAATAATGTGACACAATCCACTGGCAGACCCGCCTCCTCCAGCGCAGAATGGATGATGGACAGCAGCGCTCTATTGCTATGCTGCGCATCAGAGCCGCCTTTTAACGCAATGGCATTTTGTGTTTTGAAGGCGATACCAAATGCATCGACCGTGACATTGGGCCGCGCTTCATAAATCATGCCGATCACGCCCAGAGGTACTGCATTGCGCGTCAGGTGCAGACCGTTAGCCAATGTCCGGGCTTCCAATTCATCGCCCACCGGCGTTGGCAATTCGGCCAAGATGCGCAAACCATCAGCAATGCCGGTTATGCGCTCCGCAGTGAGCTTGAGCCTGTCATAACGCGGATCACTTTGCGGCATCATCGCAAGATCAAGAGCATTTTCCTGCAAGATGCTAGGCGTTTCTGCTTCCAGCCGCATAGCAAGTGCTTGCAACAGTGCATCGATTTGGTGTGGCATAGCCAGTGCGAGCGCGCTTTGCCCGCTACGCAGACGCGACAATTGTGTGATCACTGCATCGTGCAGTGTTTCTGTTACTGTCTCTGTCACCGTCTCTTATATTCCTTATGCTCGCTGCACACTGGCCGTTAAACATCGCTGCGTGTGATCCGCGTACCGGCATGCCCACCAGTCAATATAGTATTCAAGGCTACGGGTGTGCGGCCATTGATTATCCATGCTTCTGACACTCCGCCAGACAAAGCGGCGTTAATATTGCGCAGCTTGCTGGCCATGCCGCCTGTGCCGCCTGTTGATATATGCCCCGTGTGCCGATCAATAAATGCCTCGCTTAACTGGTCCGCGCGCAGCTCTGGCACCACTGCGCCATTATCGGCCGAGACAAAACCTTCTGCACTGGTATTGACGATTAAGCGTACTGGCCGAGCAAATTGGGTGCAGGTCAGCGCCATTTCAGCGGCCAAATGATCATTATCACCAAATTGATGCCCCTCATCAGCACGCAATTCGCTATCATCCACGCCATCATTAAAGTTGCAAATCATCACAAAGCCATGGTCCAGCGCGGCCCGCATTGTTGCGGCCATGGTTGGGCGCTGCAAATCGGCATAGGTCACCAGTTTTTGCAGGACCTGTTTGCGGGTAAAGCCCTCCTGCCATGCCGCAAATAATCGCGGTTGACCAATTTCGGCGAGCAGTCTTTTGCGCGTGACCGCATCCGCATTGATGGCATCAGCATCGACCATAGTTTGCGCCATGCCCATAGCGCCAGAACTTACAACCAGCACATCACCATCATGATTATCAATGATGCGGGCATGAGCCTGCAATATTGCTTCATCCACCGCGCCGCTGTATAGCGAATCCGCCCCGCTATGGCTGGTTAGGACAGCCGTACCGTATTTGATGATGTTGATCATATCTTTCGCGGTCGCCTTTCATGAGCGCGGATATATCGTCACAGCCGCTAAATGCGAGTGCAAAATGCAAGAAAGACTAAAATTAGTTGCTGCAATAATGCAAAATTTGGAATAATATTACGTTTTTTTGCAAAAAATCGCGTTTTCTTGTTGCATTATCGATGGTTTCTGCGCATAGGGGCAAACAACGTAGAAACAGGGTTAATCGAAACCGTAATGACCAATATCGCTATCCTAGTGCTAGAGATTATTAACGTGCTGCTCGTGCAACGGGCGGTCGGAGAGAAGGCATTCTAAGCAATAGTAAATAGCCTGATCCAACACCGCCCGCTTTCCACCACATGGTAAGCGGGTTTTTTAATGCCCCGAATAACCTGAAGACCGATGTTAAGATAGTGCCCAGGAAATGAAGAAAGAGCCGAGCAGCAAATGACAAGCAGCAAAAGATCAGATGCCATTACAAAAGGCCCGTCCAAGGCACCAGCGCGTGCGATGTTGCGTGCGGTCGGCTATGGCGATAAGGATTTTGCCCAGCCGATGATCGCCGTGGTCAATACATGGTCGAATGTTACACCCTGCAATATGCATCTTGATGCGCTGGCTGAGCCTATTCGTCAGGGTGTCCGCGCAGGTGGTGCTACACCGATTGATTTCAACACTATTGTGGTATCCGACGGCATTACCATGGGCGGCGAAGGCATGCGTGCCTCCCTCATCTCGCGCGAAGTGATTGCCGATTCTATCGAATTGGCCGTGCGCGGCCACTCACTCGACGCCGCCGTGATATTGGTGGGCTGTGACAAGACCCTGCCTGCCGCGGCCATGGCATTGGCGCGTATGGATGTGCCTGGACTGATTTTCTATGGCGGCACCATTTTGCCGGGCAATAGCAAGGGCAAAGACCTTTCTATTCAAGATGTTTTTGAGGCTGTTGGCGCCCATGGCCGCGGCGATATTGATGATGGCGAACTGGACCGTATCGAACGTGCCGCTTGCCCGGGTGCAGGTGCATGTGGTGGACAATTTACCGCCAACACTATGGCCATGGCTTTGGCCTTTTTGGGACTGGCACCAATGGGCGCGGGTGATCCGCCAGCGGTTGATGGCAATAAAGCTGTTGAGGCCGAACGCTGTGGCCGTTTGGTAGCGGCTTTGGCCAAACGCAAAATTACAGCGCGCAACTTCGTGACTGAGGCCAGCCTGCGCAATGCCGCGACGGCAGTTGTTGCCAGTGGCGGCTCCACCAATGCAGTGCTGCATCTGGCGGCCATCGCTGCCGAGGCAGATGTGCCATTTACCATCGATATTTTTGATGAATTATCACGCACAACGCCGGTTATCACCGATCTAAAACCCGGCGGGCAATTCCTCGCTCGCGACCTTTATGATGCAGGCGGCATGGCATTGTTCGGCCGTCGTTTACTAGAAGGCGGACGCTTGACGGACGCGCCAACTGTCAGTGGCAAAACACTGGCCGAAGAGTTGCAGGATGCGCCTGAAACGCCTGACCAAAAAGTGGTCTATACGGTTGATAACCCAGTCAAAGCCACAGGCGGCCTGCGCATCTTATATGGCGATATGGCGCCCGAAGGCGCAGTGCTCAAAACCGCTGGTTATGATGATGGCAGCTTTACCGGCCCAGCAAGGGTTTATGAATGTGAAGATGATGCTTTCAAGGCTGTACAATCAGGCGCAATCAATGAAGGCGATGTCGTCATAATTCGCTATGAGGGACCACGCGGCGGCCCGGGCATGCGCGAAATGCTGGCGGTCACTGCCGCCGTTGCCGGACAAGGTCTGGCAGGCAAGGTAGCACTGATAACAGATGGGCGTTTCTCTGGCGCGTCCCATGGTTTTGTCATTGGTCATGTCGCACCAGAAGCTGCCAATGGCGGACCTATCGCGCTGATTGAAGAGGGCGATATATTGACCATCAACGCAGAGGAGCGAACCATCAATGCGGATATTGATTGGGAGGCACGCCGCGCGGCCTTTGTACCACGTCCGCTCAATTCTCTGGGCGGAGCATTCGACAAATTTGCCCGGCTCGTCTCATCAGCGGCGCATGGCGCAGTGACGTCAAAAAGTTTCTAAACACGATATTGATACCATAAGGAAAGCGAAGAAAATGGCGATTAAGGTTTATACAGATTCAGATGCAGATGGCGCAGTCCTGAAACAGGGCAAAGTTGCTGTTATCGGCTATGGCAGTCAGGGGCGTGCCCATGCGCTCAACCTGAAAAATTCCGGTTGTGACGTCATTGTTGGCGTACGTCCGGGCGGCAAAGGCGATACGCAAGCCAAAGCAGACGGCCTGACCACGGCACCAGTGCGTGAGGCAGCAGAGCAAGCCAATGTCATCTGTATGCTGACCCCCGATATGAGCCATGAGAGCATTTATGAGGAAGACATTGCTCCGGCATTGAATGATGGCGATTGCATCTCTTTCGCGCACGGCTTCACCATTCTTTATGGCCGCGTCAAGCCGCCTGAAAATGTTGACGTCATCATGGTCGCTCCCAAAGGTCCGGGCGATCTGGTCCGCCGTGAATATGAGCGTGGTCGCGGTGTGCCCTGCCTGTTTGCCGTGCATCAGGATGCCACTGGCAACGCCAAAGCACGGGCATTATCCTATGCCTCTTTGATTGGCGGAACGACCGCTGGCACATTGGAAACAACCTTCCGCGAAGAAACCGAAACCGATTTGTTCGGTGAGCAGGCCGTATTGTGCGGCGGCGCTACCGAATTGGTGATGAAGGGTTTTGAAACACTGACCGAAGCCGGTTACCGCCCGGAAATCGCCTATTATGAATGCTTGCACGAGCTGAAGCTGATCGTCGATCTGCTCTATGAAGGCGGTATTGCCAAAATGCACGATTTCATCTCTGAAACGGCGGCTTATGGCGATCTTACTTCTGGTCCGCGCGTCATCAATGATGAGACCAAAAACCGGATGCGCGAAGTGCTGACTGACATTCAGAATGGCACTTTTGCCCAGAACTGGATTTTGGAAAATCAGACCGGCAAAGTGAAATATGACCAGATGATGCGCACTGATCTCAATCACCCGATTGAGGAAACTGGCAAGGAATTGCGCTCGCTCATGCCGTGGTTGCAAGACGGCGCAAACACCAAAGGCAGCTAAACCGGCCTATCCGGATACGCAAAACCCGGGATATGCCGACAAAGAGAGACGAAACCATGAATGCGATTACCCCTCCGCCCGCGCAAAGCCAAAGCGACGGCCAGTCTGCTGCAACGCAGGATGGTGCTGTGCAGAAATCAGGAGCTGATCTCCTGCTTGATGCATTGGAAGAGCAGGGCGTAGAGGTAATTTTCGGCTATCCGGGCGGGGCAGTGCTGCCGATTTATGATGCGCTGGATAAGCGCGGCACCATCAAGCATATCATGGTGCGGCACGAACAAGGCGCAGTACATGCCGCTGAAGGCTATGCGCGCTCCACCGGCAAACCAGGCATCGTGCTGGTCACATCCGGCCCCGGGGCCACCAATGCCGTTACCGGACTGACCGATGCCTTGCTCGATTCCATTCCTCTGGTGTGCATTACGGGGCAGGTGGCGCGCCCGTTAATCGGTACGGATGCGTTTCAGGAATGTGATACGATCGGCATCACCCGCAATTGCACCAAGCATAATTATATGGTCGACCATGCCGATCGCTTGGCCGGAGTGGTGCATGAGGCATTCCATATCGCCACCCAGGGCAGGCCCGGACCAGTGCTGATCGACATTCCCAAAGACGTACAGTTTGAGAGTGGCTCCTATACAGCCAAGGCGGACGCAGTGGCGCGGCCAATAGTTGCCAAGCCGCTTATGGATGATGAGCGTATCGCCAAGGTAGTGGATATGCTGCGCAGCGCACGCAAACCAGTATTTTATACAGGCGGCGGCGTCATCAATGCAGGGCCAGAAGCGTCCGAGACATTGCGTGCGCTTGCCCATGCCAGCAATGTTCCCGTGACCTCTACATTGATGGGGCTGGGCGCTTTCCCAGCATCAGATCGGCAATGGCTGGGTATGCTGGGTATGCATGGCAGTTATGAAGCCAATAATGCGATGCATGATTGCGACCTAATGGTCTGTATCGGCGCGCGCTTTGATGACCGGGTAACCGGAAGGCTTGATGCTTTCTCCCCCGGATCAAAGAAAATTCATATCGATATTGACCCTAGCTCAATTAACAAAAATGTGCCGGTTGACCTGCCGGTTATTGGCGATGCGGGCAAAATCTTGGCTGCATTGCTGCAAAAATGGCAAAGCACCGAAGCAGATAGCCCGTGCGACCCGGCCCGTTTGGATGGCTGGTGGGCAGAAATTGCTGGTTGGCGCGGCAAGAACAGCTTTGCCTATGCAAAATCGGATAGTCTGATCAAACCACAATATGCCGTTGAACGGTTATATGAGCTGACCAAGGGCTATGACACCTATATCACCACCGAAGTGGGCCAGCACCAGATGTGGGCTGCGCAGCATTTCCATTTTGAGCAGCCCAATCGCTGGATGACGTCGGGCGGCTTGGGCACCATGGGCTATGGCCTGCCAGCCGCTCTGGGTGTGCAGGAAGCGCACCCCGATGCTCTGGTCATTGATATTGCCGGCGATGCGTCGGTACAAATGTGTATTCAGGAAATGTCTGCTGCCATTCAATATGGCTTGCCGATCAAGATCTTCATCCTGAACAATGAATATCTGGGCATGGTGCGCCAATGGCAGGAATTGCTGCACGACAAGCGCTATGCACAAAGCTATTCCGCATCTCTCCCTGACTTTGTCAAATTGGCAGAGGCTTATGGCGGCGAAGGCTTTTGTGCAGAACATCCGGATGAGTTGGACGACAAAATCATCGCCATGATTAAGAGTGATAAGCCGGTATTGTTTGATTGCCGCGTCACCAAAGAAGAGAATGTCTTTCCGATGATCCCATCAGGCGCAGCGCATAATGATATGTTGCTGGGCGGCGCGGTGACTGGCGAAGAAATTTCTGCAGCGGGCAAGGTGTTGGTCTGATGAGTGATACCCCGAATGATACACCTGATAATATGGCGCCATCACAATCGGTCTATCCGGTTTCATCAGGTGATCCGGCCATTTATGAATGCATATTGGCAGCAATTGTTGACAATGAGCCGGGCGTATTGGCCCGCGTTGTGGGACTGATCTCTGCGCGTGGCTATAATATTGAGAGCCTGACCGTTGCTGAAACCGATGTGATGAAACACCGTTCACGTATCACCATTGTGACCAGCGGCACCGCGACAAAAATTTCCCAGATCAAGGCGCAATTGGAACGTCTTGTGCCGGTTCGACGGGTTATCGATGTCACGGCAGAAAGCGACGCAATTGAGCGTGAACTGGCGCTGGTCAAGGTTGAGGGCAGCGGTGAACAACGATTGGAAGCCATGCGGGTCGCCGATATCTTCCGCGCCCGGCCCATTGATATCACGCATAACAGCTTTGTATTTGAAGTGACCGGCACACGCGACAAAGTTAATGCCTTTATTGACCTGATGCGCCCATTAGGATTGGTCGAGAACTCACGCACGGGCGTATTGAGCATCCGGCGCGGCGCAGAAGCCAATTGACCCCGATATTCACGAACCAAACCGGCTAACCAACCCAAGGAGAAGACGATGATATTATCACTGCTATCACTATTAACCCTTGGATTACTGCTTCTATTGGGCCTCAATCTGGCAATGAAAGCAAATAATAGCCCTACGCGCAAAAATGTGCTTGTGAAAATTCGTGATCAAGGAGCGCCCCATGACGCCCGAACAAACCGTTTCGACTGAACCCACCCCTGCCAGCGACCATGTCAAAATTTTTGACACCACTTTGCGCGATGGCGAGCAAGCACCCGGCTTTTCCATGTCCACAGCGGGCAAGCTGGTTATGGCGCGTGAACTGGCGCGCCTGAATGTCGACATTATCGAAGCCGGATTTGCTGCGGCCTCACCCGGCGATATGGCAGCGGTCAAAGCTGTCGCAGAAGAAATTGGCGATGGCGCCAACAGCCCGACCATATGTTCACTGGCCCGGTTGAATATCCGCGATATTGATGCATCGGCCGAGGCGACAAGCCCAGCAACGAACCGCCGCATCCACACCTTTATCGGCACCAGCCCATTGCACCGTGATGCTAAGCTGAAAATGTCGAAATCACAGATATTGACCGCGATCACTGATCTGGTCGCGCATGCGCGGTCGGCCTGTGACGATATCGAATTTTCGCCCGAAGACGCCATCCGCACAGAACGTGACTATCTGGTTGAAGCTGTGCAGGCCGCGATTGAGGCCGGAGCAACGACCATCAATATCCCTGATACTGTGGGCTATACCACGCCGGAGGAAATCCAGAATCTGTTCGCGTTTCTGACCAGTGAAGTGCCCGGCGCTGCTGGCGTTACCTTCTCAACTCATTGCCATGATGATCTGGGTCTGGCGGTTGCCAATTCACTGGCCGCAGTGCGCGGCGGTGCACGGCAGATCGAATGTGCGGTGAACGGCATTGGTGAGCGGGCAGGCAATTGCTCATTGGAAGAAGCCGTGATGGCATTGGCCACGCGGCGCGACCATTTTGGCCTGACCACACAGATCAACACCCCGCGCCTCTACCCAACCAGTGTCGCGCTGACTCAAGTGACCCACCAGCCCATTGCTCGCAATAAAGCGATTGTCGGCAAAAACGCCTTTGCGCATGAGGCAGGCATTCATCAGCATGGTGTGCTGGCGGATAAGCGCACTTATGAAATTATGGACGCCGAAGCGGTGGGTATGCCCAGCAACTCTATCGTATTGGGTAAGCATTCGGGCAAGCATGCGCTGAAATCCCGTATTGAGGCTATTGGCCTGTCAGCCGATAAGGCCCGTTTGGATGAGCTGTTTGTAAAATTCAAAGCCTTGGCGGATACACAGCGCGAGGTGACCGATAATGATCTGGTGCGCCTTGTCACAGGGTCCAATATGCCGCCGGGCCGCGCTGGGCCATGGCGTTTGCGTCAAGTTGAGATGGAATATGCCATTGATGCCGATCATAAGCCCAATGCCCGTGTGGTGATGGAGCATGAAGATGGCACCAGCAAAACCATCATTGGTGAGGGCCAGGGACCATTTGACGCTGCCTTTCATGCCGTTTGCGCCATTGCCGATGTGAGTGGACGCATTTGCACATTGGATATTCATCACGTCGCCGATGGTGCCGACCGCAATGTGCGTGCAGAATCGGTCATCAATATTGATGGAGCCGAATATGAAGGGTCTATTCGTGAAGTCGATGTGGCCTATGCCGCAGTGGGCGCCTTTGTTGTGGCTGTAAATGCCGCTTTGGTGGCTCAAGGACGCGAGAAGGCAGCTTGAGTGGGAAACGATATGACTGACACTCCCCAAACCCTATATGACAAATTATGGGATGCCCATCTGGTGGCGCCAGAGGGCGAGGACAGCCCTGCGATATTATATATCGATCTGCATCTGGTGCACGAAGTCACTTCACCGCAAGCCTTTACCGTGTTGAAAGAGCGCGGTCTGGATGTACGGCGACCTGATCTGACCAAAGCCACTTTGGACCATAGTGTGCCGACCCTGCCCGCCAATAAGGATGGCAGCCTGCCCTATGCGACCGAAGATGCCGCTATGCAGGTTGCAGCGCTGCAAGACCATTGCGCTGATTATGGCATAGAGCTGTTTGGTCTAGGGGATCACCGGCGCGGTATTGTGCATGTTATCGGCCCCGAATTGGGCCTGACCCAGCCGGGCAAGACGATTGTGTGCGGCGATAGCCATACCTCCACCCATGGTGCATTCGGCGCACTGGCCTTTGGTATTGGCACAACAGAGGTTGGCCATGTGCTGGCGACGCAATGCCTGTTCCAGCGCAAAGCAAAAACCATGCGTGTGCGCTTTACTGGTGCGTTGCAACCAGGGGTTTCTGCCAAGGATATGGCGCTGGCGATGATCGCCCATGTCGGTGCTGATGGCGGACAGGGCCATGCTATGGAATTTTCTGGCCCCGCAGTGGAAGCGCTGGATATGGAAGGGCGTATGACATTGTGCAACATGTCAATAGAGGCTGGTGCGCGTGTCGGTCTGGTTGCGCCTGATGAAACAACATTTGCCTTTTTGGAAGGTCGCGAGCGCGCACCCAAAACCAAAGACTGGGCCGACGCTGTCTCTCAGTGGAAGCAATTGCACAGCGATGATGATGCGCATTTTGATCAGGAAATAGAGATTAACGCGAGTGCGATCACGCCAATGATTACTTACGGCGTCTCCCCCGATGCAGCAGCGGCAATTAACGGGCAGCACCCTGCGCTGGCCAATGATAATGCGCGTGAGGCTGCGGATTATATGCAGCTTCAGGCCGGGCAGGATTTTGATGCTGTGCGCGTTGACCGGGTATTTATCGGCAGCTGCACCAATGCGCGGCTGACCGATTTGCGTGCTGCGGCAAATATCTTGCGCGGCCGTACACTTGCAGATCATGTCGCCATGTTGGTAGCCCCGGGTTCAGAAGCTATCAAGGCTGAGGCTGAAGCCGAAGGACTGCACAGTATATTTATTGCTGCTGGCGCGGAATGGCGGGAGCCGGGCTGTTCCATGTGTATCGCCATGAACGGCGATAAAGGGCAACCGGGCGAACTGGTCGTTTCTACTTCCAATCGCAATTTTAAAGGGCGGCAGGGCAAAGATGTGCGCACCATGCTGGCTAGCCCCGCTACGGCTGCGGCATGCGCAGTAAATGGCTATCTGGCTGACCCACGCCAATTTGCCGGCCAGTTTGCCGATAGTGACCAGACAGAAGAAAGCAGCGCGGCATGACCCCTTTTACCAAGCTGACATCCAAAAGCGTGATATTGGAGCAAGTCGATATCGACACTGATCAGATTATTCCGGCGCGTTTTTTAACCACAACGGAAAGCGCAGGACTGGGCGACAAAGCCTTTTATGACTGGCGGCGCGATGAAAATGGTGCGCTGCGTGACAATCATGTGCTCAACCATGTTAACACGGCCACCCATCAGATATTGGTGGCCGGACCGAATTTTGGCTGCGGTTCATCGCGTGAACATGCGCCTTGGGCCCTGCTGGACTTTGGTTTTCGTGTGGTGATTTCCTCTGACATTGCCGATATTTTTACCAGCAACGCCCTGAAAAACGGTTTGCTGCCAGTGCAAGTGCCTGCTGACATTCACGCGCAATTGCTGGCCAAGCCCGGCCTATCCATCACGGTAGATCTGGAGAATGAGCAGCTTAGTGCACAAGACATAAGCTGCCACTTCACAATCGAACGTTTTGCCCGCCAATGCTTGCTCGACGGGGTGGATCCGCTCGGCGCGTTACTGGCGCAGCGTGAGGCTATTAGCCGTTTCGAAATCGCACAAAATCAGAGCTGAATCATGACCGATCAACATAATATTATCTTGCTGCCTGGTGACGGTATTGGACCTGAAGTCACGCGCGCAATGCAGACAATATTGAATGCCGTTGCAGCCAAATTTACGCTAAATCTGCATTGTAATGAGAAGCTGTTTGGCGGGGCTGCGATTGATGCGACCGGCACATCATTGCCCGATGATACATTGTCTGCTTGCCTAGCGAGCGATGCAGTTTTTCTGGGCGCAGTGGGCGACCCGAAATATGATGGCGCACCAGTGCGGCCCGAACAAGGCCTGCTGTCTCTGCGCGCCCAAATGCAGGTATTTGCCAATTTACGGCCCGTTGCAATCATGACCGGCTTAGAGGACTTCTCCCCATTGCGGGCTGAGCGTGTGCACGGCACAGATATGTTGATCGTGCGCGAACTAACCGGCGGCGTTTATTTTGGCGAACGTGAAGAGAGCGACGAAAACGCCTCTGACCTATGCCGCTATAGCCGCGCAGAAGTGGAACGGGTTGCGCGCATTGCTTTCACCGCTGCACAGGCACGTAGCGGCAAGTTGGTCAGCGTTGACAAAGCCAATGTGCTGGCCACCAGTCGATTATGGCGCAATGCGGTCAATGCCCTGCACAGGGATGAATTTCCCGATGTCGAACTAACGCACCAGCTGGTCGATTCTATGGCAATGAAACTTATCACCGACCCGTCAGCTTATGATGTTATGCTGACCGAAAATATGTTCGGCGATATTTTGAGCGATGAAGCCAGTGTCATTTCCGGCTCGATCGGCCTGTTGCCATCGGCATCTTTGGGAACCAATGGCCCCGGCCTTTACGAACCTATTCACGGCTCTGCACCGGATATTGCAGGCCAGGATATTGCTAACCCTATTGGCGCGATCCTCTCTGCTGCGATGATGTTGCGTCATAGTCTTGGCTTGGAAGAACCTGCCGCGGCAATTGAAGCTGCCGTGCAAAGCGCTCTTGGCTCCGGTCTGCGCACACATGATCTGGGCGGCGATACAGGCTGCAGTGCCGCAGCCGCAGCAATTGCGGGCCAGCTCTAAAATTAGCGCTAGCGAAATTTATCCGGCAATGTTGTAGCCGCTTGCTGCGCGCCCGTCATGCTGCTTGCGGCATGGTATGGCAATGGGCTAGTGTTTCCAAAACCCATCCCCATTATTCGCCAAAGGCCCGTGCATGTCGCTTTTACCATTTCGCCCATTCATCATCTTTGCAACTCTCGCTGGCCTTGCCTTAGCGCCGCTTCAAGCACAAAATACTGACCAGCGTATCGCGAATATTTCAGCGCAGCCAAAGGTGAGCGCTGCGCTGCAATCGCTTGAAGATATGCGTGAGAAAAATATTGAGCGGCTGATCGCCATTACCGAAATTCCAGCACCGCCATTTGCCGAAGAAGCGCGCGCCGCGGACTTTGCGCAGCGACTGCGCGATATTGGCCTTACTGATGTCACCATTGATAGCACAGGCAATGTCATCGCTCGTCGCGCAGGAACAGGCAAAGAGACCGGCGCATTGGCCCTTGTTGCGCATCTGGATACTGTCTTCCCTGCCGGTACTGATGTCACCGTGCGGCGTGAGGGCAATCAATATTTTGCCCCGGGCATTGGTGACAATTCTCAAGGGCTGGTTGCGTTGCTAGCGCTAGCTGAAGTGATGGAACTGCATGGTATCACGACCACGCGCGATATTCTGTTTGTCGGATCTGTCGGTGAGGAAGGGCTGGGCGATTTGCGCGGGGTGCGCGCACTTTTTGCCGAAGGCGGCCCGAATATTTCCAGCATGGTCGCCATTGATGGCGGCGGGGCTAGCCGATTGGTTACGACAGCTGTCGGCTCTCATCGTTACCGTGTTACATTTTCCGGCCCTGGCGGTCATAGCTATGGGGCTTTTGGCCGTGCCCATCCGCATCAAGCGCTAGCCGAAGCCATTACACGCTTTACTGAGGCCGCAACGCCGATAACGCAAGAAGGACCAAAAGCGACATTTTCAGTTGGTCGGATCGGCGGCGGCACATCGATCAATTCCATCCCCTTTACCAGTTGGATGGAGGTCGATATGCGCTCGGCCAATCCTGATAAGTTGGCAGCACTTGATGTGGTTTTTCAGAACGCAATGACCGAGGCGCTTGAGGTAGAGAATGCACGGCGCAGCGCCAATGACCCACTCACGGTTGAGATTACATCGGTTGGCAAGCGCCCCGCTGGCAGCAATGCCGAAGATGCGGCCTTGGTGACCAATGCCATGAGCGCGATCCGTCAATTGGGTATGCAGCCGCAGCAGGTTGCTTCATCAACCGATGCCAATATTCCACTATCCTTGGGCATCCCTGCCATCACTCTAGGCCGTGGCGGTATTAGCCGTAACGCCCATGCGCCCAATGAAAGCTGGGAGGACAAAGACACCCATATTGCCCTGCAAGTGTTGCTGTTGACCATTTTGGCAGAAACCAACGACTAAGCGATGCACATTGTCCTTATTTGCCGTTTTTGGTTGGAGAGAATAGCAAAATCAGCAAAAGTATAATGCCAAAAGCAGGCACCAAACCAACGAGCAGCCACCATGGGGTAATTCCCATATCTCGGCATCGCTTCACACTGGCTGCCAATGCCACCCATATTAAAGCTATTGACGCCATACCCAGCCAAGAGGAATCTTCACCTAGCCAGCCTAGCAGAATCAGCCAGATAAAAATTGCACCTGCACTATGCGCAAAAAATGTGCTGCGCCCAATCCTGCCAGCGAATGAAAAAGCATTATTCTCTTCAGGCGGAATAGTTGCTGGCCGTTTAGCAGGCAATTTATCGTCCTGCTTTACGTCTGGCGTCATCAGATCTTCAAATATATCATTCTTGCCCCAAGGGCGCTGCGCAGGTTCGCTGCTTTTGCGCCGTGCCCGCTGATAAGCAGGTGGGCGAGAAGGCGATGTGGTATTTCCACGCTGCGCCTTTTTGTCGCCCGATAGGCCTTGGCCCGATTTGCGAACAGCCGGAACACTCTCTGTTGCGGCGTCGACTTCGCGCTCAAGAGCAGCCAAGCGCTTCTCCAGATCGGACTCATCATTTGCTGTTAATGCATCATTGGCCGCACGTGCAGATAGCGCATTATCCTCCAGATTATTGGTCTCAGAAATATTGGCATCTGGAGCGTTTATATCTTGATCAGGTTCGGCGTCAGAAACACTATCAGCCTCTATCCCAAGCTCGCCTTCTTGTTCGGCTTTCTGCGCGGGGATAGGCGAAGGCACTATGGGTCGAGGCCCCAGCATCTCCAGCAATATATTGGTTAAAACAGGGCAATCACCAGCAGCCATGCTGATGCGGTTGTCGGCCTCCGCTTCATATTCAATATGGGTTTCCCATGTAATCATCCGTGCATCAACAGCGCGCCGCCATTTGCGCGCATTAGACAGCATATATTTACGCTGACCATCATCCACGATGATAACGGGCTGATGCGAAGAAGACATTGTCATTCCCTTCCCGCGCTATAATGGCTTGATCGGCCGCAAACCATTACTCTGTCGCGCACAAAGCACCCTCAAAAGTTACCTCATAGACCCCTTGAGAGGTTAGCCTTGGCAGAGCTTTAGCGAGTTTATAGCTTTTATTGTCACCCCGATATGTATATTCGCCAGCGCCGCTATAGCTGATGGTGTTGAAAGGTGGGCGCTGCCCCTGGCTAATCGAATAATATAGCTCTGATGTATTGGTCAGCGCCTCTCCTTCACGTGAGCGCAGTTCATAGCTGCTATTGGCACTGATATAACGATCAACCAGAAGCCAATCCCCCGCTATCCTCTTCCAGGCAAAGTAGAAACTCTTGCTGCTGTTGCAATTATTCACAATACGAATGGTCGCGCGCTCCCCCTTGCCGCCTGGCCCGCCAAAATAGCGCCAATCAATATAGCCAATATCCCCGGCACCATTATATATCTCGGCATATTTGCCATTCACTGTCCCCATAACTTCCAATTCGCTTCCTATGGAGACAGTCTTTGAACCTTTTTGGGGCGATGTATCGCTTGGCTGTGAAAGTTGCACCGTATCAGCCAAAATCCTGTATTTGCCTGCATAAAAGGTCTCAATTGCAGGCATTTCATTTTCCACCAAATTGGGACCATAGGTGAATTTGCCTGCATGCTCACCGCTGGTGATACGGAACCAGTTTATCGATGGATCAACAATACTGGGAACATAATAGCCTTGCACTTCTTGACCGCGTGCAATGCTGCCCCTTGCGCGGCTTGTGCCTGTTGCCTCGGCCCGCAAATTGGCTTTAGCAGATACATAGCGAATAACCGATTCAGGCTCTGGCTCTTCATATGCCGCATACTCCCCATCATCTGTGCTGCGAGTAGCAATGGTTAGCCACACTATGCCGCCACAAAGCACCGCAATGCAAAGCGCCACAAGTAAAGGAGAAACACCGCGTACAGGCTCGGCAACACCTTCGGGTGCATCAGGTTCAGCAGGAGGTTCGACAGCGGGTTCGGTAGGGGGTGGAGGAGGCGGAGCAGCTGGAGGCAATTGCGTTTCTGTTACGATTGGTGGAGCCACAATAGGGGCTGAAGCAGCAAGGGACGCTTTAGCTGCATCTTCGCCTTGCGGCACTGCATCGTCATCGCCAACTATGGTGAAGTTAACGGTCTGTTCGATAGAAGCATCATCTGGCGTTTCAGGCGGTGTTTCGGCTAGCGGTGCATCATTAACTTCAGGCTCCGGGCCTAGATATTCATCAAGTAAAACTGCCAGTTCGGGGCAGTCCCGCGCCATAATATCGCTGCGGTCTCCACCTTCATACTCGCAAGTGACAATGGTGTTTCTATCGATAAGTTTATTATCAATCGCAATACGCCACTTTTTTGCATTAGGAAGCCTGATAAGTTTGCGCCCATCATTGACAATGATGGTCAATTTTCTTTGATTATTTGCCATATAACTTGCGCCCCCATCACAAGTTTTCGTCAAATTATATTGCTTGCGAATCGATTGGTTTACCATATGATAAATAGTGATTGGGGAGATGCAATCGCTCAGGTTGCGCAAGACCAGCAATGATTTTGAGGGAGAGAGAGGCTTTGGTCCGCAAAACCGAGAAGGCCAATGGCAACATGATTGGAATCGCACTGGGCGCAATTGCCTTGCTGGCGATTTTGGCCGGAGCGTATTTTTTTCTGTTTATGAGCGGCAAAGACGAGGCCGCACCTGAAACAGCATCTGTATGTCTGCCCAGTCAGGTTACCGACTTTCTGGACCGCGAAAAAGCCATCAAAGATGCGCCTAGCCGCATTGCGGTCTATCTTGATGCCTCTGCCGGTATGCGAGGATATGTTAATCCTTCGCAGGGCAGCTCCAACATCATTGCAAATTTCATCACCGAGACCAAGAATTACACCCGCAGCGGTGCCATTTACAAGGGTGCTGAAAAAGGCCAGGTCGATTTTTACCGGTTCGACAAAATAATCGGCACAAAACCACTAGCCGAGCCTGAGGACTATGGAAAACCAGCCGTTTATACAGGTACCGAAACCCGGATAACCGATGTTTTGGCTCTGGTCGCCAAACAGCGCACCGAAAATGCCAAAAACGGCAATGAACAATTGACCATCATTGTCACCGATCTGATGCTAGACGACACGTCGGCCGCGGATGATTTTGAAGCATCTGTTGGCGGCGAACTGCGCACAGCTGTGACCGAAGATAATCTGGCCATTGGAATTTTGGGCCTGCGTGTGCCTTTTGATGGTCCTATATATCATGCCGGAAAAACCTACCCCGCCAAGCTGAGACGCAGGCCTTTGATTATGTTGATGATCGGGCAGCCAAGGCATGTCAGGTCATTTCACGATTATCTGTCCACTTCCGAAACCCAGGGTCTGGGCGGCCCTGGGACTGAATCCGCCCGGCGCGCCTTTGCCATGTTCGGGCAATCTGCGGGCAGTTTACAATATGCACCGGCCAAAGTGCGCGGCACGCGTACCGGCTTTCGCTCTAAGCGCGCGACGACTAATCCCTTGCTGGCCCGTAAATTGGGGACATTGCAGCAATTAAACTTTGATAAGGACAAGACGAAAAATGACGATGCCAAGCAGGGATTGTCGATAGCATTGGAAGCCAATGCCACCGTGGCACCTTATGAAGTTATTGGTGACGAGCCACGCCAATCATCACGCATCTGGCAATTGTCTGAAGGCGAAGCACAAAGCACGGAATGCTTCTCCACCATGTGGATAGCGGCCCCTGAATTGCCCAAAACTGGTTGGAAGGCAAAGGGGCAAAAGATAAATTATCTTCTCACCGCAGATACTGTTGACCTGTCCGCAATCCGCAATCCCGGCACCTATCTTGTCCAGCTGACAGCCGGTCAGGCTGGCCTTGTTCCCGATCATCCCGCCGCGGCATGGATGACCAGCTGGTCGATGTCGAGCGCGCAAATTACTGCCAATTTGCGCAACCGCAGAGAAATCAACGCGCCCGGGCTGGAGCCTTTGCGACGGATGCTCACCAATGAATTGATTGAAAACGGACGCGAGACTGTCACGCGCTCTGTATCGCACTTTGTATTGGAGGTCGAATAATGCCGGCCATCACGGAGAATAGTAAATGGTAAATGCTTTGGCCAAATATTTCGGACTATGGCTGGTCGTGACCTTGGCCGTTGGCTTTTTGGCATCCTTGTCTGTCAGCGGCAGTGAATCTCTTAATGCAGAGATTGTTGAGCGCTATGAGCAAAATCTGGCCGAGCAAAATGGCGATGGACTGACCGAAGAGCAGATTCAGGAAAATATTGTCGCTCTCGACCAGTTTTTGGAACGTGAGGCAGAGCGTGCCGAGGGCAGCCTGCTTAACTGGTATGCCATTGCGATGGTGATCCCCTTATTGTTTGGCATCGCTTTTGTTGCTCAGGCAGCGATTGAGGCCGAAAAGGCCAGCACACCGGATGAATTTAAGGCTTTGCGGCCGAGTTGGACGAAATTGATCGCCACCATGCTGATTCTGATTATTATATTGGGCGCACTCGCCCATTTTACTGAACTTTTTGGTCTTTGGCCGACAAAATTACAGCCCGCATTGGCCTGGGGTTGGCCAGCAGGCCTGATTATATTGTCTGCGCTTATCTATGCGGGCGGCACTAAGCTGGCCACGCCGGATATTATGCAGCCATCATTACCACTTTAAGGCGATGGCATGGATGAGAACTGTTTATCTGAAACAAATGTCCAATAGTGACATGAAACGGAAAAATTTATGGATATCTTGATTGGCGTAGGCGGCACAGGAGCCAAGATCGTAGAAGCGGTCATACAATTGGCATCCACTGGCATTGGCCCGCGCGAAATGCAGGTCGGTTTTGTCGACCAAGATAAGAGCGGCGGCAATCTTACCCATGCCCAGCTGGTATTGAACAATTATATCAATGCCCGCAAAAGCTGGCGTGATGCAGAATCGACCCACCGCGTTGATGGCGATGCTGAATGCCCGATTTTCGCGACTGACCTCAAAATATTAGGGGATTCTGACGGCAAATGGGTGCCTGCGGATAAGGATGGATCGACATTATCCAATATCCTTGGCCCCATGAACGCCGATCAATATCTGTTCGATGCATTGTTTGGAACCGGTGAAGGCGAAGAGCATGAAGAGCAGAATATGGTGCTGGATCGCGGTTATCGTGGCCGCCCGCATGTTGGCGCCGCGGCTATCACTGCGCGGGCTAGCGATGGCGGCAGTTTCTGGGATACCATTACCGACACCATAAAGGGCACTGGCGAGGGTCAGCATGTCCGCATTCTTTTGGCAGGTTCGGTTTTTGGCGGCACAGGCGCTGCTGGCTTCCCGACTATAGCGCGGATCATCCGTCAGCATCTGGACGAAGCCAATATTTCCAAAAATGTTGAGATTGGCGGCGCGCTCATGTTGCCCTATTTTGGTTTTCCTGATCCGTCGGATGACCAGAACCAAAATGTCGCACGCGCGCACGAGCAATTGCTACAGGCCCGTGGAGCCTTGCGCCATTATCAACGCATGTTGACCGAACAGCGCATTTTCAATCAGCTCTATCTTGTGGGCTGGGACCCCTTTTTCCGCCTTGATTACCACCAGGATGGCGGCGGCGACCAGCTGAACCCTGCACTATTGCCGGAAATGCTGGCAGCAACCGCTGCGGCGAGTTTCTTTACCAAAGAGCGCCTGCCGGACAGTGGCGACATTCAGGAAATCCAGATATCCGCACGGAAAGATAAGCCGCAAATCAACTGGCCTGATATTCCGGCCATTGGTGACGGTGGTTCGCGTGAACTACACGGCAAGATCGCGCAGTATCTGCGTTTCGCAGCGGCCTTTAAATTCTGGTATTCCAACTTTGCCGATGAAGATAGCCGCAAGGGCGTGACCAAGCAGAAATGGTATAAAGTTCAGCAGCTCGACGAGATTGACTGGCTAAAAGACAGCCCGACAACGGCCTTGTCGCATCTGAATGCGTCTCTCGACGATTTTCTGATCTGGTGCCAGGCGATAGAATCCTATGCCCGGCGTGATCCGTCTTTCAGTTTTAACTTATGGAATGTCGATGCGCTGGTTGGGCCGGTTGATTTTGAAAACCCGAACAACCTGCCAGAAGCCGAAAAATTCTTGACGGCACAAGAATATAAAATTGTTTTTGATCGCATTGCCCAGAAATTTGATCAGGGCGAAAAGGCCATGCCCAGCACGGCCAGTATGGCTTCAAATTTAAGCGACGATACTTTGGTCCTTGAAGGGGATCATCGCCAGATGGCGCATATGATTGTTGCTCTATACGCCTATAGCTCTGTTCATGAAATAAGCGACGACTGACGCGCAAAGGACAAATATTGTGAAATATGTCTACAATCTTCCGCCACTCGACAATAGCAGCTTTCCCGATCCTGATCGTGCGGGCGAGTGGGAAATTGCTGGCCGGCTTGATGATATGGCCTCATCTTTGCGTCTGCCTACGGACCAGGTGGAAATTGACAGCCTGAAATCACTGCCTGATCCATGGGCGCGCCCATTGCTTTTTGCGCAAGCACTTACACAGGCAAAACATGTCGCCAAAGACGATGCACGTGACCAATGGCGCGGCCTGTTGGCGTTGTTGGCGCTGCGCGAGTTTTACACCAACAATTACATCATCCGCATCTTGCTGACCGATCTTGAAGACAATAGCGTCGGCAACCAGAAATTCAGGAATGTGCTGCGTACTCTGTCACCCGGCGAAAGCCTCAGCCCGAAAGCTGACTGGCGGCGTATCGGCATCATTACCTATCAGAAAACATCGCAAAATGTATTCGAGACGGAAGAAGCGCGCGCTATCGGTCTGATGGTGCCCAATTGCCTTGCTGCTCCTGCTCGCGGGGCGCGGTCGATTGAAAATACCGGCGTGCCATGGCTGCGCAATGGCTTGCGTGACCCGCTTAAAAGCGAAGGCATGCCCAGCGAGCAATGGGTTGCGCTGTATCAATATCTCTCAGGCATATTCATGACCCTGCGCGAGCCCGGCCTCACCGGTCCGGTGCATCAAATCCGCGATGAGATTAAATTGTTCGCTGATGAATGTGCGGACCGCATCCGCGAAACAGGCACTATACCTTATGATGTGAAGTTCACCACTGGCAGCGATGAACTGCCCTCACCCTTCTATGCCTGTATAGATGCTATTGCCTCTCCACCGGAAATTGCTCCGGGCCATGCTTCGCAGACACTTATCGAATGCGCGCATGATGGCAATGGTCCTGCTTTGGGCGGCATCATCAAAAATGTGGTGCTGGCCGATCCCCGAATTGCCGAGAAGACTTTGGGCCTACAGCCGCAAAACGTCAAAATATGGAATAATTACACCTTGGTCGATGTGCAATCGCCGCATCTGCTCGACAAAATCCGTGAAGAGGCCGGACAAGAAGGCCATTTGGTTGTCGAACCAGATGCCTTGCTGACCGACAAGCTGGTCAAAATCGATAATGACGGCAGGGTCGAGGCGCATAAGCCTGCATGGAGCACTTTTCTGCTACCGGTCAGCCCTTTGGCGCTGTTCCTGATTGGCCGTGAGAACATTGCCAATCAGCTGACCATTGATGACAGAGGGGACAGTCTGGAGGTCAAACTATCAATCGCGCTGGTTTCCACAGACCCCAGAAAGCCCACGCCCCGCCACGTCATCATTCGTCATTATGACAAGACCAAAGATGTGGTGGCAGAGGCATTGCCAGAGGACATTGTACTATGGCCCAATGTTGGCAATAATGACTGGCCATGGACTTTCCTGCGCTACAGCTACAACACCAAATTGGAAATGGCACCGCGCTTTGCAGCGTCTTCACAAAGCCTGGCAGCACTGGTGAATGAACAGGCACGCACCTTGTCAGACAAAGGCATGGGTCTGCTCTATGATATGGGCTCATCCAAAGATCTTGTTTTCGAAAAACAGGTTAATTTCTTTGATAAGGATAATGGCGAGATAAAGGATAAGAGCGACAAAACCATCGCGCATCGCTTCCGCTTTACCGACAGTGAAAGCGCGATTGGCGAACAGCATATTCTGGGCCAGTCACCCGATGCTATATTCTTTGCCGTTGATCCTGATGGCGATGGCCGGCACTTCCCTGCTGGTTGCATGTTGCTGGCGAAAAACACGCAAAGCGCGCAACAGGGCGAATTGGATGTCGCCATCGACTTTGGCACGACCAATACCGTGGTCTATATGGACAGCGGCGCCGGTGCAGAGCCAGTGAAATTCTCCAAGCGTGTCACGCGGCCGTTCAGTGCGCGGGTCGCCGATGCTGAACAATTTGCCTATGACTGCGTGGAGTTCTTCCCTGCTAGCGATGTCGAGGCACCCTTCCCGACGGTCATGTATCGGCGCAAGTTCCAAAACTCCAGCCGCGTTGCTTCTGACAGTTCCAATGATCTTTATCACGGCATAACTGATAATGCGTTTTTCATGCCGGAAGATGTCGATCTGCCTCTGGCCTACGCCATTGGCCGTTCTGTTGATGGCCAGCTGGTGTTTAATCTTAAATGGGACAAAGACCCCGAAGTACGCCGGATGGTCCGCCGCTTCCTGCGGCAATTGGTCTTGCTGATCTGTGCCGAAGCGATTGATCGCGGCTTCCTGCCCGAAAATATCCATTGGCATTTCTCCTACCCACAGGCTTGGAATTATGGTCAGGCTTCGGATTTCCGCGAGTCGGCAAAACTGGCCTGGACCGATATTATGCGCCCCCTTGTGGGCACATCGAAACCATCAGATGAATTTCTGTCTTTCGAAACAGAGGGCGCGGCGGCACTGCGCTACTTTACTTTCGATCAGAAACATCAGGGTCAGGCGGGACGCACAATATTGATGCTCGACATTGGCGGCGGCACGACCGAAATTGCGCTGTACAAACGCCAGCGCACCATCTGGCGTAGTTCTTTCCAAATTGCCGGTGGCCATTTCTTCACCGCATTCTTGCATCAAAATGCAGATTTTCTGCACCAAATTGCGGGCGATGAAATCCAGCGTAGCATTCAACGAGAGGCAAAATTCAACCCGTCATCGGTTGACGGCCGTCATGTTATAGAATTGGCGATCAGCCAGCCCTCTTTTGAAATGAGCTGGGATCGCAATTACCCCATGGTCAGCAGTACCGATATGGGCAAAGGCCTGCGCTACACAGCGGTGACTGCTTTGGCTGGACTGTTATATTATACGGGTCTTGCTTTGCGGGCAGGCATCGCAGCGGGGAGTATTCAGGCGAAAGATCTTGAAGATGTGACGCTCGCATTTGCCGGGCGCGGCGCAAGCTTTTTCCGCTATCTGGGTGATGCCAATGATCCAAACAGCGATTTGGGCCAAATTGTCCAAATTCTTACCGATGTAGCGCTGGCCAAGGATGAAGAGTTAGAGCGTCCTGTCACCGAATGGAACCCTTCTGATAGCCGCTTCACCGGTCTGTTCTCACCGCAACCCAAACATGAAGTTGCCAATGGCATGCTGTGTGAGCGGATGGACAATCGCAAGGCCAAGCGATCAGAAAAATATGATATTCCTTTGGGTGAGGAGATCACCGTCCTTGTTGATGGCGAGCTGCGCACCCTTGATGCCACAACTTCGATCAGTGATCTGAGTGCCGATATGGAGCTTGACGATCTGGGCTCGCAGGAGTTTACCAATTTCCTTGATATATTGCGCATGCGCATGGGTTGGGATTTTGACATTGAAGGGCAAAATGGCGCGCTGGCCAGACAGATTGAAAACTCGGCTGAAACACCATTTGACCAAGGCCTCACCACATTAGGGCAATCCTATAGCGATGAAGATAGCGAGACCCTCTCTATTGAACCGCCGTTCATCACCAAATTGCGCACCCTTTTGGCCACATTGAGTCAAGATGTTGAGACACGCAAAAAAGCAATGCGCATACGCACTGGGGAGCCGAGATGGTAGGGGCTAGCTAATGGAAGACAGCAACGCATCTTGGCTTGGGAAAATATTAACAGCCGCCATCCTCCTTGCGCTGATCGCGGTTGCCTATCTTTCCTATCAATCATTTTTCGGCGGTGATGCGCCTGAAGCTAAATCGGTGCTTCCTGCTACAGCCAATGTGCGGTGTTATATTGATGAGAATGATAATATTATCATCACGACGACTGCCCAAGATGTCGAAGAGACTCTGTGTCCGGAAAATGCCGATACATCGATGCGTTTGCCGCACATCCAACTGGCCAGTGCGACCTTCCAGAACGATCAGCTCCAAGATGGGCAAGAAACTGATGGGGCACCGGCTGTAAAGGCCGAAGAAGCGGCTCCTGAGGCAATCGTAGATCGCCCCCTGTTAGAGGACAGCATCATAACACCTGTTGGCAGCGAAGTACCGGCCGCCAGCACAGCTGTTGAAACATCCGCACCTACAGGCGGTTCAGATATCGAAAAAACATTCATCATCCCTGAGAGTGTCCTAACTGACAAATATGGAACATTGGCAGGTGTTTCTTACCAGATATGGTTGATGGTACTCGGTGCGATAAGCGTTGTGCTGTTTATATGGAATTGGATGACGGCCAATGAAGTTAAGAAATTGCGCGAGGAAAATTCCAAATTACAGGACAATCTTCGTAAGGCTGGCAGCAAAACCACGCAAGATAACGCAAATACCTATTCTAAGAGTCACGATACAGGTAATATGTCCCTCAAAGAGAGGTTAAATAATCGCAATTCTGCGCAAGATGAGACCCAAAAGCCAGTTGCTGCGTCCTATGGCACAGCAGATACATCTGACCAGGCCAGCGATTATACGCCTTATATCCGTACTCCCGAAGACTCGGCACGGAATAATCCATCTGCAACACAACCGGATGATGTTGCTGATGATAATGCACTGACCAGTGCAACACTAAACGATGATACAGACCATAAGGCAGTCAATGCCCAACCTGTTAGCGATATTGCCTTTGTAGAAAAACTGGTGAGTGAGTATAATGCGCTGGGCAAAGGCGATTGGAGCCGCTTTGGCGAAGATTATGGCGCACAGGCCTTTTCTAATAAGAGAAGTGATGTCTCCAGAATATTTTCAGATCAGCAAGCGCGTTTCTGGCTGATTGAAAGCAAGACAGAGCCAGGCAAAGCGTATTTGATCCCTGGCCCAGACACCAATATTCGTTGGCACAATCTGCGCGATGTTAAATCAGACCATCCGCTTTATCACTTTTTTGATCTTGCACCGGGCGAGGATCTCGCTCTCATAACCCCAACAATTGTGCGCAAAGATGATGCGCAAGGTGAATGGTTATTGCATGAAAAAGGAGAAGTCAGCGGCGTGATGGCGCATGACGGCTAAACTTTATCCCAGATGATCTATATTGGTGAATGCTCTAGTAACCATATGTAAAATATATAGTGCTAGTTGAAAACTTCTACTGAGGGAGTTTTTACAATGACAGGTTTTGACCACCAATCCATATTACAACGTGTTTTTGCCAAAAGCGGACTGACCGCCAGCGAACAGACCCATCTGCTCGCGGCGCAGAGATATTACCATCAGATTGACCACAGCAATGGCCGCCCGGCCATAGGCGATGGTGATGGCGAAAAAGCTGCACCCGATATGGATATATCCGAAATCGGACCAGACGGGCTGTGTATTACACAAAGCGGGCATTACCGTCTTACTGCCGATATAAAGTGGACCGCTGGCCCCTTGGCATGGGCAGCCATTTGCGTGCTTGCCGATGATGTTATTATCGATCTGAATGGCCACAGCATTTCGGTTGAACCGGTCGCACTGGACTCAGAAATCGCAACCATTCTGGTTGGAGACGGACTGACCAGCTATAAGAATATCACCCTGCGCAATGGTGTTTTGCTAAATGCTGGTTTCCGCGCCATCTGGGTACAAAAGATCAGCAATATAACGGTCGATAATGTGCTCATCAGCGGCATCACCTTCAACAATATCAATAAACGTATGTGCTTTGCTGCAGGTATATATATTGATGAATGCGTAGAGGCCTCCATAACCGGCTGCACCGTGCAATATGGCTATGTCACCTCCGACGTAGCCGGCGGCATTGTCTTCATGCGCACGCTGGGCGGGCAAGTGACCGATTGCACCATCGCCAACTTCACCAATTATGACGGTTCCATGCAAGGGATAGCCGCTTATGCCTCGCTCGACCTTAGCTGGACCGGCTGTACAGTTGAAAATCTGCAATCCTTTTTTAACGGTAATATCCGCACGGGGGGGCACACGGTTATTGGCTATATGCCGACAATATGTGCTGGCATTCGCATCACTGATTGTGTGGCCCGCAATATGATAGGCAGCCGGGACGATTGTCATGGCATGTCCATTTTTGTCTGCGCCGATGCCCAAAGCAGCGGTTTTATCGCAGACAATGTTGTCGATGGTCCTCCACCCTATAATCTGGGAGCCAAAGCGACAGGCCTGGAGATTTATGGCTGGAACATAGCCCTGGTGGATTGCGTTGTATCCAATATTTTCGCCCATTGCCCGCAGGATCGCCAATCTGCAGGATTTAGCGTCTGGGGCAATGATATCAGCGTTGAACGCTGCAATGCCAACAATGTGCAAGTATATAATGCAGCAGGCGAGGCCGATACCAGCCACGGTTATGGTGTAGGCTTTGGCTGGGCCCCTGATCCGCGTCCCGAATTCCGGGCTGTGCCTGCCGAGAGCGTCCGTTACTCCGCTTGTGCCGCAGAAAATTGCCAGGTTGGTTTTGACAGCTGGTGCCATATCGGTTCAACTTGGGATGATATTGCGACACCTGGCTGCGACATCAAATTGCTCGTGCAAACTGATCCACCCGCAGAACGCATCCTGTTTGCTGATCCCATTTCCGAATGCAACCCTCCGGTCACGGTCATATTGACCAACCTTGCCCGCGACAATGTCGTAAAAGATATGTTGCTCTAAACACGCGGTGTTTTTGCCCAGCCACCAAATTCAATCAGCCCGGCGCCAAATTGCGCAGCATAGCCTCATGCAAGAGGCCGACATAAGCGCAATGAAGCGTCGGGCAACGGTTGTTCCCCGGAGCTATCAGCGAAGCCAGTCATCCGAGCGCGAGCCCGCCCCTAAGGGGTGCGAGAATAGCAAATTGTAATGAGGGGAAAAATGGTGCCACGAGAGAGAATTGAACTCTCGGCCTCACCCTTACCAAGGGTGCGCTCTACCACTGAGCTACCGCGGCTTGCCATTTGGTTCGGTACTTATGCATAAAGGCTATGCCTTAACATGTCGTAACAGTGCCGAAGCGCAGCCTATGGTCATGGCGGCGGCAATTTGTCAAGCATGTTGCTCTCTTTAACGATGCGTGGCAGAGAAAATTTTATGAACAAAGATGATATTGCCGCAAAAACCAGCGATAAAGCCAATGCGAAACCAAGCCGCGAAGAGCGATTGGCCGAGCAATTACGTGCCAATTTGCGGCGGCGCAAGGCACAGGCCCGTGCGCTTGATCCTGCCAAAGATACTAAAGACAAAAGCTGAATCCCTAGCGGCGATTAACGCTCCGGCTTTACTGCCTCAAAAGCCTCTACAGCAGCAATAAAACCTGGCGCCACTGGGGCGACTTTCTCACTTGCACTATCAAACCAGACTTGAGTCAGTTTGATAACGCTGAGCAATGTTTCACCGCGATAAATATGGATCAATGTAGCAAAGCTGGTGCGGCCAAAGCGGGTGACACGCGCCGCAACGGACAGCAGATCATCCGCATGGGCCGGTCCGCGAAAATCCACCTCTGCATGGCGCACCCAGCAATCACCGCCAAAGCTGCTAAGAAAGCTGGTTGCGCTTGCATCCGGCCCATGCGTAGCTTCGGCCAATTTGCGGAAATATTCGGTGACGCCAATATCAGCATAGACCAGATAATTGGCGTTAAACACAATCCCCTGCATATCCGCCTCATTATAACGCACACGCAAAGGATGGATGCTGTTAAAATGGGTCAGCGGGTCAATAAGGCTATCGTGGTCTTTGTTCATGATGGCAGGTCTTGCTGCGTGCACAACCCTGTGTCAAGCACAGCAAACAGACACCCATAGTGCACACACATCACAAACAATATTATGCAGGTGCGGCAAAGCAAAAACAAGCCGCACCCAGCACAGCCGCTAGACCGGCGCGCAGGCGGCTTCCAGCCAGCTTTTTGCATCACCGTCTAATTGCGGGCCAACAATGGCCAGCACTTTGGCGTGATAGCTGTTCAGCCATTCCACTTCGCCGCTACTGAGCATGGCGATATTGATAAGGTTGCGGTCTATCGGCGCAAAGGTCAGCGTTTCAAAGCCCATCATCTCTTGCTCTGCACCCGGCACATCGCGTTCTTCCACCAGCACCAGATTTTCGATGCGGATGCCATAAGCATCTGTCTTATAATAGCCTGGTTCATTAGAGCAGATCATGCCGGGCACCAGCGGTTCATTCATGCCGCCAAAGGCTGCGATACGCTGTGGCCCTTCATGCACGGCCAGATAGCTGCCCACGCCATGCCCAGTGCCATGCGCATAATCAACGCCATCTGCCCAAAGATATTGCCGCGCCAGAACATCAAGCTGACCGCCCGTCGTGCCCTTGGGGAAAACCGCTTTATCGAGCGCAATATGTCCTTGCAGCACTTGCGTGAAGCGGCGGCGCATCTCCTCTGTTGGCTCACCCACAGCCATGGTGCGCGTAACATCTGTCGTGCCATCGAGATACTGGCCGCCAGAATCCACCAGATACAGGCTGTTCATTGTGATCGGCAAATTGCTCTCTTCCGACACGCGGTAATGGCATAAGGCTCCATTGGATGCCGCGCCGGAAATCGTATCGAAGGATAGATCCTTCAGCTTGGGGCTTTCCTCACGAAATTGCTGCAAGCGGGCCGCAACCGAAAGCTCATCCTGACCGCCCTTTGGTGCCTCAACAGAGAACCAATGCAAAAAGCGGCTGAGCGCAGCGCCATCACGCGCCTGTGCTGCACGATGGCCCTCAATCTCCGCCTGGTTCTTAATCGCTTTGGCCAGCACAGTCGGGTCACGCTTTTCCGCAATATGCGCGCCGGCATCATCCAACAGCTGGAAAATAGCGGCGACCGCGCGTTCAGGATCGGCAACCACTTTCTTGCCCTGCAATTCGCCAAGAGCATTAGGGAAATCAGCATAGTCGCGCACAGCAACGCCATTGCCCAGATGGGCGCGGACTTCGTCGGTCAGCTTTTCCGGCGCAACAAACAGGTCAGTGCTGCCATCATCGCGCACCAGCGCATAAGACAGAGCAACGGGCGTATGCGTCACATCTGCGCCGCGCACATTGAGCAACCACGCCACCGAATCAAGCGCCGAGACGATAACCGCATCCTGCCCTTGCTCTTTCAGCCAAGCCGCAACATCTGCGCGTTTATCTTCTGCTGATTTGCCGGCATATTCCACCGGATGCACCGCCAGAGGCGCAGGCGAACGTGCTGGCTGGTCCGACCAGATAGCATCAATCGGATTGGTGTCGACCGGCCGCGCCACAGCGCCCATCTTTTGGGCAGCTTTGTCCATATCTTTAGCGAAAGCGCGCGTATGCAGCCATGCATCATAACCGATGGTCATACCTGGGCTGGCATTGTCTTTCAGCCATTTGGTAATCGCTCCAGCTGCCGCATTGACATAGTCATAATGGCGGCCATCCACTTGCTCGCGCACCTGAATGGTATAACGGCCATCAGTGAAAATCGCGGCCTTTTCGCGCATAATCACCGCAGACCCGGCCGAACCGCCAAAGCCGGTTAGCCATTCCAGCCGCTGCGCATAGCCGCCAACATATTCCGACATATGCTCATCGCAAATGGGCACGACAAATGCGTCCAGCCCCTGCTTCTTCATCATATCACGCAATGCGGCAAGCCGCGCTTCATAGGTGGACATCAACATCGGGCCATCATACTCCTTGGCAAATCATCTTATGAAGCAGATATAGGCTAAAACCTCCTCCTCTGCCAGCATTCAGGACCAATATGACAAACGAGACAGGTGCCCACGCACAGACTGCCCAAGCCAAGCCACCACAAACACGCAAAAAACCGCATAGCGAGACGCATCACGGCATCACCATTAGCGATGATTATCATTGGCTGCGTGATCCCGGCTATCCCGAGGTTACGGACACAGAGATATTGGCGCATCTGGAGGCGGAAAATGGCTGGTTCCGCTCTCATATGGACCCGCATCAGCCATTGATCGACACATTATTTGCGGAAATGAAAGGCCGCATCAAAGAGGCGGACCGCTCTGTGCCGGTTAAGGACGGGGACTGGCTCTATTGGGTAGAGTTTGAAGAGGGTGCGCAATATCTCAAACATTATCGCCGGCCGCATAATGCACCGGAAGGGGAGGGAGTTACGCTCATCCTTGACGAACCGGCCTTGGCGGCGGGTAAGGATTATTTTCGCCTTGGCGCATCATCGGTCAGTCCCGATGGCACATTACTGGCCTATGCAATTGATGATGATGGCTCTGAGCGCTTTACCGTGCGGGTGAAAAACCTGATAACCGGTGAGCATTTGCCCGATACCATCCCCGGCACATTATCGGCGCTGATATGGACCAGCGATAGCAAGGCCTTTGTCTATAGTCTGGCCAATGCGCAATGGCGGACCGATAATGCGCGGCTGCACCGATTGGGCGACGATACTTCGCAGGATGTGGAGCTTTACCATGAGGAAGATGAAGGATTTCGCGTCAGCCTGGGCCTGACCGCGCAAGAGGACTGGATTGTGATCGCTACTGGCGACCATGAAACCAATGAAGCGCGCATTGTCCCTGCCAATGACCCGACCGCTAAACCGATAGTCATCGCACCACGCAAAAAGGGCCATGAATATGATATCGATATTCGCAATGGTATCATCTACGTGCTGACCAATGATGCGCACATCAATTTTCGCATCGCCACGGCATCATTAGACACACCAGATCAATGGCAGGAATTGATCGCTGGCTCAGACGAATATTATATTACCGGACTGGAACTTTTCCGCGACTTTTATGTGGTTGAAGGGCGGCGCAATGGCCTCGACCAGATTGTGCTGCATGATTATGCGGATCCTGCCAAAACAGTGCCTATCACCTTTCCAGAGGCCAGCTATGTTGCCAGCACCGGCAATAATCCTGAATATATATGTGAGCGTTTGCGCCTGTCTTATGAATCGATGGTCAGCCCCGCCACTGTGTTTGATTATCATGTCGCTAGCGGGGAATTGGAAACGCTGAAAGTGCAGGAAATTCCCTCCGGCTATGACCCCGCGCTCTACACGACCGAGCGGCGAATGGTCACAGCGCGTGATGGTACGCAAATTCCAGTTTCCATCATGATGCGGGCAGACCGTGATGCCGCAACGCAACCACAGCTGCATCTTTATGGCTATGGCGCTTATGGCATCACTATTGACCCCGGCTTCTCCACCAGCCGGTTGAGTCTGGTCGATCGCGGCTTTGCCTATGCCATCGCGCATATACGCGGCGGTGATGATATGGGGCGGCAATGGTATCTGGATGGCAAGCTGCAAGCGCGTACCAACACCTTTAACGATTTTGTCGATGTCGCTCGCGCTCTGGTTGATGATGGGCTTACCAAAGCAGGCGCGATCAGCATTTCCGGCGGCAGTGCAGGCGGGGAGCTGATGGGTGCAGTGGTCAATTCCGACCCTGATTTATGGGGCGCAGTGGTGGCACATGTGCCCTTTGTTGATGTGCTCAACACCATGCTGGATGCATCGTTGCCGCTTACACCGGGGGAATGGCCCGAATGGGGCAACCCGATTGAGGACAAAAATGCCTTCACTCTGATCCAAAGCTATTCGCCTTATGATCAAGTGCGCGCGCAGGACTATCCGCCGATCATGGTCACTGCAGGGCTTAACGATCCACGCGTCACCTATTGGGAACCGGCCAAATGGGTCGCCAAATTGCGTGAGCATAAGACCGATACCAATTTGTTGATCCTGAAAACCAATATGGGCGCAGGTCATGGTGGAAAATCGGGACGCTGGGAAAGTCTGAAAGAAACTGCTGAGGAATTTGCCTTTATATTATGGCAAATAGGCATGCGGCAGGTCGGGCCGGATTTGCTGCGCGGACAGATGTGATTGCCTTTATGCCCCGTGCACGGCAAGAGTGTGTTGTTAGGGGCATCTCATGAAACAAGCATTCACAATGACATTCACCGCCGGACCGGCGCACATCGACATAATGGACCATGTCAACAATGCCGTGTGGGTGCAATGGATACAGGATATTGCCACCGCTCATTGGGAAAGCATTGCCGATGCAGAGCAGCTAAACGCTTATGCCTGGATGGTGACGCGCCACGAAATTGACTATCGCGGCAATATCAAACTGGGTGAGCAGGTCACTGGACGAACATGGATATCAGAGCCGCCGCGCGGGGCCCGATTTAATCGCAATGTCGCTTTTGATAATGCCGATGGGCAGACAATCGTTCAGGCAGTGACCGCTTGGGCGCTGCTTGATCGCGAAACCTTACGCCTGCTCAGAGTGCGTGGCGATATTGTCGATAAGTTTCTGGACACAGGCCACAATCAATAACCAAAATGCCTTTTGCCCATGTCAAAGCTAACCGGAAATTTACTCTGTTCGGGCATAGGCTGCGATTATGAACGCACCCACGCATAATATAGCCTATAGGCCAGAGATTGATGGCCTGCGCGCCATTGCTGTGCTGCCTGTCATGCTGTTTCATGCCGGCTTTGCGTCATTTTCCGGCGGCTTTGTCGGCGTCGATATCTTTTTCGTGCTCTCTGGCTATCTGATTACCAGCATCATCATGAGCGAAGCGGAACGCGGAGAATTCTCTCTGCTGCGCTTTTACGAGCGACGGGCACGGCGGATTTTGCCAGCATTGCTGCTCGTCGTCATCGTGACTGTGCCATTCGCCTATCTCTGGATGACGCAGGACCAATGGCAGGATTTTGCAGAAAGTCTGGTCGGTGTCGCCACCTTCTCCAGCAATATTGTCTTCTGGCTGCAATCTGGCTATTTCGCCACCGCATCCGAGCTAAAGCCGCTGCTCCACACATGGTCATTGGCTGTTGAAGAGCAATTTTATATTATCTTCCCACTGCTTATCATGCTCGTGCTGCGCATCAACCGCAGGGCATTGCTAACCATCTTCATGATTACTGGCGTGGCCAGCCTAGTGTGGAGCATATATGCCGCATCGGCTTATCCCAGTGCGAATTTCTTCCTGCTGCCCAGCCGCGCATGGGAATTGCTAGCAGGGGCATGTTGCGCATTATGGCTGCGCGCGCCATTGGCTGCTGACAATATCGCTGCGTCAACTGAACCGGAAACTAAGTCGAATACTGCACAAGAAATAGCTGCGCAAAAACAGCCTTGGCATATATCGCAGACACCTGATCTCGTTCAGCAGCTGGCGGCATTGGGCGGACTGGTCGCGATCATTATCGCGATCACGATCTTTGACACCCACACGCCTTTCCCTTCCGCCTATGCCTTGCTACCGGTTGGCGGAACTATGGCGCTCATCCTGTTTCTGCAGCCCGATTTTTGGCTGACGCGCTTGCTGGCTATTCGGCCGTTGGTCGCTATTGGGTTGGTCTCTTATGGGGCATATTTGTGGCACCAGCCCATTCTCGCTTTTTACCGCATGACCACATTTGTGCATCAGCCAGTGATCCTTGCGCTGTTGCTTTTGCTGTCTCTGTTGCTAGCGGCGGTCAGCTATTGGCTGGTGGAAAGACCAGTGCGCTATTCTTTCCTGAAAAGTCGTCCGCTCTGGTTTTTCCTCGGGCTATCGGCCGCATCATTGGCTGCGATTGCCGCTATTGGTCTGGTCACGCGTTTTTCTCCGCCAGAATTGCCGCATGAAGCGGCCACTGGCGGCGCGACATATAGCGGTGAAGGCTATAATTGGCGCGAAACCTATCCTGGCACTGTCGACAAGGCTGACACAAATAGGCAGCCACCGGTCATTCTCTATGGAGATAGTGTCGCACGCCAATATATTACCGGTCTTCGGTCGGGCCAAACCATTGGCAATAATAACCCGCAAACCGGCTCTTTCGATTATATTGGCGCGCCTAGCTGCGTCTCCTTGCCTCGTGCCTTTAGCAGCAATGTTAGCCCGCAATGCCGGGAAAATATCAATATTCTCTATGAGATGGTGCTCGCAAAGCCAGACGCCATAACGGTGATTGCGCAGGATTGGCATGTGCGTCTGGAAAATGAAAAGGGTAAGCCTGTGAGTCAGGGCTCTGTTCCGCAAGATCCGGCAGCAATAGAAGCCATGATTTTCAATCTGGAGCTTGTTGCCAGCAGATTGCCCACTGGTGCGCGGCTGGTCATGGTCGGCCAAGTGCCCAGCACACAGGATGGCGGGGATATGCTGAAAGATGGGCCGTCACGCTGCGCACAATATACAGATATACGCTGCCCCGTTTCGATACCGCGTACATTGGTGAGTGCAGAGAAAATTAATCGCCGGCTAGCCGGTCTCGCGGCACGCTTTGACCATGTCGGCTTTGTTGACCCGATGGACAGTCTGTGTGACGCAAAGCAGTGCCATTTCTGGCAAAAGGGCAAACCGCTTTATTATGACAATAGCCATTTAACGGCTCTTTCTGCCGATGTGATTGCACAACAGATTACCGCAGTAGCGAATAGCCTGTCGCCAAAGAGCGAGTAAAGCACGCAAAGAAAAAGGCGGCACCTTTGGGGCACCGCCTTTTCATATGATAAAGATCCGAAAGATCAGCGTTTCGAGAACTGGAAGCTACGACGGGCTTTCGCACGGCCATATTTCTTACGTTCAACAACACGGCTATCGCGGGTCAGGAAGCCAGCCGCCTTAACGGTGCTGCGCAACACTGGCTCATAACGGGTAATGGCTTGGCTGATGCCATGCTTTACCGCGCCAGCCTGGCCAGACAATCCGCCACCTTTAACCGTGGCAACAATGTCATATTGGCCTGCACGATCTGTAATGGTGAAAACCTGATTGATCACCAGACGCAATGTTGGACGTGCAAAATACACTTCCTGATCACGGCCGTTAATGGTGATTTTTCCGGTGCCGGGCTTCAGCCATACACGGGCAACAGCATCTTTACGGCGTCCGGTCGCATAAGCGCGGCCAAATTTGTCCAGCTCTTGCTCACGCAATGGTGCAGCAGGTGTTTCAGGAACAACAGCTTCCGCTGGTGCATCCGCAGCTTCGCTAGCCGCTGCATTTGCAGCAGCCGCTTCGCCAGCGACTTCTTTAATATCGGAAAGTGATTGACGGGTATCGGACATTATGCACCCACCTTGTTTTTACGGTTGAAAGAAGCGACATCGATCACAGCAGGCTTTTGGCCATCATATGGGTGCTCGGTGTCATTAAACAGGTGCAGCGCGCGCATCTGATCACGACCCAATGGGCCACGTGGAATCATACGCTCAACAGCTTTCTCTAGAACACGTTCAGGAAAACGGCCTTCAAGGATACGCTCAGGCGTTGTTTCCTTGATACCGCCGGGATAGCCGGTGTGCTTATAATATTTTTTGTTCTTGGTTTTGTTGCCCGTGAACTTCACTTTGCCAGCATTGACCACGATGACATGATCGCCGCAATCAACATGCGGGGTATAGCTTGGCTTATGCTTGCCGCGCAGAATGTTAGCGATGATAACCGCAACACGGCCTACCACGAGATCTTCGGCATCAATAATATGCCATTTTTTTTCGACTTCGGCAGGTTTTACCGCACGAGTCATTTTGGTTAGCGCCTTCATCGGGCAAAACCTCCGGATAAATGACAGTGTTTTGCAACACAGTGTCAGGATTGTGAAAACTGGCCGTGACAGCAAGACAAGCCCGTCAGTCGCGGCAGAGGCGCGCTAATGCAAGCTAAGCTGGCAAGAGTCAAGCAAAAGCGATACTTTTGGCGCGGGTAAAATAATACCTCTTGGCTATCCTGCCGTGCAGAGCTGTTCTGACTGACTGTCATTTGGAGGAAGTCGTCGCCAGCTTTCACGCGATACGCGCACGCTTGAACCAATATGCGTCTCTATCGTGCGCTCTGAATCCAGCAGCAGCCCGTCTTTGCGGCTTAATCTCAGCACTCCCTGTGACCGAGTATAGCCGCTTGGTTGTTTGTCTGCCTCATCAACTGGCTGAGACATGATGGAAAGCATAAGCCAGTCTTTGGTCAGCTTTGCCAAACGCACTTGCTCCTGCGTGGCAGGCAATATGAGCGGCAATTGCTGCTCTGGCTTTACATAAGGGCTCACGCCTAAGATTGGCAGAAATCCTTCTGCAAGATAAGCATCACGCTGATCGGGGGGCGTCGCCAGAATATTATCAATCAATCGCTGGCCGGCAGCCCGCCCTACAGGGCTTTCAATCAGCTGCGGCAAATCTTCGCGCAATGCTTTTATAGCTGTTACCGTTTGGTCCCAACTCGCCTGCTCATCGCGCAGGCCTATGATGCGCCCATTGCTATCCAGATCAAAAACCAGATGCTCGCTTTTGCGGACAGTCTGGGCCAGCCCAAGCAAGGCAACCAGCTTAGGAGGGCCTTTATCTGTTACAGCGACAACCTTGCTATCTGCGCGAAAGCCTCTGCCAATCTTGGTAAAGCGCACGCATCGCTTCACAATGGTCGATGCCTGCCACCCCTTACCCTCGCGCGCGATTTTGTGTTCGAACAGCAATGGCTGGTCCGTTTCAGGGGCGAATACGGGCAGAGGGAAAACCTCTGTTTCGCTTGCGCCCTGAAGGGGTGATATTGCAAACACCGCAACCGGTAATGACAGGCAGCAGATAAGGGCGATGCACGCCATGCGGAAAAAATGCGATACCATTGTCATGCCAGCCTATTAGGCCATGCCATCACAAAAAACCATCTCATCAGCCGCCTTAGCAACGGATTATGCGAGTTTCAGAACAGACTGCCGCCTGTTTGTTCTATAATCCAGTCAGCAAATTGCCTGTCCGTCTCATCCGCAGACCAAACGGTGATGGCCGGCAAATCATAGCTGTGCAGGGCTTTGATGCGTGTCCGCAGAGCCTCTAATGCTGCAAATCGTGTTTTGAACAGAATCGCAACCTCTCCAGACTCGGCTATTTCACCTTGCCAGCGATAAACAGAACGCACCTCACCAAGCATATTGGCACATGCCGCCAGTTCTTCCTGCACTATCTTGCGTGATGCGGTGAGTGCCGAATCGCGATCAGGGAAAGTGCAATAGACTGTTACTATGCGATTGCCGTCCAACCGGCTTTCCAAAAGTGTTTCAGAAGCCATAAGTCACACACCGGAATTGGAGGGAGTAAGCATAGCCGCGTTACCGCTATAATTGCGCACATTGTTGGCCGCGCTTTGGCTGCGCGCTGGAGCCTGAACATGTATTGCCCAGATCGTCGCCCCGACCAGCAAAGCGCCAACAGCCTGATGCCAAACGGCCAGATTGATATTCACGCCGCTTATTACCGTAGCGATACCCAAGGTTATTTGCAGCGCCAGTAGCAACAGCAAGACGCCCGCTGCCACACGGCTGGTTTGGCTGGCCCGCCAAGCCAATATTGCCAATGTGATGGCCACGCCCCATGCCCACCAGCGATGGAGAAAATGGGTCAAAATAGGGTCTCCCGAAAGCGTAGCCAACAGGCCATTGTCCCATATCACGCCTGCCGGATAGAACAGATCATTCATCAAAGGCCATGTGTTGGAGACATAACCGGCATTGAGGCCCGCCACCCATGCGCCCAACAAAAGCTGGCCAAATAAAGCAGCGATGACCAGCCAGCCAAAACCATTCATCGCTCTTGGCGGTGCATCATATTTTGCAAGGTTGCGCAAATCGCGGATCGTCCAGATCAGGCCTGACAATATTGTCAAAGCAGTCAGCAAATGCACCGCTAGGCGGTAATGGCTGACATCCGTGCGGCCAACCAAGCCAGAGGCGACCATCCACCAGCCAATTGCGCCCTGCAATCCGCCCAGAGCAAGCAGAGCAAACAGGCGCAGCTTATAATTTTGCGGAATCAGGCCGCGTATCCAAAACCATATAAGCGGCAATGCAAAAGCCAGACCAATGGCTCTGGCGATAAACCGATGCACCCATTCCCAAAAATAGATGAATTTAAAGTCCGCCAGAGTCATATAGCTATGTTCAGTTTGAAACTCGGTGGTTGATTTGTACAGATCAAACTCTGCCTGCCACGCTGCTTCATTGAGCGGGGGCAAGGCGCCAGTAATCGGCTTCCACTCAGTAATTGAAAGGCCCGATTCGGTAAGGCGCGTAATGCCGCCCACCACCACAATGGCAAAGACCATGAGAGCAATCGCCCAGAGCCAATAGCTGATCGCCAATGGCGCCGCTTTTGCGCCGCCACGGGCTGAGCCAGGCGACTCTATAATATCGGTGCGTGTCATAACGCCCATTTGCGCATTAGCCTTGCACTTCGCAAGGTTTGTTCGACAAAATGCAGATTGCCTGCAGATTCTGCGTGTCTCCTACAGACAGGGCCGTTCGGTCATATACAGTTAACCAATTTTCGAACAATCTGCTTGTGAAATGTAATATTATCACCTATGTGAGCGTCATGAATTTCGAAAGAGGCATATCAACACCGTTTGACCAATTCAAACAGCGCTTACGCGTGCTGTGGTTCAAGCGTGAACAGCTGGAAGTGGATGGCTTTGCCATGGCGCTCTCCGGCCTATGTGCTTTGCATTGTCTGGTCAGTGCGGCCGTTTTGGCTCTGCTCGCCTCTGCCGGCGGATTTTTGCTTGATCCGATCATTCATGAAGTCGGCTTAGGCGTCGCCGTTCTGCTGGCTGGCTTTGCATATATTGATGGGCTTTTGCGCCACGGATATTTGATGCCATTGGCAACGGGCTTTTTTGGCATTGGCATGATGTTTGGCGCACTCTCCTTGCCGCATAATGGCTCAGAGATATTGGCGACCATCGCCGGTGTTGGCTTCTTGGCCCTTGGGCATGATCTTAATCGGCGTGCCAATCTGGGCGGCTATTTCCGCTCCAGCCGAAGCGCTGTTACAGTATAATCGCGTCCCTCTACATACAAATCCAGAATATCCCGCAATAGGCTGTTGCATAGAGGCGGCGCTAAGCGCTATTCCGCTGTTTATGACTAATAATGTCTCTGTTCAAATTAATGGTGATGAACGGCACGTGCCTGCGTTGCTTACGCTGCATGGTCTTTGTCTGCATCTGGGGTTAAAACCCGAAAAGGTCGCCATAGAACGCAATCTGGAAATTGCCCCGCGCAGCCAGCATAAAGAAATCGTAGTACAGGCTGGCGACCGATTGGAAATTGTCCATTTTGTCGGTGGCGGTTAAGCCATATCATTAGCACTGATAGCAAATAATTACATCATAGATCAGCGCCTTCTCACTCTCAAACAGCCCAACACCCATGGAAAATGCATTATGACGGACGATAGCTGGACAGTAGCCGACCATATATTCAGCTCACGGCTGATTGTTGGCACTGGCAAATATAAAGATTTTGCCGAAAATGCCGCCGCTGTTGAAGCATCTGGTGCGCAAATTGTCACAGTGGCTGTCAGGCGCGTCAACGTCTCTGATCCCACTGCTCCTATGCTGACAGATTTTATCGATCCCAAAAAAGTCACCTATTTGCCAAATACTGCCGGCTGCTTCACCGGGGACGAAGCCATCCGCACCTTAAGGCTTGCGCGTGAAGCTGGTGGTTGGGATCTGGTGAAGCTGGAAGTGTTGGGAGAGGCGAAAACCCTTTACCCCGATATGGTTGAGACCCTGCGCGCCACAGAAATATTGGCCAAAGAGGGCTTTAAGCCCATGGTGTATTGTGTTGATGACCCCATAGCAGCAAAACGGCTGGAAGACGCAGGTGCGGTTGCCATCATGCCTTTGGGTGCGCCTATTGGCTCTGGTTTGGGTATCCAGAATCAGGTTACGATCCGACTTATCGTAGAAGGCGCAAATGTGCCGGTATTGGTTGATGCTGGTGTTGGCACAGCATCAGACGCAGCCATTGCCATGGAATTGGGCTGTGATGGCGTGTTGATGAACACCGCGATTGCAGAGGCCGGCGACCCTGTACGCATGGCTACCGCGATGAAGCTGAGCGTGGAGGCAGGCAGACATGCCTATCTTGCAAGGCGCATGGGGCGTCGCCGCTATGCCGATCCCTCAAGCCCGCTTGCAGGTCTGATCTAAGCTGTATTGCACAAAAACACCTAGTGTGCCGATACGCATCCCGAATCGGAAAAGACCGATTGTCGCTCAAAAGAGCACTATAAAAGATGACTTGTTATAATTTGTAGCATTATTCCGTAATATATAACCGATGAATCACTGCAATTATTTCATTTCGTAAACACTTGTCGACGATCAAGAGCAGTTCGTCGCGACCAACGGCACAAGGCGTCTGCGCAAGGCGGTCCATCGAATGCGCGGCGACGCTCCAAGCCATCTCACCTATAAAGAAAGAGTGAGGAGGCTCAGAACGGGCCGCCCAAGCCCCGGACACATGATCGGTCTTCTCACAATCCTGAACCCGGGGCGATGTAGCAAACCCCTTATTACATCGCCCCAACAGGCCGACTGTCTCTTGCCCCGTAGGCAGCGGCTACAACATGAAGAGGAATAACAGATGCGTAAATTAACAAAAACACTATCTGCTACAGCCATTGCAGCGTTAATCACCATAGGAACAACAGGTGCGGCACAAGCAAATCACGATATGAACCGGTCCAGCACAACAGTAACCGTTGCCTATGGTGACCTAAACCTTGCCAGTGAAGATGGTGCAAAGCGACTGGAAAACCGTATCCGCGGCGCAGCACGCAAGGTTTGCGGTCACCAGCCTAACCGTAATATTACTGCCATTAACGACTATAATCAATGCTACAAAACAGCTATATCTAGCGGCAAAAGAGCTATGGTAACGTTGGTTGCGCAAGCAAAATCAGGTGCTGAATTTGCCGAAAACGCAAAGTTATCTATAGGGTCATAAGCGCCTATTCGATACAGCTTTCAAGGCTGCGCCCACCTACAAATGGTGCCGGCGCAGCCTTTTTATTTCATGATAGAGAAACTTTACGCCTATGTATTATAATTTTTATTGTTTTTAGGAGAAACAATATTACTTGGTTTGTAACCGTTCCAATGTGTCATGCGAACCCATATCGTAAGCACAAAAGACGGTACATCATATAAATTCCTGTCTTTTCAGCCCTATGTCAGGGCTATTTTCTATTGTTTGGAGTAAAAATAATGCAACGTACAACAAAATTGATCGCCTTTATCACCTCAGCCATCATCACCGCTTCGGTTATCCCGGGCCTATTGGCGTAAACCCTTTATTGCTGCGCCAAGAGCAGAAAAATATATGTGGTCGATTAAGGCCATGAATCAAAAACCGGTGGTACGCAGTGTCCGCCGGTTTTTGTTTGGCTATGATCTGAAGCGACTATGGCGAACGCTTAGCGCCCAGCCAGCTGTTTAACCTGTGTCAAATAGGTGCGGCCAATTCTAAGCTCGGTATCATCTTTCAATACGGTCAACCAAACGCCGCCGCCCTCATGGCGCAATCCCTTGATGAAATCTTTGCGAATAATATGAGAGCGATGCGTCCGCATAAATTGGGCAGGGTCAAGCCGCTCTTCCAATATTTTTATGGTCTCGTGCAAAAGATAGCTGCGGCTCCCAACATGCAGACGCATATAGTCGCGCTCTGCCTCAACACGATCAATTTGCACTGCATCAATACGCTTTAACTCGGATCGATGCGGCACCCAGAATTCGCGTGCCCATTGATCGTCATCTGATGGCTGTGACGCGGTTACAGATGCGCCACCCTCATTCTCGGCCTGTAACCGTTCACGCACCCTGTCTATTGCACGGCTAAGGCGATCAAGCGACACAGGTTTTAGCAAATAATCGACCGCAGCCAGATCAAAAGCCTCAACCGCGAAACTGTCATATGCCGTGATAAAAATGATAGCAGGTGATTGCTCAGACTCTGCCAAAGCCCGCGCAAGCGCCATGCCATCCATTTGTGGCATATTGATATCAACCAGCAACAATTGCGGATGCAGTGCCTCGGCCATACGTAATGCTGTTACGCCGTCACCAGCGGTTCCCACCAGTGCCAGCTCATCAACCTGCGCACATAAAAGCTGCAACCGCTCAACTGCAAGCGGCTCATCATCAACAATCATTGTCCTGACCATAGTCATCCCTTTATCACTATCCGGCCAAATCAACGGGCCATGACAGCTTTGTAATGGTCCCTTGCCATTAATCGTAACTGAGCAGCGGCTATATACCCTACAGCCTACTGCCCTATAATTTATCAAATATTATGCATCGGCACGTGCTGATAATTGTTCAATCTGTATTTGGGAGCGAGTGAGTGGAATGGTCAGCACCGCCTCAAAACCGCCCTCCGCTTTGGACATGGTGGTCAGTTTAGCGTTGCCACCAAAGCGCGTGTCCAGCCGATCGCGCACATTAGCCAAGCCTATGCCGTTACTGGTTTCTGGATCAATATCAGCCAGTAGCGGGTCGCCATTATCGGCAATAGATATCGATAGACAGCCATTCTCTTCATGCGCGCGAATAGATACGGTGACAGGGCGACTGGAACGCGACACACCATATTTAATGGCATTTTCAACCAATGGTTGCAGAATCAGTCCAGGCACGCAGGCATCCATCAGATGTTCAGCTATAGCAATGTCGATTTGCAACCGCTCTGGAAAGCGGACTTTTTCAATCGCCAGATAAAGACGTTGTAACTCAACCTCTTCAGACAATGTCACATCATCAAGCGGATCGCCCGACAGGCTGGTGCGATAAAATGTCGACAGGTTCATGATCATTTCATCAGCCTCTTGCGGGCGATTGCGCAGAACAAGCGATGATAGAGAATTTAATGTATTGAACAAAAAGTGCGGGTTAACCTGATAACGCAAGGAGCGCAGTTCGGCCTGTTGCGCCGCTTGGGCAAAACGGGCAGCGCGCCGCTCAGCAAAGCGTACTTCACCGGCATAGCTAATAGCCAGATAAAGCGAAGCCCATGCGACGAGAAAGAAATAGCGTGACGAAGCAACATCCATAATCAGCGCCAGCGGCGACAGTTTCTGAAATTCCTCCAGCGCTTTTTGATCGTTAAACAGGCTGGCCGGATCGTAAAGGTTCAACACTTCATAATTGATAATGCCGATCAACAAAGCACAAGGGACAGCACCGACAAAAGCGCTGGCAATGCGCACACTGAGCCGCTTTTTTTCGAACAGCCGAATAAGGCCGTAAAGGCCAAATGTTGCGACAATGCCAAATAAGGTGACGATGACGCGTAGCTTTGCAAGCTCGACCTGAGAGACGGGCAATTCGATCATCAAAGACCGTAATGTTGTGACAATGACATAGAATAGCCAGAAGCCAAGAATAGACAGCATAGCCACTTGCACATCTACGGCTGGTTTGCGCAGCAATTGCGGTTTTTTGTTCGTCATAAGTGCTGCATAGCAGAAATACGGGCCATTTGTCGTTAATGACGGTATTGGCTGGTCGAACGGCATAAGGTTTTTGTCGAAGCCAGATGCTTTTGACAGCTTTCTCACCAAAAACGCTGTGCCACAGCGTGAAAATAGGAAAAACCGAATAGCCTTAACTCTATCCTAACCATATTTTTTCATAAATGCGTCACTGTCCCGGTTGGATCAAGGGACAGGCCGAATGAACGAGAATGGCCGTGAACTGCTTCTTGCGGTCATGATAATGGAGACGCAGCCTAACATGTCACACTCTGCTCATATTGATTCAGCAGCATTCATTGTCGCGGAAATTCGCGAATTTGCGAGCTTTTCTCCTGCGGCGCAGCGCTATATCAAAAGGTCGCTGGACGTTGGTTTGACCCGCAATGATGCAATTTCAACATGGGCGCGAAATGATCAGGAACGTATTTCTATTGCCGCGCAATATCGCCAATATCAGTTATTGGCAGAGCTTCGCCGCAATATTCCAGCCGATAATGCATCAGAGCGCTTATTGTCTGATGCCAATAGCGACTTTATGTCATCATTGATGCGCGTCACCGCCTATGATCTTTGTCAGGGCCGCCTTGATGGATTTGCGGCCTATCGCTTTCTCTATGAGCGTTTATTGGGTGCCGCCGCGCGGCCGTGGTTGCCTGCCGCTTTTTGCGGCGCAGCAGCTTTGCCGCAATTGCCACCACATTTGCGCAAGCAATGTCTGCAATCAATCAGCGAGTCAGCAGCGACTGCGCCGGGATGGTCCCATGTCGCGCCGACATTCTTCCCCGAATGGGTAGAGGCCGAGTCCGAAGCTGCTTAACCAGCAAGGGGAAGAAAACCAGCTAACCGCCGATAAGGGCGATCAGCTCTTATACATAGCATTCAGCCGGTCGATATAACGCTCACGGATCATATGCCTGCGAATTTTGAGTGACGGTGTCATCTCTTCATTCTCAATGGTAAACTGCTCATCAGCGAAATCAAAACGGCGGACTTTTTCAATCACTGACAAGTCTTTATTGACCCGATCAATCGCTTCGCGCACCGCTGATTTAAACTCAGGTAATGCTTGCAACTCATTGAAATCATATTTCTTCCCATTGTCGCGCGCCCATTCCAATGCCCATTCAGGGTCTGGCACAACCAGTCCGGAAATATAGGGACGCTTATCACCAACAACCATGGCCTGGAGAATTTCCGGTTGCAGGGTCAGCATGCCCTCTACCTTTTGCGGGCTGACATTGTCACCTTTATCATTGACGATAAGGTCTTTTTTGCGGTCGGTTATGACAATACGGCCAGCATCATCAATATGGCCGATATCGCCTGTGTGCAGCCAGCCATCTTTCAGCACCCGGGCGGTTTCTTCTGGGTTGCGCCAATAGCCATGCATGACCAATTCACCGCGGACCAATATCTCGCCATCTTCGGCAATGCGCACTTCGGTATCAATCAATGGTGGCCCGACAGTGTCCATCTTAATGCCTGTGCGTGGGCGGTTGCAGGCAATGATAGGCGCTGCTTCGGTCTGGCCATAGCCCTGCAACATAGTCAGGCCCAATGAATCAAAGAATATGCCGATATCCGGGTTGAGCGGAGCGCCGCCAGACACCATGGCTTTCATTCGCCCACCAAAACGCTTGCGGATTTTGGGACGCAATGCACGGTCCAATATGACATTCATAGGTATATCGCGCTTGCGCTTCGTGCCTTGCAGCTTTTTCTCACCTATAGTCAGCGCCCGGTCCATCAGATAATTGGCGACCTTACCCTGTTTCTGAACCGTTTTGAGAATCCGCGTGCGCAACACCTCAAACAAACGTGGCACAACCACCATGATGGTCGGGCGCACTTCCTCAATATTACTGGATAGCTTTTCCAGACCTTCGGAATAATAAATCTGCGCACCCAGTCCGATAGGGAAAAACTGCCCGGCGCTATGCTCATAGGCATGGCTGAGTGGCAGGAAGGAGAGGAACACTTCATCATCCCAGCCAAAATCATGCTTGATGACCTCGGTCGGACCTTTAACATTGTGCAATATAGCGCCGTGATGCTGCATCACACCGCGCGGCGCACCGCCAGTTCCGCTGGTGTAAATCAAACAAGCAAGGTCATCGCGCGCCAATTTACCTGCAGCATAGCGCATATCTGCCAGCGCCTCGTCAATTTGTTGCTGTGTACCAGAAACCAGATCAGACCATGGATAATAATCAAACCGGCTGGCCTGACCAACTTTTACCGCATCATCAATGCCAATGACTCGCCGCGCATGTGATGAACGCAGAACCGCCGGCAACAGGTTTTTTGCCAGCTTTGCATCAGAAACAATCACCGCCTTAGCGCCGCTATTATCCAATATATGCTGGTGATCGCGTTCTGTATTGGTGGTGTATGTCGGCACAGTGACGCAGCCCGCTGCCATGATAGCAAGGTCGGCCATGCACCATTCAGGCCGGTTCTCGGAAACCAGCATGACACGGTCTCCGGGGCTAAGGCCCATCTCTTTCAAACCCTTAGCAAGCATCGCAACTTGCTGCGCGGCTACATTCCAACTGATTGCGGACCATTGACCATTGCGCTTTGCCCATAAAAATGGATTGTCGCCACGTTCGGCGACCCGCGCCAGAAACATTGCCACCAGATTTGGAAACTGGTCAAACTGCTCAAGTGATTTGTCGATCATATCCGCTGTGCTTCCCCTTACAGTTCTATCTATGACTCTCATCATGCTTTTCGCAAGTCCTGTTCCCAAGACTGTCACGAATATAGGGTTTGCAAATGAAACGAGCAAATAACGGATTGCAAACGGCTGTTCCTATGTGGACGCTTTTCGATAAACCGCGTTTATCTTCACCATATTACGATGAAATCACAACGTCTTTCGCAACTCTGGCAGTCACGCTTGTTCCTTTGGGAATAACCGCGCTACGACCGCTTATCAGGCCGAATGCTGTGGCCGTTAAAAGCGTTTCGGAGACAACGGCGCCGGCTTTTTTCCGGCGATTATATCCTATTTCACCCTGCAACCGCACCGTTCGATCGGCTAACTCTACATATAAAAGACGGGCCGTAATGGAGCCCGATTTGCCAAACATGCCCTTTTTCTGCGCCGAGCTGACTTCACCGACAACCTTAGCGCCTTGGGGAATGACCAAAACACCATCAATGACGACATCCTGCGCCACTTCAAGGTTGAACAGGCTGCCCTTTGTCTGTCGCTTTGTTGACAGATCATCGCTCAAAACCAATGCAATCTCATAACCAGCAGGCAAAACAACCTGCGATGGCTTTACTGGCTTCTCTGTCGCTTGCTTGGCAGTAATCGCCTCTTTCAATCCCTCCCCTTTTTGGGGAATCTCTGCCTCAATCGCCTCTCCATCAGTCGCGGGTTTTGTCTGATGAAACCCAGGCCCTGCAAGCGGTGACGCTATAAGCCAGGTAGCAACACTTATGATCGACCAACTATTCATCATTGGTGATGTCTATTTCTTCCGCAGTAAAAGCCGTCATTAATTCACCGGCTTTGATCTTCGCATTATTGCCTTTTGCAAAAAGCCCGCCAATGCCAAGCGACAATGCGCCGACAATAGTTGCCGTTTTCCCGCTTTTCCCTCTCGCGGATATATCACCGGAAATGGCATATTGCTTGCCTTCCAGCTCAAGATACAACAGCTTAGCCGTTAGTTTTCCTGACTTGCCAACATTGCCGCTTTTTTCGGCTGAAGTAAGTTCACCCCATGCGATAGTACCTACAGGAATAACAATCTCTCCCTTATAAAGGACAGGCTTGTTAACCCGTAATTTGAACTTATGGCCCGGGGAATGGTCTTTGGTCGAGACTTCATTAATTGCCATAAGGTGGAGAGGCGTATCCACTAGCAGAAAGATCCTTTGCGGCTCTTCAACTATGGAATCTGCCAAAGGCTCTTGCTGAAAAGTCAAAGCATCAGGGTGATCATCTACAAGTAATGTTTCACTATCCTGATTTATTTCTACATCGTCTGACACCGAAGCAGGAGCGACCTTGACTATGGATGAATTGTCTACTTGCATTGTGCTGATCAAAAATGTTGTAACGAACATAATCAGACCCCCCCTGTTACATTTACCACATATCATAGCAAAAGCGTTTTGTTTGCAATAGAAATATTTATTGTTATGATTGCTATGAGGGATTTTATGAGGAGGAGTTTATGTTGCGATTCAAACCTTTAACAGCGGCATTTCTAGGGGCCGCACTTATTGCACAGCCCGTTGGTGCGCTGGCGAAAGATGATAAAGAATTTGTCGTCGTTAATGAGGAAATGGGCGTTCCCGTATTCCCATATGATATTACGGACAAACCCTATAAGATTGTCGGCCCGGTAAAAGCAGGGGTGCGCAAAGCCACTATTTTCAGCAAAGAGCCGTCTCAAAAGAAAATTTATAAAGAAGTCTGGGAGCGTGGCCGCAAAATGGATGCGGACGCTGTTATCAACGTCACTTATGGTGATAGCCATATTTCCGCATTTAGTTGGGGCAAAACCAATGCTCTCGGCTTTGCCATCAGATTTTTGACAGATGAGGAAATTGCTGCAGGTGTTACTGGTGATACGGCGCCAGACCCGGCCAATTACACCGAAGAAATGTTCAAATCAGCGAACAAAAAACCAAAATAAATACAGGGAGTTTCCCCCAATTTCAGCTGTTAAGGCCCCGACACGGTTTAAAGACTGTGCCGGGGCCTTTTGCATCAAATATAGTGCGTCTGGTCTTTTATCATGCTGAGCAGGTTTACTCTGTCAGTGCAACGCCCTCACTGCGCGGGTCGGCGGCACCAACCCAGCCATTTTCAGTATAAGAAATGGCATTGACCTTTGATGGTAGACCAGATGCCACCACAGTTTTGCCAAATGCGGCAATTTCTGGAGCCATAGCGGCGAGATAGCTATTTTGCTCAACCAGCACGGCATCGCCGCCAAAATAAATATTGGGCAATGCGATGGCCTGATCGATGGGCAGATCAAAATCAATATAGCCAATCAATGTTTTGGTGACGTGCATGATGATGCGCTTACCGCCAGCAGAGCCTAATGCCAGCACTGGCTTGCCATCCTTATACACGATTGTCGGCGACATAGAGGATAGCGGACGCTTGCCGGGCTGAACCCGATTGGCCACCAGTGCGCCATTTTTCATTGGTGCAAAGGTGAAATCGGTCAATTCGTTGTTGAGAAACATGCCCGACGCAATCAACTGGCTGCCAAAAGGGCCTTCTACGGTAGAGGTCATGCTCACCATATTCCCGTCTTTGTCCCGCGCCACGAAATGGGTCGTACCAGCAACTTCACTCGAAATAGCCGCTGTGCGTGGTTCCGCGCCCGGCGGCGTGCCAGCTTCATAACTACCGCGCGCACGATCTGGTGAAATACCAGCCGAACGCTGGGCCAGATAATCGCGGTCCAATATTCCTTTAACCGGCACAGAAACGAAATCAGGATCAGCCAGATAGCTTTCGCGATCAGCATAGGCCAGTTGCATAGCCTCGGCTATCAAATGCCAGCTTTGCGCCTTGCGTGGGCCCAGCGCCTTCATATCAAAACGTTCCAGCATGCCCAATATCTGCAATACGGTTGTTGCCCCAGATGAGGGCGGGCCCATGCCGCATATAGTATATTCACGGTATGGTGCACATACCGCATCGCGGGTCTGTGCGCGATAGTTTGCCAGATCAGCTTTGCTCAGGCTTGCGGGGTTTACCGGCGCATTCTGCACTGTGTCGACAATGCTATCGGCTATCTCTCCTGTATAAAAAGCGTCAGCGCCTTCAGCTGCAACCGTGCGTAGCAATTGCGCTAGGTCAGGATTGACAACCCGGGCACCGAGTTTTTTCGGTGCGCCATTTTCCCAGTAAATTTTGCGCGCTTCGGGGAAATTCTCCCAAATGGTTTTGAGCCTGCTCAACCGCCCTTGCAATGTGCGGTTCACTTCAAAGCCCTGCTCCGCCAAACGAATGGCGGGCGCAAAGATATCGGCCCAAGGCAATTTTCCCCATTTCTTATGCGTCTCCGCCATCAAGCGGATATTGCCCGGCACGCCGACACTATGGCCGCCTTGAAACGCGGTGCGAAAGCCCAACGGTTTGCCTTCTTCGTCAAGGAACAGGTCTTCACCAGCAGCTGAAGGAGCAGTTTCGCGTCCGTCTATCGTCATGATCTGACCAGTTTTGGCATCATGGTGGAGCAGAAAGCCACCGCCGCCTATGCCGCTGGATTGTGGTTCCACCACCGTTAGCGCCAGCATCATGGCCATTGCCGCGTCTGCAGCACTGCCACCTTTGCGTAGAATTTCCTGTCCTGCCGCTGCGGCCCTTGGGTCAGCAGCGGACACCATGCCCGGACTTTGCGGTTCCGCTGGCGCAGCAATGCTGGCCTCATTGCCGGTGGGCACGCCGGAACAAGAGGTTAAGGACAGTGAGATTGCGCCAAGCGCCAAAGCTAAAGAGCTGGAAAATTGTTTTTTCATAATATTGATCGTTAATAGCCTTGGTGATTAAGGGCAAGTACGCGATGGCCTTGCCTTAAGCATCTACCCCTATGGCATCGGCAATATTGGTGAAGCCGTCACGCTTCAACAAACGGGTCAATCCATCATTAATTGTGCGCGCAAGGCCCGGTCCGTGATAGACCAAGGCGGAATAGATCTGGATCAATGACGCGCCGGCGCGAATGCGGTCATAGGCTGATTCAGCACTATCAATGCCGCCCACTGCAATAAGCGGAATATGGCCGCCAGAAGCCGCGCGGAAATCTTTAAGCCGCTGCATGGCAAGACTGGCCAGCGGTGCGCCGGACAGTCCACCAGTCTCCTGCGCATGGCGGGATGCAAGCTCGGGCCGCGTAATCGTCGTGTTGCTGATAATTAGCGCAGCCAGTTTTTTATCGAGCGCGATGCGGACAATGGCATCAATATCCGCAGGCTCTAAATCCGGCGCCAGTTTCAGGAATATAGGCACATGGCCATGCTGCGCTTCTGCTAAAGCGGAATTTACTCCGTCCAACAGATCGGTCAGCGCGCCTTCATCCTGAAGCGCGCGCAGGCCTGGCGTATTGGGAGAAGAGATATTGACCGTAAGATAATCAGCAAATGGCACCATATTGGCCACACCGATGGCATAGTCTGATATACGATCCTGACTGTCTTTGTTCGCCCCGATATTGATACCCAATATACCCGGCAATGGCCGTTTCAGTTCACGCTGGAGCCGTGCTATTGCCGCTGGCTGACCATCATTGTTAAAGCCGAGCCGGTTGATGACAGCGCGATCCTCCACCAATCTGAAAAGACGCGGCTTTGGATTTCCCGACTGTGGCTTGGGTGTCAGCGTGCCAATCTCAGCAAAACCAAAGCCCAGGCCCAACATAGTCCGGGGCACTTCGCCATTTTTGTCAAAACCCGGCGCAAGGCCGACCGGTGATGCAAAATCTATACCCGCAACATTGTGCTTCAGGATCGGATCAAAATCCGGAGCGCCTGCTATGGGTAGCATCTTTAGGCCCGCCAATGTCAGGCCATGGGCTTTTTCAGCATCAAGATTAAAAATAAACGGGCGAGCGAGTGAGTAAAGCATGATGCGCAGCCTTTGCCAGCCGATATGCTGGCTGACAAGAGGCCATGGCTCGCATCAGATCAGCAAAAGCTGCCAAACACGACATGCACCTTGCGCATAATGCATTGGCTGCACTACACATAAGGGCAATCAGCCGTTTATTGGGCCATGCTCCGATCATACTCCGCGGCGTTTAACAGAAAAGGTATCCTTATGGCTATTGGTCGCTTCTTCACTCGGTCCTCCAAACTTCCCACACATATTATCATTGGCAGCCTGCCCTTGCTGGCCCTCACCGCTTGCATGGGCGCAGACAGCAATATTGTCTCAGCCAGCGGCCCGCAGCCGGAAACTTCACAGGCCGATGGTGTTATTCGTGATACCAGCAATACGGCTTCGGCCAGTGCGAGTGACGATTTTACCGTTGCGGATGATGTCAATGTTGCTTTGGCCGAATTTTTTGAAGATGTAGACGCAGCCAATCTGGCGGCATCGCCATTGGGCAAGGCTTTTCGCGGTATTCGCGATGAGGATTATGGCAAATGGAATGACCCGTCCGAAGCGCAAGAACTGGCTGACTTTCAACGCGGTCAGACTGCGCTGGCCAATATGCGCAAGCGTTTTGACCAAGCGCAATTATCGCCCAGCGACCAGCTAAGTTACCGCCTGTTTGAATATCAAATGGAGCGCTCCAAAAACGCCTTCGCCTTTCGCGATAACGACTATATTTTTGATCAAATGAATGGTGCTCAGGCACAATTGCCGGCGTTTCTGATCAATATTCACCGCGTCGCCAATGTTTCGGACGCACAGGCTTATATATCGCGCTTGCAGGGTATCGGGCCTTTAATGGATCAATTGATCGCAACATCAGCGAAGCGCGCCAATAATGGCGTGATCGTGCCGGATTGGGTTTTTCCCTATGTTATCTCTGATGCACGCAATATCACCAGCGGCGCGCCTTTTGACGATGGAGATGATTCGGCATTATTTGCAGACCTTAAGGCAAAAGTTGGCAAGCTAGAGATTGCGCAAGCCGAAAAAGACCAGCTGATCGCAGAGGGACGGACAGCTTTGCTCACCAGCATGGCCCCGGCATATAAAAAGCTGATCGCCGAAATGGAACGCCAGCAGGCAATGGGGGTCGAAGGCGACGGTATCTGGCGCTTCCCCAATGGCAAAGAATATTATGCAGAGCGTTTGCAAAATTACACCACCACCAATTTAACCGCGGATGAAATCCACCAAATCGGTCTTGATAATGTCGCCCGCATTCATGGTGAAATGCGCAAAATCATGGCCCAAGTAGGCTTTAAAGGCAGCTTACAGGATTTTTTCAAAAAACTGCGAACATCAGACGAATTTTTCTATGATAGCCGCGAGGCATATCTGGCCGATGCCAATGCAAAAATAGCGGCAATGGAAAAAGCTCTGCCCAAATTCTTCAATACACTGCCCAAGGCAGCATTAACGGTGAAGCCTGTCGAAGCATTTCGCGAAAAATCGGCTGGTAAAGCATTTTATCAGCGTCCCGCCCCTGATGGTTCGCGCCCCGGCACCTATTATGTCAATCTGTATAATTTGAAAGATATGTCCAAAACCGAACTGGAGGCTCTGGCTTATCATGAAGGTCTGCCAGGCCACCATTTACAGCTCGCCATTCAAACGGAATTAGGCGATTTGCCGCCTTTCCGTCGCTTTGGAGGCGTAACAGCCTATTCTGAAGGTTGGGGTCTCTATTCCGAAGAATTGGGCAAAGATATGGGATTTTATACCGATCCTTATTCTGATTTTGGCCGATTAGGCATGGAATTATGGCGCGCCTGTCGCTTGGTGGTCGATACCGGCATTCATGATAAGCGCTGGAGCCGCGAAGAAGCCATTGCCTATCTGACCGAAAACACGCCCAATCCTGATGGTGATATCCGCAAAGCGATTGAACGCTATGTGGTTTTCCCAGGCCAAGCGACAGCCTATATGATTGGTAAGCTGAAAATCAAAGAATTACGCGCCAGAGCACAAGAACGGCTAGGCGGTCGGTTCACCTATGGCGATTTTCATGACATCATTCTTCGTTCAGGCCCTGTGCCATTGACCATAATGGAAGAAAGGGTGGATCGTTGGATCACCGACAACGAAAAATAGTCTCTATAGGCCATGTGTGCTAGTACATTATAAATCGCTTCAACGTCCATTTTGTCCAATTCTTTGTCTTTCGGACTCGCTAATAGTCTTTTTGCGACCCGAAGGGCTCCTAGCAAGATATGGAGTTCTTTCACTTTTCGGCGGTCATTCAGGCTTGGTGCTTGATTGACCGCCTTTTTTTTGCTGTCATATTAGGCTAAAGTGAAAAAAGCCACTTAAGGGTCGTATGCCATCAATAGATTATATAATGCCGGCAAAGCATCTTCGCGACTATGTCTCTGTCTATTACGTAGTTGAATTTAAAGAAGAAAGCTTTGAGGATATTGAGCGAGCTGCACTGGCTCAGCTACGCTTTTCCTTGCATGGGGGCGGCACAGTCCATTTTGCACGCGGCAAAAGCTATCCAATGAGCGGCGTCTCTATCGTCGGGCCCACCAGCACCGCCATACGCTATGTTACCAACAGCCCATATCGCATGTTTGGCATGGGTTTATTACCTGCTGGCTGGGGATTGCTGACCGACACGCCAGCAAATACCGTGCGCGATTCAGTTGTCGAAGCGGACAGCATCATTAAAGGCGTAAGCGCCTATATGCCGCAGCTTCAGGCCATGAGCCAAAGCGCCGATATGGCCAAGCTTGCCGATGAAGTTCTCACACCGCTGGTTGCGGAAGCCAAGCCGGAATTGCTAGCCTTTACGAGCATCATCGACACTTGGCTGGCATCAAATACTTCGCCTGAGCTTGATGATCTCCGTGGTATGACAGGTCTATCAACCCGCCAGTTAGCGCGCAAAGTGAACCATTTTTATGGCACCCCGCCAAAATATCTGTCGCGTAAATATCGCGCCTTACGCGCCGCGCGCATATTGGCAGAAAATGATGAAGACGATCATGATTATCTCTATGATGCATTTTATGATCAGTCGCATATGATCAGGGAATTAAAACTGTTCACTGGCACAACACCGGCAAAATTGGGTTCTAATTTCAGTTTGCTGGCCCCTTTGATTGACAAACGGTCAAAATTTGCCAACGAGATAAGTCCATTGACTTCTAAGACATAACGTTCAGTAACGCCTTGTAACATTCGTATTTTGAGAGCGGCATTATGCAGATAGAATTTGCCGAACCAGCACCCCATTTGAAGAGTCTGCTTTCACTATATTATCGCGTGCGTTCAGATGATGAAGTCTTTGAAGAAATTGACAGGGCCGATATCGGCGTCTTGCGATTCCGGCTAAAAGGTGATGGATATCTGGAATTTCATGATGGTAGCCGCAGCCCGGCAGGACTTAATAACCCGCTTATTGGCCCGGGAAGTGCAGCGGCAAAAATTCGGCTGACAGGGCCGATAGATGTTGTCGGCTGTTCGCTGCTGCCTTTGGCATGGGGCGGGGCGCTGATCAAAGGCGATGCCAGCGCACATGTTGATTGCGCAAACGACGCTTTGGCCGCTCTGGGTCCAAAATCAGCAGAACTGCCAGCTTTGTTGTCAGCGGTAAGTGGCATAGCCGAAACAAAGCAGATTCTTGACGATTTTTTCACCGCTACTGCCAGACCGATCAGCAAAAGAACGGTCAGCGGCGTAGAAGAGCTACGCCAATGGTTGGCATCCAGCCCGGCGCCAGATGTGCAACAGCTCACCCAGGGTGATCTAGCCCGCAGCCGCCGGTTCAGCCGCATAGGCAATCGCTATTTTGGCGGCCCACCCAAAATGCTAGCCCGCAAAATCAGAGCTTTAAGAGCAGCACAGGCCATTACCCTGAACAATGGTGAAATTTGTGACGAGGCTTTGGACCCATTTTACGACCAGCCACATATGGTGCGGGAGATTAAACACTTTACTGGTAAATCACCGGGAAAACTTGTGTCTCCTGATGAAATGCTGCTGCAAATGGTGCTGGACCGGCCCTGTTTTCGTGAATTGGAGCCAGATTTGAATCAGGCACCCATGCCGCCACAGGGTATTTCAAGCCAGCGCTAACCATCATCAGCGCTTCCCGGCATAGTTTCTCAACAAAATATGCTTGCAATTTGGCCAATAGATACGCATTTGCCCTAATAAGAGCGATTTGGTCTTATTAGAAGGATTCGTGTGCAATGCGGCTTTCCAGCCTTGCCGATTATGCCGTTGTTTTGATGACCGCCGCTGCGGGCCATTGCGGCGCACGCGGTCTGATTGACGGCCCGAAAGCGCGACAAAATGCGCGGCAATTGTCTGAAGAAACCGGCATTAAATTGCCGACAGCGCAAAAATTGCTGCAAGCATTGGCGCGCGCTGACCTGATAGAAACTGTGCGCGGCGCTGGCGGCGGTATTCGCTTGGCGCGCCCACCCGCAACAATAACGCTGGCCCAGATTGTCGAGGCTGTGGACGGCCCTATCGCGATAACCAATTGTATCGAAACGCGCGGGCATGTCTGCGCTATTGAACAGGGCTGCAGCGTTAAACCGCATTGGTTTGTCGTGAACAATGCCATCCGTGATGCGCTGGACGCGGTCAGCCTAGCCGATTTGACGCGCAAACCCGCCGCGCAAATGCCTTTAGACAGCACTATGAAAACCCAAAATAACGCCCCCAATATGATGGAAAAAGCCTGATGAGCGATGACAATATTCTGATGCAAGACCAATCTGCACGCGATGCGGCAAGCCGCGAACGTGATGCCGATGCATGGGAAGCTGCCGAAAAGGCGAGCACTTACGAACATGGTTGGTCAAGCGATATTGAGCAGGAATTTGCGCCCAAAGGTCTGAATGAAGATACGGTGCGCTTTATTTCTGGCAAGAAGAATGAGCCGGAATGGATGCTCGATTGGCGGCTATCTGCGTTTCGCAAATGGCAGGGTATGACCAGCCCGGACTGGGCCAAGCTCAACGTGCCGCCTATCGATTATCAAGATGCCTATTATTATGCGGAACCAACCAAGAAGATTGAGCTGGACAGTCTGGACGATCTCGACCCGGTGATCCTTGAAACCTATCAAAAGCTGGGCATTCCGCTGGAGGAGCAAAAGGTTCTGGCCAATGTCAAAGGCGCGCGCAAAGTAGCGGTTGATGCGGTGTTTGACTCGGTGTCAGTGGCCACCACATTCCGCGAAGAGCTGAGCAAAGCAGGCGTGATCTTCATGTCGATTTCTGAAGCGATTAAGGAATATCCTGATCTGGTGCGCAAATATCTGGGCAAGGTCGTTCCGGTCAAAGACAATTATTTTGCCGCGCTCAATTGCGCTGTCTTTTCCGATGGCACCTTTGTCTATATCCCCAAAAATGTGCGCTGCCCAATGGAGCTGAGCACCTATTTCCGCATCAATGCCGAAAATACCGGCCAGTTTGAACGCACGCTGATCGTTGCTGATGAAGGCAGCTATGTCAGCTATCTGGAAGGCTGCACCGCACCCATGCGCGATGAAAACCAGCTCCACGCCGCTGTGGTTGAGCTGGTGGCGATGGATGATGCCGAGATTAAATATTCCACCGTGCAAAACTGGTATCCTGGCGACGAAAACGGCAAGGGCGGCATCTATAATTTTGTTACCAAGCGCGGCCTGTGTCAGGGCAAGCGCAGCAAAATCAGCTGGACACAGGTTGAAACCGGCAGCGCGATCACTTGGAAATATCCGTCATGCGTGCTGAATGGTGAGGATAGTGTTGGCGAATTTTATTCGGTCGCGCTGACCAACAATTATCAGCAAGCCGATACCGGCACCAAGATGATCCATAATGGCAAGGGCACACGCTCCACCATCATCTCTAAAGGCATTAGCGCGGGCAAATCTGACGGCACCTATCGCGGTCTGGTGCGTGTCGCAGCGGGCGCGGAAAATGTGCGCAATTTTACCCAGTGCGACTCGCTTTTGCTGGGGGATCAATGCGGCGCGCACACTGTGCCCTATATTGAGGTGAAAAACCCGACCGCCACTATTGAGCATGAGGCGACAACCAGCAAAATCAGCGACGACCAGATGTTCTATGCCCAGCAACGCGGGCTGGACGAAGAACAAGCGGTAGCACTGATCGTCAATGGCTTTGCCAAAGAAGTGCTGAAAGAACTGCCCATGGAATTTGCCGTCGAAGCGCAAAAGCTGCTGGCGATTTCGCTGGAGGGGAGTGTTGGGTGATGCTCCAACCTGTCTATTACTGTCATTCCCGCGTAGGCGAGAATCCAATGCTACAAGTCGCAGTATCTGCAGCTCTAAGAACTAATACCTGCGAGGTATCGTTTGGTTCGATCATACTATCATTAAACGAAGGCGCAAGCTAATGCTCTACGATATGATGACGGGGGGAAAAATCGAATCTGTTCCTTATATAGATCGATATCGCACTTTTATGGCGCAACTCTCTAGTGAAGAGATAGCCTCTATAAAACAACAACTTAACAATCTTATCGATGGCGACGAAATTCATACTGCTGGTTGGATGCCTGGGAACGATTGGACAGACACGCCTTTCTACCCGATCTACTCCAAAGCAGCTCGACACAGCTACGAAGCGTCTGCAATGTGCTTTGGCTTAATGGTTTGGGAAGTGTTCATGGAGCGCCCAGAGCGCTGGACTTCTGGTCGATTTGAAAAAAATGGCGAAGAAATAGGCAGCCGCACCTACTTTCGAATCTCACAAGGAATATCCGATAATGCTCAAAATTGATAATCTCCATGCCTCTATTGGCGACAAACCTATTCTTAAGGGCCTGTCCCTTGAACTGAACCCCGGCGAGATTCACGCTATCATGGGCCCCAATGGTGCGGGCAAATCTACCTTGTCCTATGTGCTGGGCGGCCGCGATGGTTATGATGTGACAGAAGGCAGCGCCAGCTTTGATGGCGATGATATTTTGGATATGGACCCGCATGAACGTGCCGCAGCGGGCCTGTTTTTGGGCTTTCAATATCCGGTTGAGATACCTGGCGTATCCAATCTGCAATTTCTGCGCGAAAGCCTGAACAGCCAGCGCCGTGCGCGCGGCGAAGATGAATTGTCCGGCGGGCAGTTTATCAAATTGGCCAAGGAAAAGGCGGCCCTGCTGAAAATGGACATGGACATGCTGAAACGCGCCGTCAATGTCGGCTTTTCCGGTGGTGAGAAAAAGCGCAACGAAATGGTGCAAATGGGTATTTTGAACCCCAAGCTGGCCATTTTGGACGAGACCGATAGCGGTCTCGACATCGATGCGCTGCGCATTGTTGGCAGCGGGATCAACGCCATCATGCGCCAACCGGATAAAGCCGTCTTGCTGATCACCCATTATCAGCGCTTGCTGGACGAAGTGAAACCGGATTTTGTGCATGTGCTGGCCGGTGGCCGCATTGTCAAATCTGGCGGACCGGAACTGGCGCTGCAGCTGGAAAATGAAGGATATGAGGCGATTGCCGCGTAAGAAAATTACCGTGAACATACAAAACAATCCGTTAGCGCTGCGCTTAACAAACAGCGTTTCTTGCTACGCGACACGGGCTGCAACAGGCTCGGCCCTAACGGTATTGTTTTGGACCTGACGGTGTTATTTTGGAACTGTGAGATTTTATGACCAATGTCCTTCCCCTCCCCACAAAACGTGATGAAAGCTGGCGCTATGGCGATCTGGCTGCATTGGAAGCTGTCTGGGGCGAACTGCCCTCTGGCCCGCAGCAGATCATAATCCCTGCCGGCACATCCGAAACCCGCCAGATTATTCAGCCAGTGCCCATTGGCGGTGTGGCGGTTACCCATCTTCATGTGCATTTGGAAGCAGGCGCACAAATGGCGCTGCACCTGCTGGCCGCCGATAATGATTATGGGCGCATGCATATTGAGGTAACACTGGCCAGAGGTGCGCATTTTGAATTGGGCGGCGCGATCATCGGTACAGGCGAGCAGACGCTGGAGATCGTCACAGAAATTACCCATGCCGAACCAGAGGCAACCAGCAATCAAGTGGTACGCTCGGTTCTGGGCGGACGCGCAACCGGCTCTTTTCTGGGCAAGGTCAATGTCGCGCGCCACGCACAAAAGACTGATGCAGAACAATCGTTCAAGGCCATGCTGCTGGAGCGTACAGCCACCGCCAATGCCAAGCCGGAGCTGGAGATTTTTGCTGATGATGTGCAATGCGCGCATGGTGCCACGGTGGGCGAGCTAGACAAACAGGCGCTATTTTATATGGCATCGCGCGGGTTGGACCCGCTGACGGCACGCCGATTGATGCTGCAAGCCTTTATCGCCGATGCATTTGTATCGGTTGCTGATGATGCTGCGCGTGAAACTATTGAAAACCGCGCATTAGAAGCATTGGAGGCCATTCTTTAGTGACTGCGCTTCTTGCCTTGATGCTATTGCAAACCGGCACGCCGACCCTTGAACTGGATTCGGCGACAATGGCTTGCCTTGAACAAGTTACGCAAAAGACGCTCGCCGACCTGACTGTTGCTCCAGATGCAGAAGAGGATTGGACGTTAGTCAAAAAGGTTGTGGCCAGTTGTGATTGCCAGATTCAAGACGCAGCTTTGCAGCAATTGCCACAGCTTGCAAAAAATGATCCATCCCTTACCCACGCTGACATTAGCGAGGCACTAAAGGATAAGGCGCAATATTTGGTAGCCTATATGATGATCGATTATTTTCGTGATGGCAAAAACCCACCATTCCCTGAAGAGATTGATGCTAATGACACAGTTGATCAAGATGTCCGTGGCTATGATTTGGAAGACAGTCAATGAACGCACCTGCCAATCTTAAAACCAGCCGCCGCGCGGACTTTCCCGGCATGTTTACGCCCGATGGCGCGCCATGGCATTATCTGGATACCGCAGCGACATCACAAAAGCCGCAAATGGTGCTGGATGCCATCGCGCGAAGCTATAGCACCGATTATGCCACTGTGCATCGCGGGGTATATGCACGCTCTGCCGATATGACCTTGGCCTATGAGGCCGCGCGCAAGCGTGTGGCGGGCTTTATCGGTGCGGCAAGTGAGAATGAAGTGGTTTTCACCAGCGGCGCAACGGACAGCATCAATCTGGTCGCGCAAAGCTGGGGCCATGCGAATATTGGCGCAGGCGACCGCATCATGCTCTCTCAATTGGAGCATCATAGCAATATCGTGCCATGGCAGATATTGGCTGAGCAAAAAGGTGCGCATATTGATGTCGCGCCTTTGACCAGCGATGGCCGGATTGATCTGGACTGGATCGCAGCGCATCTGACCGAGCAGCATAAGCTGGTTGCGCTGGCGCATATATCCAATGTCATGGGCTATGTGCTCGACGTTAAGCACGCTGCCAATATTGCGCACAAAGTGGGCGCCAAATTGTTGCTGGACGGCTGTCAGGCCGCGCCGCGCATCGCACTGGATATGCAGGCGCTGGGCTGTGACTTTTATGTTTTCTCTGCGCACAAACTTTATGGCCCGACAGGCATTGGTGTTTTATGGGCACCTTATGAAACGCTGAACGCTATGCCGCCATGGAAGGGCGGGGGATCAATGATTGATCGCGTTAGCTTTGACGGCACGACATTTGCGCCTGCGCCTGGCCGTTTTGAGGCAGGAACACCGCATATTGTTGGCGTAACCGCGCTTGATGCAGCCATTCAATATGTTGAAGGGCTGGGCATTGCGAATATTGCCGCGCATGAAAATGCGATGGCGCGGCAGGCACGCGAAGCCTTAGGCAGCATCAACACGGTGCGCCTGTTCGGGCCGGAGGATAGCGCGGGCATATTGTCCTTTGCGATTGGCGATGTGCACCCGCATGATGTAGCGACAATATTGGATGAAAATGGCGTCGCCATTCGTGCAGGCCATCATTGCGCTCAGCCGCTTATGGACTATCTGGGTGTTCCGGCAACCGCGCGCGCCAGTTTTGGTGTGTATAGCGATGAAAGCGATATCGCTGCCTTGGTAAAAGGCGTAGAGCGAGTCAGAAAAATTTTCGGGTAGGTATTGTGATGAACGAAGAACGCAAAATTGCTGTTGAAGAGGTCGATCGCGTCGATCCACCCAAAAAAGTGCGTGTGGACGACACTGTGGATGCCGCTTTGGCGCAAGAGAAAGCCGCTGAAACTGGCGAAAGCGCCTATGAAAACGCTAGTGAAAAGCTGGAGCGCAAAAAGGATTATCTGGCTGGCTTTCTGGCGCAAAAGCCCGAACCAGAGCCGAAAGCAAGTTCTGGCGGCGAACTATATGATGCGATTATCGAAACGTTGAAAAGCATTTATGACCCCGAAATTCCGGTCAATATCTATGATCTGGGCCTGATTTACGGTGTCGACGTAACCGATGATGGCCATGCAGTGGTCACCATGACTCTGACCACACCGCATTGCCCGGTGGCGGAATCCATGCCGGGTGAAATTGAATTGCAGGTTGGCTCTGTCCCCGGTGTTGGCCATGCAGAGGTTGAACTGGTCTGGGATCCGCCATGGGACCCGGGCAAGATGAGTGATGATGCCAAATTAGAACTGGGCATGTTATAAGCCCATTGCCGCGCAATAATCGCAGAAAAGCAAATTAAGGACATGTCATGAGCGACTCATCAACCACCACCAAGCGGCCAGCACCACCAGCGGCCATTATCCTGACGCCTGCTGCAGAAAAGCGCGTTGCCGATCTAATGGCAAAAGCACCGGATGATGCGATTGGCGTTAAACTCTCCACCCCGCGGCGTGGCTGTTCGGGATTGGCCTATTCAGTCGATTATGTGACCGAAGAAGCCAAATTTGATGAAAAGATCGTGACCCCCGGCGGCACATTCTATGTCGACAGCGCCAGTGTGCTCTATCTGATTGGCAGCACCATGGACTGGCAAGAAGATGATTTCACCGCCGGTTTTGTGTTTAACAACCCCAATGCCCAAGGCACATGCGGCTGCGGCGAGAGCTTCATGGTGTAACAACTGCCTATTATGCGCGGATGCTGCATGTTTCCGGCTTAGCAATATGCGGTATCAAAACTTCGCGCCCCATGAGCAATCCCTCTTTCGTTTCGACAATCTCGCAATCTTGATTGAAGCGCAGCAGCGCATCCGCTTCATCTGCATTGCCATAATATTTTTGAGCAATCCCTTCCCAGCTATCCGCGTTATTGACTTTATGAAGCGTCAGCGAATCAGGTGCTTGGCCTTTATATTGAATATCCCGCCCCGCCAGATATTTGAGATAAGGCCAATAAGACCGGAGCGATTCTGGACGATAGCGCGGTTTGTCCTGAGCAGGGAAATCAGTGTTCCAGCGCTCTGATATCGTCTCGTCCAGTTCACATGACTCAAATTCCTGCTGCGCAGCGGTTCTTTCATCATCAGCTTCAGCGCGCATCTGAAAATTCTCAAAATTGCGGGGTTCCAAAGATCCGCCAAGCAGGAAGTCACCAATGGACCAACTGGTTTTGCCCTTATCTGTAAAAATAGAAACAGTCGGATTCGGGCAAATAGGGTCAAATCCACTATCTGGGTTTTTGTCAAACGTCAGTCCAGCAAGTTCAGCGCCTTCCATAATCCATTGCAGTGTCCGGTCCGACAAGCCTCGTTCAGGGCCACCGCCGCCTACACCGCTATGGGTGCCAGGGAATATGCGCTGGCGATAGCGCTTCTCGCCACAATCGCTGTTCAACTTACCTAGGTTGCGCCAAAGGGTCGGCGCAAAATTCACGCGGCGTTCGTCTGCAGCAAGCGCATGTCTAGCACGCTCAACAAAAGGGCTTAAATCTGTGTCGTGAAAGCGATGTTTGCGGTTCAAAATATTGGAGAGCAAGAAGCTGCTAGGAATACCCATCGCGCCAACTGTATCCCAAATGCCCATATATGCGATTTTCAAATCTCTGCTGCTGCTTTGCTCTGTCCTGATATAATGTTTACGATCACTGGGCAGAAAGGCGGCACTGCTATTTTCAGAGCGGAATTGCAGTGACATTGGGCTGTCACTCGCTGCCTCTCTGCTGCCATTGCGATATAGCTTGATTGCATCATTGATTTTAAACAACCGATTCTTACGCAAGACACCGACTTTGCCAATCAAACCGACAAATGAGCGCGCCGTGAAAGCACCGCGAGAAAAGCCGAAAACATAAATTTCGTCGCCTGGGACAAAATTGAGAATCAAATGCGTATAGGCTTCCTGAATATTTTGATCCAGGCCAAGGCCGAAAATCCCTGCCAAACGGTTCAACACCCAATCTATAGCATTGCCAAAGTCATAGGTGCCAACACCTTCATCATAATAGACCATTTGGTGGACCGGCTTATTTGGGTCTGAATTGTCGATATTGCACGCCATTTGTGCGATACGCGGAACATTGGTCTGTTCGCCCTCAACAAGACGATTCCATGTCCCGTCAAAGCAATAAATTAGCCGTTTCATACGCTTTCCCCAGTTTCCCAGTTGAAGCCCTTTCATGGGCAGCGCGACCAATTATTATTGCTTGTAAACTCTCATATTATAGGCCCGTTGGCAAGAATGCGCTAACGCAGCGTAGCGATGCAGCTTGCACTATCAACCACATTGCCCGAACGATCCCGTGCCTCAACATAATTGCTGCGACGATCAGCACCGGCATTATTTTCCGGCGGATATAGGAATATATCCAATGCACAGCTTTCATTCGCAAATTGCATCTTACGCGCCTGCCCCTCAATAACGTCAAGTCTTGGAACGCCGAACAACGCCACCAGCTCATCATCGCGTTTGTTCAACACAGCTTCCAACCCGAGGGGATTAAATGCAGTTGGTGGTGGGGGCAGATTAGTCGCGCTGCTATTAGGGCGCGCCGTGCCTGCGGCACATCCACTGACCAATAATGATAGGCTGGCAACAGCCAAAACGGCTTGTAACGCCTTCATCTCCATCCCCTTTACACCCCAATATGCGCGGCTTAGCCTCAACGGGCCTTGGCATTGCTTTTAACATGGTCCTGTACCTCGCGGCCATGGGCCAGATGCGTTGCCATGGCGGTACCGATAATCATGCCCAGAAAATTGACAAGGGGAATAGTCAGAATAATAGCCGTCACCAAACCCAGCATGAAGCGTGTGCCAGCCGGGTAAAGTTTTGCATCATCATTATGTAAGCCAAAGCCTTCACCATGGCGCGCCATCATCATATCCTCAAAATCATGGCCGATAAGAACGGCATTAACCGCGACCAGCAATATAGGAAGACCGACACCGGTAAAAACCAAGGCGATATAAAAGGGCAGCATAAGGATATTAACACCCAAAGTGCGACCCAGACTTTTTAGGCCCAGCGCCAGACCATGGCCAAAGCTGGTATCATGCGCACGGATAAGCGCATGGGGATAATGTTTCACCTCCACCGCACTCACCACATCATCACCAAATATGGGGATCAGTGCCGCAGCTATAGCCCGAAACCACAGCCAGCTGGCCAAGAACCACAGAACAAATACCAAAAAAGTATCTGCCATACTCTCATAAGGCAGCAGCGCGGCATTTGAACCAAATATGCTGGCCAGACCCGCCATGATGACATCGGTCAACCAATCCACAGCCCATTTGAAAACAAAGAAAAGGCCAAGAAAAAACAAACCTGTAACCAGTGCCGATTTGGCCAATATTTTCAAAATGGCACGGTCGCCAAGCTGGCCGATGGATTTCGTAAAAGCAGTAACCATGGTGTCATAGTGCACCAAGACACCGCCCATGGTCAAGCACGGTGACCATTCCTACGACCAAAGACTTCCATGTTTCGGCCAATTGCTGCTTGAACCAGACTATCCTGTCCTATAGATGCGCTGCGAGCCGTTAAACCGGTTAGCATTATCCGGACAGAGAGTATTCCTTATGACCAGCACCCCTTCTGATACGCCCCGTTATGATATTGTGGCCATGGGCCATGCCATTGTCGATGTTATTGCCCGCTGTGAAGAGCCTTTTCTGGCCGAGCACAATATGGCCAAAGGCAGCATGCAACTCATCGATGCCGATCAAGCAACGGGCATTTATGCCGCCATGGGGCAAGGCCAGGAAGTGAGCGGTGGCTCCGCTGCAAACACTTTGGCCGCCATGGCCAATATTGGCGCAAAATGTGCCTTTATCGGTCAGGTCGCAGATGATCAGCTTGGTGAAATTTTTGCGCATGACATTCGCTCAGCAGGTGTGGATTTCACAGTCGACCCACGCGGCGGCGAGCCACCGACCGCACGATGCCTCATTCTGGTCACCAATGACGGCCAGCGCACAATGAACACATTTTTGGGCGCAGCACAGTTTTTGCCAACCGCGGCCTTGGATGAAGAGCTGGTCCGCAAATCTGACATTCTCTATCTTGAGGGTTATCTCTGGGATCCGCCAGAGCCACGCGCCGCAATGCAAAAAGCAATCTCCACTGCGCGCGCAGCCGGCAATCGTGTGGCACTGACTATGTCAGATGCTTTTGTGATTGAGCGCCACCGCGACGGATTTAACGAACTGCTGGACAATAGCAAAATCGACATTTTGTTTGCCAATGAAGTGGAAATTCTTTCCCTCACCCAATTGGATGATTTTGATGCTGCTCTGGCTGCTGTGGCACCCAAAGTGCCAACATTGGTGGTCACGCGCGGCGAACATGGCGCTGTGGCCATTGCCAATGGGCAGCGCGCCGAAGTCACGGCAGAGCCCGTTGACGAAGTGGTGGACACGACAGGCGCAGGCGATCTGTTTGCTGCCGGTTTTCTGGCGGGCCAAGCACAGGGCAAATCGCTGGAAACATCGCTAACCATGGGCGCAGTCGCAGCGGGAGAAATTATCACCCATATCGGCCCACGCGTAACACGCGACCTGCCGCCGCTTATTGCAGCGCGTCTGGACGCTTAAACCCCAATCATAATAAGCGAATTGCGAATTGCGTTAGTCTAGCCGTCTTGCTTTTTGCGGAATAATTTGCGGTCCGCCTCACCAAAGCCGCGATGCCATATAATCAGGCCATATACGCCCAATATGGCTGGTATGCCCAATGCCAGTTCCGCCCATTCAGGCAGGAACTGCGTTGCGGCCCAGCCGATGACAGCGGCAACAGCCGTTGCCCAAACCAACGCCCAGCGCCAGCCATTGACCGCTGCGCCCAATATTTTTGACAAAAGCACTGCCTTGGTCAGCGATGCAAAAGCCAGTGCCATTGAAAGCGCCAGCGCTACGCCTGCTGCCTGAAATAAGGGGCCATAACCCCAATAATCGAACAAATAGATAAATGCGAAGCTCAGCACCGCCTGAACGGCCAGCATGGCAAGCGATAACAGCAAATTGCGATGACGCGCGACATAGACCAGCACAGATTCGCTCACCACTGCAGTCGCGGCGACAACTTCAGCAATCAGCAGCAAGGCCATAGCCCCTGTGCCACCAACATAATCCGGGCCTACCAGCCCCATAACGGCCTCCCCCGGAATGGCCAGCGCCAGCGCAACACCGGCCTGAGCAGCGATAATCCAAAAGCCGACCTGACTTACCTGTTGAGCGATTTCCTTTAGCTTGCCCTCTTCCAGATTGCGGGTAATCACTGGCCCCAAAATCGGGTCAAAACTGGTTTTCAGCTTTTGTGGCAGGCTGGCAATCTGCTGCGCGACATAATAAATACCGACCACAGCAGGCGAAACAAAAATGCCCAAAATGGCAAGATCAAGCCTGCGGCTGCCCCATTCAGCAGCATCCGCCGCAGCTAACGGAATATTCTGCCGCGCTAGATCAATCAGTGCCAGCGGACGCGGGCGCCATCCATTGGGCAGACCATAGCTGCGCACCAATGGAATGATGGATGCCAGCAACGCCGCCGCCATCGACAAGGCATAAGCAATCAGCAAGCCATCGCGCGTGGAATAAAAATATAAGGCCCCGGCGGCGATACTGATGGTCCATGGTTCAATAATGGCGCGTGCGCGTACGGTTGAAGCGATATCATAACGATAGGCAAGGGCGGCGAGTGCAATATCCGAACCGGCGATACAAAAGATAATCAAGGGGAGCCAGCGATCCAGCCCGTTAATCTGGCTATTGGGGAACATAATCTGCGGCAATGCGATCAAAATTGCCGCCATCAGGGCGGAGGCAAGGGCGCTGACCAGCAAGCCATCAAGCACAACATGGATATGCGGCCTTTCAGTGCGGCTTAGCTGTTCCGCAAGGCCGCGGCGCAGACCCAATGTAGCCAATTGTGCCGCCAGTTCGATAATCAAAATGGCATAGGCAAAGCGGCCCAAGGCTTCTGGCCCATAATAGCGGCCTGCAATGAACAAAAAGGGCAAACGTGCAGCAAGACGCAGCAAAAAACCGAAGAAATTGGTCCGGCCACCCTTGGCAAGCCGGGAAATATCCTCGCCATCATCTTGCTGTTTTTCGTTATCCGGAACCGGATCGGCTGTATTGGTCAAGCCGTACCTCTTTCACTGGAATTTCCTGCCGAGCCAATTGGCCTATGCGATTTGTGCAGCAAAAGAAAGTGCCAAGCAAAAGGCGCGGCAAGCACCCAGTCCAAAGAAAAAGCGCGAATCATTCGGCCTGAAGCGGGCGCGACAATAAGGATGTAATGATATTATCAGCCGAGAAGTCACCGGATAACAAAGCGCAGACCGCGTCAACCAGCGGCATTTGCACAGCCTTCTCCCTCGCCAGCCGCTGCACCACCGCTGCGCTATGTGCGCCTTCAGCAACGGTTGCGCGATCAGCAAGCAATTGCGCAGCTGCTTTGCCCTGCCCCAAAGCTATGCCAAGCGAGAAGTTGCGCGAACTGGTTGAAGAACAGGTCAGCACCAGATCACCCAGTCCGCAAAGGCCTGTCAGTGTTTCAGGTTCGGCGCCGCATGCTTCACCAAAGCGCACCATCTCTGCATAGCCGCGGCTGATAAGTGCAGCGCGAGCATTCTGCCCCAGACCCAGCCCATCAGCCACGCCGCAAGCGATGGCGAGCACATTTTTCACCGCGCCGCCTATTTCTGCACCCATAAGATCAGCAGAATAATAGGGTCGAAAATGCGGGCGCACCAATATATTTGAAAGGCGATCCCATTGCGCGCGGTTTTCGCAGGCCAATGTCACGGCGGCGGGTTTGCCAAGGGCAAGCTCATGCGCAAATGTCGGGCCAGACAAGACCGCTATCTGTGCATCGGGTTGAGCGGATTTTGCCACCTCATGCATGAAACGGCCAGTGCTGGCCTCAATACCCTTGCAACATAAGATAAGGTCGCGCTGCGCAATGCTGTCCAGCCCAGCCAATGTTGAGGCCAGATGCTGCGCCGGTGTGACCGCCAATATGATGTTACAGCCATTGAGCGCGGATAATTCGGTGCTGGCGTGAATATCGCATGACAAGGGAATATCGGGCAGAAATGCGCTGTTTTGGTGAATACTGTTAATGGCATCTGCCACCTCTGCCTCGCGCGCCCAAAGCCGAACCTTTGTGCCATTTGACGCTATAAGCTGCGCCAATGCCGTGCCCCATGCACCGGCGCCCAGAACGCCGATAATAGGCGTCTGTTCTGATTTTGGTGATTCTGTGCTCATGCCTTTACCCCTGCGCCGCGTGCGGCAGGCGCCGTATCATCAAGGGGCCAGCGTGGCCGTGCTTTAAAATTCATGGGATCACCCTTATGACCCGCGCTCAGCAATTCCACGCCCGCCCAGCCAATCATCGCTGCATTGTCAGTGCATAGCCACATTGGCGGCGCAGAAAAGGCCAGGCTATTATCATCTGCAAATTGTGTAAGCTGGCCGCGAATATGCTGATTGGCAGCAACACCGCCGGCAATGACCAGCGTTTGTATGCCACTATCACTGCCAATCTGGCGCAATGCGAAACCAAGCCGGTCAATAAGACAATCGGTAGCCGCCACCTGAAACGAAGCCGCAATATCCGCCTTTTCATAACGGCCACTTTCAACCGCACGCAAAACGGCACTTTTTAATCCAGCAAAGGAGAAATGCGGTTCTTTTGAGCCCAATAAGGGGCGAGGCAAAGGCACGGCCGCAGCATTGCCTGATTGCGCCAGCTTTTCCAATGCCGGCCCACCGGGATAGCCAAGACCCAGCAATTTCGCGCTTTTGTCAAAAGCCTCACCCAAAGCATCATCAATCGTCGTGGCCATACGCTGATATTGGCCCGGCCCGTTCACCCGCAATATCTGGCAATGCCCGCCAGAAACCAGCAACAGCAAATAGGGAAAAGCAAGATCAGCATCATCAAGGCGCGGTGACAAGGCATGGCCTTCCAGATGATTGACAGCGATCAGCGGTTTATCGCTCGCCATGGCAAGGGATTTTGCCATGACCAACCCGACCATGACCCCGCCAATCAGGCCAGGCCCTGCCGTTGCGGCAATCGCGTCAAGATCATCCAGCGCAAGGCCACTATCTTGCAGCACAGCCGATACCATATCGGGCAGCGTCTCAATATGCGCGCGCGCTGCTATCTCTGGAACAACGCCGCCAAAGGGCTGATGCGCTTCAATTTGTGAGGCCAGCCGGTGCGACAATATCGTCCGGTCACTGCGAATAATCGCCGCCGCACTCTCATCACAGCTTGATTCTATACCCAATACCAATGTCATAGCACTTTTCTTTAGACAGATTGCACGCTAGCACCAAGGGTAATGAACACAGAAACATGCAAGACATTGCCAGCGGCCATTACCGATTTGCTGGCCACCCGCTCAATAAAGCTGGGGACACGCGGTTCACCGCTTGCCATGGCGCAGGCCTATGCCACCCGTTCAGCGCTATGTGCCGCCTATGGCCTGTCTGACGATCAAATCGAAATCATGGCCGTTAAAGCCAGTGGCGACAAAATCACTGACCGCGCTTTGCGCGAGGTTGGCGGCAAGGCGTTATGGACACGTGAGCTGGATATGCAGCTGGGCGAAGCCAGTATCGACTTTGCCGTACATTCAATGAAAGACGTCGAAACATTGCGGCCGCCCCAATTCATGCTGGCGGCGGTTCTGCCGCGCGCAGATGCCCGTGATATGCTGGTCGGTGCGGACAGTCTGGATGCCATACCGCATGGCGCGACATTGGGCACCAGTTCACCGCGGCGCGGCGCACAGATGCGCCATGTCCGCCCAGATATGTCGGTTGTTCTATTCCGCGGCAATGTGGCCACCCGGTTGCAAAAACTCGCTGATGGTGTTGCTGACGTCACCCTGCTGGCCAAGGCGGGATTGGACAGGCTGGGCCAAGACGTACACGGCACACCCTTGCCGCTTGACCAATGGCTACCTGCCGCATCACAAGGTGTTGTCGGCATTGAAACACGCGCCGATGACCTGCCGATGCAAGAGCTGCTGAACGGGATTAATCATAGTGATAGCTGGCACTGTCTGATGGCCGAACGTGCTTTTCTGGAAGCATTGGGCGGCAATTGCCATTCTGCAGTCGCGGCCTATGCCGTCCTAGAAGGCGACATGCTACATCTTGATACCGCGCTCTACAGCGAAGATGGCGCGGACTGTATTGAACGCAGCTTGGAGATCACTCTGGGTGACGCACAGAGCAATGCGGCAGCTATAGCAACCTTGGCATCCGATATGCTGAGCACTGCACCGGAATCAATTTCCCGCCTTTTTGGACCAATATAAGGATATGGCAATAAAGGCTGAGCAAAAATATGTGCCGGTAATATGGTGATAAAGCGCGATATGCGGCTGCCGCTTATCATAATTCGCCCTGAGCCGGGCGCCAGCAAAACCGCGAGCAATGCGCATATCATGGGTTTGGCAGTGGTCAAAATACCCAGTTTTGCCATTACGCCCATGGATTGGACCATGCCAAAGGGGGTCGACAGCCTGTTACTGGGCAGCGCCAATGCCGTACGCCACGCAGGAGCGGATTTGCCTCGCCTCAAATCCTTGCCGGTTTATGCCGTGGGTAAGGCCACAGCCAAAGCAGCGCAGGCAGTTGGTTTGGATGTCCGCTTTGCAGGGGCGACGGATTTGGAAGAAGCCATGGACGCATTAGCTGCCGATGGCTGGTCAAAGCCTTTACGTCTATGCGGCGCACAGCACACCGTTTTGCAGGAACGGGTTGAAATGACGGTAACGACGATCATCAACTATGCCGCAATGCCGCGCAGTCTATCAGCAGAGCAAATAGAAATATTCAAACAGCCTGCAGTCATCTTGGTGCATTCAGCCCGCGCAATGCAGCAGTTAGAGACCAACTTTTGCGATCAGGATGGTCTGACCGAAAGCATAGCTACCAAGCATATCATCATAGCGATTAGCCAGCGCACGGCAGAATATGCAACCTTACCATGGCGGCATATGGCGGTCAGCCAGAGCCCTAATGATAGCGATATGTTGAAGTTGGCAGAAAAATTTTGCGATACGGGCCATAAATAGGGTAATGCACACCATATGAGCAGCGATTATCAACCCATTTCATCTAACCGCAAAAGCGGTCTCAATTTGCGTACCCTTGTGATCATATTGGTCATTGCCTTTATAGGTGGCGGTATTGCGTCTGGCTGGGCCATATCGCGCTTTGGTCTGTTAAGTGAGGACACTTCTGCAGCACAAGCCAATACTGCCAAGGCAGAGACGCCCGAACCGGTCAAAGCTCTGGACGATCGTATATTGGCTGATGGATCCGTTGCTCCGGAAAAGCCGGTTTACAGCGAACAGGTCATTTCTGATCCTGCATTAGAGGCTGCATTGGCCCGGCGTGTTGCCGAACTGGAAGACAGAATTTCCCGTATCAATGTGCAGGCTCAGGCGGCTTCGGGCAATGCTGGCCGCGCAGAGGGGTTGCTGATCGCTTTTGCCGCACGCCGCGCACTGGAGCGTGGTTCGCCTTTGGGATATATTGAAGAGCAGCTAAAATTGCGTTTTGGTCAGGCCCAACCCAACGCGGTTGCAACAATTATTGCAGCCAGCAAAAAGCCTGTGACCATGGATCAATTGCGTGCTGGCCTTGACGATCTCTCGGCCGACACTTTGGGCCGTGATCCCCAAGAAGGTTGGTGGGCGCGGACACAGCGCGAAATGGGCGAGATTTTTGTGCTGCGCCGTGAAGATACCCCCTCACCCGCACCCAATCAGCGTTTGGAACGTGCGCGCCGTTATGTTGATAGCGGACGGGTGGAGACTGCACTGGTCGAGATAGGCAAACTTCCCAATCAAGAGGCTGCTCAAGAGTGGGTGGAATTGGCCGATCGGTTTGTGAAAGCGCGGCAAGCGCTCGATTTCATTGAAACAGCCGCCATTTTGGAACCGCGTGAATTGCGCACGGGTGCCGGGGAGCCGATCAAGCAACCCTCGCCCCTATCCGGTGAATAGGTCGGCGAGAAGTTGCTCGACCATAAGCAGAATCAAGCACGCACTTATGCTGTAAGTATCAGGAAATTATATGATAGATACGCGCAAAGAATATTCAAACAAACGTACAAATGCACCTACAGCCTTCTCATTGTCAGGCCATCGCGCATTAATAACGGGCGCATCGGGTGGATTGGGCGCGCATTTTGCCAGAGTGCTAGCAATGGCCGGGGCGGATATTGTCATCGCGGCTCGCCGTAAGGAAAAACTGGACGAGCAGGCAGAGGCTATTGCAGCACAATATGGGCAAGAGGTTATGGCTGTGTCTATGGACGTGACACAGTCCATGTCCGTCCAGGGGGCTTTTGCAGCCATTACGCAAAGCGGACCGCCATGCGACATCATCATCAACAATTCAGGCGTCGCACATATTAGCTGGATGGTCGATATGGACGAAGCGGAATGGGCAAAAGTCATGGACACCAATGTCACAGGCGTATGGCGCGTGGCCAGTGCCGCTGCCAATGCTCTCAAAACTGCGCAACAGCCCGGTAGCATTATCAATATTGCCTCTGTACTGGCCAGCAATACGGCATTGTGCGCGGGTGGTTATGCTACGTCAAAAGCGGCTGTCGCGCATATGACCCGTTCTCTGGCCGTCGAGCTGACCCGCAGCCGCATCCGCGTCAACGCCATAGCCCCTGGCTATTTTTTAAGCGATATCAACCGCGATTATCTGGAAAGCGATGCTGGAGAAAAAATGCGCCGCCGCGTGCCGATGCAGCGTTTCGGGGATTATCATGAGCTGGATGGCGCTCTGCTGCTCCTCGCTTCTGATGCTGGCAGTTATATGACCGGTACCACCATAGCCGTTGATGGTGGCCATGGCATCATGCCGGCTGCGTAAGGGAAAATGGCCGTCTTGGGGAGAGACTCTGTTTGCACTACCGCTTTGCTCCTTGAGTGCGGCTATATCAGAACTACCGCTTTGCTCCTTGAGTGCGGCTATATCAGCACTACCGCTTCGCTGCTTTAGTGCGGTTATATCAGCACTACCGCTTCGCTGCTTTAGTGCGGGCCAGCTTCTTATTTGCCTGTATGGTAAAATAGATGATCATCGACACGCCGATAATACTTGGCCCTGCCCAAATGAGCGGGTTGAAAACCTGATCGGGTATCAAGCGGATCAAACCAACTGATAAAAAGGCAGTATAGGCAGAGATACCCATACCCAATAATGCGCGAAAATGTTCGCCCACATAAGCACCCCGTGGTAATTGCTTGCGCCAGATAGCGCGCAATTGCGTGCCCATAGCCACCAACCCGATAAATGCGACTAACATCATCAGCGGCTCACCAATTGACAGCCCGTAAAGCCCGCAATTCAGCGCAGCCATAGCGACAATCACAAATATGATCTGATAACGCGGCGCACGCAAAGCAGCGCGATTGGCACGGTGTTTGACAGTGGCCAGTCCGTAATCGGCAAATCCCAATGTCAACAGCCCGAGATAGAGCATCATCCAGCCAAACAGACCATTGAACAGCACACGATCAGTAATCATCGGCAAGCGCTTTTCCGGCCCGTAAAGCGACAATAGCGCCATCAATATGGCCAATATGCCCGCACCAATAAAACCGTAACAGGCAATACGCCCCCATTTGCGATGTGCGGCGGCCCCTTTGCGCGCGATGATCGGCACCCAAAAGGCGATTAACCCCGTCGCGCCAAAAGCGACATGCAATAGGACCAGAATTTCAAACACATGCATGCGGCATAACCTATCGCAAAACCCTTTACTGCAAAAGGGGGCTATATAGTCGTTAGCCGTTTGACCGATTAGTGATCATTTGTGCTTCTGCAACCAGACGCTTTGCTTCTATTAAGTGCAGACGTTCCGTCATTTTACCATTAACCTTGAGCACGCCCTTACCTGCATTTTGCGGTTCAGCAAAGGCGGCAATGACACTCTGCGCATGCCCCAAATCCTCCGTTGATGGTGCAAAGGCCTGATTGGCCGCGGCGATTTGTGAGGGATGAATCAGCGTTTTGCCATCAAAGCCAAAGCTCCGCCCTTGTGCGCATTCCGCCGCCAATCGGTCAGCATCGCCAATGGCATTGCACACACCATCCAGAGCAATAAGGCCATAAGCACGCGCCGCAGCAACCATCTGGGTCAGCACTGGTTGAAAGGCTGTGCGCTGTGCATCGGGCACAAGCCGCATATCCTTTGCCAGATCATTGCTGCCCAGCACCAAAGCAGCAAGAGGCGATGTTTGCGCCGCTGCGGCGATGAGAGGCAGGTTGAGCACAGACGCTGGCGTTTCCACCATCACCCATAAAGCCTTAGCCAAAGCGGCCATGGTTGAGCCCAGAGACGCAATATCTTGCGGTGTATCAACCTTTGGCACCAGCACAGCATCAACCGGTAAAGTCGCGGCAAAGGCCATATCATCAGCAAACCATTCAGTATCGCGGCCATTGATGCGCAGCACAGTCTCTCGCCCATCATAACCGCCATTATCCAATGCTATTTTCAGCGTATCGCGGGCATTGGTTTTTTGTTCAGGTGCCACAGCATCTTCAAGATCAAATATGACGATATCAGCATCCAGACCACGCGCCTTTTCCAAGGCGCGCATATTGTTGGCAGGCATATATAACGCGCTGCGCCGTGGCCGAATATCAGAAGGAATATCTTTATCTGTCATGCCTCTATCCATCCTTTCTCAACCAAGTAACAGGTCAATCGCCCGCTTTGTCGCTTTCCAACTGTTCCGATGCAGCCAGCCATTTTGCCTCTGCCTTGTCCAGCCTGTCCTGGCTTGTCGCGCGTTCTTTCATTAACTCGGTCATGGTAAGATCAGCAAATTCTTTAGCGGCGGAAGACGGGTCAAACATAGCGCGATCAATCTGTGACACTATCGCAGCATAGCGCTCCATATCTTTTTCGGCCGTGCTAACGGCTTTGCGCAGATCGGCTTGTTGCTTGCGCCGCTCTGCAGCTGCTCGCCGGTCCTCTTTTCTATTACCGCCACTGGCTTTGCCCTGAGCGGCTTTGGGCTGATTTCTGCCCAGCACAAAATCGGTATAATCATTCATGCTGCCATTAAATTCCTTGGCATGACCGCTATCGACCATGACCAACCTGTCAGCCGTCAGCTCCAACATATGCCGGTCGTGACTGACCAGAATCACGGCGCCGCTATATTCGTTGAGCGCATGCACCAATGCTTCGCGGGCATCCACGTCCAGATGGTTTGTTGGCTCGTCAAGGATCAGCAGATGCGGCGCATCGCGGGTAATCATTGCCAGTGCTAGCCGTGCCCGCTCCCCGCCGGACAGTTTCCCCACCTTGACGGTTGCCTTATCGCCGGAAAAACCAAACCTGCCCAATTGCGCGCGCACTGCGCCCGGCTTTGCGTCTTTCATAAGCCGCGTCATATGCTCCAAAGGCGTGTCCGCAGTGTCGAGTTCTTCAACCTGATATTGGGTGAAATAACCGACTTTGAGCTTAGCTGATTTGTTGATCGCGCCCTTTTTGGGTGGCAACTGACTGGCCAAAAGCCGCGCCAATGTTGTCTTACCATTGCCATTACGACCCAACAAAGCCGTTCGGTCATCTGGCGCAAGGCTAAGATTTAGGCCTGAAAGAATGATATTCTCGCCATAGCCGACCGCTGCATCGTCCAGTGTGATCAATGGCGGTTTTAGCTCGGCAGGGCTAGGAAAATGAAAGCTGAGCGATGGGTCGTCAATCGCCTCTGCAATCGGTTCCATGCGTGATAGCGCTTTCACACGGCTTTGTGCCTGTTTGGCACTGTGCGCCTTTGCACCCCAACGCGAAACAAAGGCCTCTAGCTTTTGACGCTGTGCAATCTGCTTCTCACGTGACGCCGCCAATTGTGCCTGACGCTCGGCGCGCTGGCGTTCAAAGGCATTATAGCCGCCGGGATACAGCACCGTCTTGCCATGCTGGAGGTGCAAAATATGATCGACCACATTGTTCAGCAAATCACGCTCGTGACTGATCACCAATATCGTTGCTTGATAGCTGGTCAGGAAATTTTCCAGCCACAATGTCGCCTCTAAATCCAAATGGTTTGATGGCTCATCAAGCAACAGCATATCTGGCTGTGAAAAGAGCAGTGCCGCCAAAGCCACCCGCATACGCCAGCCACCGGAAAAACTGTCCATCGGCTGTGCCTGCGCTGCCTCATCAAAGCCCAGACCGATAAGAATTTTCGCCGCACGCGCTGGCGCACTGTGCGCTTCTATCATGTTCAGCCGTTCATGGATTTCGGCAATACGGTGCCCATCAGTGGCGGTTTCCGCTTCGGCCAGCAGCTCTGCACGCTCATTATCGGCAGCCAGTACTGTCTCCAGCGGCGAGGCTGCGCCTGCGGGAGCTTCCTGCGCAATATAGCCCATGCGCGCATTTTTTGGCAGATCGACACTGCCATCATCCGGCTCCAACATGCCAGCAATGACTTTCATCAGCGTCGATTTGCCCGCACCATTGCGGCCAATAAGGCCAACACGCGAGCCCGGGGGCAGCGCAGCGCCTGCGCCATCAAGAATGACCGAACCGCCAAGACGGACCCTAATATTGCTGAAATTAAGCATGGAAGCGCGTTAGCCGAGTGATACCCTATTGACCATAGCGGTTTTTATCCTGCCCTGCGCAGCCCTACATTATCCGCATGGCCCATGATAATATATGTGCGCACAAACTATTGCGCATAAAACAAAAAACCCAAATTGCTTGCGTACCGCTCCCGTTACGATTAGCTTAACCCTCAAGTAACGGCGGCATGTTCCGCCCATGATTGAAGTCAAGAGAGTAAGCCCATGGAAGAGCGTTCATCGCCCATGGCATCCGATCCCGATTTGGCAGCAAAAAGTGCTGCAGAAAATAACGGGAATGAAACGGGTGCGCAAAAATATGGGGATACCGGCACTGCCGGGATGGGAAGAGAGCGCAATGCATTGCGTGATGGGCGGAAAAGCGCTCAAAAATCTGCCAAAAATCACCGTAAAACAGCGCATTCAAAGCAGAAAAACCAAAGCCAAAAATATCAGGATAAGGCCGGTCTTGCTGCTGATATCGCTCAGCGCAGCAATGGCGGGCAGCAGCGCCGTGCCTATGGCGCAATCGATTTGGGCACCAATAATTGCCGCTTGCTCATCGCTAAGCCAGCGGGTGACAGTTTTGTCGTGGTCGATGCCTTTTCACGCGTGGTGCGCTTGGGTGAAGGGCTAGGTACAAGCGGGCGACTCAGCCAAAGCGCGATGGACCGCGCCGTCGCTGCGCTCTCCGTCTGTTCGGATAAGCTCAAACGGCGCAATGTCTGTCTGGCCCGGTCAGTCGCGACCGAAGCATGTCGCCGCGCCGAAAATGGCGCCGAATTTATCGACCGTGTGCAACGCGAAACCGGCATCATGCTCGATATTATCAGTGCCGAAGAAGAAGCACGATTGGCCGTTCTGGGCTGTCACATCCTGCTTGAACCCGGACAAGGCCCCGCCCTTATTTTTGATATTGGCGGCGGTTCGACCGAATTGGTATTGATTGATACTGACGGCCGCGCACCAACCATCCGCGATTGGGTGAGTGTGCCATGGGGGGTCGTGTCGCTGACCGAAGGCGTGCAGGTTGATAATAGCAGCTTGCAAACGCGGCAAGCCGGTTATGAAGCCATGCGGGCCAAGGCTGCGGAGAGCTTTCGCGAATTTTCTGACAGACTGCCCCGCGGTGAGGGCGATCTTTACCGCATGTTGGGCACCAGCGGCACAGTCACAACCCTGGCCAGCCTGCATCTGAAACTGCCCTGCTATAACCGTAATGCCATTGACGGGCTGATTGTCCCTTCCACATCCATGCGGCAAATCAGTCAGGATCTGGGCGGCATGTCCCCCAATGAACGCGCAAAAGTGCCCTGTATTGGCTCTGACCGTGCAGAATTGGTGATTGCCGGTTGCGCAATATTGGAAGCGATATTGGATATCTGGCCGGCTGAACGATTAGGCATTGCTGATCGCGGCATTCGCGAAGGGATATTGCGCTCACTCATGACACAATCTTCCTCACCTGCCGAACAAGCACCTGCCAAGGCCAAGCAGTCTCGCGGCAAAATGACCAGAAACGCAAAGAACGGCAATCGCCGCGCGAGACGCACATAATATGGCCATTGGTGATAAGAAAAGCGGCGGCACAGCTCGCCCCGGCAATCGCGGGCGGCAGGATAGCCAGAAACGGCTGAACAAAAAACGCGGGCGCAAACAATCATCTGCGGAATGGCTTACGCGCCAGCTCAACGACCCTTATGTCAAGCGCGCCAAGGATGAAGGCTATCGCTCCCGCGCAGCCTATAAATTGTCAGAGCTAGACGAACGCTTTGCCATCATTCGCAAATCTGCCCGTGTGGTTGATCTGGGCATAGCGCCGGGTGGCTGGTCACAGCTGGTGCGCCGCAAAGTGCCCCATGCCAAGGTTGTCGGCATTGATCTGCTGCCCGTTGACCCAATTGAAGGCGTTACCATTTTCGAGATGGATTTTATGGATGACGCAGCACCTGACAAGCTGATGCAAGCGCTGGACGGTAAGCCCGATCTGGTGCTGTCCGATCTGGCTGCCAACACTGTCGGCCATAAACAGACAGACCATTTGCGCACCATGGCATTGGTCGAAACAGCTGCTGATTTTGCTATTTGCAATTTGGTTGAGGGCGGCACTTTTGTAGCCAAGGTTTTTGCCGGCGGCACCGATAAGGAATTGCTGATGCTGCTCAAAAAACATTTCACCAGCGTCAAACACGCCAAACCGCCAGCCAGCCGCAAAGGCTCATCCGAATGGTATGTCATCGCACAAGGCTTTCGCAGCAGCAAAGATGATAGCAGCAATGCTGATGGCCCGTCTGGCACGCAGGCAGGCTAGGTGACATTGCTATGAGAGCGGCCAGCTGTCTCTTGTCCGTGATAGCTTTAGCAGCGCCCATAAGCGCAAATGCCCAAAATATTGCAGGTGTTCCAGGGCCGGTTATTAAAGAGGGTGAGCGTTCGGCGCAGTTCCGCCTCGCCTTTGACCCTGATACGGATGAGCTGGTCCAGCGCCTGCATTATCAGCAATCACTCAGCAGCAAGGTGCGCTGGCGTATCCAATTGCAATCGCGCAGTGGTCCGGCAGAGACAATAGAGGCCGATTTTGTGCAAGGGCAATTATGGCTGCAATTAACGCCTGATAATAGTGACGATACAAAACGGTTATGGCATAGCGGGGTGCGATTTGATCTTCGACTGGAGGCAGACGGCCCACCCGGGCGCGCCGCGATAAACTGGATCAACCAGTTCCAGCTAAGCAAGACAGTCAGTGCCCGGCTGTTTGTGCAAGGTGCCGTACAAATAGGCGATGGTGCCATGGATGGCGTGCTGTTGCAAAGCCGCAGCCATCTTAATTGGCAGCTCAATGATGCGGCTATCGGCATAGAGCAGTTCAACACATTTGGCGCGACCAGCAATTTACCAAGTTTCTCTGATCAGTCGCATCTCATCGGCCCTTATGCGCGTATCCCGCTTGGTGATGGCTGGTCCTTATTTGGCAGTGCGTTATTCGGCATTACTCCGGGCAGTGATAATGCCAATCTGCGGATATTTGTTGGCAAGAGTTTCTGAATTCCGCAGTTTCTTCCATTTGGTCCTCGGGCAATCTGATCATTCCTAAATCGTAATGATGAGTGTGCCGAGGCAGTTTTTTATCAATTTGCTAACCACTCATTAACCAATTTCCTTCACTCAAGTTTCTGAAGTGTAAAGGCACGAACAGCCTAACGCACAAATTAAGGGTGGAATATCATGGCTAATAATCCCAACAATGTTGATGTTGCAGTTATCGGAGCGGGTCCTGCAGGACTGACCGCCGCCTATTTGCTGAGCAAAAAGGGCTATTCGGTTACGGTTATTGAGAAAGACGAGAAATATGTTGGCGGCATCAGCCGTACTGTCGAGTTTGAAGGCTATCGCTTTGATATTGGCGGACATCGCTTCTTCTCAAAAAGTCAGGAAGTGGTCGATCTGTGGAATGAAATCCTGCCGGACGACTTTATTCAGCGCCCGCGCATGAGCCGCATTTATTATGAAGGCAAATTTTACAGCTATCCGCTGCGTGCTTTTGAAGCGCTGTGGAATCTGGGCATTTGGCGCTCAACGCTTTGCATGGTAAGCTATGCTCGTTGGAAAATGTTCCCGAAAAAAGACGTGAAAAGTTTTGAAGATTGGGTCGTCAACCAATTTGGCTACAAACTCTATTCCATCTTTTTCAAAACCTATACGGAAAAAGTATGGGGCATGCCGTGCGACGAAATGTCCGCCGATTGGGCAGCGCAGCGCATTAAGGGGTTAAGCCTGTGGAGCGCAGTAACCGATGGTCTGAAACGCTCTTTGGGTCTGAACAAAAAACCAAATGATGGCATGGCCACCAAAACCCTGCTGGAAACCTTCCGCTATCCGCGGCTTGGCCCCGGCATGATGTGGGATGCTGCACGCGATTTTGTACGCAATAAAGGCAATACAGTCATGATGGGTCATGCGCTGAAACAATTGGCGCAAGACAGTGATGGCAATTGGCGGATGAGCACCGATGCACAGGATGGCGGCACAGTGATTACCGCCAAACATGTCATCAGCTCTGCCCCAATGCGTGAGCTTTCTGCGCGTATTCACCCGCTGCCAACATCATCTTTTGAAGCGAAAAAACTTAATTATCGCGATTTCCTGACCGTTGCCTTGATGGTAAAATCAGAGGATCTCTTCCCCGACAACTGGATCTATATTCATGATGACCGCGTTCAGGTCGGCCGGGTGCAAAACTTCCGCAGCTGGTCACCGGAAATGGTGCCCGATGCTGATATGGCCTGTGTTGGCTTGGAATATTTCTGCTTTGAAAATGACGGGCTTTGGTCATCAAGCGATGAAGAATTAATCGCACAGGCCACGCGCGAAATGGAAATATTGGGGCTGTGTGACCCCAAGCAAGTGGTTGGCGGCGCAGTGGTGCGTCAAGAAAAGGCCTATCCGGTCTATGATGATGAATATGAGGCCAATGTTGAAGCGATGCGTTCTGATCTGGAAGAGCGCTTCCCAACACTGCATATGGTCGGCCGCAATGGCATGCACCGGTATAATAATCAGGATCACGCCATGATGACGGCGATGCTGACGGTGGAAAATATCGAAGCCGGATCGCGCAAGTTTAACATTTGGAATGTTAATGAAGATGCCGAATATCATGAAGCTGGCGATGAGGGTGCGGAAAAACTGCTGGAAAATCAGCAAGCTGTACCGGCGACAGGTGTTGAAGCTGAAGGTCAATTGACCGAAGGCCAGAAAATCGCGCTTCAGTCAGAGCGCGATGTACCCAAACGGGTCGGTGAAAAGCAAAAAATAAATCGCGCAGCGTAAAGCTGCTCGGTTGATCCGATGGCAATCAATGCATTAGCAAGAGGGGCTTTGATATTATGTCAAACAGCACATTCTCATCAATAACCGCTATAATTGACAGGCTGCGCAATTTTACAGCCTTTCGCTATCTGCTGGTGAGTGTTGGGGCTCTTATCGTCGACATGGTCGTTTTTCTGGCGATTTTGAGCGTCAGCGCCGCCGCTGCGGCAGCGTCTGCGATAGGATATTGCTGCGGCATTATCGCGCATTGGTTGTTGTCATCTCGTAAAGTCTTTGCAGACCGGGTTGCCAGTGGCGGATTTGACCGTACACGACAAAAGGCAATGTTTGTGATTTCCGCACTTATCGGGCTGGGGTTGACAGTGATCATCGTCGCAAGCGCCGACCAAATGGGCTTTGACGCGCGCATCGCCAAATTGGCGGCCATCGCAACCAGCTTTGTTGCCACATATTTGCTGCGCAATCACCTTGTCTTCCGGCAATGGGTCTGACCAGGCCTATTCATTAGACCGGATTGATCGTTTTTGAGGATGCCAGATGGCCAGTGTAATTAAAGCAGATACTTTAGCGCAGATAGCAGCGCATGACAGTATCCGCCCTGTGCGGTTTTCTGCTGTCATTGGCATATGGGCCCTGCTCAGTGTCATCCTTTTGGTGATTGCCGCGCCCAATATCGTCGCTGTACGATTCCCTGATCCTGATGATCTTTTGCGTCTGCTTCAGGTCCGCGATTGGTTGAATGGCCAGGAATGGTATGATGTTAAACAATATCGCATGAACGCCCCTGATGGCGCACCCATGCACTGGTCACGCATTGTCGACCTGCCCATCGCCATTATCATAACCGTGCTGACCCCGATATTGGGTTCAAGCAGCGCTGAAATGGCAGCACTTATCATTATTCCAGCGATCACCTTGCTGTGTGTCATGTGGGCTGTTGCGCAACTGACGAACCGTTTGGGAATAGGCAGCTCTGGCCGAGATGCGGCCTATCTGGCTTGCTTAATCGTGGGAATGCTGGTTCCCGTCATTCATCAGCTTCGACCCATGCGGATAGATCATCATGGCTGGCAAATTTTTCTCGCGCTTTTGGCGTTAAAAGGGCTGTTGCATCTGCGTCCAGAGCGCGGCGCTTTGTTGAGCGGTGTCGCATTGGCTGTCTGGTTATCCATCTCTATGGAAGGCCTGCCAATGGCCGCCGGTTTTATGGCAGCTTTTGCCATTTTGTGGTTGTGCAATGCGCAACATCGCGGTTTGCTGGTCACTGCTATGTCCGGCCTGACCGCAGCAAGCGCAATATTATTCATGGCAACGCGGATTTTTTCCGCTGATGGATGGGTGCAATATTGCGACGCGATCTCGCCGGTCCATATTGGCGTATTTGCGCTTGGCACAGGAATGCTGGCTATATTGTCACGCATAAATCCTGCCCAGCGCCTCGCCATTGTGGCAGGTTTCGGGTTTACCGGCAGTGCGGCATTGGCATTATTATATAGCGCTGCGCCGCAATGCGCGAGCGGCGCCTTTGGGCAGCTTGACCCGCTGGTTGATAGTTTTTGGTATCAACGTGTCTATGAAGGTCTGCCATTATGGCAGCAAACAACGGGCAAAATTATCCAGAATATCGCCATTCCAGCTATAGCCTTATTTGCCCTTCTCATCCACTGGCTGCGCTTTAACCGCCGCAATCAGGCAGATATGCTCCAGAACTTTTTTAATTTCCTGCAAACTGCGCATGGCCGCACTGCCTTTATGCTGCTGGTAGCAATCGCCATCGCCTCACTGGTTGAGCGTGCAGCTGGCGTGGCCTGTATCTTTGCCTTACCGATAGCTGCCAACCTTCTGATATTATTGCTTAAGAAAGTTCGGCGATTTAACTCTCCATTGGCCCGTATAGGGGGAACTTTAGGCGTTTTTACCATGATCGTTCCCGGTCTTTTGGTTGCACCCGCAAGCGCTCTAATAAGTAAAAGAGCACAAAAGTTTGAAGAACTGACCGCGATTGTTCAAGATGCCGAAAAATGTCAGCAAATTGAGCAGCTACGGCTTATTCAGGAACTGCCTGTTGGCAATATCATGACACCGCTGGATATGGGTCCGGCCATATTGTTCGCCAGTGATCACAAAGTCGTTGCCAGTGGTCACCACCGCAATGACACTGCCATGCGCGATGTGCTAAATTTCTTTAGTGGCAACAAAGATGCGGCCTATAGCATCGCAAAACAGCGCGATATCGATTATGTGATGTATTGCGAAAACGTCGCAGAAGTCATGCTCTATGCGCATTATAAACCTGATGGCTTTATGGCAGAGCTGCGTAATGATAATGTCCCGCAATGGCTGGAACCTGTCACACTGTATGGCGCCGAAGGCTTGCGCGTTTGGCGTGTAAAGCGGTAACATGCCCTTAGCTGGCCAAGTCTTGGCCCAGCATAGGGAGAGGGACTATGGCCAAAATCACTGGACTGGGCGGCATTTTTCACATTGTGAAGGATCCCAACGCAACGCGCAAATGGTATAAGGATTATCTGGGCCTTGATGGCGATTATGGGCCACAGCTTAACTGGTCAGAAGAGACGGGTGATGCACCTTATAGCCTGATAAGCCATTTCACTGATGGAGAATATCTTAAGCCCAGCAAGGCGCAATTCATGATCAATTTGCGGGTCGATAATGTCGCGGAATTTATTGAACAGCTAAAAGCCAAAGGCTTGGAAATATTAGGCCATGCGGATGAGGGCTATGGCGAGTTTGCCTGGATCATGGACCCTGATGGCATCAAGATTGAGCTATGGCAGCAAAAAGAAGCGCCATAAGAAACGATTCAGGCTTAACTGCTTTTGGACGCGCGAAATTTCAGTGCAGCACCGTTCATGCACCAGCGCTTGCCTGTTGGCTTTGGCCCGTCATTGAAGACATGCCCCAAATGGCCGCCGCATCGCTTGCACAATACTTCAGTGCGCGGAATACCCAGCAGATAATCCGGCCGCAACAAAACAGCGCCCTTTAAAGGTTCGGTAAAACTCGGCCAGCCGGAAAAACTCTCATATTTTGTACGGCTTGAATATAAAGGCAAATCACAACCAGCGCATAAAAATGTGCCTGCGCGCTTTTCCTTGTTGAGCGGACTTGTCCATGCCCGCTCAGTGCCAGCTTCACGCAATACATAATATTGCAGCGGCTCTAGCTCTTTGCGCCATTGCGCTTCGCTTTTGGTGATCGCAAAGCCGGGTTTACCTTCAGCAGCAAGAGATCGCGCCGATGCCAGACCGCCACCAAAAACGGCAAAACTTACCGCCAAAGTGCCAGCTCCTGCCAGTCCACCCAACACAATTCGTCTATCGCTGTTCATGCTATTCCTGCACCATATCTATCAAACTCAATCATATATTCGTCAGAACACGCTGAAAAGTTACACAAATATTGGCAGGATTATAGGGATCAATATTTGCTCAGCTGCACTTTCATAGAGCGATAGCCATGCACGAAACAGGCATGGACGCGTTCAATATCACCCAGCACATTCACCTGCATCCGCCGCGCCGCCATTTCCTCTAGCAAGATGCGGATTTGCAATTCGGCCAATCGCGCACCGACACAGCGATGAATGCCATAGCCAAAGGCCAGATTGCGCCGTGCATTCTGTCGATCGACAATAATCTTGTCTGCATCATCAAAAACCGTCTCATCACGGTTGGCCGAAATATACCAAAGAACGAGCTTGTCACCTTTTGCGATTTTATGGCCAAATAATTCCGTGTCTTCCGTCGCTGTACGCCGCATATGCGCTAGCGGCGTTTGCCAACGTATGATTTCCTGTACAGTGTTGGGGATAAGGTCTGGATTTTCCTGCAATTTCTTGCGTTGATCGGGGAATTTGTCGAGGCCATAGGCAAGGCCGGACATTGTGTTGCGGGTCGTGTCATTACCGCCGACGATCAGCAGTACCAGATTGCCCATAAACTCCATCGGGTCCATTTGGCTCATCGCTTCGCTATGGATCATCATGGACAGCAAATCGGGTGTCGGCTCGCTGTTAAGACGGGCATTCCAAAGCTGCTGAAAATATGCGCCCATTTCATGCAATATGCCCTGGCGCTTGCTGTCTAACTCAGGCGCAAGTGACAGTTCGACATCACCTGCCCAATCGGACCAGAATGTCAGCAGGCGCCTGTCTTCCCAGGGAAAACCAAATAACAGCGCGAGCATCTGTGTGGTCAGCTCAATCGACACCTTATCCACCCAGTCAAAAGGTTGGTCCCAAGGCAGGCCGTCCAGCACTTCGCCTGTTCGCGCACGGATATCGCTTTCCAGCCTTTGCATTTCACGCGGGGTGAATGCAGGGGCAACGGTACGGCGCTGTCCAGTATGTTTGGGCCGGTCCATCGCAATAAACATAGGCAGCTGAAAGTCAGAATCCCAATCAGGATCGGTTATGGTGATGCCGCCATTTTTCACATCGGAGGAAAACAGTTCAGGCAAAGCCTCAATATGCTGGATCGCCTTATATCCAGAAATATTCCAATAGGGACCATAAGCTGAATCCTCGACCTTATTGATCGGCGCTTCAGCGCGCATTTGGCGAAAAGGCTCCTGCCAGCGGTCTTCGGCATAAAGGCTGGAGAGACTCACATCCCATTTTTCCGGATTGGCGGTGCCGGGCCGGTCATGCTTAGCAAAATAGTCGCGCAATGCATCAGCGGCTGTTGGTGATGTTGTTAAAGGCGGTGTCGCCTGAGTCGGCGCTGGCTGCGTGGCCATGGGGTGTCTCCTGTCATCCTCTCAAAGCCATGCCGGTCTTTGCCAGCTATGACTCATACCCCTAAATAGAGGTGGTTTTGACATGGTGCGCTTACTGACACAGATGTCAACACAGAATCGATGGAGCCTAACGAAATACGCCGCTTTTGCGCTATAACCGCTACGAAAAAGCTATTTCACTGCTTTTGCGGGCTTTCCCATACCCAGAAAAGCCAAAAAACCCGATTTTTTGGTTTGTGGGCCAGACTTCATAACATTGCGTTTGAAGATACCTGCGCCCATGCGGATGATCAGATAGGCCCAGCCCACCTGCCACGCCAGTGCAACAATATGTTGCAGCACATCGCCATCCTGCGCGGCCCGTGCCAACATGGCAAAAGGTGAGCTGAATGGAAAAAGAACAGCGCCCCATTCTACTGGTTCGCCCATTTTCGTCACCGAATATACCGCGATGAAAAATACCAAAACCTGCCCCATTGTCACTGGCATAGAGAGGGTTTGTACTTCGCGCACCGTGGTTGCCAAAGAACCGATGCCCAGAAAAAGTGAGCCAAGCAGCAAATAGGCCATAGAAAAATAGATGATGCCAAGCAGTATGAACAGTGGCCAGCCAATAGCAGGCACTGGCAGTTCTGGCAGACCACCGCCAAATATTGCGAGAACCAGAAAGATGGCACTGGCCCATACGGCAATACCAATCATCGCCATTGCCAGCATGGCAAACAGCTTGCCCAGGAAAATGGCATCAATCGGAATAGCAGCGGCCAATATCTCAATGATCTTGTTGGTTTTTTCTTCAACCAGATTGGACAATACCATACCGGCCAGCAGCATGGTCAACAAAAATAGCAGGGTTTGCGCAGCTTGCGCAGTCTTCAACTGTTGCTCCTGCTCGACCCCAACACTTTGCGCAACCTCGACAATGTCAATAGCGGTCAAATCACCAGCACTGGCCGTAGCGATATGGTCGATCAACAGGCTAAGTTCACCTTCCCAGCTACGAATAGCGTCAGGCGGCCCAGTTAAAATGGGCGATTCCAGACTGCCCGACAAAACCGCATCGACCTTGCCAGCATCTTTATATTCCCCGGCTAATAGCGCGGCGATCTGCGCCTGAGTATCGCTACGTACCGCCACCATGGTAAGCGCAGGCAGAGCGCGAAGACCGAGCCTTTCGCTCAAATCCTTATGCGCAACTTCCAGCAACTGCTGCTCTTCGCGGTCCATGACAATGGCAATACTCGGCTGGTCAATATCACGCTGTACCTGCCCAGCAAGGCCGCCAGCCGCAACCCCCAAGGCCACAGGAAAAAGCGGGCCAAGCAAAAAGAAAAAGAAGGTTTTGGAAAAGATAATCGCAGCGAAATCGCGTCGGGCAATGACCCAGGCTGCTCTTATGGTCTCGCTCATGCCTCATCCCCTTCTGGCTGATCCATTTGCGCAGCCGCTGCCTCACCAGCAATAGCGACAAAGGCATCATGCAAACCTGGCCGTTCGATAGCCAGCGATTCTATACCGGCATTTCCGTCTATCAACGCCTTGAGCAGTGGCTCAACACCGGTTTCGGGCAATGTGAAATTCCAATAGCGGCCTTCTGCCTGCGCTTCATCAGGCAGCGCTTTGCGCCATTCACCATCGCGCGAGCGCGTCTCCAGCCGTACCTGAGGCCGCAACCGGTCACGCGCGTCGCTAACTTTACCAGCAAAGGGCACTTTACCGCCCGCAATAATCGCCACATCTTCGCATAGACGCTCGGCATGGGCGATAACATGGGTGGAAAAGATCACAGTTACGCCGCTTTCGGCCTGAGCACGGATCAAGCCCTCAAGTTTTTGCTGGTTCAAGGCATCAAGTCCGGAAAACGGCTCATCAAGAATGATCAATTGGGGCTGATGTACAATGGTGCCCAAAAGCTGCACTGTCTGCGCCATGCCTTTGGAGAGCATCCGCACTTCTTTATCAATGGCATGGCTCAAACCAGCCTCTTCCAACAGTTCACGGCCACGCTTGCGCCCTTCAGCCAGCGGCAGACCGCGCAATGCCCCCATAAACGCAATGGCATCATAGGATTTCATCGCCGGATAAAGGCCGCGTTCTTCTGGCAAATAGCCAACCATATGTGCAACAGACAAAGGCCGTTCATGCCCCAATAAGCGGCACATACCAGCATCAGGCTCAATAATGCCCAATATCATCCGTAAAGTCGTGGTTTTGCCAGCACCATTTGGGCCCAAAATGCCCATGATACTGCCTTGCTCGACCGTCAGATCAATTCCGTCAACGGCGCGAAAATCATCAAAATTCTTGACAAGACCGCGCGCCTCAATGGCATAGTCTGGCAATGAACGCTCTCCTGAAAACTTTTCTGGTCATGCTGAAGGCTCATATGACAGCACGTCTTTACCCTGCGATAGCGCTCTAGCGTGGCAGACCGCAATAAAAAGTTAAGCGCCAGCGAATTTAGAGATGCTTTAACCGCACAAGCCAAAGCCATAGGCTTTGCTGATATCGGCATTGCTCCAGCAAATCTTGACCCATCAATTGGCAAACGTTTGCAACAATGGCTGAATGACGGGTGCCATGGCGATATGGTCTGGATGGAAAACCGTGCTGATCAGCGTGCGCACCCACAAACATTATGGAGTGATGTTCGTTCAGTGATTATGTTGGGTATGAGCTACGCCCCGCCGCATGATCCACTAGGCGATATTCATAAGCAGGATAATGGCCTGTTCTCGGTCTATGCGCAGGGCGGTGATTATCACAAATGGGTCAAAAAAGCGCTCAAGACTCTGGCAAGGTGGATAGTGGAAAATGAAGCGCGACTCCCATCTAAAAGCCTTGGAAAAGGTTCGCCGCAGATAAAGGTTTTTGTTGATACTGCGCCAGTGATGGAAAAGCCTTTGGCGCAAATGTCCGGACTGGGTTGGCAAGGAAAACACAGCAATCTGGTCAGCAAAAGCCACGGCAGCTGGTTATTTCTGGGTGCAATTTATACCAATTTGGAATTGCCTGCAGATCCGGCGGGCCAAGACCGTTGCGGCAGTTGCACGGCCTGTCAAAGCATCTGCCCTACCTCGGCCTTTATCGAACCATATCGGTTGGATGCGCGCAAGTGTATCTCTTACCTTACTATTGAGCATGATGGTCCTATCGCGCATCATTTGCGCAAACCTATGGGCAATCGGGTTTATGGCTGTGATGATTGTCTGGCCATCTGCCCATGGAACAAATTTGCCGATTCCGCACAAAGAAACCGCGCATTCCTGCCGCGTGCAGAATTTGTTCTGCCCGATTTGCACAGCCTGTTGACGCTGACCAAAAGTGACTTTGAAGTGGTTTTTGCTGGATCAGCAATTAAACGTATCGGGCGCAACCGCATGGTGCGCAACGCATGTATCGCCGCTGGAAATAGCGGCAACCACACACTGCTGCCAGACCTGACATTATTGCTAACAGATGAAAGTGCGATGGTGCGCGGCGCGGCCATATGGGCTTTGTGGCAAATTGATCCGCAGCACACCTTATCCTTAAAAGAGATATGGGAGAAGCAGGAGCAGGATACCTCTGTACTGGCGGAGTGGCAGCAGACGTGCCCAAGCGCAGTCGAGCTGGCCGCCTGATTGCCAATGACAAGCATTGCGATATTGCAGCACGCATCATAGAGGCGAGGATATGGATACTCTCTTTCAATCGCGCCGAAACTGGATCTTTGATCTGGACAACACCTTATACCACCCCAGACTGGCCATATTTGACAAAATTGATGCCAAAATGGGCGAGTTTATCGCAAATCTGCTCAATGTTGATTTGCCGCAAGCGCGCATTGTTCAAAAAGACTATTTCCGCGATCATGGCACCACGCTTGCCGGTCTGATGCGTTTTCATGATGTCGAGCCGCATCATTTTCTTGATTTTGTGCATGATGTCGATCTGTCAGCCATAAAACCACAACCCGAATTAGCAGCGCAAATTGCGGCCCTGCCGGGCGAAAAATATATTTTTACCAATGCCGATGCGCCCTATGCGCAAAAGGTGCTGGCCAGGCTTGGGCTGGATGGTCTGTTTACAGATGTGCATGATATCCATGCCACTGGCTATCAACCCAAGCCGGAAGCCAGTGCCTATACATCAATGCTAGACAGTTTTGGCATCGTGCCGGAAGAATCCGTATTTTTTGAGGATATGGCCCGCAATTTAAAGCCAGCAAACCAGATGGGCATGGCGACAATATGGATCAATAATGGCGCGGAATTGGGGGCGCATGATCACCATGATGACCATATTGATCTTACCGCCAATAGCATTGAGCAGGCATTAGATACTATTCATGCAATGTTTTAATGGCTTTGATCGCTATCATGATATGGCAAAGCAGATATTGCAGCCCTTGCAGTTTGATGAGAAGCCATTAGCTAGCAATCTATAGATTCATGCACCTCAATCGCGAGGAGCAGCCAGCACCAAAGCCAAAACCAAAGAAAGACTCAATGATGACCTCAAACGATCTTCAAAGCACCATCAATGCGGCATGGGATGCCCGCGATACGCTAGGCCATAGCACACAGGGTGCGGTTCGCGATGGCGTCAATGAAGCACTGGCACTGCTCGATTCAGGCGAAGCCCGTGTTGCGGAAAAGATAGGTGGAGACTGGCAGGTCAATCAATGGCTGAAAAAGGCTGTGTTGCTCTCTTTCCGCCTCAATGACAATGATGTGATGCAAGCTGGATCAGCCGGAGCGCCGGCCTATGACAAAGTGCCATCAAAATTTGAAGGTTGGAGCGAAAACAGCTTCCGCGATGCCGGTTTTCGTGTTGTGCCCGGCGCTGTAGCGCGTGCCGGCTCCTTTATTGGCAAGGGCGCTGTGTTGATGCCCAGCTTTATCAATATCGGTGCCTATGTAGATGAAGGCACCATGGTTGATACATGGGCAACCGTTGGCAGTTGTGCCCAGATCGGCAAAAACGTTCATATCTCTGGCGGCGCAGGCATTGGCGGAGTGTTGGAGCCATTACAGGCTGGCCCTGTCATCATCGAAGATGGTGCCTTTATCGGCGCACGCGCAGAAGTGGCCGAAGGTGTACGTGTGGGTGAGGGCGCCGTCTTATCAATGGGCGTCTATCTGGGCGCATCGACCAAAATCATTGACCGTGCAACAGGTGAAGTCCATCGCGGTTCTGTCCCGCCATATGCCGTCGTGGTTCCCGGCGCTTTGCCCGGCAAAGCCTTGCCCGATGGCACGCCCGGCCCATCATTATATTGTGCGGTTATCGTCAAAACCGTCGACGCGCAAACACGCTCCAAAACCGGCATCAATGAATTGTTGCGCGATTAAGTCAGTATAATCAGATGGCCCTATATCGGCCAACCAAGCAAAACAAAGGCCCCTGCTCATTGGACTGAACGGGGGCCTTTAACATATGTTCTATCTTTTGATCACCGATATGATGATCGCATTTTATCGGTAAAAAACATGATTCCCGACAGTACCAACACGTGTCAGACGCCATCTTGGCGAGATACGGCGGGCATGGAAGAACAAGGCATTGTCTACAGGGGTTGACCAGGCTTGTTGATCAGCAATCTGGGCGATAGCTTTGGCATTACGCCAAGCACGTGTGCCTGTGCGGATCCGAGGCATTCTTCCGCCACGGACAAAAGAAAATTGCCGTTTCTGATAAACAACACCGCAATAGCTGTTCGGAAAACGTGACGATTTCGCGCGGTTGATGACCACTTTGGCAACCGCTAGCTGACCCAATAAAGGTTCACCCTTTGATTCAAAATATACCGCGCCGGCCAGACAGCGCATCTCTTCACTCAGCTCAACCGCGCCATTTTGCAGGCTGACCAGCTCACGCAGCGACGCAGCAGTGTTTTCAGCTTCAGGTTCTTGCGCCAGCTCTTCTTCGCTGCGCTCAACATAGTCTTCAGGAAGCGCTTGTACGACTTCGCCTTCGACAAATGTAACGCCGCCTGATTGGCTGGGCGTATCTTGATTAGTCTGTTGATTATCAGCAACCGGTGTTGCCGTGTTTTGCGATTGCGCAGCCTCTTCGACAGGAATCAGGCCTGCCTGTGCTGACTGCTGGAATGCCAGACCGGCATCCGAATTAGCCAGAATTGAGAGTGTCGACGCAGCGATAGCGACCGCACTCGCGGCTTTAAGAACTTTGCTCATATTTTAACAAATATTGCGGTTAACCGACGCAGCGAAGTGATAGATATTCATCCTAATCTGGAAGCCCATGACATAAAATGCCGAATGGGAATGCACTACTCTGTTCTGTTCTCCGTCTGCGCGCTCATCACATATACCCAAATTCTGGTATAGCCTGTGGACGTTCTTGCCCAACAGGCGGATTGCCTACGTATTATCAATGAGAGCCCAAATACGGTTCACACATGGTAAGTCAACGAAAATGCTCCAATAGTCCGACGAGCCGTTTTTCATCTGCGATATCCAGTTCAATTACCCAAATATCACTGTCTCTTTGCCAGCGCCGATCAAGATAATCGGAGTATTTCTCTTTATTTTCAATATCTTGTTCTTGGATTATGGCCCATTTTCCAGGTTCATCAAAACTGGGCATTTGCTCAAAAAGGACAGGAATTCTGCCATTTCTTAGCCATTGTACCAATATCGCCCCGGATGTTTCATCACCTTTGCGAATCACTGTTGCAAAGCCACCTTGTTGCTCTGTCATTTGCCGCATAGCGCGGATTTTTACAGCGGCATTTAAGCGTGGTTCCAATGCCATGGTCTGTCCGTAGCTAGAGGTTTTGATAGCCGGGTAGGCCGCTCAACGCGATTCTCGATCGCATGAATGTGCCCGTGCCACGCGCTATTTCATCGCCTTCGCTATCGATTAAGCGTGATTCTGCAACCAATATGCGTTTCTTGCCACTGACCCAATGGCCCATGGCAATCAACTCTCCCTCTCTGACTGGCTTGGTAAAATGCAGGTTGAAAGCGGTTGTCAGCAAATAATGGTCGGTCACCAGTGAATTGGCGGCATAAAAGGCCGCATCGTCCAGCATTTTGAAATAAAGCGTGCCATGCGCAGCCCCAGCGGCATGGAACAATTCAGGGTTCACCAAAAAGCGAATCTCCGCCTTTCCCTTTCCGGTTACTGACAGGTGCGATTCGAAATAGCGATTGACTGGTGCCTTTGCATAGAGTGATTCCAAAGCACGGTAATGCGCTTCTGCCCCCGTGGCGTCTGCGTGCTTTTCGTTCCCACCCTCAACCATATCAGGCTGCGTTTTGCCGCAATTGTTCGCTGACCAATGCATAAGCTGTGCTGGCATTGGAAGCACCGCGCAATTGTTGCACCAGCGATTCTTTGCGCAACATGCGCGAAACATAGGCCAGAGCTTTTAAATGCGAAGCGCCTTGGGTTTCTGGAGATAATAGCGCCCAGACCAGATCAACAGGCTGCGCATCGACCGCACCATAATCGACAGGGTGCTGCAATTGCACAATCACGCTGACAGGCGCGGAAATGCCGGAAATGCGACCATGTGGAATAGCAATCCCGCGGCCAAAGCCGGTCGATCCCAAAGTCTCGCGTTCTGTCAAAGTTGCTTCACACACTATCGGATCAAGCCCGTAATTGCGCGAAAACTGTTCTGACAAAAAGGAAATCAGGGCTGGTTTATCAGAGATCCGCACGGCTGTAGAAACAGCATCCTCGGAAATCGCATCGAAATAGTCCGTCGCAAACATAATTCTACACCCACGGTCTGCCTGACCGCGTTAGGCCTCTCCTCGATTGATTATCCGCACCGCCTTCACCAGCTGGCTGCAACTCCCATTACAGCAAAGCGAGAGGCTTTTATCCGGCGCTTCAAATTAAGCGGGTTGGTCTATTGCTGGGGTTCTACCCACCCAATGGAGCCATCCGCGCGGCGGTAAACCATATTATGGACGCCAGTTCCAGCATTTTTGAAAAATAATGCTGCTGTGTCGCGCAAATCTAGCATCATCACAGCATCGGAAACGCTGGCTTCGGGTATATCAACGCGAGTCTCTGCAATAATGAGAGGCGCATCGGTAACCTCTTCTTCTGCAACACTTTCTTCAACCTCGGGGGCTGATTGAAAAACGGTATAGGCCGCCTCTTCTTCCTTCAGCGCATGCTGCATTTTCTCATGCCGATCTTTCAAACGGCGCATATAGCGGCGCAGCTGTTTTTCGATTTTGTCGGCTGCTTTGTCAAAAGATGGATGGGCCTCTTGCGCATTGCTTGACCCTTTGAGAATCAGGCCCTGCATCACATGCATCACAATATCGGCATTAAAACTGTCATGCGGGCCCCGACCAACAGTGACATGCGCTGAAATGGCACGATCAAAATATTTGCTGATAATGGCTGTTAAACGGTCAGAGACATGCTGTTGTAGTGCCTGCCCAATCTCTATTTGATGACCTGAGACGCGAATTTCCATGGCTAGGCTCCTTTTTCTATGTGCATGTTACGATCAATGTGCCGGATCTTCATATTCCGGCACATTGGTTTAATTCTTATTGATCGGCGGGACGGTTTCAGACGCATTTGCCAACCGGTGATGCGCAGCCAGCTTGTGCCAGGCCGGGTTATCAATAGCTTTGATAAATTCACCATGTGCCGCCAATTCATCATCACTGGGCCGAAACCGCCGTGGTTCACGAAAGATCCGGTTGGCGGCATATGCATTCATGCTGCCAGTAGATGATTCTGCGCCATCACCCTTAACATCATTATCTAGGCCCAAACCTATTTGGCGGCCGCCTGTAAGCTCAATATACACTTGGGTCAGCAGCTCTGCATCAAGCAATGCGCCGTGTTTTACCCGCTGACTGCGGTCGACACCATAGCGTGTACATAAAGCGTCCAGCGATGCCTGAGCGCCGGGATGTTTGGACCGCGCAATCGCCAGCGTATCAACCATCCGGTCATAGCTGATAGGCTTTACACCTGCCCATTCCAGCTCTGCGTTGAGGAATTTGAAATCAAAACTCGCATTATGCGCCACCAGATTGGCATCGCCCAGAAATTCGACAAGTTCTTGCGCTTTGGCAGCAAATAACGGCTTGTCTGATAGGAATTGATCAGACAGCCCATGAACCTCAAAGGCTCCTTGTGGCATCGCCTTTTGTGGGTTGAAATAGCAGTGATAGGTCCGCCCGGTTTCTACTCGGTCGATCATCTCAATGCAGCCAATTTCAACCATTCTGTCACCGCCATTAAGGCCGGGGTCAAAACCGGTTGTTTCCGTGTCGAAAACAATTTCTCTCATGTTTTTTATATTGTCCTAATCTTGCTCATCCGCAAGACTTTGTTGCAATTTCGCAATTAAATTTCGCACATCCTGCCGCGTTTCCTGCAACGTTGTTCCGGTATTGATGATATAGTCAGAACGGGCACGCTTTTCCTCATCCGGCAGTTGCAACCCCAATATATGGGCCAGCTTTTCATGCGTCATGCTCGGCCGCGCCAAAACCCGCTCTCGCTGGACATCGGCAGGCGCTGATACTGTGACAACAGAATCGACATTGTCTGCGCCGCCTTTCTCAAACAATAAGGGAATATCAAACAGGACTACCGGCGCATTCCTATTATCCTCCAGAAAGCGCATGCGGCTCATGCCGACTGCAGGGTGAATAATCGCCTCCAGCCTTTTGATAGCCTCTTTATTGCCCAACACCGCCTGAGAGAGCTTGGCGCGATCCACCCCTTTATCATCGGTGGTGCCGGGAAAGGCGGTTTCGATAGCAGCGATAATATTGGCATCATTTTTTTGCAGCCGGTGAACCTCTGCATCAGCATCGAATACAGGAATACCAGCCTCAGCAAACATCGCTGCCACCGTGGATTTACCCATGCCGATAGAACCGGTAAGCCCGATAATATGTGGCCTCTGGTCAGTATTTGCAGACATACCAGTCATCAGCTTTTTTGGTCCAAAGCAGCCAGCAGCTTTTTGCGCAAAGCCTGCGCAATAGCCGCATCATCGGGCACAGGCTGACCGAAAAAAAGCTCAAAAGCGATAGCCGCTTGCCCAATTAACATGGTTAAGCCGTCTATCGTCTCCAACTGCGCTTGACGTGCAGCGCCCAGCAAAGGTGTTTCCAGAGGGTTATAGACGAGATCATAGACTATAGAGTCAGGCGCGAGTTTGGACAGATCGAGATCAAGATTGCCATCAAAGCCTTTCATACCAAGCGGACTGGCATTCACCAGCAGATCAGCAGCGGGCAATGGCGCATCCATAGGCAGAACATCGCCCGACAAGCCAAATTGCCCGAGCAGACCCAATGCTTTGAGCGGTGAGCGCGCCAACAATGTTACCTTGCCAATATCAACCTGTTTCAAAGCGAACAGCACTGCGCGTGCAGCGCCGCCTGCTCCCAATATAATTGCATGACGACCGGATAAATCGGTCGCTGATAAAGGCGTGTAGAAACCACCCGCATCTGTGTTGGTTGCGCCTAGGCCATCATCTTCCAGCCGGAATATAGTGTTGGCCGCACCGATTGCACTGCGCACATCGCCAGGGTCCGCAACATGATCCAATATGGCCAATTTGTGCGGCAAAGTAACATTGCAGCCGCGCCAATTCGGGTCTTCTTTGCGCGCTTCCAAATAACCTTGCAATTGGTCTGGTGTCACATGTTTTGCACGGTAATCAGCTGCAATTCCCAATGCCTCCAGCCAATGTCCATGGATTAGCGGCGAAAGACTTTGAGCAATAGGGTCGCCAATAACCTCTGCATAAGGGCCTGTTTTTGTAGCTGCTTGGTTTGTCATGACGGCATAATTCCTCTGATGCGCAAATAGCCAAGAAGCGGCAATAATGGCATCCCCATAATGGCAAAATGGCTGCCCTCAATACGGTTGAACAATTGTGCGCCCTCTTCTTCTATGCGGTAACATCCCACGCAATAGCTCACATCATCCCAGTGACGATCAAGATAGTCATCAATAAAAGCATCACTAAGTGGCCGCATCAGCATTTTGACCTCTTCAACCGCGCGCCACACCGGTTCGCCATTCTCATAGATTACCGCAGCACTGAGCAATATGTGTTTCTGACCGGAAAGCCGTTGCAGACTATATTTTGCCTGTTCACGATTATCCGCCTTGTTTATCAATTCACCATTGGCGAGCGCGAGCACCTGATCACAGCCCAGCACCATAGTGTCATCATGCTTCAGGGCAGCCTTGCGCGCTTTGCCCTCTGCCAGAGCATCAGCAATATCGCGTGGCTTAGCGCCTTGCGCAATCATAGCTTCCGTCAACGCATCCTCGTCGAAAGCGACTTGTGTGGTTGTAAAAGGAACATGAGCCGCAGCGAGCATTGCCCGCCGTGCAGCACTTTGCGATGCCAGAACCAGTGTCACGATGGGGGAACGTCCCCATTTTTGACCGCAAGCTGGTTCTTCGCATTTTGCTCATTAACCAAATTGATGATGGCAGCCGCCGTTTCCTCAATTGAGCGGCGGGTAACATCAATAACGGGCCAACCATTATCGCCAAACATGCGCCGCGCATACATGACTTCCTGCTTGACCTGTTCCATATCAACATAATCGGTTTCTGGGGCTTGATTGAGCGACAAAAGCCGGTTGCGGCGTACCTGTATCAATCGGTCAGCATTGGTGGTGAGCCCAATGACTTGAGGGTGTTTAAGGTTGAACAAAAGATCAGGCGGCGGCGATTCCGGGACAATGGGAATATTGGCGACCTTATAACCGCGATTGGCAAGATAGATGCTGGTCGGTGTTTTGGAAGTGCGCGAAACACCGGCCAGTATAATGTCTGCTTCTTCCCAATTCTCCCATGCAATGCCGTCATCATGGGCAATGGTGAACTGAATCGCATCCACACGTGCAAAATAGGCGGAATCAAGCACATGCTGACGTCCGGGACGCGCTTTTGCCGCCTGCCCAAGCATATTGGACAGCGCATCAGTCACAGCATCCATGGCTGCGACAGATGGCAGCCCCATTTTGCGGCACTGGCTTTCCAGCTTCCGGCGAATATCGGGGTTGACCAATGTGAACAGGACAAGACCAGGATTTGCCGCAACCTCTGTCAAAATACGGTCCAAATGGCTTTCCATCCGCACCATGGGCCAGAAGTGCTTTATCACCTCGACACCCTCAAATTGCGCAAGGACGGCTTTGGCAATATTTTCCAGAGTTTCGCCAGTAGAGTCCGACAAAAGGTGCAAATGCAATTGTTTCATAATATATTGGCCAAGCTGTTAAGGGGTGACCATAGGGTGCGGGCGCAGGGTCATCAAGCATTGCCGTAACAACGCTGTGCCAGAATCTGTTTTCGAAACATGCAAGCGCTCAACCCTGTGTGCACCCTGTTGATAAAGCTGATGATCAAATATCCTGCGATATTTATCATCGCTATCATCTTATTTTCCCCAAGCCTTCTCCACAGGAACAATTTTGATAAACAGCCTGTTAATTACGGGTATAAGTTTTGCGACTCTGCTAAAAAATTGACAGGCCGCAGAGTCAATATGTTTAGAAAAATTGCATGAAAGGGCTATCCCGCTCACCAACGCTCCTATAAACATCATCATGAATCTTTAATATATATAATGAGATAGAGAGAAGAGATGAATCGTAACTCGCTAATCCTGAGACAGTTAAAGGGTGAACGTACAGAGAAGCGCCCTGTTTGGCTCATGCGTCAGGCTGGCCGTTATCTGCCGGAATATCGTGAGTTACGCGCACAAAAAGGCGGATTTTTAGAGCTTGTTTATGACAGTCAGGCCGCTGCTGAGATCACGATGCAGCCCATTTGGCGCTTTGGTTTTGATGCTGCCATTTTGTTTGCCGATATTTTGATGATCCCGCACGCCATGGGCCAAAATTTGAAATTTACAGCAGGTGAGGGGCCACGTCTTTCCCCAAGGCTGATAGAAAGCGATCTTAAAGCGCTGGAAGCTATGCCACAGCGGCTTGAACCCATTTATGAGACTGTGAGGCTGGTCCGCGCCCAATTGGATGCTGACAAGGCCTTGCTGGGCTTTGCTGGCTCACCATGGACGGTAGCAACATATATGGTGCATGGTGAGGGCAGCCGCGACCAGACGGAAACACGCTTACATGCTTATCAGAATGAAGCGGGTTTTGCCGAACTTATCGCCGCCATTACGCAGCAGACTATCAACTATCTGTCGCAACAAATTACAGCCGGCGTTGATTCCGTACAGCTGTTCGACAGTTGGGCCGGCAATTTGTCACCAGCCCAATTTGAACGCTGGGTGATCGCGCCCAATGCAGAAATTGTGGCAGCGTTGAAAACCATGCATCCTGACACGCCAATCATCGGTTTTCCTAAAGGTGCTGGCGGTAAATTGCCTGCATATGCGCGCGAAACCGGTGTCGATGCATTGGGGTTGGATGAGACAGTAGACCCTGTTTGGGCACATAATGTTTTGCCTGATGGTTTGCCAGTGCAGGGCAATCTTGACCCATTGGCATTGCTGACCGGTGGGCATGCTTTGGATAGCGCAATAACAAATTGCCTTGAAGCGCTATCGGGCAGACCTCATATCTTTAATCTGGGCCATGGCATTATAAAAGAAACGCCAATTTCCCATGTCGAAACCCTAATGGCGCGTTTGCAAGGGTGAATGGAAATCTAGCCGCTTGCCGAGGAGGACAATTTGGTTGATATATTGGCCATGTTATATCTCTGGCTAAAATCTGCGCATCTTATTTTTGTTATCTTCTGGATGGCAGGGTTATTCATGCTGCCCCGCTTTTTCGTTTATCATCAAGAGAGTGAAAAAGGCAGTTTGGAAGATCAGAAATGGATTGAGCGCGAGACACGGCTGTGCAAAATCATACTGAACCCTTCACTGATTATCGTCTGGGTTTTGGGCCTGCTGCTTGCTTGGGAAACAAAGGCCTATCTTTATGGCTGGTTCCACGCAAAATTGCTGTTCGTCATTTTGCTGAGCATTTATCATATGTGGATGGCAGGCTATGCCAAAAAGCTGGCGCGCGGCGAATGGACGATGAGCGGCAAAACTTTGCGGCTGGTCAACGAAGTACCAGGTGTAACCGCAGCAATTATTGTGATCCTGGTTATTGTTCAGCCATTCTGATAATTGCAAAATTGCTAAAGCCGGTTAGAAGTAAAGCAGCTTCGGATTGACAATTTGCGGTGATATCAGTATTTCTACAGCATTATCGGCGCAACGTCCTGTTGCGGCCTGACCTTCATATAAAAATTGCAAGCGGCGTCCTGACGCTGTTGCCAAATTGCTATGAAGCTAATCCGTCAGTCAGTTACGCCCACCCTGTTTTGATCATGGAAAAACCACGATGCATTTAAAAGAATTGAAAGAGAAAAAACCCGCTGAACTCGTCACCATGGCTGAAGAGCTGGGTGTAGAGGGTGCATCAACCATGCGCCGCCAAGACATTATGTTCGGCATATTGAAGCAGTTGGCTGAAGATGGCGAACAGATTATGGGTCTGGGCACTATTGAAGTGTTGACCGATGGTTTTGGCTTTTTGCGCTCACCAGAGGCCAATTATCTGGCCGGCCCCGATGATATTTATGTTTCGCCCAATCAGGTACGCCGCTTTGGTTTGCGCACGGGTGACACCGTTGAAGGGGAAATTCGCGGGCCGCGTGATGGCGAGCGCTATTTTGCGCTGACCAAACTGACGCAGGTTAATTTTGAAGATCCTGAAGCGGTGCGCACTCGGGTGAATTTCGACAATCTTACTCCGCTTTATCCGGATCAGAAATTGTCTTTGGACAATTCAGACCCGACCGTAAAAGATAAATCGGCCCGTGTGATCGACATTATTTCGCCGCAAGGTAAGGGCCAGCGCGCGTTGATCGTTGCGCCGCCGCGTACGGGTAAAACCGTATTGCTGCAAAATATTGCTAAAGCAATCACGGATAATCATCCCGAGGTCTATTTGCTAGTCCTGTTGATCGATGAACGGCCGGAAGAAGTGACGGATATGCAGCGTTCGGTCAATGGTGAGGTGATCAGCTCAACTTTTGATGAGCCAGCGAGCCGTCACGTACAAGTTGCTGAAATGGTTATAGAAAAAGCCAAACGCTTGGTCGAGCATAAGCATGATGTGGTGATTTTGCTGGACTCCATCACACGTCTGGGGCGCGCTTATAACACTGTTGTTCCATCCTCGGGCAAAGTGCTGACCGGCGGTGTTGATGCCAATGCATTACAGCGGCCAAAACGCTTTTTCGGTGCAGCGCGGAATATTGAAGAGGGCGGTTCGCTTTCCATCATTGCTACCGCTTTGATCGATACCGGCAGCCGTATGGACGAAGTGATCTTTGAAGAGTTTAAAGGCACGGGCAACTCAGAAATCGTACTCGATCGCAAAGTCTCTGATAAGCGGATATTCCCTGCGCTTGATGTTGGCAAATCCGGCACGCGTAAAGAGGAAATTCTGGTTGAGAAAGATACGCTCAGCAAGATGTGGGTCTTGCGCCGTATTCTGATGCAAATGGGCACCGTCGATGCAATGGAATTCCTGCTCGATAAAATGAAAGATTCAAAGAGCAATGAAGACTTTTTTGACAGCATGAATCAATAAGCCTGACGCATATGATAGTGGAACAGGCAGTGCTGGAGGTCGCTCAAGAGCGGGCGAAAGAGTTTGAGCACGCCTTGCGGCAAGCAAAGCCCATTATTGCGGCGCAAAAAGGTTTTCGGGCCATTCGCATATTGCGGAGCGCGGAAGACACTGCCCATTATCTGCTTCTGGTAGAATGGGATGATATCGACGCGCACCGTGTTGGCTTTCGTCAATCTGCCGATTATGACCGGTGGAGGTCACTGCTTCACGGTTTTTATGCTGAAATGCCGTCAGTGCGCTATTTTGGGGACAATGTTCTTGATGTTTGATGTGTTTATCACTGCTGCTGTCAGTGCGGAGTCCCTACAATTCGGCTCAATGGCCGAATTATGGGCAGCTATTGTCAAAGATTTCAAAGATTTTGGCTCGCCATCTGCATTGGCCGCTTTTGGGCAGGTCATATTGATAGATTTGGTGTTTGCTGCGGATAACGCCATTGTTGTTGGCGCATTGGCGGGTGGTTTGCCAGCTGATCAACGCCGCAAAGTGATTATGATCGGCATTGGCGCCGCTCTGGTTTTGCGCATCATATTTGCGCTGATGGTCAGCGTGCTGTTGAGCATTGTCGGACTCATACTGGCTGGCGGATTACTTCTTTTATGGGTTGCATGGCGCTTTTATCGGGAAATTCGCGAAATGACGCCAGAGACCGGTGAATCCCCCGGATCGCCAGAGATAGATGGCGACGAAAACAGCAATATAGCGGCCTCGAAAGGCTTTTGGGCAGCTGTATGGGCGGTAACCGCTGCTGATGTGTCAATGAGCCTAGATAATGTCCTGGGTGTTGCTGGTGCGGCAAGAGAGCATCCTGGCATATTGGTCATTGGTCTGCTGTTATCGGTATTGCTGATGGGTATAGCTGCCAATATCATCGCCAAATATATCGCGCGGTATAAATGGATTGCCTATCTTGGTCTGGCAGTGATTATCTATGTCGCCTTCAAGATGATCTATGACGGCTTTATTGACCCCAATGTCGGGGTCATGACCTTGATGGCCTAATTGGCAGAGATTGCTTTTCTGCTGTTTAAGCGCCATTATCTCTTGGGCATTTAGAAAAGGCGCCAAGCAATGAAAATCAATGTCGAACTGGATTGTACACCCGAAGAGATGCGAACACTTTTGGGCCTTCCGGATGTTAAGGATGTGAACAAAGCCTATGTGGAAGGCGTGAAAAACGCCATGAGCGGCGCGACCAGCATTGATCAACTGCAAAATCTGGCCAAAAACATTGCCCCCATGGGTGAAATGGGGATGCGCTTTTTCCAGAACCTTATGGAGGCTGGAACCTCGCAAGCATCATCCAAGGCGAAATCTGGCAAGACTGATAAAGATTAAGAACATTAGCGTCATCATGCTTGCTGCCCAATAAATATATTATGACCGATACAATTTTCGCTCTTTCCAGTGGCGCACCACCAACGGGCATTGCCGTTATCCGTATATCCGGCTCCAATGCTGCTACAGCACTTATATCTTTGGCAGGAAGTCTGCCAGAGCCGCGCTATGCAACATTGCGTGGCTTGCGGCATCCCGAAACAGGTGACTTGCTTGACCGCGCCATGGTCCTGTGGCTGCCCGGCCCGCACAATGCGACCGGTGAAGACACTGCCGAACTTTATTGCCATGGCGGCAGAGCGGTCATTCTGGCAGTAGAAAGCGCATTGGCAGCCATGAAGGGATTACGCCGCGCAGAACCCGGCGAATTTACCCGCCGGGCTTTTGCAAATGGCAAGATGGACCTTGCCGAGGCGGAGGCACTGTCGGACCTGCTCTTTGCTGAAACGGATATACAGCGCCGCCATGCTCTACAGCAAAGTGAAGGGCTATTGTCGCGTGCGGTGGATCTATGGCGGGGACAATTGCTGCGCGCATCAGCCATGGTTGAGGCCGAACTCGATTTTGCGGATGAGGATGATGTTCCGCCTGAGCAGCGCATTATATTGGATTCTATTATCGATAATCTGGCTGATGATATTGATGCTGCTTTGCAAGCACCGCCAACGGAGAGACTCCGTGATGGTGTACGCGTCATCATCGCCGGTCCGCCCAATGCAGGCAAATCGACATTGTTTAACGTCTTGTCACAGCGCGACGCAGCCATTGTTACTGACATTGCTGGGACAACCAGAGATCTGATTGAGGCGCCCATATCACTCAACGGACTGCCCTTTATACTCATTGATACGGCAGGGTTGCACGAAGCAGGTGACGACAGAGTTGAAGCCATGGGGATGGAAAAAGCCCGCGCAGCCATTGAATCAGCAGACATAGTTTTGTGGTTGGGTGACGAAACATCACAACCTGATCATTCAAGGCTTATTTCAATATCTGCAAAAGCCGATTTGCAGCGAGCTAGTGGGATTAATCCGTCGGCTATATCATTATCATCTGCAACGGGTGAGGGGATTGATATATTGCGTGCAAAGCTGCTGCATTATGCAGAGAAACTTCTGCCGCAACCTGATGCGCCTAGTTATAATGCGCGCCAGCGAGAGCGTTTAAGTGAATTGTTATCGGCTCTACGCGAAGTACGACAGGCAGAGGATATGCTGGTTGTTGGTGAAGAGCTTCGTAATGCGCGTAATGCTCTGGACGCGATAACTGGTCGACTTCATACCGAAGATATGCTCGATGCACTATTTGGTAAGTTCTGTATTGGCAAATAATATCTGTAAGCAGTGTTTCACGTGAAACACTTTCGCAGTTTTCTACCTATAGCACATACTTGGCGTGGCGCATAAACTGCCCTATATGGCGCGCATGAGTGATCAATTTGACATAATTGTTATAGGTGGAGGACATTCCGGCACGGAAGCTGCCGCCGTTGCGGCACGCATGGGAGTGCGCACTGCTCTGGTCAGTTTTGATCGCAATACCATTGGGGCCATGTCATGCAACCCCGCCATTGGTGGACTGGGCAAAGGGCATTTGGTTCGTGAGGTTGATGCCTTTGACGGACTGATTGGCCGTGCTGCTGATGCTGCTGCCATTCATTACCGTTTGCTCAATCGGAGTAAGGGTAGCGCGGTGCAAGGCCCGCGCATACAGGCAGATCGTCGACTTTATAAAAATGCCATTCAACATATGTTGAGCGCGCAAGACAATTTAACGATTGTCGAAGGTGAAGCAGCTGAACTTTATTTTGAGGGAGACAGGTTGAACGGTATAGTGCTGGGCGATGGCAGTGTCGTCAGAGCTAAAGCTGTTATCTTGGCCACGGGCACTTTTCTGGGTGGAAAGCTGTTCCGCGGGGAAGAACGTTTTGAAGGTGGCCGTATAGAAGAACGGGCCGCAACCAAGCTGGCCGATCAGCTTTACGCGCGCAATCTGCCCATGGCGCGCCTTAAAACTGGGACACCACCCAGGATTGACGGGCGTACTGTTGATTGGGCAGCGCTTGATCAGCAGCCTAGCGACGATGATGATTGGACCATGTCGCCATTAACACCGCGCCGTATCAACCCGCAGCTGCATTGCGCCATCACACGGACCAATGCACAGAGCCACGACATAATACGCTCAGGTCTTGATCGTTCGCCGCTATTTGGCGGTGATATTCAAGGGGAGGGGCCGCGCTATTGTCCGTCCATAGAGGATAAGATATTTCGCTTCGGAGACAGAGATGGGCATCAGGTTTTTCTTGAGCCTGAGGGGTTAGACAGTCACTTGATCTACCCAAATGGCATCAGCACATCGCTCCCTACAGATATTCAGCAAGCTATGATTCATTCTATGGCTGGCCTAGAAAAGGCGAATATCATCGTCCCGGGCTATGCGGTGGAATATGACCATATTGACCCGCGCATTTTGGATCGTGGATTACAGATACGCGATATGCCGGGACTATATTGTGCCGGTCAGATTAACGGCACGACCGGATATGAAGAGGCCGCTGCGCAAGGTTTGATCGCTGGCATGGCGGCAGCGTGCAGTATCTTGGGCAAAGATATGCCAAAACTGGACCGCTCCAACAGCTATATGGCGGTTATGATTGATGATCTTGTCCTGCATGGAGTGACAGAGCCTTACCGAATGCTGACGTCACGGGCTGAATATCGGCTGCGGCTACGCGCCAATAATGCACATGATCGGTTGACCACCATCGCGATTGATAGCGGCTGTGTGGGAGAAGAGCGCAAGCAATTTCATAGCACGCGATCTGAACGGAAAAGCAGCATAATGGGTGTGCTTGATGACAAAGTTGGTCCTGAAAAATTGATTTCTATTGGCTTGGATGTCAAGCGCGATGCTGAACATCAAACTATGTTTGATTGGCTGCGTTTCCCCAATGTACACCTGAATGATCTTGCAAAGCTTGATGACAGGCTACAATGCGGTAGCGATCTGGCAGATGAAATCACCGAAGATGCGCGCTATGCACCCTATCTGCGGCGCCAAGAAGCAGAGCTGAGGGATATTCGCCGGAACGAGCATATCAATATCCCTAGCTCGTTAATCTATGCAAATATTGCAGGCCTATCGAATGAAATGATCGAGCGACTTGAAAAGGCACGTCCTGCGACATTGGCAGAAGCAGGACGGATGCGAGGGATAACACCAGCGGCACTAACAGCAATATTGGTGCATTCTCGCCGACATGTATCAAGTCAGCAAAGCGCTGCCTGATGACGCTATATATTAATGATGATGGTGCAGCTAAAGCATGGCTTCGCGATATATTGGGTGTTTCACGTGAAACAGAGGATCGTCTGGAGCAATATGTCGCGTTGTTGCGTGTAGCCGCGCAGGAACAAAATCTAATCTCGGCATCGACCTATGATACAATTTGGGCGCGGCATATTATTGATAGCGCGCAACTGATAATATTGGCAGGGCAACAAAAGGGTGGACATTGGTTGGATCTTGGTTCTGGCCCAGGTCTTCCCGGACTGGTTATTGCCGCTTGTGTTGATTGCAAAATCACGCTTGTTGAATCGCGAAACAGGCGCGTTGAATTTTTGCAGCATGCCGTTGATAGGCTGCAACTTCATGACCGCGTGACCATTAAAGGGTGTCGACTCGAGCGTGTAGAAACAGAATCATTCGACGTGATTACAGCGCGCGCATTTGCGCCATTGCCCAAATTGCTGAACTTATCCCAACGATTTTCCACAGATCGCACCAAATGGCTCCTCCCAAAGGGTAAAAATGCAGTTAATGAACTGGCTAATTTGCCAAAACACTGCCAAAATATGTTTCACGTGGAACACAGTGTGACCAGTAAGGACGCCAAAATATTGGTTGGAGTGGGCCGTCCGCCCAAATTTGAGGGATATCCTCGATTTTCCTGATCAAATAGGCGCTTTAATGAATCGCACAGCCAAAATGGCGCGAAGGAGCATCTATGATCACAATCGCTGTAGCCAATCAAAAAGGTGGGGTGGGCAAAACTACTACTGCCATAAATGTGTCTACGGCGCTTGCTGCAACGGGATGGAAGACATTGCTGGTTGATCTCGATCCACAAGGCAATGCGTCTACAGGTCTGGGCGTGCATAGTCAGGACCGCGAATATAGCAGCTATGATGTTTTGACAGGTGCCGCTTCATTAGATGATTGTGTTCAGGACACCGCGATACCGGGCCTTTCCATAGTGCCGGCTACTGTTGATCTCTCCGGCGCTGAAGTTGAGATGGTTGATCTTGAGGAGCGTACGCATCGTTTGAAGGCGGCACTGGATAATCGCAGCGAATGGGATATCTGCTTAATTGACTGCCCACCATCATTGGGGTTGCTGACGCTCAACGCTTTGGTGGCAGCGGATTCGCTTTTGGTGCCTTTGCAATGCGAATTTTTTGCCTTGGAAGGGCTTAGCCAACTTTTGCAGACGGTTGAACGGGTGCAGAATGTATTCAACCCCGATCTGTCTATATTGGGCGTGGTGCTAACCATGCATGATAAACGCAACCGTTTGACCGACCAAGTAACCGATGATGTCCGCGAAGTGTTGGGCAATCTTGTCTTCGAGGCGGTTATACCGCGCAATGTTCGCCTTTCAGAGGCGCCCAGCCATGGCTTGCCAGCATTGGTTTATGATTATCGTTGCGCCGGATCGTCCGCCTATATTGCGCTTGCCAAGGAATTGGCTGCCCGTTTGCCAGAAAAGAAAGTAGCCGCATGAGCAACAGCAAAGATGTGATGATGACCTCTGATTCAGACCAGAAAAAACCAAAGGCCACGAATGGCAACAAAAAAGCACCTAAGAAAAAGGCTTCGGGCCTAGGGCGTGGGCTCAATGCTTTGTTGGGTGAGGTGCGCACTGAACGTCCAGTATCACAGCAAAGTGATATAGCTTCTGGCGCGCGTGCCATCCCGCTATCTAATGGCGCACAGGGCAGTGACACAATATCCATGAATGTTGATGCAGATAATGGCCGCGATAATTTGGTGGAAATGCTGTCTATAGCGCGAATAACCCCGCATCCGGATCAGCCTCGGCGCTTTTTTAATGATAGCGCTCTGGACGAGCTGGCTGCGAGCATATCGCAACGCGGTGTTATACAGCCGGTTATTGTTCGCCCTGCGCCTGGCAAGGCGGGTCACTATCAATTGGTTGCAGGTGAACGTCGCTGGCGCGCTGCGCAACGGGCGCGATTGCATGAAATACCGGCATTGGTGCGTGAACTTGATGAGCGTGACACACTGACTTTGGCGCTGATTGAAAATATTCAGCGCGAAGACCTGACTCCGATTGAAGAGGCGCGTGCTTATCGCAACCTTATGGAGCAGGATAATTTGAGCCATAATGAGTTGGCACAAATGGTCGATAAATCACGCAGCCATGTCGCGAATATGATTCGTTTATTGAATTTGCCTGATTCGGTGTTGGCTATGGTCGATGCCGGGCAATTGTCCATGGGCCATGCGCGCGCGCTTATTAATGCTGAAGATGCTCGGGAAATTGCACAAAAGGCCGTGAATGACAATTTGTCGGTTCGCCAGATTGAAAAACTGGTGCGCAAAAAGACGGATGCTGGATCACATAAGACGGATGAGCGCCCTGCAGCGAAGGCTGATGATTCTGATATTGCGGCTGTTGAACGGCATTTGTCTGATCTTTTGGGAATGAATGTGACGATTAGCCCGGGAAAAAACCCGTCTACCGGCGATTTGACGGTGCGATATTCAAGTCTGGATCAATTAGATCTACTCTGTCAGCGGCTTTCTGGTGAGCCTCTATAAGAGGCAAAAGACAGATTTGCGAGTTAACTTTTCGCAATCTTAATTTGTAAAACAATGTATTTTATGCGGATATTAAGCATAAAAAGCCCTTGCTCAACGTTTTGAATGCGAAATGTATCAATCCACGCAAGCAGAAAAACCCTTTATATACAATGGTGTAATATGCTTTTTGCTGTTCCCTTGCTTATGGGTGAGCGGTATAATCGTTAATCTGCATTAACCACAAACATCAGTAAAGCATGAACAGATGCGCTGCATAAGCGGGTTCTGGATGACGTGGGAACTGTCATTCAAACCGGATGGCTTTGCGGAAAGCTTACCGGGCAAAACAGAACGCTTTCCGCAGAATAATTAAGGACCAGACTTTATGACCAAGACATTCAAATCCGTACTCGCCGGTTCAGTAGCTGTTGTAGCAGCACTTTCTTCTACCGGTGCATATGCGCAATCAGCAACCGCAGACGCAACTGCAACCATTTTGGAAGAAGTTGTTGTAACTGCTGGTGATGACCTTGCATTTGGCACGATCGTAGTTGGCGCAACCGGTGATGACGTATCTATCGCTGCAGATGGCACATTTAACTGCGGTGCTAACCTGACCTGTACCGGCACAAACAGTGCTGCAAGCTTCAGCGTAAGTGGAACCGGCGGCGAAACAGTTTCTGTCACCGTAGATGGTTCTGTCACTTTGCAAGACGGTGCTAACTCCATGACAGCTTCATTGACAGGTTCAGACACTTCTTTGACTTTGGACGGCACAGGCGCTGCGTCTTTCACAGTTGGCGGTGTATTGACCGTAGCTGATAACCAGGCTTCTGGTGACTATTCAGGTCAGTTCGACGTAACTGTTGACTATAACTGATTTTATAGGCTGAATGATCGGCTTTCTCGCAGGGGCCGATCATAAGCAATAAGGGGTGTAGGGCAGTTTTGCTCTGCACCCCTTTTTATATGCCATTTTGCGGCGCTGGTTAGCAATTTATAAACCATATTTGTCGATACCGGTACCCAACTAGTCGGCCGAGAGAATGTATTTTCAGGCCGCATTGGAAAGACAATTTGGAGTTTTTGGGATGATCCGTTCGGTAGGCAAATTACTATTCGCTGCTTTTCTTGCTGGCGCTGCAGTCATGCAGGCCACAGTTCCGGCAATGGCACAAGGCAGAGGGGATCTGTTGGTCGCACCAACCCGTATAGTGCTTGATGGAAAGCGCGGCACCGAGGTGATATTGAACAATGTTGGTGCAGAAGAGGCGACATATCGCATCAGCCTGGAACTGCGTCGCATGACCCCTGATGGGGCATTGGCGGAGGTTTCTGAAGAAGAGGTCAATCAGCTCGAAAAAGCGGCATTGCAAATGATACGCTATGCACCGCGCCGGGTAACATTGCCGCCTAATCAGCCGCAAGCCATCCGAATTGGTGTTCGTGCTCCCGCTGGATTGGCCGATGGCGAATATCGTGCGCATATGCTGTTCCGTGCTATACCCAAAGCCGAAGCGATTACCGAAAAGATCAACACACAGGTTGAAGGTCTTTCGATCGCACTGACGCCAATTTATGGTGTTACTATCCCTATCATCATTCGCCGCGGCCGCTTGGAAGCGACAGCCAGCATTGCCAATGGGCGACTGGAAAAGCGTGAACAGGGCGGCCATGCTCTGGCTTTTGATATGTCACGCGCTGGTCAAGGCTCTGTTTATGGCGAAGTACGGGTTACCAGACAGGGCGATTCCGAACCCCTGATGGTTGCGCGCGGTATTGCCATCTATCCTGAATTGGAAAACCGTACTGTACGTCTGAGCATTCCTGATGAGCTGGCAGAAGCATTGCGCTCAGCACCTGTGACTATTGCTTTTTACGAGGCACCAAATGCTGGCGGCGGTTTGATCTCCAAAATCGACACTGCGTTACAATAACACCATAAATCAATGCATTAGATAAAGCATGTACCTAAAACCCATCTTCCAGCGCGGCGCTTTTGGCGTCATGGCGGCAGCAGCAATGCTGATCGCCCCGCTGTCTATGGGACAGGGCATGGCCTATGCACAATCAGCGCCAAGTGCAGCCAATTGGCAGCCCAGTGATGACGACTTTTTGTTGCTTGATATACGCTCTGGGCGGTTCAGCCTGGGCGATGGTGTGCGTGGATACCAGACACCAAACGGCATATGCGTTGATTTTGCTGATATCATCATGTCGCTCAATCTCCCGGTCCGACTTGATAAGAAGTCGCGCCGCGCAACTGGCTGGATATTCGCTGAGAATGAGACACTGGTTGTTGATCGTGACCAAGGCATGGTACAAACCATGAACAATAAATATCAACTGAAACCAGGTGATATTTATGATGCGCCGGAAGGCTGGTGTATTGATACAAAAGCCTTGGCCAAATGGCTGGGTCTCGAATTAACGCCCGATCTTTCCAACGCGTTGTTGCTCTTAACGTCAGACCGCAAATTGCCGTTTCAACGGGCAGCAGAGCGTAAGGAAAAAGCGGCCAAGATACGCCCGCAAAAGATTTTCGACCTTGCTGACATGCCACAGGCGGAGCAGCCTTATAAATTCTGGCAAACGCCGTCTGTTGATGCGGTTGTTTCTGTGGGCGGCTTGCGTGATTCCACGACCAACCGGTCAGATGTTGATGTGCGCTATGAGTTTTTTGCATCAGGAGAGATTGGCAAAGCATCGGTTGATGCACGGCTGGCATCGAATAACCAAGGTGTTCCTGAAAGTCTGCGCGTTCGTGCCTTTAGATCAGACCCTAATGGCGAGTTATTGGGGCCTGCCGGCGCGACACAGGTTGCAGCAGGCGATATTTCCACTTTCTCCACGCCACTGGTTGCGCAATCTGTCATTGGACGCGGTGCCTTTATTACCAACAGACCGCTTAACCGGGGCAATAGCTTTGACCGCACCAGTTTTCGCGGGTCATTGCCGGTTGGTTGGGATGCTGAACTGTATCGCAATGATCAACTGATCGCTTTTGCGGAAAACCGTGACGACGGCCGTTATGAATTTGTTGATGTGCCTTTGCTGTTTGGCCGTAATGATTTTGAGGTTGTGCTATATGGGCCGCAGGGGCAAATCCGCAGAGAAAGACGGAGTCAACGCGTCGGAGCTGACGCCTTGCCACCTGGCAAAACATATTATTGGGCCGGTTTTGCGGAGTCAGGCCGAGATTTGATCACCATAGGCGCGCAAGAGACGGTCTTGCGCACACAGGGCTTGCGCGCGAGTGTTGGTTTGGAACATGGCCTGGATAAGCGGACAACGCTCACCGGCGCTATTCATAGTCTGAATGTCGATGGTGAGCGGTTCAACATCGCTGAACTGGGCGCTAGGCGTGCCTTTGGCAACACGTTATTTGACTTCTCACTTGCTGCAAATGGCAATGGTGGGGGTGCTTTGCGTGGTCAGGCACTGGGCCGCAGTGGAAACAGCTTTTACCGCGTTGAGACAATCTGGGCGACGAGCGACTTCCAGTCTGACCAACTAGAACAAAACGTGAACTCAAGACATAATCTTGCAGTTAGCCATTTCTTTAAACGGGGCCGTGTTTCCTTTCCTGTAGAGTTTGATGCGACATATCGTACGCGTACAACCGGCAGCGATACATTAGAGCTATCCGGCCGTGTTTCAGCCAATTTGCAAAGAGTTTCGATCACTGGCGAGCTGGATTATGACCGAACACGCAATTCCTTTGGTCCGAACCCTGATGACCAGCTGGAGGCAGGGTTGCTTGGCAATATTCGCTTTGGCAAATTCCGGTTGCGCGGGGAGTCGCGATTCCGCATTGCTCCGGAAACACGCTTTCGAACAGCATCCATTATAGGCGAATGGCGCAATGGCGGCAGAAATAGCTGGCGTGCGGAGCTGGGTTTTGATGGCGAAAATAATCGCACGCGGTTGGCATTGGGCTATGTCCGCCAATTTGATAAATTTTCTCTCAACAGCAGCATTGAAGCGGCATCTGACGGTTCCTTTGCGGCTGGCCTCAATCTGGCATTCAGCATTGGGCCTGACCCACGTAATGGAAAATTCCGTTTCAGCAATGAGCGTCTTGCATCCAATGGTCAGGTTCTGGCTACAGTGTTCCGCGATAATAACCGTGATGGCATTCGTCAGCCAGATGAACCGCTTGAGCAAGAGGTTGAGCTGACTGCTGGTCTAGCCATTGCTGACCAACCCACCGATGAAAATGGCAGAGCGTTAATAGATGGTCTACGCCCGTTCCAGCCAATTCTGGTTGGTATTGACGGCGGCAGCTTGCCAGACCCTTATTTGCAGCCATCTACGTCCGGCATTGTGGTGACACCGCGTCCGGGCGTACCGACCCGCATCGAGCTACCGCTTGTTGCAGCGGGAGAGGTCGATGGCACGCTAGTACAATCAGGCGGTGTCGGGGTGGGCGGTGTTACGCTTGAACTGGTCAATCAAGAAGGTCAGGTCGCACGCAGCACATTGACCGAGTTTGACGGCTTCTTCCTTTTCGATCGCGTGCCCTATGGCGCTTATACTCTGCGCATAGCTGAAGAGGCGGCAAAAATATTGCGCGCTGCGACAGGCTTGGTCAAAGGCAAAGTCGTTCTGGACAATGATAACCCGTTGGTCAGCCTAGGCGCGATCAAAGTTCAGTCATTGGCGCCGCAAATTGCCAAGAATGACTCTGTTGAAGTGCCTAGCGACACCGAACCATAAGAGCCAGACCCATGGGGACTAGCTGGTTGCTTCGGCCTTTATCTCGAAACTTGCTAAGGCGCGATGCTCTGAAACCAGTCCTTTGAAAAGGCTGTAGCAACAAACCAGCAGCACGAAGGTGAATGGCAACCCGCTGGCAATTGTGCCAGCTTGTACAGCACCCAAAGCACCGGCACCGCCGCCGACCAATAATGCAGCGGCGACCAGTCCCTGTAAAATTGCCCAGAAAATCCGCTGTGAAACAGGAGCATCAGTGCGACCACCGGCCGTAATGGCATCAATAACCAATGATCCGGAATCTGATGATGTCACGAAAAAGACGATCAGCAGGATAATCGCTAATGACGATATGATGTCCGTCATGGGCAGATTTTCCAGCATCTGGAACAGGACCAAAGGCGCCTGTGTGATACCTCCGGGCAATTCACCAATGCCATTATTAATCTGTTCCATCGCGGTAACGCCAAAGGTGGTGAACCAGATGGTGGCAACGATAACGGGGACAATCAGGACAACACTTAGAAACTGTCTGATTGTGCGACCGCGTGAGATACGCGCGATAAACATGCCAACAAAGGGTGACCAGCTTACCCACCATGCCCAATAGAATATGGTCCAGCCATGATACCATTCTGTATCGTCCCGTCCGACCCAATTGCTCAGTGGTACCGCATATTCGGCATAGCTGACCAAAGCCGTCCCAAAGCCGGAGATAATCTCTGCTGTGGGGCCCGTCACAAAGACAAAGGCTAATAATAAGGCCGCCAGCACCATATTGATGTTGCTGAGCAATTTAACGCCGCCATCCATGCCGCGGACCACGGATATAATGGCCAGTCCGGAAATACCGGCAATTAAGAGCAATTGTGATGTCAGGCTCGCCTCAATATCGAAGAGAAAAGACAGACCGGTTGCTGCCTGTTGCGCGCCAAGGCCTAGCGATGTGGCCAATCCGAACAATGTTGCGATCACCGCCAATATGTCGATGATATGACCTGGCCAGCCCCATACGCGCTCGCCCAATAGGGGGTAAAAAGCTGATCGTATCGTCAGCGGCAAACCTTTGTTGAAGGCAAAAAAGGCCAGAGCAAGGCCGATAAGCGCGTAAACGGCCCATGGTGTAAGGCCCCAGTGAAAGATGGTTGCGCCCAGTGCCAATCTTTGCGCTTCGGGCGTGCGCGGTTCGACATTGAGCGGCGTGCCGCCCCAATCTGTATAATAGGCCATGGGCTCAGCCGAGCCGTAAAAGACCATACCAATGCCGATACCAGCGGAAAACAGCATGGCGATCCAGCTGATCGTACTGAACTCCGGTTTGGCGTCTTGTCCGCCCAGCCTGATTTTGCCCAGAGGCGATGCCAACACACCAATGCAAAAGAGCAGAACCACATTGGTGGCAATGACAAAGAACCAGTCAAAATATTGCAGCGTCCAGGCCTTGATCGCTTCGAACCAGACTTTCGAGATGTCGGGAAAGGCCAGAGTCGAGATAACGAACAAAAAGATCAACAGGGCGCTGATGAAAAAGACTGGATTGTGCATTTCCAGCCCGAACGGGTTCACATTATCCTGCCCCGCCTCATAATCGCATTCATATTCGCTATTGATGCTGACGGATTCTTCTATGCCTTGATTGCTCACGCTTGTGGCTCCAATATTTTTGTTCCCAGCGTATTTTTGAGCGGCTGCAAATGGTCTTCATAATGACGCCAGAGATCGACGCTTGCCTTGCTAATAGGTTGGCGAACCTGTTCGGAACTGGCGGTTCTGACCGCCCGTTTTGTTTTGTGAAAATCTATACATGCCTGTTCAAAAGGCAGACCGAGATAGTCCAGCATGCGCTTTACCTGACCCTCAAGGTCGTCCAGAACATCTTCATGTTGCACGCGCAAAATTGCACCGGGCAGGACGCTATCCCAATGATCCATCAGCCGCACATAATCACGATAATATTGGCCGATTTCTTTAAGGCCATAGGTAAACTCCTGACCCTCGGCAAAGAGCTGCTTAAAGCCGGAGAAGCAACAGGCCATGGGTTCGCGGCGGGCATCAATAATCTTGGCATTGGGCAGGATTAGCTTGATGAGCCCGATATGCCGAAAATTATTGGGCATCTTATCAATGAAAAACGGCGCACCTTGCCGATGGATGCGGGTTGTCTCGATAAAATTCTCACCCATTTCTGCCAGTTGCTGCGCCGATAATTCGTGCAGATTATCTGGATAGAGTGAAATATTACCAGCACGCTTTTTACGGCGCAGCCTGTGTGCAAGCGACAATATATTCGGCAACTCCAGCGTACCATCAACCTGACTGTGCGATGCCAATATCTGTTCCAGCAATGTTGAGCCAGCGCGCGGCAATCCGAGGATGAAAATCGGGTCCTGCGCCATATGGCCTTTGTTGCTCTGGCTAGCGAACAGCTCCGGAGTGCAAGCGGCAATTTGTGCGTCCAGCTCGGCCGTCATCTTGTCGGCATCATATCGCGATTGTTGACGCTTTAGCAGATTGCCATTGTCATAATAGCCGAATGACTGATCATAATCTTTGCGATCTTCATAAGCCTTGCCCAATGCAAAGCACATATGGATACGATTTTGATAGCTTAATTGGCCGCTGGACAATTGCGCCTGCATCGCAGCGATCTCATCATCGCCAAATTGATAGGTTTTCAGATTTGCCAAGCCATAATAAGCGTCACCATGTCCGGCATCTGAATGAATCGCTTTTTGATAGGACTGTACGGCGTCATCATGACGGCCATAGGTTTTCAGCGCATGACCACGAGAAGTGAGGGTGATGGGGTCATTCGGAAGACGGGCAAGCACGTCATCAAACAGTGCAAGGGCATTTTCATATTCGCCAGTTTGCATCAACTCTATGGCATAGAGCGATTGAAAAACGGGGTTGGCCGTATCACGCTCATAGAGTTTTCGGCTTTCATTCAGCGCTTCGGCAAATTTCTGCCGTTTGCGCAGAACCTGTATATAATCAATGCGCACCTGAGTATTGTCAGGCTCAAACTCCAGCGCGCTTTCCAGAAGAAAGTCGCTATCTTCCAATACACCGAGCCGGCCACCAACATCAGCCAGCAAACGCATCGCTTCCACATGATGCGGGTGCTTTTGCAGGAAATGCCGGCAGGCTGCTTCGGCTTTGACCAGCTTGCCTTCATAAAGCAGGTGTGACACCGCGACCAGTTCTTTGGGAAGTGCCGATACGCGCTGTTCCTGCCCGCGCATTTCTGACGCTGCAATATTCTCGCCGCGGCTTTGCAGAATATCGGCCTGTGCCTTCCAACTGGCCTGTAAGACAGGGTTGCATTGACATGCCCGTTTATACGCAATCAGGGCCGCATCCAAATTGCCAAGCGCACGGTGGATATGGCCTTCTTCCTGATGAGCGCGCCCAAAATCGGGAGACAGGCCTTTAAGGCGTTCTATACTGGTCAGTGCAACCTGATTATGCCCAAGATACCGTTCGCAAACCGCCTTTATATATAGCCCGTCAATATTATCGGGATCAGCTTTCAGCACATTGCCAACATCATGCAACGCCCGCTCAAACTGCCCATTATACATGAGCGACTGGACGGATTGCATCCAGCTTTGATCGATTTGTTGGGGGTCAGACATCTGTGTGGATCATGAGCGATTAAGGGATTGCTGTCTAGAAAAGGGGGGTGATCAGTAATGAAGCCCCCTTTCGTCATTATGTTGCTGGCTTAGTATCTGAAAGATGCTCTCAGCCCGACCGTGAGAGGACGGTTGACAGTGATCCGTGACCGGTCATTGACAAAATTGGCGCTGATCTGGGCGCGTTCGTCGAACAGGTTTTCACCAAAGAGTTCGAGCGACCAGCTATCATTGGTAATACCTGCGGCAAAACCAACGGTTGTCCAGCTATCAAGTGTCAGACGGTTGATCTGAATAATATCCGTCGCAACAGAAGCAGAGTGCGTTAGCTGCGGCTGGACATGGCCAGTCCAATCACCAAAAACATTCCACTCATAACGTGCGCGTATATTGCCTTGGAAGCTGGGTGCAAAGGCAAGGGTAGAACCAACAAGCACATCGCCTGTTGGTGTCAGTACTTCGGTCACCTCGGTATCAAGGAAAGAGAAACCGGCAGAGACGGTCAACCCATCAACGGCATAAGGCGCTATGGTGATATCGCCTTCAACACCAAAAATTTCCGCGTCGGCCGCATTGTCCGAGAAGAACAAATTGGTGATGCTGGTGTCAAAAATGGTGGTTTGCAGCCTTTGAATATCAACAAAAAATGCATTGCCGTTAAACCGGACCTGATTATCAAATAATGAGGTTTTCCAGCCAATTTCATAATTTTGCACATCATCGGTATCAAGCGCGAAAGGCACGACAAAACCGGTGGGGCTTGTTGCGCCGCCTGGGCGGTTTAACAGGCCAGGGCGGAAACCTTCTGAATAGGTTGCGTAAAATAGCAGATCATCAGTTGGCGTCCATGTCGCGTTGATTTTAAAGATAAAGCCATCGGTTGACGCTGTGTCAGGCGCAGCAAGCGAATTGAAAACTTGCTGAGCTTGTGCGTTGGACAGGCCAGCGGCTTCAATATCTGCAATGGATTGCCCTGCGGTAAAGGTTTGCCGCAATGCATCTGTACAGCTGCCAATAAAGGTAAAGCTGCCATCGCCGTCGAACAGGTCGCTGATGTTCGTGCCAAAGGCATTTTCATCGACGCCGCTGGAATTACAGAAAGAGCTGTTCGCGCTGCCCTCAAGGTCAACTTCAACATCGAAATAGCGGGCGCCCAAAGTAATGGCGAACTGATCCGACACATCAAATGTTGCTTCACCAAATATACCGAATTGTTCATCGGTCCGGCGCACATCGTTGCGGAAGATCACGCCAGCGGGAAATGCGGTGCGGTCTGTTGCGAAAGCGTTAGGCTGGGCAAAGTTGGGCGGGAAAGAGCCGCCGAACAGGTCGATGGCTGTGCTGCCCGGATAGGTGAAGTCGTTACGCTCGGTCAGCTCAAGATCGCTATAAAAAGCGCCGGCAGTGACTTTGACCCAATAATCATCAGGGGTACTGAAGCGAAGTTCATGTGTTTGCACCTCTGTTTCTGTAAGCGAATTTACGAACAGATTTGGTGCCTGACATGTTCCTGAAGGGCCGCCAGCACCGGGATAGGAAACTGAGCCATCGCAAATATAATAAGGCAGATATTGGCCAACAAACAGATAGTCAGAATAATCTACACGCTGTGATGTTTCACGCTCTGTATATGCGCCGGTATAGACAATCTCCAATGCGCCGATACGGCCTTCCAATGTCCAGCTGGTATTGCTGAAATCATCTTCAATTTCATCTTCTTCAAAACGCTGAATTTCCAGATCACCCAATGATGGGTCAGTGAAAAACACACCGTCTGAATCCAGACCCTGCCGCGCATGTGCGACTGTCAGGTTCCAGCTGTCGGAAAATTCATATTTGCCGCTGATACGAAACCCCAGATATTGGGTGTCGTTGAAATTTTCCTCAATCAGATTGCTGTTATCTGCCAGCAGGAAATTGACGTTACTGAGATCCGCTCCAGCCTGAAGACCTGCACGCGCGGCATTTACCGGTACGCCATTCTCTCTCACCGTACCTTCGGGACGGAAGCGCGCACTTTCGATCGTGCTGCGTGTGCCGGCGACATTGTCGATATAGCCGCCCTGATTATCATAATAACCAACGGCCCGAACAGCAAAGCGATCGCCAATGGGCACGTTCAAAGTGGCTTCGAAATTGTTGCTGATAGTGCCGCTCTTTGTGAAGGCAACGCCCGCTTTGACTTTTGCCTGAAATTCGCCAAGCACTGGCTTGTTGGTGATCAAACGCACCGTACCGGCTTGTGAACTGGCACCAAATAATGTGCCTTGTGGACCGGAGAGAACCTCTACACGCTCAAGGTCAGCTGCGTAAACGTCAAGGTTACGACCTGGTTGAGAGACAGGTTGCTCATCAAGATAAAGCGCCACATTGGGCGCCAGACCAGCAACGCCAGCCGTGGTTAGGTTAGGTGTGGTCGAAGCCAGACCGCGAATATAGATGGTGCTTTGGCCGGGGCCACCGCCGCCAGCGGTAACACCTGGCAATTGTTGCAGATAATCGTCAAAAACCGTCACGTTCAGCTGATCGAGAGTTTCTTCACCCAATGCCTGAACCGCAACAGGAACATCTTGCAAGTCCGCACTGCGTTTTGTTGCAGTGACGACAATTTCCTGAACCCCTCTTTGCTGATCTTGTTCTTCTGCCTGTGGCTGTTGATTTTGTGTTTCTTGAGCTTGTGCCGATGCACAGCCCATAGCTGCGATAACCGCAAGCGATGCGCCCGTTTTAAAATATTTCAAAATAACCTCGTGGGTCTAATTAAGAAGTATAGGGAAAAATACACCCGACCAGCGTTAAGCCTATCGAACCCATTGCAAAGCCGCAGAAACTTGTCCCCATGCGAATACGGCTTTCAAAATGAAGGGCTGGTTATAAGGGGTAAATTGGGTTTGTGAACCGTGAGCATGTAACAAAATGGCGCAAATCGACCATTTTACGCATTTTTGGTGCGCAATATGTGACTAAATTGCCACAGTATTTTGAGGCGTTGAATCACTCTCTTTCCATCTGCGGATCATCTCCAAACTGCGCAAATGCACGATTGCCAATGCCGGTATCACTAGCATGAGCAGTGCCGTACCAATTAAGACACCGAAACCAAGGCTGGCCGACATAGGAATGAGGAATTGCGCTTGAATGCTGGTTTCGAAAGTAATCGGTGCAACGCCCAAAAAAGTAGTGATTGCGGTCAACATAATAGGTCGGAAACGGGATTTGGCAGCATCAATCACGGCATCCTCTGGCCCCATTCCGGTCTGTAAATTTTCGTTGAGAAAGTCGATCAGGACCAGCGCGCCATTGATGATAACGCCTGAAAGAGCGACAATTCCAAATATGGACAAAATACCCAATGGTATGCCCAGCAACAAATGCCCAAATAATGCGCCAACCAGACCAAAAGGTATGGCGGCCATAATAATGAGCGGTTGGGTATAAGAGCGGAAGGGGATGGCAAGCAGGCCATAAATGACGATCAAAGCCAAGCCAAATGCTGCGCCTAGATCACCAAAACTGTCTTGCTGCTCCTTTTGCTGCCCGCCAAAATCATATTGCAGCGCGGGATAGTCCGCCAAAATGGGCGGCATTATCTGATCGGCAACCAAAGCGTTGGCTTCCTGTGCTGTGATAATATCTTCATCAACATCTGTGGTTATGGTGACGACACGCCGCCCATCTTCACGTTTGATTTGCGATGGTGCGTTGGTGAACGATGCTTCTGCGACAGAGGAAACCGAAGCAAATCCGCCAGCAACCCGAATGCGGAAACGCTCAATATCGGCGATGGAATTGCGTTCCTCTTCGGGCAGACGCACATATACACGCACATCTTCGCGTCCGCGCTGAACCCTTACCGCTTCGGCGCCAAAAAATGCAGCACGCACCTGCGCGGCGACATCTTGCAAGGTCACTCCCAATGTTCGCGCTGATGGCTTTAGGCGCAACTCAATCTCGCGCATTCCGGCATCTTGATCGCTCTCAACATCAAAAACGCCATTGATCTTTTGCAATTCGCCCATAATCCGCTGGCGCACCACATCCAGCGTCGCATCATCGGGGTGAGATACCTGCAGATTGATTGGCTCGCCAATGGACAATAGCGATGATGAAATAGTGAGGGAGCGCGCTTCGGGGACTTCGCCTAGCTCCTCGCGCCAGGCTTCTTCCAATGCGATGGCTGAAATTGTGCGATCTTCGGATTTTGACAGGGATATTTGGATGTTGGAGAGGCTGGGGCGAAATGTCTCGCGCAGTCCGTCTGGCCCGCCGGTTACTTGCTGCAACCCTATGGTGGTATAGGTGGATTCCACTAAGAGATCGCGATTGCCATTTTCGCCCACCAATTTTGTGATGGCGCGTTCGCCCGCATCTTCAATACGTTTGGTGATAGCCGCTGTGCGATCAATGGTCGCGCCTGCGGGTAGCTCAAGCGATGCGGTGACAAGATCAGCCTCAATATCAGGAAAGAAACTGAATTTTATAATACCGGCTGGCAGCATGGCGACAAAAAGGATGAGCACTGCAACTGCGCCGGACAATATGATCGCTGGCGCATGCACAGTGAATGTCAGCGCTCGGTCAAGTGGTCCTTCAACAAAGCTTTGAAAGCGTTGATCAACTGTCTTCTGCACTCGCTCAAAAAATGCTGCGACACGGTTTTTGGCGGCGGTTCCTGCGGCTGGCAGATGGGAGAGGTGATAGGGCAGCACCAGCAATGCCTCCACCAAAGACAATGCCAGAACCGACAAGACAACCAGCGGAATATCCGCAAGGATTTTGCCAATTGTCCCGCCCACGACCAATAGAGGCGAAAAGGCGGTTATGGTTGTCAGAACGGCAAAGATAACGGGGATTCTCACCCGCTGTGCACCCGCAATGGCGGCGCCTACACCGCTGCGTCCACGCTCTCGCTCCGCATAGACATTTTCCCCCACGACAACCGCATCATCAACCACCAGCCCCAAGGCAAGGATAAAGCCGAATAATGAGAACATGTTGATGCTGGAGCCAGCATATTGCAGCAGAAAGATGGCACCGATAAATGTCGCGCCAATACCAATTGCCGTCCAAAAAGCCAGTTTAAGATCAAGAAACAAGGTGAGCGCGACCAGCACGAGCAGCAGGCCGATAGCAGCATTTTTCAGCAGCAAGCTAAGCCGGTCATCAAGTAGCTCGGAATCATCATCCCAGATCGCATAGCTAATGCCCGGCGGGAAATCATATTTGTCTTCCAACAATTCCAAGACCGCTGCCGAGACATCAAGAACGCGCTCATCGCTGGTCCGATAGACATCGACAAAGGCCACGGGTTTTTCATCAAATTTTGCAATCAGATCGGTATCTTCAAAACTGTCTCTGATGGTCGCCACATCACCCAGACGCAAAATCGCGCCTTCCGCGGTGGTTAGCAGCACAATATCTTCAAAATCCTGCTGGTTATAATTCTGCCCAACCGTACGGATGCGCACTTCCTCGCTATCTGTATTGATCGAACCGGCGGGGCTATCAAGGCTGCTTGACGTCACAATATTGGAGACATCAGTGAGCGAAAGATTAAGCGCGCGCAGCTGATCCTGCGAGATATCGGCAAAAATCTCATAATCACGGACAGCACTTGTTTCCACATAGCTGACATCTGGCAAAGCGGAGATGGCGTCTTCTAGCGCATAAGCGGATTCTTTGAGTGTGCGTTCGGAGACATCACCATAAAGCGCGATTTTCATCAATACCTGACGGGTTGTCAGTTCGCGGATATTGGGTTCTTCTGCATCGACGGGAAAGGTATTGATCTGGTCGACTTCCGATTTCACATCATCCAAGGCGCGTGCCAAATCGGTGCCGGCTTCAAGCTCGATATTGACCGAGCCTGATCCTTCGGATGCGGTAGACGTAATCTCTTTGACATCTTCAATCGCTTCGACCGCTTCTTCAATCCTCTGGACGATGGATTCTTCAACCTCTTGGGGTGTTGCGCCGGGGTAAGAGACAGTGACACCGATCGTATCGAGGCTGGTTTCGGGGAAAACCTCTTGGCCGATAGATGA